>NZ_JASCQK010000009.1:0-153796 GCF_040798045.1 Bacteroides sp. NGMCC 1.200775 | reverse complement strand
GCCTTATTCAGGTGACTATAGCATCAGGGTTCCACCTCTTCCCATTCCGAACAGAGAAGTTAAGCCTGATCACGCCGATGGTACTGCGTAACAGTGGGAGAGTAGGTAGTCGCCGTTTTCAGAGAGTTCATCCCCTCGGGTCAGAAGACACGAGGGGATGACTTGTTTATAGACGTAGGAAAAGAAGGAGGGAGGATAACAACCGAACTGATGCACTCGTTTATAAATAAAATACTACTTAAAATACGAATATTTACTGATAATTTGTATGTTATGAGGATTATTATTCGTATCTTTGTCGCCCGAATTATGTCTACCTACTTAAGATTCAGATGAAAATTAGTTAAGTAGTACATAACGTTTGGGCTTTTTTTGTACCTTTGCAACGATTAAAAAAAAGAAGCTTTGGGAAAGTTTGATAAATACAAAATTGATTTGAAAGGAATGCAAGCAGACTCATGTAAGTATGAGTTTCTACTTGACAATCTTTTTTTCGCTCATATTGATGGCCCTGAAGTTCAGAAAGGTAAAGTCAACGTAGAGTTGACGGTTAAAAAGACCTCTCGTGCTTTTGAATTGAGCTTCCAGACAGAAGGTATCGTATGGGTACCATGTGACCGTTGTTTGGATGAGATGGAACAGCCGGTTACTTCCTCAGATAAGTTGATGGTAAAATTTGGCCGTGAATATGCTGAAGAGGGAGATAATCTGATTGTGATCCCTGAGGAAGAAGGGGAGATCAATGTAGCTTGGTTTATGTACGAGTTTATAGCTTTGGCTATCCCGATGAAGCATGTGCATGCTCCCGGTAAATGCAATAAAGCTGTGACCAGTAAGCTGAACAAGCATCTTAGAACAAGTGGTGATGACGATGCAGAAGAATCTTTTGGCGCTGGTGAGGATATCGTTGTGGAAGATGAAGCGGAGGAACAGATTGATCCGCGCTGGAATGAATTAAAAAAAATATTAGATAATAATTAAAGTTTAAAAGAAAATGGCACATCCTAAGAGAAGACAATCAAAAACAAGAACTGCAAAGAGAAGAACTCATGATAAAGCAGTAGCTCCTACATTGGCTATTTGCCCGAACTGCGGTGAATGGCATGTTTACCACACAGTATGCGGCGCTTGCGGATACTACAGAGGTAAGTTGGCAATTGAAAAAGAAGCTGCTGTATAATTGCAGTCTGAATAAGCTTATACTTATCAAACAGCCAGAGAGCAATGCTCTCCGGCTGCTTTAAGTATTAGATGTATTGCTAAATTAAAACAGAATTGATGGAAAAAATAAATGCAGTAATCACAGGAGTCGGAGGATATGTACCTGATTATGTCTTGACAAACGACGAGATATCTAAGATGGTGGATACCAATGACGAGTGGATTATGACTCGTATCGGAGTAAAAGAAAGACGAATACTGAACGAAGAGGGATTAGGTACTTCGTATATGGCCCGTAAGGCAGCTAAACAGTTGATGAAAAAAACGGGTTCAAATCCTGATGACATTGATTTAGTTATCGTTGCAACTACTACTCCTGACTATCATTTCCCCTCAACAGCTTCTATTCTTTGTGATAAACTCGGACTAAAAAATGCTTTTGCTTTCGATCTACAGGCTGCTTGTAGCGGATTCTTGTATCTGATGGAAACAGCTGCCAATTTTATTCGTTCGGGACGATATAAAAAAGTAATCATTGTTGGTGCCGATAAAATGTCATCAATGGTGGATTACACAGAACGTGCAACATGCCCTATCTTCGGTGATGGAGCGGCAGCTTTTATGCTTGAACCGACCACGGAAGACTTGGGAATTATGGATGCTATATTGAGAACTGATGGTAAGGGATTGCCTTTCCTCCACATGAAAGCGGGTGGTTCGGTTTGTCCTCCTTCTTATTTCACGGTTGACAATAAAATGCATTATATTCATCAGGAAGGTAGAACTGTGTTCAAGTACGCTGTCTCTAATATGTCTGATGTCAGTGCAGCTATAGCAGAAAAGAACGGGCTGACAAAAGATAACATTGACTGGATTGTTCCCCATCAAGCCAATATGCGCATCATCGAAGCGGTAGCTCATCGCATGGAAGTTCCGATGGAGAAAGTTCTGGTGGATATTCAGCATTACGGTAATACGAGTGCGGGTACGCTGCCATTGTGTATCTGGGATTTTGAAGAGAAACTTAAGAAAGGCGATAACATTATTTTCACTGCGTTTGGTGCCGGATTTACTTGGGGTGCCGTGTATGTGAAATGGGGTTACGACGGGAAAAAAGAATAGTAACGAAAGTTGCTAATATAAATCACATAAAACGCATCTTATTTCGATTCGATGCGTTTTTTTGTCTAAATCAATAAATGGAAGGCGATGCATAAAGCTGGTTTTGTGAATATAGTAGGAAATCCCAATGTGGGTAAGTCGACACTGATGAATGTGTTGGTAGGCGAACGTATTTCAATTGCTACGTTTAAGGCGCAGACTACTCGTCACCGGATTATGGGTATCTATAATACGGATGATATGCAGATTGTTTTTTCGGATACTCCGGGGGTGTTGAAACCTAATTATAAGTTGCAGGAATCTATGCTGAACTTTTCGACTTCAGCATTAGCGGATGCAGATGTCTTGCTTTATGTGACAGACGTGATTGAAACTCCTGATAAGAATAATGAATTTATTCAGAAAGTGCGTCAGCAGACTGCTCCGGTTTTGTTATTGATTAACAAGATTGACTTGACTGACCAGGAAAAGCTGGTGAAGCTGGTGGAAGACTGGAAAGAGTTGCTTCCACAAGCTGAGATTATTCCGATTTCGGCAGCTACAAAGTTCAATGTGGACTATGTGATGAAGCGGATCAAAGAACTTTTGCCTGACTCACCTCCTTATTTTGATAAGGACCAGTGGACTGATAAGCCGGCCCGTTTCTTTGTCAACGAGATTATCCGTGAGAAGATCCTGTTGTACTATGATAAAGAGATTCCGTACTCGGTAGAGGTGGTGGTGGAGCAATTCAAAGAAGATGCGAAGAAGATACACATTCATGCCGTGATTTATGTAGAGCGTGATTCTCAGAAAGGGATTATTATAGGAAAACAGGGTAAAGCCCTGAAGAAAGTTGCTACAGAGGCACGGCGGGATCTGGAACGTTTTTTCGGAAAAACTGTTTTTCTGGAAACCTATGTGAAAGTAGACAAAGATTGGCGCAGCTCTGACAAGGAATTGCGGAATTTTGGTTATCAGTTAGATTAAAAAAAGAAAATTCATACGACTGTGATAGTCGCAAAAATAAAGTGTGTAAACTATGGGAAATTTAGTTGCAATCGTAGGACGACCCAATGTGGGCAAGTCTACCTTATTTAATCGTTTGACGAAAACCCGTCAGGCAATTGTGAACGATGAAGCGGGTACTACCCGTGATAGGCAGTATGGTAAATCCGAATGGTTAGGGCGAGAGTTTTCTGTTGTTGATACCGGTGGATGGGTAGTAAACTCTGACGATATATTCGAAGAGGAAATCCGCAAGCAGGTATTGATGGCAGTGGATGAAGCGGATGTGATTCTGTTTGTGGTGGATGTGACAAATGGAGTGACAGATTTGGATATGCAGGTAGCTGCCATATTACGCCGTGCCAAAAGTCCGGTCATCATGGTGGCCAACAAGACGGATAATCATGAGCTGCGATACAATGCTCCTGAGTTTTATCGGTTGGGATTGGGCGATCCTTATTGTATCTCTGCGATTAGTGGTAGTGGTACAGGAGATCTGATGGACTTGATTGTTAGTAAATTCAAGAAAGAATCCGATGAGATTCTGGATGAAGACATCCCTCGTTTCGCTGTGGTGGGACGTCCTAATGCCGGTAAATCGTCTATTGTGAATGCTTTTATCGGGGAAGAACGTAATATTGTTACAGAAATAGCCGGAACAACCCGCGATTCTATTTACACTCGTTACAATAAGTTTGGCTTCGATTTCTATCTGGTAGATACAGCCGGCATTCGTAAAAAGAATAAGGTAAACGAGGATCTCGAATATTATTCGGTTGTCCGTTCTATTCGTGCCATAGAGGGGGCCGATGTATGTATTCTGATGGTGGATGCGACCCGTGGTATAGAAAGCCAGGATTTGAATATATTCTCGTTGATTCAGAAAAACTCAAAAGGGTTAGTGGTAGTCGTGAATAAGTGGGATCTTGTAGAAAACAAGACTGATAAAGTAATGAAGACTTTTGAAGAAGCCATTCGTTCACGTTTTGCTCCTTTTGTTGATTTCCCTATTGTGTTTGCATCGGCATTGACAAAACAGAGAATTCTCAAGGTGCTTGAAGAGGCACGTAAAGTTTACGAGAACCGTATGATTAAAATTCCGACAGCTCGCCTGAACGAAGAGATGCTTCCGTTGATCGAAGCTTATCCGCCTCCTGCGACTAAGGGAAAATATATCAAGATTAAGTACGTTACTCAGCTGCCTAATACGCAGGTACCCTCGTTTGTCTTCTTTGCTAATCTTCCACAGTACGTGAAAGAGCCTTATAGAAGATTCCTGGAGAACAAGATGCGTGAAAAGTGGGATCTGAGTGGAACGCCTATCAATATTTATATCAGACAGAAGTGATTTTTGTGTCGAATAGTATTGATATATAAATGTAAAAGCCGGATTATCATAATTCCGGCTTTCTTTTTGCCCATCATTTTTGAAATAATTGATTCTTTTTGTTTCTTATATAACTCTTTTTATTTATATTTGTACAGAGCAAAAAGAAACAAACCATAAATACAGACAGAGGCTACATGGAAACGAAGGCAGAAATACTATTGGTTGACGATCATGCACTGATTCTTGAAGGGATGCAACGCATGCTTGAGTTAGTGCCGGGGGTTAAAGTTGCCGATGCGGTGACTTCGGGAACGAGAGCTGCCGAATTGATTGGGGAGAGAGACTACGACATCTATGTTTTGGATGTAAGCCTCCCCGATATATCAGGATTCGATTTGGTTGATATGATTCGTGAGATTAATGAGAGTGCACGTATTATTATTAGTACTATGCATGAAGAAATCTGGATTATCAACCGTTTGATTCGTCAGAAAGTGAATGCCGTGATCCTTAAATCATCCGAAGCTATGGAAATAGGAAATGCCGTGAAGAGCGTGCTTGCAGGTGATTCTTATGCATGTCCGCGGTTTAAGTCCATTCGTCAGAGGTTAAGCCTCAGTCCTGTACAAATTCATCCTAAAGATATACCCACAAAGCGCGAGCTTGATGTACTGAAAGCTGTCGCAAGGGGATGTAATACGCATGAAGTTGCGGCTGAATTGAAGATTTCAGAAAATACTGTCGAAACATTTCGTAAAAGGCTAATACAAAAGTTTTGTGCAAAGAACGCTATCGATATGGTAGTGAAAGCTATGGCAAAAGGATGGATAGAGATTGGATGATTCTATTTATTTCAATTTGTCACGGTTTTCGGTGATGTTTTGCTGCATTTTTTTTGTTATCTTTGATGTGTAATTGGAATTATTCTCTTTTTAAGTTTTATTGAGAACTTTGGGACAGTCAATATGTCGTGATGATATATGTCGATTCTATTAACTGGTTTTTTTATAACAAAAAGTGGGCTCATGAGTTGCGATGATTCATGAGCCCTTCTATTTCAATCTGTTGAGAAGATCAGCCTTCGAGGTTTTGTATTTCTACATCCTTTACTTTACGTAGCAGGTCGGAAGCGAAAATGAAATTGTTCAGCTGTTCGTTGGTCGAAGTGAAGATGTCGTCTTTCGTACCTTCCCACTCTTTGGTTCCCTGATAAATATAGATAATCTTTTCGCCAATACCCATTACCGAGTTCATGTCGTGAGTATTGATGATGGTGGTCATGTTGTACTCCCGGGTAATATCGTGAATCAGGTCGTCTATTACCAAAGAGGTTTTCGGGTCGAGTCCTGAGTTCGGTTCATCGCAGAAGAGATACTGCGGGTTCAGCGCAATGGCCCGTGCGATAGCTACACGTTTCTGCATACCGCCACTGATTTCGCCGGGAAATTTATCTTTAGCTTCTGTCAGGTTGACCCGATCGAGGCAGAACATGGCCCGTTTGGTTTGTTCGCGCAATGTATCGGTACCGAACATGTTGAGAGGGAACATTACGTTATCTAAAACGGACATGGAGTCGAACAAAGCCGCGCTTTGGAAAATCATTCCCATTTCGCGTCGCAAATGTTTCTTTTCTTTTTTACCCATTGCCAGAAAGTTGCGTCCGTCATAGAGTACTTCGCCCTTTTCCGGTGTCAGCAATCCGACGATGCACTTCATCAATACCGTCTTACCCGAACCGCTCTGACCGATAATCAGGCTGGTTTTTCCGTTTTCGAAAGAGGCATCTATATTATGCAATACCGTTTTACCTTCGAATGATTTATAGAGTCCTTTTACTTCGATCATCCCATTAAAAGTTTAGTTAATACCAGGTCGGCAAACAAAATCAGTACGCTGCTGGAAACCACCGAATCGGTAGATGCCTTTCCCACTTCTATCGAGCCGCCCTCTACGGTATAGCCGAAAAAAGAGGATACACTGGCAATGATAAAGGCAAAAAACAGTGACTTGATGATGCCGCACCACACAAACCATTCTACAAACATATACTGGAGTCCGTATTCAAGGTCGGTGGCCGTCATAATACCGCCGAACCAGCAGGTGGCGAATGCTCCGATGATACCTGCAAAGATGCTGAAGGTCACCAGAATAGGAATCATGGTAACCATTGCCGTGATTTTGGGTAATATCAGATAGTTGGCGGAATTCACTCCCATGATTTCGAGTGCATCAATCTGCTGTGTCACACGCATTGTACCCAGTTCGGAAGCGATGTTCGATCCCACTTTACCGGCCAGGATCAGACACATGATGGAGGAGGAGAACTCAAGCAAAAGAATCTCACGAGTGACGTATCCCACCGTCCAGCGGGGCATCCATGGGCTTTCGATGTTTAGTTTAATCTGGATGGTAATCACCGCGCCGATGAAGAATGAAATCAACAGCACGATGCCGATAGAGTTTACCCCCAGTTGCTCTATCTCTTTGATATATTGCCGGAAGAACATACGCATGCGCTCGGGACGTGAAAAAGTCCGTCCCATAAGCATCATGTATCTGCCGACGGTTCTTAATGCTTTAATCATAACTCGTATATTTGTTTGCAAATGTACGTTTTTTCGGCTTATTTTTGCTACATTTGCCGCAAAATAACAAAGGATATGAAAGAAAGCAAGATGGTGCTTCGTACCGAAGACTTGGTGAAAAAGTACGGTAAGCGTACGGTAGTGAGCCATGTTTCCATCAATGTGAAGCAGGGTGAGATTGTAGGTTTGCTGGGGCCGAATGGTGCCGGTAAGACCACTTCGTTCTACATGACCGTAGGATTGATTACCCCGAATGAAGGCCGTATTTTCCTGGACGATCTTGAAATAACGAAATATCCTGTTTATAAACGTGCCCAGACCGGTATCGGATATCTGGCTCAGGAGGCTTCGGTCTTCCGCCAGATGACGGTGGAGGACAACATTGCTTCCGTGCTTGAGATGACTAATAAACCTCTCGATTATCAGAAAGATAAGCTCGAAAGTTTGATTGCCGAGTTTCGTTTGCAGAAAGTGCGGAAGAATAAAGGTACCCAGTTGTCGGGTGGTGAGCGCCGCCGTACGGAGATCGCGCGTTGTCTGGCTATCGACCCCAAATTCATCATGCTCGATGAACCCTTTGCCGGGGTAGACCCGATTGCCGTAGAAGATATCCAGCAGATTGTATGGAAGTTGAAAGATAAAAACATCGGTATCCTGATTACCGACCATAACGTACAGGAAACATTGAGTATTACCGATCGTGCCTATCTGCTGTTCGAAGGAAAAATTCTGTTTCAGGGTACCCCTGAGGAGTTGGCTGAGAATAAGATTGTGCGTGAGAAATATCTGAGTAACAGTTTCGTTTTGCGGCGCAAAGACTTCCAGTTGAAAGATTAGTCTGCTGTTTCCGTTCTCCTGTGTATCGGGGGGAGCCGCTTGAACATAGAATACATAAAAAAAACCTTTTACCGGTTCTTCTGGTAAAAGGTTTCTTTTTAATTCTTTCTCCTATCGTTAATCTCTCGGTCTGGCTTCTTTGAGTACCATAGTACGGCCTTCGTATTCCGCTCCGTTTAATTCTGCGATAGCTTTTGTTGCAGCTGCATCGTCATCCATTTCTACGAAACCAAAACCTTTTGATCTGCCTGTTTCGCGATCGATGATTACTTTACAAGAAGTTACTTTTCCGTAGTCTTCCATAACTTGTTGCAGATCTGCTTCCTTAACACGGTAGTTAAGGTTTCCAACATAAATGTTCATAATGAAAATGATAAAAATAAAATAAATGAAATAAAAAACTCTCCGGAAGATGATTTAATAATAAAAAGATTAAAGAAACAGAGAGTTTACAAAAGCGTCTTGTCGACGGGAGTAAAAACCTTGTAATCGAAATCGAGAAACTAATCGATCATCTTTCCGCAACAAAGAAACACATAAAATCCGGAATTGCAATAACTTTTTCTCTTTTTTTGTGTGCGAAACCTATGAAATTTAACGGATTGGAGAGATATTAGGATGAAGTTGGAAAACATAAGTTGTAAAGAAGATACTGACTTCCCGGTGTTACGGTGAAGGTGGCGGAAGTTTGATAGCATTTTGTCAAAATGACAATCGTATCCTCTCATATTTGTTTATTTCGGAGGACCATTCGTCTAGGTCAGAAAAAACGTCTTCCAGCCAGTTTAGCCATTATCTTTTTGTTTACCCGATGACCGGTTTCTGGACAGACTGAAAGAGAAACATATCCTCTTGATGCATCATGTACTTTTTTATGTCAAATACTTGTTCTTCCGATAGTCCGGCCGCGTCGTTTCGCGGAGAGCAACCAGAGTGAAAAAAGAGTTCGGAAGCTTCTTTTTCCGAAACAATATATGCAATTGGGGAAAACATTTAAAGAAATCCGGAAAAGAAGTAAGCGTTTTCCGGAAATGCTAACGTCTTTCGGGGCAAATGTACCCGTCTTTTCCGCAAAAAGAAGCTTGCTTTTCAGTAAAACACAGGTTTTGTTTCCGGAAGAGGCAGGCTTTGGGAGGCAAAAAGCCACCTTCCGGAGCTCTATTTCCTCCGGATGGAGCGGAGAAACGAAAAGCCGAGTCAGCGGAAAGAAGGATTTTTGATCCTTTTGACAGTATAATCTCCGATTGTTGCTATAATTGATATTTGTGGTAGCACTCCGTAAGCAATGAACCGGTTTCCGACCTCCTTATCCACATCCGGTTGTGTTGAACTTTACTGCTTTGCCGGCCTCTGTTCCGGACTTTTCCGTCCGGGTCTGTCTTTTTGTTTTCTTCTTTTTTGGTTAATAAAAAGTAAAACGGGTTCTTTTGAAAACGGATTAATGTCTTTTCTGCCGTATGTCCGGCTGCTTTCGTCCGAAATGGCGATTCTCTGCAAATGAAATAATTCTGCAATGTTTTTTGAAATTTGAAAGATTAGCACTAATTTTGCACCCTCGTTTGAGTATAGAATAAAGTATAAATCAAATAAATAATTGTCAGAATGAACGTTTCATTACAAAACATTGACAAAGTAAGCGCATTGCTTACCGTGAAGCTTGAAAAAGCTGACTACCAGCCTCAGGTAGACAAATCGTTGAAGAACATCCGTCAGAAAGCTCAGGTTCCGGGATTCCGTCCGGGCATGGTTCCTATGAGCTTGGTGAAGAAGATGTATGGTAAGTCAGTCATTGCCGACGAGGTGAACAAATTGCTTTCTGAGAAAGTATACGAATACATTAAGGAGAATAACGTAAACATCCTTGGCGAACCGATGCCTAACGAAGAAAAGCAGCCGGATATCGATTTCGATACAATGGAAGAATTTGAATTTGTATTCGATATCGCTTTAGCTCCGGAGTTCAAAGCTGAGGTTAGCAGCCAGGACAAGGTAGACTACTATACAATCGAGGTAACTGACGAAATGGTAGAAAACCAGATTAAAGCTTATACTCAACGTAACGGAAAATACGAACAAGTAGAGGCATACGAAGAAAACGATATGCTGAAAGGTCTGTTGGCCGAACTTGATGAAGAAGGCAACACGAAAGAAGGTGGTATTCAGGTAGAAGGTGCTGTAATGATGCCTTCGTACATGAAGAACGACGAGCAGAAGGCTATCTTCGCAAACGCTAAAGTAAACGACGTACTGGTATTCAATCCGGATGCTGCTTACGAAGGCAATGCTGTTGAAATCGCATCACTGCTGAAGATCGACAAAGAAGCTGCTGCCGAAGTAAAATCGAACTTCAGCTTCCAGGTAGAAGAAGTGACCCGTTTCGTAAACGGTGAACTGAATCAGGAACTCTTCGATCAGGTATTCGGCAAAGACGCAGTGAAGACAGAAGAAGAATTCCGTGCTAAAGTAAAAGAAAGCATCGCAGCCCAGTTCGTTGCCGATAGCGATTATAAATTCCTGATCGATGTCCGCAAGGTATTGGCAGACAAAGTAGGTAAGCTGGAATTCCCGGATGCACTGCTGAAACGCGTTATGTTGATGAACAACAAAGACAAAGGCGAAGAATTCGTAAACGAAAACTACGATAAGAGCATCGAAGAACTGACATGGCACCTGATTAAGGAACAGTTGGTGAAAGAAAATGATATCAAGGTAGAGCAGGACGACGTGATCAACATGGCGAAAGAAGCTACAAAAGCTCAGTTTGCTCAATACGGTATGCTGACTATACCCGATGATATCCTCGAAAACTACGCAAAAGAGATGCTGAAAAAGAAAGAAAGCATCGACGGTTTGGTGAACCGCGTAGTAGAAACCAAATTGGCCGCTGCACTGAAAGGCAAGGTTACATTGGAGAACAAAACCGTTTCAATGGAAGAATTCAATAAGATGTTTGAATAAGCTCTTCTTTTGAACAGGACATAAAGTCACAGAAACACAGAGTTTTTATAGAATTATAACTCTGTGTTTTTTTGTGTCTCTGTGTTCTTTTTTGTTTCTTTGCAGTTACATTATTAATAATAGAAAGGAACGTAAAACAATGGATGATTTTAGAAAATACGCAACCAAGCATTTAGGTATGAATGCAATGGTGCTGGACGATGTGATTAAATCGCAAGCCGGGTATTTGAATCCCTATATTCTGGAAGAAAGACAACTGAATGTCACTCAGCTCGACGTGTTCTCACGTCTGATGATGGACCGCATTATCTTCCTCGGTACACAGATTGATGACTATACGGCCAATACGCTGCAAGCACAGTTGCTGTATCTTGATTCGGTAGATCCGGGTAAAGATATCTCAATCTATATCAACTCTCCGGGCGGATCGGTTTATGCCGGGCTGGGTATTTATGATACGATGCAGTTCATCTCGAGTGATGTGGCTACAATCTGTACCGGTATGGCAGCTTCTATGGCTTCTGTACTGTTGGTGGCCGGTGCCAAAGGCAAACGTTCGGCGCTGCCTCACTCACGTGTGATGATTCATCAGCCGATGGGTGGCGCGCAGGGACAAGCCTCGGATATTGAAATCACTGCCCGCGAAATACAAAAATTAAAGAAAGAACTTTATACCATTATTGCCGATCATTCGGGTACTTCTTTTGACAAGGTATGGGCCGATTCGGACCGTGATTACTGGATGACCGCCCAGGAAGCAAAAGAATATGGTATGATTGACGAAGTGTTGATTAAGAAATAAACATGGCTGAATCAAAGAATAATAAAAAAAGGTGTAGCTTTTGCGGCCGTTCGGAGAATGAAGTCGGATTCCTGATTACAGGGATGAACGGCTACATTTGCGACAGCTGTGCGACCCAGGCTTATGAGATTACTCAGGAAGCCATGGGAGCCGGCAAACAGAGCGCGGGAGCTACCCGACTCAATTTAAAGGAACTACCCAAACCGGTAGAAATAAAGAATTTCCTCGACCAGTACGTGATTGGCCAGGACGATGCCAAACGTTTTCTTGCCGTATCGGTATATAACCACTACAAACGTCTGTTGCAGAAAGACAGCGGTGATGATGTGGAGATTGAAAAGTCGAACATCATTATGGTGGGCAGCACCGGAACCGGTAAAACCCTTTTGGCGCGTACCATAGCCAAACTGTTGCATGTACCCTTTACGATAGTGGATGCGACCGTGTTGACCGAAGCCGGTTATGTAGGCGAAGATATCGAGAGTATCCTCACCCGTCTGCTTCAGGTGGCCGATTACAATGTGCCCGAGGCAGAACAAGGCATTGTCTTCATCGACGAGATAGACAAGATTGCCCGTAAGGGAGACAACCCCTCCATCACGCGTGATGTCAGCGGTGAAGGCGTACAGCAGGGATTGCTTAAACTGCTCGAAGGCTCTGTGGTCAACGTCCCGCCTCAGGGAGGACGTAAGCATCCCGACCAGAAGATGATTCCCGTAAACACGAAAAACATCCTTTTCATCTGTGGAGGAGCGTTTGACGGCATCGAGAAAAAGATTGCCCAGCGTCTCAACACCCATGTCGTAGGATACAATGCTTCCCGTAAGACGGCTACTATCGACAAAAACAACATGATGCAATACATCGCACCGCAGGATTTGAAGTCATTCGGACTGATTCCGGAGATTATCGGCCGTTTGCCGGTGCTGACCTATCTGAACCCGCTCGACCGGAATGCACTTCGTGCCATTCTGACCGAACCCAAGAATTCCATTATCAAACAATACATCAAGTTGTTCGAAATGGATGGTGTGCAGTTGATCTTCCAGCCCGAAGTCTTCGAATATATCGTCGACAAGGCAGTGGAGTATAAACTGGGTGCCCGCGGATTGCGCTCTATCGTGGAGACAATTATGATGGATGTCATGTTCGAGATTCCTTCTGAAAACCAGAAAGAATATGAAGTGACACTGGATTATGCGAAGCATCAGCTCGAAAAAGCAAATCTTGCGAGATTGCAAACTGCTTAAAATCAAAAGGTAAGGGCAATAATGGAGGTGAGGTCCGTTTTTTCTTGAAAAATATTAGTCTGATTATGCTTGATATTTAAGAAGTTGTTTATAACTTTGTTAGAGCGCTTTCCAAGCAAAGCGAGTGTTTTTAAGTTAAACCATGAACTGAATAAAACAACCTATATTAAGATGGCAGGGAAGATTAATTTGACAGACCAACTGAAAAAGTATTTCGGATTTGATAATTTCAAGGGGAACCAGGAGCCGATCATCCAGAATTTGCTTGATGGTAATGATACCTTTGTGCTGATGCCTACCGGCGGTGGAAAATCTCTGTGCTATCAGTTGCCTTCTTTATTAATGGAAGGTACGGCCATTGTGATTTCTCCGCTGATCGCGCTGATGAAGAATCAGGTAGATGCGATGCGCAACTTCAGTGAAGAAGACGGTGTGGCTCATTTCATTAATTCTTCTTTGAACAAGGGTGCGATTGATCAGGTGAGGTCTGACATTCTTGCCGGAAAAACAAAACTGTTATACGTTGCTCCCGAGTCGTTGACGAAAGAAGAGAATGTGGAGTTTCTGCGGTCAGTAAAGATTTCATTCTATGCTGTCGACGAAGCACATTGTATTTCCGAATGGGGACACGACTTCCGCCCGGAATATCGCAGGATACGTCCGATTATTAATGAAATAGGAAAAGCACCTCTTATTGCGCTGACCGCAACGGCCACGCCGAAGGTGCAGCACGATATTCAGAAGAACTTGGGAATGGTGGATGCACACGTCTTCAAGTCTTCGTTCAACCGTCCGAATCTGTATTACGAGGTACGTCCTAAAACTCAGAATGTAGATAAGGACATCATAAAGTTCATCAAGAACAATCCGGAAAAATCGGGCATCATTTATTGCCTGAGCCGGAAGAAGGTAGAAGAGCTTGCTGAGATACTTCAAGCCAACGGGATCAATGCCCGTGCATATCATGCAGGTATGGATTCGGCAACGCGAACGCAGAATCAGGACAATTTCCTGATGGAAAAGATCGACGTAATTGTAGCTACTATCGCATTTGGAATGGGAATTGATAAGCCCGATGTGCGATACGTCATCCACTATGATATACCAAAGAGCCTGGAGGGGTATTACCAGGAAACAGGCCGCGCCGGAAGAGACGGCGGAGAAGGCCAGTGCATTACCTTTTATACAAACAAAGACTTGCAGAAACTCGAGAAGTTCATGCAAGGCAAACCTGTGGCAGAACAAGAAATTGGCAAGCAGCTTCTGTTGGAAACTGCTGCGTATGCTGAATCTTCCGTTTGCCGCCGTAAGACATTACTACATTATTTCGGCGAAGAGTACACGGAAGAAAATTGTGGAAATTGTGACAACTGTTTAAACCCTAAAAAACAAGTGGAGGCTCAAGAATTATTGTGTGCTGTGATCGAAACAATCATAGCGGTAAAAGAAAATTTTAAGGCAGATTATATTATTGATGTCCTGCAGGGACGCGAAACGTCTGAAGTTCAGGCACACTTACATGAAGATCTGGAAGTGTTCGGATCAGGAATGGGAGAAGAAGACAAAACCTGGAATGCCGTGATTCGTCAGGCGTTGATAGCCGGTTATCTGAGTAAGGATGTAGAAAACTACGGTTTGCTGAAAGTGACCGATGCAGGAAAGAAATTCCTTAAACATCCCAAGTCATTCAAGATTACCGAGGACAATGACTTTGAAGAAGTGGAAGAAGAAACACCGGCAAGAGGTGGAGGTTCGTGCGCAGTCGATCCGGTTCTTTATTCTATGCTGAAAGATCTCCGGAAAAAGTTATCGAAGAAACTGGAAGTGCCTCCTTACGTGATTTTCCAGGATCCCTCTCTTGAAGCGATGGCTACTATCTATCCTGTGACGCTCGAAGAACTTCAGAATATCCCGGGCGTAGGTGCCGGAAAAGCCAAACGTTACGGCGAAGAATTCTGCAAGCTGATTAAGAGACATTGCGAAGAGAATGAGATTGAACGTCCGGAGGACTTACGGGTACGCACTGTCGCCAACAAGTCGAAGATGAAAGTGGCCATTATTCAAGCCATCGACCGTAAAGTGGCTCTGGATGATATCGCGCTTTCCAAGGGCATTGAGTTCAGCGAATTGCTGGATGAAGTGGAAGCGATCGTTTATTCGGGTACTAAGTTGAATATCGACTACTTCCTGGATGAGATCATGGACGAAGATCACATGCTCGACATCTACGATTACTTCAAAGAGTCGACAACAGATAAGATTGACGACGCTCTTGATGAACTCGGGGACGAATTTACCGAAGAAGAAGTCCGTCTGGTTCGTATCAAGTTTATCTCCGAAATGGCTAATTAAAAAAGCGAAAAAAAACTTGCGTGTACTTATGCAGTCTTGAATAAAAACTGTATATTTGCACGCAATAATTTTTAAACGCATAGCCCTATGTCATTTATTGCCGATAAGATTGTAATGGATGGATTAACTTATGACGACGTATTGTTGATCCCCGCTTATTCTGAAGTTTTACCACGCACTGTCGATCTCTCGACAAAGTTTTCAAAAAACATTGAGTTAAAGATTCCGTTTGTAACTGCCGCCATGGACACGGTTACCGAAGCCAAGATGGCCATTGCCATTGCGCGCGAGGGGGGAATTGGCGTGATCCATAAGAATATGTCCATTAAGGAACAGGCTAAGCAGGTGGCTACTGTGAAGCGTGCTGAAAACGGTATGATTTACGATCCTGTGACTATTAAGCAAGGGTCTACCGTACGTGATGCTCTCGCCCTGATGTCCGAATACAAAATCGGCGGCATTCCGGTAGTGGATGACAATAGATATTTGGTTGGTATTGTAACGAATCGTGACCTTCGTTTCGAACGTAACATGGATAAACGTATCGACGAGGTGATGACAAAAGAAAATCTGGTTACCACCAATCAGTCTACCGATCTGGAAGCAGCTGCGCAAATTCTGCAACACCATAAGATTGAGAAGCTGCCGGTAGTCGATAAAGAAGGAAAACTGATCGGGCTGGTTACTTACAAAGATATTACAAAAGCCAAAGATAAACCTATGGCTTGCAAAGATTCGAAAGGCCGTCTGCGTGTAGCTGCCGGTGTAGGTGTGACTGCCGACACTTTCGACCGTATGCAGGCGTTGGTGGATGCCGGTGCGGATGCCATCGTGATCGATACGGCTCACGGACACTCAAAGGGAGTGATCGACACCTTGCGCGAAGCGAAAAAACGTTATCCCAATATTGATATTGTGGTTGGTAACATTGCTACGGGCGATGCAGCCAAGGCCTTGGTGGAAGCCGGGGCTGACGGTGTAAAAGTAGGTATCGGCCCGGGTTCCATTTGTACGACACGTGTGGTTGCCGGTGTAGGCGTACCGCAACTTTCGGCTGTTTATGATGTAGCCAAAGCCTTGAAAGGTACAGGTATCCCTTTGATTGCCGATGGCGGACTCCGCTATTCGGGTGATGTGGTGAAAGCTCTGGCTGCCGGAGGATACTGTGTGATGATCGGTTCATTGGTTGCCGGTACAGAAGAAAGTCCGGGCGAGACGATTATCTTCAATGGACGTAAGTTTAAGTCATACCGTGGTATGGGTTCTCTCGAAGCGATGGAAAATGGTTCGAAAGACCGCTATTTCCAAAGTGGCGAGATGGATGTGAAGAAGTTGGTTCCGGAAGGCATTGCTGCCCGTGTGCCTTATAAAGGAACTTTATATGAAGTGATTTATCAGCTGACCGGTGGTTTGCGTGCCGGTATGGGATATTGCGGTGCTCCTGATATCGAGAAACTGCATGATGCCAAGTTTACTCGCATCACCAATGCCGGAGTAATGGAAAGCCATCCGCACGATGTGACGATTACAAGCGAATCGCCTAATTACAGTCGTCCGGAATAACAGCCTGTTTATCGGGCGTTTGGCCGTTGCCGTCTGGTTGCTGTTCCACCACAGATTACATGGATTAACACAGAACTTTTTAATCTTCAATATCAATGAGATAAATTATCAATCTGTGTTAATCCGTGTCCTTTGTAGTGAACTCGATTTATTTTATTCCGATATGAATATCTCAACGTAGAATGGTATGAAGAAGATTCTGGTTGGTGCACTGACCTGTTTGTTTGGGTTTATTGCCGGCTATGCCCGGCAAGATCCTGTGTTGATGCGGATCAATGGACAAGACATTTCCCGCTCGGAGTTTGAGTCTTTCTATCATCGGAATAAGCCTTCGGGAGTATCCGGGAAAGAAGCCTTGAAGGTTTGTGTTGATCTCTTTGTCGATAAGAAGTTGAAACTGCACGCGGCACAGAGAGCGGGGTTGGATACTCTCTCTGCCTTTCGTGCGGAGATGGACAACTACCATCGTTCATTATCTAAATCCTATCTTACAGATTCGTCTGCAGAGGAAGCCTGTGCCAGAAAGCTTTACGATCAGATGAAGAGCCGCTCCATAGCCGGCGAGGTCCGGGTTATGCATATTTTCCGTTATCTTCCCCAGACGGCCCTGCCCCATCATTTGCGGGAGGCGCAGGCTTTAATGGATTCTCTTTACAATGTATTGAAGACAAATCCCGATGCCGATTTCAAGACTCTGGTAGACCAATATTCTGATGATAAGGCAGAATCCTGGATCAGTTGGTTGCAGACACCACAGGAATTTGAGGAGGTCGCTTTCTCTTTGAAGGATGGCGAATATTCCCAGCCGTTTTTTACTCCTAAAGGACTTCATATCGTCAAAGTAACGGGCAGACGCGAACTCCCTCCATTTGAACAGATACGGGACAGACTAATCCGTAAACTGTCCCATCGTCCGGGTGCGGATAAAGGAACCGAAATCCTGGTAAACAAACTGAAGGAGAGCTATCGGTATACTCCGGACAAAGCGGCGATGGAAGAGTTGCTTTCTCAAGGCAAGACCTCCCGTACTCTTTTTACGCTGGACGGTAAAAACTTTACAGGGAAGGACTTTGAGCGGTTTGCCGCTGCCCATCCCATGGGGACAAAGAGGCAGTTGGATGCTTTTGTGGTAAAATCAATTCTCGATTATGAGAACAGTCGCCTTGAGCAGAAACATCCTGAGTTCCGCAGGACACTGCAAGAACATCGTGATCATTTGCTGCTGGCCGCTATTACCCGCCGGGAAACCCATCAGGTCAGCCTGGCAGATTCTGTTGCACTGAAGAACTTCTTCAAGGAGCACCGGACCGATTACAACTGGGATTCACCCCGCTACAGAGGTGCGGTGTTGCACGGAACCCATAAGAAAACGCTGAAGAGCGCCCGTAAATTTCTGAAAAAACTTCCGGAAGAAGAGTGGAAAGATGCCATTCGCCTGACATTTAATACCTCTGCTTCACCGGCTGTCATCCGGATAGAACAAGGGACCTTTGCCGAAGGTGACAATGTTTTTGTCGATAAGTTAGTGTTTAAAAAAGGAGACTTCGAACCATTAAAGTCCTATCCTTTTACCGTTGTTTTGGGTGAGAAAAAGAAAGGTCCGGAGTCCTACAAAGAGATTGTTTCCCGTTTGATCGAAGATTATCAGAATCATCTGGATGCACTTTGGGCAGAGCGTCTCAGGGCTTCCGCTAAGGTTGAAATTAACCAAGAGGTTTTAAAAACGGTTAATAATCACTGAAGCAACGAATTATTGTATTATCTTCGTACCTTAAATTAAGTATAATTCAGTTGACAATGCGAAAAACGGGCCTTCTGCTAATCTCTCTCCTTTTCTGTGTGTCGTGTACTGACAAGCATGATCACAAAGGACAGACTCCTTTGGTAGAGGTCGATGGAAACTTTTTGTACAAAGAGGACCTTCAGGCCGTGTTCCCCGCTGGTTTGTCGAAAGATGACAGTCTTCTTTTCGCCGAGCACTACATTCGTAGCTGGGTTGAAGACGTTTTGTTGTTTAACCAGGCGCAAAGCAATATCCCTGACAACGGCGAAATCGATAAGTTGGTCGCAAATTACCGGAAAGCATTGATCATGCATACTTATCAACAAGAACTAATCAGCCAGAAATTGTCGGGCGAGATCCCCGAACAGGAAATAGCAGACTATTACGAAAAGAACAAAGAACTGTTTAAACTGGACCGTCCGTTGATGAAAGGTCTGTTTATCAAGGTTCCCCTTACCGCTCCCCAACTGGGAAATGTCCGTAAGTGGTATAAGACGGAGACTCAGGATGCCGTTGAGCATTTGGAGAAGTATAGTTTGCAGAATGCTGTGAAGTATGAGTATTTTTATGATAAATGGGTGCGGGTGGCCGATGTACTTGATATGATCCCGTTGAAAGCGGAATCCCCGGAAGCCTATATGGATAAGAACCGTCATATCGAACTGAAAGATACGGCATTCTACTATTTTCTGAATATCAGCGATTTTCGTGTGGCAGGCGAACAGGAACCTTACGAGTTTGCCCAACCGAAAGTTAAAGATATGCTTGTCAATATCAAGCGGGTTGATTTTATGAAACAAGTAAAGGACGACTTGTACGAACGTGCAGTAAAAAGAAAGAAGATTATAAATTATTAAATACACAGAATGAAGAAGTTTGTGAACTTTAAATTTGTTGTTATGTTTGCCCTGGCACTGGTTGCTAACGTGGCATCCTATGCGCAGGACAATGTGATTGACGAAGTGGTTTGGGTCGTTGGTGACGAAGCCATCCTGAAGTCCGATGTGGAAGAAGCACGACTGGCCGCTTTGTATGAGGGGCGTAAGTTTGATGGTGATCCTTATTGTGTGATTCCCGAAGAGTTGGCGGTACAGAAACTTTATATGCACCAGGCTGTGCTCGATAGTATCGAAGTTCCTGAATCGGAAGTGATACAGCGTGTCGATTATCAGATCAATAACTATATTCAGGCTTTGGGTAGCAGAGAAAGGATGGAAGCTGAGTTTAACAAGACTTCTACGCAGATCCGCGAAGCCATGCGCGAGAATGCCCGTGACGGATTGATTGTACAGAGAATGCAGCAGAAGCTGGTAGGTGATATCAAAGTGACTCCGGCCGAAGTGCGCCGCTACTTTAAGGATCTTCCTCAGGACAGTATCCCTTATGTCCCTACTCAGGTAGAGGTGCAGATCATCACACAGCAACCTAAAGTGCCCATCTCTGAAATAGAGGATGTGAAAAGACGCTTGCGTGAATATACCGACCGTATCAATAAAGGCGAAAGTGATTTTTCTACGCTTGCCCTGTTGTATTCCGAGGACCGCGGTTCTGCCATCAAAGGTGGTGAAACCGGTTTTATGGGTAAAGGTCAGATGGTGCCCGAATACGCTAATGTCGCTTTCAACTTGCAGGACACCAAGAAGATATCTAAGATCGTAGAGTCCGAGTATGGTTTCCATATCATCCAGTTGATCGAGAAACGTGGCGACCGTATCAATACCCGTCATATCCTGTTGAAGCCCAAAGTATCGGATAAGGAGTTGAATGAAGCCAATGCACGTCTTGACTCCATTGCCAACGATATTCGTAGCGATAAGTTTACATTCGATCAGGCAGCCGCTGCTTTGTCTCAGGATAAAGACACACGCAACAATCACGGTCTGATGCAGAATCCGATGAATCAGACTGCTAAATTCGAGATGCAGGATTTGCCGCAGGAGATAGCTAAAGTGGTAGATAAGATGAATATCGGTGAGATCTCCAAAGCCTTCACTATGGTCAACCCCAAAGATGGTAAGGAAGTTTGTGCTATTGTTAAGCTGAAGGCACGCATCAATGGACACAAGGCCACTATCACCGATGACTACCAGAACCTGAAAGAGATTGTGCTCGACAAACGTCGTGAAGAGGCGTTGCAAAAATGGATTGTTGAAAAACAAAAACATACGTATGTGCGTATTAATCCGGCATGGCAGCGTTGTGACTTTAAATATCCGGGCTGGATTAAAAAAGACTGATCCTGATTTGATATGTTTAGATTAAACAAAGAACATAAATTCCACGGCAGGCATAGATTTCTCTTAGCGGGTATTCTATGCCTGTTTGCCGTATGTTTTCTGGTGGCCCAGGACAAGAAACCGCAGCACGACAAGAAGCCACAACAGGAGAAGAAGGCTGAACCGGAAAAGCCAACGGGAAATAAAAAGACCCGTGTCGACTTGCTCCATGCCGATCAGGGACAAGCTGATAAACTGGCCCGCCCTGATGTACAGGTGTTGATTGGCTCGGTCAAGTTGCGTCACGACAGCATGTACATGTATTGTGACAGTGCCTTGATTTACGAAAAAACGAATTCATTCGAAGCATTCAGCAATGTGCGTATGGAGCAGGGAGATACTCTTTTCATCTATGGTGACTATTTGTTTTATGACGGCATGACTCAGATAGCGCAACTGCGTGAGAATGTGAAAATGATCAACCGGAATACTACCTTGTTGACAGACAGCCTGAATTATGACCGTTTGTACAATTTGGGTTACTATTTTGATGGGGGTACGTTGATGGATGAAGAAAATGTGTTGACTTCCGACTGGGGTGAGTACAGTCCTGCCACTAAACTTTCTGTTTTCAACCATGATGTCAAGCTCGTGAATCCCCGTTTCGTGCTTACTTCCGACACCCTGAAGTATAGTACGAATACTAAGATTGCCACCATTCTGGGACCCTCCAATATTGTCAGCGATCAGAACCATATCTATTCCGAGCGGGGCATTTACAATACCGTTTCCGGACAAGCCGAACTGCTCGACCGTTCGGTTTTGACCAATGAAGGTAAGAAGTTGACCGGTGACAGCCTTTTCTATGACCGTAAAGCGGGTTATGGTGAGGCGTTCGATAATGTCCAGATGAACGACACTGTCAATAAGAACATGCTTACCGGTGATTATTGTTATTATGACGAGTTGAAGCAGAATGCTCTTGCCACCAAGCGAGCTGTTGCCGTGGATTATTCACGGGGTGACAGCCTCTTTATGCATGCCGATACGTTACTGATGAATAGCTATAATCTCGACACCGACTCCCTTTTCCGTGAGATGCGCGCTTTTCATAAGGTACGTATGTACAGCGCTGATCTGCAAGGCGTTTGCGATTCTTTGGTCTTTAATACGAAAGACTCTTGCCTTACCATGTATCGCGATCCTATTATTTGGAACGAAGGGCAACAACTGCTGGGAGAAGAGGTTAAGGTATATATGAACGACAGTACGATTGATTGGGCTCATATCATCAATCAGGCGCTCACGGTGGAACAGAAAGACTCCATTCATTTTAATCAGATCTCAGGAAAAGAGATCAAAGCCTACTTTGCCGAGGGTGAGGCACGCAAAATAGATGTGATAGGGAATGTACTATTAATTTATTATCCCGAGGAAAAGGACAGTACGATGATTGGTATGAATACCTCTGAAACAAGTTTGCTTAATTTGTTTCTTAGAGATAGAAAAATGAAAAAAATGGTTATGAGTCCTCAGTCTAATTGCGTGCTTTATCCAATGGATCAGATTCCGCCCGACAAAATGAAATTGCCCACTTTCAGTTGGTTTGATTATGTCCGTCCCTTGAATAAGGAAGACATTTTCAACTGGAGAGGGAAAAAGGCAGGTGAGGCTTTACGTAAAACAGAGCGCAAGGTCATCAGTGGTCCTAAACGTGAAATAATTAATATGAAATAGCTATGGGAATGTTCAATGTACGAAAGCCGCGTGGATTCAATCATCAATATATCTATGTGGACGAGCGGAAAGAAAAATTGACGAAAATGGAAGAAGATGCCAAGCGTGATTTGGGAATGTTACCCGAAAAAGAATTTTCTCCGGAAGATATTCGCGGAAAGTTCATCGAAGGCACCACACATCTGAAGCGTCGTAAGGAGAGTGGGCGTAAGCCTGCTCATTTGGGTGTCATTCTGGCTATCATTGCCCTGCTTATTTTTCTATGGCATTATTTGCAGACCGGTAGCTGGTCTTTCTAAGTCCTATAAATTAATCAGTCAAAGCTAAATCTATTATGAGCGATATCATTCATTTATTACCCGATTCGGTTGCCAACCAGATAGCTGCCGGAGAGGTGATACAACGTCCGGCATCTGTCATCAAAGAGTTAGTCGAGAATGCCATCGATGCTGAGGCACAAAATATTCATGTATTGGTTACCGATGCAGGCAAGACCTGTATACAGGTGATTGATGACGGTAAGGGAATGTCCGAAACCGATGCACGCCTCTCTTTCGAGCGGCATGCCACCTCAAAGATCCGCGAGGCATCCGATCTGTTTGCTCTTCGCACGATGGGCTTTCGTGGTGAAGCGCTGGCTTCCATTGCCGCCGTTGCTCAGGTAGAGCTGAAGACTCGTCCCGAATCCGAAGAGTTAGGGACCAGGATTATCATTGCGGGCTCCAAAGTGGAGAGTCAGGAAGCAGTGTCTTGTCCCAAAGGAAGCAACTTTTCCATTAAGAACCTTTTTTTCAATATTCCTGCCCGGCGTAAGTTCCTGAAGGCCAACTCTACCGAGTTGAGTAATATTCTGGCCGAATTTGAACGTATTGCCCTGGTACATCCTGAGGTTGCTTTCTCACTGTATAGCAATGACTCCGAACTGTTCAATCTTCCCGCCTGCCATTTGCGGCAACGTATTCTTTCTATTTTTGGTAAGAAGCTCAATCAGCAATTGCTCAGTGTGGAAGTGAACACTACGATGGTGAAGGTTTCAGGTTATGTGGCCAAGCCCGAAACAGCCCGTAAGAAAGGTGCCCATCAGTATTTCTTTGTGAATGGCCGTTACATGCGTCATCCTTACTTCCATAAAGCGGTGATGGATGCTTACGAACAGTTGATTCCCGCAGGCGAACAGATTTCTTATTTCATCTATTTTGAAGTCGATCCTGCCAACATCGATGTCAATATCCATCCTACCAAAACAGAGATCAAATTTGAGAACGAACAGGCTATCTGGCAGATTCTTTCTGCCTCGGTAAAAGAGTCGTTGGGCAAGTTCAATGCCGTCCCTTCTATCGATTTCGATACGGAAGACATGCCTGATATCCCTGCATTTGAACAGAACTTGCCTCCTGCGCCGCCTAAGGTGCATTTCAATTCCGATTTCAATCCATTCAAACCTTCGGTGCCCTCTTCCGGCGGTGGCAATTACTCCCGTCCGAAAGTGGACTGGGAAGATTTGTACGGTGGTCTTGAGAAAGCCAGTAAGATGAATCAGCCTTTCGCCGAACCCGATCCCGAACCGGAAGAATTTGCGGTAATTGAAGAGGAAAGTATTGTTACAGCCGCTCCTGCAACTCTTTATGCCGGTGAGTCGGCCATAATGGAGAAGGGGACCCAGCACTTGCAGTTCAAGGGACGTTTCATTCTTACTTCTGTAAAGTCCGGATTGATGCTGATCGATCAGCACCGGGCCCATGTTCGGGTGCTCTTTGACCGTTATCGTGCCCAGATTCAGCAGAAGCAGGGATTCTCACAAGGCGTTCTCTTCCCCGAAATTCTGCAACTTCCGGCTTCTGAGGCAGCCGTATTGCAAGACATTATGGACGATTTATCTGCGGTAGGTTTCGATCTCAGCGATCTTGGTGGAGGCAGTTATGCCATTAACGGAGTACCTTCAGGCATCGACGGACTGAATCCGGTCGATTTGGTGCGCAGCATGTTGCATACCGCTATGGAGAAAGGCAACGATGTCAAAGAAGAAATTCAGGATATCCTTGCGTTGACCCTTGCCCGCGCGGCTGCCATTGTCTATGGGCAGGTGCTGAGTAATGAAGAGATGGTCAGTTTGGTCGATAATCTGTTTGCCTGTCCTTCGCCCAACTATACGCCGGATGGTCGTGTGGTGTTGACTACCATAAAAGAAGAAGAGATCGATAAACTTTTCCGGTGATCATCATTCTTCTGTACTTATCAGAGTAAGTATTACGTCGACTCCACTCTGTCTCACACGATCGACAGATTTTATCTGTTTATTACATCTCTTTCCTAATAGATTAATAACCAGCAGAATATGCTATTAATATCCTCCCTGTACGAAGTTAACTTTAACATTGTGTTAAAGTTAACTTCGTACAGGGAGGATATTAACTTCGTACATCCGGGAAGTTAAGAACCTGTTCGCACCCTATTCATCACCTGAAAATCTTGTTAATAGTGTTAATAAACATGTTCCTAAAAGAATAACACTCTACGAATAGTTCGTATATTTCAGCATGCTTTTTAGAACAGTATGTTTTTGTTTTAAACTAAAATCTATTTTATATGAAGGCAAGATATTTTTTTTATCCGTTTCTCTTTCTTTTTTCGGTTGCAATGTTTGCTTCCTGCTCTTTATCTGTACCCAAAGAGAGGGATATAATAGAAGATTCCGCCTTTCGTTCTGTTGATTTGCGTATAATAGAGAAGACAAAAGGGACAGTGATGTCTTTGGGTGATTTAATGGAATCATACGAAATCATTAGATTGGACAATAGGGATGAGGCGCTTATTAAAACCTATCCATATGGTGTATATGTGACGGATAATTATATCTTGTTGCGACCTGCTGACGTTGTATCTCCTGTTAAGCTATTTACGCGCAAGGGACGATATGTGGCTGATATTGGCGGAGTAGGTCAAGGTCCGGGAGAGTATTTATATTTATTTTCATGGTTGGTGGATGAGAAAGAAAACCGTATTTATTTGGGTCCGGGAAGAACCGACAAGGTGCTTGTCTATGATTTAAAGGGGAATTATCTGCCGGATGAGGTTATTCGTTTCGGGGAAATAGTACATAAGTCTCAGATATGGGTGGACTATGATAAAAAAAACGTAGTTGTGGTTACTTTACCCTTTTCTGCTAATGTGAACTCGAACTTTGCAATTAGTAAGAATGTGTGCTGGGTGCAAAATAGGGAGGATGATATCGTGCATCGGATTCCTGTAAATCATTACGGTTTAATTGGAGATTACAGTAATGCTTTAGTGGCACGTCGGAATGTGGATGCGATTTCTTTTTCTATTTCTGAAGTACCCATGTTGCGTACTCGTCCTGATACTTTGTATCACTATGATGCGGTAAAGAATATAATAACTCCATGCTTTACAATAGATCATGTTGTTTCTGAAAATCAAAGTGCTTGCACTGTTTTATATGAAACTTCAAGGAGTTATTGGGCGCAAGTCACTTTATATCCTAATAATCTTTCCTCAAGTGTTTCTTCTGTTCGTTTACCAGCCTTTAATGTTTGCGTTTCGAAAAAAGATGGCAATGTACGGCGCATTGATCGCTTTACTGATCCTCTTTTAGGTTTATCTCATCTTTTTTTGATGATGAATAATGGATATATTTGTATCTCTTATGATCCTCTTGAACTGATGGATGCTTTAGATAAAGTTCTTACCCAAACAGATTTGGAGTCTGACGTACGTAAACGGGCCACCGATTTACGAAATAGTCTGCACGAGAATGATAATGACATTCTTATCATTGGAAAACTGAAACAATAACTATAAGTAATTTATAAATTTCGATTGTATCTCTAAATGCTATCAGGCGAACCACTGAAGGTTCTCAAGTATATGTGATATTGATAGATCGTGCAAAATGTCCACGAGGATGATAATCCAATTATTGCCATTTACAAATTGAAAGACTGAAGAATTTTGAAGGAGATGCTTTTTAACATATCCTTAATAGAATAACATTCTACGAATAATTCGTATCTTGTAGTATGCTTTGTGAAAAGTAGTTTTTTACTTTCAGCCAAAATCTATTTTTATATGAAGACAAGATACCTTTTATATCCGCTTCTCTTTCTTTTTTCGGTTGCAATGTTTGCTTCCTGCTCTTCATCTGTATCCAAAGAGGGGGATATAATAAAAGATTCTACTTTCCGTTCTGTCGATTTGCACATGGTGGAGAAAGCAGAAGGGACAGTGATGTCTTTGAGTGATTTAGTGGAGTCATATGAAGTCATTAAATTAGAGAATAGGGATGAGGCTCTTGTTAAAACTTATCCATTTGGGATCTTTGTGACAGATAATTATATCTTGCTGAATCCAGACGCTATATCTCCTATTAAGTTGTTTACGCGTAAAGGTCAATACGTGGCGGATATTGGTGGTATAGGACAGGGTCCTGGAGAGTACAAAACGATACATTCCTGTATGATAGATGAAAAGCAAAAACGTATTTACTTAGGTGCAGGAAGAGCAAATAAAATACTTACTTATGACCTGAAGGGGAATTATCTGTCAGATGAAGCTATCCATTTCAAGGAAATAGTACATAAGCCTTGTATTTGGATGGACCATGATAAAAAGCATGTAACTGTAGTGGGTTTGCCATTTTCTGAGAATGAGAACTCCAATTTTGCAATTAGTAACAATGTGTGCTGGGTGCAAAATAGGGAGGGTGATATCGTGCATCGGATTCCTGTAAATCATTACGGTTTAATTGGAGATTACAGTAATGGCTTAGTGGCATGTCGGAATGTGGATGCGATTTCTTTTTCAATATTTGAAGATCCGGGGTTACGTACTCGTCCTGATACCTTGTATCATTATGATACTAAAAGGAATATAATAATACCTTGTTTTACATTAGATTATGTTGTTGCTGCAAATCGAAGAGTTGCGACTATTTTATATGAAATACCCCAAAGCTATTGGGCACGTGTTACATTATATCCTAATAATACTTCTTCAAGTGCTTCTCCCGTCCGTCTGACTACATTTAATGTTTGCGTTTCGAAAAAAGATGGCAATGTACGGCGCATTGATCGCTTTACTGATCCTCTTTTAGGTTTATCTTATCCTTATTTGGTAATGCAGAACGGTTATGTCTGTATCTCTTACGAACCTCTTGGACTGATGGATGCTTTAGATAAAGTTCTTGCCCAAACTGATTTAAAGCCTGAAATACGTAAACGAGTCACTAATCTAAGAAATAGTTTACACGAAAATGATAATGACATTCTTATGATTGGGAAACTTAAATCCAACTATTAGTAACCTATAAATTATCGTCCTATGAAGTTAGATTGTATCGCATTGTTTTTGGTATTGTTTTTTCTTGCTGCTTGTGGCAGCAAGCCTTCTTCTCCAGATATGGTGGATGATAACGCTTTATCGGCTGAGGAAACCTTTAAAGACATTGATCTTGCTAACAACCTGAAAGATTGTGGCAAGCCTTTACTGCTGAGTGACATCGTGAAAGATGTAGAGTATGTGAAGCTGGAAACGCAGAATAATATATTAGTCGGTGATATA
Organism: Bacteroides sp. NGMCC 1.200775; assembly: GCF_040798045.1. Taxonomy (NCBI): domain Bacteria; kingdom Pseudomonadati; phylum Bacteroidota; class Bacteroidia; order Bacteroidales; family Bacteroidaceae; genus Bacteroides; species Bacteroides sp. NGMCC 1.200775. Next base: position 125,536 of record NZ_JASCQK010000009.1, on the reverse strand, counting down.
AAGCAGCTAAAGCGGACGGAGAAGTTTGTCTTTATTTATTCAAGAAATCAGAATCATGTCATGATGTTTGATACTTCGGGAAAGTTTATCCGTAAAATCGGTCGTGTAGGTCAGGGCCCCGGAGAGATAGCTAATATTGACTTTTTCACAGTCAGTGACAGTTTGGTATTTATTTATCCGTTCAGCCGTAATGGTAGCCTGACAGTCTATGATATGCGGGATAACAGCTTCGTCAAGGAAATTCCTTTAAAATGGCCTGTTTTTTTTAGTAGGGCCATCGATGTAGTGGGAGATTGTTTGGTTTATTATCCCGGTACTGTTTATTCGCCTGATAATAGTAAGACATTCATAAGCGCTTGTGTTGCGAATGGAAAAGGGGAGACATTGATGGAGCAAATCCCTTACTTATCTTCTGGTGATAAGGAAATAGTACAATTATCTTCTGATCCATCTTGGCTCTATCGTGGAAGAAGTAACGTTTATTCGTTTATTAATGATACGATCTACGGCATTACTTGCGATTCTATTTTTCCCCGTTACCATCTTTCTCTTGGAAAATATAAATTGCCTTCCGGAAGATATGATCCTACTCGTGATTATGGTTGGGGAGATTTTGTTCTAATGAAAAGTGTTTATGAAACTAAAGAATGTCTTCTTTTTAGCTTTTGGTTTAATAAAAAGATGTGGTTCAGCCGATACGATAAAAAAACGGAGAAGATCGATTCTTGGGAGCAAACTCCTTTTAAAGCTGTCCATTGGTACATACTTGATGCACAGGGAATAACGAATGATGTTGACGGTTCTCAATCGTTCAAAGACTTCTATAATGTAGGCGAAAACTGTCTTTACTTCGCAATCACACCGGACAATTTGGATCAGGTGAGGCGCAACATCGCTGAAGCTAAGGTCAAGTTCCCTGAGAAGCAGGCCGAATTATTGAAGCTTCTTGATGAAATGGGAGAGGATGACAATCCGATTATTGCTTTCTATAAATTGAAAGACTGAAACGGAATATATTTTAGACGAAAGATCTGGTATAACGGTATGTAACCTGAGATTCTTTGGATGTAATCAGTAAGTATAATAATACTTGTAAAATTTAGGTTTATGGATAAAATCTATTTATGGCTTCTGCTTCTCATTTCATGTAGTTGCTCTCATACTAAAGAAAAGGTTTCTAATGACATGGATTCCTCTTTGTGTGTCATAGATGTTACTTGTGAATATCCTGTTGAGAAAGTGAATATACATGATGTTGCCGATGTAGAGTATGTTCCTTTAGAAACGACACGAAATTCACTGCTTGCGTCGGATTGTTCCGCTTTTCGGATTTCAGATGATTATATAACTGTCGCAAGTGGTGTTGATAATGGCAATATCTTTTTCTTTAATAGAAAAGGGAGGTACTTGTGGACTTTTAACCGGCGAGGAGGATCTGCTGAAGAGTACAGTTCTATAACCGCATGGGATGCCGATTTTGGCATGCAAGAAATATACATCTATGATTCGTTCAGGAAAAAGATATATATTTATTCTTTTGATGGACGGTATAAACGTAGCCATGCTTTGCCTATGAAGGATTGCACATTTATCGATCTGTATAATTATGATAAGGATTATCTGATAGGTTATAATCGGTTTTATGACTTTCGCAAAAAGAAAAAGGTGGATACGCATCCTTACTATCTGATCGATAAACAGAGCGGAGAGATGTCTTCCATCGGGATTGCTGTGGATAAACCTATCAGTGAGAAGGTGCATACAGAGATCGTCAAGTTTCCCGGAGGTGCTTATAGAGATCAGGTCCTTTTTCTCATAACCCCGTTGATAAAAAATGGAGATGCTTTCTTGATTGCCGACTATGCTTTGGATACTATTTACAGCTATCGTCATCACAAGCTGGTTCCTATCGCCGTGCAGACTCCTTCGGTATATGCGTCAGATTCACCGGTCATTGTCGCTTGTGAATTATACACCGATTCATACTTGTATTTTAGAATAATTCCGATGTATTATAATCCTTCTGCTCCCATGTCTCCTATGGCGGATGCTCCTGAGCTTGTGTTAAACAGGCATACAGGCAAGATTGCGGAATGGAGAATGTATGATTCTAATTATTCCTCCGATATAGAAAGGCCTGTGCCGACTATGATGCTTCAGTCTGCTGATAGAGAAAATTATGGTATAAGTATGTTTGGGGCGGAAAGGCTTATTGAGCAATATCAAGCGGGCGGGTTGAAGGGGGAGCTGAAGGATATTGCATCCCGATTGAGTATAGATGACAATGATATATTGATGATCTGTAAATATAAATAAGTAAAATCAATGCAAAGTTAGAGAATATGGTTTGGCCATTATGATAAAGAAAGGCTAAAATCGATTCTTGACAGATAAGGATTTTACACCTTGGAAGAAATTTCTTTTATAAAGATGCAGAATGTACTGTTTGGGGCGTTCATGTTTTGAAGGATTAGATTACGATGTTGATTAGTGATTTTTCATAAACGATATGAATTAATGATATGCATAAGTCTTTGAGTTGTATATTAGGTCTGTTTTGTATCTTTATTGCTTGCCAGAGCAGGAAGAACAATGATCAATCATCTGTTGCCAGTGATACGCAGTTCCACGTAGAGGCCTTTCGTGAAATCAATTTAGCTGATCATCTTTCCGACTGTGGTGAAGAGCTGTCGATGAGTCTGTTTATGGAGGATGTGGAATATATTAAACCTGAAACAACCGATCAATCGCTGATAGGCTATATTTCTAAAATACAATTAACTCCTCACTTCCTTTTTGTAAAGAGTGATGGAGAGAATTCTTTAATAAAAATGTTTAGTAGAGATGGAACTTATATTCGTTCACTCGGAAAGTTGGGACAAGGGCCGGGAGAAACAAATACAATACTTGGTTTTTCAGCTACGGATAGTCTTGTATATGTAAAAGCTGCTTATCGTAGTGGTTTTTTTGTATATCGGGTACATGATAATCAATTTATTCAAAAGATAGTTCCGTCCAAAGATTTTGAGGCATTGATGAGTGCATCTGCTGATTTTGATCTTTTGAATAATAACATTGTTTGTTATCCTGGTTTTATACCGGAAGGTCAACTCTTTCCTCAATATGTTTCTACTGTTTGTATTGTAGGAGCTGATGGTACTGTTGTGACAAATCAAAGCCCTTATCTCGGATCGAGTTTTTATACGAATTGTCCTCAGTTTGTGATGATTGATAGACCACGGCATTGGTTTTATGATAATTCCTATAATGCTTATTCTGTAATTAACGATACAATCTATGGAGTAAGTCTGGACTCCATCTTTCCCCGTTATCATTTAAATTTGGGACGGTATAAGTTACCTGTTTCCGAGTATCAAATAAGTCGGCAAAGCAGGCGAGAAAACTATGGCTATCGCAGAGACCAAAGATTTTTTGTTGCTTACTTATGTTTATGGAAAAAGGTGGTGGTATAGTTTCTTCAATAAGCAAACGGGAGATGTGAAGAGTTGGAGCCAATCTTCTGATAAGATAGGTGGTTGGTTTGCACTATATACTCCCGGGATAACAAATGACATAGACGGTGGTGTTAATATGGGCGGATTCCGCTATATTGATGATCGACATGTTTATTCGATTATTGATGTAGTTCAGGTAGATAAACTGAAGGCAACGATAAAAGATGCCAAAGTTAAATTCCCGGAGAAGAAAGTCGAATTAATGCGTCTTCTTGATGAAATGGGAGAAGATGACAATCCGATTATTGCCATTTACAAGTTAAAAAATTGAAGGGGAGCTATGATGGGCTGGTCTGGCAAAAGACTACTTAATTATGAGATAGCAGTAAATAGGCATGTATTGCGAATAAATACATCAGATTAAGCACCTTTCTTAGTTGTTAAATTGGCGAGTATCTCTTTTATGTCCTGTTTGCGAATTTATTAGAATATAGAGTTTTTTAAAACTCTATTATATTAAAAATCAGTTAGTTTACTCTATTTGTTTTGGGCGATTAGAAGAGCTGTTTTAACACACTGTTAAAGCAAGTCTTTTGATGATAAGGAACAGCTCTTTTAAATGCAAAAGACTTGTTCTTTGCATCCGAGAATAGAATGCTCTAAAAAATAGCATTAACAATGTTAATTGGGATGACAGTCTGGGACTATATGAAATCTGTTTGTTTGATTATTACTGATGGCTGTTTTCTATTCTTTTCTGGAAAGCGTTTAAATATGCCTTATTGTGCTATTTTAACTTTTGGCTTTGCTTTTAATGACATGTATGATATTAATGACTTTTATTTAGTCGATATTTGTAATATATCTTTGAGAACGAAAATATATACATTAGATTTCTGAATAACTATACTTTTTTGTGTTAAAACATAGAATTAAATATCATCTTTATGAGTATTGAAAGGGTCTATTATGGTATGAAACGATATAGAAGCGGAATCTGAAAAGCTAAAAGAGTAAGAGTAATTTTGTATTGTTTACTTATGAAAAAATTAAAGAAATTAACATTGAAGAAAGAAACGATCGCGAAATTGGATCAACAAAATCTATCTGATTTAAAAGGAGGATATACGACTTCAACCGTATGTGGTAATCCAACTACTGAAACAGTTGCTTGCCTTACACGAGGAAATTGTGATATTCCAACTATTGGTCATGATGATGGTCCAAATTGTCTAAGTAAGAGTGATTCTTGGTGTTGGTGTTATGGTATTTAATAAAGTTCCTTAGAGTAGGCCGTTGTCTATTCTAAGGAACTTTTATTTTTCCTTTTACTTAGAATTATGAAAAACATAAAGAAAAGATATGTATTTATTCTAATATTGGTAGGTTTACTTGTAATTCCTATTTATAAATATGTTCGATGGTTGAATTTTTGTTATAGGTTTAGCTCGGAAATAAATTTATATACTGATTCTATATTTAAAGAAAAAAAAAGAATAGATAGCTTTGTGCCAACAGTCTTTGATGCTAATGCCCGCTTGTTTTATTTGTGTAAAATTTGGGGATTTATAAAGTATTACCGTGAAGATGCCCGTCTTTCTGTTAGTCAAATGGATAGCCTGTTACTTGCTAATATTCCCAGGGTGAAAAGGGCGGATTCTAAGGATAAATATTGTGCAATATTGGATAGTCTGATTGAATACCCAGCGATTTCTCAATCGAAAAATAAAAATCCATATCCTGATTTAAATGATTATGTCTTAATAAATAACGAATGGATGGATGATACTATATGTCTCGATTATAGAATTAAGAAAAAACTTGAAGCCATGTTTTATTCTCACTCCGGACGTAGAAATCGCTTTGTTTTTAATAAATCTATCGGTAACATTGCCCTAATTGATGAATTGGAATATGCCTCTTTCCCTAAAAGAGATATGCGTTTGGTTGGACTCTTTCAATATTGGAATTTGATAAACTATTTTTATGTTTATAAAAATAGTATTGAGGGTGACTGGGACCGAATCTTATATGAGTCTATACCACTTTTCGAAAAAGCGGATTTGCCCAAGAAATATCATTTGGAAATATATCGATTAACCAATCGGCTACGTGACACCCATGCTTCTTATCCGGCAACAATTGATGGACTTGTATTTGGCCCCTATCGACCTAATTTCAGAATGAGTTTGATTAATGATACATTTGTAATCAATCAAATCCGGATTCCGGCTTACGATAAAGGTGCTTTTGAAATCGGTGATATTGTTTTGAAAGTTGACGGACGGGATATTCATCAGTTAGCTGATAGCCTAAAGGAATTTGTTTGTGGAGGAAACTATTGGTCTGACCAAATGTTTATTTGTAATGCTATTTTGTCTCAATATGATTCTGCTACTGTATTCACGTTGCTTAGAGATGGGGAGACTTTAAGAACTAAATCAGACAACTATTCTGCATACGATTTATTTCAAAAAGAAAGACTAATTGATAGGAATAATGAAAAGCTTCCATTGTATCATTGGGTAAATGATAGTATTGCATATTTGAATTTACGTTCCGCTTCTGTTGATAATATTTATGATAATTATGATGCCATTAAAACTGCATCTGCCATTATTCTAGATTTGAGATCTTATCCTTATACCGATATAATTTCGCCATTAACTAAAATGTTTGTTCCTCCCAACTCATTTTTTGCTTATTCAACATATTCGGATACTCGTTTTCCAGGTATGTTGAGGTATCACCGATCTTCTTCCAGCAAAATAGGTAGTGAGAACTATTATAAAGGTCGAATTATAATTTTAGTCAATGAATGGACACGAAGTTTCTCTGAATATTTAACGATGGCTTTACAAGTTAATCCACGTTCAATAACGGTTGGCAATTCAACTTCGGGGTCTGATGGCAATGTTTCACTTTTTACATTTCCTGGAAAGGTGCTAACTACTTATTCTGGGATAGGGATTTATTATCCGGATTTTTCTCCAACTCAACGAGTTGGAGTACGTATTGATTGTATTGCAGAACCTAGTATTCAAAGTATTAAAGATAGAATTGATGTTGCGTATGAAAGGGCTGTTATTATCGCAAAAGGTGGAACTAACTAGACTTTTGCAATTAAAACTTGATGATATAATTCAATATTTGCTTAATGTTAACGACGAACATTGTACATCCCCAGGACTATTGACAGGTAATGCAGGGATAGCTGTCCTTCTATTTCATTATTCAAAGTATAAAGAAGACGAATTATATGCAGATAAAGCTATGGAGTTTTTATCTCGCTCTGTAGATGGTATGAACGATTATTTTTATCCTGCTTTTTGTGGTGGTATCAGTGGAATTTGTAGTGCCGTTTTGCATTTGGTTAATGAAGGTTTTATAGATCAAGAGAATATTGAATTAATTGAAAAATTTGATAATTACTTGTGTGAACAAGCTTTGTTTGAATCTTCAAATAATTATTTTGACTTTTTACATGGCTCTATAGGAGTGTCTAATTATTTGTTGCGTAGATCGGCTAAAATAAGTGTTTTAGAAGTGCTTAAGCAGGTTGTTGAAATATTGAATTATAGTAAGATAATTGTGAATGATACATATACCTGGGAATATAAAATTGGTAATAAATATAATATTGGATTAGCTCATGGGATGTCTGGAACCAGTCTGTTTTTATCGAATGCGTGTAAGTTGGGGATATGTGATCCAGTAATTTCTCAGTTGTTGGAAAAGAGTACATGGTTTATTCTGTCTCAAGAAATAAAGAATAATAATAGTATATCATTATTTCCTACTTTTGCTTTACCTCAATATACTTTTCGTCAATATCCCGTTGAAAGTCGACTTGGTTGGTGTTATGGTGATTTAGGTGTTGCTTTAGCTCTTTGGAAATATTCTCAGGTTACAAAAAATACTGTTGTAGGGAATAAGGCAATTGAGATTTTTAAGTTTTCGGCAAATCGAAAAGACTTAGAAGATAACTATGTAATTGATGCGAGTATATGTCATGGTACTGCTGGAATAGCCTTAATCTTTAAAAAAATGTATCAAGAAACTCATTTGGATATTTTTAGGGAAACTTCATTATATTGGTTAAGTGAAACTTTAAATATGTCAAAGTATGAGGATGGTATTGTTGGTTATAAATCAGACGGAGAAAAAAAATCTTTGGATTTATTGAATGGTGTTGCAGGCATAGGCTTGGTTATATTATCCTTTTTATCAGAACAGGATATGTCTTGGGAAGATTTACTTTTATTGGATTGAAATGTATAGATGTTTTAATAATTTTGTGTTGCGCACTCCTTTATGCTATTTTGATTGTGTGAGGGATAATTGGATTGTAAAAGTACAGGACAAGTTAGTCTTGGAGTCAATATATTTAGCATCGCCAATTCTTTATGACGAATTATGTAAGTTGTTGGATGGTAGTATCGATAAAGGGAAAGAATATAATCGGATCAGATATTCTATAGAACGTTATTTATGTCGAATGATGACTCGTTGTACTCCTTTTGGTTTATTTGCAGGCTGTAGTATAGGAGAGATTGGAAGTGAGACAAGTATTCAAGTAGACAATTCTTTGAAACGGAAAACAAGATTGGATATGTATTATTTGTCTTTGTTATATAACACTTTGCTGAGACACAGCTCTATTTCTGAAGGCATTTATTATTATCCTAATAATAGTTTATATCGTTTAAAGCATAAATATCGTTATGTAGAATGTTTCCATACGGATGGAAATCGTAAATATCAATTGCAAGAAATAGATAGTACCTCTTATTTGAATAAAATCTTGAAATTATCTTCTAATGGAATTAAGTTGAATGAACTTATTGCGAGTCTGGTGTGTGATGAAATAACAAATGAAGAGGCTCGGCACTATGTACATGAGTTGATTAATTCGCAAATACTTGTTGGGGAACTATATCAATCATTAACTGGTGATGACTATTTTAAACGTATTATTAGCCTACTTGAATCAACGAATTGCGAAGTTTCCTTGTTAAATAACCTCAAAGGTTTAAAAAGGCGACTGGATTCAATGGATTTGAATGAGAGTGTGGAAATCAGCACATATGCTGAGATTATTAATAATATAAAATTGATAAATGTACCTTATGAAAAACAATATCTTTTCCAAGTTGATATGGTAAAGAATCTATCGCAGTCTATCTTGGGAGAGAAAGTAATTGTAGAATTAAAATCAACTATGGAGTTTCTTAATAAACTAACTCCTTTACGTCAGAATGAGGTGCTGAAGAAGTTCCAAGAAGACTTTTTTTACAGATATGAAGAAAGAGAAGTTCCTTTAATGGAAGTATTAGATCCGGAGTTGGGCTTAGGGTATCCATCTAAAAGTATGGATGGTGATGAAGCTCCTTTGATAGAAGAACTTGAACTGCCATTCCTTAAAAATACCTTAGGAAATGCTTCTATGAGCTCATTGGAGATATTGCTACTTGGCAAGATGGTAGAAACTTTGACGAATGGTGGAAAAGAGATTGTGCTTATAGATAAAGACATTGACGGTACTCCTAATTGGGATGATTTACCATCTACTATGTATACTATGTTTAATATGATTCGTTCAGAGAAAAATGGATTATTAATACAGGCTAATTTCTTTTCAGGTAGTTGTGGAGCCATTCTTTTGTCTCGTTTTGCTCATGTTGATGAAAGAATAAAGGGCTTTGTAAAAAATATTGCTTGTGAGGAGCAACAATTGTCGCCTGATAGTATTTTGGCTGAACTAGTTTATTTACCGGAATCTAGGACAGGAAACATTTTGATGCGTCCTCATATTCGTGAGTATGAATTGGCTTATATGTCAGACTCTGATTTACCTAAAGATAAGATGTTATATGTGTCAGATTTATTACTTTCTGTGAGAAATGGGAAGTTGCATCTTCGCTCTAAAAGATTAAATAAAGAGATTGTGCCCCGTTTGACAAATGCGCACAATTTTCGGAGTCATTCAATGCCTGTTTACCGTTTTTTGTGTGACATGCAGCATCCTTATGGCCGTAATTCTTTGTTTTTTAATTGGGGAATTTTAGAAAAACAACTGCCTTTTCGCCCAAGAGTAAGATATAAAAATACAATACTTTCATTAGCTTCTTGGAATATAAAAGTGGTAGATATAAAATATCTTTTTAAAATAGCAGATGAGGCTTTATTGTTAGACGAAATTATACGATGGCGTACACAAATATCACTTCCGGTTTATGTGGTAATGCCAGATGGAGACAATGAATTGTTTATTGATTGGGGTGATCTTGTCAGTGTGAAATCACTTTTTATGATAATAAAGCACCGTGATATTATTAGCTTAAAAGAATTCATTTTCGAGCCAGAAAATGCAGTTGTTAAAGGAGAAAATGGAGTGTATGTAAACGAATGTATTGTTGCATTTTATAAAAGTTAAATATATTGATGGTACAAAGACTTTTTATTCCAGGCAGTGAATGGGTATATGTGAAAATATATACAGGAGCTAAAACAGCTGATAAATTGTTGTCGCATAGTCTATTTCTCTTTATTAAAGAGCTCAAAAGAAACAAACTGATTAAAAAGTGGTTCTTTATTCGTTACGTTGATGAAGATTTTCATTTGAGATTAAGGTTGCTTGCTGAAAAAGAGGATTGTGTAGGAATAATTTTATCTTTATTTGCAAATCGATTTTCGAATTTGATAGAAGATGGAGTGATTTGGAAGATCCAGTTAGATACTTATAATCGTGAGTTGGAACGATATGGAAATTCATTGATTGAAATATCTGAGTCGTTTTTTTGTTTAGATAGCGAATGCGCTTTGTTTGTTGTTAGAAAAATCAATGGCTATTCAGATGAAAATTACAGATGGATGATTGCTTTGAAAATGGTAGATAAATTTATGACAGATATGTTGTTGGATACTATTTCAAAACAGAATCTAACCCAACGGATGGCTGGCTCATTTAAGAAAGAGTTTGGTTTTAATGAGTATAATTCGAAACAGTTGAATTCTCTTTTTCGTTCTAAAAAGAAGGTTGTAGAATCTGTATTAAGAGATGAAATTAATGATAGAAAATTTGCGGACTTATGTTGTTATGTTGAAGAAAGGTCTAAAAAGTTAAAACCTTTGATAGATTTGTTCTATTTGAAAATTAGTAAGGAAGAGAATGTAATTTACTTATTTACAAGTTATATTCATATGATGCTGAATAGATTGTTTTGTTCTAGGAATCGTTTACAAGAGTTGGTTATTTATGATTTTATGAATAGGTTCTATTGTAGTGAGATTGCAAAAGAGAAATATAACAGAAAGTGATTGTAAAATTATGAGCTTGTTGGGAGATTTACTTTGTTTATATAGATTGTTTTTTAGCTATCTATAGTGGATATGATAATTATGCGCTTGATTGTTAGGATTTTTTATTTTAGAAGTGAATTGTTTATGTAAGTGTTTGTTGTAGTCTGAATTTTTTATAGCTTTCTTTATTGTCCTCCCCCCCCCCCCCAAAAAAAAAATTTGGGGGACTATCAATGCTGAAATATTTATTATATATTTAAATTTGAGGTTGTATTGTTTATGATGATTTATACCTTTTCTTACTAATATTTCATTGGTTTTAGTTAATAATTTCTAGCTATTTTATTCCATGTTGATATGTATTGTAATAATTCTTGCTTTGTCATGTTCGATATTTTTAAAAATTCACTTCTGTTTTGTATTTCTATTTGCTCATTGTAGAACCGTGAATTTTCATTTCTTGGATGGTATAGATGAAATAATTTACCTTTAGCCCGATATATAGGATATCCCAATATTTCTATTCGTTTTACCCTTTCTGCGTCTTCCGGCCCCCAACCATAGAATTTTTCATTTTCTCCTCCTATATTTAGATATGCCGTCCTGTTTACAAATAGAGCTCCACCTACAGCATATAAACCTTGAGGTAATAGATTTTGAGATTCTTTTTTTAATAGACTAAAAGAACGGCTTGTAATAAAGTTGATAGTTGTTTGAGGTGGGATCATATGAAAATTTCCCTCATATGGAAAACTTAGAATAGCTTTTGACTCACGAATGGCATTGATTGCGATGAGTATTTGCTTTTGTGGGATTATAACATCCGCGTCCCAGATTCCGATAATTTCTGTTTGTGCAATTCTTAACATTAGATTTAAATATTTGGTTCGATGAAATACTGGGTTGGTATCTTTAACGAATTGATATGTGACATTGGCTATTTGAGGCGGGATGTATCGAGGAGTACAATCTCCTTCGGTAATAATGATCCTCGTATTCTGTATTTTGGATAATTCATTTAGTACCATGTCTAAATTTCTTTTTCTTTCATCAGAATCAATTCGAATTGGGATGATAAAAGTAGTACCTTCACATGCTGATAATGGTTTAAGTTGTATCGTTGATATTACTTGGTTATTAATATCTGTTTTAAAAGCAACTTTAGTCTTTTCTGGATATATTTTCATTTTATAGAGTTCATAGAGTTCTGCTCTTATGGATTTATTTAATTTTTGTTTGTTTATTCTACGCATCATACTATCTATTGCATAGATAACGTGTTGTTGAAATATGATTCTATTTTTACTTTCTTTGTAGCCTTGTAATCTTAAACGTGAATATCGCATAATTCCATACCAGTCTATTTTTTTATTACTGCTTTGATAAAGTAATTCATGGACCATGGAATCATCAACTTGAGATAAAATATCATCTTCTTCTCCTTCGACTAGGTTATTTCTTAATAAATAGATAATTCCACAGCCAATACCTAATAATCCATACTCTAATGTAAGAGGAAGTGTTGTAGTGATATTGTTGAACAATTTATCGATTAAGGTATCTGCCAATTTCGCATATTTATGGTTTGACGTGTATTGTGTAAATGTATACAGTCCGATTATTCTACCCATTTTAGGAAATCCCAGATCACTCTCCATTATTGGGAATTGATTTTCTACTTTATATTTATTAGTGAATGTTTTTTGATATTGTTTTCGAATGTGGTAATCTTCTATTATATTTCTTTTTTCATAATATGCATGTATACTTAGAGGAAGTGTGAGAATTTCTATTTTTCCGGCTTCTACTAAGCGGCAATACAGGTTGTAATCTGCAGAATGTTTGTATACTTCATTGTATCCCCTAAGTTTATATATTATGTTTGTCCTTATCATTAGTGAGGAGATTGAAATATGGTTATTCTTTAATAAATGAATTTGTATATCACTGTGTGATACTGGTGTGTATTTTATAAGTTTATTATCTTTATTGTAGAAATTGGATCCTACGGCTATTAATTCATTATGCTGCTCTAAGTAGTCGTATTGAATTTGAAGTTTATTGGATAGAGCTATATGGTTACTTCTTATTATTGTTATATATTTTCCTTTTGCCCGTTTTATTCCGTGGTTGAGAGATGTATAATAGTTACTATGTTGTGTGGTGTTTAGGATAACAATGCGTTCATCATTGCAGGTTTGAATATATTGATTAATCTTTTTATTAGAAGGAGTAGTGATGATAATAAATTCAAATTCACTAAAAGATTGTGATAATATACTTTTGATGGAAGCTTTTGTCTGTTTGCTACTGTTATGTACATGTAGTATGACTGATATTTTTTTATTTGTGTATTTCATAAATAGATTTTTATTAATGAGTTGATTTATCGAGGTTATTATTTTATATAATACCCTTCGTTGGTTATTGTCTCTATTGTAAGATATCCGTATGTTGTTAAATACTTGCGAATACTTGAGATTAGATTATTGAGGCTACCGTCTATACCACCGTTACCATTGGGCCATAGTTCGTCCATTATTTGATTACGGCTTAGCACTCTTCCTTTATTTAAGTATAATAGCTTAAATAGGATAACTTCTTTGTTTGAGAATCTGGCGATTTTTGCTGTTTTGAAAAAAAAGTCTCGTGTGATTAAATTTAGTCTATACCCTTCTTTGGTCAGAAACCATTCTTGTGGATTTGGTAGTAGTTTGTTTATATAGGCTTCTAATTCATCAATATCGAGAGGTTTCTTGATATAATGTTCTCCTCCTGCTTCTATGGCTCTTTTTATTTCAGATCCTTGTGTATGTGATGAAATGAATATTACCGGGACTTGTGGAATTATCTTTTTAAGTTCAGGCAAAAAGTCGATGCTATTCTTATTGCCTATTTTCACATCTAATATTATAATATCCGGTGTCCATTCATTTATTAAACTCTTTATTTCTTTTAAAGAGTTCAAAGATTCTGCCTCATATCCATTTTGTTTCAGTATATAAGTATATGTTTGGGTTATAAGTCCATCGTCATCTACTAACAGAATTTTCTTTTTCATATATTAATTATTAATTGATTGGTAATTTGATTAGAAAAGTTGTTCCTTTCTGGGAATTATTCTTTAAACTGATGCTTCCATGGTGTGCTTCAATTATCTTTTTTACGTATGCTAAGCCAATTCCATAACCATCATTTTTCCGCGAATTCGGAGTTTGATAGAATTGATTGAATATTTTTTTATGCTCTTTTGCGGGTATTCCATATCCGTCATCACTAATGTCAATGTATAATTCGCTAAGTGACGCTGATAGAGTTATATCTATTTGAGTATTATTATCGGAGTATTTTAATGCATTTTCGATCAAATTGGTAAACACACTACTTATTCCAATTTCATCGACATAAATATTAGTTTCTTTTAGATGATTGTTGACTTTAATATTGAATTGCTTGTTGATGAAGCACAATTTGATATCTTCGATAACCTTATAAATAATTTGAATTATATTTATTTCCTTTTTATTTATAACTATCTCTTGTTTCTGGCTTTTGGCTACTAATAGCAATGATTCAATAATATTTCCTAGTCGCTCAATGCGTGCTTTTCCACTTTTTAATAATTCCAGTTTATCTTTATTTTCTTCAACTTGTGCAAAGTAAAGCAATATAGCGTGAGTGGCATTTAAAGGTGACTTTAAATCGTGAATAACTCCATTAATGGCGGCAGCGCGTTTATATAATAAATTGTCTCGTCTTCTAATGATAATTAATTGGTATAGTAGACATGCTATAATAAGGATAGCCAATAGAAAAGAAATAATGAGTGCACTGGCCATTCGGTCTAATATTAAGTTGGGTGGTAAGTTTACCAATAGTTTTAGGCTCTGTAGTGATTTTGCTCCAATAGGTTGTATTGCGCTTAGGATATGGGTATTTCCTACAAATTGCAAGGTGTCTCCTGAAAAGGAGATGCAACGTCCTTCGTTATTGTAAAGTATGAATACATGTTGCGTTTGTAGCTTCTGTTTTTTAAGTTCTTGTTCGTAAATTGAATCTAAATCGTTGATATTGATAAATTTTCCTTTTGTTATTAATACGGTTTGATAAATTTGGCTGAATATTTCGGCAAAGTTATTACCAACGTTTTGCTGAATTGCATCTGTTAGCTTAATGGTATCCCCTGTATATTCATGTAGCTTTTTTGTAGGAATTACTTTTTTAGGAGTAAATTCATACATTTGTTCTTTGGCTTTGGCAGAGGAACGCATTCCTAGTTCCAATTCTATAGCTAATTGGTATTTTGATAGCATTTGTTCGCTTACATCTTTGCGATATTGTGTGTACATATTCATAAGCCAAAATCCTTGTAATATTAGGATAGCCAAGGTGCCAATGGTTACGACGCAGATTACTATTTTTTGCTTCATCTTATATTTGCTTTTCTCATATTGTAAAGATAGTTTTTGTATTTGATTTTTATGGAAAGAATTATTGTAACTTTAAGTAATTGTTTTTAAATTTATATTTATTAACATAATAGTTCGTTTTTCGTGAGATACGTGATGTAAATATGTCTGCTTTTTGTGACCTTTGAAAAAATCTTAAAAACAAATATTATGGATAAATTAACAACAGATGAAATGCAGGTTATTAAAGGTGGAGGAGTATGGGTTGAAATAAATGGTGAATGGATTTGGATTGCTAGTATAAAAGCTTCTGAAGAAGATCCCATAGATTCTCCTAAGTAACTCTATATAAATATGCAAAATCAGATATTTATATCTGGTCAAGGGTATTTACCTATAGAGGATCTTATTCAGGTAGGACGTAGAACGTCCTGCCTCGGACTTATTAACGGAAAAATGGGGATCGCCATTGCTCTTTTTCGCTATGCACGCCTTTCCGGTGAGTTGACATGTGAAGATGTTGGTTGTGAACTCCTTGATGAGATTTATGAACATCTTGATTCGTCTATACCTATTTCTTTTGGTAGTGGTTTATGGGGGATTGGTTGGGGGATTGAATATCTGATTCAAAATGGTTATATGGAAGGTGATGCTGATGAAGTCTTAAAGGATATAGATCAATGTGCTGCACGCTGTATACATGCCTATGGTATGTCGGGACTTTCATTAAATAACGGAATTGTAGGTTTAGGACGATATATTCTAATTAGGATTATTCCAACATTTTTGAAAGGTGATACGGTTTCAAGTGCTTTCCTGAAAGAGTATCTTATTTATTTGATTGATTGGTTGGAGGAAAGATTGGAATATACAAACGAATCTATTGATGATTTACTTGATTTTTTGTTTGACTTATACCCTACAGGTTTTTATCGGACAAAAGTATCAGTTCTAATCGAAAAATGTATGAATAGGTACAATCTATGAGTTATTTGGAGCAAATTACTATTGGAATTCCTGTGAGGATAGACAGTTGGGAGAGGAAGAGAAATCTTTTAGCCTTATTACACTATATATCCTCGTCTGGGATGAGGGTACATGTTTGGGATGCAGGAAGTGAAGAGTGTCAGTTCCCTGATGATATCTGTAGTAAAATTACTTATACTTATGAACGTGATGAAAATTTAGTTTATCACAAAACGAGGTATGTTAACTTATTATTAAGAGAAATTTCTACTCCTATAGTTGCTATTTGGGATGCTGATATTATATTTTCTTTGTCGCAGTTGGAGGCCTCAATACAAGCAATTATAGAACGAAAATATGTGATGAGTATACCATATAATGGAGTGGTAAAAATGCTTTCAAAAAAACAAAGTGAAGCATATATACTTTCTGGACAAAGGTATGATCATTTAGTTTCGCATGATGATATGTATGCTCGTTTGATGTGGCGTCCTTCCTGTGGGGGAGTTTTTGTTGTAGATCGTGAAAAGTATTTGAGATATGGGGGAGATAATGAACGTTTTATCAGTTGGGGACCTGAAGATGCTGAGCGTATTCGAAGGATGGAAATATTGGGAGAATCTGTACATTGGACAAATGGAGGACCATTATACCACTTATGGCATCCTAGGGGAGAGAACTCCAGATATTCTATAGAAAAGTTAGCTTTTATTAATCGAATGGAATTTATAAAAGTTTGTAGCATGGGTCAGAATGAATTACGTGCATATGTTAAATCCTGGTAAAAATATAGTTGAGATGAATGGACAATTATTGAGACAAATAGCTAATTATCAGATACTATATAGTGCCTGTTGTAAGGATTTAGGGCTATTGCGTGGCAAAATAGGCATTTCACTTTTCTTTTTTCATTATGCTCATTTTTGTGGAGATTCGCTTTATAGTGACTATGCAAATGAACTGATTGGGGATGTGTATGATGATATTAGAATAGATACTCCATGGGGGATTCGAAATGGCTTATTAGGAATTGGATGGGGATTAGAGTATTTTATGCAGAAAGGATTTGTTGAATGTGGTTCTAATGATATCTTAACAGAACTTGATAATAAAATAATGGAACGTGACTTACGACGTGTAAAAGACTATTCATTTGATACGGGGATAGAAGGGTTGGCGTGGTATGTGTTAATACGCTTATTGTCATCTGAGAGATATTTGCAAAAACCATTCGATAAGATGTATTTGGATGATTTAAGAGGTGTTTGTGAGAATGTTCCGAATAAAGTCTGCCATCCTGGAATTTCTTTATTGTTAGACTATTTAGTGGGTAAACAAATAGATGATTGGTATCTCGTTGTTCTGGGAAAGATAACGTCACAGAGAACTGGCGGAGAGAAGAAAGAAGCTTTGTTGTGGGTTGAAGGATTAAAATACTTATTGCGATGAGGCATATATATTTGATAAATAGTGATAGTCGTGCGGCACAATATGGTATTGGGACATATATAATTCAAGTTATAAACTGTCTTAGCAGTATTGATTCTTTGCGTTTGACTGTAGTTAGTATGAACTCAGAGGATGGGATACTTACTGAAAAAAAAGATAATAATGTTCGTTATCTAACTTTTCCTAAAGTGTATGATTGGAGGAGTGAGAAAGAAATTCAACGATATTATAGAAGTGTTGCTTTCTTGTTGGCATTGTATGTAGATTCAAGTGAAGATAATGTATTTCATTTTAATTATTTACATCATGAACCATTGGTTGACTTGTTGAAGAAAATATATCCTACCAGCCAATTTGTGTTGACTTTACATTATTTGAACTGGTGCTTCACTTTGAAAGGGAATATAAAGAGGTTACAAACTGTTTTGGATAAAGCTGAGAACGATAGAACTGAGGAAGAAAAATACATATATGACGAATATAAGCAAGAAGTATCTCTTTACAGAAAAGTAGATAGGATAATATGCTTGGCTCAATATACTAAGATGTTGCTGAATGAATTTTATGGAATTGAAGAATGTAAACTAACGTTGATATACAATGGTTTAATTGATCAGGCTATCTTCTTGGATGAAGTGGAGAGAATGCAAAGAAAAAGAGATTTATTTTTTGGAGAAGGAGAGAAATTAATTCTATTTGTAGGACGTTTGGATGATATAAAAGGGGTTGACTATTTGATAGAAGCTTTCGCAAAGGTGATAAAAAAGAGTTCGAACACTCGTTTGTTAATAGTGGGAGACGGGAATTATAGTAGGTATTTACAGATGTCTGCAGACATTTGGAGTAGGATTACTTTTATAGGGAAAATTAGTAAACAGAAATTATATGAATTTTATCAAATTGCAGATGTTGGAGTGATGCCGTCTTTTCATGAGCAATGCAGTTATGTAGCCATAGAAATGATGATGCATGGATTACCATTAATTATCACTAATACCACAGGATTGAGTGAAATGATTCATCATCAAAATGTAGAGTGCAGATTGATATTAAAGGAAGATCAAAATGAATTAAGGTTATCAGTTGAAGAACTGTCGAAATGTTTATTGAAAATAGTAACGGATGATTGTTGGGCGAGAGAGGTTGGTAAGTTAAATAGGTGTCGATATAAAGATGCTTTTTCATTAGAAAAAATGAGGATGGCATTTGAGTCTTTTTATAGTTAAGAATAAATTGCTGTCTTTGATTTAGTTTTTTGAATACTATTATGTGGTGATCTTGTGACGATTCAAAATAGAAATTAAAAAAGAATGTATATGAGAGAGTTGACTTATGTTTTACGCTTTACTTTTTCCATCACAATCTGGATGTTGGGGAAAAATAATTTGAGTTACTAAGGTATTTGTTTGGCTCTTTTTCTTCGTTCTAACAAATACCTGTAACATTGGAAATCTATGTGATTTTTACGAAGAATATTAAATGTTGATTTTAAAATGATTAAAGTATGAAATTAAGAAAACTAAAACTGAATGAAGCTTCAAAAGCTGAATTGAATGAACGTGAGATGTGTCGTGTTTTGGGAGGTGGTACTCCTGGGTGCTGCCAATGTGGTTGCAATTATGAAGGTAAACCCGGTGGCTCTAGTACTAGTGCTAATGATAGTGCCAATAATGCTCATGGGTATACATCAGATGGTTCTCATCCATGTTGTTCTACTACTGACCCCAAACCGGAATTTCCTGAAATAACACCACCGCCATTTTGGAATCCCCAAGATGCTCTTTGTGGACATTTTTAAATAGGGTAAAATAGAACGGTACTGTTATATGAAATATTTAATAGTACTGTTCTTAATAATTATATGTTTCCAATGAATAAAGGATTGTGTTCTGTATTTTTGTTTTTCATAATTTGTGTGAGTTGTGGTTATCCTCAACAATATACAGAGATTATAAATGGTGGGGGAAAGGTATATTTTTGTATAAATCCAAAAGATAGGCAGATAGTTTTACCTGTGCAATTGAATGACAGTATCACGGCTCGCTTAGGATTTGATACTGGAGGACAATTTGTGTTAGACTCGATGTTTTGTGCAACACATTCTAGTATTAAACATCGTTTGTTTTCAGATGCGCAATTACGAAATGGCTCTGGTTGGGCTAACTTTCTTGTCACTTGTTCTATTTATTCTAATGCCCCAATTGTTAGGGTTGGAAAGGTGTCTTTGAAATATGATGTTACTCAAATTATGAATTGGAAATGGTATATGAATAGTTCTTCAGAAGGAATGTTTAATATCCCTCCTAACGATACTATGCATGTGTGGGAGCTGAACTTTGAGCATAATTATATGGAGATTCATTTGGCGCAGAATTATCGAATGCCTGATAATAGTTTGATATTTCCATTAGTTAGAAAAAAAGAATATCCTAATTTACTCTATGTCAGATTACCTATTAAGATGGAATGTGCTAGTAGTGACACATTAATGATAAATCGTATGTTCATGATAGATACGGGAATGGCTTGGGATATCGTCTTAATGCAAGAAGCTAATGAGTTTTCTTTCTTTAATAAACAGGAGGATGTTGTTTGGACTAAATATCTAAATAGATATCATCGCTATTGTCCTGTAGATGCTATTTTAGCTGATACTTTGAGAATGGATTCATTACGAGTTTATACTTTTGATTTTATTAATAGAGCGCCATCTAATTATTTGATTGGGCAGAATTTTCTTAAAAGATTTAATGTTTTCTTTGATATGAAACATCAAAGAATTGGTTTTCAGCCAATACCTAATTTTACTCGTGTTGTTAATCCTTTGCATCAGCGATTTCATATTTTGGTTGAAAAAAATAGATATGGGAGGTGGATCATTACTAGGGTCGCTGATTCTAAGGACAATTATTATAAAGCTGCTGGGTTAAGAGAAGGCGATGAAATTAAAACTGTGAATGGAAAAAATTATGAAGATTATCTTTATAAAAATCATCGTTTGTTTGAAAAGCAAGATACATTATTATATGAAGTTATTCGTAAAGAGAAGATTCTTAAAATAGTTGTAGCTGTTAATAAAGAAGAAATACAAGGTGATTGAAATATATTGTTGAATATGGCTTGTTTGTTATATATTGGACTATTAAGTTTCTTTCTTTTTTGTTCTAACAAATACCTGTAACATTGGAAATCTATGTGATTTTTACGAAGAACATTAAATATTGATTTTAAAATGATTAAAGTATGAAATTAAGAAAACTGAAACTGAATGAAGCTTCAAAAGCTGAATTGAATGAACGTGAGATGTGTCGTGTTTTGGGAGGTGGTACTATTGGGTGCTGCCAATGTGGTTGCAATTATGAAGGTAAACCCGGTGGCTCTAGTACTAGTGCTAATGATAGTGCCAATAATGCTCATGGGTATACATCAGATGGTTCTCATCCATGTTGTTCTACTACTGACCCCAAACCGGAATTTCCGAAATTTCCGGATTTTCCTGTTATGCCTCAAGATGCTCTTTGTGGGGCGACTCAAGGACACTCGTGTGGTATATGAAAATAATTGATTGGGCGTTTATATTTGTTTGTATGAACAATTGAGCGTAGTCCTTTATTTTGTAATACTGCTGAAATTAACTTTCAGCAGTATTACTCTTGTGGAAAGCTAAATTAAAGAATATGAAGTTAATTATAGGCAATGGGCTGATAAAGTGTATTGTTTTTCTTTTTTTGCAAGCTACTGTTTTAGGTAGTTGTACGAAAATATCCAAAGGGAATAAAAGAGATGCAAGAACTTACTTTACAATTGATTCTTTAGATAGAAAGATAGTGCTTCCCGTGTTATTTAATGATAGCATTGTTTCAAATTTGGCATTTGATAGTGGGGCTTCTTTGGGAGCTTTTATTGTTGACTCTACTTTTTGTTCAGCTCACCCTTCTATCTTATCGAATTTGTCTCCTGACACTATTGCTCCATATGGGTGTGCATGGTCTGTATTACGTATGCCCGCATCTATGTATACAATTGTTCCGACTATAAAAGTAGGGAATTCCAATTTGATATATGATAAAATGTTAGTTTATAATTGGAGAGATTACATGGGAGGTACTCAATCAGATGGTTTGTTTAATATTCCACAAAATGATACTGTTAATATATGGGAGTTTAACTTTGAACATAATTATATGGCTATCCATTCATTTCAAGATTTTATTATGCCTAAGAATTGTATTCTGATTCCTTTTGTAAGAGGAAATGATAAAAGCTCACTTTTTTATGTTAATCTGCCTTTAAATATTAGATGTGCTGATGGAGACACACTGATGCTTACTCATACTTATCTTGTAGATACAGGTATGCCACAAGACATAGCTCTGATGGCTCAAGCTTCTGAATTGTCCTTTTTTTCTAAGAAAAAGAATGCCGTTTGGACGCAGGCACCATCTGGATATTATAGTCATCATAATGTAAATGTTACTTTGTTTAGTGGCATACAACTTGATTCTTTGCGGATTTATATATTTGATCAACCTAATCAAGTACCTTGTGATTATCTTATTGGTCTGAATTTTCTTAAAAGATTTAATGTTTTTTTCGACATGAAATCACAAAGATTAGGTTTGCAGCCAATAAAGAATTACGAACGAGTGGTCAACCCTCGGAAGAAACGATTCCACATGTCATCCCGTATGAATAGCCATGGAAAAATTATTATTACTAAAATTGCCGATTATGAAGGTAATTATGTTAAAGAATCTGGCTTGTTAGAAGGTGATGAAATTATTGCTATAAATGAAATTCCTATTAAAATGATCTCTTTGGAAGAGGATGCGGAGCTAAGCCGGCAAGACACATTGATATACGATATTGTCCGTCAAGGTAAATCTTATAAGATACCGGTGGTTATTGATAAAAAAGAGGTTCAAGGTGATTGAATGAAATAATAATATTAGATAGGTAATGATATGAATGATAAAGCTAGTAGATACAATATTGAAATAGAATACTATAATGGAATCCTGCTCTATAATTCGCTTACTAACAGGATACTACCAATTAGTCTTAAGGATTATTCTATAATTGAGACTTTGATGGAACATTTGCCTACATTTCGACAGAAATTTCCTGAATTGTATTCTGCTTTTCAGAGGTCAGGATTTATTATAAGTCCAGATTTTGATGAGTTGGCGTATTTGAAATTACAAAATAAGCGATGTATATTTATGAATCGGGATTATCATCTTACAATAAATCCGACTTTAGATTGTAATTTAAAGTGCTGGTATTGTTCTGTTGCATATGCTGGGGCAAAATATGATAGAGAACGAATGAGCGATGAAATAGTTGATAATTTGATTAAGCACATTAATTTATTAGTGACACAAAAAAAAGCAAATTCAATTTTATTGGATTGGTTTGGTGGAGAGCCCCTAATGTATTTTGATGAAGTAATCAAAAAGATATCAGATTCAGTATTCCCAATTTTATTACAGAATAATGTGAAATTTAGGCAACAAATTACTACTAATGCTACTTTATTGAGTGAAGATAGAATTCGATATATGAAGGACATGAACTTTGATTTCTTTCAGATATCTATTGATGGTAATGAGTGCCGCCAGAACCTGATTAAACGTTATTCTGATAAACATGGTACTTATAGAGATGTGGTTGACAATATTAATTTGCTTTCTGAGGTAATTCCAGATGTTTCAATTTGTTTGCGTGTAAATTATGATAAACAAACTTTGAAGAATATAAAAGATATAATAAATGATTTTACGGAAAAAAGTATAAAGTGCATTACTGTAGATTTTCAGAGAGTGTGGCAGATTTCATGTACAGAAGAAATGCGAAAGTTATTAGAGAAGGCAAAAGTTGAATTTGAGAAGGCTGGTTTTCGTTCGCGTTTTTGGGCATATAGGCCATTTAGATATAAGTGTTGTTATGCGGATAGTATCAATCATTATGTTGTCAATTACGATGGTAGAATTTTTAAATGTACAGCACGTGATTATGGGGAAGAACTAACTCTTGGCCATTTGTTAAAATCTGGAGAGATTGATTGGAACGATGGAATATTGAGTAAGATGTTTGTAAAGGCTACATTTGAGAATGAACGTTGTGAAAATTGTCGAGTTTTACCTTTGTGTATGGGACCATGTATACAAAAAAATTACGATGCACTTATAAATTGTAAACAGCTTACTTGTGTATATGATAACGTTGAATACAGTTTGTCTTCTTTTGTAATAGAAATGGCAAAACAAAGAAATTTAATATAATCGATGAAAAAAAAATATATTACAGTTGATGATATTAAGTATCAATTAGCTAACCTGCGTCAGCTGACTTTTGAAGTGACAGATGCTTGTAATCTGTGTTGTAAGTATTGTGCGTATGGTGAATTTTATAATGATTATGATAAGCGTGAAAATAGCACAATTAGTTTGTCCGCTTCTTTGAAATTAATTGATTATTTAGTTGATTTATGGGGCTCAGAATATAATACGTCAGCTAAACGTAACGTATATATCAGTTTCTATGGGGGAGAACCTTTATTAAATATGCCATTTATTGAATCGGTGGTGACGTATATTGAAAAACTGCATTGCCAATATCGCAATTTTACTTTTTCAATGACAACGAATGCTTTGTTGCTTGAACGTCATATGGATTTTTTGGTGGCACATGATTTCAATTTGCTTATCAGTTTGGATGGTGATGAATATGGCACTTCCTATAGAGTGAATAAGGTGGGTGATCCTGCATATCCCAATATTATCAGAAATATAGATGTTTTACGAAATAAATACCCTGAGTTCTTTGAAAGAAAAGTAAATTTTAATGCTGTATTACATAATCGTAATTCGGTTACTTCTATTTATCACTTCTTTAAAACTCGTTACAATAAAGTACCCAGTATTGGAGAGTTGAATAATATGGGGATTCGACCGGATAAGGTAGAACTTTTCCAAAAAACGTATCGTAATTCACAAGAAAGTTTACACCAAGCAGAGAATTATGAAAAAATAGAGCAGGATATGTTTCTAAAATCAGCTACTTATCAGACTCTTACCAATTTTCTCCATCAGTATAGTGGGTTTGTTTTTCGAAGTTATGTTGATTTGCAATATGGTAAACCTAAAAAAACAATTCCTACCGGTACTTGTATCCCTTTTGGTAAAAGAATGTTTGTCACTGTTACTGGTAAGATTTTACCTTGCGAACGCATAGGACAACAATTTGCATTGGGAAAGGTAACGGCAGATAGCGGTGTTGAACTTGATTTAGAAGCAATTGCAGATAAGTATAATACTTATTATGCTAAAATGGAAAATCAATGTAGTAAATGTTACAAAGCAGAATCTTGTATACAATGTATTTTCAATCTTAATAACTTGGATACTTGTCCTGTTTGCTATGGATTTACTAGTAAACAAGCTTTTGAAATCTATAAAACAAAACAAATAGATTTTCTAAGAAAGCATCCGGAAGAATATTATCGAATTATGGAAAATGTGATGGTTGAATAAAATAGGGTATAATATGTTTCAAGTAGATAAGAATTATTGGCTGGTAATTGCGCCTTATGTATATTGTTGTATAAAGGGTAAGAAGGCTCTATTATATAATACTAAGAATTGGGAGTATTTAGAGGTGGAAAATGAGAATGTAATAGGGCTATTACGACAGTTACATAAAAGAGATAATCTTGGTGCGGTGTTTTGTGAAGGGAAAATGTTGACAGAGCTATGTTACTCAAATTTTATATCTGGTTTTGTGTTAAAGGAAATGGGAGGTGTTATAGATGTGGCATCTTTTCCCGATAAACCGATACAAATGATGCCTATTCTTAATTTACAATGTGATGTGGATAAATTACAGCAAATAGAAGATAGGGGTATAGGAGAAGATATTTTGTTTAATTTGTTAGAAATAAATGTTTTTCTTTATAATGTTTGTGATCATCATTGTTTATATTGCAGTAAATATTCACAGCAAAATTTGTGCTGTCGCGTAGCAGAAACAGAGACGTCTCAAGTTCTTGATATCTCTGCTTTGAAGTCTATTATAGCACAAATTCGATATGGAGTGGTAGGTCGGTTGAATTTATTTGGTGGAAATATTTGGAAGTATCCTAATTATAATGATATTCCTTTTTTATTATCAGGTTTTAAAGGTCAAATTCATATTTGGAGTCATTATGCTGATTTTGTGGGTAATAAAATCTTAGATTCAGATTTTTTTTATGATGTGATTGTTCCTTTTCCCATGGAAGAAGAATTACTGCGAAATTGTATCTTTTTATTAGGAGATTTACAAATAAAGATTCATTTTTATGTTACGCAAATAGATGAATATGCTAAGGCGGAGGAGATTGTACATAAATATGCTATTAATGACTATTCAATACATTCTACCTATGTAGGATGTAATTTGGATTATTTTGAAAAATATGTTTATATGGATAAAGGGGATATCCTGCAATCTCAATACTCAATGAGCCAAATTTTTGCTCATCAAAAAATGAATTCACATTTTTTCGGTTCGTTATCAATCTCTGTTAATGGAGACGTATATGCTAATTTGAATAGTTTAGTTTTGGGAAATATCTATAAAGATAGTTTGATTGATATTGTTAACAAAGAAATGCTTGATAATACAGCATGGCGGAAAATACGAAATGATTATCCTTGCTGTGACTGCATTTACCAATGGCTGTGTCCTTCGCCCTCTAATTATGAATTGGCTATTGGAAAACCGAACCTCTGTCATGTGAAACCATAAATGATAATAGCTTATGGATCGTACTTTCTGTTTTGTTCCGGTTCGCAAAGGGAGTAGAGGTATCCCCGGTAAGAACCTGCGTATGCTGGGAGACAAACCTCTGGTATGTTGGATTATCGATACCATCCTTGCTTCCGGCATAGCGGACGAGGTATGTGTAGCGACAAATTGTGATGAAATGGAAAGTTTGATACGAGGCCGTTACAAAGAAGTTGTACGGATATTCAGGCGCAGTGAGTGGAGTGCAAGGGATGAGGCTCCCAGTCTGGAAGTTGTACAGGAATTTTTCTATTTTTGTAAGCCGGACCGGAATGATGATTTTATTTTGTTACAGGCTACTTCTCCTTTTACGACTGCACAAGAACTAAGGGGGCTTGCAGAAGAGATGAAAAGGGGTGAGGCGGATTCCTATGTTGCCTGTTGCCGTTTGAAGAAGTTTCGTTGGAGTGATGAGGGGAGACCTTTGGACTATTCATTCGAAACCAAACCTCGCCGACAGGAGTACAAAGGTTTTCTGATAGAGTCGGGAGCTTTCTATGCTTCTACGGTGGGGAGAATACTGGACTCCGGGCAGCTTCTTTCGGGAGTTGTGAAGGTGGTGGAGATCGGGCCTGCAGGGGTGATAGATATTGATGAAGAAGCGGACTGGAGACTGGCTGAACATTATATTGAAACCGGGCTTTAATAAAAAAAGATATGGATAGACGGGACTATTATGTGGAGTATTATGAAGTACTGGATAGGGTGCTGTCTGACTACGTGAACCATTTGAGGGAAGAGAAAGAGTATTGGCTGAAAATGGGGAGGCATGATGTGGGCGTGCCTTTGATCAATTTACTATTCTGGCAGTTCACATGGCATAGAGAGGAGTACGACCGGTTACGTAAAGAAGGAAAGAGCTGTCGGGAAGCATTGGGTAGCGTAAAGGAGATACTGGCAGATAAGCAGGTGGAAGAATGGGAGCGACAGGAAGAGGAATACAAAATCTACGACCATGAATGGTATGAAGCACTGGCACCTTATGGCGGGCAGTTGGTGATCTATATTTATAATGCCCGTCAATTGGCTTATCTGACTCCGTTGATTGAACGTCTGGAAGAACCGGTGTTGCTCTTGTCGGAATATGAGATTCCGGATGAAACGGAGTTGCCGGACTTTGTAACGGCCATTACTCTTGAATTTACCAAAACAGCTCCATTGGTTAATCCATTCCTGAAAGAGTGGTTTCCCTTGATTTTTCAATATGCGAATACATTTGATATATTGATGAGGATCTTGCAACCTAAAGGATTGATTTTTCTGGAAGGCTGCCATTACCAGCAGTTATTGCTTGCCACCATAGGACGTGATTATGGAATACCGACCTTGTGTATCCAGCAGGGATGGCCGTCATTGATGCACACTGCTTTCAGGAGGATGCCTTACCGGTACTATCTGATGTGGGGGGAAGGCTTCCGGACTTTGTGGGAGAAGCATAATCCGCTGCCGGACTTTGTTCCGACGGGCTATATGTATCAGGTGGAACCACGTAATGAGACGAAAAAGGAGTGTGTTACTTTTTTCTTGCAGGGACCTTTTTTTCTGAGTGACAAAAAGTATCTTCAAGAGATGATCTGTCTGATAGGGACGGTTGCTGCGGAATTTCCCGCCCGGCGGTTTCTGGTGCGTGAACATCCTGAGTTCAGGATAGGTGAGGAGGTACGCATGGAATGGGAGCAGATTCCTAATATAGAAATGGTAACGGATAGAAAGCTGGCAGAGGTATTTGCCCGCACACGGGTAGGGGTGGCACACTATTCTTCTTCTTTAATGGAGGGAGTGGCGCATGGTGCTGTCCCGTTGGTGTACGATCCGACCGAGGGATCGCGGTATTCTCCGGATGTGGAAGCCGAGGGGCTGGGGATGATAGCGAAAACGAAAGAGGAGTTGACCGGCGGTTTGTCCCGGATATTGGAGAATTATGGAGATTTTGAACAGAGGATGGAGAAGGGGCAACCTCTGTGGTTTCAGGCAACAGGAGAAGAAACTCTCCGGAATATGGTCGGGTTTATTAAAGAAAAAATGCCTCCTGTTACTTTGAAGGAGATTTATGTGGTTGATACGGATACTTTGACATGCGAACGGCCCGTCGGGGTATCGGGGGTATTGCGTTGTAAGAATTGTGAGGATTTTTTGGAGATGTGCATTGATTCGTGTATCGACGGATTGGATGAGTTGATAGCTGTCTATCATGATTGTACGGATCGTACGCCGGAGATTCTCAGGCAGAAGGCGGCACAATATCCGGATAAAATCAGGGTCTTTGAGTATCAGCCGTCTGTATATCCGATCGATCTGGATGAGGAGGAGTTTGAGAAGGCAAAGCTGTTGCCGCCCGACTCTATCCATACGTTGGCAGGTTATTGCAACTATGCATTGTCGAAAGCAAGCTATCGGTACGCAGTGAAGATCGATGCCGATCAGGTTTATTTTACGGATCGGCTGAAACATATCTGTGATGCTTACCGTTCTGATAAAAAAGTGAGGTTCAACGTGGCGGAATGCATCTCTTACAACCTGTATCGGGCTTATCTGGACTCTTTCAACCGTATAGAGATGCGACCGTTCAGGTGGCTGGAACGAATTGCGTTGTGGACACATGCGTTGTATGCTTCTTATCTGGAGAAGATGATCATTCGGTATAAAGTGCCTGTCTCGATGTCGGGCATTAACTTGTTCCGGAAAGACCGGGAGTGGATGGTAGGGTTGGGGCAGGAACATCCGGAGCCTGATAGCAAAGAGATACTCCCTCCGTTTAATGGCGTGCGTGATACTTTCTTTTTTGAGGTGTCTGCGGACCGGATATTCAGGTATGTGACGGAAACGAAGCCGGATGGCCGTCATCGGGGACTGGAAGTGATGCGCTGTCCGAATGAAATATTGGATGTCGGCTTTTGTTGGTTTCATTTGCGTGCCCTGATGAAGGAGCATGAAGAGGGCTATCGGCAGTCTTACCGGAAACATCCGGAGCGGTTTATACCTTTGGGCACCTTTGTGAAGCTGTCGTACAGGAGTTTACAACAGAGATATAAACCTTTTGTTACCGTACGTTGGGCGGAACCGGTATTCGCTTATTTCTTTATGACGGGTAAAGGAAGGATTCCGTGGAGGATGTTGAAAGGGGGAGGACGAGTAGTGGCAGATAAATGTGTTTCGCAGCTTGATAAAAGATAGATGGTGGATGGATATATTGATTCTTTTTTATAATACGATGTGGGGATTTCCACTTGAGTTCCGGAAGGAAGACTTACCCGAGGGCTGTGTGATAACGACTGATCGCAACCTCCTTTCAAAGGCGGATGCCGTGGTTTTCCATTTGCCCGATTTACCTTCGGTGATGGAGGATGAAATCGATAAGCGGGAAGGACAGATTTGGGTGGGATGGAATCTGGAATGTGAAGAGAATTATAGTTGGACCAAGGATCCCGAGTTCAGAGAGAGTTTTGATTTGTGGATGGGGTATCATCAGGAGGATGATATTGTGTATCCTTATTATGAACCGGATTATGGGAAGATGCTGGTTGCGGCACGGAGGAAAAAGCCTTATAAGAAGGCATGTATGTTTATCTCGAGCGATATGAACCGGAGTCACCGGCAAGAGTATCTTAAGCAATTGATGCAGTATACCGACATCGATTCGTATGGGAAACTATACCATAATTGTGAATTACCTGTTGAGGACCGAGGGCGGGATACACTTCTTAGTGTGATTGGGGATTATCAGTTCGTAATAAGTTTTGAGAATGCGATAGGGAAGGATTATGTAACGGAAAAATTTTTCAATCCTTTGTTGGCCGGTACTGTTCCGGTCTATCTGGGAGCTCCCAATATCCGGGAGTTTGCTCCGGGAGAAAATTGCTTTCTGGATGTGTCGGCTTTTGATTCTCCTGAGGGAGTAGCTGTTTTTATGAATCAATGCTATGATGACGAGGCATTGTATGAACGTTTTCATGCATGGAGGAAGCGGCCTTTATTATTGTCGTTCACAAATAAGTTAGAGCAAGTCCGGAGTAATCCGTTAACCAGGCTTTGCCAAAAAATACACGAACTAAAATTGAGAGGGATATGAAGGAGGTAAAAAGACCGGTAGTTTCGGTGGTGGTTCCGGTCTATAATACGGAACTTTTTCTGGGGGAATGTCTGTACTCTTTGGAGAAGCAGACTTTGACGGATATTGAGATCATTCTGGTGAACGACGGATCGACGGATAATTCCGGAGAGTTGCTGCGGGAGTATGCGGGTAAGGATGCTCGTTGCGTTTATGTGGAACAGGCGAATCAAGGACTTTCTGCTGCACGGAATACCGGAATAGAATATGCATCCGGGCATTATCTGGCATTTCTGGACAGTGACGACTGGCTGGCAGAGAATGCTTTGCAGGTGCTTTGTACTATAGCTGCGAAGACCCGGTCAGACATTGTCTCAGGAAATACATTGGCGGTACATCCGGATGGGCAGGTGCGAAGTTGGGAAAGAAGGAGCAGGGAGTTGTTTGCGGCGGGAACCGTGGTGTCTGGAAGTACGTATTTCTCAAGAGTGATGGATTGCAGATGTTATGTCCCTATGGTGTACAACTATTTATATCGGAGAGATTTTATTGAGCAAAACGGTTTTCGCTTTGAGCCGGGGCTGATTCATGAGGATGAATTATGGACTCCGCAGGTGCTGACAACCGCTCAGAAAATGACGGTTGCCGATATTGATTTTTATTATTACCGGCAACGGGAAGGATCGATTATGACAGCGACAGCAGCGGGTAGGCGGATTGCTTCCATTCAATTGATTATTGAGAAGTTACTGGAATATAGCCGTAAACATTTGTTTGAGAAAAAACATAGAGAGGCAAAAGAAGCGCTCTATGTAAGGTTGCTGCAGATATATTCTACCGCCTGTACATTGCATCCGGACGGAACTTATACTACTTTGTACGATAGGGCGGGAGAAATGCTTCGTGTTTGTGAGGAACTCAGTCGGCAAGAGTCTCTTGGAAGATGGTATAGTGAGGAGATACTGAACAGGATGAAACTGTACTATGACCGGCTCCAGACGATGGAAGGATAAGGGGCTATGGCAGGGAACTGAATCACTTTATTGTATGTATGTTGGACATCGAAAATCGTAGTATATCATGAAAGATATTGCAATGCTAAACAAACCACCATTAGACTTCTTCGGATGCAACTTTTGTCTTGTAGAGAAGCATCGTATGGCTTTTGTCCTTATCTCGAAATGTGGACTCACTTTTTGGGAGAATATAGCTATCTATGCGTCTATAGGTATGATTCCTGATACGGAAGATCAGACTCATTTTTATATCGCCCGGGTAAAACCCGAACGTTTTTTGGTACCGGTTTCTGAGATGTCTGGTTATGAAAGGGAGCATAAATCGTATTTGAAGGTAGCGGTTTGGAGGGATCCGGTGGAAAGACTGATTTCTGCTTATAAATATTTTATACTTGAACGTACTTTTAACCGTTATATGTATATGTGTAATCTTTATCAGGATCATTCTTTTGAACGCTTTCTTTCGTTTGTTGAGTTTGAATTGGGGAAGACAAATCCGTTGTGGCAGGATGAACATATACGCAGGCAATCTGATTTTTATACTTCTGCTGATGTGGACTGTATCGTACCACTCAGTAAATTAAACTGTTTCTTAGAAGAGAAAGGAGTTGATATACCTGAGGAGAGGTCGAATGCGACATCCGTTCAGTTTGAACTGAGAGATGAGAAACAGATAGCACGGATAAAAGAACTTTATCGCCTCGACTATGAAATACCTGTCAGTTATTAAAAAAGAAATGTTATGGATGCACAGATAGAAAAGATAGCAAAATCACTTTATTTCTCCTACAGACAAACTGACATAGGGCTGTTTTATGGAAAGATGGGATATTGTCTTTTCTTTTTTCATTATTCTCATGTTGCCGAATCGCGAATTTTTGGAGAATTTGCCGAAGAGTTGCTGGATGAAGTGATGGAGTATGTTCGCTTGGGTATGCCGGTCGGTCTGTCTTTCGGATGGGCTGGCATAGGTTGGGGGTAGAATATCTTGTCCGGAGGGGATTTGTGGAAGATGCCGGCAATGAAGAACGGAATAAGATTGATAAGAAAGTGATGGAATATGATGTCAGGCGTTTGGATGACTACTCTTTAGCTACGGGACTGGAGGGCATTGCGTGGTATGTCCTGCTTCGATTGTCTTCGGGGGATAAAAGTGTACGGATCAGAGAAGAAACCTATTTGTTTGATTTGAGCAATGCTTGTGAAAGAGTTTTAAAGAAAAGGCAGTATAAGGGCATGCTTTTGCTGCTGAATTTTCTGAACGGGAAACAGATAAATTATCCTTTCCGGGAATTTGTGAAAAAAATTCCCGGAGAAGCGCATTATATTCCGGATATGTGATGTATTTTTGCTACGTAGACTAATATTATGAATAAATGAAGCTAAGTTCTTTTCCTCATTACCTCCAGTTGGACGCTATGGATTGCGGCCCTTCCTGCCTTCGCATGATTGCGAAGTACTATGGTAAGAGCTATTCCCTGCAGACCCTCCGTGCACGTTCTTTTATTACCCGTGAAGGAGTTTCCATGTTGGGCATCAGTGATGCGGCGGAATCCATCGGTTTCCGTACTTCGGGGGTCCGTATCTCTTTGGAGCAACTGAAAGAGGACGTACCGTTGCCTTGCATCCTGCATTGGAACCAGAACCACTTTGTGGTCTGTTATGATATAAAGAAGAAGCGCAGTGGCTACCGTTTCTATATCGCTGATCCGGCACGTCAGTTGATTTCGTACAGTGAGGAAGAATTTAAAAAGTGTTGGTTGTCTACCAAGGTGAATGGAGAAGAGAAAGGAGCTGCACTTGCGCTTGAACCGGGCCCGGAATTCCAAGGGCAGGGAGACGAGGAAGAGTCCGGCAGTCGCAGTCTTCGTTTCTTTCTTAAATATTTGTCTCCTTATCGTAAACAACTGATTCAACTGGTTCTGGGAATGCTGACAGCGAGCTTGCTGCAACTTATCTTCCCATTTCTGACACAGTCGTTGGTGGATGTGGGTATCCGTGACGGTAACCTGAACTTTATCACTCTGATCCTGATTGCACAGCTGGTAATCTCCGTTTCGCAACTTTCGGTCGAGTTTATCCGTAGCTGGATCATGCTTCACATGAACACACGTATCAACATCTCGCTGATCTCTGACTTCCTGGCAAAGTTGATGAAACTACCGCTCCATTATTTCGATACGAAGATGATCGGTGACATTATGCAGCGTATCGGTGACCACGGACGTATCGAGAGCTTTCTGACAGGCTCATCCATCAGTACGCTTTTCTCTTTCGTAAACTTCTTTATTTTTGCTTTTGTATTGGCTTATTATAATCTGGGTATTCTTGCCATCTTTCTGGTAGGCAATTCACTCTATATCTGCTGGATTCTTGTGTTCATGAAGTACCGGCGCGAACTGGATATCCGGCGTTTTGCCCAGGCGGCGGGCGAACAGAGCAGTTTGATTCAGCTGGTGACTGCCATGCAGGAAATCAAGCTGAACAACTGCGAGAAGCAAAAGCGCTGGCAGTGGGAGCGCATTCAGGTGAAGCTTTTCAAGATCAGCGTGAAGGGACTGGCATTGGGGCAGGTTCAGCAAGTGGGCTCTGTCTTTTTTAATCAGACAACGAATATCGTAATTTCCTTTATTGCTGCCAAATCGGTTGTGGAAGGGGATATGACTCTGGGTATGATGATGTCTTTGACGTATATCATCGGTCAGCTGAGTGGCCCCATCGGCTCTTTTATCGGCTTTGCCCAACAACTTCAGGATGCAAAGATCAGTCTGGAACGCTTGAACGAGATTCACGGTCAGAAAGATGAAGAACAGGATATCACTTCAAAACTGACGGTTCTTCCGGATCGGCGTGATATTCGTATTGAAAATCTGTCGTTTAGCTATGACGGGGCGGACCGTGACTATGTGCTGAAAGATGTGAATCTGGATATACCCGAACATAAAGTGACAGCGATCGTGGGGGCGAGTGGTAGTGGTAAGACTACACTGATTAAGTTGATGCTCGGTTTTTATACTCCGAATAAGGGGGATATCAAAATAGGTGAGACTCCTCTGGATGTGGTGAATCCGCATCTCTGGCGTGCGAAGAGTGGTTCGGTGATGCAGGATGGCTTTATTTTCTCTGATACGATTGCGAACAACATTGCTGTTGGTGAGGAGCAGGTGGATGTGGAACGTTTGCGCCATGCTGTGACGGTTGCCAATATCCGTGATTTTATCGATTCTCTTCCTTTGGGCTATAATACGAAGATCGGAATGGAGGGGAACGGCATCAGTCAGGGACAGCGACAGCGCCTGCTGATAGCCCGTGCGGTTTATAAGAATCCGGAGTTCCTGTTTTTCGATGAGGCGACGAATGCACTGGATGCCAATAACGAGCGTGAGATTATGGAACACCTCCATACATTCTATCGGGGTAAGACGGTTGTAGTGGTAGCACATCGTTTGAGTACGGTTCGTGATGCGGATAAGATCGTGGTGCTGGATAAAGGTGCTGTGGCTGAAGAGGGCACTCACCGGGAACTGACGGAGAAGAAAGGATTGTATTATCAGTTGGTAAAGAATCAGCTGGAGTTAGGAAGTTAGGTATGGAAAAGGAGCACACACATAAAGAAATCGAGCTTCGCAGTGAAGAGGTACAGGAGGTGATGAACCGTGTTCCGGCGTGGATTCTGCGTAGTGGCATTACGGTATTGTTTATCATCGTAGTGGTGTTGGTGGCAGGCAGCTATTGGTTTAAATATCCGGATGTGATAACTGCAGAGGTGACGGTGAGTACACAGGAGCCTCCATCTTATGTAATGGCACGTTCGGCCGGTAGATTGGCGGACCTGTATGTACAGAACGGCCAGGAGGTGAAGCCGGATATGAATTTGGGTGTAATAGAGAATACGGCTCGTGCGGTGGATGTGTTTTCTTTGAAGGGGAAGATGCAGAAGTGGAAGCAGGAAGGATATACACCGGAATCGGGGAAAAACCTTTTTCTGCTTTCGGAGACCGACCGCTGGCGGCTGGGTGAGATACAGTCGGCTTATGCAGGATTTGTGAGTACCCTCTCCGAGGTGGTTCGTATGAAAGAGTTAGGATATTATGCAAAGAAGTTGCAGTCACAGAAAGAATTGCTGGCTACACAGAAGAAATATTATGATCAGGTTCGGAGGCAATATTTTCTGATAGAGAAAGAATATGCTTTAGCTCATGCCTCATATGCAAGAGATTCGATTCTTTATCATCGTAAGGCGATGATTATTACGGAGTTTGAACAGTCCGGCAGTCGCTACTTGCAAAGCCTTCAGTCAAAGGAATCGGCCCGTATGCAGTTAACTCAGGTAGATATGCAGATAGAGCAATCGGAAGAGGCATTGCTTGATCTGGAAAAACAGGCGTTTGAAGAGCAGCAGACGC
This sequence comes from Bacteroides sp. NGMCC 1.200775, assembly GCF_040798045.1. Lineage (NCBI taxonomy): Bacteria > Pseudomonadati > Bacteroidota > Bacteroidia > Bacteroidales > Bacteroidaceae > Bacteroides > Bacteroides sp. NGMCC 1.200775. The sequence continues at coordinate 89,656 of NZ_JASCQK010000009.1, read as the reverse complement.
AGGAGGTGAATCTGAGAAATGCTACGGATCAGTTGTTGGGTCAGCTTGTGGCGTGGGAACAACATTACCTGCTTCGAAGTCCGGTCGGAGGAAAAGTTACTTTTCTGAATGTGTGGAGCGTGAATCAGTATGTGGAGTCGGGGGCTACCGTTTTTGTGGTTGCCCCGAAAGAGGAATCCTTGCCTGTAGGGACGGCATTGCTGCCTTTACAGGGATCGGGTAAAGTAAAGGCCGGACAGCGTGTGAATTTGCGTCTGAATAATTATCCGGACCAGGAGTTTGGTTATGTAAGGGGGGAGGTGAGAAGTGTTTCGCCTCTGCCGACGGCGGAAGGCATGTATGTGGTCGATATTGCTTTGCCGGATGGGTTGACAACCAACTATGGAAAGATGCTGCCGTTGACTCGTGAGATGAAGGGAAGTGCGGAAATTATCACGGACGATCTTCGGCTGCTGGAAAGATTGATTATGCCGCTACGAAAAATTTTCATGGAACAAAAATAGGTCAAAGTAGCTTTGGAGCTATATATAATAAGGTGTATCTCCGGATCTTTGTAGAAAATGCTTCGGAAATTTTCATTTATCCAAAACCTTTTAGTTTCGTTGGTGTTATTTAAATAGTTTCAATAATAAATAGGAAGATTTGTAATAACCACTTTAACTATTAAGGTATATGAAAAAGATTCTAATGCTGCTGGCTTTAGCCGGCGTTACATCTGTTGCTTCAGCGCAACAAACTACGATTACGGGATACGAAGTTATCCAGGTACAAGACAAATATCAAGTGATCACTAACTCCTTCTGGGATAACTGGTTCTTTTCTATCGGTGGCGGTGCCGAAGCCATGTTTGGTGACAACGACCATGCCGGAAAGTTCAGAGACCGTATCAGTCCGACATTGAATGTGGCTGTCGGTAAATGGTTTACTCCCGGGTTGGGATTGCGATTGCAGTACAGTGGCTTGCAGGGGCGCGGCTTTGCCCATTCGGAAACAGCCGATTTTGTGAAGAGTGGTAAACTGGCCAATGGGTATTATAAACAGAAATTCAACTATATGAATCTTCACGGTGACGTGATGTTCAATTTGAATGCTCTGTTTGGCGGATACAACTCTCACCGTGTATATGAAATTATCCCTTATTTGGGAGCCGGTTTTACTCATTCATACTCTAAACCTCATCGTGAGGCATTTGCTATGAACGCAGGTATTATCAACCGTTTCCGCGTATCGAGTGCGGTAGATATCAATATCGAAATCGGTGGTATGCTGGCTGAAGATAAGTTTGACGGAGAAATTGGTGGAAAACATGGGTATGATGGCGTTGCCAGCCTGACTGCAGGTCTGACTTACCGCTTCCCGGCCCGTGGATTTGCCCGTCCGATGCCACAGATTATCTCTGAAATAGAATTGGCCAATATGCGTCGCCAGATGAATGAAATGGCTGCTGCCAACCAGTCACTGCAACAGCAGTTGGTTGATGCACAGAACCAGCCGGTGGCAGAAGTTGCCGAACAAGTAGTTGTAACGGATGCTAATATTGCTCCGCGTACTGTATTCTTCACAATCGGTTCTTCTGAACTGTCTCCGCGTGAAGAGATGAACTTGTCTTATCTGGCTGCTAAGATGAAAGAATTCCCGGATACACAATATACCGTATACGGATATGCTGACTCGGCAACCGGTACTCCTGCATTCAATAAGGAGTTGAGCCAGAAACGTGCTCAGGCTGTTGTCAATGCATTGGTTAAGAAATACGGAGTAGATTCCAGCCGCTTGAAAGTTGATGCCGGAGGTGGTGTGGATAAATTCGGTAAACCTATTTACCTAAACCGCGTTGTATTAGTAGAGTCTGCTAAATAAATTCAGACTCAACCTTCTTTAAAAGAAAGCGCCCTGTTGCCGGACTGGTAACAGGGCGTTTCTTTTTTTATTTATTGAATCGCTTTACTTGTTCGTTAATCAGTTCGGCATCATCGAAATAGTTTATCTTCATGGCCTTACGAACATCGGATAACGTATCGGCAGCGGCAGCTCTTGCCACTTCACAGCCTTTTCTCAACATTTCGTAGATGGCAGGAATGTCTTTCTCAAATTCTTTCCGGCGATTACGGATAGGTTCCAGTTCTTCTTGCATAATAGCGTTGAGGAAGCGTTTCACCTTTACATCTCCCAGGCCGCCGCGTTGATAATGAGCTTTCAGTTCATCGAGGCTCGGATAGTCGGGCAGATAACGTTCGAAATGTTCGGGACGGCAGAAGGCATCCAAATATGTAAATACGGTATTACCTTCGATTTTTCCCGGGTCTTGCACCCGTAAGTGATCGGGGTCGGTGAACATGCTCATTACTTTCTTCTGTACCTCGTCCGCTTCTTCGGAAAGGTAAATGCAGTTGCCTAACGATTTACTCATTTTGGCTTTTCCATCGGTACCCGGCAGGCGCAGGCAGGCTGCGTTGTCCGGCAGAAGAATTTCCGGTTCGACTAATGTTTCTCCGTAGATATAATTGAAACGGCGGACAATTTCTCTGGCCTGCTCGATCATGGGCTCCTGATCTTCACCTACCGGTACTGTAGTGGCACGGAAGGCAGTGATATCGGCAGCTTGGCTGATGGGATAAGTAAAGAAACCTACAGGAATGCTGGTTTCGAAGTTGCGCATCTGTATTTCCGTCTTCACGGTAGGGTTACGTTGCAGGCGTGATACGGTGACGAGATCCATATAATAGAATGTCAATTCGCACAGTTCCGGAATCTGGGACTGGATGAAGATTGTCGACTTTTCCGGATCGAGTCCGCAAGCCAGATAATCGAGGGCTACTTCAATTACGTTTTGGCGTACTTTTTCGGGGTTATCGATGTTATCGGTCAATGCCTGCGCATCGGCGATGAAGATGAAAGTTTTGTCAAACAAGCCGGAATTCTGTAGTTCGACTCTTCGTTTCAGTGAACCTACGTAGTGTCCGATATGGAGTTTTCCGGTAGGACGGTCACCTGTCAATATGATTTTTTCTTTTCCCATTATTTTTATTTTTAATCGAAGGACAAAGATAGTCAGAATCAGCTGAAGTAACAAATAAAACGAATATTCTTACCAGATTCCTTTGTAATTATAGAAATAAGTCGTTACTTTGCACAAACTTTGAAATAGCAATGAATCAACAGGAAATCAGAAGCAAGTATTATCTCCGTTCGAGTGTATTTCACCCGGAATCAGCCTACTTCTTCTCTTTTCTCCAAAAACGATATTTAGTTCTTTGGTAATGCGTTAGTCCTTTATTGAGGGTAACGCATTTTTTTTGTGCGGATACGTAGAAATAACAACTTATAATGACAATAAAAGAAATGGAAAAGGAAATGAAAAAAGTCCTTGTTTTGGGTTCAGGCGCACTCAAAATCGGACAAGCCGGAGAGTTTGATTATTCCGGTTCACAGGCACTGAAGGCCTTGAAAGAAGAAGGCATCAATTCGGTATTGGTCAACCCGAACATCGCAACCATTCAGACTTCCGAGGGAATTGCTGATAAGGTGTATTTCCTTCCCGTGACTACTTATTTTGTAGAGGAGATTATTAAGAAAGAACGTCCCGACGGCATTCTTCTCGCATTCGGCGGACAGACTGCCTTGAACTGCGGTGCAGAGCTTTATACACAAGGTATTCTGGATAAATATGGTGTGAAAGTATTGGGTACTTCGGTTGAGGCTATCATGTATACGGAAGACCGTGACCTGTTTGTGAAGAAGCTCAACGAGATTGATATGAAAACTCCGGTCAGCCAGGCTGTAGAAAGCATGGAAGATGCTATTGCTGCTGCACGTCGCATTGGTTATCCGGTGATGGTTCGTTCGGCTTACGCGCTGGGAGGACTCGGAAGTGGTATTTGTGCCAATGAAGAGGAATTCCTCAAATTGGCTGAGAGCTCATTTGCTTTCTCTAAACAGATTCTGGTGGAAGAGTCGTTGAAAGGATGGAAAGAAATTGAGTTTGAGGTGATCCGTGATGCGAATGACCACTGTTTTACGGTAGCAAGCATGGAAAACTTTGACCCGCTGGGTATTCATACCGGCGAATCGATCGTGGTAGCTCCGACTTGCTCATTGGATGACAAGGAACTGAAAATGTTGCAGGAACTTTCAACTAAATGTATCCGCCATCTGGGTATTGTAGGTGAATGTAACATTCAGTATGCATTCAATTCGGATACGGATGATTATCGTGTGATTGAGGTGAATGCACGTCTGAGCCGTTCTTCGGCTTTGGCCTCGAAGGCAACCGGCTATCCGCTGGCATTTGTGGCCGCTAAGGTGGCATTAGGCTACACACTCGATCAGATAGGTGAGATGGGCACTCCCAACTCGGCATATGTGGCTCCGCAACTTGATTACTATATTTGTAAAATTCCTCGTTGGGACTTGACTAAATTTGCCGGTGTATCTCGTGAGATTGGTTCAAGCATGAAATCGGTTGGTGAAATCATGTCGATAGGCCGTTCGTTTGAAGAGATTATCCAGAAAGGTCTTCGCATGATCGGTCAAGGTATGCATGGGTTTGTCGGTAACGACGATGTGCATTTTGAGGATCTGGATAAGGAGCTTTCTCACCCGACGGATTTACGTGTTTTCGCTCTGGCTCAGGCCATGGAAGATGGCTATACGATAGAGCGTATCCATGAACTGACAAAGATTGACCCGTGGTTCTTGGGCAAACTGAAAAATATCGTTGACTATAAAGCGAAGTTGTCTGCTTATGATAAGGTAGAGGATATTCCTGCAGACGTATTGAGGGAGGCCAAAGTGCTGGGCTTCTCTGACTTCCAGATTGCGCGCTTTGTGTTGAATCCGGCAGGAAATATGGAGAAAGAGAACCTGATGGTACGTGCCCGTCGTAAAGAACTGGGTATCCTTCCGGCCGTGAAACGCATCAATACCATTGCTTCCGAACATCCGGAACTGACAAACTACCTTTATATGACTTATGCGGTTCAGGGTTATGATGTGAACTATTATAAAAATGAAAAGTCAGTAGTTGTGTTAGGATCGGGTGCTTATCGCATTGGTAGCTCGGTTGAGTTCGACTGGTGTTCGGTAAATGCTGTGCAGACTGCTCGCAAACTGGGATATAAATCGATTATGATCAATTATAATCCCGAAACGGTGTCTACTGATTATGATATGTGTGATCGTCTGTACTTCGACGAACTTTCGTTCGAACGTGTGCTCGACGTGATCGATCTGGAACAACCTCGCGGTGTGATTGTATCCGTAGGTGGACAGATTCCGAATAACCTTGCCATGAAACTGTATCGTCAGTCTGTTCCGGTATTGGGTACTTCTCCTGTTTCTATCGACCGGGCAGAAAACCGTAATAAGTTCTCTGCAATGCTTGATCAGTTGGGTATCGACCAGCCGGCATGGCAGGAGCTGACCAGCTTGGAAGATGTGAAAGGGTTTGTGGAGAAAGTAGGTTATCCGGTGCTGGTTCGTCCGTCTTATGTATTGTCGGGTGCTGCAATGAATGTTTGCTATGATGACGAGGAGTTGGAGAACTTCTTGAAGATGGCTGCTGAGGTATCGAAAGAGTATCCGGTAGTTGTTTCTCAGTTCCTTGAGAATACCAAGGAAATTGAATTCGACGCAGTGGCACAGAATGGAGAAGTGGTAGAATATGCTATCTCAGAACATATCGAGTTTGCCGGAGTGCACTCGGGTGACGCTACGCTGGTATTCCCGGCACAGAAAATCTATTTTGCAACAGCGCGCCGCATTAAGAAAATCAGCCGCCAGATTGCGAAAGAGCTTAATATTTCGGGACCGTTCAATATTCAATTCCTGGCTCGCAACAACGAAGTTAAAGTTATCGAATGTAACTTACGTGCTTCACGTAGTTTCCCGTTCGTTTCTAAGGTGTTGAAACGTAACTTTATCGAGACTGCTACCCGCATTATGCTCGACGCTCCATACAGCCGTCCCGATAAGTCGGCATTTGATATCGACTGGATTGGAGTGAAAGCTTCTCAATTCTCTTTCTCACGTTTGCACAAAGCCGATCCGGTTTTAGGTGTAGATATGTCGTCTACCGGTGAGGTGGGCTGCATTGGTGACGACTTTTCTGAAGCACTGCTGAATGCAATGATTGCTACCGGCTTTAAAATTCCTGAAAAGGGAGTGATGTTCTCTTCAGGTGCAATGAAGTCGAAAGTCGATTTGCTGGAAGCAAGCCGCATGTTGTTCAACCAGGGATATAAGATTTATGCAACAGCCGGAACTGCTGCTTTTCTGAATGCACATGGTGTAGATACTACTCCGGTTTACTGGCCGGATGAAAAACCGGGGGCCGAGAACAATGTGATGAAGATGATTGCCGACCATAAGTTCGACTTGATTGTGAATATTCCCAAGAATCATTCGAAACGTGAGCTGACAAATGGTTATCGTATCCGTCGTGGCGCGATCGATCATAATATCCCATTGATAACCAACGCGCGTCTGGCGAGTGCATTTATCGAAGCATTCTGTGATTTGAAGCTTGAAGATATTCAGATAAAGAGCTGGCAGGAATATAAATAGTACTGTCCGTAGCGATAAATAATAAGGGAGAGGGGGGAAACTTGGAAACAGTTTCTCCCCTTTTTATAGTGACCTGTTGTCTTTTTCTCGTCTTTTTCTTCTGCCTGTCTTATAATTAACTTATATTTGTAATCTACTTAATATTTGGTATCAGAAGAATGTTCGTCCTTTTTTAATTTACATAATTCAGATTTTAATATGTTTGGAAAGAAAAAGAATGAAGATTATTCTGTAAAGACTGTGAAAGTCGGTATTGATAAACTGACTACAATAGCATTGGGAACAATGGTGAAAGGAGCAATCACGGTAGAAGGGGATTTGCGTTTAGATGGAATAATAGAAGGAAATGTTTCCTGTAAAGGGAAAGTAGTGATTGGTCCTCAGGGAAGAATCAAAGGAAATGTGACGTGTACCGGTGCTGTGTTACACGGGATGTTACAGGGAGATATTCAGGTGGCAGAAGATTTGGTTATGAAATCGGGATGTACAATGAATGGCGATGTTTATACATGTAAACTTGAAATAGAATCGAAAGCCAGATTTAACGGTACTTGTAATACTACTGAGAAAAATACACTTGTGACAAGTCAGGTTGCGAAGCCTGAGACTGTGAATACTGAGAAATGATTGAAACGGCTTCTTGAGAAGAATCGGTTTTGTCTATTCCAATTGTGGTTAAAATTTTTTCGAAGGCTGCAAAGTTATCTAAAAAAAAGAGATAATTATGCAGTTGGTTTGTTATGGCACTACGCTTTTTGCAATTTGTTGAAATATCAGTCTGATATATGAAATGGATAAGCAAAAGCTTGCAATAATCTAATTTGTAATCTTAACAGACTTAAAATGAAAAAAGAACTTTTGACTCGATTTATGGAGAAGCGAATAGTCGAACTGAAAAAAGAGCAACGTAATGGTACTGCCCATGTATATCAGAGCACTTTAAATCGACTGAAAAAATTTATGAATGGACGTGAAATCACCTTTAGCCAACTGACTCCCGAATGGTTAGCTTTGTTTGAACAGAAACTGCTGGCTGATCAACTTAAATGGAACACTATTTCTACTTACATGCGTATGCTGAGATCTGTGTATAATCAGGCGCTGGAGCGGGGAGTGGCAACTTATGTGCCACGTCTTTTCAATAAAGTGCATACCGGAATTGACTGTCCCGTAAAAAGGGCTGTTTCGCCGGAGGTGATATGTAAACTGATGACGGACCAGAAACCATTGCCGGAAAAATTAGCTTTCAGCCGGGATTTGTTTGTTCTTTTGTTTCTGCTTCGCGGGATGCCGTTTGTAGATCTTGCTTTTTTGCGCAGATGCGATTTACAGGGAAATGTAATTACGTATCACCGGCGCAAAACCAGTCGTAAACTGACTGTGGTGGTGGGCAAAGAGGCAATGGAAATTATACGGAGGTATATGTATGCGATTCCGGATTCACCTTATCTTTTTCCTATTATCCAAAATCCCGGTGAGAATGAATATGGGCAATATACCCGTATGTTGCGTCTTCTGAACCATCGCCTGACACAGGTGGCAAATACCTTGGGAATCAGGGAACGGCTAAGTACTTATGTGGCACGTCATACCTGGGCGACTACGGCACTCCGGCAGAATTATAATTCAAATTTGATTTGTAATGCTATGGGGCATTCTTCGGTGAAAGTGACTGAGACTTATTTTCAACCTTACAGGGATGATGAGGTAAACCGGATGAATCGTTCTCTTATTACATATATTTTATCGAAGAAGAAAAGAGGAATAGATAAAAATATTAGAAGCTAATCAGTTGATTATTAGTTGAAATATTATCCGTTACTTCGTAGGTAACGGAAGGTGATATCGGCGGCAAATTTAAATATATTTTTTGAAATACGCATAATAAAACAATTATTTTTGCAATAGATATTAAATAACTGAACATTTTTATTGGGTTGTTCTTCGAAAAAGACAACAAAAGATTCTTCCATTTTTCAGGTTGAAAGATGGGAAAGGATTTTATTGTCTTTTTTGAGACCGTAAAGATTCATTTTAGTAAAAACAACTCCTTGAAAGACGCCTCTTTGTCTTGGAATTTGTGTAGACCCGTTACCTACGAAGTAACGGGCAGATCGATTGAGATAAGAAACCAACATTCTGTCTGAATCAAATATTAAGTAGAAACTAAAGTGAATTATTTATGAAAAAGAAATCTGTGTTTTTATGGTCTTTGCTCGCTGCAATGGCCATGAGTGCTTGTTCAGAGCACAATGAACTTCCTTCAGGAGAAGTTCCTGGTGGGAACTCGAAGACTAACTTTATAGTTAAGTTGAACTTTGAAGGAACAAGTATGGAACAAGGAGGTAAGACGAGAGCTGCGCAATCTACTGCAGTGCCGGAAACATCGTGGAGTAAAATCCGTCAGGTGCAGATTTTGCTGTATGACGCAAGCAATATCGTGCGGTTTTCAGATGTAGTTAATCCAACAGACGGGAATACTACTTTTACTTATACAGATGTGCCTGCTGGTACATATACGATGGTTGCTATAGCAAATGCGAAAAGTTCAGCGGATGCTATCAATACCTATTTGGATGGGGGCACAACTCCTGTAGAATGGGGAATGTGGAATGTACGTCAGAAACAGGTGCAGAACATGGTGATGAAATATAAGCCAGGTGCATTCCCTACTTTTTGTTCTGCTGCCTTGGCAGGCAATACGGCCTATACGGAACCTGCCGAGATTTTTATGGGAGCTGTTTCAGGTGTAGTCATTTCTTCGGATGCTACTGCAACTCCATCTCCGATTGCTTTGAAACGTGAAGTCTCTTTGATGCGTGTCCGTCTGAACGTAAAGGATAAAGAAGGAAATACGAATAATGAGAATACCGCCAAAGGGGTTGACTTTACACAAGACGCTTCTATTATGATTTATCGCTTGCCGGATTATCTGAAAGTGATGGCAGGGAATGACGGAGGAGTAAGTGCTACCTCGACTGCTACTAACATATTGTCTATTTCGGATGGTGAAGTCTTTAAAACGGCTGAGCCCGGATCCGGTTATAACCCTGGAGGAACGATTTTAAACGGAAACTTCACGATGTGGAGAGATGTGGTTGTATTCCCCAATAATGGTGGACGCGTTAATGATTCTGCAACTACCGGTACGGCTGACAGACAGCGTCAGTATTTTATAGTGGTATCAGGACGTGGTAAAGCCGGACATATTTTGGGAGATGGTACTGCACTTTCCGATGAAGCTACCGTTTATTGGTCCGGAGTGGTTAAAGAGAATTTTGTACCGAATGTGATTCGTGAAGTAAACCTGACTTTACGTACCGGCGGAAGTACGACTGTACCTGTAACTCCTACGGAATATGGTGGCCTGACAATTACTGTAGGGGCTCCTACACCTTGGGATAGCAATATTGTAAATTCAGATATTATAATGTAAAAACTTTCTTTTTACTCCCCTTGGAGTCATGGTCTGGGAGCAGGAAGCAAGAGGGTGTGTTTGCTGCTCCTGAGGGCCTCGGGGGAGGATAATGAAATAAACTATAGAACATGAGAAAAAACAGACTTCTCATAGTATTATTTACTGGTGTAGCAGTCTTACTTTCGCTTGCGTCGTGTACATATGATTATTTTGAAGATGAAACGAATTATCAGGTTTTTGTACCCGAGGTTCTGAACAAGACTGTCAGTGATTGTCGAGTGCTGGTCTATAACGATGCCGGAACATTGGTCGGCGCACGTTATGCAACCTCTCCATGGGATAAAGATCCGCGCATGGAGGCGGGCTTGTTTAGTTTTAGGTTAACTCCCGGCGAATATAAAGTATACTGTTATACCAATACGGACAGTCTTACGTTTGTGGACGGGCAACATCTGGATGCTTCTGCTTTTATTCTGAAAAGCAGTTCTACCGGACCGAACAGATATGTACAGCCTTCGGATATATTATTCCAGAAGTTCGTACCCGCAATTGTACATCCGGGCATTTTACAGACCGATACCGCAGCACTGGAACGCTATACCGGACGTATAACGGTTCGGTTTAAGAAATTTCCCGGTGATGTATCGCATATAAAGAAGGTACAATTGCTTGCGGAAGGAGCACCTGTGATGCAATACCTCAAAAATGATACTCTGACCGGCCGATTGACTCCTGAGGATAAAATGTTTCATTTCGGAACATTACCCGTACAGGAGAAAGCCGATGTATTAGAGGTAGATCATCGTTTTATTCCTTCTGTGGAGAATGAACCGATGAGGTTGAATTATACATTTCTCGATGAAAATGGAGCAGTTGTCAACCATTTGCCCGTGGAAGTTACGGAAAGGGAGACAGGATTGCCGTTACGGCTATTGCATGGTAAACGTATAATTATTGAAATCGAATCTTATACCGTTATTAAGATATCGGTTGTAGGATGGAACGAAGATATCGAGAGTGGAGATACGGACATGGAATGATACATATATACATATAAAAGAGAATTAGAATGAAATCAGTTATACGACATATTTTGAGTGTCGCCGTTTTATTTTGCTTAATCAGCGGAGTACAGGCACAAAGTGTCAAAGTGAATATTCCTTTTTGGCTGACCGGTTCGCCTAACGTTGGCTTTGAGTATACATTGACGAGGCAACTCACGGTGAACGGTGAAGTGCTATGGATGCCGTATTTATTCAAGAAACATGAAGAAGTGTTTCGGGCACTCCAAAGCAGTGTTGAATTGCGCTATTATGTGAATCCGCGTAACTTCTATACTAATGATTCGTGGGATGGATTTTACATAGGTCCTTATGCCATGTACGGTAACTTTAATATTGGTTTGTTGAAGCATAATGATCCGTTACAGAGTTATCGTCGTAAAGGCTGGGGAGTGTCAGGTGGTATCTCAACCGGATATAAATTTGCTTTCAACTCTCGTTGGGGGCTGGATCTGAATATTGGGCTGGGATATGCGCACCTCCAATATAATAAATATTATTTGGGCGGAGAGTATGTAAATTTCCCTTTGGAACGTAAGAAAACCAAGAGATGGATTGGTCCGACTAAGTTTGGTGTAAATCTTACTTATAATATATTCCGCTAATGTTACTGATAAAAAGTTGCTGAAATGAGAAAGAAGAAGATACAGATTCTCCTGTCGGCTGCCGCATTCCTTTTTTTAATGGGAGGAACTATGCCTTCCGTTGCGCAGGAGCGGAAGATAGGGCGGATAGAACGGCGGGCAGACCGTAATTTTATCAGGCAGAAATTTGATAAAGCGATGGCCCAGTACGAAACGGCTATCAGGCGTGAAAAAGATGAGGACAGTCAGGCTGCGCTTCATCTCAAAACAGCACGTTTGTATTTCATGGTGAGGGAATACGGTCGCGCCTCAGAACATTATGATAAAGCAATGGGGTTGCGTCCGGATCTGCTCGGGGTAGATGATGTCTGTGACTATATAGATGCCTTGCGCTTTCAGGGACAGGCCCGCAAAGCAGAAGCTATCTGCCTGGATAATGCCTATAAGGATATATATAGTCGCTATCAGCGTTATCAGAATACGTTAGAGGCACTTGCCATGCGCCATTCGGTTCAGGAAGACCCCGGATTTTCGGCAAAACGTTTATCACTGAATACACCGAATGCTGAATTTTGGGTTGGAAATTATGGTGAGCAGCCGTTTTATGCCATTAGCTACAGTAAATTCAATGATCCGGGAAAGTTGTTCTTTCATCGTACTCACTATTATGCACTTGACGAAACCGGTGAACCCGGTGCCGAGGCTCAGAAACCTCCGAGATATTATGGATATTTTCGGAAGATACCTGCTGACTTGCAGAATGGTCCGGTGACCTTTTCGCCGGATATGAAGTCAATGGTAGCTACAGTCATTGAGTACGATAAAGAGAAGACAACAGTGGAGATGGCAGACCGGAAACTACGCCCTTTCCGTACAAAGTTGTTCTATTCTGTGCTAAAGAATAAAAAGAAACGGTTTACGAAGTATGTTCCGGCTTTTCCACAGGAGGAGATGTCTTCGTATGCCCATCCTTACTTATTCAATGAAGGTAGATCATTATTGTTCACTTCCGACATGCCGGGAGGATACGGAGGGTTTGACTTGTATGTTGTTCATTGGGATGACGAGGCCCGGACATGGGGAACCCCTGTAAATCTGGGACCGGATGTCAACACGGAAGGTGATGAGATCTTTCCTGTAATCTATAAAGGACGTCTCATCTTTTCGTCTAACGGGCTGCCGGGATTCGGTGGTTATGACCTGTTCAGTGCTTATTATGATAAGGATGGGGTAGTGCCGGGCAGTATCAGTCATTTTCCCCATCCGGTAAATTCCGTCTTCAACGATTATTATATGTGTCCGCTCGATTTACGAACTGCTTATTTTGTATCCGATCGTGAGATGGCTTCAAGAGATGATATTTATTATCTCCGTACGGTAGAAGATTTAGGTACTCAGCAGGGGATGCCCTTTTACGGGATGAGTGAGGAGAATGCGATTTTGGGTGGCGCTTTGTTGTTGAACGGAGCTACGGAAACAGTTTCTCCGGAGTCTGTTGCATTGAAGCAATATGCACCTGAAGGTTTGCTGATGACTCTTTATTTTGATTTCGATTCGGATGAACTGACCGATGAATCTGTACGGAGGCTTGAGCAGTTTATCAATGAAATGGGTACCTACCAGTTTTCGGAACTGAGGTTCGATGGTTTTGCCGATGAGATAGGAAGTGACAGTTATAACTATTCATTGTCAGAACGAAGGGCAGAGAGTGTTGCAGAGTTCCTGCGCAATCATGGTTTAAATGTACGTTTCGGTATACAGGCCCATGGTAGGATAAAACTTTCTCCGGAAGAGGTGAAAGAGGAAATTGAGTATCATCGCTGGCCGGAGGGAGGTATCGACTGGATACAAGTGAACCGTCGGGCAAGGCGTGTCGAAATATATAATAAGAGGTAGAAATATAAAAAAGTAAACGATATATGAAGAAGACAAGAATTCATAGAGTGTGGATACTGTTCCTGCTGAGCATCATGGCCTGTCTGCAGGTAAGAGCCCAATATATGCCGGTGGTTTTCGATAAGAAATATGGCGATAAGAACCAGATACAACTGGTATGCCCGTTGGCCGGTGACGAAGTGGCTATGGTAGGCAAAGAGGGACAGAAGTACAATCTGACCTGGATAGGAAGAGAAGGTGAGGTACTCTTTTCGTTACCGTTGGCCGGGTTTACTGCTGTTAATGAGCTGACAGAGTTGGAGGACAATCGTATCCTGCTTGTCGGACAATCTGCTGTGATGAATACAAAAGGCAGAAAGGATAATGTGACGCTGAGCGGACGGGCGGTCATATTAGACCGTAGTGGTCATATTGTTACCAATATTTATGCGGGAGGACAAGGAAGCGAGTTTCTGAAAGGTGCCCTGCTACGAAGCGGATCATTGATACTTTCCGGTATGGAGCCGAAAGGAGGAAGCGGTCGGCAAGGTATTCTCTTGAAAGTAGATAAATCGGGTAGAGTGATTTATCAGTATAAGAACACCGGAAGTGGCTATTGTGACCAGTTTGAGGTGTTGGGCAACACGACTGAATATATCTGTGCGGCTTTCTCCGGAGACAGAGAAAAAGAACAGACGGTGGTGGTCCGGTTAGATGATAAAGGGAAACCTTATTATGTGACTGCCATTCCGGCTAAACGATTTATAGTGACAGGCCTGAACGCCAATATCAATGACGGTTCGGTGATTGTTACCGGTAATTCATCGACAGATGGAGGTATTATTTATAAGATTCGTCCGGAAGGTGATATTGTTTTTGCTAAAACACTGATACCTGCCAACCAGGGATTGGCAACGCTCAACCATCTACGGGTGGCCCGCAATGGTAATATATTAGTAGGAGGCAGTGGTAATAAAGGATATTACGCTTTATTGCGAAATGACGGAACAGCTTTGTACTCGGGTACCTCGAACGGAAGTGTGAGAGGTGTGGGTATGAACCGGACTACCGGCGAATCAGTGGTAACCACTTATGACGTCAACGCACGCAGAGGAACATTTGTCCGTATATTGCCGACAGGAAAAGCTGAGTTTGACCGAACGATTGATGGTAACTTTGATAAGATTAAGGTGACTAACAACGGTGAAGTGTTGCTGCTGTCTTCGGATGAGGGCCGGGTTTGTATGTATTCTGCTACGGGTGAGAAAGAGTTTGACCGTTATGTGACGGATAATAAACCTACCATTTACCGTCAGGCCTTGACTGCATCATCCGGGGAGTTACTTTTTCTGGGTAGTGGTAGCCGTCTTGTCAAGCTCGGACATGGACTCTATGTCTCGGACGTGAAAATAACCAAGCCGGTAAACGGAACAGCCACCGCTGTGTTTACTGTGACACTGACCGGATATGCCACCACGAAAGAGGGAGCGCCTGTTCCTGTGAGTGTAGGTTATGCCACTCGCGAAGCATCGGCTACAACGGCCAATAACTTTACTCCGGTGAAGGGAAAGCTCTCTTTCACTCCCTCACGCGGAACGGCTGACCGCTATCTGGTGAAACAGGATATTGAGGTTCCGGTAAAGGCGAATGATCTGATCGAAGGTGTGAAGGACTTTGAATTGCTATTGTCGGATGTTCAGCAGAGTTATCTGGTGAAGCCTGTAGGAAAAGCGGTTATCGAAGATCAGCAGGCGGTTGTAAAGTTGGTACGTACGGAGCGCGGAGAAGAGGGATCCAAAGATATTTTATATGAACTGGGATTATTTAAGACCGACGGAACTCCTTTGACTAATGCAACGGGAGCCAATATTATAGTGGATGGCATTTATGGGGAAGGCACAGCCGATGCGCTTGATTTCGATATGGGATTGACGCCGAGAGTGATATTTGCCAATGGTTCGCAAAAGTCATCTTTTAATGTCAGAACATTGGAGGATACCCGCTATGAACTTCCTAAAACCGTGGTGGTGAATTTCAATAAAGTACATAGCCTGAGTGGTTCCAATGTCGCTTTTGATGGTGAATTGTTGAGTTGCAGCGGAATTGTTGTTGATCAGCCGGCACGCCTGGCCATAACTTCACTTGGCGACCACAGAGTAAATAATAATGTGGTGTCGGGCTTCTTCACCGTTTCGCTGTTGCGTGCTTCAGACGGAGCCTTACTGACTAATGCCACAGGTAGTGATATTATTGTTAACTGTGTGACATTGCCCGATGCTACGGCAAAAGAAGGAAAAGACTTTGTCTTTACCAACCTGCATGACCTACGCATCAGTGGAGACGGCAACCATAGTTCGGCTAATGTGAATGGAGTAGTATTGTTCAGTACGGATGCTTTGGAAAAACAGGTGAAACTGAAAATCAAATCTGTAAACCAGCCTACGGGTGCACAGCCGATCAGTGTGTCTGACGCAGAACGTATGGCAGAGTTTACGATCCGGAAATAAAATGATTCTTAGGGATAAGAGTGCCTTGCATTTCAAATGCAAGGTCTTCTTGTCTGCTCAGAAGAAAATGGATGAAAAAAGAACTATGACAGGAAAAAGAATATATACAGGGTTGATGGGCTTGCTGCTTTTTCTGGCGTTTGCTTGTACGGATGACAGGGAATCGCCAGGGGGAACCAATGGTAATCCTTCATTGGTTTTCAGGATGACGAGAGCTTCTGCTGATATTATCAATAATACGCAAGTCTATCTGTTTGATGGAGATGGGGCTGCTGCCGGACAGTTCAGGCAGAAAGTGCCGGATGTGACTTACGCTGCAGACCGCCTTACCATGCCGGTTGCGGCAGGTACGTGGGATATTACGTTGGTCAGTGCCGACAGGGATATAAACAGTGAATTGGTTCAGCCTGTCCGTGGCCAGGGGCGTTCATCACTGAAAATGTGGGAAACCCGTTCCTCCGGTGGAAATTTGCCGTCTATGCCTGAGTTGCGTACGGCTTATATTACCGGACAGCAGGTTATTGCCGGTCAGGATAATGTCGCTTCCGAAACAGCATTACTTTCACGGAACGTTGCATTGGTCAAAGTCGTGATAGCTGATGCCGGAGGACTGGATATCAATGGCACCCACACGATGAAATTGAGTAATGTGCCTACGACTCTTAATTGGGAAGGAGGGTTATACCCCAATAAAAACAACCCTACTGTGAGTGCGGAACCTATGACCGGTACCTTTACTATACATAATAATACTGCAATGGCGGGTCATCAGTATAGTGATACGCTTCGGTTTATTGTGCCGGCCCATAAAGGAACTGATTATCTGAATGCGCTTCCGACAGACACGACTACCAGCCATCTTAAACTGAGTGTCGATCTGGCCAGTGAAGGAGGTACACGTTTCGAGAAGACGGATGTGGTAATTCCTCGGGTTCCACGAGTAAACGGAATTTTGTTGGTACGCATTTTCCTTGGTGGAAAGCTCGATGTCTCTACTGAGATATTGAACTGGCAAGATACACAGTTGGAAGCCGATTTGTCACAGACCCAGCTTTATACGGATAAAGCTTCCGTTGGGCTGGCATTCAAAGACACGATACATGTAAATACCAATGCCCGGGAATATACAGTGGAGAAGGCACCTGAGGCCACGTGGATTACTTCGGTGAAAAAGTTGGATGGGAATGCGGTGGAAATTACTGCTGATCTGGATAGCTATGTGGATAATCATCCGCGTACTTCGTATATTACCATTAAAGCAAATAATGTGACCAAGAAAATACCGGTTACACAAAGACCGGATAGAGGTACAATCAAAGTTAGTGAACATAAACTTATATTTTGTCCTAAAGCACATGAAAATCGCTCGGTGGAGGTTAAGAGTATTGGAGGTGACTGGATATTCTTAGGTAGTAGTCCCAAAGCGACTTCAGACATACAGAGTGGGGTGAAAGGAAATACCACAGTCAACTTTACACGTACTTCGACGATTAAGCCGGATGATTTTGATACTTGTTATGGAGATGGTCAGATTGTTGTGAAGAATAAAACAACGCTTGATACGGATACGATTTCGTTAATGAACTGCTATATCCATGTGGATGATGGGGTAATAAATGCACTTGCTCCAACAGGTTCAGCGCAGACTGCAGTTACTAATTCACAAGATGTGACTGTGTTGGGTGGTAGTAGAAATATTATTTTCGATTCATGGGAGTCTTGGATTCATAGTGATTTGAGATGGAATCCGTTAACGCAAGTGCTGACTATGACAACCGACCGTGAACCTTCCGATGAGGCTCGTGACGGATCATTAACTTTCCATCATGCCGATTGCCCGGATTATCAGGTTACGGTTAAAGTACACCAGGATATTATAGTGACAATTCCTCCTTTCGACTATTTTGTTGTTAAATTTATGTGGGATGGGGCTGATGTGGATATTGCGGTTGAATTCCAAGGTAATAATGTATCTGGTGATGGAAGTAATAATTCTTCTTATGATAAAAAGCCTGTTGGATGGAGCAAGAATCAGACTGTTAATTATAATGGCAAACTGCTGCTACAGTGGGGTGGTGATGCACGTCAAGGACAGGGAGAAACTGCATTTTTTAATGCCCCTGTATTGGAAGGCGATGTAAACTCTCCCCGAAAAATAAAATTGGATGTTTATGCAACATGGTATAGTTCAGGGATAGCACCTGCTCCTATGACTTTTGAAATGACTGCCTATAAAGGAGGAACAATGTCTAAAGGAACTGCTGAAACCGGGGATTATAATAAATATAATTATTATAATGAAGGTGGTGAAAGGTTGTATAATGATACTTATCGGGTACTTATTACTACTACCGGAGGTAATGGAACGTATGATCAAGGAGGTTATACAAAAGTTGCAACAATTGTATATGACCGTATTAAACATTCGGCATCTGTAACAGTACTTGCTGCTGCCCCTGCCAATACTCGCTCATCTCATTCGGTAAAGGTGCCGTTCCGACCGGAAGAAAAGCCCTTCTGGACTCCCGTAATCGTGAATACCTATTCCGATAATTATCAGGGGGAGAGGAAATAGATTTTAGTGTAAACAATGAAAATGCGCTATAGTATGAAAATACAATATATAATAGGTATACTGGTTGCCCTTCTGTTTGTCTCGTGTAGTCATGAGGAAGAGGAACAGAAACCCGCTTATGGGAAGATAGATGTTGCTGTTTCGGTAACCTTGCCGCAGCCGGAGTCAGTGAATACGCTTACTCGTGCCGGTGGCCCGTATACGGATACCGATATTAAGAACGTAGACTTGCTGATATTCGACAAAGACGCAAAGTTTATGGAGCGTGTCAAAGTAGAGAATGACAGGTTGGTTGTTACCGGAACGGGGATTAATTTCACAGTCCGTTTGGATGCCACTTCGGAACGGCGTATCATTCATCTGGTTGCAAACGGGCGGAGTGCTGATGGCACTTCGGATCGCTTGAACTTTGGTGATATAACTCCGGGTATGGCAGAAAATGCGGCTATCTCTTCTTTGCAGACAGCCTCGCTCGAACATGTGAATGAAGGAGAGAGCACATTGTTAAACCATGTGATGCCTTTGGTCATGTGGGGACGTTTTGCTCTCAACGGAATCAATATCGTGACGAAAGCAGAGGGTGTGAAACTGTTGCGTTCCACTGCCTGTATACAAGTGAAGAAGGGTAGTGGGGGTGTAAATACCGAACTGGATGATTTTGTCATCGAAGGAATTACCGTACATCAGGGAGCCTGTCATGGCTTTCTGGCTCCGACCGATTGCACAGGAGAAGTTAACACTCCCGTTACCGCAAATCCGGTTACCGGTGGAACCTATCTGGATTATCGTAAGGGTTGGGTTAATGGTGCGGAACCATCTTTATACATTTATGAGCGCAATTGTTCGGCTTCCGACTATATGGGAGTAGTCATTGCAGCCCGGTATAAGGGAAAAAAAGGCTATTATAAGGTAGTAATGACCGGTAACAACGGAGCTCCTCTGAACATTGTACGTAACCACCGTTATATTGTTACGGTGGTGGGCGTCAATGGTCCGGGATATGAAAATCCGGATATTGCTGTGGCTTCTGCACCTTCGAATGCTCTGAAAGTGGAGTTGACGGATGAAGACACGGATTTGCCCTGTATTGTGGCCGACGGTGAATACCGTATGGCATCGTCTAATAATGTATTCAGCCTATATGGAAAAACAGGTGTGACTACATCGGCGACGGGCGTAGATATTTGTACCGTATATTCCAGCCGTGGTGTTCAGCCGGTTCTGACCCTACCTGCCGATTGTAATTGGCTGACCAATCTGTCTGCACAAGCTTTAGGAAGTAATAAGTATAAAATAACAGGAGATTTTACCTCACCGGCCAATAGTGCCGTATCTACAACCTTGACTATGACGTGTGATAATCTGTCTCAGCCGGTTCGTGTCAGTTGGAATCCCATTATATCGGACCAGAAAGATACCGATTCGTTTGTTTTCGATTTGGTTGGTTCAACCGACCGTAACTGGACGGTCCGGGTATTGAATCCGACGTCTGCCGGCTGGCTCTTTCTGCACCCATCCGCCGCATCTCCCGGAGCATTTCCGGGAGACGGTATGGTGTCGGAACTCAGTAGCAAATATAGTTCGCATGCTTATTTGCACGTAGCTTTCGGAGCGAACAGGAGAGGGACTGTACTGATGACTTCCGCCTCCGGCGGGGAAACTGTAGCCCGTAAGATAGTAGTTATTCAATAGAACGTTGCGGTAGTATGACCCTGGAAGAGATATTGCAAATAGAAGCACAGAATGTTGATTGTATTTTCCTGTATCAGGAAGAAGGAGCATGGTATGCCTATGAACATTCTGCCTTTTATTGTTATTCTCTTCTGGGCATACTTGATATAGACTGGTTGCCCTGTCCGGACGGAACTACTTCCGGACGAAAAACAATCAGGGTGCGTGTTTCCGAACCGGATAAGTTTTTATGTACACCTCTATTGCGTCTGATGCGGAAGCGTAAAACTGAATATGTTGTTTTATGCAAAATTTCGTGTGGAGGTTTTTACTACTGGCGGGAACAGCAGCAAATGAAATTTCGTGTATTACAGGAAAGAGAAAGCTCTTGTACGAAGGTAAATGGACATGCTGAATGATTAATCTTATCCTCTGTAGCCTTGAAAAGGCAGCTTTTTCACGAGCATACTCTTTGTATGCTATCTTTAGTGATATTCATCGGTATAGCCTGTGAAGGCTGTTGATGAATTATTGTTTGTTTTGTTTGTGTGCGCCCCTTCCGTATTTTAGCGAAAATACCGGAAGGGGCTTTTTACACAGATTGAATAAGTTTTTATTTGTCCAGAGTAATGATAAAACGGCGAAGATAAACTTCTTGTTCCGTATTGCCGGTATTGCTGAAACGGACAGCTTTCACCGGAGCTTGTTTCAGGTTAAGCGTGATCCGGTTCTTTTCCTGTTTGAAGTCAGCTTTTTGCCATTCTTTGCCATCGGCTGAAACTTCAAGTCGTCCCCAGGCGGCTACATCCGGTTTGCCGAAATCTATATCCAGGCTCTGTCCCGGATAGGCTTGATCCAGTTCGATGGTCAACGTACGTCCCGCTCCCCATTTGATTACTTCGTTGGCAGGCGATACCAATATACGGTTTGTTTTGATCTGTAACGGCTGATTGCGTAGTTGCTCTACGTCACTCGTCAGTTTGTGAGGCATATAGTCCGTTGCGGCATCCAGCTGTGTACCGTTTTGCTTGTTATAGCATTCGGTCACCGTAGTGAACGTTTGGTCGATCAGTGGTTTGATCACTTTAGTTGCTGTTTTTACACCCGGCTGGTAAGGGTTTTGGTTATAAGTCTGGTCCACTTGGAACATCTGTTGTTGCAGTGCTTTCACATGGCGGTACTTCCGGATAAAAAGTGAGTTGTCGCCTTCTTTGTAAGCTTTGACCATAGACAATACTTCTTGTCCGGTTTCACCCAATAATTTGAATTGACGGAGCCAAGGCATCATTTCTGCAATCAAAGGTTGGTTTTCGGTGTTGGTCATCAGAATATCACCGGACTCTGTCATCTTGCCGAAGGTTGCTTTCAAGGAGTTGAAGTCTGCTTCGGTATACGAGCCGTTTTTCAGATAGCTGTCGAGAAAAAGCTTAGCTACAGGCTGTAATTCAACCGATTCGTCCCGGCGGTATTTATGTCCGTTCGGACCCAGGTCAGAGTTGTGTGCTGCGAAGAATTCCAGTTCCTCCGCAGCACTCGGCAAAATGGTGCGTATGGCATCTTTCCATGTCTGTTCGCTGTCATATTTTTCCGGATTCCATGCATAACTGGCTACACTGTAAATTGCTATTTTAGATGCTTCGGCATGTTCCATCGGGTTGGTGACGAAGCCTGACATCTGATCGGCAATCTGGGTGTCGTTGCCGTAAACCGGTCCGAGCAGCAAATGGTCGCGTACGTAATCGGATACCGGAAAATTCCACCAGATATACGCCGGGCGCTTGATGCGCTTGTTGATCCAGGCAATACCATCTTTGGTTATGTCGGAAATCACACGGTCGCCCGTCCACATAATCTGGATAGAAGGGTTCAGTTTCTCACCCAAAGTAGTCAGGTAATTACCTTTCGGGTTCGACCAGCTTTTGTTATATTCGGTAGGGCACATGACCAGCGGGGTAACGTCCGGTTTGGCCTTTACAAATTTCTCGTCAATGTAGTTCAGTAGTTCAGCCTGTTTGTTTGGGTTGGTTCCTTCCCCCGAAATATCATCGAAGAATACTGCGAACGAACGTACTCCCAGATCATACATCTTCTCGAATTTAGCCAGCAGCAGATCACGGTCTTCCTGATTCCATTTGATATCTTGTCCCGGGTGAATGGCCCATACAAAGTCCACTTCGTTTTCATTGGCCACTTTTACCAACTCCTGTAACTGAAGCGCCTCTTTTTCCGGATAAGGCAAGCGCCAGTTGGGGGAACTGTGATACGGGTCGTCTTTAGGACCATAGATATAGGTATTCATCTTATTTTCTCCGTAGAATTTCAACTGACGGAGACGGGCTTCGTGGCTCCATGGAGTTCCATAGAATCCTTCGACTACACCGCGGAAGCGGATGGAAGGATAGTCCTTGATTTCAACTACAGGCAATTGGTTATTGTTCAGCAGTTGTGATAGGGTTTGCAAAGCATAGAAGGTTCCCCGTTCGTCTTGTCCGACCAATACGATTTCTTTGTCGTTGACAGCTAAATAATATCCTTCTTTCTGATTGGGAATTTGCCGGGCGAATTTACGGATAGCTTTATCCCCTTTTTCACCGATATAGATGCGAATTCCGTCCTTATCTGTCTTTTTTCCGGCAAGTAAAGCTTTCAGTGCACTGACGGCATGCGGGTTTGCTTCTGTTTCTCCGACAATCAGATAGGTATCCGGCAGACTCAGAGCCTGCGTTTCCGAAAGAATCTGTTGTGGTTGTGGTTGAATACTTGTGTTCTGGGCCGAAGCACTGACGCCCAAAAGGAGCCAGGCTCCCAGTAAGTAGAGTCGTTTAATCTTCATTTTAGGTAAAATGTTAGTTTTTCAGGTTTTAGTGACAGTACAAAAGTAAGAAAAAAAGTGCATACTCCCGTTTTTCTATTAATTTTGTTCCTTTGAAACATTGAAATAAGGAAAGAAGCCTATGCTGATACTTTTATCTTGCGCCAAAACCATGAGTGACGTTTCGAAAGTGAAAACGCCTCTCACCACATTTCCCCGCTTCCGGAAGGAGGCAGCGGAGGTAGCTTTGCAAATGTCTCAATTCTCTGTCGGAGAGTTGGAGCGCCTGTTGCGGGTAAATGCTAAGATTGCTGTTGAGAATTATAAGCGCTATCAGGACTTTCATTCCGAAGCGACTCGGGAGCTGCCTGCGCTGTTGGCTTATACCGGGATTGTTTTTAAAAGACTTTCTCCCAAAGATTTTTCGGATGAAGATTTCCGATATGCTCAGGACCATTTGAGGTTGACTTCGTTTTGCTATGGGCTGCTGCGTCCTCTCGACGTGATTCGACCTTACAGGCTCGAAGGAGATGTCCGATTGCCCGAACCCGGTACCCGAACCATGTTTGAGTATTGGAAGCCGGTTCTTACCGACTTGTTTATAGAAGATATTAAAAAAGCCGGTGGGATACTTTGTAATCTGGCGAGTGACGAGATGCGGGGACTTTTTGATTGGAAACGGGTGGAGAGAGAGAGCCGTGTGGTGACTCCTGAGTTTCACGTCTGGAAAAACGGGAAACTGGCTACAGTAGTGGTCTACACTAAAATGTCGAGGGGAGAGATGACTCGTTACATCCTGAAAAACCGGATAGAATCCGTTGACCAGTTGAAAACATTTGCTTGGGAAGGATTTGAGTTCAACGAACAGCTTTCGGATGAAAAGAAATATGTATTTACGAACGGAAAAACAGAATAATCCAAATGACTGAAATAGAAAAAATGCGTAGTGGCGAACTGGCTGATATGTCAGCACCCGAGTTGCAGGTACGGTTTGAGCATGCTAAAAAGTTATTGGCACAGATGCGGGGACTGAGTACGTATGACGATACTTACACGGAGTTACTTGAGGAGCTGGTGCCCGACCTTCCGCCTACCTCTGTTATTTGCCCGCCTTTTCATTGTGACCATGGTGACGGCATCCGTCTGGGCGAACATGTATTTGTTAATGCCAATTGTACCTTCCTTGACGGAGCATTCATCACTATCGGAAGTCATACACTGATAGGTCCGTGTGTGCAAATCTATACTCCACATCATCCGATGGACTATCTGGAACGCCGTAATCCCAAGGAATATGCTTATCCGGTTACTATTGGTGAAGATTGCTGGATTGGGGGCGGAGCGGTCATTTGCCCTGGGGTGACGATAGGTGACCGTTGCGTGATTGGAGCCGGTAGCGTGGTTACAAAAGATATACCGGATGATTGTGTGGCGGTAGGCAATCCCGCACGTGTTATTCGGCGGCAGGCATCGGACGGATAACCTAAGTTAGGTTCTTCTTCAAAATTTGGTGGTAAGTTTTCTTTTACTCATGGAAATCTAATTCAGTTTTCGGAAGTGTAAGCCCTCGTTTATAGTTGACAAAAAAGCAAGTATCCCGGCTTTCCCCCGAAGAGTCCATCCGTGAGATGAAGAAGCGAATCTTAGAATAAACCATCTGAAAATCAATATCTTTAAAAAGTAAGATTTCTATCCTCAAAAACTTTGTTTTAACACAGAGTTAAAGCTTGTTCTTTGGATGTGAATAACAAGTTCTTTAAATGCAAAAGACTTGTTATTTACGCATAAGAACCTGACAACCTGCAAAAGGCGTTAACAATGTTAATTGAAGAAAGGTATAAGGATGAAGATACCGGTCCGGACGGCGTAAATTCACTTCCGAGACTTGAGCAATCTTATTCAGCCGGTGTCTGTTTTTTCCTATTAAAGCAAGCAAAGAGGACAATTATCA
Source organism: Bacteroides sp. NGMCC 1.200775 (assembly GCF_040798045.1). Taxonomy (NCBI): domain Bacteria; kingdom Pseudomonadati; phylum Bacteroidota; class Bacteroidia; order Bacteroidales; family Bacteroidaceae; genus Bacteroides; species Bacteroides sp. NGMCC 1.200775. The sequence continues at coordinate 64,638 of NZ_JASCQK010000009.1, read as the reverse complement.
ACTTGAAAATAAAGAAATAAAGAATTTACCACCTAATTTGAAGAAGAATCCTATAGTTACTGAGAAAACAAACGAAGTAAAACAAAATGGATTCTATTGTTTGAAAAACAGAGACTTACTGATGATGTTGGAAACTTTTTGAAAAAAAAGATCGTAAATAATTTGTAGATTTCGAGAAAAGCGATACCTTTGCATCGCTTTTAAAAGGAAAGTGTACGGGCGTTTAGCTCAGCTGGTTCAGAGCATCTGCCTTACAAGCAGAGGGTCGGCGGTTCGAATCCGTCAACGCCCACAGCCGAACACTTTCGAAGAAGAATATATGGGCGTTTAGCTCAGCTGGTTCAGAGCATCTGCCTTACAAGCAGAGGGTCGGCGGTTCGAATCCGTCAACGCCCACATTGAAAAGAGATTCAATTTTGCTATATATTCTTTGAGAAAGATACATCGGGCGTTTAGCTCAGCTGGTTCAGAGCATCTGCCTTACAAGCAGAGGGTCGGCGGTTCGAATCCGTCAACGCCCACAACATAGAGTCCTTGCAGAATATTTCTGTGAGGACTTTCTTTTTTATGGCTGATCTGGTTGCGGTGTATTAATTCAAGTTATTTTTTATAAGAAAACGACGGGAAAGTTGGTGAAAAAGTGATTTATTTCTTTACTTTGCTTCATCAACAAACCTATTAATGCTACCATGCGAACAAAATCTATTTATTTACTTTTGCTATTGGCTATCATGCCATTATGTGCATTCTCGCAGTCAAAGTCTGCGTTTGAAATCAAAGACGGACATTTCTATCGTAATGGAAAAGTGACACCTGTTCTTTCTGGTGAAATGCACTATGCCCGTATCCCTCATCAATATTGGCGTCATCGTTTACAGATGATGAAAGGTATGGGGTTGAATACGGTTGCGACTTATGTTTTCTGGAATCTTCATGAACCGGAGCCGGGGAAGTGGGATTTTACCGGTGACAAGAATTTGGCCGAGTTTATAAAAACAGCCGGTGAAGAGGGAATGATGGTTATTTTACGCCCCGGCCCTTATGTTTGTGCCGAGTGGGAATTTGGCGGCTATCCCTGGTGGCTGCAGAATGTGAAAGGAATGGAAATCAGGAGAGATAATCCGGAGTTTCTGAAATATACAAAGGCATATATTGACCGGCTTTATAAGGAAGTGGGCGATTTGCAGTGCACAAAAGGTGGCCCGATCGTGATGGTGCAGTGTGAGAACGAGTTTGGTTCGTACGTTGCCCAACGAAAAGATATACCTTTGGAAGAGCATCGTGCTTATAATGCCAAAATTAAACAGCAATTGGCTGACGCAGGATTTAATGTACCCTTGTTTACCTCTGATGGCAGCTGGCTTTTTGAAGGCGGAGCTACACCGGGTGCCTTGCCTACAGCGAATGGCGAAAGTGATATTGAGAACTTGAAAAAGGTGGTTAATCAATATCATGATGGTAAGGGACCGTATATGGTTGCTGAGTTCTATCCGGGTTGGTTGTCGCATTGGGCGGAACCGTTTCCACAGGTGGGTGCTTCCGGAATTGCACGTCAGACCGAGAAATATCTGCAGAATGACGTATCTTTCAATTTCTATATGGTGCATGGAGGAACTAATTTCGGCTTTACAAGTGGTGCTAATTATGATAAGAAACGTGATATTCAGCCGGATCTGACCAGTTATGATTATGATGCTCCTATCAGTGAAGCTGGTTGGGTGACTCCGAAGTATGATTCAATCCGTAACGTGATCAGAAAATACGTTAAATACACGGTTCCCGAGGCTCCGGCTCCAAATCCGGTTATTGAGATCCCCTCTATCAAATTGACCAAAGTTGCTGATGTATTGGCATTCGCCGAAAAGCAAAAGCCGGTGTCGGCCGATACTCCTTTGACTTTTGAGCAGTTGAATCAAGGGTATGGATATGTGTTATATACCCGTCATTTTAATCAACCTATCAGTGGAACGCTTGAGATACCGGGACTGCGTGACTATGCGGTTGTGTATGTGGATGGAGAGCAGGTAGGTGTGTTGAACCGGAATACCAAGACTTATTCAATGGAGATTGAGGTGCCGTTTAATGCTACTTTGCAGATACTGGTTGAAAATATGGGACGTATTAATTATGGTAGTGAAATTGTGCATAATACCAAGGGTATCATTAGTCCGGTCAAGATAGCGGGTAAGGAAATTACAGGTGAGTGGGATATGTATCAGTTGCCGATGAGCGAAATGCCCGACCTGGCAAAACTGAAAGCTGATGCACATGCGAATGTGCCTGCTGAGGCCGCAAAACTGAAAGGTTGTCCGGTGCTTTATGAAGGGACCTTTACGTTGGATAACGTCGGAGATACATTTATCGATATGGAAAATTGGGGAAAAGGTATCATCTTTGTAAATGGTGTCAACATCGGGCGTTATTGGAAGGTGGGACCGCAGCAAACCCTTTATATCCCGGGAGTGTGGTTGAAGAAAGGAACAAATAAGATTGTTATTTTTGAACAATTGAATGAAGTTCCTCAGGCCGAGGTGAAGACGGTGAAGACACCGGTGCTGATGAAACTGAATAATTGATGATGAATGATTGACGGACTGTGATCGACACGGAATAATAAGTGATCAACGATAAATGAGGAACGGTGAACTGCTTGCGGCAATATTATAATGCGGGCTGTTCACCGTTTGTCATAGATCACTCATCGTTATTTTAGTCTCTTTTATACAAACTTTCTCACTCCTTATGCCTTATAACTCAGGAAAAAGAGTTAATTTTGCAACCTGATAATTATCTAAACGACAATATGAAACTTGATTTACTTACGGCCATATCTCCGATTGACGGCCGATATAGAGGCAAGGCTGAAGCTTTAGCGGCATATTTTTCCGAATATGCGTTGATTAAATACCGCGTGCAGGTAGAAGTAGAGTATTTTATTACTTTGTGTGAACTTCCGTTGCCGCAACTGAAAGGAATTGATAAGAGTGTGTTCGAGTCATTACGCAATATCTATCGTAATTTTACGGAAGCCGATGCACAGCGCATTAAAGATATTGAAAGTGTGACCAATCACGATGTAAAGGCCGTAGAGTATTTCCTGAAAGAAGAGTTTGATAAGTTAGGCGGGTTGGACAAATACAAGGAATTTATCCATTTCGGACTGACCTCGCAGGATATTAACAACACTTCAATTCCTCTCTCTATCAAAGAGGCGTTGGAGCAGGTTTATTATCCGCTGATTGAGGAACTGATTGCTCAGTTGAAGACATATGCTGCCGAATGGGAAACTATTCCGATGCTTGCCAAAACTCACGGTCAGCCGGCATCTCCGACACGCTTGGGTAAAGAAGTCATGGTTTTTGTTTACCGGCTGGAACGCCAGTTGGCAACTCTGAAGGCATGTCCTGTAACAGCTAAGTTCGGTGGTGCAACCGGAAATTATAATGCACACCATGTGGCTTATCCCGAATATGATTGGAAAGCATTCGGAAATCGCTTTGTTGCAGAGAAACTGGGATTGGAACGCGAAGAATATACAACACAGATTTCAAATTATGATAACCTGTCGGCTATCTTCGATGCCATGAAACGTATTAATACGGTAATGATTGATATGAACCGTGACTTCTGGCAATATATCTCAATGGAATATTTCAAGCAGAAAATCAAGGCCGGAGAGGTAGGATCGAGCGCAATGCCGCATAAGGTGAATCCGATTGACTTTGAAAATGCGGAGGGTAACTTGGGTATGGCTAATGCTATTCTGGAACACCTCGCAGTGAAACTTCCCGTATCACGTTTGCAGCGTGACTTGACGGATTCTACCGTATTGCGTAATGTAGGTACTCCGTTCGGACATATTGTGATCGCTATCCAGAGTTCGTTGAAGGGATTGCGCAAGCTGTTGCTGAACGAGACCGCAATCTGCCGTGACCTCGATAACTGTTGGAGTGTAGTGGCTGAGGCTATTCAGACTATTCTTCGTCGTGAGGCTTACCCGCATCCGTACGAAGCCCTGAAGGCATTGACTCGTACCAATCAGGCTATTACAGAAGCTTCGATCAAGGAGTTTATCGAAGGACTGGATGTCAGTGAAGAAATAAAAAAAGAATTAAGAGTAATCACTCCCCATTCGTATACGGGAATTTAAGGGTGATTATTGTTATATATAATATAAGTGTTTGAAATCAGGCCGTGAGGCCAAAAGTTTAATTTTTATTTGAATAAGAAAATGAGCACAGAAAACGAAGAATGGCGCGAAGACTCCAAGAGCGAGAATACAGACGCCGGCCGTGATGGTAACAGAAGTTATAACAGAGAAGGTGGATACAATCGTCCTTCATACAATCGTGAAGGTGGCGACCGTCCTTATCGTCCGAGATTTAATAGTAATAGTGAAGATCGTCCGCAGCGTTCTTATGGCGACCGCCCTCAACGTCCTTCATACAACCGTGAAGGTGGCGACCGTCCTTACCGCCCGCGCTTTAACAGCGAAGGTGGTGATCGTCCGCAGCGTTCTTATGGCGACCGTCCTCAACGTCCTTCATACAACCGTGAAGGTGGCGACCGTCCTTACCGCCCGCGCTTTAACAGCGAAGGTGGTGACCGTCCGCAGCGTTCTTATGGCGACCGTCCGCAACGTCCTTCATACAACCGTGAAGGTGGCGACCGTCCTTACCGTCCGCGCTTTAACAGCGAAGGTGGCGACCGTCCGCAGCGTTCTTATGGAGACCGTCCGCAACGTCCTTCATACAATCGTGAAGGTGGCGACCGTCCTTATCGTCCGAGATTCAATAACGATAACAGATCGCAAGGGTTCTCACGTCCGGTGCGCCGTACGGGAGATTACGATCCGAATGCTAAATACAGTAAGAAGAAACAGATTGAATACAAAGAACAGTTTGTTGATCCGAATGAGCCGATTCGTCTGAATAAGTTTCTGGCCAATGCGGGAGTTTGCTCTCGTCGTGAAGCAGATGAGTTTATCACAGCAGGTGTGGTTTCTGTTAATGGCGAAGTCGTTACAGAATTGGGTACAAAGATCAAGCGTGCCGATGTGGTGAAGTTCCATGACGAAACAGTCAGTATTGAACGCAAAGTGTACGTGTTGCTGAATAAACCGAAAGATTGTGTGACTACTTCGGATGATCCTCAGGCTCGTCTGACTGTTATGGATCTGGTGAAAGGAGCTTGTGCTGAACGTATTTACCCGGTAGGACGTCTGGACCGTAACACAACAGGTGTATTGCTGCTGACCAATGACGGTGATTTGGCATCGAAGTTGACACATCCGAAATACCTGAAGAAGAAGATTTATCATGTATATCTGGACAAGAACCTGACAAAGGCGGATATGGATCAGATTGCAGCCGGTATCCAGTTGGAAGACGGCGAGATTCATGCAGATGCTATCAGCTATTCCGATGAAGTGAAACGCGATCAGGTGGGTATCGAGATCCACTCGGGAAAGAACCGTATTGTACGCCGTATATTTGAATCATTAGGCTACAAGGTGGTGAAACTCGACCGTGTATTCTTTGCCGGACTGACTAAGAAAGGATTGCGTCGCGGTGAGTGGCGTTACCTTACGGAACAGGAAGTAAACTTCCTCCGGATGGGATCTTTTGAATAATAAAGGAATTTAAAAGATGGTAGTCGGAAGCCGATAGTCTGGTGTTTGTTGTTCTCCAGCTACTGGCTTCTGACTACTATATATAATAATGTATATAAAATAGTTTTATGGAAAAGATTAGTAGAACAAAAATTGTCGACCTGATAAAGCGTGAAGATTTTGGCGCTATGGTCAATGTGAAAGGATGGGTTCGCACCCGCAGAGGTAGCAAACAAGTTAACTTTATCGCACTGAATGACGGTTCTACAATAAATAATGTGCAGGTCGTAGTCGATCTGGCAAACTTTAATGAAGAGATGCTGAAGCAAATCACTACCGGCGCTTGTCTGAGCGTGAACGGTGTATTGACGGAGTCGGTAGGTTCCGGTCAGAAGGCTGAAGTGCAAGCTCGTGAGATTGAAGTGCTGGGTGCTTGTGACAATACATATCCGCTACAGAAGAAAGGTCACTCAATGGAGTTCTTGCGTGAGATTGCTCATTTGCGTCCACGTACCAATACTTTTGGAGCAGTATTCCGTATTCGTCATAATATGGCTATTGCCATCCATAAATTCTTTCATGAAAAGGGATTCTTCTATTTTCATACCCCCATCATTACGGGATCTGACTGTGAAGGTGCAGGACAGATGTTCCAAGTGACTACCATGAACTTGTATGACCTGAAAAAAGATGAAAACGGCTCTATCATATACGATGACGACTTCTTTGGCAAACAGGCCAGCTTGACTGTTTCCGGTCAGCTTGAAGGCGAATTGGCTGCCACTGCTCTCGGAGCTATCTATACGTTCGGTCCTACTTTCCGTGCAGAAAATTCTAACACTCCGCGCCATTTGGCCGAGTTCTGGATGATCGAACCGGAAGTGGCTTTCAATGAAATTCAGGAGAATATGGATTTAGCTGAAGAGTTCATTAAATATTGTGTGAAGTGGGCTTTGGATAACTGTGCCGACGATGTGAAGTTCCTGAACGATATGTTCGATAAGGGGTTGATAGAACGTCTGGAAGGTGTACTGAAAGAAGACTTTGTGCGTTTGCCATATACGGAAGGTATCAAGATCCTGGAAGAAGCTGTTGCCAAAGGGCATAAGTTTGAGTTCCCGGTTTATTGGGGAGTTGACCTGGCTTCTGAACATGAACGTTATCTGGTGGAAGACCACTTTAAACGTCCGGTGATCTTGACCGACTATCCAAAGGAAATAAAGGCATTCTATATGAAACAGAATGAAGACGGCAAAACTGTACGCGCCATGGATGTGCTTTTCCCGAAGATCGGGGAGATTATCGGTGGTTCGGAGCGTGAGTCGGATTACAATAAGTTGATGACACGTATCGAAGAGATGCATATTCCGATGAAGGATATGTGGTGGTATCTGGATACCCGTAAGTTCGGTACTTGTCCGCACTCCGGATTCGGACTGGGATTTGAGCGCTTATTGCTCTTTGTAACCGGGATGTCTAATATCCGTGATGTAATTCCATTCCCGCGTACTCCGCGTAATGCCGATTTTTGATGAATCATACCTGAATATTCATACAAATGATAAGAAACTCGCATATTCTTTTGATTATGCGAGTTTTTTTATGTCTTAAGATTGCTTATTTTATAAAAGAAATCTTTATATTTGTGACAGACAGACGAATTAAAGTGTTAACTAAAATCGTACAGATATGAAAAAACTTTATTTTTTTACCATGCTGGCGGCAATGCTGTTTGCGGTAACGAATGTGATGGCACAAAAGGGTAACTTTAAACCTGCTAATCTGAAAGGAATCTGGCAATTGTGCCATTATGTTTCAGAGAGTCCGGATGCTCCGGGAGTGCTTAAACCGAGTAACACTTTCAAAGTGCTGAGTGATGATGGAAGAATTGTGAACTTTACGATTCGTCCGGGATCGGATGCTATTATAACCGGCTATGGCAACTATGAACAGTTGTCAGACCATACTTATGCTGAAAGTATTGAAAAGAATATTCATTTGCCGATGCTCGATAATCAGGATAACGTTCTTACTTTTGAACTTATCGATGATAAAATCTTGCATCTTAAATACTTTATAGAGAAGGACCTGAATGGCAATGAATTGAACTGCTGGTATAATGAAACCTGGAAACGCATTGAGATGCCTGATAAATTCCCGGATGATATTGTAAGATAATTCAGATTATAACAACGGATTTACGGACTGCAGGTAGCAAGCTGCCGATTATGCCTTGTGGCGTTGATTGAGTGGTGAATTGTTACTTGCAGTCTCTTTTTTTGTCTGCCGGCTGCTGTTCATAGTCGATAGCTTGGTGCTCGTTATCAATCGGATAAATCCAAAAAAAGGCAGAAATAGTTTGCCAATTCAAAGAAAAGCCGTACTTTTGCAAGCCGATTATTATCTCAAAAGGATAAGAGATTAATTCATAGCAAGTTAATCTTCCTTTGTCCGGGGAAGGTTGATAAGTGGTGAAGAAAATTTTTAGTAGTAACATTTAAAAAACAAATTAAGAGTGGATACTTTAAGTTACAAGACCATTTCTGCAAACAAGGCAACTGTAACCAAAGAATGGGTTATCGTTGATGCTACAGACCAAACATTAGGTCGTCTGGGAGCAAAAGTTGCGAAACTGTTGAGAGGAAAGTATAAACCAAACTTTACTCCTCATGTAGACTGCGGTGATAACGTTATTATCATCAATGCAGACAAAGTAAAATTAAGTGGTAATAAATGGAATGACAGAGTTTATTTGTCTTACACCGGCTATCCCGGTGGTCAGAGAGAAATGACTCCTGCTCGTTTGATTGCCAAACCTAACGGTGAAGACAGATTACTGAGAAAAGTAGTGAAGGGCATGCTTCCTAAAAACAGATTGGGAGCTAAGTTGCTGAGCAATATGTATGTATACGCTGGTAGCGAACACAAGCACGACGCTCAGAACCCGAAAGCAATTGATATAAACTCACTTAAATAAGATATAATGGAAGTAGTAAATGCATTAGGCAGACGTAAACGTGCGATTGCACGCGTATTCGTAAGCGAAGGTACAGGAAAGATTACTATTAACAAGAGAGACCTTGCAGAGTACTTTCCATCAACTATTCTTCAGTATGTTGTTAAACAACCATTGAACAAACTTGGTGTTGCTGAGAAGTATGACATTAAGGTTAATCTGTGTGGTGGTGGTTTCACTGGTCAGTCTCAGGCTTTGCGTTTAGCTATTGCCCGTGCACTGGTTAAGATCAACGCTGAAGATAAGTCAGCTCTTCGTTCGGAAGGCTTCATGACACGTGATCCGCGTTCTGTTGAACGTAAGAAACCGGGTCAGCCGAAAGCTCGTAGAAGATTCCAGTTCAGCAAGCGTTAATGGGCTGTCTGACGGAATATGTTTAGTATCTAAACTACCGGGACTCTTAAACAGGCTACCCGGCGGTTGGTTTAGAAAAAACAAAAAAGAAAGTAAACGATTTAAAGAAAAAACAAGATGTCAAGAACAAATTTTGATACATTACTGGAAGCCGGTTGCCACTTCGGACACCTTAAAAGAAAGTGGAACCCTGCAATGGCTCCTTATATTTTCATGGAACGCAATGGTATCCATATCATTGACCTCCACAAAACTGTTGCAAAAGTTGACGAAGCTGCAGAAGCTTTGAAACAGATTGCAAAATCAGGCAAGAAAGTCCTTTTTGTTGCTACTAAAAAACAAGCTAAACAGGTGGTTGCTGAAAAAGCTGCATCTGTAAACATGCCTTATGTTATCGAACGTTGGCCGGGTGGTATGTTGACTAACTTCCCTACTATCCGTAAGGCAGTGAAGAAGATGACTACAATCGACAAGCTGACAGCTGATGGTACTTACTCAAACTTGTCTAAGAGAGAAGTTCTTCAGATTTCTCGTCAGCGTGCTAAGTTGGACAAGACTTTGGGTTCTATCGCTGATCTGACTCGTCTGCCGTCTGCGCTGTTCGTTATCGACGTAATGAAAGAAAATATCGCTGTTCGCGAAGCTAACCGTTTGGGTATCCCTGTATTTGGTATCGTTGATACTAACTCAGATCCTACAAACATCGACTTCGTTATTCCGGCAAATGATGACGCTACTAAATCAGTAGAAGTTATTCTCGATGCTTGCTGCGCTGCAATGATCGAAGGTCTGGAAGAAAGAAAAGCTGAGAAGATCGATATGGAAGCTGCCGGTGAAGCTCCTGCTAACAAAGGCAAGAAGAAATCAGCTAAGGCAAGACTCGATAAATCTGACGAAGAAGCAATTAATGCAGCTAAAGCTGCTGCTTTCCTGAAGGAAGACGAAGAGGCTTAATATAATAATGTGCCAATTTGCTAATGTGCCGGTGCACCTGTAAGGGTGTTGGCATTTTGATTGGCAGATTGGCACATTTTGTTTATTCAAACGATTATTCATTTTAAAATATAAAAGATATTATGGCTGTAACAATGGCTGATATAACCAAGCTCCGTAAAATGACCGGTGCTGGTATGATGGACTGCAAGAACGCGTTGACTGAAGCTGAGGGCGATTTCGACAAAGCAATGAAGATTATTCGCGAAAAAGGACAGGCAGTTGCTGCAAAACGTTCTGACCGTGAAGCTTCTGAAGGTTGTGTTCTGGTAAAAGTTGAAAATGGCTTTGGTGCTATCATCGCTTTGAAGTGCGAAACCGACTTCGTTGCTCAGAATGCTGATTTCGTGAAACTTACTCAGGATATTCTGGACGCTGCTGTAGCTAACAAGTGCAAAACTCTGGAAGAAGTTTTGGCTCTTCCGATGGGTGACGCTACTGTTGCTCAGGCTGTAACAGACAGAAGCGGTATTACCGGTGAAAAGATGGAACTGGATGGCTACATGGTTTTGGAAGGTGCTACAATTTCTGCTTACAACCATATGAACAGAAACGGCCTTTGCACTATGGTTGCTTTCAATAAGAATGTTGACGAACAGCTGGCTAAGCAAGTGGCTATGCAGGTTGCCGCTATGAATCCGATTGCAGTTGACGAGGATGGTGTTTCTGAAGAAGTGAAGCAGAAGGAAATCGAAGTTGCCATTGAGAAGACAAAAGTTGAACAGGTACAGAAGGCTGTAGAAGCTGCTTTGAAGAAAGCTAATATCAATCCGACTCATGTGGACAGCGAAGACCACATGGAAAGCAATATGGCTAAAGGCTGGATTACAGCCGAAGATGTTGCGAAGGCAAAAGAAATCATTGCTACTGTTTCTGCTGAAAAGGCTGCAAATATGCCTGAACAAATGATTCAGAACATTGCTAAAGGACGTTTGGGCAAGTTCTTAAAGGAAGTTTGCTTGCTGAACCAGGAAGATATCATGGATGCCAAGAAGACAGTAAGAGAAGTGTTGAAAGAAGCTGATCCTGAATTGAAAGTCGTTGACTTCAAACGTTTCACTTTGAGAGCTGAATAATCTCAAGGAATCAAGTATATAGAAACGGCCGCACAGAAACTCTGTAGCGGCCGTTTTTTTGTAGCTGTCCATAATGTTGCGGTTCTCTGTTTATACAGAATCCGGGACAGTGCTTTTGTACATAAAGTGAATGGATTTATCCTCCTACTGCTTTTGTTTTCGTATACCCTTCTTTCTTCAGCAGTTCTACTATTTTTTGTTTGAAGTCTCCCTGTATGATCATCTCTCCGTCTTTGGCCGATCCGCCTACTCCGCATTTCGTCTTGAGGAGTTTTCCCAAATCTTTCAGATCGTTCTCGGTGCCGACAAAGCCGGTAATCAGGGTCACGACTTTACCGCCCCGGTTCTTCCGGTCCAACTGTACCCGTAAGTTCTGTTGTGGCGGTTCCAAGGTTACTTGCTCTTCGTCATCATCCATTTCGTAATTATAATCCGGGTTAGTGGAGTAAACCACGTTCAGCCGGTCTTTCCAATCGCTGTTCTTCATTTTTCCAGTCTATTAATTAAGCTCAAAAATAATATATTGTTCCGAACCTTGCAAACTCTTAAGTGTCCCCGGGCGTTTTTGTATGTAGAAATTATGTTAAGCTTCTATGACATCCTTATGGCATTTCGGAAAAAATAGTGTAATTTTGTCAATCGCTAATGTAAAAGCAGAATGAAGTGACTATGAATAATCAGATACAGCATAAAGACAGTACAAAGGTTCCGGAGCCTACTTTACGTAGGTTGCCTTGGTATCTTTCGAATGTAAAGTTGCTGAAGCAGAAAGGCGAACGCTATGTCTCTTCCACTCAGATATCTAAAGAAATAAACATCGATGCTTCACAGATTGCGAAAGATTTGTCGTATGTTAATATTTCCGGCCGTACTCGTGTGGGTTATGAGGTAGATGCGCTGATTGCTGTTCTGGAAGATTTTCTTGGCTTTACGAATATGCACAAGGCTTTCCTTTTCGGTGTGGGTAGTCTGGGAGGAGCGTTGCTACGTGACTCCGGTCTTAGCCATTTCGGTCTGGAGATTGTGGCAGCTTTTGATGTGAACCCGACATTGGTAGGTACTACGCTTAATGGCATTCCGATTTTCCATTCCGATGATTTTCTGGAGAAGATGAAAGAGTATGGTGTACACATCGGTGTGCTGACTGTGCCCATCGAGATTGCCCAATGCATTACGGACACGATGGTAGCCGGTGGTATTAAAGCCGTCTGGAATTTTACTCCCTTCCGTATTCGCGTCCCGGAAGATATTGTGGTGCAGAATACGTCACTTTATGCCCATCTTGCTGTCATGTTTAACCGTTTGAACTTTAATGAAACAGAATAGATCATGAAGATTATAGCTGTTGGAATGAATTATGCCCGGCACAACGAAGAGCTGGGACATACGTTGGAGAATAAAGAGCCGGTAATCTTCATGAAACCCGATTCGGCTATCCTCAAAGACGGGAAGCCTTTCTTTATTCCCGATTTCTCAAATGAAGTGCATTATGAAACCGAGCTGGTGGTACGTATCAACCGCTTGGGGAAGAATATTGCTCCGCGCTTCGCTCATCGTTACTACGATGCACTAACGGTCGGTATCGACTTCACTGCGAGGGATTTGCAGCGTCAGTTCCGTGCAGCCGGCAATCCTTGGGAGTTGTGCAAAGGTTTTGATAGTTCCGCTGCGATTGGTACATTTGTACCGGTAGAACGCTTTGCCGATGTGCAGAATCTCCGTTTTCATCTGGATATAGACGGAAACACCGTGCAGCAAGGGGATACGGCTGATATGCTGTTTAAGATAGATGATATTATTGCTTATGTCAGTCGTTTTGTGACCCTGAAAATCGGCGATTTGCTCTTTACCGGGACTCCTATGGGAGTGGGTCCGGTCAGTATCGGCCAGCACTTGGAGGGGTATCTTGAAGCAGAGAAGTTGCTCGATTTCTATATCCGGTAAATCCGGGAATTCCTTTATTCATCTATAAAAATAACTCTTATGAAAATAAAAGTAGGTTTTGGTTTCGACGTCCACCAGTTGGTAGAAGGGCGTGAACTTTGGTTGGGGGGCATTCTTTTGGAACATGAAAAAGGGTTGTTAGGACACTCGGATGCCGATGTACTGGTACATGCTATTTGCGATGCCTTGCTGGGTGCTGCCAATATGCGCGATATCGGCTATCACTTCCCCGACAATGCCGGTGAGTATAAGAATATAGACAGCAAGATTTTATTGAAGAAAACAGTGGAACTGATCGCCACCAAGGGGTACCAAATAGGTAATATCGACGCAACGATCTGTGCGGAGCGTCCTAAGCTAAAAGCCCATATCCCTTCTATGCAGCAGGTGCTTGCCGAAGTGATGGGCATTGATGCGGATGATATCTCGATTAAAGCCACTACTACCGAGAAGCTCGGTTTTACCGGGCGGGAAGAAGGCATCTCCGCTTATGCAACCGTGCTGATCAATCGCGTGTGATTAAATTCAACTCCTAAACGTAATATAGTATGAAAAAGATTCTTGGGACCTTATTGGCTGTTTTGTTTTCTTTCATGGCAATAAATGATGGTGTTGCCCAAAGTTCCGTCTTACGATTCAATAAAGACGGTAAATTTAAAATCGTCCAGTTTACCGATGTACATTTTAAGTATGGCAACCCGGCTTCAGATATAGCCCTTGAGCGTATAGGGGAAGTGTTGGATGCCGAACATCCCGATCTCGTAATTTTCACCGGTGATGTTGTTTATTCTTCTCCTGCCTATAAAGGTATGCTCCAGGTACTTGAACAAGTGGAACGCCGTAAGCTTCCATTCGTTGTTACTTTTGGCAACCATGATAATGAACAGGGAAAGACCCGTGCCGAACTCTATGACCTGATTCGTGGTGTACCCGGCAATTTGTTGCCCGATCGTGGCGCTTCTCCTTCGCCCGACTATGTACTGACAGTGAAATCCTCTGCCGATGCCGTAAAGGATGCCGCATTGCTCTATTGTATGGACTCACATTCTTACTCTTCACTCAAGGATGTAGACGGATATGCATGGCTGACTTTCGGTCAGATCTCGTGGTATCGTGATCAAAGCGCCGCTTATACAGCGCAGAACGGTGGTAAACCTTATCCGGCACTGGCCTTTTTCCATATTCCCCTTCCGGAGTATAATGAAGCTGCTGCCAATGAAAATGCCATTCTTCGTGGTACCCGTATGGAGAAAGCCTGCGCACCGAAATTGAATACCGGTATGTTTGCTGCCATGAAAGAGGCGGGTGATGTGATGGGTGTTTTCGTAGGACATGATCACGATAACGATTATGCTGTGATGTGGAAGAACATCCTTTTGGTCTACGGTCGTTTTACCGGTGGTAATACAGAGTACAATCATTTGCCTAATGGTGCGCGCATTATTGTGTTGAACGAAGGTAGTCGTACGTTTGATACCTGGATTCGTCAGAAAGGCGGGACAGTAGATTCTACTTCCTATCCGTCCAGTTATGTAAAAGACGACTGGACAAAGCGTTAACTTACCTGACGAAACTTCACATGGCTCAAACGTGTATACTTTGAGCCATAACTTTCGTAAGTGCGCGCTACCCTCGCCGAGGCGATGTGAACTATTTCACCCGGACGGAACTCATGTTCCAGGGCCGGGAGCTGACAAGATACAGGACTGGGTGTCTTTGAGGAAATTTTCATTATCACCAGATTTCCCGATGGGTCGGTCAGTGTCACTATCTGCCGTACAAAGAACTGAACGGCGCTTCCCAAGACTCTTGTTTTATATGGATCATCTTCAAGCCGTACCTTCACTACTTTGAGATTCAGACTCTCTAATTTTTCCCCTTCGTTACCCAGAAAGCGGCTGGTTTCGCGCTTTTGGCGTGCTTTTCGTTGCATGATGTCCAGATGCACCGAGTGGTATACTTGTGCGATTGCAACAAAACGCTCCTGTTTCGGGATTCTGGGAGTGTATTTGTAGGCTATCCAACTCAGGTAAGCCGGATCGATTTTCAGGATTTCGTGTAAATAATGTCCGTGATATCTGCCGAACGATATAATGTCGTCTCCATTGTTTTGCATTCTTTTTTCATTGTATTCCACGATCAGCAGACAGCGTCTGGAGAAGAAAAACAGCGTACTTGCCATCCGTAATGATTCGTTGATGTCGGCGGAAAGCTCGTGGATAAACAGAAGTCTGTTCTTTTCAAGTGAGGGAGAGTAAACCCAAACCGAATAGGTGGGATGTCCCGGTCTCGGCAGAACCACAAAGTAGGCTCCTGCCTCTTTGTAGGACATGCGGCCCCGGTTGTATTCATTCAGTTTGGCATACAACAGAGCTTGTTCAGCTTCGGGTATTCCCGGTAGTTTTGGGTTTGCCATATCTGAGCTTCTTATTACTCAAATATACAGATTCTTTTTGAAGAAAGCAAATGGTTTTAGCTGTTTTTTTTATTCTTCGTATTTCTTGTATCTCTTTTATTATTGCGGAAAGAGTGAAGATAATGTAATAACATTTTGGAGCTTCCCGGCAGTGACAGTTGGAAATGACGGAGAAGAGAACCATTGTCTGCGCTGATTAAATGAAATTGTGATTTTGATATATCTCAGCCTGTTTTGTGTGCAAAAAGTAATGATAATATAGTTTTTGCTAACAGCCCTTTCCTTCTGGAACTGCAAACTGGAGGGGATGGGGCGGAAGAACGGTGCTTTTGATGACGGAAAGCCGGGGTTTTGAAAGATTAGAGCCGGGGTTTGGGAGTAAAAGACGGTTGGTTTTCCGAAAAAGAAGGAAGCATTTCTTCCAAAAGACGGTTACATTTTCCGAAAATGCTTATATGTTTTCCAAATATCTCTATATGTTTTTCCTAATAACTCCTATTGTGCCGGAATCTGGCCTCCGAAGTGTTTGAATCTTCTCTGGTTGTCAGTGGGAAAGAGAGCTTGCTGAAGTAATAAAAAGAACCTGTATTTCTTGTTACACTGTCCCTATGTTCCGGTTTTGTTTCTTTTTCTGTCTCACGGCTTATCTCTTTCCTGATTCCCTGCTAAAAGGATAATCTCCTAACCGGAAATAAGCCGTTTTTCTCCATGAACCTTGCCGGAGCTTCGAAAAACTGAAACGTGGAGAGGTTCTGTTATCAATTTGACAAACAGACAAAAGGGGACTGTGTCAAAACTCACCACAGAGTACACAGAGTAACACAGAGATGATTTTAGGTTGTTGATTATCAATAAAAAGACTCTGTGATACTCTGTGTTACTCCGTGGTGAAAGAAGTTTCGACACACCCTCATGGTATCGCATCGATTATACATCCTTTAGTTTTAAAGTTTGTATACTAACTTGTCCAATTGATTGTATTCTGCCGGGAATCTCGTACATTTGCATTCTTCGTAAAAAGAGAATGAATATGAAAGAATCCAATAAACGTGTTCTTGTCGGCATGAGCGGGGGAATAGACAGTACCGCCACTTGCCTGATGCTGCAAGAGCAGGGATACGAGATAGTAGGTGTCACCATGCGTGTTTGGGGCGATGAGCCGCAGGATGCCAGAGAGTTGGCGGTACGTATGGGGATAGAACATTATGTGGCCGACGAACGTGTTCCTTTTAAAGATACTATTGTCAAAAACTTTATAGGCGAGTACCGGCAGGGACGTACGCCGAACCCTTGCGTGATGTGCAATCCGTTATTTAAGTTCCGCATGTTGATAGAATGGGCTGACAAACTGGGCTGCGATTGGATAGCCACCGGACATTACTCCCGGTTGGAAGAACGGAACGGGTACATCTATATTGTTGCCGGTGATGATGAAAAGAAAGACCAGTCCTATTTCCTCTGGCGATTGGGGCAGGACGTCCTGCGACGCTGTATCTTTCCTTTGGGCAACTACACCAAGCAGACTGTGCGCGACTATCTGCGTGAGAAAGGTTACGAAGCCAAGTCGAAAGAGGGGGAAAGCATGGAAGTCTGCTTCATTAAAGGTGATTATCGGGACTTTCTTCGTGAACAGTGCCCGGAACTTGATGCGGAGATCGGCCCGGGATGGTTTGTCAGTTCCGAAGGCGTGAAGCTGGGGCAACATAGGGGTTTTCCTTATTATACCATCGGCCAGCGTAAAGGACTCGAGATCGCACTGGGCAAACCGGCTTATGTCTTGAAAATTAATCCGCAGAAGAACACTGTCATGCTGGGGGATGCCGAACAGTTGAAAGCCGGATATATGGTGGTGGAACAAGATAATATTGTGGATGAGGACGAACTGTTTTCGTGCCCGGAACTCGCAGTACGTATCCGTTACCGTAGCCGTCCGATTCCTTGCCGGGTGAAAAGGCTTGAAGACGGACGCCTTTTGGTTCGTTTTCTCGCAGAAGCCTCGGCGATTGCTCCGGGACAGTCGGCCGTGTTCTATGACGGACGGCGAGTGATAGGTGGAGCATTTATCGCTTCGCAACGCGGCATCGGATTGGTGATAGAACAAAACAAAAACTGGGAATAAATACGGAAAAATAAAAATACGAAATGAAAAAATTAGCACTTATTGCCTTAGCCTTCGTAGCCTTGGAGGCATCGGCACAACAGGATACGTTGAAGTATCGCATCAGCCTGAAAGATAAGGCTGCCACAACCTACTCACTGAAGCATCCCGAGAAGTTTCTGTCAGAAAAGGCGATTGCCCGCCGCCAACGTCAACAGCTGCCCATCGATTCGACCGATTTGCCCGTATGCCGTCAGTATGTGGATGCCATCCGCGACAAGGGAGTGAAGATCGTAGTCACCGGAAAATGGGATAATTTCGTCACCGTATCTTGCAACGACAGTACTGTGATAAGCGAAATAGCTGCGCTGCCTTTTGTGCGCGCTACGGAGAAGGTGTGGGTTGCCCCGTCGAAACCTGCTGCGGAAGATAAACGCGACTCTCTGGTGAACAGTCCGGCCAGGAGCGAAGCCTATTATGGTCCCGCTTTCCGGCAAATAGAGACCAGCAATGGCGAGAAACTGCATGAAGCCGGATTCAAGGGGCAAGGCATGACCATCGCCGTGATCGATGCCGGATACCATAACGTAGACAAGATTGATGCGATGAAGAATATCCGTATCCTGGGTACAAAGGACTTTGTCGAACCGGGAAGCGATATCTATGCCAAAGGCTCGCATGGGATGGCCGTTTTGTCTTGCATGGCAATGAACGAACCTTACGTGATGGTGGGTACGGCTCCCGAAGCTTCCTACTGGCTGCTTCGCAGTGAAGATGAAGCGTCCGAACACCTGGTAGAGCAAGACTATTGGGCGGCGGCCGTAGAGTTTGCCGATAGTGTGGGAGTGGATGTGGTGAATACTTCGCTGGGATATTTCACGTTCGATGATTCTACCAAGAACTATAAATATCGTGACCTGGACGGACACCATGCACTGATGTCCCGCCAGGCGTCGAAAATGGCAGATAAAGGAATCGTACTGGTATGCAGTGCCGGTAACTCGGGCGCCTCCTCCTGGAAGAAGATCACGGCACCGGGTGATGCGGAGAATGTGCTGACGGTAGGTGCTATCGACCGTAGAGGTGTGTTGGCTTCGTTTTCTTCTATCGGCAACACAGCCGATAATCGCGTGAAACCCGATGTGGTTGCCGTGGGACTGAACTCGGATGTGATGGGGACAAACGGTAATTTGCGCAAAGCGAGCGGAACTTCGTTTGCTTCACCGATCCTGTGCGGCATGGTGGCTTGCCTGTGGCAAGCTTGTCCGCAACTGACTGCTAAGGAAATCATCGAACTGGTGCGTCAATCCGGCGACCGGGTGGATTTCCCCGATAACATCTATGGATACGGAGTGCCCGATCTGTGGAAGGCCTATCAATCTGCTTCTAAGAAAAAATAAAGTATGCAAGACACCCTTTCTCTTCACGAACTGAATGCTTTGGTCCGGCGGAGCCTGGAACAGTGCCTGCCCGATGAATACTGGGTACAGGCGGAGTTGAGCGATGTCCGTACAAACAGTACGGGCCATTGCTATCTGGAGTTTGTCCAGAAAGATCCCCGCAGCAATAATCTGATAGCCAAAGCGAGGGGAACGATCTGGGCCAATATCTACCGGCTGCTGAAGCCCTATTTCGAAGAAGCCACCGGGCAGTCGTTTACTTCCGGCATTAAGGTGCTGGTTAAAGTGACCGTTGCTTTCCATGAATTGTACGGTTACAGTCTGACTGTGCAGGACATCGATCCTACCTATACATTGGGGGATATGGCACGCCGGCGCCGGGAAATACTCAGGCAACTTGCAGAAGAAGGAGTGTTGACGCTGAACAAAGAACTGGAAATGCCTTTGCTGCCGCAACGCATTGCGGTCATCTCTTCGGCTACGGCTGCGGGGTATGGTGACTTCTGCCATCAATTGCAGCACAACTCCCGTGGATTTTACTTCAATACGGAACTTTTCCCCGCTCTGATGCAGGGCAATCAGGTGGAAGAGTCCGTATTGGCCGCTCTCGATGCAGTAAATGCCCGGATGGAAGAGTTCGACGTAGTTGTCATTATTCGTGGAGGAGGGGCAACTTCCGACCTTTCCGGATTCGACACCTACCTGCTGGCCGCTGCCTGTGCCCAGTTTCCGCTGCCTGTTATAACCGGAATCGGGCACGAACGGGACGATACCGTGCTCGATTCCGTAGCACATACCCGGGTGAAAACTCCGACAGCTGCGGCCGAATTGTTAATCAACCGGATGGAAGAGGCCGCGGATCGGCTTGAAGAGTTGGCCGGAGAATTGCATGCCCGCATTTATCACCGTCTGGAGCAAGAGCGAAAGAGACTTTCACTGTTACAGTCGCGCATTCCTTCACAAGTGATGCGCAAGCTTTCGGAATCGCGGATAAAGTTGCAAATGGCAAAGAGCAACCTCTCTCATGCTGCTGAGACCTTATTGGCCCGTCAGCATCATCGGTTGGAACTTTTACAAAACCGCATTGCGGATGCTTCACCACAAAAACTACTGAAACGGGGATACAGCATAACGCTGAAAGAGGGGAAGGCGGTGAAGAATGCTGCCTGTCTGCGACCGGGAGACGAGTTGATTACCCGTCTTTACGAAGGTGAAGTGAAATCGAAAGTAGAAAGTATTCCTTTATAATGATAAATATGCCAGCAAAGAAAAAAGAAACCTATTCACAGGCCATGGAACGTCTGGAAAAGATCGTTCGCCAGATTGACAGTAACGAACTGGAGATTGACGAACTGAGTGAAAAAATAAAAGAAGCCAATGAAATAATAGCTTTCTGCGCCGGAAAGCTGACAAAGGCGGATCGGGAAATTGAAAAATTACTGCAAGAAAGGAGGCTATCTGAAGAATAAAGGTTATTTTTGTTGCTCAATCGAAAATAACTAATAACTAACGATATGAAAGAAATAGACTGGGCCAATCTGTCATTCGGCTATATGAAGACAGATTACAATGTGAGAATCAATTTCCGTAACGGCAAATGGGGCGAACTTGAGATAAGCAGCAGCGAAGTGCTGAATCTGCATATGGCTGCCACTTGTCTTCACTATGGCCAGGAGGCTTTCGAGGGCTTGAAAGCTTTCCGTGGTAAAGACGGTAAGGTACGTATTTTCCGTCTGGAAGAGAATGCCGCACGTCTGCAATCCACCTGTCAGGGCATCATGATGGCAGAATTGCCGACCGAACGTTTTAAGGAAGCTATTCTGAAAGTAGTGAAATTGAACGAACGCTTCATCCCGCCTTATGAGAGTGGGGCGTCCTTGTACATTCGCCCGTTGCTTATCGGAACCAGTGCCCAGGTAGGGGTTCATCCGGCAGATGAATACATGTTTGTCGTGTTTGTCACACCGGTAGGCCCTTATTTCAAAGGTGGTTTTTCTACCAATCCTTATGTCATTATCCGCGAGTACGACCGTGCCGCTCCTCACGGAACCGGTATCTACAAAGTTGGTGGTAACTATGCAGCCAGCCTGCGTGCCAACAAAAAAGCGCACGATCTGGGCTACTCCTGTGAGTTCTACCTGGATGCCAAAGAAAAGAAATACATTGATGAATGCGGAGCAGCCAACTTCTTTGGTATTAAAGACAATACATACATTACACCGAAGTCTACTTCTATCCTTCCTTCCATCACCAATAAGAGCCTGATGCAGTTGGCAGAAGATATGGGCATGAAAGTAGAGCGGCGTCCTGTACCGGAAGAAGAACTGAGCACTTTCGAAGAAGCAGGAGCTTGCGGTACTGCTGCTGTCATCAGTCCGATCGAACGTATCGATGACCTTGAGAATGGTAAATCATACGTAATTTCGAAAGACGGAAAGCCGGGTCCTGTTTGTGAGAAACTCTACAACAAGCTGCGCGGTATCCAGTACGGTGACGAGCCCGACACTCACGGATGGGTGACCATTGTAGAATAAACGTTCGATAAATGAACTACAAAATAACAACCCTCGCAGAAAACAGTGTTTACGGTAAGGGATTACAGGGAGAGCATGGGCTTTCCCTGCTTGTTGAAGCGGGGGAACACAAGGTGCTGTTTGATACCGGTGCTTCGGATTTGTTTATCCGGAATGCCCGTTTGATGGGAGTCGATCTGACCGATGTGGAATTTGTAATACTGTCTCACGGACATCGTGACCATACAGGTGGATTGCATACTTTCCTGAAAATGAACAGCAGGGCAAAGGTGGTATGTAAACAAGAAGTGTTCCGCAGGAAGTTCAAGAATGAACGTGAAAACGGAATGTTGCATCCCGAAGCATTGGATAAGTCCCGCTTTTGGCTGATCGACGAAACTACGGAGATTGTACCGGGTGTATTTGCGTTTCCGGATGTCAGGATAGTAGACAGGAACGACACGCACTTTGAGCATTTCTTCGTGGAGATAGGAGGCGAGATGCGTCCCGATACCTTTGAAGATGAACTGGCATTGATATTGAAGAGTGAAAAATCCCTTTCAGTGCTGAGTGCCTGTTCGCACCGGGGGATTACCAATATTATTCGTGCCGTGCAGACTGCATTTCCGGGATTGGGACTGAAACTGGTGATGGGAGGCTTTCATATCCATAATGCAGGCATAGAAAAGTTCAATGTGATTTCCGCTTTTCTGGGCATGAAGCTTCCCAAACGTCTGGGAGTCTGCCATTGTACGGGCATTGACAAATATGCGTTGTTCCGCCAGCAATTTAACGACCGGGTGTTTTATAACTATACCGGTTGGGTAGAAACGATTTAACTTTTTTGAATGGGAAAAAATAAATTAGAGAAGTTTGCCGATATGGCAAGTTATCCGCATGTTTTTGAGTATCCTTACTCGGCAGTGGACAATGTGCCTTTTGACATGAAGGGAAAATGGCACAAAGAGTTTTTTAAGAACGATAACCCGATTGTACTTGAGTTGGGTTGCGGGCGCGGCGAATATACCGTCGGACTGGGACGGATGTTCCCTGATAAGAATTTTATTGCGGTAGACATTAAGGGAGCCCGCATGTGGACGGGAGCCACCGAATCTCTTCAGGCAGGCATGAAGAATGTTGCTTTTCTGCGTACCAACATTGAGATCATCGACCGTTTTTTTGCGGAAGGCGAAGTGAGTGAGATCTGGCTGACTTTCTCTGATCCGCAAATGAAGAAAGCGACCAAACGCCTGACTTCTACCTATTTTATGGAACGTTATCGTAAGTTTTTGGTGTCCAAGGGTATTATCCATCTGAAGACAGACAGTAACTTTATGTTCACTTATACCAAATATATGATTGAGGAGAACAAACTGCCGGTGGAGTTTATCACCGAAGATCTTTATCACTCCGATCTCGTTGATGACATTCTGGGCATCAAGACCTATTATGAACAACAATGGCTCGATCGTGGTTTAAGCATTAAATACATCAAATTCCTGTTACCGCAGGAAGGAGAATTGAGAGAACCGGATATTGAAATTGAACTCGATTCGTACCGGAGCTATAACCGTAGCAAGCGGAGCGGATTGCAGACATCTAAATAATACAAACTATGACAATCTATCCTAAATTGATACTCGATGCACTGGCTACAGTGCGTTATCCCGGAACCGGAAAGAATCTTGTGGAGGCCGGTATGGTGGAGGATAACATTCGTATAGAGGGAATGAAGGTTTCATTCTCCCTGATTTTTGAAAAACCGACCGATCCGTTTATGAAGTCGGTGATAAAGGCTGCTGAAACAGCTATTCTTACCCATGTGAGCAAAGACGTGGAGATAGCTGGAAATATCAGTGTGAAAACCGTACAGGCTGCACGTCCCGAAGTCGGTAAATTGTTACCCCGGGTAAAGAATATCATAGGTATCTCTTCCGGTAAAGGAGGGGTGGGTAAATCTACCGTGTCGGCCAATCTGGCTGTAGCGTTGGCTAAGTTGGGCTATAAAGTCGGTTTACTGGATGCCGACGTTTTCGGTCCTTCCATGCCGAAAATGTTTCAGGTAGAAGATGCCCGTCCGTACGCTGAAAAAATAGACGGACGCGATATGATTATTCCTGTTGAAAAGTATGGTGTAAAATTACTTTCTATCGGTTTCTTTGTCGATCCTGACCAAGCTACTTTATGGCGTGGGGGGATGGCGAGCAATGCGCTGAAGCAGTTGATCGGAGATGCTGCCTGGGGAGATCTGGACTATTTCCTGATCGATCTGCCACCGGGAACAAGTGACATTCACCTGACCGTAGTTCAGACATTGGCCTTGACCGGTGCCGTTGTGGTTAGTACTCCGCAGGCTGTGGCTTTGGCCGATGCACGTAAAGGGATCAACATGTTCACTAATGATAAGGTGAATGTTCCTATTCTTGGTCTGGTGGAAAATATGGCTTGGTTCACTCCGGCAGAACTTCCGGAGAACAAGTATTATCTTTTCGGGAAAGAAGGTGCCAAGAAGCTGGCTGAAGAGATGAATGTTCCGTTGTTGGGACAGATTCCGATTGTACAGAGTATCTGCGAGGGCGGCGATAACGGTACCCCTGTTGCTTTGGATGAGAATACGGTTACCGGCCGTGCATTTCTTTCGTTGGCTGCCAGTGTAGTACGACAGGTGGACAAACGGAATGTGGAAATGGCTCCCACGAAGATTGTAGAGTTGCATAAGTAACGATAAGCGCTTTTAAATGATGAACGATCGGTTCCTTGTCCCATAGGCAGGAGCCGATCGTTCTTTGTTTATTGTTTGTTGTCCGGAGGGTTAATCATATACTTTCATCAATTCTTCTTTTATTTGGGCTACACCCGGGAATCCTGTCTTTTGGTGTTTGACATTTCCTTCCCGATCGATGATGAGATAGGTGGGTACGCCCCTTATGTCGAATTTATCACCTAAGAAACTCCATTGAGCATCCGTTAAACGGAAATGCTCACCGTGGATATCCGGAATCATGTTCTCCCATGTTTTCAGGGGTGAAGTTTCGCCGGTAATGTAAAGGTAAACGATATCCTTTCCTTTCAACTCTTCCTTTAGCGGCAGCATTGCTTTATTGGCCATGCGACACGGGCCACACCAGGTTGCCCAGAAATCGGCCAGGATTACTTTACCCCGGAATTTAGAGATAATGGATGTAAACAGGTTTTCATC
The DNA here is from genome assembly GCF_040798045.1 of Bacteroides sp. NGMCC 1.200775. Lineage (NCBI taxonomy): Bacteria > Pseudomonadati > Bacteroidota > Bacteroidia > Bacteroidales > Bacteroidaceae > Bacteroides > Bacteroides sp. NGMCC 1.200775. Next base: position 40,018 of record NZ_JASCQK010000009.1, on the reverse strand, counting down.
ACTGACTTCCCCTACTTCATGAATAGTATATCCGGTTTTCTTTTTATTGGCTTCAATGGTTTTCAGAAGTTGTTCATTGCCCTCCCGCAGTTCATTTTGGCAAGCGGGTGGAAGAGTGGCAAGCAGGACTTCCTGTTCGGCGGTCAGGGGTGTAAAGTCTTTGATAGATGAATAGAGTTCGTTTGCTTTATTAATATCGAAATAAACTCCTTTATCGGTTCCCCATGCTTTAACCAGTTCATCTCTCCAATGACGCAGGTAATACGGAACCAGTTCGGTCAACCGGGGATTGTAAAGTAATGCCATGGTGTTGAGGGAGCCAAGTGGTCTGAAAGCATCCGCGTAATAGTTTTCAGGTAGTTTTATTTGAGTCGTTTTAAAGTATTCCCTGACTTCTTCGTTTTTCATTTTATGCTCCATGGCATAAGCCTGCTTGATGGCCATTTCCGTTAAAGAGATAGCCTGGGCAGTACCGGCGTCTACCTGATTGATTAATACCGTTTTGAGCGCTTGACTGATTGAGGCTTTCTGTATGGATTCAAGAATAGTAGCCCGTTTGCCATAAATAAAGTCTTTATAGGCTTGGGCGTCCATTCCTGCTATGTCACGGAATAGTTGACGGTAATTATCCATAACGGAAGGATTTAGGTTACATTTAAAAGATTCCTGTGACAGCCCGGCTAATGCGCCGCCAAAGTAAACAGCTTCGCCATAAGGTTTGTCGTCCTTATGGAACTTGGATTGTTGCCGGCATAGTTCGCGGGTATTGATAATGATACTGCTCTCTTCGCCCGGTACCACGTAGGAAGAAATCATTTTACCGAAAATACGGAGGGCGACCGAAGTAGTGGCAGGTACTTTTATTTGAGTGGCAAATGTGCCGTCATTGTTTATTTTTACTTCCGCTCCTTCGTAGGCACCTTTTACCGGGTCAAATACAATCGGTGTTATTTTGGAGATGAGCCCCGGGCGATAATCCAGAATCTTTCCTTTGAAAGTGGCTTCCTTGTATTCGAATTTCGGTTCGGGCAATGTATTATTTATATCTACTTTCTGCACAATGGCTTCTTGGGGTAACAAAAGTTCGGGAAGAGCTTTTCCTTTAAGTTGAATGCCCCATATCTTGAATGCCCCTTGAACATTGTCCCCTTCGGAGAAATCGATAGAAGTGGCTGAGGCCGGTATTGGCGGAAAAACTAAACGGAATTCTGCTTCACCGGATTCGGGCATCCAGAATTCCGTGTCGGGTTTAATACCGATCCCCGAACGTAAAACGTAGGTTTCCCCGTTATTGTCTTTCAGGAAACTTTGTCCGGAAATCCGGATCCATTGTTTGGGTTGATAGAATGCTTTGATATAAAGTACTGTAGCCGTGTCGCTGAGGACGACTTTTTCTACTTGAATCGAGGTACTGCTCCAAGCTATGAATGGCGGCTGTTCTATGACTTTTTCTTTGGCCTTTGCAAGGTTGCAGATGCACAACAAGAGAATGGCAATAAATGTGATTTTTCTCATACTATTTTTATTAAAGTGATTTTCAGGTTGGGAGTACGGTTAGGTCAGACGGAACCGGATGGGGAGTGTGAATCGGGTCGCTACGTTCTTGCCTTTTTGTTTCCCGGGTATCCATTTGGGCATACCGCTTACTATGCGGAGTGCCTCGGCATTCAGTTCCGGCGATACTCCCCGCACTATTTTGGGGTCTCTTATATGCCCGTCTTTATCAACAATCATCTGTATGACAACCTGCCCTTGTATGCCCGCTTCCTGTGCAGCTGTAGGATATTTTATATTTTTGTACATATATGCTAAACAAGCTTTCATTCCACCGGGGAATTCCGTAGCCTGTTCAACTACATCAAAAATTTTATTTTCAAGATTCTTATCGGAAGTACTTGCCGGATCGGGCGCCTCATCTATCAGGTGAAACCGTACCGGGACGGTCATTCTGGTGGCTACAGCTATTCCTCTTTGTCTTCCGGGACGCCACTTAGGCATTTCTTTTATTACACGTAATGCTTCGGCGTCCAGTATTGGATGCACACTTTTTGCTACTGTACAGTCGGTAATCGTTCCGTCTGCCCGGATTATGAATTGGGTAACGACTTGCCCATGTATTCCGTTTTCCTGAGCGATAGCGGGGTAGCGGAGGTGACTGCTGATGAACCTTTTCATTTCTGTCACTCCTCCCGGAAATTCCGGCATTTGCTCAACTACTTCAAAGACAGTTTGTTCTTTTGGTTTTTGGGAGGTTGTTTGTCCGGCTGTATTGTCCGTTTGAGGTTGCGGAGCATCTGCCGTATGGGATGGGGTATTTTCTTCAGCCGGAACTTTCTGTTCAATCTGCTCTTCCACTGTTTGCATCATTTCTTTTGCGATGTTTTTAGTAGTACGTGCCACGGCTTCAATGTTGCTTACTATCATTAGGGCAAGAGCCAGCGGGAGAAATAACAGATATTTGGTCCGTCCTATCTCTTTGGTTCTTTTTTTATTCATCATTGTGATGCGATTCTTCAGTGGCAACACATTGAAACTGTTGGAGAGAGTGATTGTACTTTTTTGATGGGCCAATCCCAATAAGTGATACTGATAAGATTTTGAATCATGCCCGGCTTCCAGTACACGGTTGTCGGCCATGTACTCCAGGTTGTTCCGTACTTCCCGTTTCATCAACCATGCAAACGGGTTGAACCAACAGGCGATACACATCAGTTCGCTGATGATAACATCTATGGAGTGCTTTTGCCGGGCATGCGTTCCTTCGTGAGTAAGGATTTCGCTTAACTCATTGTGCGGATGTGCTTGCGGATGAATGAAGATCCAATGGAAAAAAGAGAACGGACCACTTTCTTTGTCAAGCAAATAGACAGGAATTCCTTCTATCTGATCTTTCTGACAATGAAAACGCAACCGCAAAATACTGGCAAACTGGGCAACGAAGCGTATTAAAAGTAATACGACTCCTGCCCAATAGATGATATTTACTGTAGATAAAATAATGTTTTGCCAATCCGTAGTCGCAACTTCAGGAGTTATTTCAATTTCGGGCAATACAATGGTTGCGTATAAATCGGCCATTGCTACCATAGGCTCGTGCGATCTGATCCACTCCTGAATATTCAACACCGGGTAGAGTGGAGAAATGACAAAGAAGCAAAGCAATACAGTCCGTCGCCACTGAAAAAAGGTGTCTTTGTAGAAAAACAACCGATAGAAGGCGTAGAATAAAGCAATTGCTATATTTATCTTCAGGAAGTATGCCAGTTCGGGAGTCATGTTTTTCAGGGTATTAGCGATTAGTTTTCTTTTCCTTTCTCGATCATGTCGATGATTTCTTTCAGGTCGTTGGTCGATATCTTCTGGTCTTTTGCGAAGAAAGAAACCATTTCTTTGTAAGAGTTCTCAAAGTAGTTCCTTACGACTCCACTCATGAAACTTCGTTTATATTCGCTTTCTTTAATAGCCGGAGTGTACAGGTACGTATTTCCTACGCGCTGTGCCTTTACATATTTTTTCCGTTCGAGATTCTTCACGATGGAGGCCACCGTAGTGTAAGGAGGTACGGGTTGCTCAAATTTGGCAACGATGTCTTTCACGTAGCAACTTTCCAGTTCCCAGATGTAAATCATCACTTCTTCTTCTTGCATTGTCAACTTTTCCATGGAGTATGTTTAATTACGTTTATATCACAAAGCTACGAAACGGTCGTAACTAAACAAAGCGAAGTGTGTTAAATGATGTAAATGAATAGGTTGCATATAGTGAGAAGGCTGGGGGAGAGGAGGAAGCCTGTGTGGGTTTTGACACATTTACATTATTTTCAGGATGGCTTCCGCCCAATATTTGCCGAGGATTTTGGCACCTTCTTTATTGGGATGCAGATAGAAAGTCCCTGCGTTTCCATTCTCCGGAGTAAAATAGCTCTGATAATTGTTCCGGAAGAAGTCGGAAGCAGCTGTATCTCCCAGAAATACCTGATTGGGCTTGGTCTGTGTGTAATGGTCGATCAGTTTATGAAGCATGGGAGTGTAACTTTCCAACCGTTTTAGTCCGGCAGCAAGATAGACTGCACCGTTATAAGTGTTCGGACTATACCAGATAGGCTGGTGAATCACGATTTTACATTTCGGATACAGGGAAATCAACTCGTCAACGATTGTTTTCATATTGGTATAATAGGACACCGGTTCTACCGGAGCCCCGAAGGGCCCGGTACAGGCACTGTCGTTGGTGCCCAGCATGATAGAAAAAAGCAGTGTCCCTTTATGTTGACTCAATTCCTGTGCGGCAGACTTGACATTCGGGAATTGTTTTCCGGCTACCGGCAGGAAATCAAGGGTAGTCATACCGCTCACTCCGCAATTACGATAGGTGACGGATTGTTTTACTACTTGTCCGATGTATTGGCTGGCTTGTACCGGAGGTGCTTCTGTCCCGGGATTTTTCAGTGTAGCACCTTGGGTGATACTGTTGCCTATGTATACTATGTTAATGTCTTGCGCATATAGTTTACTTATGCAGATACTCAATAAAAGGCAGAAGGAGACAAATGACTTCATGATTTTAATTTCAATGGTTAGCGTATCGTTTTGTTTATGGCTTGCTGGATGAGCTTTTCCATCACGTCGTACCCTTCAGAAGTAGGGTGTACTCCATCTTTAGTATAGACCGGATTCAGAGCTTTGTTATTACCGCTTACCATCGATGAATAATAGTCTACAAACGGAATCTTGTTTGCTTTGGCGTATGCTTTCAGGCGTGCATTGAGTGAGGCTATCTTTTGTGGTGCATCTTTGATGGACGGATTCCAGCCAAAGCCAGCAGCCGGCAAAGTGGTAGTCAATATCACTTTTATATGGTTGGCTTTTGCCAGTTCCACCATCGAAACGATATTGCCAAAAGTCCGGTCTTCATGGTACGTTCCTGTATTCTCGGCAATGTCGTTGGTGGCGGCATTGATCACTACTAATGCGGGGGATAAATTGATCACATCTTCTCTGAAACGTACCAGGAACTGGTAAGAAGTCTGTCCACCGATGCCCCGGCCGATATAACCGTTGTTTTTGAAGAAATCAGGATGTGTGTTAACCCATCCTTCCGTGATGGAATTGCCCATGAAGACTACTCTCTTTTCATTTTTCTCCGGCTTGGGGAGTTCGGCATTTTGCTGCGCATAGCGTTGCAGGCTGGCCCAGTCTTTTTCTTGGGCATTGATTCCTATAAATGATGCTCCGAGGCAGAAGACAGCCATCAGCATCCAGCGGTGTATTATTTGTTTTTTCATTTTTGTAATATGCTATATCACTACAGAGTGACACAGAGTCTTCATCTCTTGTTAATGGAATATTTATGAAAAAAGTTTCTCTGTGGGACTCTGTGTCACTCTGTGGTGAACTTGATTTATATTCTATTTCATTTTAATTGTTCCGGCCCATCCCCCGTTGCGTACCATTTTCAATGTCATGCGGGTTTGATTGTTCACGGTAGACTCCTTTTTCTTGTAATCCATTGCTTGACGGTCAGCGTTAATGCCATCTTCAAATGAGGTTAATGTGAATGATTGTCCTGCCGGAAGGAATCCAAGGTCGATCTCGATGTTTTGTGGTTGATTGCCGGTGATACCTCCGATGAACCACTGTTCTCCTTTTCGTTTGGCTACGACGACTGCTTCACCTACTTTAGCATAAAGGACCTTGGTTTCATCCCAGGTGACGGGAACACTTGCGATAAATTCGGTACAGGGAAGTTCCCTGTAATAGTAAACCGGGTTGTCGGCTAACATTTGCAGACCACTTTCGAAGATGATGAAAAGAGCCATTTGGAAAGCACGTGTTCCTGAGCCCATGGCGTTGGCGCGGGTAGAACGGTTGTCTTCCGGCTGAGCGGAAATCATTGACCCCGGAGTGAAGTCCATCGGACCCACAGCATTACGCATAAAGGGTAAATAGATACTGTTTTCGGGTTTGCAGTTGCCACCTTGTTCCATGCCCAATACACCTTCGTAAGAGAGTACGTTCGGATATTTCCGTTCCAGTCCCGCAGGCTTGAAGGCACCATGGAAATCCACAAATAGTTTATGTTTAGCTGCTTCTTGGGCTACACGTTCGTAGTAGTTTACCATCCACTGATCGCTGCGGTCCATAAAGTCTATCTTTACTCCCGCAATGCCCCAGTCGGCAAAAGTCTTAAAGAGATCGAAGTGATTCTCGACGGTAAGCCATGGTAGCCAGAGTACGATTTTCACGTTTCGTTCTTTTCCGTACTGAATTAACTCAGGGAGGTTGATAGTAGAATTGGGAGTAAACGGATCACGTGTGTTTTTGGCCCAGCCTTCATCCATGATGATGTAGGGGATGCCGAATCTGGAAGCAAAGTCAATGTAGTATTTATACGAATCCATGTTGTAGCCGGAACGGAAATCTACCCCATAGAGACGTGCATCGTGCCACCACTCCCAGCTCACCTGCCCCGGTTTGATCCAACTGTAGTCTTCAAGGACACAAGGAGTGGAAAGGTTATATACCATTTCGTTTTCAATAATCTCTTTGTCTTCTTTTGAGATTACCATCATTCGCCAGGGGAATGAACGCTTTCCGGTTGTTTTGGCAATATAATCAGCTTCTTTAGTGATCTTGAGGCTACGGTCACCATCTTCGCCAAATGCCAAAGGTGCTTTTGGGAAAAGAGATTGCATCCCATTCTTGCCGGTGCCTTTGAGGAACATACAAGGATAATCGAATAGGTCAGCTTCGGATATCAGGATTTTATATGCTTTGTCCGTTTCTATCAGTACGGGCAGGTAACTCATACGATCGGTGGCAGCATAGTTTTCCGTATCTATATGAGTATATGGATATTCGTAAGAGGTTTTAAAACCATCCGGTTGTGATAAGTGGGCTTTGTAGTTGGCAGGAAAATTAATTGCGAAATCTTCTCCCATTACAATGTTATCCTCTTTTTTGTCTGTAACAAAACGGTAAGCCATACCGTTATCGAATACCCGGAACTCAACGGCATAGTTTCCGCTGAAGTTCATCCTCAGCGTGTTACAGTGGTTCTTTACAATAGCATTTTTAAAAGGTATCTCACGTTTCACACTTTCGTCAATGGTTCCACGTTTCGTGCTCCGCAGCCTGGGATTGTCCCCCAGTGTTTCATTTTGCAGTTGGAGGTTGAGATAACAATCCTTTAATAGTTGGTTGTTATCATAAGACACTGAATAGTAGATTCGGTCCTTGATATCTACCGATACTTTAATGGCTCCGTTGGGAGACATTATGTCAATCACTTTAGCGTACACGCTATTTCCGCTTATTACTGCCAATGCGAGCAAAAGGGACATCATTTTTCTTTTCATAACATGTGTTTTATTATTGTATGTGTTGTGTTTACATCTTCCACTTGAAAATATAAACGCCTCGAATGTACTAATTATCTTTGTTTCAGACAATAGCTGTCCGATATATTTTCGGGTTGAATTGCAATAGCAGGTATTTCCGGATAAATCCGGAATAAATATGTGTATGTGATTATGAAAGAATAGGTTTTCCTTTGCCTTTCATTTCTTTGTATTTATCAATGACATGCTTACGGCTCTTGATGATCTGCCAGCGATATACCCAACAGGTAGTCAGGAAGTAGAATCCCGTTTGTATCCATAACGCTTTATATTCAAATGGGATCTCACTCAGTGTCGCCCCCATGTTATTGATCCGCACAAATCCGTTAATGCCGAAAGTAGACGGGAATATATAAGAGAAATATTTCCAGAACGGCGGTATGGCTGCTCCCGGCCAGGAGATTCCTGAAATAAACAGTAACGGAACAGACGTGAAGACGAATATCAGCATGCACGTTTCCCGGTTACGGATGGCAATGGACGCAGTCATGGCAAAGAAGATGCAAGCCATCAGATAGGGAAGGATAAATAACGCTAATGTACCCGGTTGTCCGATCTGGTTGAGGCTGAACATGCGGGGAACCGCACAAAGTACGTAAACAGATACGAGCGAATAGACCATGAAATAGCTTAGTCCTTTACCCATTACAATACGCAGCGTGCCGTTGTAATGCCGGTTAATGGGCACCAGATCTTTGAAGCGGTTGTTTTCGCGGGCGGTGCCGGCAGAAAGTCCGATACCCAACAGTAAAGTCTGCTGAATAATCAGGATCAGTACTGCCGGTATCAGGAAAGCGGCAAAACCGTTAGTCGGATTGAACATTGCCACGTCTTCATATTCGATGGGGTAGGCTGTGATCTCATCCTGGCGGTCGGTGGTATTGCCCGAACGGGTTATTTTGATATCTTCGTTCATGTCTAAAGATACGGCTGTGTTAGCCAGAAGCATACTTTTGTAATATAGCAGTCCGCTCATATCACAATAAATACTTACCTGAGTCTGTTTACCTTGTGCTATGTTATCACTAAATTCTTTGGGGATATAAATGATGCCATAAGCCAGACGGTCTTTCAGCATTTGTTTGGCTTCTTCCATATCTGCACAATACGCTACGATTTCTATATCGGGAGTGGCGTCCACTTTGCGCAGATATTCGCGGCTGAGTGAAGAGCGTGAATCGTCTACTACCACTGCGGGCACTTCGCGCACCACTTCGTTGGTATAGATGAAGCTATAAATCAACGGATATACCAATGGCACGAGTACGAAGAAAATCAATACTCCCTGGTCACGGAAGGTGGTTCCAAACTCCCGTTTCCAGATATAAAACAGGTCGTTGACTCCTTGTGTTATTTTATCTTTTAATTTTATATCTTTCATTAGGGCATGTATTTATAGTATATCAAAGCTTCCTTCAACCGGTGAACCACGAAGAAAGGAAGTAACATAAAAATCAATAACGCCATATAATTGGACCAGGAATAAGCCATACTGTATCCGTTGAGTGCCTGGTCTACGTAAATGAGAAAGTAATGCCGTAGTGGGAACAGGTTGCTCAATGCCTGCAATACCGGATTCATAGCCATTACCGGGAAAGAGAACCCCGATATGGAGAAAGAGATGACTCCCCATAATGATGCAAAACTCAATCCGAGGCGGAGTGTAGGCAAAGTGCCTATCATCACGATGCCACAACATTGTGAAGCCAGTACAAGGCACAAAGTGGCCAGCAGCATAGGGAGGATGCCACTGTTGCATGGGAAATGCAGGAATCCGTACAAGTATACATTATAAAATATACCCATGATGAAGAACACTACCGTTTGTGGAAGAAGTTTACCTGCCAATGCGATATAAATGGAGTTATTGCTCAGCCGCAACCACTCACGTGCGGTACGGTCTTTGATTTCCACGCCGATGGAGAATACCGTTACCATGAATATCATCAGCATAAGTACTCCCGGTACAAGGGTGTTGCACAAGTAGACCGAGTAGTTCAACCATGGATTCTGTATCGGGTGTGTATCGATGACTATCGGTTGGAGGTATCCCATGGCTTGGTCCTCTGTTGCACCTTTAGCGTACAGTACCGAACGGCTGACTGCCCCTGATGCAAGCTCGGACATCATCTTCATGTCTTTGAAAAGCAGTGAGCCGGCAATCAGGTACGAGTTGTTGGTATAGAAAGATATTTTGGGTTGTCGTTGGCTTTGAGCATCGGCCGACAACCCTTTGGGAATATAGAAGAACCCATAAATTTTGCCTTCCTGCATTGCAGTGCGGGCTTCATTCACACTTCCATAACGGGCCACGATAGCCGTTTGCCCGAAGGCATCCAAATTGCGGAGGATATTTCTCGAACTGGTTGAGTTGTCCAGATCGACAGCGCCGACAGGCATGTCGGTGGGCAGCCCCGAGTCCATCAGCGTGGTGAAGAAAATATAGCAGAATAACGGGGCTATCACCATGCAGAAGAGATAGAGCGGACGGGACACAAGACGGCGACATTCGCGCTTCATGACCAGCCAGAGGGCTATATATTTCTTTTCTCTTTCTTTCATTTTTTAAGGATGACTGACATTCCCGGACGCAGATTGTCTACTTTTTCAACCGGAGTAGCTTTTACTTCGAAAGTTTTCAGATCGAACTGTCCTGTAGTTTTAGTTGCTTTCCAGGCAGCGTAAGTACCCAGATCCTTCATGTAGTATACTTTCAGGCGAATCGTTTTGTTGTCCAGTGCGGGCACGATAGCGTCAAATTCAGATCCCATTGTCAGGTTCTTCAATAAATCCTCGCGCACATTGAATGTCACCCACATGTCATCCATCACTGCAATGTTCATAATCGGTGCGCCTGTGCCTACCAGCTCGCCCACTTTGGGAAATATCTCAGAAACCTCTCCGGCTGTCTGAGCAATCAAATAAGTCTCTTTGATGTACGATTCCACTTCGGCAACAGCTCCTTTGGCACGGTCTACCAAAGCGGCGGCAGCCATTTTGTCCTCACGTTCGGCACCGTTTTTAGCCATGGTATATTGGGCCTTTGCTGCTTTTTCTGTGGCGATGGCTGCATTACGTTGCGCAGTGACTTCGTCCAGTTTTTGCGCAGGCATGACTCCCTGGTCGAACAGATTTTTAACACGCTTATATGATTTCTCTGCTATATCAACACCGGCTATCGCCTTTTGCCACATTTCATAAGCTGCCTGGATCTGTTCCTGACGTGCCCCTTTGATTGCTTTTTCGTTTTGTGCCTGAGCAGCGGCTTCAGCTGCACGTGCCTGTTCCATTTTTGCCATTACGTCCGGAGCTTCCAGTATGGCGAGAGTGTCTCCCGCTTGTACTGTTTGTCCCTCTTTCACACGGAATTCCAGAATGCGTCCGGGAACTTTGCTCGAAACGCGGTATTCGGTCACCTCGGCCTGTCCCTGAATAATTTCCGGACCTTTGCGGAGCATGAAGAAACCGACAACTGCAACCAGTACAATAACTCCCAGCAGAGTGAGGAATGCAAGCAGCATATTGCTGTTCTGTGATTTTTGTGATGTCATCTTATTTACGATTTTACGATTTACGATTGAGATTGGCTTTCTCTAAATTTACTTATTCATTTTATTTCAGTGTTCCCAATGACTTCTGCAGGTAGATCTCTGTTAACTTCACATCAATCTGTGCATCGATCTTTTCCGATTGGGCCGACAACCAGGCAGTATGGGCTTCAAGTACGTTGCTTGGAGCAATTACTCCTTCTTCGAATCCAAGGGTGGCGTAGCGCAGGTTTTCGTCAGCTTTCTCAAGGTTCTTTTTCGCCATGGTCAGTTTCTTTGCTGCCTCGTTCACTTTGAAGGCCGATTGGTTGACCTGCAACTCTATTTTTTCTTTGGCATCTTCCAGTTGATACTGAGCGATGCGTGCTTCTGCTTTGGCTGCCTTTACTTTATAGAGGCCCTCTCCCCAGTGCCAGATGGGTAATTGAAGCATGATGCCTACATTCCACATTCCTTTGAATTTATTTTCAAAGCTGTTGAATACGGAAGGGTTAGTAACCATATAGTTTCCCATCAGTGCTAAAGACGGAAGATGCTCGGAGCGGGTTACGTTTATTTTTTGTTGATAAATTTTGGTTGCCAGTTCCAGGCTCCGTATTTCAGGCCGGTTGGCATAGGCTGTTTCAACCTCAAAGTCGGTAGTAACAGGCATTAACGGAATGTCGTCGATGTCTTCGTCGGCCAATACGATGGGGGTACTCAGATCGATGCCGCACAGTTGGCACAGTAGCATCCGCGAAAGGCTGAGTCCGTCTTCAACCTTTGTCAGTGTCATTTCGGCTTCGTTTACCTTCACCCGAACCGAGAGTCCGTCCGCTTTAGTGGCTACCCCTTCGGCAATCATCTTTTCTACATCACTGTCCAGTTTCTGCAATAGCTTCAGGTAGCTTTCCGCGAGTTTTTTCTTGTTGACCAACGAGATAACCTGCCAATAGGCCTGATCCGTGCTGAGAATCACCTCTTGCATACCCGAATTGTGCTGTTGGCGAGCCAACTCTTCAGCGTATTTAGTGATTTTGTTGTATGCCCGGATTTTGCCGCCCATGTATAATGGCTGTGTCAGGGTGATGGCCCCTGCATATACATTGCGGGTATCGGTACGGAATGCGTCTACAATAGAACTTCCGGCTTCGTTCAAGGCCGGTACGATAGCCCCTCCCAGTTGCGACAAAACCGGGGCCAGTTCAGGATGGAGCTGTCCGATGACTTGTGCAGCCTGCTGCAGTGGTCCGCTTATGCTGTTTCCTAAGCCCGATAGGGCAGCTTTCTGATCACTGTTGAGCAGCGAGAATTCTTTTTGGTTACGCATATAGGCCCCTGTAGCAGAGAAGTTGGGTAAGTAGTTCGTAAAAGCTGCTTTGTTTTGATAGTGTGCAGCATTTATTTTCTCTCCGCTTATCAACAACTCTTTGTTGTTGGCAATGGCCAATGCACGGCAACTATCTAAGGATAGGATTCCCTGTGATTTCAGAGAGAAAGTAGTTGTCAGGAGAAAAAACAGAAACAGGATTTTTTTCATCGCATCTTATACATTATAAAGGTAATACTTCATTTTAAAGAACAATGCTTGCGGGTTGTTTGTTTATCCGGTTTTGTTCTTGTTATCCTTGTTAGGACAAGAAACAATAATTGCATAAACAACGATGCAAATATAAAGGGTTAATCTTAAAAAGCAAAACGATTTAATTTTTTTTGTTATTTAGGCCCGATGTTTGAATACCGGGCGATGTATTCTCGCTTTTTCAATTAACATTGTTAATCGCATTCTGGGGCTTCTTCTTTTCCAAATGCAAATAACAAGCCTTTTGCATTTAAATGACTTGTTATTTGAATCTAAAGAGCAAGCTTTAACACTGTGTTAAAGCAAGTCTTTTCCCAGCAAGAGTTTAGTGCTTTGAATGTCTTGTCTTTCATCTGTTTAAGTATCATCGTGTCTTTTTCTATCCAATAAGACTTAGCAGGCTGAAAGCCTGTATACTTGCTTATTTATCAACTATGGATTGATCCTGTCTTCCCGAATCATTTTTTTCGTGATATTGTGTATCCGATTGCATACTTTGGCTGTAGTATAATAAACAACTATTGCGAATTGGTATTTAGCTTACTGGTTCAAAAACCTTATTTAAGGTTTCTGTTTTTCAATAACACGAACAGAGAAGCAGAAAGGAAAGTTTCGTGGCAATAGTAGACAATAACCTTTTTATTCTTATATCTGGAGATTTCCAGATTGCGTTTTGAGCATCTTCGCATAACTGGACCGGGAGCAACCCAATAGGGGGTATTTACCCGATTTACTGATATGGTTCGGATCAAAAGTGGCAGTAGTACGAATATTTAATTAAAAGGAGCAGAGGAATTATTTATTCTCTGCTCCTTCAATACCTATTCTTAATTGCTCCCTCCTTCTTTATTACTTTTGGAAAAAAGAGCCCTTGCTTTTTTCTGAACGATAGTACATTCCATCACCAAAAGTAAGATAATTATCTCCCACTGTTTGTCTGAATGCACCATTGATTATAATTTCATTACCTTCCTTTACATAGTTAAATGTGTTCAAAAGTTTTAATGCTTTGTAGTCTTTATCAAGGCTATACTTTTCAATTGTTTTTGCTCCGAAGAAAAGTCCTACTGCTTTTACACCACCTTCTACCCGTTCTTCAGCTTGAAATTGATGTATCCAGATTGAATTATTTAAAGAATAATCTGCTTCCTTATGACAAGACGACAAAGCCAACAAAATAATTGTGCAGATAAAGAAAGTTACTTGTTTTTTCATCTTTTAAATCGTTTAAATGTAAAGAAACTATTTGATATTGGTAAAATACTTGTTTCTATTATTCCTTTACCTTTTCTAATAGGAATTACGTACTCGTTATTGGATAAAACAGATTCAATGGGATAGTCATTAAAAAAATCAAAGTAGAACTCGTCAATACGTTCATTACTTTAGGTGATAGAATATTCTGTTGTTACTGTCTTTTGAGTTGTCGTTGTATTATCTAATTTTCCATTTATTCCTAGGGTGATTCCTTTAATGATTGGAGCAGAAATGCTTCCATCTATTCCTTTATTGGATATATAAGTTAAAGAATATGTTTCTGTGATTTTTGCGGTTGTTCCTTCATCCGGGTTAATAAGATATACTACAACCTTTTTGTTAATGGGATCTTTAGCTATGTTCCATTCATTCAATCTTGTATCGTGTCCGTAATCTAAAGGATAGAACCATTTGGACTTAATACCATTTCTATCAATTGTATAGGTATACTTTGTACGTCTAAACATCGTTTTATGTCTTCTATGTTCATTGATTTTAAGATTGAATAATTTTTCAGGGGTAACATAAATCTTCATTCCTTCAGATATTACGTTGTTTCCGTTTACACTTCCTTCGATCCTGAAAAGAAAACAGAAAGCTCTTCCCGTTAAGATACGTCCTAAAACTTCTTCTCTGCTTAAAGAGCCTTTTTTCTGCTGTACTTTATCATAGAATAATGGCTTGTTTTGCCCTGTTGCTATATCCTCCAAGCGAGAAAACGCATCTGCTGCAATCTTAAATCTAAAAATACAATCTTTGATATCTGGACGAATTTCTTTGGGAGTTTCGCTTATACTATTTAAGCCATAGTACATAAGTGATCTCGTCGCCCTGGGCTTTTGGGAGGATTTATTATAGGCTGCCACCAACAATGGATCTATATCTTTTATTGGGACATAGCCTTCATCTTTATATTTTTCACTAAGCTCTTCATATGCCGAAGCACGTGTTACTCCTGCAGTCCTCTCGGAGTATGTAGGATCAAAAGACTGATCAACAAATTCATAATTTTCATTTAAAGGGTAAGCTGAAAGATTTCGAGTTTGTATATGTTTTTTTCTTATACTGGCACTTTCACAAACTACAAACAAATTAAATCCAGGTATTTCATTAGCAGCAATTGTATCTACTATGACTCCATTATAGTATAATGTCCTATCTAATAGAACCGGTACTTCAAAGTCTCCATCATCCATGTCTTTTATTAAAAGATTCCCGTATTCTGGTATGTGGATATTTAGTAAAGGTACATTTGTCTCGATGTTCTCTATTTCCTCTTTATCTTTGGCGTACTTTATTAATATATCTCGGAAAGAACAATTGTTTATTTGCCCATCTCTGGCAATGGGATAAAAAATATTATATCCGTTATCTATTTTCTTTAAAGCTTCCTCTTTTAAAAAGTGCCTGACACTTTGTTCCTCGAAAACGGCTTTTGATAATATTTCAGCAAATCGCTCCATATATTGTTCTTTGCTTTTGACGTTTCTTGTTGTTACATTTTTAGTGGGTTCATTGTTGTAAGTTGCATAATCGTCGGAGCATGCTTCTAAGATGATAGAGAAAAAAAGAAATAAAAATAAATTGATTTTCACTTTTTTCATGTCTGTTTTTCTGTTTATAATATTTTTCTTAATCACAATCACTCGTCTGTTTTTAATTAGAATCTATCAAAAACTAATAGTTCATGTTACATATAATACAATTCATACTAAAACCGTACTCAACTCGAAACATGAAAAAGAAGTTAATATTTTATCATTCTTTCAATATATATGAAGCAGGTTTAATATTGATTTATTATAAAGACAGTTTTTTTACGTAAACTCCCTATTGAACGCGAGTTCGGGTTAAGATTTCCTTTTAATCCTCAAAATCACAAGACAATAAAGATTCGGGCGGCCAAAGTATGGTCGCCCGAATCTTTATTGTTCTACTGACTTAATTCCAAATGGTAAGCTGTCCGTCTGATGGGGCTATGTCAAAGTCGAAGTTAACCTCCGGCTTGACATTGAAAAAACAATATGCCTCCATTGTAGAAAGCAAGTTCATCGGAAAATTATGTACGCTACGGTGGTGAATGTGTATAAATTGTTTTTATTTTTCAATGCATCGTTGGGTGATTCGATAATACTCCGTTTACGTAACATTAGTTTGTTATAAATCGAAATCAAGCGTTGCTTCATGTTTGAACGAAGACCGGTGACGATATGAATGCCATCATTAAAAAGTTTCCCAAAAAGTGATTGAGAGAGACCCCTTGTCGGTATAAAGCTTTCCAAACATCTTGTTTGTCAGCGTATCAATTACATTTTTGTTTCGATCGTCAACATTGGCCCCGGTCAGCACAACGTTGACAATCTCTCCTCTTTCATACACAATAAATGAAGTTTAAAGCCGATATAGCACCCATTGTACTCTTACCTTTTTTTGCTATGTCTTTGCATACTTTCATGGAATATTGTCTCCTGTTATGGATGGCAGGAATGCATGTACTGTCAATGAAACTGATACCTGAACATTCTCCGAAACAAACCGGTTTGAGGAATATTGTCAAGGCTATGAAACATCTTGGAATATTCTAATTTATGTATGATTGTCGCTACTTTATTTTTTTCGTAATATTGCGTACCCGATTGCATACTTTGGTTGTAGTATAATAAACAACTAATTAAAAAATAGAAAAACAATGAATTGGGGAATACACGACAGAAGAGGCTGGATGGCTGTGATATTATTATTGTGCGCATATCCTTTTTCGGCTCAGAATGCCGGTCAAATCACGTTGGAGCTTAGAGACAAGCCACTGCCTGCTGTTTTGAAATTGATTGAGAAAGCAGGGGAGAAGCATATTATTTTTTCCTATAACGAGACTGAGACTTACCATGTTACTGCCTCTATTCATCAAAAAAACGAATCGGAAGCACTTTCCATCGTTCTGAAAAATACCCCGTTCATTTATAAAGAACGAGAAAACTATTTTGTTATTCAGAAAGCGGGGATAGACAAACGTCTGGTAATTATTCAAGGTACGGTTTATGACGAGGAACATAACCCCTTGGTTTGCGCCAATGTGCTACTGCTGAATAGAATTGATTCCACATTTGTGAGCGGAGTGGTTACGAATCAGGATGGTTCGTTCCGGATACCGGGTGAAGAAGGGAAAGATTATCTTTTGAAAACGTCTTATATAGGTTATCAGACCAAAGTCCAACCTTGCGGTGCAATGAATAAAGTATGTTTGTTTTCCGATGCCCAATTAATGAAAGAAGTGGTTATTAGTGTCGATCATCCTTTAATAGTACATAAAGATAATGGTTTATTGGCTAATGTCGTTGGTACTCCTTTAGCTAAAATGGGCTCTGCTGCGGAAATGATATCCCATCTCCCTTTTGTAACGGGAGGGGTGGGGGAATACATGGTTCTGGGACATGGAGTTCCTGTTATCTATATCAATGGCCGTAAGGTACGTGATCAGGGAGAATTGGAGCGTTTGCGTGCTGACGATATTTTATCGGCGGAAGTGATTACTACACCAGGAGTGGAATATGGTTCGGATGTATCTTCAGTCATTCGTATCCGTACGATCCGTCAGCGAGGACAAGGGATAAGCGGCGGCTTTCGAGGTGTTTTTTCTCAGGGACATGACTATAATGCCAGTGAGAATCTATATTTGAATTACCGTACGGGTGGATTGGATCTATTTGTGAAAGGTGACTTGAAACATGGAAATTATTACCAGGAATCAATTTTAAATCAGGAAACTGACGCTTCTTCCCGATGGGAGGTCCGAGGAGGAACTACCAGTTTTCGTAAAGCCGTTTATTTCTCCGGTGAGGTAGGTTTCAACTATGAGTTAGATGACAAGAATTCTTTGGGTGCTCGTTATATGCCGGGTACGAATGTAGGTTCTGTGAATCAGACTAACCTTGGCAACAATTTTGTGTATAAGGATGGTGAAAAGACAGAAGAAATATCTTCTTCGCAGTATGCACATACTTATCCTACCTGGACTCATTCGGTGAATGGATACTATAATGGAGCGTTCGGTCAATGGAATGTGGATTTCAATGCTGATTATTTATTGGGAAAGAATAATTCCACAAATGAAGTTCTCAACAACGATGATAAAGCTGCCCAATCAGAAAATGAAGTCCGAAACTATTTGTATGCTATGCGTATGGTTGTAAAACGCTCTTTCGGAAAAGGGACATTGTCGTTGGGTACGGAGGAAACGTTTACGAACAGACACGACATATTTGTTCAAAGTGGTTTTTCTGACAACGCCGATGATCATATCAAACAGTCTATTTATTCTGTGTTTGCCGATTACTCGCTGCACTTGGATAAATTCAATTTTGATGTGGGGCTGCGTTATGAACATCAAAAAACGGATTATTATGAATATGGGGTTCATCAAGATGAACAAAGTCCGGTGTATAATGATATAGTCCCTGTCGCTTTAGTAGGATATGAGGATAAAGGCTGGCATGCATCCCTTTCTTATCGCTTAATAAGGAATAATCCCGACTATCACATGCTTTCAAGCTCAATTACATATTCAAGTAAATATATGTATCGTAGCGGAGATCCCTTACTGGTTCCACAAAAACACCATGTCTTTATATTGGATGCCGGATCGAGATGGGCGTTTGTAAATCTCTTTTTTGATAGGACATT
This sequence comes from Bacteroides sp. NGMCC 1.200775, assembly GCF_040798045.1. Lineage (NCBI taxonomy): Bacteria > Pseudomonadati > Bacteroidota > Bacteroidia > Bacteroidales > Bacteroidaceae > Bacteroides > Bacteroides sp. NGMCC 1.200775. The sequence goes on along the minus strand of NZ_JASCQK010000009.1, from coordinate 21,573 downwards.
GGATTTATATACGAGGTTCCTCAAACCTTATAATGATGAAACCCATCCGGGGGTGTTGTTGTTTACCATGGCCTCCATACCTACTACAGATACTTATGGAATGAATTTTAATGTTTCTCCTAAAATCGGGTGTTGGCAACCGCAATTGAATGGAGGCATGTATTTTTATGATGCCGATGTTCGTTCTTTGGGGATAACCCAGCATTGGAACGAACCTCAGTTTTATTTTGAGCTTGACAATAGTTTTACTTTTCCTGATGGTTGGTTTTTGAATGTGAACGGGAATATTTCGACAGCAGCCAAACAAAGTTATTCTTTGAGACACAGAGAGGGTACGGTAAATGCCCGTCTGTCGAAATCATTTCTGGAAGATGCTCTGATGATAACACTTACAGCCGATGATATTTTTCATACCCGTTATCATTATATGGATGGATATGGAGTCAGAAGTCATATACTGACCCGTTCATATAATGATAATCAACGTTTGGGTATTCAGATATCTTATAAATTTAATGCAACTAAGAGTAAGTATAAAGGTACCGGTGCGGGACAGAGTGAAAAGCAGCGCCTTTAATCTGCCTGATAAAAGAATTATCACTAATTTTGTCGGCTTATGGCAAAATTAACGATATTCCGGTTTCGTGGACATGTTTCACGGGAAGAACGCTTCAGGCAATTGTTTGTGGAGATATATCCCCGTCTGGTGCGTTATGCCATTCAGTTAATGGGCGATCGGGAAGAAGCGAAGGACATTGTTGGCGAAGTGATGGAAGAGGCTTGGAAATGTTTTGATAGACTGGAAGCAGAAACGCAGAATGCTTATTTCTATACAGCTACACGTAATACGTGCCTGAATCGGTTAAAGCACCTGCGCGTGGAACAACAGCATTTGGATGCTTTACGTGAGGTTACGCGGATGGATGTGAATACCGGATATCGACAGCATGAGGCACAGTTACGGCAAGCGGAAACTATTGCTTACGGCCTGCCCGAACCGACGCGTACCATTTTGAGACTTTGTTATTGGGAGAAACTGACCTATAGGCAAGTGGCAGAACGGTTGGAAATAAGTCCGGATACGGTGAAGAAACATATATCGAAAGCTTTACGGATTTTACGTAATGAAATGAACGGAAAGGAGGAAACAAATGGAACAGAGAGAGGATAATAAAAACGATGTAGCCCCCCGTAGGCTCGAAAATATTTTCGGTGAGGCTCTTGGTGACCTGCCTTCTGTCGAAGAGACAGAAATCGCTTGGCAGGCATTTGCCTCTCGCCGACGGCAGAAGAGAGTCCGAACTTTGTTATTCGGCTTTGCAGCAGTTGCTTCCGTGGCATTACTTTTGTTTTTGGGTTTGTCCCGGGAAAACTTTTTATCACAAGAAGTCGAAGTGTTTGCTTCTGTAAATTCGCCTGATAAATTGGTGATGACAGAGGCTAAAGGGATCATTGCAGTCAGAACACCACCCGCTACCACTGTTACCATTTATTTGCCCGACAGTACTGAAGTGCTGTTGAACGCCAATAGCCGCCTGGAATACCCGAAAGTGTTTACCGGTGATCTTCGGCAGGTAATGTTGGAAGGTGCTGCGAGATTTAATGTTCAAAGAGATGCTCTACATCCCTTTATTGTAGAGACCGGGAGTTTACAGACGCGTGTATTGGGTACGGTATTTGATGTTGATTCTTATGGATGTGGTACTACTTCTAAAGTTGTCCTGTATGAAGGTTCGGTGCAAGTCAGCGATAAAGCCAGCACACAAGTCTGTAAGATAAAGCCGGGTGAACAGGTTTATCTGGATAGAGTAGGTGATATCTGTATTTCTCAGGCTGATATCTGTATGCAAAAGAGTTGGACAGAAGGTCTATTTATCTTTGATAATGTCACTCTGAGATATGTTATGCAGGAAATTGGGGCATGGTATAACACAAATATTGTTTTCTGTTCCCATTCTTTGCTGGAGGAACGGATTTATTTTTCTGCCAGTCGTCATCTTCCTGTCGGGGAAATATTAAATGTTTTGAATGATTTGCAAATTGCGAGATTCATAGTGGAAGGGAACAAAATAATCGTATCACCACTATCATGAGTTATTGAAATGGAAAACATTCAATAAGATAGAATTGAAGTAATAAAAAAGAGGATGTGCCAGAAGCCGGTTACTTAGTAACCATTCTGGCGCATCCTCTTTTAAAGTATATGGTTTTAAAGTTTTAGTCCAATGTGAACTTCTGCGATCCAATCATCGTTCCGTCAGCAAAGATGTCTACCCGATAGTCGCCGGCATACAGAAACTCTTCCACATCCCAGAATACGTTAATAGTTTGTTCTTCCCCATTGTATTCGATGTACTTTTTGATAGAGTAGCCTAACGTACGGTTTTCATAAGGGAAAGTGTTTGACGGGCTTTTGGTCAATACATCGTTATCCGGTTTCGTTATCCGGATGTAGAGTGTCCGTTCTCCGGTTTCGGCAGTGATATTTTTGACAATCGTAAAACCGATGGCCAGTTTTACGATATCCTTTACTTTTTTAGCTTTTTTGCCACGTTTGTTGCGAGGTTCAATCCAGATATTGGTTGCATCCAACTGAGCAGCTAATGTAACTTTTTGATTAAGGTTCTTCTTTTCTTCAGACAAATTATTGATCTGGCGTGAAGCCGCATTGTATTTCTGCGTTACTTCTGCTATCACTTGTTTTTGCTGGGCGGTCAGTTTATTCAGCGAGTCAATCTGATTGATGTAACCGATCATTACTTTTCTCAGTGTTGCCAATTCTTTTTTCAGGCGTCTTATCTCTGTGGCGTTACTGCTCTTTACCGTACGGAGTTCTTCAAGCAGGCGTTGCGTCTTGACCTGCTCCTGAGCCAGCAAGTCTGCCAAAGAGTCGTTCGATACAGTCAGTTTCAGTTCGTCATATTGCTGTGCAAAGCGAGTGTACTCATTTTCAAGATCTTCTTTGTCCAATTGGAATTCCTGAACCAGTTCACGGTTAGTCTGTTTTTCGGAGAATAACAGATAAGTAAGACCGATGAGCGCGAGCACCAAAACAGATACGGCAATGATCAGCAGATTCTTTTTATTCATATTCTATAAGGTTGAATGATAAAACGCTGCAAAAGTAATCATTTCAATACAGAGTAACACAGTCTATTCACTTTTCTTTAACTAAAATTATTATGGAAAAATTTCTTTAATTTCGATTATCGTTGTACTTTTGCCGTCACCAAAACGATACGAACTAATTATCAACTTTATTAAAATATAAGTATTATGTCAAAAGTAACCGTAGTAGGCGCAGGTAACGTAGGTGCTACATGTGCAAATGTACTGGCCTTCAATGAAGTGGCAGACGAAGTAGTAATGCTGGACGTAAAAGAAGGCGTTTCAGAAGGTAAAGCAATGGATATGATGCAGACTGCTCAGTTGTTGGGTTTCGACACAACAATCGTTGGTTGCACAAATGATTATGCTCAGACTGCTAACTCTGACGTGGTTGTGATCACTTCTGGTATTCCTCGTAAACCGGGCATGACTCGTGAAGAACTGATCGGGGTAAATGCCGGTATCGTGAAATCAGTAGCAGAAAATCTTTTGAAATACTCTCCGAATGCTATTATCGTAGTTATCTCTAACCCGATGGATACAATGACTTATCTGGCATTGAAATCACTCGGATTGCCGAAAAACCGTGTTATCGGTATGGGCGGTGCTTTGGATAGCTCACGTTTTAAATATTTCTTGTCTCAGGCTTTGGGTTGCAATGCAAACGAAGTAGAAGGTATGGTGATCGGTGGTCATGGTGACACTACTATGATTCCGTTGGCTCGTCTGGCCACTTACAAAGGACAGCCGGTCAGCACACTGCTGAGCGAAGAAAAGCTGAACGAAGTAGTTGCTTCTACTATGGTAGGTGGTGCTACTCTGACTAAGTTGCTGGGCACTTCTGCATGGTATGCACCGGGTGCGGCAGGAGCTTATGTCGTAGAATCTATCATCCACAACCAGAAGAAGATGATTCCTTGCTCAGTAATGCTTGAAGGTGAATACGGTGAATCTGATCTTTGTATCGGTGTTCCTGTAATCCTGGGTAAGAACGGTATCGAGAAAATCGTTGAACTGGAATTGACTGCTGACGAAAAAGCAAAATTTGCGGCAAGCGCAAAGGCTGTTCATGGAACTAACGCAGCTCTGAAAGAAGTTGGTGCTCTCTAATTTGAATGCCGGATTCTTAATCTGAAAATAGAATATGCGGACCTCACAACTCTTTTCAAAAGGGCTGTGAGGTTTGCTTTTTAATATACTTAAATAATACATTATGAGAAAACTCTTCATGAGTGCTGCGGCTCTTTTGTTTGCCGGAGCACTTTGGGCACAAGAGGGTCCGTTGTGGATGCGTCATTGTGCTATCTCTCCCGATGGAACTACCATTGCTTTCACCTATAAAGGTGATATTTTCATAGTACCGGTGTCCGGTGGCAAAGCTACACAGATCACTACCAATCCGGCTTTTGATACAACCCCGATTTGGAGTCCCGATAGTAAACAGATTGCATTTGCGTCCGACCGTATGGGAAGTCTGGATGTATTCATTGTGTCGAAAGAAGGAGGCGAGCCTCGCCGCCTGACCACTTTCTCGGGCAGTGAAACTCCGGTAGCTTTCAGTGATGCGGGACAGCTCTTATTTACTGCCGACATCATGCCTTCTGCCGAAGATGCCGGTTTTCCTTCGAATGGACAATTCCAGCAGATATATCAGATTCCGGTTACGGGAGGACGTCCTGTGATGTTTTCATCTATGCCGATGGAGTGCATCTCCATTAATAAGGAAGGGGCTATTCTTTATCAAGATAAAAAAGGATATGAGGATTACTGGCGTAAGCACCAGAAGTCACCGATTGCCCGTGATATATGGATGCTTCAGCCTGGACAGACTCCACGCTATGAAAAACAAACCACTTTCATCGGTGAAGACCGTGAACCGGTATGGGCACCGGACGGAAAGTCGTTCTACTATTTGAGTGAAGAGAATGGTTCGTTCAATATCTACCAGCGTATTCCGGGATCGAATGCATCCAAGCAGGTGACGCATCACACGCAGCATCCGGTACGTTTCCTCAGTATGGCTTCCAATGGTAATCTTTGTTATGGTTTTGATGGTGAGATTTATACGTTGACTCCCGGTGGTAAGTCGCAGAAAGTATCTGTGAAAATTCTGTCAGACAGAAATGATAAAGATTTGATTCGCCAGATAAAGACCAGTGGGGCTACTGAAATGGCTGTATCTCCTGATGGTAAAGAGGTTGCTTTCATTTTGAGAGGAGATGTGTATGTGACTTCGGTAGAATATAAAACGACAAAACAGATAACGAACACTCCTTGTCAGGAACGTGGAATCGATTTTGCACCCGACGGGCGTAGCTTGGTGTATGCTTCGGAACGTGGAGGACTCTGGCAGCTCTATACTTCAAGTATCGTGCGGAAAGATGAGAAACAGTTCACGTATGCTACAGAGTTAAAAGAAGAACGTCTGACCAATTCGGATATAGCTTCGTTCAATCCGAAGTATAGCCCGGACGGAAAAGAAGTTGCTTTCCTTGAAAACCGTACGGCAATTCGCGTCATCAATCTCAAAACTAAGAAGGTACGTACGGTAATGGATGCCCAATATCAGTATTCGTACAGTGATGGTGACCAGTGGTTTGAGTGGAGTCCGGATAGTAAATGGATTCTTTCCGAATTTATTGGTATCGGTGGCTGGAACAATAAAGATATTGTGTTGCTGAACGCCGATGGTAAGGGAGAAATGCATAATCTGACCGAAAGCGGTTACTCAGACGGAAATGCGAAATGGGTTCTGGGTGGCAAAGCAATGGTCTGGTTCAGTGACCGTGCCGGATACCGTAGTCATGGCAGCTGGGGTGCTCAATATGACGCTTACATCATGTTTTTTGATGTAGATGCTTACGATCGTTTCCGCATGAATAAGGAAGACCTTGCTTTGCTTGAAGAAGCCGAGAAAGCGGAAAAGGCTGAGAAAGAAAAAGCTGAGAAGAAAAAGAAAGAAGATAAAAAAGGTGATAAGAAAAAAGACGCCAAAGGTAAGAAGGATGGAGAGGAAGAAAAGAAGGAGGAAGTGAAGCCACTGAAATTCGATCTTGATAATCGATTCGATCGTATTGTGCGTCTGACTGTCAACTCTTCTTTCATGGGTGATGCTGTTTTGACTCCGAAAGGTGATAAGCTCTATTATCTGGCAGCGTTTGAAAGCGGTTATGATTTGTGGGAACACGATTTGAAAGAGAATTCAACAAAGATTCTGTTGAAAGGTGTCGGAGGCGGTTCGCTGTTGCCCGATAAGAAAGGTGAGAATATCTTTATGTGTACCGGTGGAGGTATGAAGAAAATTGAAATAGCCGGTAGCAAGACAACGCCTATTGCATTTGAATCTTTCTTCGACTATCAGCCGGGTGGTGAACGTGCTTACATTTTTGATCATGTTTGGCAGCAGGTAGACGATAAGTTCTATGTGAAGGATTTGCAGGGAGTAGACTGGCCTTTGTATAAGAAGACTTATGAAAAGTTCCTGCCACATATCAACAATAATTATGACTTTGCCGAACTGCTGAGCGAGATGCTCGGAGAGTTGAATGCTTCACATACCGGAGCTCGGTACTCTGGTGTAGGAGGGGCGTTACCTACAGCTTCATTGGGGGTATTTTATGACGATACTTATACCGGTGACGGGTTGAAAATAAAGGAAATCATAGAGCAGAGTCCTTTCACTTTGAAGAAAACAGATGTAAAGCCGGGTTGTATCATTGAAAAAGTAGATGGTACTCCAATCAAAAAAGGAGAAGATTATTTCCCGTTATTTGAAGGAAAAGTAGGGCGTAAAGTGCTGCTTTCTGTTTACGATCCTGCTACAAAAAAGCATTTTGAAGAGACAGTGAAGGCGATTAGTTACGGTGCGCAGCGCGAATTGCTGTATAAACGATGGGTAGAGCGCAATCGCAAGAAAGTAGAAGAGTTATCAGGCGGTCGTTTGGGATATGTACATATCAAGGGCATGGATAGTCAGAGTTTCCGTAAGATGTACTCCGAACTGTTGGGGCGCTACCGTAACAAAGAAGCCGTAGTTGTAGACGTTCGCCACAATGGTGGTGGTTGGTTGCACGACGATGTGGTGACTCTCCTTAGTGGCAAAGAATATCAGCGTTTTGTTCCTCGCGGACAATATATAGGTAGCGATCCGTTCAATAAGTGGCTGAAGCCCTCATGTATGCTTGTTTGTGAAGACAATTACAGTAATGCGCATGGTACTCCTTATGTATATAAGACATTAGGTATCGGTAAACTGGTAGGTACTCCTGTAGCCGGAACTATGACAGCTGTATGGTGGGAACGCCAGATTGATCCGAGTCTTGTATTTGGTATTCCGCAGGTAGGCTGCATGGATATGCAGGGTAACTATCTGGAAAATCAGACACTCGAACCGGATGTGCTGATTTATAATGAACCTTCTGCTTCGTTGAAGGGAGAAGATGCACAATTGAAAGCTGCGGTAGATTGCTTGTTGAAGGAGCTGCCGAAGAAATGATGGGGTAATTGCGTTTTATGCTCGATTAAAATGGAGAGGTCACCTTTGTTTAAAGGTGGCCTTTTCTTATTATGTGGATAAAATGATCTATTTATTGTTAAATACTTGCTTTTTAATGTGAAATACTATAAATATAGTTTTGTGTCTATATTTATAGTTATATATTTGTGCCATTCCATTCAGGTTGTATCCCAAATACTTGATGAATAGAAGTATAATCTAAAATTACTTGGTATGAGTGAACAGAAAGAATTGACAAAAGCAGAACTCCAGATCATGCAGGTGCTTTGGCGGAAAGAAAATGCTTTTGTGAATGAAATCTTACAGGATTTGGAAGAGCCGCGTCCGGCGTATAATACAGTTTCTACCGTACTACGTGTATTGCAAAACAAAGGCTTTGTAGCTTATCGTAGTTTCGGAAAGAATTATCAGTATTATCCGTTGGTTTCAAAAGAGAGCTATACGAATCGTTTTATGAACCGGGTCGTAGATAACTTTTTCAGTGGTTCGGTGAAGGCGATGGTTTCGTTCTTTACCAAAAAAGAAAAGATGTCGGTACAGGAGATCGACGAACTGATTGAAATGTTGAAGGAAAACAAAAAGGAATAAGGTATGATCGATATTGATTGTAGCGAATGGGCTATTCTTCGTTTCATAGGAGCTTCATTTGTGTTATGGCTGTGCTATTACTTGTTGTTCGATCGAAAAGCCCCGTTTAACCAGTGCCGGAATTATTTGCTTTTTTCGGTACTGCTGGCCGGAGCTGTATCGGTGGTACGCATCCCGGTTTATCCGGTGGAGGTGGTGCGGCCGATAAAGATGGAACGGGTGATTGTAAAGCAAGAAACACAAATGGATAAGACTTCATTGGTACAAGTAGAAAATGATGGGATACAACCGGATACGCTCGCAGCAGTGCAGGCGGAGGTTAGTGAAGCAATTGTACCCCGAGTGGAAGAAGAAATAGCGGAAGAGCCTTTTTATGCTTCGTGGGATTACTGGCAAATAGTCTGGATTGTATATGGATTGGGAGTATTTGTCCTTTTGATGCATTTATTGGTAGAAATGGCACGTATCTGGCGTTTGAAGCGTTGGGGAAGTTGTACGATGGAGGCTGATGGGATTTGTATCGTGCGTAACAATGAAGTCGTTTCACCATTCTCGTTTTACCGGATGATCTTTATCAATCGGAAGTTAGAAGGAGAAGTGTTGCGTATAGTTCTGCTCCATGAAAAGGCACATATTCGTAATCATCATTATCGGGACACTTTATTTATTGAAGGTTTATCCATCTTATGTTGGTTTAATCCGTTTGTCTGGCTGGTAAAGCGTGAACTGCGGGCTCTCCATGAATTTCAAGTGGACCGTTGTTTGCTTTCCGGTGAGATTGAATTATTTGAATATCAAAGCATCTTATTCGAAGAGTTGATGGGATACAGCCCGAAGGTTGCAAATGGTTTTCATAATTCATTAATTAAAAAACGATTTATCATGATGAAACATCAATATAAAGAACGTTTCGCCGGAGTGCGCAAAATAGCGTTGCTTCCTTTGTGTGCGGGTGTATTGGCTTTATTTTCTTTTACGGAAAAGCCGGTTCTGATTGAACCTGTATTGCCGATGGTATCTGTTTCGATGAAAGCAGAAACTCCCGAAGTCGTATCTAACGAAAAAAAGATGGATAGCGTAGGTGATGAAAAGTGTTTTCTGCTTTTGGACTCCCCAAAGATAGTTCATTACATACAGTCGGGAGAGGCGCATTTAGTTAAATCCGGATCCAGTCAACTACTTGCTAAGGTTACAACTCCTGTATCGAAAATGCTGGATACGCTCTCGGAGGAGAAACCGAATCAGACTTCTCTGCACGGAAAAGAGGCTGATTATACTGTTGGCGTCGATTTACCTGCAGATCAGGTTGTATTGTCGCGTGCACCGTATAAACGAAGTATATATGTACGCTTTATTGAACGGACGAAAGAAGATACACGCGTTACTTTGGCCATACCGATATATTATGACCGGCACTGGTTACAGTTCGAAAAGGGATTGTCCATAGTAGACGAAGATACGAAAGATGTTTATAAGATTCGTTCACTTACCCGCGGAATTGAACTAAATCAGACTTATTGGGTTGTGGGACAAGAAAAGCAAATGCTGGAGTTTACACTGGTCTTTCCTCCTCTTGACCGAAAGGTAAAAAAGATTAGTATCCGCGATTGTTTCCCGGAAGAAAGGGGATTGACACCTCCCAATGGCAGTTCATGGAGGTTGGAGAATCTGAAAGTTGACGATTTCCTTCCGACTGCCGCCCGAATAGCTGAGTATGATAGAGAGGGGCGTCCACTGCGTTCCGATAAATTGGAAGAAGTAACTCTTAATGCAAGTCAATTAGCCGTTTCTTCACGCCGGGGTGACGGAAAGTCTCGAATTCAGAAAATTGAAACTTTACCGGAGAAGACGTTGGTTGTCTTGAATATACCTATTCATTTTGACCGTCATTGGTTGGTCATAGGTAAGGGATTGTGTCTTGTTGATTCCAGAACAGGTGATGAATATCCGATTCTGGAAGAGGCGCATGGCATTGAAATGAATAAATTACTGTGGGTAGAAGGCTGTGAAGGACGTTCTGTGTTGTTGACACTCGTTTTCCCGAAGTTGCCAAAGAAAGTAAAAACAATCGATCTTTATAATAAATATCCGGATGCCGGAGTTATTTCACCAAGCAATGGAAGCAGCTGGGATTGGCGGAAAGTAAAGATTAAAGATTATCAGAAGGAACCCTATAAACGCATTATATTGTAGCCTGCTCTACAGTATTGATCTATTTTAGGCACGGATGTGGCAGATAAACAGATACTCTTGATTCTGTGGAATCTGCACGATCCGTGCCTATCATTTTATTCAACCTCAAAGACGGTAAGTACCGCTGCATGGTCTGATGCCCACACATAATCTATCTCGGGAGCCGTACGTACTATTTTGGATGATAATACTTTCAGCCCTCCTTTATAATAGATGAAATCGATACGTGACATTTGCATTTGCCCGTAGATGGCGGCAACAGTGCCTCCCTGATATGCAACTTCGTCCGGATTCTTCTCACGGAAACTATCTTTGAAACCATTTTCCAACATATAGCGGGAAGCGGGGAAAGCCACCGGACCGTATCCGTGATGCAATGGTTTGGCTCGTTCTGTCCAGTCAAGATGGCTACATGAGTTGAAGTCACCGGTGATAATGACCGGCATGTCTGTTTCCTGGTTCGGTACAATATCCTTTGTATAGATATTGCGGATATCGGGCAGTGCCAATATGGAATCTTCAGCGACCCAGACAGAAGGATCCAGTCCTTTCTCAGCGTAACCACTTGTATATTCCGGACGGTAGGCATAACGGAGCCAACAGTCTACAAGCATTATCCGCTTACCGTTTGGTAAGGTTATTTTGGCTGGGTTCGATTTGAAGGGTTCCCGCCATGCTATGGGTTCCAACGGAAAGCGGCTGTACATGGCCAGGTTATCTTTAAGAGAATGGGTTTTGAGATGATACCCTAATGAATCTGCCAGCATTTGTTGGATGCCATATGCTTCTTGCATCATGACCACGTCTGCATGGGTGCTTCGGATCAGGTCGAATACTCGCTGCTGCCCCTCGTTACCCAGATGAATACCTCCATGCCAGATGTTCCATTGAAGCACTTTTACTATATTGGAATGTGTTTGGTTGTTGCAAGTCACTTGTTTACGGACCTCTTCGGTAGCTGTTTCGGGAATATACTGTTTTCCGTTTAGGCGGAAAGAAGGTACGGAGGCATATAATGTATGTCCGGGAGTTGCCTCTTTTCTGACGTCGAATGTAAGAAGGAAATAGTTGATCCCCGGTTGTAACAGGATCTCTTCTCCCTGCTCCGGGCAGAGAGTCATTGACTGTTCGGGGGTATGCCCGTTGCCAAACAGTTCTTTGCGTTGCACGGATCGTGCCTCACTTCCGGTAGAATAAATATGGATTTGCTCAATATCTGCAAGAGTGGTCGTGCCGGTGAAATCGAGTTTCAGCTCTGTCAGTTTCAGCGGTTTCCGGGAACCTTGTACGGCTATTCTCAGTTTTAGTGCCTGGTCGTCTTTGCTTCCTTGATCAACATCCCATTCACTTTGGATGACTACTGCATTGAATAACTGTTGTTTTCCGTCATACTCTTTAAATGCGGTATTATCGTTAGGGACTGCATAAGCCAGCGGAGCTTTTCCATTGTATTTGTTGCGCCCATTGCGGATATGGTAAGCTTGATGTCCTTTACCTACCCAATTGATGGATGTTTCTTCTTTCAGGTCGTCGAAGTTATAATATCCCCACAAGGATTTAAAAGCGGGATGACTGGCTTCTACGGGGCGATTCATCCATTGACGGATCGTTTGTTCCGGTAAAGCTTTGCGCCAAATGCGTACTTCATCAATCAATCCGCCGAAAGTATAATATACATCGTGAACTCCGATAGCACCGGGAAGGATGGAAATTGCCGTATCGGCTTTGGCCACTTGTTTTCCATCAAGATAAAGTATGGTCTGCTTTCCGTCACAAGCCAGTGCCACATGGTGCCATTGGTCATCCAATGCTTCCGGTACCGAAAGATTGGCACGGGTAGAGTGAAGTTTGCCTTCTTTTACGACCAAAGGCAGATAGTCCACCCAGTTCAATTCACTGTATTCACCTCCTCCGATGATAACTTCAAGACTGTCCCATTTACAGTCGTTACCTTTAATCCAGGACTCCAAGGTCCACGAAGGTTCCAGAATTCCCATACCTGTCCGTACGTTATTGTCTTTCCCGTCGAGGCAGAGGGCGAGATTAGACTTCCCGCCTTTTGAGGCAGGAAGTTTACCCTGCATCTGCAGGGAGCAGCAGATGCAGAGGATGAATATTATTACATATTTCATTATGAATTTATTTGGTTTTGAAAGTCACGGTCCATGGTTTTGAACGTTTACCACTGGCCGAAATTATAGTAAACTCTTTGCTCAGTCCACTCCAGTCCTGATAGCCTCCGAGTGAAGGGGACAGGGTGGCTCCGGAAGAGAGTGTGCAGGTGGCAAAGACGTTGGACAGGTCAGTGCCGTTTTCTACGGTAATGGAGACGATACCTTCATCCGAAAGAATAACAGGGGTACCGATCTCTTCTTTATCCTGGTTATACACTTTAAAAGTCAATATTTCCGTTTTGTCATAATTCGGTACGTCCGGTATGTCGGGTTGTTCACACGAGACAAAGAGGCAGCCGGCAACAAAGCAGCAAATCAGTATAGAAATTATTTTATTCATAATCATGCTATATTTAAAATGTGATGAAATTAATCGTTAATATCCCGGGTTTTGTGTCAGTACGCTGGAGCGGACAATTTCACCGTGAGGAATCGGTGTCAGGTACAAACGGTCATTCCAGGTACGGATGTCTGTTTTGGTTATCTTAAATTCCGTCGGTGAGACAAAGCGCACTCCATGCAGGGTCGTTTGGGTTTCGGGACCGACTTTCCAGCGGCGTACGTCGTAGAAACGTTGTTCCTCGAAAGCAAACTCGATGCGGCGCTCTTTCCGAATCAGTTCACGCAATTTTGCCGGATCGGATTCGGTAAGCGCAGGTAAGCCTACTCGTTGACGAATCACATTGACGGCTTTCCGGGCACCTTCTACATCACCGGTCTCAAGGCGCGCTTCTGCATCATTCAGATAAATCTCTGCGTAACGGAGGATGATCCAGTTGGTACTGAAGTCCGGACTGCTGGCGCCTGCGTACGGATAGTTATAGTTATCATAATCGATCCATTTCCAAACATTGTATCCGGTAAGTGAACCATCGCCTTTATCAGGAGTATCCATCAGATAGCGGTCTACAGTTACAGCACCCTTATCTGCATTGAAGAAAATCTGGGAACCATGGAAAACGATGTTGGCATAGAATCTTGGTTCACGTCCTTCATAGATGCCACAAGTATTGATGTCGAATACCTGATCGGCGGGAGCCTGTGAGTATTGCGTGGCAGGTGAGCCATCTGCCATTTCAAATGCGTCAACCAGTTCTTGGGTCGGGCCGAGGCCGCCCCATCCGCGATCACCATATTTATCGTTGATATACGTCACCATGTTGCACACCATCATGTTGTTGTAGACATCCGGGCTTTTGTATTGGATGTCGAAGATGATTTCTTTGTTATCTTTGTTGGTAGTCCACCAGATAGAACGGTATTTTTCCGGAGTAGTGCCATCTACCAGTTCATATCCCAGTTTGTATACTTCGGCACAACTCTTGATCACGTCTTCGTAGCGTTTGTCATACAGTTCCACTCTTGATTTCAGTGCATAAGCAGCACCTTTGGTGGCACGTCCCTTTTCTCTTGAACCATAAGACGCCGGCAACATTTCGGTTGCCTTTTTGAGGTCGTCCAGAATGAAGTCATAACATTCTTTCTCGGACGAACGGGGAATTTCCCAGTTATCCTCCATGGTGAGTACTTTATCCAGTAGAATGACACCGCCATATCGCTTTACCATTTCGAAATAGAACATGGCACGCAAGAAGTGAACTTCTCCCGTAAGTCTTGACTTCTCGCTTTCTTCGATGGTAGACGTACCGATTCGTTCGAAAAAACGGTTGCATTTACGTACCTTTACGTAATAATCTTCCCATACATCGTCATCCTGAGGGGCGGAAGCGCTGACCATATCATAGTTGAATTTGAACCAGCTTGCACGATATTTATCCCGTTGTGCTGAGACAGAATTGTCACTTCGGTTTTCCTGTAATTGCAGTCCGTCTACGGAAATCTCACTATATAGATCGTTTACGTAATATTTCACCAGTGTTTCGTCCGACCAGAAAGAATCGTCGGCGATTTCGTCCAGTGGAGCTTTGTTCAATACATCGCACGAACAGAAGAGCAATACAAATATGCAGAACAGGGCTGTATTTATCTTTTTCATAATCACGTTTCAATTTTTAAGTTTAGAATGTAATGTTAGCACCAAACACAAAGGTTTTCATTTGAGGATAAGCACTTCCGTCAGTAGAGCGCAACTCAGGGTCGAAATATTTTATTTGCGACCAGGTCAGCAGGTTAGAACCGCTGAAGTAAAGACGCAATCCTTGAATTTCGGATACCTTGGACAGTAGCAGTTTCTTGAAGTCGTAACCTATTTCTACATTCTTCAGGCGGAGGTATGAACCATTACGCATCCAGAAGGAAGAAAACAACTGGTTATTGGCGTTGCCTCCGTAATACAGGCGTGGAAATTCCGCTTTCGGGTTCTCTGGTGTCCAGGTGTTACCGATGTGATGTTCAAGCAAAGCTCCTCCGCGTCCCTCTATGTATGGGAAGGCCAGGTAACCATTGTAGTAAAAGTCTGCCAACGCTGCCCCCTGGAAGAAGAAGGTTACATCAAAACCTTTCCATTCGGCATTCAGGTTTAGTCCGTATACCAATTCCGGATAATTGCTGCGTCCGATAGCTATTTTATCTTCTGCGTCGATGATGCCATCTCCGTTTTGGTCTTTGTATTTAATGTCGCCTGCCTTGGCTTTGCCGAATTGCGGTTGAGGCCAGTTATTGGCTTCCTCGTCAGATTGGAACAGTCCCAGTGCTTCGTAACCGAAGTACTGACTCATGGAGTGTCCGGTACTGCGCTGTCTCGGGTTGTTTTTCTCTCCGGCAGGTTCCAGCAGGTCAATCACTTTGTTTCTGGCCCAGGTCAGGTTACCTGCAACGGAATAATTGAAATCGCGCAGATGATTGCGATGCGTAATGTTCAGGTCGATACCTCTGTTGTCTACTTTACCTACATTGGCAGCCGGTAATTTATATCCCAGGATAGCCGGCATATCTGTACGTTCACGCAGGATGTCGTTTGTCTTTTTATAGAACCAATCCGCTTCCAGATTGAGTTTTCCGTTGAAGAACGAGGCATCTATACCGATATTGAACATTTCAGAAGTTTCCCATGTAATGTTAGGATTCGGGAAACGGGTCTCAGTATATCCCGGAGCGATTTCCGGATTCTGACCGCCGAATACGGCATCGCCGCCTGTACCATAAGCAGACATATATTGGAACTGTCCGATGTTGTCTGTGCCGGCACGTCCCCATGAAGTTCTTAGTTTCAGATTGCTAAGCACTTCCGAGAAGGGTTCCATAAAAGGTTCTGCCGATATACGCCAGGCAGCCGATACAGAAGGGAAGAAGCCATAACGTTTGTTTTTCGGGAATTTTTCCGAACCATCGAGGCGTCCGTTCGCTTCCAGCATGTATTTCTCTTTATAGTTGTAGGTCAGACGGAATACCGAACCGATCTTACCGGTTTCGGAAGCACTGCCGCTATTATCCTTGTCTTTGTCTGGTCCGGCAAACAGTTGCTGGATGGAATAAATACGATATTTGGTACGTGAGGCCCAGAAGTTTTCGTCGGCTCCTTCCGAACGTGAGAATACAAATAATGCTCCCAATTGATGATCCTGCCCAATGGTTTTATTATAGGCTGCCTGGAACTCAAACGTCATGGCCTGACTTGTAGAGTACGTTTGTTTCAGTTCCGCACCTTCGCGGTTCGGTGAGTGTCCGTCATATTCTCCTGTAATTTTGTTCCACACATAGAAGTCTACCGGAGTGGTCCATCTCTTGATGCTGTTGAATATTTTGTCGTAGGAGAAAATACCCTTCAGATTCAGACCTTCGAGTTCCGGGACATTGAAATCCAACATGAAGCGTGTGTTTAATACACTTTTACGATCTTTGACCCAACCTCCTTCGGTAGCCAGGCCGATAGGATTGACACCCAGTGACACTTTACCTAAGTTGCCGTCCGGAAAGCGTCCCGGATCTGTCTGCGGGTTACGGTGCATATTATTGAATACATCGGAAGTACTGCCGGCAATACTGTTTCTGTCTTCCTGGCGATAGGCCATATCTGCCGATAGATTCAGGTATTTGTCCACAATGTTGGCGTCTATATTCACACGTGCGTTATATCGGTTGAAACCGGAGGTCGATTCATTGGTACGTGTGTCACCATAGAGGGCATCCTGTTTCACATAGCCGAATCCTGCAAAATATTTCACCTTATCAGAACCGCCGCTTGCCGTCAGGCTGTGCATCTGTTGCCAGGCGCGAGGGAGCAATACCTCTTTGTTCCAGTCCGTGTTAGGATAACCGTAGGGGTCGGAACCATCTCTGAACTTCTGTAACTCCTCTTCATTATAAATGCCATACATACCCGGGTCTTCGCCCAAATCCATTTCTTTGTTGCGCCAAGCCTCATTCATGAAGCGTGCATGATCATAAGAACTGGCAATCTCAGGCATACGGGTGGGGGTACCAAAACCTACTTTGAAGTTATAGTCTACTTGTGCTTTGCCACTTTTACCACGCTTTGTAGTGATAAGGATTACACCGTTTGCTCCGCGTGCACCGTAAGGGGCTACGGCAGAGGCGTCCTTTAATACCGTCATGCTCTCGATTTCACTGGGGTCGAGTTGAGCCATACTGCGTCCGATGATACCATCCACTACAATCAAGGGAGAAGAGGAGGTAGGTGAGCTGGAACCACGGATAATGATGGTCGGGTCATCGTATCCGGCTTCACCGCCGGTTTGCTGGATCAACACCCCGCTGACACGTCCTCCGAGTGAGGAGGCCAGATTGGCAGTAGGTACATTCTTGAGCGAAGATACCTTTAGCGTAGAGGCTGAAGCAGTCACAGTCTGTTTTTTCTGTGAGCCATAGCCTACTACCACTACTTCGTCCAGGGTTTTAGTGTCTTCTTTCATTTGGATATTGAAAGACGATTTGCCATTCACCGGTATTTCCTGAGTCAGGTAGCCGATGTATGAAATCACTAATACTGATTTCTCTGGCACTTCCAGCGTGAAGTTTCCTTCAATGTTTGTAATATCTCCTGTTCCCGGTTGCCCTTTCAGCGAAATGTTGGCTCCGATAATCGGGTCACCGATCTGATCGATCACCACACCTTTGATTTTGATTCTGCGCTCTTGCTGGGTGATTGTCGTTTCGGACGCTTTTTCTTTGTCTACATACAGAGAAATGTAGTTATTGGAGAACTTATACGTCAGTTTTTTGTTTCTGAGTGCCGTTTTCAGGATTTCCGTTACAGTGGCATGGGTGTTTTTTACCTCGACTTCCTGTGAAAGGTCAATTTCGGCATCACGATACATGAACAGATAATTAGTCTGTTTCTCGATTTCACGCATTAACTCACCGAAAGTCAGACTACTCTTGGAGAGAGTTACACGAGCCTCCTGCGATTTTACGTTACCAGCCTGGAGCTGAAAGAGAAAAACGAATATAAAGAACACGGACAGTTTCATAATTCGTATAATATGTGTTAATTCAAGTTGTTGATGGACATACCATTTCTGCAACAAGTTTTTTTTCACAACTTTGTCGTACGTTTAAAGATTAATACTATAGGTCTATTTCGAGATGGATAAAAGATAGTATTGACTCTTTCGGGGGTGAGTGTTGGTAGCGCTCACCCTTTTTTGTCACACTATCCATTGTTGGGGTGAAAAATATCTAAGTCATAGTGCTGATTTGTTTTTAAAGGTTAGACATTGGTATTTAATAAATCTCATAATGCTCGTCATCTGTTTTTTTGAATTTGAAGTGGTATACTCCTTGCAGGGCTATCAGGATATTGTCCACATCCTCGCTTTGCCGGATTTTACCGGAGATTCGTTCATCCAGCTTCACATCTCCGGTGAATTTGAACTGTACGTTGTACCACAGGGTCAGGTAATTCAGAATCTCTCCGAAGGGTTTTGAACGGAAACTAAAGATGCCGCTTTTTAGGTATTCTTCATTATCGAAGTTAGAGGTCGACACTACCATGCGGTTGTTTACCAACGATACTTTCTCGTGAGGATTGAGGTATACCTTCTCGTTCCTGTTGGTTTTGTTATAGACCAACACACGGCCTTCTACGAGGCAGGTCTCAAACTTATTCTCTTTTCCGGCATAAGCGAATACGTTGAATCGGGTACCCAATACTTGTATGTTGAACCGTTGCGTTTTTACGATAAAAGGTTTTTTGGCATTTTTGGTCACCTCAAAATACCCTTCGCCATTTAGCTCTACCGTACGGATCTTCCGGTTGAATGCATTGGGGATTTTGATTTTACTCTGAGGGCTTAGCCATACGGAAGTACCGTCCGGAAGAGTCATGTTGACTCGCTGCCCTTTAGGGACATTGATTTCTGTACATAAGTCTTTTTGTCCGATCTGTGCATATCTGTTGCTAATAAACCAGGTAGTGGTGACCAGCAGACAGATTGCGGCTGCATACTTTAGAAGCCCGATACGGAAGCGGCGTATAGAACGTCGTTTCAGTCGTTTGCCGAATTCAGCTATACCTGTTGCGGTCTTTTCCCGGTCTCCTTCCTGTGATGTGAGTCCGGAGATGGCCCATACAGCTTTCATGCGTGCAAATTCTTTTTTAGCTTCCGGATTATTCCGGAGTCTATTCAAAAAATCCGCTTTTTCGGTGGCTGACATGGCACCTGTGAAGTATTTTTTTAGTTCATCATTCATGGTTCCTTGAGTGGTTTTACAGTAAAGACAATCGGGGATGCATTTACCACCAAAGGAAATATAAAAAAATCTTCTAAATAATAAAAACAAGTAAGGGAAGATAGTCTTTAAGTTCTGATCTGAGTTTACGTAATGCGATAGATATTTGATTTTCAACAGTATTGACGGATATGTTCAGACGCTCGGCTATCTCTTTATATTTTAATCCTTCTATCCGGCTGAGGAGAAAAATTTCTCTGCAACGTTCAGGTAACTTTTGCATTGTCTGGCTTAATAGATTTTCTACTTCCGGAATGGAGGAGACAGCTTCGTCGAACTGTTCCAAAGCATATAGGTTCAGTTGATATTCCAACTCTTCGTCTGCTTTCAGTGAACAGGTTTTAGCCTGAATATACGACTGGTGTTTCAGAAAGTTTAAACATCTGTTTTTGATCAGTGTGAAAAGAAAGGCATCCAGATGTTCTATGTCTTTCAGTAGGTCCAGATGTTCCCACAGATAAAGAAAGGTATCCTGCACTATGTTTTCTGCATCCTCTTCTGCAATGACATAGGTTTGTGAGAAGCGGAGCATTCTTACATAATATATAGAATATATGTCTGAAAAGCTTTTCTGTGTTTCCAGTAAGATGATTAGGCTGCATTCTTTTTAGCGGACTTATTTCTTTTATCTATAGTATAAGATATGTTTAGATTGCAAATATAACTAAATAGTTTGCAATGTAGGAGAGTAGTTTTAATTTTTATTTTGCTTATTGTGAAGCATCTTTCTTTAATATGTTTTTTCGGAAAATGCTCTTTTTTATTGGAATACGGTTGAATAGGGGTAAAATCGTGGACAGTGCCTTTTCTGTCCTCTCATCCGTGAAATGTATTTCTATCTTCCATCTTCCACCTTTTTCAATCTTTTTATCTGATTATCATTTATTTACCCTGGTGGAAGATCGCGTTTTCAGCCCGTTTATCTTCCACCCTCATCTTCCATCTTCCACCCTCTGCCATCGCTTGAAAATCTTTCTTAATTCCCTCGTATTCAGAAGTATACTTTCTATTTCTTGTCAGTTTTCCCCTTAAAAAGCATTTTCATATCCCCGCTTGTTTGTTTGAAAATGCTCTGCTTTTTTCCGGAAGTCCTTTGTTATTTGCCGCTTGGGATATTCTTTGCCCCCGTCCGCGCCATTCCCTGTCCGCTATTCCCTTTCTCCCGCCTTCCTGAATAGACGGTGTCTGTCCTTTACCTTGTCCTCCCGCCTTTCCTTCCGCCGGCGCTTTCCCTCAAGCATGGTCTGTCCGAAGCATACGTTGCCTTGACGCTGCCTTTACGCGCGTACCCCCGTAACCTTGAATGCGGGTTCCATTTACCAACCGGGGTAAACGCTTTTACATGCCGAGGTAAATGGCTTTACATGCTGAGGTAAATGCTTTTACATGCCCGGGTAAATGGCTTTACATCAAGAATAAAATTCAGGTAAATATACTCTTCTGATTATCAATGATATTTAACTGCTGACCCAGTTACACATTTATCCGGGTGCCCCCTGAGAATCCCTTTCCCATATCCCCCCCGGAGAAATTTGAAACCGCCTGGCGGTTCGTTCCCAACACAGAGATTCCCCTCCCTCCCCAATCAATCCCCCCTCCTTGTTTTCCAAGTATTCCCCCTTATATATTATAATAATGTGTCCCCCTTTGCTCTCCCTTTCCCCCTCTTTTAAAAGTATGTTTTAAAACCTACCTCTCCCTCAGTCCTTTACATCTAAATTTATATTTTTATTCAAAAAAACTTCCTTATATATTTGCCTTGTATTGGTAAATCGCGTACTTTTGCACCCGCTTTCCAAGAGACGGAGAGCCGATTGAAATTGACATGTTGCAAGTGCGTATTGATTGCCTTAACGAACAACAAAAATAATCTCCTTTTTCTTTGGAGTTTAATATTAAAATTCGTTATCTTTGCAGTCCGATTCGCGATAAAAGGCGTTTATTCCGGTGCCTTTCCCTTTCGCTAAGAGAGCCAGAGAACAGACCGGGAAAACATTTTAAAAAAAAACTTCCAAAAACATTTGGTGTTTTAAAATAAACCTTTTACCTTTGCACCCGCTTTTGAAACGAAGCGCAATCGAAAGAAGAGTTCTTTGAAAAATTGATAAACAATACAAGTAGTACAAGTAAATTTAGAACCGTCAATACTTATTATATAGGTATATGAAAAATGACCGTCAATAAATTTTCGACATCCTGAACAGAGCTAATATTGTCCCTTATTGGGATATATAACAATACTTTTACAATGAAGAGTTTGATCCTGGCTCAGGATGAACGCTAGCTACAGGCTTAACACATGCAAGTCGAGGGGCATCAGGAAGAAAGCTTGCTTTCTTTGCT
>NZ_JASCQK010000008.1:125761-187683 GCF_040798045.1 Bacteroides sp. NGMCC 1.200775 | reverse complement strand
CAGGTTTCTCCTCAAGGCTGAGGACATTCCCATCCCTATCAAATTCAGCTACCCCATAGCGTTCCGGATCTTCAACCCAATAGCCAAAAACCGTAGCCTTATTTTGTAATTCTGCGGATGCTACAGCTTCCTTCAACATCTTAGTAAAAAAGCTACCATAAAAGATATTATCGCCAAGAACCAGACATACAGAATCACCGCCTATAAACTTCTCACCAATGATAAATGCCTGTGCCAAACCGTCGGGAGAAGGTTGTTCGGCGTACTCAAAACGTACTCCAAAATCAGAACCATCGCTCAGCAAACGCTGAAAACTTGGTAAATCATAAGGAGTAGAGATGATGAGTATTTCACGTATCCCCGCCAACATAAGTACTGAGATAGGATAATAAATCATCGGTTTATCAAAAATTGGAAGTAACTGTTTACTTACTCCTTTAGTGATCGGATATAAACGAGTGCCGGAACCACCAGCCAAAACAATACCTTTCATGATAATAGATTACAGATCAAATATTAATCAATAGAACTATTTGGATACTGATTTTCCTCTATCATCTTCAGCATATCTACAGCCTCCTGTTCATCTATCGATAAAGTTTTATTATCCCAATAATCTATAATTGCATGAGCTTCCTTTGCCAACTCTTCCTCAAAAACTTCTCCATAACAATATGTCAAAAGCTGACACTTGAGCAAAGAAGACGGGAGAGACTCTAACACAAGCAAGGAACGATCCAGAATAACCTGTTTCTTAGACTCCTTGTCGCCATAATCATAGATTGTTGCATTGTAGCCCATCAAGAGAGCCAGGCAAAGTCGTGCTTCTTCTTCCGGATTCTCTCCTTTCAAAGCAAACAAAGCATCAGATTTTTGAAGCACTTCAGTGTTTAATTGACGGAAACTGTCGGTATAGATAGGAGAACCGTCAGCGCCCAAATACAATAATTCGTGAGCCACATGTTGCAGCTCATGAATCTGGGTCATAAGAGTATTCATTTTATATGATAAAATATTACTGATTACGGTGCGAGAATGCGAAGGTAGCTTTTAGGAACCTTGACACTGGCAGATAAAACGCCACGAATACGGATAGTGACATAAGTACGATTAGAAAGACTGGCCAGTTCACCTTCAACTCCACAAAAATCTCCCTTGATAACTTGTACTTTGGTGCCAACTGCGAAACAATCATCGTTGAGGATAACAGCAGCAGGGTCGAGATTCATGACAAACATAAAATCTTTCATCTGCTTATCGGGAACAATAAGCATACTCTTAGTGTCAAAATCACGCATATAGAAAAGACGAACCCCGTATTCGTTGGCAATAGCACAAGCAAACTCTTTGGTAGCATGTACAAAAATAAGATTACGAATGACAGGAACTTCTACACGACGCCGGCGATATTTCAATTGACGAATGACAAATTGGGTCGGCAAAAAGTACTCGACACCTATTTTCTCTAATGCGTCACGAGTAGTAAGCTCCTGATCCTTACGGGTACGGGCAGCGAACCAATATTCTTGTTGTTGAGACATTTAGAAGGATATATTCCTGAGTGATTTACTTAAGTCCGGGTATGCTTCGCAGTTGGGTGAGACTCTTTTTCTCAGCCAAACTGCAAGATTTTTTATGACTTATTTTAGGTGGAAACGAACGGATTCGATCAATTGATGTTTCAAAAGACGTTCGTCTTTTGAAACATCAATTATGGAGATAAAAGACCACATGCAAAATAAGTAAAAAGCTGTTTTTATTACCAGATTATTATCTGATAATCAGCACATAAAGAAGTATATTTACTTTTTCATCTAAAAATATTTTGTACATCAAAATTTAGTTTATACCTTTGTGCTATTAAACGAACGTCTTTTGAAACACATTCACTACTGAATATCAGTTAATTACCAAAGAATTTACTCTTTTTGTTCTTTTTACGTTTACCACATAATATACTGATAATAAACAAATTATCCAACAAAATAAAATCTTCATTATTCTATCTATAAAGGTTTAGAAACTATATACTCCCAAAAGCATTCTGTCACATTGTATTTTGAGTAACTTCAGGAATCCCTTATTTACGGACCACTGACTTAGTTGTTATAAAAAACACCAGGATTCCATTTTCACCAATATCATATCTCCACCAAATAAATCAGATCACCAGTCACAAGTTCAATAAACATGCACTAATTTCAATCAGTAAGCAACGGCAAAGGCATCCTATACCTCCAAAATAACATTCAGGAATGATTCATATTGACCTATGTTACAGAAAAGAATTCTATAGTTTTTGTTCAATAAATGAAACCGTTAGGCAAAAAGTAGGAGAATTTTCAATAAAAATGAATTTCGTAACTATACGAAGTTAACTTCGTATTTTCTTATAACTAACTTCTTCTTCACAAGAAGTTAATGATTTGCAAAGACGAAGTTAACATCGTATGAAGAGTACACGTATGAAGAAACGAATTAAAGGCAAGTTAATGCTCCATCACTTGCTATTTCATCACTTTCTCAAGACAACAGAGTTTTTAAAACAAGAAAAAAGCAGACTTAAAGATATCAGAATCTCTATTTTACTATCAGAATAACAGAAGAGGCAAACTTAATGAGGAATAGAAAAGGAAGTCGACAAGAGATAAAGTATTTACCTCCCGTCGACTAATAATGATTTTATGATCGTGATACTTGGAATCCCTTATCCGACAGCGTCATTTCAACGAAGCGTGCACGAGGATTCGGAGCGTTTTCTGTCAGTATCTTACGAATACGAACAGCAGCTTGCGGATCTTTCGCTACCATATATAGGTACCCGCCACCACCGGCTCCTGGCAATTTATATCCCAAAGTATAATCTTTTATCAGATCGATAATTGCCTCCACAGCCGGAGGATTCGTTCCGCTATCCAATGCTTTGTTTTGTTCCCAGGTTTTTCCTACCAAACGGCCAAACTCAACAAAACTTCCACGCTGTATAGCTTCATTCATATCCAATGCATGTGCCTTCATTTCCGAGAGCAAATTGAGATGCAACGATGAATTGAGGAACATGGAACTGACTATTTCTGCCAAGATTCCTTTTGCCGTACGAGTTATGCCGGTATAATAAAGCAAGTGACAGTCTTTATATTCAGGATGCGTAAATAAATGATCGGGCAGCCACCGCACCAATGGGCTTTGAGCAAAGCCCGCCTCGGTCTGAAGAAGCTTCACACCCTGCAACACACCTCCATACTGATCCTGCCATCCACCACCGGTAGTCAACAATTGTTCAAGAACAAGGGTGCGTTGACAAATCTCATTCTTATCCCAGGCTAAACCACAGAAATCGTTAATGGCACCAAGTACGGTAGAAGCTAAAATAGAACTTGTACCCAAGCCGGAACCTGCCGGAATAGCCGCCAATAAAGTCACTTCAATACCTGCACCGAAATCTTTAAGCTGGTCCTCCAATGAAGCATAAGATACAGCAGAAAACGCAGGTGCAAAGCCTGCCAACGATAGAGCGGCTTTCGGTATAGAGAATGGTGAACCGATCTTCTTATAATCCTGCAATTCATCAAACGTAGATACTATTTCCATGGCACTCATATCGATAGAACGCAGGACGATATGGAAGTCTTTGCACGGCTTCACATAAACCTGTAAGGGAGGTTGTCCGTTCAACTCAATGGCCAGATTCACAACGTTTCCTCCCGAATAAAGTGAATAAGGAGGAGTGTCGGTCCACCCTCCTGCCATATCGATACGTACAGGACTGCGTCCCCAAACAATCTGATCGGAATATACATCCAGTTTTGGTTCACTCTTGCGGTTGCTGATCTCGCCCAACAATCCATCGCGCAGCAGATCAAAAGCAGCCTGTTCTTCCGGACGATAGTCTTTCCCGTCTAATTTCAAAATACGCGCACGCAACATCCGGTTATGGATTCGTGACATCTGCAGAGCATCCTCAGGCAATAACTCAGGCATATCCAAACCAAGACGTACAAAATCTTCGGCCGCATCGGCCAGATCGAGCTGATAAAAAACACTTTTTTCATGATTAACGGCCAATGCTTTCCAGTTTCCTTTCCGAAACTCTTCACGCTGTGCATACAAACGTTTCAGATTGGCACCTGCCGAAATCTCATCTGCAGAGAAACGTTCGGAACGTAACCAAATGCTCTTTCCCTCTTCCAACTCAGGTTCGGACAGCATCCACCTCAACACCAATCCCAATTCTTCAGCAGAGTTAACCAAAGGAAATATAGAAGCAGCCTGCAAGTCGTCCGTACGTCCTTTCAAATCTGTATATGAAAGACCACGTTTCGCCATCCATTCACCAAAAGGAATACCCGTCAGGGTTGTTTTAGAATCTCTCAAATCTCCTTTGAAAACATCGTCCAGACCGTATGGACGGGCAACAAAGCCCTTATCTCCCATCGGAACCACATCTACACACACTCCGGCAGGAACAGTCAATGTCCAGTCATTTTCCGGTACACCGGTTATGATATGTCGTGAAGCTATCTTCCACTGAGCCCCTATATGGCTGTTTTCAATCCATAAATCAGCATTCTCTGCACAGAGAGGTATCTGCACTACAGCATTTTGGACAAACATAGCCGGATTGGGTTTTACTTTACGATGCATGATACGACGCTGATCGTACACTTTATTCTGCACAGAAAGAGTGGAAGAAATCAGTTCTTTACTGGTACCATAATGATAAAACTCTCCCCCGGGCAAAGGTAAAATAGCAACCGACAAAGTATTCACCTCTTCATCTTCAATGCACGGGTGTGCGCCAAGAGCCAATCCAAAATCGGAATAAAGATCGTAATATCTCAGTTCCTCAGAATTCTCTTTATAGGAACGCTTCATCAACACCTCCACAGCACGGTCACTCAAAAGCCAGATGCCAATATCCATCAGAAAAAGATGAGTCTTTGACAATGACTCCAGTTCATCCAAAGAAGGTTTTTGGAGCATGAAGTCAAGTTTTTCAGGATGTTTCCGGTCGGAAGCAAATACACCATGATGAGTGGCCAATGAAGGATCAACCCATAGTCCATAGCAAACTACATCTGCATCCGGAATGGTTTGTAAAGGCTTCTCCGAACGAATATATACATCACCGCTCGCAATCAATGTATGCAGATTTTCCGGAGCTAAAGACATGATCTTTTCATACAGAGGCAATTGTAAGGAAAGCAAGTTCTGCCCAAGGTGTTGGCCCCTCTCCCATCGGAACACAGGAACCGGTGTCAGTATCTTGCCCGATGGTGCGTAACCGGGCAGACGACGGCTTTGTCCGCCTGCATGCAACAGAATTCTTTTCTCTTTTCCCAGCCACCCGGAAAAAGAGGTCCCGTCAGCAAATTCGTTATAACATTCTTTCAGTAACCAAGCTGTTCCACCTCCGGAACCAAGTTTTTTGCCTACCGGATCGGAAGTACAAAACCAATCGGTACGGTTTACCCGCTCTAATTCATGAAAGGACTGAACCAGATTAGGAGGCAAAGATAGTAGTTTTTGCATATCGTCAGAGTTTAAATATACGTTCCATCATTTTCCATTTCTCGTGTGATGCTTGTCCTGGTAACGAACGCTGGAAACGGGACATATAAGCTTCCCATTCAGCCTGCCGAGGCAGTTTAGCCAGACGTTCGTTATCTTTTATCCAATCGAATTCATCTACCGTATCGACAATCATAAAGAGAGTATGTTCGTGGATATAAATCTGCATATCGAGTATCCCGACTTCACGGATACCTGCTTTAATTTCCGGCCACACATGCTGATGTTCTGCAACATAAGCACGAATCAATTCCGAATCGTCGTACAATTCGAGTGTTTGGCAATATCTTTTCATGGTATTATAAATTAAATAAATATCTTATTTCTAAAAAGGCAAAGGTCCGTCATTGCTTCCTCCGAACGGATTACCTCCCTGAGGGGCAAATTCAGCTGGAGGCGGAGGTACACTCCCGGTATTATTCATGCGCGACCCCAACATAGCTCCTGCATCAGGCAATGGAATCACCATATCGTCATCCGGATTCTGGAAACGGGTATATTCACCTTTGAATCGCAACAGAACATCGCCAACTGCACCATTACGATGTTTAGCGATAATAATTTCGGCCATTCCACGGAGATCGTTTCCTTTATCATCCTGAAATATCTTGTAATATTCGGGACGGTGAATGAAGCACACCATATCGGCATCCTGCTCAATGGCACCGGATTCACGAAGGTCACTCAACTGAGGACGCTTTCCTTCAAGTCCTTCACGACTCTCGACACCACGGTTCAACTGTGACAGAGCAATAATCGGGATATTCAACTCCTTGGCAAGTCCCTTCAATGAACGTGAAATGGTACTGACCTCTTCCTGGCGGCTGCCGAATGCCATACCGCTGGCGTTCATCAACTGCAAGTAGTCAATGATGATAATTCTCACTCCATGCTCACGTACCAACCGACGCGCCTTGGTACGAAGTTCAAATACGGAAAGTGAAGGTGTATCGTCCACATAAAGCGGTGCATCCAGCAAATCCTTTAGTTTATAATCGAGCTGTTGCCATTCATAAGCTGCCAATTGTCCGCTCTTGATTTTTTCACTCGGAATTTCACAAACGTTCGAGATCAGACGATTGACCAACTGAACGTTACTCATTTCAAGAGAAAACAAGGCTACCGGATTCCTAAAATTCACGGCAATATTCTTAGCCATTGAAAGTACAAAAGCCGTTTTACCCATGGCCGGACGGGCTGCAATAATTATCAAGTCGGATTTCTGCCATCCGGAAGTCATCTTATCCAGTTTGGTATATCCACTCTCCAATCCGCTCAGACCATCGGTACGTGCGGCGGCTTTCTGAATCTGTTCGTAAGCTTCCGCTATGATCGGATTGATCTGCGTATAGTCTTTCTTCATGTTCCGCTGCGAAATCTCAAAGAGTTTTCCTTCAGCTTCTTGCATAAGATCATCTACATCAAGAGTCTCGTCAAACGCCTTACTCTGAATATTACTTGTAAAAGTTATAAGTTCTCTTGCCAGATATTTTTGTGCTATGATACGAGCATGATATTCAATGTGAGCAGAAGATGCCACTTTACTGCTCAATTGAGTAATATAAAATGGTCCTCCGACTTCTTCCAACTCGCCACGCTTACTGAGTTGCTCTTTTACTGTCAGAATATCTACCGGTTTTTGATTAACGGCAAGGTCGGTAATAGCAGCATAAATCAACTGATGCCGATGTTCATAAAACGATTCCGGACGGAGAATCTCACTCACCAGCGAATAAGCATCTTTTTCAATCATCAAGGCCCCGAGCACAGCTTCTTCCAGTTCCGGCGCTTGCGGCTGGATACGCCCATAATCATTTACGGGTTGAACCTTGGACTTAGTGGTACTACGGGTATTTCTTCTTTGTTCGGCCATCTGTATTTTTATTGAAATATAGAAAATGAATAGTGGATTAAGTTGTATACATCCACAAAATGTAGGCAAAGATAATTCTCTATTATCAATTTTCCATTATCAAATCTGAATTATTTATTTAACTTTGCGTCCATTAGATAGCATTAATCATTAACCACGAATCATTAATAGTCCAAAGACATGATTACATTTCCGAATGCCAAAATAAACCTGGGGCTGAACATTACTGAAAAACGTCCGGACGGATACCATAACCTGGAAACAGTGTTCTATCCTGTACCTCTGGAAGATGCTCTGGAAATTACAATATTGAATGACTCTAAACAGAAATTTGCTTTGCATCAATCCGGTCTTGAAATCAGTGGAGAACCCGAAAACAATCTGGTAGTAAAAGCTTATCTTTTACTTGATCGGGAATTTCAATTACCCCCGATAGATATATACTTGTACAAACACATTCCTTCGGGTGCCGGATTAGGAGGTGGCTCTGCAGATGCTGCTTTCATGCTGAAGCTGCTAAATGAAAAATTTCACCTGCATCTGACAGACGAGAAGCTGGAAGAATATGCTGCCATGTTAGGAGCAGACTGCGCTTTTTTTATAAAAAACAAACCAACTTTCGCAGAAGGTATCGGAAATGTCTTTTCCCCTGTCGATTTATCACTGAAAGGGTATCAGTTAGTACTTGTAAAACCCGATATCTTTGTCTCGACGCGGGAAGCTTTTTCATTCATTAGGCCCCGCCATCCCGAACATTCATTAAAAGAAATCATCAAACGTCCGGTAAACGAATGGAAAGACAACATGCTGAATGATTTTGAAGAAAGTGTCTTCCCACAGTACCCTGTAATCGAAGATATCAAAAAAGAACTTTACCGCAAAGGAGCCGTATATGCTGCCATGTCTGGTTCCGGTTCATCTGTCTTCGGTTTATTCAACCCTGAAGAAGAAATAGCAGATTTAGATTTCGGCCAGGCATTCTGTTTTCAAACGAAATTGAAATAGCCCCATCATAAATTATAATACAATGAAAAACTACTTATTGGCATACGGATGTGCTATGCTTTTATTAGCCTCTTGTACCTCTCCATTAAGAGAAACGAAAGCGCCCAGACAGATAGATATTGTTGGAAAAATTAAAAATCCAACGGAACTTAAAGCCTCCGATTTTCTAAAGGAAATCAATTATATAGCATTAGAAACCACAGACAGTTGTCTGATCAATAACAATCCGGATATACAAGTTTATAAAAACAACATTATCGTTAGCACAAACAAGCAATGCTTAGTCTTCGATAAAACCAACGGCAAATTCATACGTTCTATCGGACATGTAGGTAACGATCCGGGAGGATATAGTGAAGCGACTTTCTGGATCGATGATGTGGCAGAAGAACTATATTTTGTCGGGTGGAACGGTAGTTTAATGCGCTACGATCTGAAAGGTAATTATTTAGGCGAAGTTAAGGTTTCCAAAAGCTTAGGCCCAAGAAATCCTGCTTGCTTTGTTTTCACAGATTCATTAATCATCAGTTACCAATCCGACCTTTTCCCAATAAAAGGAACGGAAAAGAAGCCCCCTTTTCTCCTCCTTGACAAAAAGGGGGAAATATTAGACAGTATCCCATCTCTACTGCCAGTTATACCCGTAGCCATAAATACAATACGAATAAACATATTAAAGAATGAAAAAGCACGAGAGTTCTACGGCAACATGGGGATCTATGGCATGATAATAGCATACTTTAACAGTGATGAGGTCATTGAATCTCCACGGATGCTTTCTACATTATGGAAACATGATGGAAAAGTACGTTTTAAAGAAGCTTATCTGGACACAATCTACACCTTATCCGGAAATAAGTCACATCCTTATCTGGTTTTCAATACAGGAAAATATCATTATCCGGTAGAAGAAAGATACCAGAAAAAGAAAAATGATGAAAGAATTAAAATCGATCATGTGATGGAAAGTGCTTCAATCATCATATTCCAGTTCAGGCAGAGAGATGAGGTATACACCGGCATATACAATAAAAACACTCAAACGACTCAAGTGAGCAAAGGACAGAGTTTTATGAACGATATTGATAACTTCATGCCTCTGAATCCCCGTAGATGTAATGCTGATAATGAATATGTAGATCTTATTCAGGCAAGTAGTGTTTTAGAATGGATGGAAGAGCATCCGGAAATTAAACCAAATGGCAAGTTTGCTTTTGCAAAAGAGATCAACGAGGAATCTAATCCGGTAGTCATCTTTATGAAATAGATTTTTCAAGAATCAAAAAACTAAATATTTTGGTTATTTAACTACAACAAATAGTTTAATCACTAAAATATTTAGTTTATTTGTCCTTCATAACGAACAACAGGTATTTTATAACCTAAAATAAATGATAAAAACATGAAGAGACAAATTGTACCATGTGGCATTTTCGCCCTATTATTATTGCCTTCTTGCAATAGAACACAGCAAACCTCGGAAATCAATCAGATAGATATTGCCGAAGGAATAGAAAAACTGGCAGAGCTCAAAGTATCTGATCTTGGAAAAACAATCCAATACATCCCTTTAGAAACAACAGACTCTTGTTTAATCGGAGATTTTCCGGAAGTTAAACTTTTGGATGATAAGATTATGATCCATAATGGGAAACAATGTTTGTTGTTTGATAAGCAAACCGGAAAGTTTATTTGCTCCGTAGGACATAGAGGAGATGATCCGGAGGCTTATAATAGTACTAATGGATATCTGAATCCACAAAACCAGTTGTTATATTTTAACCGTGAACCTAATCAACTGGTAAAATATGACCAAAAAGGTGAATTTGCGGGAATCATCACCATTCCCACTCCGGAAACCTCAACCGGCAGTATTCAAATAAATCGTCCCGGACTCAACGGATTTATATTTTGTGATTCTATTATCGTAGGACATTATGTAGGTGGTTTGGGGCAGAAATGTCCCAGTTCGGTATTATACTTTTCTGAAAAAGGCAATTTCATAGATACAATCCCTAATATTATACCTGAATTAGGTACCGGACAGGTAGACGATATTAGCAGTATTTCCGTACGCAAAGGATTCGGACTGTTAGGTGGTATCATCCACATACAATACAGTAATGGAAAGCAGAGCATTTGTGTGCCTAATCATACGGCACTTTGGAAAAATAATAATGAAATCCGTTTCAAGGAATTGTTTACTGACACCATTTATACATTGAAAGATTATCAATTGGAAAAACACATGATATTCAATACCGGCAAATATCATTGGCCGGCAGAAGAACGAACACTTTCGGAAAACAATAGTGACCGTATCCTGGTCAGCTATGCAATAGAGAATAACAAATTACTCTATTTCCAATTTATCAGAGGACTATACACAGAAAAGCCTGTTTTATACAATGGAATTTATGATAAAAAGACGAAGGTAACCCATATAGCTTTAGCTGATAATAAATTCATCGATGACTTAACTCAGCTTATGCCTTTCAACCCTACTTTCTTTAATGAAAAAGGAGAATATGCCTCTTTAGTCCAGGCAGACGACATTCTTAGCTGGCTGGAGGAACATCCTGAAATAAAAATAGAGAAAGAACTAAGTGTCTTAAAAGAATTGAATGAAGAATCGAATCCGGTAGTAGTATTGGTAAAGTGATTTAAAAGTGTAATCACATTTTGTTCTCAGACAATAATCTGACAAAGCGGAAGAAGATAAATCAAATAAAGTTCATAATAAAAAAACAGTACCACGACTCACGTCGTAGTACTGTCACAACACAAACACAAAATAAAACACGACAAAACTACTATGCAATCTTACCTGTCTATGCCGGGGAGGCATAAGTACCAATTATGGATATTCACATACACATAAACAGCATCAGGCCGATTTGCATCCTATAAACAAATGTATAAAAACATTTGTTCATTTCTTATATGTTAATTAAAACAATATTCTAATTTATTGGATACCTCTTTCACGAAGTTTCAACTGCCAAGCCCATGCAGAGCGCAGTGTATCTTCAAGAGTTTCCTGTGCCTTCCATCCTAATTCATTGTTTGCATAATCAGGATTAGCCCACACTTTTTCTATATCACCGGCACGGCGCCCTACAATCTGATAGTTCAGTTTTACGCCTGTAGCTTTCTCAAATCCGTTGATCAGTTCAAGAACCGAAACTCCACGACCTGTACCGATATTGAAAGTCTCAACTTTATCTTTTTGTTTCTTTTCAAGAATACGTGCGATAGCAATCACATGTGCTTTGGCAAGATCTACAACATTAATAAAATCACGGATACATGAACCATCGGGTGTATCATAATCATCACCAAACACGCTCAGTTTTTCACGAATTCCGATAGCTGTCTGGGTTAAATAGGGAACAAGATTTTGTGGTACGCCATTAGGAAGTTCTCCCAATAATGCTGTTGGATGAGCACCGATCGGATTAAAGTAGCGCAACAAAATAGCATTTATCGGAGCACCTGAAGTTACAGTATCCCTGACAATCTCTTCGTTAATCTGTTTTGTATTTCCATAGGGAGAAGTAGCTTTCTTAATCGGAGCATTCTCTGTTACAGGTAATTCATCCGGTTCACCATATACAGTACATGAAGAAGAAAATACAATACCTTCTACACCATGTTTTGGCATCAGCTCAAGCAGATTGATTAAAGAAACCAGATTATTGCGGTAGTACAGCAATGGTTTTTCTACAGATTCACCTACTGCCTTGCTGGCTGCAAAGTGAATAATTGCCTTAATACCTTTATATTTATTGAACACGGCATCCAAACCGTTAAAATCCAAACAGTCCAGTTTCTCAAAAACAGGACGAATACCTGATACTTTCTCGATGTTATCTACTACATCAGCATTTGAATTAGATAAGTTATCAATGATGATTACTTCGTATCCACTGTTTTGCAGCTCTACTACAGTATGAGAGCCGATATATCCGGTTCCGCCTGTTACTAAAATTCTTTCTTTCATAACGTGTATAATGGTTAGTTTTTTCGGTTTTCTTGTAAAGTGTTTGCAAATGTAACAAAATAAATTTAGATAAATGCACAAAAAACGAATATTATTTCATGATGGAAATGTGCATTAAGACAAAATAACAGAAAAAGCGACGGAAGAACTACCTTAACGATAGCCTGTCCGCCGCTCATCCTTCAGTTGTTTGTCGTCAGGATTTATACCACTCCGGAGAATCCCATAAATGCCATAGCCAGCAATCCGGCTGTAATTAAAGCAATCGGAGTTCCCTTCATACCTTCGGGAATTTTCACAAGGCTCATTTGCTCACGGAGTCCGGCAAAAAGCACCAAGGCCAAACCAAAACCGATAGCAGTAGAGAATGCATAGACAACTCCCGTCAATAAATCATAATCTTTCTGGATAACAAGAATAGCCACACCCAAAATACAACAGTTTGTCGTAATTAAGGGAAGGAATACGCCCAGTGCCTGATAAAGTGCAGGGGAAACCTTTTTTAGAATAATTTCCACCATCTGGACCAGTGCCGCAATGACCAAAATAAACGTAATAGTCTGCAAGTACTGCAATCCGAAAGCATCGAGCACAAACTTCTGGATCAGGAACGTTACGATTGTGGCAATGGTAAGCACAAAAGCCACCGCTGCACTCATACCCAACGCTGTATCCACTTTCTTGGAAACACCCAGAAACGGACAGATTCCCAGAAATTGCGACAACACAATGTTATTAACAAAGATTGCCGAGATAAATATCAATATATATTCCATAATCGTTTATTTTAATTTGCTTTCTTAAGGCTGTTAATCAGCGCAATCAGATATCCTAATGCAATAAACGCACCCGGAGCAAGAACAAAGACAAGCATACCATATTCTTCGGGGATGATTGACAAGTTGAATATCTTACCTGTACCCAGAAACTCGCGGACAGCTCCCAACAATGTAAGAGCAATCGTAAAGCCCAGTCCCATACCAATTCCGTCGAACATGGACGAAAGAGCATTATTCTTAGCTGCAAATGCTTCTGCACGTCCCAATACAATACAGTTCACAACAATCAACGGAATAAAAAGCCCTAATGTAGCATACAATCCAGGGACATAAGCCTGCATCACCATCTGAAGCAAAGTCACAAAAGACGCGATTACCACAATGAATGATGGAATGCGTACCATGTCCGGAATCAAGTTCTTTATCAACGAGATCACCACATTAGAGCAAATCAAAACAAACATAGTGGCAAGTCCCATGCCCATACCGTTAATGGCCGAAGAAGTCGTACCCAATGTAGGACACATACCAAGCAGGAGCACAAATGTCGGATTCTCTTTAACAATCCCATTCATCAATACTTTAAAGTTGTTCATATCTTTATACTCCTTTCTTATTTAATAACAACTGAATCGACAATCGCAGTTTCAGACTCCTGTACCGGAGCGGCTTTCTGAGAAGCACCGGTTGTCCCGTTAGTATCGCCATTGCCTTTATAAGCACCATACGCAGCGTTCACGGCATTCAAGAAAGCGCGTGAAGTGATTGTAGAAGCGGTAATAGCATCTACCTGTCCACCATCCTTACTTACCGTTAACGGTTGCTCACCCGGATTCATTCCTTTAATACTACCTTTATTGCCTTCCTTAAACCAATCGGCCGCTTTTGAACCAAGCCCGGGAGTCTCGGCATGTGACAACAATGAATAGTTATAGATTTTGCCTTCGGCATCAAAACCAACCAGTACTTTCAGTTCTCCGCCAAATCCCATCGATTTAGCTTCAACCGCCGTCCCGACCCATTGATCTCCGTTTTTAGCCGGATAAATAATAAAGTCAACAATCTTCTTACCGTCTTTCTCACTAAACATAGTATCACACTCTGCAACCGGATTATTCGTGAATTCGGGTAAGACTTCTTTTAAAGCCTCATTCAGTGTTTTTGCATTTGCTTCTGCAATAGGCCCTTTGGTCAACTCATTCACATAAGCCAGCAGAGCTACCGAAATAGCTGTTACTCCCGTGAGTACCAGCAACATATTTTTCAATGATGATTCTAACTTTTTCATTTCTTCTTCGCTACCTCCCCAAAGCGTTTTGGTTTACAATATGTATTGATTAGCGGAGTGAATGCATTCATAATCAGAATAGCAAATGACATACCTTCCGGATATGCACCGAATAAACGGATAACAACTGTCAGTAAACCGATGCAAACACCATAAATCAGCATACCTTTTTTACTCATCGGAGAAGTCACATAATCAGTCGCCATAAAAATGGCACCCAGCATCAGACCTCCCGAAAGCAACTGGATTACCGGAGAAGCATAAGCTTCCGGATTGGCCAGGTACATAATGCCTGAGAATACAAATACAGTGGCCAGAATAGATACCGGAATATGCCATGTAATGATTCTCTTCCATAACATATAGAGGAGTCCCAAAATCAAAGCGGCTGCACTCACCTCGCCCAAACATCCGCCATTATTGCCAATGAACAAATTCCAGGCATCAGGAAGTTGGCTAAAAGCTGAGGCATCACCATGAACGGCTTGTTTCATCAAGGCTAACGGAGTAGCAGCGGTAGTAGCATCAGTATAGGCAGTCAACTGACCAACCACCGGCCACGAAGTCATTTGCACAGGGAATGATAACAACAGAAACACACGTCCTGCCAATGCCGGGTTAAACGGATTATTTCCCAATCCGCCAAATGACATCTTACCGACACCAATAGCGAATAAAGCACCTAAAATAATGATCCAAATAGGCAGGTTCGACGGAAGATTGAATGCCAGCAACACCCCCGTGATGATAGCAGACCCATCACAAATAGTAGTGGTTTCTTTCTTCAGCAAGAACTTACCGATTGCCCATTCAAAAAACAGACAGGCTATCACAGAAGTCGCTGTGACAATCAACGCACCCAGTCCGAAATATATGAGCGAAACGATGAAGGCAGGAATCAGTGCGATCAACACACCGTACATGTTTTTCTGTACACTGTCTCCACCATGAACGTGAGGCGATAATGATACGATTAATTTATTTTCCATACTTATTATTTTTTAGCTTGACGTGCACGAATCATGGCACCAACTTTCCCTTTACCCAAACGACAATAGTCGAGTAACGGACGATTGGCAGGACAAGTGAACTGGCAAGAACCGCACTCGATACAATCCATGATTCTTTCTGATTCCATTCTTTCAAATTCTGTGTTCTCGGCCAAAGCGGAAAGCAGATACGGTTCCAGTCCCATCGGACAAGCACTTACACACTTCGCACAACGGATGCAATTTTGTATTTCTCCGCGTTTAGCCTCTTTCCGGTTCATAATCAAAATTCCGGAACTTCCCTTGGCAGTAGGAACATCGATATTAACCAATGCTTTACCCATCATCGGGCCGCCGCCAATTACCTTTCCGGTGTCTTCGGGCAAACCGCCACAGGCATCAATCAGTTGTTGCATCGGAGTTCCGATACGTGCCAGGAAGTTGGAAGGTTTAGCAACCGATTTACCGGTCACCGTAATCACACGTTCAAACAAAGGCTTATTTTTCTGCACAGCCTGGTATACCGCAAATGCTGTACCTACATTCTGAACAACCGCTCCTGTAGAGATGGGTAGTGCACCACTCGCAACCTGACGTTTGGTTATAGCATCGATCAGCTGCTTCTCACCTCCTTGCGGATATTTCACCTTCAAAGGTACAACCTCGATACCGGCATAACTGGATGCAACTTTTGTCATCAACTCAATAGCATCGGGTTTATTGTTTTCAATACCGATAAACGCTTTATTTACCTTTACGGCTTTCATCAGAATGGAAACTCCTACCATTACTTCTTCGGCATGCTCCAACATTAACTGATGATCGGCAGTTAAATAAGGCTCACACTCTACAGCGTTCATAATAACACATTCTGCTTTAAATGAAGGAGGCGGACAGAGTTTAACCTGAGTGGGGAAACAAGCTCCTCCCAAACCAACAATACCGGCATCGGCTATCTTCTTCACAATCTCTTCCGAAGTCAATTCGCACTCTTTCACCAGTTCAGGGCTGCGATCGATAGATTCTTCCCATTCGTCCCCGTCTACATCTATAAAAATAGCAGGTTTGGCATAACCACTCGCATCGACGATTGAATCAACCTTAGCGACTTTGCCACTGACAGAAGAGTGAATGGCAGCCGAAACAAAGCCATTGGCTTCGGCTATTTTAGTGCCCACCTTCACCACATCACCTTTTGCCACAATAGGCTTAGCAGGTGCACCGATATGCTGCCCCAAAAGTATTACAGCTTTTGCCGGAACTTCCGCCGTAATAATGGGTTGATGTGCTGACAGTTTATTTTCGTGTGGATGAACACCACCAATTGAAAATGTCTTCAACATACAATTCTGTATTTTATCTGTTTATTACTCGTTTTCTTAAGCTTCAGCTGTTTTAGCAGCTTCGGCAACAGGTGCTTCCTCTTTGGGTTTGCGCGGAGGGAAATTCAACTCGATGATAGTGTTCTGGGGACAAACTTCAACACACTTACGACAAGACTTACATTTGTTGTAGTCAATGTAAGCAAGATTGTTCTCAAGTGTGATTGCTTCAAACGGACAAGTCTTGACACACTTACCACAACCGATGCAACTTACCGTACAAGCTTTACGCGCAACAGCCCCCTTGTCTTTATTGACACAAGATACATATACGCGGCGGGATTTTTTGCCCTTAGCACGAAGTTCGATTATCGCTTTCGGACAAGCTTTGACGCAAGCGCCACAGGCTGTACACTTTTCTTCATCCACTTCAGGAAGTCCTGTTTCGGGATTCATGTGAATAGCATCAAACTGGCAAGCAGCCACACAATCGCCACATCCCAGACACCCATAGCTACAGCCGGTTTCTCCACCATAAAGCGAAGCGGCAATAGCACAACTCTTTGCACCGTCATACATATTTGTACGCGGACGGTTCGTGCAGGTTCCGTTACATCTAACCACTGCCACCATCGGTTCTGCAGTTCCGGCGTCCAGCCCGAGGATCGAAGCAACCTGCGACATCACAGGTTGTCCGCCTACCGGACAAAACTTACCTTCCAGCGAACCGGCTTTGACGCAAGCATCAGCAAATCCGCTGCAACCCGGATAACCACATCCACCGCAGTTAGCCTGAGGCAACACTTCGGATACCTGGGCAATTCGTGGGTCTTCGTACACGGCAAATTTCTTGGAAGCAACATACAATATCGCAGCCAGTACAAGCGCAATAGCTCCCAAAGAAATCACTGCAATCAGAATCAAATTCATAATTTTTAGTTATTTATTGGTTTTATAGTAAAAGAAAATTTTTGTTTCAACCGAGTTCTGTTCAGCCATATTATATAATAATAAGGAACAAGCACCGCTAAAGCAGCAAGCGCTCCATATAGTTCACTATGAAGAACTGTCTTGAAAACGAAAAGGCCGAGAATTAAAAGAAAGAGAGGAATAACAAAGGCCAGAAATACAGCCTGCATACCCATGGAAGTAGCACCAATAATTGTCACCTCGTCACCTACCTTCCATACAGATGAAGTGTCGGTAATCTCAATTACCTTCTCTTTGCTATCTGCCGAAGAGCAATGTCCCTTGACACTGCAAGTTGAGCAGGCCGATGTTTGGATGATCCTCACAGAAACCTGAGAACCACTTATGTTTTCCACAATACCTTGATGAGTTATTATATTAGTCATTTTGCAAACTGCACATTACAAATTGCGGCAAATTTAAGCATAAGTTTGAGAACTACGAAGTATTTGAATGTTTTTTATAGCGCAATAAGAGTTCTTTTTGAAGTATTTTTTTACTCCATTAATCAGGAGTAGAAACAGAAAAAGCAGGCTTTTTGCCTGCTTTACTGCTAAATTGTTATCATCCTCCGATATTTTAAAATAAATTAGAAACAGAAACCGATTCTTTTATCACTTTCTGTTCATTTCCTTATTTTACATCTTCAAACATTCATTTATCTCAATCATCCGAATCAAATCTGTCCGTTGAATGGAAAAAGTGCTGCTTTCTTTCTGAACATACTTCAGTAAAGTGAGCCCATCCTGGCGCAGTTTAGACTTTTGCAAAATATTAGACTCCATCTCATCCGAAATCTTCAGCAGGGTCATGGCAGCCAGTTCTATCTTTCCCATCCGGTTAGGATCTCCTTCATAATGGTCAATCAGTTCATCCGGATTCATACTCTGCAACTGCTCCTGAGGAAGTCCTAAAATCTGTCGTGTAAGACAGTCGTACTCTGTCCATTCATCCTTACGAAACTTCTTTTTATTCAAAATCATATTAACAATTAATGAAATGATTTCCTGAATCATTCGTATCAGATAATCTTGTTTAATCATAAGGCGCTTTCTTTAAGTATAACATTTTAATTACAGCGATGAAATTTGCACTACCGGAAACAACAGAGCCGACTGAAAACTCCAGTCGGCCCCATATTTATCTTTGTGTCAACTATTCCTTTACCATTTATAGTTCAGACCAAAACTGAGCAACTCTTTCAACTGGAAATAACTGCTACCGGTGGTCGGCTTTGCACTGTCATCAAAGCGTGCATGCACAAAAAGCTTAGTAGAAAGATAACGGTTCAATACAAAATTGAAAGTATTTTCCCACTCAATGCGTACCCATTTATAGTTAGTCAGATAGTTCAGACGGGAATCGACTACAATGGACGGAATAATGGTCCATGAAATGGTAGGTTGTACCTGTGCACCAAAGTCATTCTTTGAACATTTACCTTTATCCAGTCCGAACTTGGTTTCGTCCACATTTTTGTTACCAATATAACGAAGGTTATAGGTCAATGGAGACATGAATACGGAAAGGTTGAATTTTTTCTTTTTCAGCTTATAATCCATACCGACACTGACAATCACATCAGCAGGAGCAAGGAAAGCAGCAACCAGTTCTTCACTGTTAGCCTTATAACCTTTGGCAAACTGAGTCTTAAACTCACCGGTGATAGTATAGTACCAATTATGTGCAGCCTGGATACCTAATTTGGAATACAAGCGCAACTGGTCGGTATTGACCAAATACTTATGATATTCATCCGATGGAGAAGAGTTGAATCCCAATTTAGCCTCCAACAGATTCTCAAACTGTACTTTCTCACGGTCATTGTAATTGGCAAACAACTGTAAATTAGCCATTACAGCATTGTTACTCTCACCACCTTTATACCAGTTGTCCGATATATAGTTCTGAGTAATTTGAAGCGAACCATTACCTCCCGTCACCCACCAGTTAGGTTTCGAAATTACCATTTCTGCTTCACCTACATTCTCTTCTACCTTATCTGCACGGAACAGGCTTTTCACTTCCGTCTTCGGAATTTCAATCTTTTTATTGCCATGATACAATTTACGGCTCATTATATGATCTTCGGTAGTAACAACCAAATTGGGATGGTTCAGGTATAAATCCATCAAAGCAGCATCTACCAGCCGGGCCGATCTCTTGATTTTGGTAAACTGCAAAGTGTCACACGGTGATAACTGCTCATTAAGAGAAGGTGCAGTAAAAGGCTCTTTAAATTTCCAGCGCATAGTAGAATATTCCGCAATAGGCGAATAATAATAAGTTAGCGGAACAAACAGGCGGTAGTAATCCGGATCTGTTTTCACATAACGCATAGGTACTGAAGGATCATTGAGGTATTCCAACTCTCCTATATAATTATTATATAAGATGGACACTGTATCCATCTTGGGCTTCGGACCATCCAGATTCAGTTTCAGGAGAAGGTACTGCTGAAGCACCTCGGAAAGTGTATCAGCTTTCACTTCATTTTGCACTGTCTCGGAAACCGGTTTTATCGTCTTCTGCGCCATCACTGACGAAGAAAACAGGATTGCAAATGCTAATGTTGAGATGTGACTAGTCTTCATTTTTATAACAAATTTGAGGGCAAATTTACATTAAATAGTTTAGATTACATAAAATTCGCTCATTTTTAATAGGAATAACCGATCAAACGGATCGATGAAACAACCGATCTGTTTTACCGGAATTTGTATGGCATGCATGAGCTACACGGATTTATCCTGTAGACAGGTTTATGCTACTTATGCTACCAGACGGATAAAGCCCCATTCATCCGTTAGAGGCATACAACTTTTTGTCGTCCAAACATTTCGGAACCCGGAATTGCATTTTTTAATAAATTTGTTTTGTAGAAAGCATCCGTTCTTCCCCATTTTTTTGTAATTTTGCGGTTTTTAAGATTCAAATCAAACGATTTAGAAACAAATTATTAAAACAGTTATAGCTGTGGGAGAAACAAAGTATATTTTCGTAACCGGTGGTGTTGCCTCTTCTTTAGGAAAAGGTATCATTTCATCTTCCATCGGTAAATTGCTGCAAGCAAGAGGTTATAAAGTAACTATCCAAAAGTTTGACCCGTACATCAACATTGACCCGGGAACATTGAACCCTTATGAACACGGAGAATGCTACGTGACTGTAGACGGCCATGAAGCCGACCTTGACTTAGGACACTACGAACGTTTCCTGGGCATCCAGACTACAAAGGCCAACAATATCACGACAGGCCGTATCTATAAGAGCGTCATTGATAAAGAACGCCGTGGAGACTATCTGGGAAAAACCATTCAAGTCATTCCCCACATCACGGATGAAATCAAGCGTAACGTCAAGTTGCTGGGCAACAAGTATAAGTTCGACTTTGTAATTACAGAAATCGGAGGCACGGTAGGTGACATCGAGTCCTTGCCTTATCTGGAAAGTATCCGTCAGTTGAAATGGGAGTTGGGACAGAATGCGTTGTGCGTGCATTTAACTTATGTGCCTTTCCTGTCTGCCGCTCAAGAACTGAAAACCAAACCGACCCAACACTCTGTAAAAGAATTGCAGTCACTCGGAGTGCAACCGGATATTCTGGTGCTTCGTACCGAACATGACCTGAACGCCAACCTGCGTAAGAAAGTGGCATTGTTCTGTAATGTTGCCGAGAATGCGGTCGTTCAGTCAATCGATGCTTCAACTATATATGAAGTACCCCTGTTGATGCAGGAACAAGGCTTGGACGAAACCATACTTCAGAAAATGGGCTTACCTGTGGGCGAACGTCCGCCGTTGGGACCTTGGAAAGACTTCTTGAACCGTCGTGCCAATGCTACCGAAACGGTGACTATTGCAATGGTAGGTAAATACGTTGAACTGCAGGATGCGTATAAGTCTATCCTGGAATCACTGTCACAGGCTGCCACTTATAATGACCGTAAAGTTAAAATAGAATATGTATCATCCGAACACCTCACTCCGGACAATGTGGACGAACAGCTGGGACATGTAGACGGAGTAGTTATCTGTCCGGGATTCGGTTCACGTGGTATCGAAGGTAAGTTCGTAGCTGCCAAGTACACCCGCGAACATAACATTCCGACTTTTGGTATCTGCCTGGGTATGCAATGCATGGCCATCGAATTTGCCCGCAACGTACTAGGTTATGCCGATGCCAATTCTATTGAAATGGACGAAAAGACCAAACATAACGTTATCGACATCATGGAAGAGCAGAAGGCCATCACCAATATGGGAGGTACAATGCGTCTGGGTGCTTACGAATGCGTCTTGAAAAAAGACTCTAAAGTATACGAAGCTTATAAACAAGAACACATTCAGGAGCGTCATCGCCACCGTTACGAATTCAACAACGACTATCGCAAGCAATTCGAAGAGGCCGGCATGAAATGTGTAGGTATCAAT
This sequence comes from Bacteroides sp. NGMCC 1.200775, assembly GCF_040798045.1. NCBI lineage: Bacteria > Pseudomonadati > Bacteroidota > Bacteroidia > Bacteroidales > Bacteroidaceae > Bacteroides > Bacteroides sp. NGMCC 1.200775. The sequence goes on along the minus strand of NZ_JASCQK010000008.1, from coordinate 165,450 downwards.
CCGGAATCGGACCTGGTAGAGATTGTAGAGATCCCTACATTGAAATGGTACATCGGAACGCAGTTCCATCCGGAATACAGCAGTACGGTGCTACACCCGCATCCGTTGTTCGTATCGTTCATTAAGGCTGCAATCGATAAGTAAAATCACTATCGTATAGATTATTAATCATTAATCACTAAAACAAGAGAATGGATAAAAACACCATCACAGGCCTCGTTTTAATAGGTATATTACTGGTAGGATTCAGTTTTCTGAGCCGTCCCAGCGAGGAGCAAATAGCCGCCCAGAAGCGGTATTATGACTCTATAGCCGTGGTACAGCAGCAAGAAGAAGCACTGAAAGCCAAAACCGAAGCTGCACTGGCTAATGAAAAAGAGGAAACAGCCGCCGATTCGGCATCTCTCTTCTTCAATGCTACCCAAGGTAAAGAGGCGTTTACTACTATCCAGAACAATTTGGTAGAAATCACTCTGGATAACAAAGGCGGCCGCGTTTACTCTGCCCTGTTGAAAAACTACATGGGACAAGATAAGAAACCGGTTGTGTTGTTCAACGGCAGCGATGCTTCCATGAACTTCAACTTCTACAATAAGAAGGGTGCCCTCCAGACGAAAGACTTCTATTTCGAAGCAGTCAATAAAACAGACAGCAGTGTTACGATGCGTCTGGCCGCCGACAGTGCCAGCTATATCGACTTTATTTATACACTGAAACCGGATAATTATCTGATGAGCTTTGTGATTAAAGCAACAGGTATGGAAGGCAAATTGGCTGCTACTACAAACTATGTGGACATCTCGTGGTCACAACGTGCCCGCCAGATCGAGAAAGGATATACTTACGAGAACCGTTTGGCAGACCTCACCTACAAATATACAGGTGATGATGTGGACAACCTTTCGGCAAGTAAAGACGATGAAAAGTCAGTACCGGAGCGTCTGGACTGGATTGCTTTCAAAAACCAGTTCTTCTCTTCTGTATTCATTGCAGAACAGGATTTCGAAAAGACTACGGTCAGATCGAAAATGGAGAAACAGGGAAGTGGCTACATCAAAGACTACTCGGCTGAAATGAGTACGTTCTTCGATCCTACCGGTAAGCAACCGACCGACATGTATTTCTACTTCGGCCCGAACCACTATAAAACACTGACCGCATTGGACAAGGGACGTGAAGAGAAATGGGAACTCAACAACCTGGTATATCTGGGTTGGCCGTTGATTCGATGGATCAACAAATGGATCACCATCAACGTGTTCGACTGGTTGTCAGGTTGGGGATTAGGCATGGGTGTCGTACTGTTGCTATTGACAATTATGGTGAAAGTTGTGGTTTTTCCGGCAACCTGGAAGACTTATATGTCATCGGCCAAGATGCGTGTACTGAAACCAAAAATTGACGAGATCAATAAGAAATATCCCAAGCAGGAAGATGCGATGAAGAAACAGCAAGAGGTAATGGGACTATACAGTCAATACGGTGTAAGCCCGATGGGCGGCTGTTTGCCGATGCTTGTTCAATTCCCTATCCTGATGGCATTGTTCATGTTTGTGCCGAGCGCTATCGAACTCCGCCAGCAGAGTTTCCTTTGGGCGGACGACTTATCGACCTACGACGCATTCATCACTTTCCCGTTCCATATTCCGTTCTTGGGTAATCACCTCAGCTTGTTCTGCCTGCTGATGACCATTACCAATATCCTGAACACGAAGTACACGATGCAGCAGCAGGATACAGGTGCCCAGCCGCAAATGGCAGCAATGAAGTGGATGATGTATCTGATGCCGATTATGTTCCTCTTCGTTTTGAACGACTATCCTTCGGGATTGAACTATTACTACTTCATTTCGACTTTGATCAGTGTGGTAACCATGATCATACTGCGCCGGACAACTGACGAAGACAAGTTGCTCGCCGATCTGGAAGCAAAGAAAAAAGATCCGAAGCAAATGAAGAAGACCGGATTTGCCGCACGTTTGGAAGCCATGCAGAAACAGCAGGAACAGATGGCAAAAGAACGGGCTAATAAGCAGAATAAGCGATAAGAAATAAAAATTAGCTTAAAGACCGAAGAGCCGGGCAAGCAGTATATGTTTGTCCGGCTTTTTTTCCCCTTTATAGAATATATAAAAACATGACTACCAAATACACATACAAAGAGATATGGCTCATAGCCTACCCTATCCTGATCAGCCTGATCATGGAACAATTAATAGGTATGACAGACACTGCCTTCCTGGGACGGGTAGGCGAAATCGAACTGGGAGCCTCGGCCATCGCAGGCGTATATTATCTGGCCATTTTCATGATGGCGTTCGGATTCAGCATCGGAGCACAAATCCTGATAGCCCGGCGAAACGGCGAGCAACAATACCGCACCATCGGACCGATATTCTATCAGGGGGTCTATTTTTTGCTGGCATTGGCAATAGTGGCATTTACCCTTTCTTTATGCTTCTCTCCTCATTTGCTGAAACTGGTTATCAGTTCGCAGCACATTTATGACGCGTCCATCAGCTACATCAACTGGAGAGTTTTTGGTTTCTTTTTCTCTTTCGTCGGCGTGATGTTCCGGGCATTTTTTGTAGGTACCACACAGACCAAGACCCTGACATTGAATTCAATCGTAATGGTATTGTCCAACGTAGTATTCAACTATATCCTGATATTCGGTAAGTTCGGCTTCCCCGCATTAGGTATTGCCGGAGCTGCTATCGGGTCGTCACTGGCCGAAATGGTATCGGTCATCTTTTTCATCGTCTATACCTGGAAGCGGATAGACTGTAAGAAGTATGCACTGAACCAGCTTCCCAGTTTCCAACCGGAAACATTAAAACGAATATTAAACGTATCTTTTTGGACTATGATCCAAAATTTCTTCTCACTATCCACCTGGTTCATGTTCTTCCTTTTTGTGGAACATCTGGGCGAACGCGCACTGGCTATTACGAACATTATCCGCAACGTATCGGGTATTCCGTTTATGGTTGCGATGGCATTTGCCACCACATGCGGTTCACTGGTGAGCAACCTGATAGGCGCAGGAGAGATTAAAAGCGTACCCGGAACTATCCGGCAGCATGTACGCATCGGCTATGTTTTTGTATTACCTCTGGTACTGTTCTTCGCCCTCTTCCCCGATCTGGTGTTAAGTATCTATACAGATATACCGGATCTGAAAGAGGCTTCCATCCCCTCGTTATGGGTATTATGTTCCGCCTATCTGATATTGGTCCCGGCCAATGTTTATTTCCAGGCGGTATCCGGAACGGGCAATACACGTACGGCACTGGGATTAGAACTCTGCGTGCTGGCTGTCTATCTGGCTTATATCACGTATGTCATCCTCTATTTGAGAGTAGACGTAGCCTTCTGCTGGACTACAGAGCATTTATACGGAATCTGTATCCTGACTCTGTCGTACATCTATATAAAGAAAGGAAACTGGCAAAAAAAGCAGATTTGACCTGATTTTTGCTTATCTTCGCAACTCAAATAATCAATTATTAAAAACTTATGAGACAAGTAAACCTATTTATTATGTCGGCAACAATGATGTTAGCATCCTGTGGCGGAACCAAGGATGCAGGCAAAACGGACCAGGCGCTGATCGGAAAATCCGATATCAAAATCGAGGGGAAGCGGATGACTCCCGAAGCACTCTGGGCAATGGGACGTATCGGCGGACTCTCTGTATCGCCCGATGGAAAGCAGATAGCCTATACAGTGGCTTACTACAGTGTACCCGAAAACAAAAGCAACCGGGAAGTTTTTGTGATGAACGCAGACGGAACCGACAACCGGCAAATCACTCACACTCCTTTTCAGGAAAATGAAGTGACTTGGGCAACGGACGGAAGCAAACTGCTTTTCCTGAGCAACGACAACGGCAGCAGCCAACTGTACGAAATGAACCCCGACGGTAGCGGACGCAAACAGATTTCCAATTATGACGGGGATATCGAAGGATATTCCATCTCGCCGGACGGCAAGAAGATACTGTTCATCGCCCAAGTAAAGACTGTTAAAAGCACGGCTGACAAATATCCTGACCTGGACAAAGCAACCGGCATCATCATCACCGACCTGATGTACAAACATTGGGATGAATGGGTGACAACTGCCCCCCACCCCTTTATCGCCGATTTCGATGGCAAGTCGGTAACCAACATCGTAGACGTGCTGGAAGGTGAGCCTTACGAAAGTCCGATGAAACCATGGGGAGGTATCGAACAACTGGCATGGAACACGACCTCGGATAAAGTGGCTTATACCTGTCGAAAGAAAACGGGACTGGCTTATGCCATTTCTACCAACTCGGATATCTATGTATACGACCTCAATACCAAGAAAACAATAAATATCACCGAAGGTATGATGGGTTATGATACTAATCCGCAATATTCTCCGGATGGAAAGAGCATCGCCTGGCAAAGTATGGAGCGTGATGGTTACGAAGCAGACCAGAACCGTCTCTTCATCATGAATCTGGAAACCGGAGAAAAACGTTTTGCCAGCAAAGCGTTCGATTCGAATGTAGATGCATTCGTATGGAGCCAGGATGCCAAGACGATCTATTTCACCGGTGTATGGCACGGTGAAACTCAAATCTACTCACTCGATCTGACCAATGATTCTGTACGTCCTGTCACTTCGGGTATGTACGACTATGAAGGCGTTGCCCTCTTCGGTGATAAACTGATTGCCAAACGTCACTCTATGAGCATGGGCGATGAAATTTATGCCGTTTCCCTGGATGGGCAGACGACACAACTGACTCAAGAGAACAAGCAGATCTACGATCAGATAGAGATGGGCAAAGTTGAAGGACGCTGGATGAAAACGACAGATGGTAAAGAAATGCTGACATGGGTCATCTATCCGCCCCAGTTCGATCCGAATAAGAAATATCCGACACTGCTCTTCTGCGAAGGCGGTCCACAGAGCCCGGTAAGCCAATTCTGGAGTTATCGCTGGAACATGCAGATTATGGCTGCCAACGGCTATATCGTTGTAGCACCGAACCGCCGCGGACTTCCCGGTTTCGGAGTGGAATGGAACGAAGCTATCAGCGGAGATTACGGTGGCCAATGCATGAAGGATTATTTCACGGCAATCGACGAAATGGCAAAAGAACCTTTCGTTGACAAAGACCACCTGGGCTGTGTGGGTGCCAGCTTCGGAGGATTCTCCGTCTACTGGCTGGCAGGACATCACGACAAACGTTTCAAAGCCTTCATTGCCCACGATGGTATCTTCAACATGGAGATGCAATACCTGGAGACAGAAGAGAAATGGTTTGCCAATTGGGATATGGGAGGCGCATACTGGGAAAAGCAGAATCCGGTTGCCCAGCGCACTTTTGCGAACTCTCCGCACTTGTTCGTCGAAAAATGGGATACCCCGATTCTTTGCATCCACGGTGAGAAGGATTACCGTATCCTTGCCAATCAGGCCATGGCTGCGTTCGACGCTGCCGTAATGCGTGGCGTACCGGCTGAACTGCTTATTTATCCAGACGAGAACCACTGGGTGTTGAAACCGCAAAACGGTGTGTTGTGGCAACGCACTTTCTTCGAATGGCTGGACAAATGGTTGAAACCAAACACTACAGATTCCAAATAAAGGCTCTGTTCTGCTAAAATAAAGGCTCTGTTCCGACGGAACAGAGCCTTTATTTTAGCAGAACAGAGTGTCCGTTTACTCCTTCGGAAAGCTTACATCCGCTTCAACTTGACAATCTCTCCAAGTACCGGAATATACACGTCTATCCTACGTTTCTTTGCTTCGGCAGCAAAAACCTGCGGAGGGTCATGCAGAGGTTCGTCCGACAAGTCGAACGTACCATAATGCATCGGGATGGTAAGAGCTACTTTCATATCGGTGGACGCTGTCAGTGCATCGTAAGGTGAAATGTGATTGGGCTGCATAAACCAACGCGGCTTATAAGCACCGATACCCACCAAAGCATAATCGGGTGTCCCGAATAGCTCGGGTATCTCACGGAAATGCCTGGAATATCCGGTATCGCCACTGTAATAGATGGAGATGCCGTCACCCTGTACCATAAACGCTCCCCACAGCCTTCGTCCTCCGTCACGCACCGAACGCTTGCTCCAATGCTGGGCAGGAAGAAAAGTAATCTTCAACCTGTCATCTTCTATCTGTTGGTACCATCCGGCCTCCGTTACCTCAAGCTCCGGAAACCAACTCTTTATCAATTCACCGGTACCCAACCCACAGAAAAGTTTCATCCGGGGATTGTTCTTCACCAGCCGGGCTACACTTTGCTTATCCAAATGGTCGAAATGGTCGTGACTGATAAGCAGGTAATCTATATCGGTAAAAATATCGGGGTTTGCCGGAAAATCACTCTGACGTTTGACAAAAGGGATATCTCCAAAAACAGGATCGAACATGACACGTTTTCCTGCCAATTGAAGGAAGAAGGAGTTATGCCCCAGCCATATCAGCGAATTACCGACCACCCCTTCCAATGAACGCAGATAACTCATCCGGGGATTCCACTTCACACTCTTCTTCTCTTTCCGCTGCGGATTGGGAGAAAGGCGCCATTTCAAGACACTTCCCATCCCGGGACGAAAACGATGCTGGCGATTGACAAACTTTCCTCTCACCACAGGATTACCCCGCCAATGCGGGTTTACCGTTGCCAGTCTTTCATTTCTTCTGAAACATATATGCTCGCCCATACACTTATATACTTTTTTCGTTGTGTAACAAACAAAAATAACAAAAGATTTGTGTATAGTCGCAGAATAAGACATTTTTTTAACTTAAAAAGATCACCCTCACGTCAAACAGGATTGTAACGTGAGGGGTAATCTTCGCAAGCGTCATCCGTATGCAGTATGGCAAGTACGACCAGCATCGCTCTCTACAAGCCAATGCTACCGATAAATAAATACGTTATCATTGTTTTTGGTTCCAGATAGTCAGTACCCTAACTTATCGACCCACTCACGAATGGATTTTTCATTGGCACGATTAAGTAATCTTCCTTCTTTCCATTTCAAATTGTGATAGTCATTTTTCAATGCTGTCTCACTACCTGTAATACTGCTTCCCCCCGAAGTGGCAAAAGGTATGATGATCTTATTTTTAAGATCATGACTTTCAATGAAAGTGTTCACAACACGAGGTGCAAGATTCCACCAGATGGGATAGCCGATAAAGATCACTTCATAATCGGCTATGTTTTCTTTTTTATTCTTAAGGACCGGACGTGATTTCAGATCGTTCATCTCCACCGAGCTGCGCGATTGTTTGTTATGCCAGTCAAGATCGGCATTCGTATAAGGTTTTGCAGGAGTGATGGCATACAGTTCACCACCCGTAACCCGAGCCAGTTTCTTTGCAGCTTCCGCCGTAGTACCGGTTGCCGAAAAGTAGGCAACTAAAATTCGTTTACCATTGTGCCCCTGCTTTATGGGATCTTGTGCCGCTGCGTGTAAATTCATAAATAAGATTGCTAAAAGCGTTAGTAAAACAGATTTTGTTCTCATATTATTCAATATTTTAATAAGTTATTTTATTACTTTTCTCATACGTTTACGATTGCTGCAATGCAAGCCGTCGATCGTTGCCTGCCACCATCCTTTGCCAAAGCTCAAACCATACAGGAGTGCTGTCAAATATACGGCAGTTATACCCGGAATTTAGCAACTCTCCATCTTCAGCTCTATTCGGGGGCTATCGATTTGATGAATTTCGCCGGAACTCCTCCGACAATGACATTCGGCGGCACATCTTTTGTGACCACCGCTCCCGCCGCAATAACGGCATTGTCACCAATCATCACACCCGGAAGAATTGTGGCATTTGCCCCTACCCAGACATTTTTTCCTAAAACAATCGGAGCAGGATACGTTGTTCCGCGGTCTTCAGGAGCAAGCCCGTGATTAAGAGTGGCAAACACTACATTATGTCCGATTTGGCAACTGTCGCCAATGGTTATGCCACCGTGATCCTGAAAGTGGCAACAGGCATTTATGAATACATCATCACCTATCACTATATTCTTCCCAAAATCAGTATAGAACGGAGGAAATACGCGAAGTGTAGGCGGAACCGGACTTCTAAAAAGCTCGGATAATAAATTTCGTACTTCGGCCGGCGTATGATAAGAAGCATTCAGCCTGAATGTAAAACGCCTTGCCTCGTTACTCATATCATCCATAAAACAGTGGATTTCTTCTGTGTTGAGAGGCTTACGTGACTTTACATACTCTTTAAAACTTTCGATAGTCATATTATTGTCGTTATAATTTTACTCATACATCTTTGGCTACATCCTATGTCGCGATACCAATCCGATAGCCGATATATTTAATTGCAAAATTACCGGAATAAAAAAGAGCGGTTGTATATGATTTACGGATATTCATACCCGAATCCCCGATTTTGAAATAAAACGCATATTATCTACAAAAAAAATACCTTCCGGACACACAACGGAAGGTATTTCTACACATGTCAATCTATTCATGGACAGGTCATCCGACCAAAAGGAAAGGATAAGGCCATCCCAAATAAGACAGGTTAATAACAAAGATTACGGCTGCCAGCACCCACAGTATCAATAAAGACCATTTCAGTCCGGACACCATAGCCAGCCAATCAAATATCTGTCGGAGAATAGCATAAATGATCCCCGCCAAAGGTATGCCCACCAATGCTACTCCTGCAATACTTCCTACAATGGTCATCATCGGCGAAGTGGAGATCAGCGGTGACCAATCGACTGCTGGCAGCATATGATAGAGAGCAGCTCCACCACCAATGGCTACTGCAATGGCAGCAATCACCAGAGCAACAAAAACAATGGCAAGCACAAAAAGCACCGGACTGCATATAATGGCGAGCACCACCAGACAGGCTTTCAGAAAGAAACCCGCTATCGATACCAACGCATCGCCCACCTTCTGCAGAAAACTGCGGGGCTTACCTGAATTTACATAATTGTTCACCCCGTTGGCTACCCTTTCAAACCCATCAGTCACCGTCTTACCGATATTCTCTATGGTGATATCCTCACCGCGCATACTCAACTTCTCGGCTGCCGTACGGGCCTCGGGAATAATCAGCCAACAGATGATGTATATAGGAATCAACACTCCATATCCACAGATCAGCACAACGAACATAATCAGTCGCAACAGCGTTACATCCCAGTTCAGATATGCAGCCAGCCCGCTAATCACCCCTCCCAATATTTTATCATCCGGATTACGGTAAAAACGGCGATGAATGGTTGTGCCGGATTGTGCCCCTGTATGTCCGGCTGTCTTTTGAGGTTCGTCTTCCTCACTCTCCTCACCAAAATCTTCAGGTTTTCCCATCCGGGCAATCACTTCTTCTACGTCGGCAATCGTAATCACTTGCGATCCGGCAGCCAACTTCTCGGCAAATAGTTCGGAGATGCGATTCTCTATATCGTTCACAATCTCCTCTGCTCCTTCTTGTTTGCGGAAGTGAAGTTTTAGGTTGCACAAATAATTATCGAGCAACCGGTAGGCATCCTCGTCGATATGAAAAACGGTTCCACCTAAATTTACGGTTAATGTTTTTTTCATCTTTATTTCTTTTTAAATGGATTCTCTATTAGCAATATGATTCACAGTTTCGTTCAGCTCCCTCCACGAAAGTTCCAGTTCGCCAAGGAACAACTCGCCTTTCTCTGTCAGCTTATAATACTTCCGTGGCGGTCCCTGTGTAGATTCCACCCATTCGTAACTAAGTAAATCATCGTTTTTCAATCGGGTCAACAATGGATACAATGTGCCCTCCACCACAATCAGCTTTGCCTCTTTCAACTTCTGGATGATATCCGAAGCGTAAGCCGGCTCTTTATGCAACAGCAGCATGATGCAATATTCCAGCATGCCTTTTCGCATTTGCGACTTTACATTATCTACATTCATAAGCTTTACCTTTTTGATGCGACAAATATATGCATAACTTTAGTACTATGCAATGCAAAGTACCTTAAATTCATACTAATTAACTTATTAAGATACCTCCACCTTATTATAAAAGCAAATTATCACTATATTTGCGACATAAACCGAAAAATACAACAAACATGTTTACTATCCGAAAAGCCACTTCAGATGATTGCATACTGATTAACAAACTGGCGAAACAGGTATTTCCGGCTACTTACAAAGAAATACTTTCACCCGATCAACTTGACTACATGATGGAATGGATGTACGCGCCCCTGAATATCCGCAAACAAATAGAAAAAGAAGGACACGTATACTTCATCGCTTACCAGGAAGATGAACCTTGCGGCTATGTATCAGTACAGCCTCAAGGAGATGATGTGTTTCATCTCCAGAAAATATATGTCCTTCCCTCTTTTCAGGGAGCACACCTGGGAAGCAAACTATTTGACCACGCAGTACAATACATCAAAGAGATTCATCCGTCTCCCTGTCTGATGGAATTAAATGTCAACCGGAATAACAAGGCATTGCACTTTTATGAACATAAAGGGATGAAAAAACTACGTGAAGGTGATTTTCACATCGGAAACGGATATTATATGAATGACTATATCATGGGATTGGAACTCTGATGCGCATGTAAAGAAAATGCCAATATAAGAAACGCCCCGTTACATATATTGTTATCGTAATAACAAATAATGTAACTGGGCGTTTGGTGTATAGATACAACCCGAAGGTTATGCTACTTTTTCAAGTTTCTTCATGATAGAGAAGATGAACAGAGCGGCCAGCAGACAGCATACGATAAGTACACTCCATACCATCCACAACTGCATGCCACCCCACAGATAACCAATGATGGCAACGAGGTAGTTACCAATGGCAGTTGCGGCAAACCATCCACCCATCATCATACCTTTGTATTTGGGAGGAGCTACTTTCGAAACAAACGAAATACCCATCGGAGAGAGGAACAACTCGGCGAAAGTAAGCACCAGATAAGTAGAGATCAACCAGTTTGGAGAAACCAGTGCGTCTTTCTCGATGCCACTGGCTGCCAGAGCATCCGGAGTAGGCAACCCGATAGACCCAATGGCCATTATCAAGAAACCGCATACGGCAATCATCATACCGATACCGATTTTACGCGGAGCAGAAGGTTCTTTCCCTTTTCTGGCAAGATATCCAAACACCGCCAGTGAAACCGGAGTCAAGGCAATCACGAAGAACGGATTGAATTGCTGGAAGATCTGAGGCAGAATATTAACAGTAGGATCCATAGAGCTATAGCTCCATCCCAGACAGAGAAGTGCGGCAGCAACTACTATACCGGCAATCATTTTTGATTTACCGGTCTTTCCCTGGAACAGTGAAAAAAGTCCGTAAATAACAATCAACAAGAAGGTGAGGTTCACGATATTGAAGCCCAAACGGTCGAGTCCGGTCACCTCTTGTGCGGTATAATCACGTGCAAAGAATGTCAGTGTCAGTCCGTTCTGGTGGAAAGCCATCCAGAAGAAAATAACTACGGCAAATACAAGCAACAAAGCCACGATGCGCTGTTTGGTTTGTTCCGGAGTCAACTTCTCCTCAACTACGTTAGCCGGTTTAGCTTGTTTAGAGTTGTAGTCGGCATGTTTAAATGTAGAGCGGAAAGCGACGTAAATCAACATCGAAATAATCAATGATACACATGCCACACCAAATCCATAGTTATATGCTTCAGAAAGCTTATCGATATAAGTAGTACAGAATGTGGCAATGTCGCCGGTAAAGTTCTGTGCAGCCTGCAATGATTCCAAAGTAGCCTGGTTAGCAGGAGTGATTGTACCGTCAAGATATTGATGTGCCAATGAAGGAATCTGAGGAACATACGAAAGCCCTGCCTTGCCCAACATATAGTTGGTTACCTTTGTAGCAGCTGTCGGAGCGTACATCGCACCGATATTGATAGCCATATAGAATATACTGAACGCCGTGTCACGTTTGGAGCTATATTCGGGGGCATCATACAAATTACCCACCATTACCTGCAAATTACCTTTAAAAAGTCCGGTACCGCAAGCAATCAGAGCCAGTGCACCAAACATCATTACTTTGCCGGAATCGTTGGAAGTCGGGATGGCAAGCAGTGCGTAGCCGATAAACATGACTACAATACCCATTGTCACCATTTTGCCATAACCAAACTTATCGGCAAGAATACCACCAAAGAACGGAATAAAATAAACAGCAGCCAAAAAGCATCCGAAAATGGTAGAAGTTTCAGCAGCAGTGTAACCAAACTTTGCTTGTAGAAACAAAGTAAAAATCGCAAGCATGGTATAGTAACCGAATCGCTCGCCTGTGTTGGCAAGTGCCAGAGCATACAAACCCTTAGGTTGTCCTTCAAACATAAAATTAGAATATTAGATTATTAAATAGATATTTTCTGCAAATATATACTTTTTACTGAAATTAAACAGTATATAATACACAAACTTCCGCCCGAACCTCGTTTATTAGCTCTTTAGGATCAATTTTTATCTGTAATCCGCGTTGCCCCGCACTTACATAAATATACGGAAACTCCAGACAGGTTTCATGGATATAGGTGGGAAAATGTTTTTTCATTCCGACAGGCGAACAGGCACCGCGGATATATCCGGTGACGGAAAGAAGCTCTTTCATAGGAATCATATCACAACTCTTATTACCGGACACCTTTGCGGCAAGCTTCAGATTTACCTCTTTGTCTCCGGGAATCACGCAAACGAAGTATCCCGTTTTATCGCCATGAAGCACAAGAGTTTTAAAAACCTGATCAATATTCTCTCCCAAACTGGCCGCTACATGCACAGCACTCAAATCATTTTCGTCTACCTCGTAAGGGATAAGTTCATAGGAAATTTTGGCCTTATCCAACAGACGGGCAGCATTGGTCTTATTGATTTTCATAGATATATGTATATTGGAGCAGCCATAGAAAAAAGCTGCTATTAGTAAGTTAATAACGTAACTCTACAAAGTTAACTTCGTAGTTGCAGGAAGTTAACTTTGTACAAATACGATATTAACTCTTTATTATTTAACAAGTTAATATCGTATATATAAATTATCAATCGATTCTCAGTTCTTCGCGAAGAAACTTCGGGGTATATCCTTTTGTACTCTTCGCAACCTCTTCCGGTGTCCCGAAACTGAGAAGTTCCCCTCCCCCTTTACCGCCTTCGGGGCCCATGTCGATAATGTAATCCGCCATCTTTATCACATCCAGATTATGCTCAATGACGATCACAGTATTACCTTTATCCACCAATTTATTTAATACTCCCATCAGCACACGGATATCCTCAAAATGCAGACCGGTAGTCGGTTCATCAAGAATATACAAAGTCTTTCCCGTATCTCGTTTCGAAAGCTCCGTTGCCAATTTTACGCGCTGGCTTTCACCTCCCGAAAGGGTGGTTGATGATTGCCCTAATTTAATGTATCCCAATCCAACATCCTGGATAGTCTTAATTTTGTTCAGAATCTGAGGAACATTTTCAAAGAACTCTACCGCACGGTTAATGGTCATATCGAGCACATCGGCAATGGATTTTCCCTTGAAACGCACTTCCAGAGTTTCGCGGTTATAACGTTTGCCATGACAAACTTCACATGGAACATATACATCGGGCAGGAAATTCATTTCGATTGTCTTGTAGCCATTCCCGGAACATGCCTCACAACGTCCTCCGGAGACATTGAAAGAAAAACGACCGGGTTTATAGCCACGAATCTTAGCTTCCGGCAATCCGACAAAAAGACTGCGGATATCTGAAAAGACACCGGTATAAGTGGCAGGATTGGAACGCGGAGTACGCCCCAACGGAGACTGGTCCACATTGACAACCTTATCTATGTTCTCCAATCCTTCAATAGAATCGTATTCCAAAGGATCCTGCAAAGAACGATAGAACTTCTGCGAAAGTATCGGTTGCAAAGTTTCATTTATCAACGTAGACTTACCACTACCGGATACTCCCGTAACACAAATCAATTTGCCTAACGGAAATTCGACATCTACATTCTTCAGATTATTCCCTTTAGCGCCACGCAACCATAAAGATTTTCCATTACCGGGACGCCGCTTGGAAGGCACTTCGATGGCAGTTTGTCCGTTGAGATACTGTGAAGTAAGCGTACTGGTCTTCAACATCTTTTGCGGAGTTCCGGCAAAAACAACTTCTCCCCCCAGTCGTCCGGCTTTAGGCCCCATGTCAATCACATAGTCGGCAGCCAGCATCATATCTTTATCATGCTCTACCACGATCACAGAGTTACCCATATCACGCAGTTCTTTCAAGGAGTTGATTAACCGCAGGTTATCACGTTGGTGCAGCCCGATGCTCGGCTCGTCAAGAATATAAAGCACATTGACCAGTTGAGAACCAATTTGTGTGGCCAGACGGATACGCTGACTCTCCCCACCCGACAGACTGACGGAACTACGGTTTAAAGACAGATAATCCAATCCTACATCCAACAGGAATTTTAAGCGGGTACGTATCTCCTTCAAAATCTCTGCGGCAATCATTTTCTGCTTATCCGTCAGAAATTCGTCCACTTTCATCAACCAGTCATACAACTCATTGATGTCCATATTTGAAAGTTCATTGATATTTTTATCATGGATACGGAAGTGGAGTGCTTCCTTATTCAGTTTCGCTCCCTTACATTCAGGGCAAACTGTGGTTTTGGCAAATTGTTCCGCCCATTTCTGTGCAGTGGCCGAAGCATCTTTCTCCTGCAACATCTGGATATACTTGACAACACCTTCATACGTCACAAAATAATCGGAAGAAGTACCTATCAAAGAGCTTTTTATCTTGATACGTTCGTCCGAGCCATACAGAATCTCGTCGATTGCATCATTTGGCAAATCTTTTACGGGAGTCTTCAATGACGCATCATATTTCTCCAGCAAAGCACCGATCTGCCAGAAAATCATTGCATTCTTATATTTACCTAAAGGAGCTATCGCCCCTTCATATATAGACAACTCTTTATCAGGAATCACCTTATCTACATCAATCTGACTGACTACCCCCAATCCCTTACAACGCGGACAAGCTCCCTGCGGAGAATTGAACGAAAAGTTGTGCGGAGCCGGTTCACGATACGACAGTCCCGTGACAGGGCACATCAGGCGTTTACTGTAGTGACGGATACTCTCTGTCTGTGCATCGAGAATCATCAATAATCCGTCGCCCTGCCGCATAGCAGTAGCGACACTCTGTTTCAACCGCTTGTCATCCTTATCTTCCACGATAAGCTTATCCACAACGACTTCGATGTCGTGGTTTTTATAACGATCCAGTTTCAGTCCGTGGGTGATTTCGCGTACTTCTCCATCTATACGGACATACAAATATCCCTTTTTGCGAATCTGCTCGAAGAGTTCTTTGTAATGTCCCTTACGTGAACGCACCAAAGGTGCCAGCATATAAATTTTCTTTCCTTTATAATCTTTCAGGATCAGTTCCAGTATCTGTTCCTCAGTGTATTTCACCATCTTTTCTCCCGAGAGATAAGAATAGGCTATTCCGGCACGGGCATAAAGCAGACGGAGATAATCGTAAATCTCTGTAGTAGTGCCGACCGTGGAACGGGGATTTTTATTCGTAGTCTTTTGTTCTATGGAAATAACCGGACTCAACCCTGTAATCTTATCTACATCCGGACGCTCCAGATTGCCCAGAAAGTTGCGGGCATAAGCCGAAAAGGTTTCAATATAGCGGCGCTGGCCCTCTGCAAATATTGTATCGAAAGCAAGAGATGATTTCCCGCTTCCACTCAGTCCGGTAATCACAGTCAGGCTGTCACGTGGTATTTCCGCATCAATGTCTTTCAGATTGTGTACGCGCGCACCGTACACATTTATATATTCTGTTTCCTGCATACTCTAACTTTTATTGAGTTGCAAAATTAATGTTTCCGCCCGAAATATAGTTTTAAAAAACACAATATTATTTTCTTAACTCAATATATTATGTGAATCTATGACATTATTCGTACCTTTGCCGTAATCAATTGAGAATTGAATAGTAAAAATTACAAATTAAGATTAATAAATTGATGAAATCAATCAAACGAATCTTCTTTCTCCTGTCTTTTATAAGTGTTTCCTATTTAAGCACATTGGCACAAGAGAACCAATCCTACTTCCTTCACACTATTGAAAAGGGGCAAAGCTTATATTCCATCTCAAGTATGTATGGAGTCAGCAAAGCAGATATTATTCGCCTGAACCCCGGTTGTGAGGACAAAATCTATGCAGGACAAGCCATCAAAATCCCACAGAACAAAACCGCCCAGAAAAGTGAAATGTTCCATACCATTCAACCGGGAGAAACCCTTTATCGGTTGACAACCACCTATAAAGTTTCTGCAAAAGCCATTTGTGACGCCAATCCGGGATTAAGTGCAGAGAACTTCCGTATCGGACAGGTTATCCGTATCCCTTCCGCTGCAGAAGCCATCGACTCTACAGTAGAAGCAGTAGTCACAACTCCCGAACAACCCATTATCCAACCGGCTGTAAAGCCCCGTTGCAGAGACATGCACAAAGTGAAACGCAGAGAGACTATTTTCAGCGTCAGCCGTGAATATGGCATTCCTGAACAGGAACTGATTGCAGCCAATCCGGAGTTGAAGAACGGTATGAAGAAGGGACAATTCCTTTGTATCCCCTATCCGTCAGAGAAATCGGCAGTCACTACTCCCCAGACAGACACCAATATCACACCGCCAAGCAACAGCGAATTGTTCCGTGAAAACAAAGAAACACCCAAAAGCATTTCTACCATCAAAGCGGCTCTCTTGTTACCCTTTGACGACAAAAGAATGGTAGAATATTATGAAGGCTTCCTGATGGCAGTTGACAGTCTGAAACGTACCGGCACTTCAATCGATCTATACGTCTACGATTGCAATAAAGAAAGTTCATCATTGAACAACATTCTGGCAAAAAGTGAGATGAAGAATATGAATGTCATTTTTGGTCCGGCACAGCAACAGCATATTAAACCGTTAGCAGCTTTCGCGAAGAAAAACGATATTCGCCTGGTTGTCCCTTTCTCTTCAAAAGAAGGCGAAGTATTCAGCAACCCGTTTATTTATCAAATCAATACTCCACAGTCTTATCTGTACTCCGAAGTCTACGAGCACTTCACACGTCAATTCCCGAATGCTAACGTGATTCTTTTGGAATCTTCGGTTGTGGATAAAGATAAAGTTGAATTTATCAAAGGCTTAAAACAGGAACTGGGAAGCAAAGGGATTCCGGTGAAAACATTAAAGGAAAACGCCCCGGTGGAAACGCTGAAAGCAGCTTTGCGTAACGATAAAGAGAACTTCTTCATCCCCACCTCCGGTAACGATTTGACGCTTTTGAAAATCATTCCCCAATTGACATTACTTGTAAGAGATAACCCGGAAGCGCGTATTCATCTATTCGGTTATCCTGAATGGCAAACTTATACAAAGGATCATCTGGAAAGTTTCTTTGAGCTGGACACCTATTTCTATTCGTCATTCTACACGAATAATCTGCTACCTGCTGCAATCAACTTCACTCATGCTTATCGCAAATGGTACAGCAAAGAGATGGAAGAACGGTACCCGAAATACGGTATGCTGGGTTTTGACACAGGATACTTCTTCCTCAAAGGACTGTCCAAATACGGTTCCGAACTGGAAAAAAATCTCCCTCTGATGGATTTAACTCCTATCCAAACCGGATTTAAATTCCAACGTGTCAATAACTGGGGAGGATTTGTGAACAAGAAAGTATTCTTTGTCCATTTCACAAAGAACTTTGAATTGATTAAACTTGACTTCGAATGAAAAAGAATCAACTGAAATCAATCCTACTGGGAACTGCTTTGCTGGCAGGAATTGTACTGCCGGCAAATGCCCAGATAGGCGAACAACGACATAATTTTGCCATCGGAATTAATGGAGGTGCAAATTACAGTACCGTTTCTTTCCAACCTACCATTAAGCAAAACGGATTATTAGGAATTACCGGAGGAATAACAGCACGTTATATTTCCGAAAAATACTTCGCTATGATTTGTGGAGCACAATTGGAACTTAACTTCTCGCAACGGGGATGGGACGAAAAATTCGACCCCGAGCAAGGCTTTTCTTCAGAAGACTCTTATGTCCGTACCCTGAACTACCTTGAAATACCTTTTCTTGCCCATTTGGCTTTCGGCAAAGACAGAGGAGCACAGTTCTTCATCAACCTGGGACCGCAAATAGGTTTCTTGTTAAGCGAAAACGAAAAAAGAGAAGGTAGTTGGAAAACAGCCAATCGGGCACCCAACGAACAATATGGAAAACGGATAGAAAATAAATTCGACTATGGAATTGCAGGTGGCGGCGGAATCGAAGTCAGGACTAAGGCCGGAAATTTTCTTTTAGAAGGAAGATATTATTTTGGACTGGCCGATTTTTATAACAGCACCAAAAAAGACTATTTTGCACGTTCGGCCAATAGTACCATTACAGCAAAAATCACTTATTTATTTGACATAAAGAAGTAAAAGCGTATAAATGAATTCACCACAAAGGATATGGTGTCCATAGAGACATCCTGTATCCTTTGTGGTGAATCTTTTTTATCGGAGACGGTCGGCAGCCTTTACCATCACTTCATCCCGCCCTATCGCACGAATAGCCAAATAGTTGAGAATAATCGAAATCAACGGCAGGCACAACGCCCATGAAATCTGAAAAGCAGCATTCAGATCTTTCTTCAGGACAAACATAAAAGCAAGAAAGGTAAGATAATAACCAATCAACAAAATGCTATTGAATATCGACATGCGAATCTGCAACATACGGTTCTTGAAAAGAAAGATTGTGGCAAATGCGATGATTGCACTAAGCAACAATATACCAAATACTCCCCAAGTAGAATAAAACATTCCGTTCTGTTCCACCCCCAATGGTTTGAAAGTATACATGGCAGCATCAGCACCTATAAAGCTGCCGACAGGCAGACACATACTTGTTATCAGTAATGCAGTAACAAGCAAAAGATAAATCGTTTGAATTCGTTGAATCATAGTTTTTAAAGTTGTGTTTAATCCGGAATAAAAAAGTCAAGCAATAAGAGATAGAAGAATAGACTCCTACTTACTACTTGACTGTTAACTCTTCAACCGGCGAAGAAAATTACTGTAATTTTTCTTTTTCCTTTGCCGGGTTTCTATAATAGATCTTTCCTTCTACATACTCTTGCGCAGCAATCAAATCGGGTTTCGGCAATTTCTCGTAGTAACGTGAAATTTCGATCTGCTCTCTATTTTCAAATACTTCCTCCAAATTATCGTTGTAGGAAGCAAACTCCGCAAGTTTCTTGGAAAGGTCGTTCTTTATTTCCACACTGATCTGATTGGCACGCTTACCAATGATAGCTACTGTTTCATAAACATTACCGGTATCGGCACATAAGTCCATCATATCACGGGTAATGGTATTCGTCGGAGCATTTGTTTTCTTGTAATCCATAAATCTATTTATAATTTAGTCTTTAATTACTTTTTGAGAATCTTTGAATATCCTTTCGGCTTCCTTCAGATATTTACTTTCCGGAAATTCATTCTTGAAAGCATAATATTCGTCTACCGTTTCACGGTAACGATCCATCTTCTTGTCTTCCACACTATTCACCGCCATTTCATACTTGGCCCGGAGAATCAATATAGACAGTTCTTCACGATAATCAGTATAAGGATAGTCCTTTAAAGCATTCTGGGCAGTGATCACACAAGACATGAAGTTATTGCCCAGATAATTACCAAGATTATAATATAATCTTGCAGACAGAAGTTCTTTCAAAACCAACTTGTCCTGCAAAGCAAAAATCATATTTTGTGCCTCCTGTTTTCTGCTGCTCTGGGGATAATATTCCAGAAACATCTGCAACTGCTGGATAGCCTGATAAGTACTTGATTGATCCAAACGGGGTTCAGGAGTATCCAAATACAGAGCTTTGCCGGCATGGAAGCGGGCCAACTCTGAGAACTGACCGCGCGGATATGTATTGAAGTAAGTGATAAATGACTGGGCCGCAGTAGAATAATCTTTCTGATTATAATAACTCATAGCCAGCATGTATAATGATTCTTCTGCTTTATCCGTACCTTTCAGGATAGTTATCAACTCGTTCAGCAATGTAGCCGATCGATTATACTGACCTTTAGCGAAGTAGTTCTTAGCGGCCTCATACTTGTATTCGTAATCGGTGCTTTTTAGCAACTTATTGTACTCTCCACACGAGGATAAAACAGTAGCTGCAAGCAGCGTTATAATGATGTTCTTCTTCATTCTGTATTTAAATAATGCGCAAAGTTAAAGATTCGCGCTGAATAAACCAATTAATCAATGTTTTTTAAGATAAAAAAGAATGGAAGAATAGAGTTTAGTTACGAATAGTGAATAAGCGATGATGGATGGTTAATTTATAAACAATGCAACAGTCATTCACTAACCACCCATCACTACTCACAGGTTTTACAGTTTATACAGATCGCTTGCCGCCAGCAAGTCAACTTTCTTCTCTGTTAACACCCGGATACAATTTTCCATATCGTTGGGACGGATAATCACATTTGCAGAATTATTATTGGCAAATGAATACATATATTCAATGAAAACCCCTTCATTGGAAAGATATTGTAATACTTTAGCCAACGCACCGGGCACGTTAGGGCAGTTAATACCTACCACCTCCGTCACATTGACTGCGAAATGGTTATCTTTTAAAGCTTTGTAAGCCTTATCCGGATCGGATACAATTCCGCGGAGAATACCAAAATCGGCGTTCTCGGCAATGCAAAGAGCCGAAAGATTAATACCTTCCTTTGCCAATACTTCAGTCACCTCTGTCAGTCGGCCTGATTTATTCTCCAAAAAAATGGAAAGTTGTTTTGCTACCATAATAAATGACTTTATATTTATATTCGTTATAGTTTTCTATTATCAATCACACGCTTCGCTTTACCCACACTACGCTCGATGCTGCGAGGTTCCACCAACTTCACATCTACTCCCAAACCTAACACACTCTGCAAACGTGCTGTCAGCTTTTTCTTTAAAGCCAGCATCTTATTTATTTCATCCGAATAATAGTCCGGACGAACTTCAACTTTCAGTTCCATAGTATCCGTATTATTCTTACGGTCGATAGTCAGCAGATAATGCGGCTCAAACTCTACCATTTCCAAAATAACAGATTCAATCTGTGTGGGGAATACATTGACTCCACGGATAATAAGCATATCATCGCTGCGTCCCAGAATACGATCCATACGTACCAAAGTACGTCCACAAGAGCATTTTTCATAATGCAATGCGGTCAGATCTTTCGTCCTGTAACGCAATAGAGGCATACCCTCTTTAGTCAGATGGGTGAAAACCAATTCACCGGTTTGCCCGGGCTCTACAGGCTGTAATGTATGCGGATCTATTATTTCAGGGAAGAAATGATCTTCATTCAAGTGGGTACCGTTTTGACACTCACATTCATATCCGACGCCGGGACCTGCAATTTCACTTAATCCATATATATCATAAGCCTTAATCCCTAATTTTGCCTCGATGTCTTTACGCATGCTTTCTGTCCAGGGTTCTGCACCGAAGGCGCCTGCTTTCAGCTTAAACTCTTCACGCGGGAAACCGGAATCATTAATCGCATCAGCCAGATAAAGGGCATAAGACGGTGTACAACATAGGACGGTTGATCCGAAATCATGCATCAAAGTAATCTGTTTCTCCGTATTACCACTCGACATGGGAATAACTGAAGCCCCGATATTTTCGGCACCGGCATGTGCTCCCAGCCCACCTGTAAACAGACCGTAGCCATATGATACCTGAAATATATCCGAACGGCTTGCTCCATAGGCCGTAAAGGCACGAGACAAACACTCTGCCCAGGACGATAAGTCTTTACGGGTATACCCTACTACAGTCGGTTTGCCGGTAGTACCCGATGATGCATGGATACGTACAATCTGACTCATAGGCACGGCACACAGTCCGAATGGATAATTGTCGCGTAAATCTAATTTAGTGGTAAATGGTAGTTTGGAGATGTCTTCTATTCCGTTGATATCATCAGGAGTGATACCTAATTCTTGCATTTTCCTACGATAGAACGGCGTATTGTGATAAACGTATTCTACTATTTTCTTTAGTCTAATGCTCTGGATTTTACGCAAATTATCGCGTTCCATGCATTCGATGCTCTCATTCCAAATCATGTCTTTCGTTGTATTTTGTTAGTTATGTTGTGCAAAGTAAAGGATTTATTTTAAAAATCTATTTGTTTATCAAGAAAATTAATCATTAAAATCATAAACCACCAAACTTCAGAGCAGGAAAAGAGTAAGAGCATAATAAGAGAAGTCAATTAGAATCTTACTTTATCACCGAAAAAAACTCCGGTCCCTAAGAACCGGAGCTACCATAATAAAGGTCAAATAGAAATCCCTAATCCAATTACCTTATTCTTTCACTATTTCGCCTTTTTCATTCAAAAGAACAGTAACATCCTCTGTAGATTGATCTTCTTTAGTTACAGTCAATACAACTTTATAAACCTTGCCAGTTTCTTTTTCAGCTACAAAAGCGTTTTTTAATGCAGCACCTTCATAATCTTTGGCCAAGGCATTGATAACTACGGCAGGAACATCCTTAACATCAATTTTTGTAAATTCATCTTGGGGCGTCTGCATGGTCTGCTCTACTGCTAAAGTATCACCCGATACACCAGCGAATGCCACTGAAGTTCCCAATCCCATAATCATTGCTAACGCTACTAATACCTTTTTCATAATTGTAATCTTTTAGTGTGAATAATTAAAACTAACTCTTATGCCAAATAAAAAACAAAAGGCATGCCAGAATACGGACAGGATACAAAACATCTATCAAACAGCAAGTTAAGCACAAAGCAATATAAGGAAGACTGGGGAACAAATGGAGAATAGCCACACATCTTGGGGAATAAATACACAAAAGCTCCTAATCTTTCACCCCGGAGCATTACACATTATTATAATAACAAAGTTCACACCCAACTGATAAAGATAGTATCTCTACTTAGAATAGCAACTGCCAACCCTATAAATAAACACTTTTGGATTAACAGAATACCTATACAAAGCAGACTTTCACAAAGAGTTCAAAAGTAAATTGATTAATAGTCGTGAAAACAAACTCAAATAAAACCGACAACTCTCTTCAAGAGTAGAATTTGCACAAATCCTTATCAGTTTATTAAATATGAGAATTAATTTGTTTTTTATACAAGCATAAACAGAAAAAAATCATCCATATTTGCACGCAAAAATATATCTGCCGGTTTTATAACTGCCTGGTAGTTGAACCTTAACAAAGATAGAACAGTTCGACAAAGTAAGGCAGAACTTTAGGCAAGCCATCCAATCGCGACAGGAAAGCAATGGAATGAAACTATAACCATTATATTTTCATGAAGAAAAATAAAAACACTCAAACATTTTATGATCACATAAGCATTTATTTTTGCACGCATTGTTGACTAAGTCAACTATTCTATTTACATTTGCACCATGAAACAAGAGCATATAGATTATATCAGAGCTTTTAATAGGTTTTATACCAAAAATTTAGGTATCCTGAACAAAACCTATTTAGGGAGCGAATTGGGGCTTCCTGAAATCCGTGTTATCCAAGATGTTTATTTATATCCTAATCGGAATGCAAAAGCCATATCCATAGCACTTAATATGGATAAAGGATTATTATCCCGTATATTGAAAAAACTGGAAATGAAAGGTTATATATATCGGGAAAAAACAATAAAAGACAGCCGTGCAGAGTTAATAAGTCTTACAAACAATGGAATAAAAGTTTATCACACCTTAGATATAGCAGCAAACCAATCCGTCAAAGAGATATTTGCAGGATTGGAAGAAAATCAGTTGCTGGAAATTGTAAAAAGTATGAAAACAATATCTTTCATTATGGCACGCAATTAATTGGATATTGCAACTATGGCAAATGCAGGTAGTGCTTAGCTCGGCCATCTGTGACAATGAAAAAGGTTTATATTATCTTTTAGGTATAATTTATATATCTCATTTATGGATTATTTTACAAGTAACACCACTTGTTATAAATGTACAATAGTGACAGAATGCCTGCTACATCAATAAAATATTTGAATCGAAAAGAAGTTATTCTAAATTAAATACAAAAATAAAATGATAGAAATTGAAAAATATTCAGAGCGTGATAAAGATGAAATTATTGCTATAGTACTGCATTGTCAAAATGACGGAACTCGTCCATTGGTTAGCGTTGAAGATCAGCCGGAACTACTTTGCATACGCGAAAAATACATCGACAATGGAGGATGTTTTTGGGTAGCAAAAGAAAACGGAAAAGTTGTAGGAACTATCGGCTTGATGAACAAAGGAAATGGATTGTGTATACTGAAAAAATTTTTTGTGTATAAGCCTTATAGAGGAAATCCACATCATCTTGGACAGCAATTATACACAGTTTTCTTAGACTTTGCAAAAGTTCACGGCTTCTCAAAAATCATCCTCGACACTCCCAAAAACACTGATAGGGCACACTCATTTTATGAAAAATCTGGATTTAAGAAAATCGAGAAAGAAGAACTTCCGATCAAATACGATTATCCGTATGATGATTCTCATTTCTTCTATTTGGACTTATAGTAACGTGGAAACCTCCGGTAGAATAACACTGGAAGTTTTCACGGCACTAATTACAAAAAACAATCTATCATGATTGTTTTTTGTAATTAGTGCCGTACGTATGTATATGAAAAGGAATTATTTGCCAGCACAGCACTACAAATCACTGAAATTCATACAATTCTAAATCGTTACCACTACTTCTCAAAAACTCCGCTAAAAGTTTATTTTTTAATAGGTCGTGTCAAACCGATAAAAACTTAAAATATACATAGCATGGAAACTCAAAATCTTGACGATACATAATCCCTGATTATTTTCCAAGAGTTTATTTGAGTAGCATAATACAATCTGAAGAGCAACTGTTTATAAGATAATTTGAGAAAAACTATTTGTTTATCTCAACTATTTTGCCGAATATTGTCTTCTGAAAGAAAAAAGAAACATGAATTTTGAATTAACATCCGCATACAAGCCAACCGGAGATCAGCCGGAAGCAATCGCACAACTGACCGAAGGAGTTCTTGAAGGTATACCGGCACAAACGTTACTGGGTGTAACCGGTTCCGGAAAGACATTCACCATTGCCAATGTTATTGCCAATATCAATAAACCTACGTTGATTCTGAGCCATAACAAAACGCTGGCAGCTCAGCTATATGGTGAGTTTAAAGGATTTTTCCCCAATAACGCTGTCGAATATTACGTCTCTTATTACGATTATTACCAGCCGGAAGCCTACCTTCCGAGTTCGGATACATATATAGAAAAGGACCTCGCTATCAATGATGAAATTGACAAGCTCAGATTGGCTGCAACTTCAGCTCTCCTTTCCGGAAGAAAAGATGTGGTGGTGGTATCTTCCGTATCTTGCATCTATGGTATGGGAAATCCATCGGATTTCTATGATAATGTTATTGAAATAGAGAGAGGACGAACCATCAACCGCAATGTGTTTCTCCGACGATTGGTAGATAGTCTGTATATGCGTAACGACATCGAACTCAATCGTGGAAATTTCCGGGTAAAAGGAGACACGGTAGACATTTATCTGGCCTACTCGGACAATTTACTTCGGGTTACCTTTTGGGGGGATGAAATTGACGGCATCGAAGAAGTAGATCCGGTTTCCGGAGTAACCATCGCACCTTTTGAGGCTTATAAAATATATCCCGCCAACCTGTTTATGACTACCAAAGAAGCAACCTTACGCGCCATCCATGAAATAGAGGATGATCTCACCAAACAGGTTGCCTATTTCGAATCTATCGGCAAAGAATATGAAGCGAAACGCCTTTATGAGCGAGTAACATATGATATGGAAATGATACGGGAACTGGGTCATTGTTCCGGCATCGAAAACTATTCACGATACTTTGACGGTCGTGCAGCAGGTACACGCCCTTACTGTCTGTTAGATTTTTTTCCGGATGATTTCTTGATTGTAATAGATGAAAGTCATGTAAGTGTTCCGCAAATACGTGCTATGTACGGAGGAGACCGGGCCCGCAAAATTAACTTGGTGGAATATGGCTTCCGACTGCCTGCCGCAATGGACAATCGCCCGTTAAAGTTCGAAGAGTTCGAATCAATGGCTAAACAGGTTATCTATGTAAGTGCTACCCCCGCCGATTACGAACTGGTGCAATCAGAAGGCATCGTCGTTGAGCAAGTGATCCGCCCTACCGGTCTATTGGATCCTATTATCGAAGTACGCCCCAGTCTAAACCAAATAGACGATTTGATGGAAGAGATCCAACTCCGTATCGAACGGGAAGAGCGCGTACTCGTAACTACTCTGACTAAACGTATGGCTGAAGAATTAACGGAATATCTATTAAATAATAATGTACGTTGCAACTATATCCACAGCGATGTGGATACCTTAGAGCGCGTCAAGATCATGGATGATCTTCGCCAAGGTGTATATGACGTATTGATCGGGGTAAATTTATTACGTGAAGGACTTGACCTTCCGGAAGTATCACTGGTGGCCATCCTCGACGCAGATAAAGAAGGTTTTCTCCGTTCACACCGCTCATTAACCCAAACGGCCGGACGAGCTGCCCGAAACGTAAACGGAATGGTAATTATGTATGCCGACAAGATCACGGACAGCATGCGACTGACCATTGACGAAACTAACCGCCGCCGCGAAAAACAACTCGCATACAATGAAGAGCATGGAATCACTCCACAGCAGATCAAGAAAGCACGCAACCTGGCTGTATTCGGCAACGGTAACGAAATGGAGGAAACGCAAAAAACAACCCGTGCATACGTGGAACCCTCTTCACCCAATATTGCCGCAGACCCGGTCGTACAGTATATGAGTAAAGCTCAGCTGGAGAAAAGTATGGAACGCACCCGTAAACTGATGCAAGAAGCAGCTAAGAAGCTGGAATTCATTGAAGCTGCCCAATACAGGGACGAATTGCTCAAGATGGAAGACTTAATGAAAGAGAAGTGGCCAGGATAAAAAGCACCTTGGTTTTGATAGAATAACAAGTAGTTAGAATATATCGGAGAAACCATCTTTTTCTTAATTATCCTAACAAATTCAATTAAGAAATAAAATAAATGTTATAAAATCAGGCGTTTCTAATAAAACGCTTGCCAATATCTGAAAAAGCTGTATCTTTGCAATGTGTTTTTCATAGTATTAGATTTAAGGTTAACAAAGGTTGGAGCAAGGCGTTGCTCCTTTTTTTATGCTTTCAAGTCAACTTTCAACCCAAATCCCTATCTTTGCAAAGAACTCTGAATATAAAAAATGAAAAAGATTATCTTTATAGGAGCACCTTTATTGCTGACAGTTCTTGTAATTACCATCTATGTATGTAATCGGACTATTCAGAAAAACAGTGAAGCATATCTTTATTCAACAGTATCCGATATTCCCTATAATAAAGTAGGTCTGTTATTGGGCACCTCGCCCAAATTGAAAAACGGGAAAAACAATCTGTATTTCGACTATCGGATTAAAGCTGCCACAGAATTATATAACGCAGGAAAAATCAAATATATATTGGTGAGCGGTGACAATCGGAGAAATGATTATAATGAACCCGAAGAAATGAAGCAGGCATTAATTGCCACAGGTATTCCCGAACAGCAAATCATATTAGACTATGCCGGTCTGAGAACATTGGACTCTGTTATAAGAGCGCATTTAATTTTTGGTCTGGAGCGTTTCACTCTGATTTCACAAGAATTTCACAATGAACGGGCTATTTTTCTGGCTCAGCAAAACCATCTTCAGGTTATTGGATATAATGCTCAGGACGTGAGTGCATATGCCGGCTTTAAAACCAACCTTCGAGAATTACTGGCAAGAGTAAAAGTCTTTATGGATATCATTACCGATAAAGCTCCCAAACATCTTGGGGAAAAGGTAGAGATACCGGAATAATAATTTTAATATTTCCCTAATAACTCATTATCATGAAAAACATGCAAAAGTTGCTATTTCTTTTTTTATTGTCGCTGATGCCATTTTCTTTCCTGTGTCATGCTCAGACAACTTATCGAATGGTGACAAGAAATTACTCTCCGGTCACAGATTCTTATCCACAAGAGGTTTCTGATTTTAAAAAGGCAGACAGTGTCTACCATTTCACCGTAAAAGTATCCAAAGCTTATGACGATACCTTAAAAAGGAAAGCAGCAGAAAAGGCCCTTTATATCCCCAATGACATCTATGACGAAGAGGTTGCTCCTTATCTGAACCCAACCAAACTTATCGACTATTCTTCTCCTGCTATCGAACTCATAACAGACTCTTTATTCAAAGGTGAAGACAGTACAATGATAATTATTAAAAAAGGCTTAGAGTTTGTATCCCATTATATAAGTTTTGACGATTCTTTAGCCATGGCTATTTCAAAAGGTGATTGTAAAACATTGGATGTAAATCATATCCTCCAAAGAAAGAAAGGTACTTGTAGCGAATACACCAATTTGTTCACGGCACTTATGAGAAAGAAAGGAATTCCTTGCCGTTTTGTTGCCGGCTTTATTTTTATACCTGAACAAAAATTCTATGGATGTCATGCCTGGGCCGAATGTTACCTTAAACAATACGGATGGATGGCAGTAGACCCGCAATCTGGCAAAAGCTGGCTACCGACAACTATAATCCGACTCTTTGCCGGAAAAGATTATGCAGACTGCGGACTGAACTCTTTCATGGATTTAGTACCTAAATCTATAGAAATAGTAAAAGAATAAATACATATCAAAAATATAGAAAGGTGAATAACATTTAGATAATTATGGAACAACAACTTCAACTCAACGACCACAACAAACAAAAATATCCCCCTATGCATAGCATAAATCATTCTAGCTTATCACACTCAAATATTAGCCACAAAACGAAAATAAATCTTAAGAAACTATTCCTTTTTATTTTTATAATATTTGGCATGTCATCTTGTGCTGCTATAGACCCTATTACTCCAGTCAGTTATAATATTCTACTAACCAAAATTAATGACCTACTTAATCTATGTATCATACTTTTAAACCAGCCAGAGCAGTATCATGGACAAATAATTTCAAGACTTTATTATGGTTATTATCATTTAGCACGCTTACTATATATCAATTATTACAATTATGATGCAGGAGGGCATGGAAAAACATGGAAAAAACTACCAAAAAACATTTGTGAATTTGGACTAAAAATGAAAATATTGAGAGAAAAATATGATTACGATGCTATTGACTCAATAGATTTAAGTGAAAATATAGACATAGATTTTAAGACAATATTAGACGAAGAAGAGAATGCTAACAATTTATTAGAAGAACTTGAAAATACATTAGATAAATGCACCTACTTATCGAACAAAGACATAAAAAGATGCAAAAGTAAAATTAACGATATAAAAGAAACGCATAAAATATTAGTAGAACAAATAAAAGAAAAATAATTTTTACTACATACAATAATCAAATTGACAAATGAAATATTATTTAAAATAATATTTAACTAATAATATGAGCTGCAATTAGACTATATACAACCCTGCTTCAGGATGTATCAATTACATATATAACATATCATTAAAAAATTATCAACATCTACAATGGACTTAGAACTAAAATTACAGCAAGGAATTAAAATACTTCTGATGAAATCAGAAAATTCAGAAGAATATTACGTCATTGGTAAATCTTTCATCACAGATTTACTCAATGGTATGGGTAAATTATCTATAAAATACCATAAGCATCAACTTATAGACTTTCCTTATATCTATGGTGAAAGACAACTTGATAGTATTATATTACCGACTCTTTCAAAGATTTGTGATGGAGCCGTTTTAGCAGAGTTACCAACAAAAAGAAATTGTTTTCTAAAGAGTCACGAAATAGAGGATTCATCTGGTAGAATTGATTATTGGTGTATATATAAAGATTACTCCATTATACTTGAAGTAAAACATAGTTTCGATGCTTTTTTGACAAACAAAACTAGAGAAAAGAAAGTTGTTGAGAAATGGGAATATATGACAATAGACCAACTCCAGTCAATCAAAGACGACATAAAACAACAATGTGAAGAAAACACTAAAGGTATAATAAGGCTTGGGCTACACTTTATAACATCATATTCAGATAAACAACCAAGCATTACTATTATAAATAAATATAGCAAATTATTACCAACTATTCTAGAAAGAATAAAAAGTGATGTATGCAGATGTAAACCAACACTAACCAATCCTGACTATATGGCTTGTTGGATAATCCCCAAACAAATTGTTCTAGAAGGATTTCAAACTTTTCCAGGGCTCATCTTAATGGGAAAAATATTCAAACCCATACTACATAAGAAAATAATAAAGTAAATTAAGTAATCTCAATATAATCAGAAAAATTATGGAAATAAACCAAGCAGCCCCCAAGTTTCAGGATGTGTCAATTGCACCTATGCATACAGCAGAGCATTTGCTCAATGCTACTATGGTAAAAACATTCGGATGTCCACGTTCACGTAATGCACATATCGAAAAGAAAAAGAGCAAATGTGATTATGAACTTCCGGTTTGCCCAACCGAGGAGCAGATTCATGCCATTGAAGAAAAAGTAAACGAAGCCATCAATCGCCATTTACCTGTAACCTGTGAGTTCATGACACACGAAAAAGCCAAAAGCATCGTAGACCTGAGTAAGCTTCCGGAAAATGCAAGCGAAATGTTGCGTATTGTTAGAATAGGAGATTACGATGCCTGCGCCTGCATCGGGCAACACGTAGAAAACACATCGGAAATAGGCATCTTTAAAATTATCAGTTACGACTATGCCGACGGAAAATTACGCCTTAGATTCAAACTGATAAAATAGGCATGTAATGGTATCGAACGACCGAGGAATTTTTAACAAATATCTTATCAAAGTATAAATAGGAGAACAATTTGACAGCAAGATAGCAAATTTGACATTACATCTCTGACATTTAGTCAAACAAAGAAAGAATATGGCACTGGCACAGGTTTTGTATCTTCTTTAGTGAACAACGGTTCAAAAGAAAGAGCCGGAGTTCAAAAATTAACCTGAATGTTTAACTAAAAAGATAGGAGACTAAATTATGATGCCTGTTAGAAGATCTCAGAATTGGTTACCAAGTATCTTTAATGATTTCTTTGATAACGAATGGATGGTAAAAGCAAATGCTACTGCACCTGCTATCAACGTAATTGAAACTGAAAAAGCCTACAAAGTAGAGCTGGCTGCACCGGGAATGACCAAGGAAGATTTCAACGTGCGTATTGACGAAGAAAACAACCTGGTAATTTCAATGGAAAAGAAAACTGAAAACAAAGAAGAGAAAAAAGACGGTCGTTATCTGCGCCGTGAGTTTTCGTACTCAAAATTCCAGCAGACAATGATTCTGCCTGAAAATGTAGACAAAGATCACATTTCCGCACAAGTAGAAAATGGAGTTTTGAATATTGAATTGCCCAAATTAAGTGAAGAAGAAGTGAAGAAACCGGACAGAACCATTGAAGTTAAATAAGCTCATTGAATAAGGAAAGGTCCCCTAACACAAAGAGGACTAAGGGCTACACCGGAATTATTCTCCCTAAGGAGATGAAGTTCCGGTGTATTTTTTTATAAAGTGCAACACAATTAGCCCACGCCAAGATGGAATAAAACAAACATTATATCATTATTCCTTCAATAACATCAAGTCTGTCATCCATCTTTTTTTGAATATTCAACCGGCACTTCATCAATTAGATTGCTTTAATTAGGAAATTTGGTAATATATGTTGTACCTTTGTAAAACTATTATTAACCTATTATATATACAATGGAAAAAGAAACGTTCGACTACTCAATGGTTCCCAATAATTTTAGTTTATGTACAGAACAAGATTGTCCAAATGCCGATACTTGCCTGCGTCGCATTGCGTACGATCATGTTCCGGCAAGTATAACTTTTCTGTCTATACTGAATCCGAAAGCAAATAAAGAAGCGACAAGAAAAAGATGTCAACATTACTGTTCAAACGAAAAAGTACGTTATGCTAAAGGATTTGTACGCACTACGGGAATCCTGACGGTAAATGCAGCGAGTACATTCCGCTACAAGCTAATTGCCACTTGGGGAATCAGACGATATTACCAGAAGCGAAAAGGGGAAACTTTACTCTCTCCCGCCGAACAACTACAAGTCATCTCACTTGCCCAAAAGCTGGGCGTTCATCAAGAAGAATACTTTGATAATTATATAGAAGAGTACAAATGGCATAATGAAACTGATTAAAGGATCACTTCATATTACCGGATCTACCTTTTAACAATAGGGCCTAACTCCTCCGGCCCCAAAGGAATATTCCGTTTACATACCGGGGTAAAGGCATTTACATACCGGGGTAAAAGGATTTACGCACGGAGGTAAAAGACGTTACATACCGAGGTAAATGGTTTTACATAGCAATGTAAAACCATGGTAAATATAACATTTTGATAATCAGCGATTATTTAGTAAACCATCATAAAGCAATATCCGGAGAATAGCAGTATTTACGTAATACAGACATCAGTCTTGCCTTATCTACCGGCTTGGCAAGATAATCATTGCAACCGGCTTCTAATGCAGCTGCCTTATCGGAGTCGAAAGCATGTGCCGTAAGCGCTACAATGGGTAATTCCTTATTGAACTTCCGAATCTCGACTGTTGCCGTCAGTCCGTCCATTACAGGCATTTTCATATCCATCAGCAAAAGATCAATCCTGTAGTTCTTCGCCATCTCTACAGCTTGCTGTCCATTCATGGCATGAAGCAAATTATAATGCTTACACAGCATGGCCGATAATAACAGATAATTACTTGAGATATCTTCTGCTATCAGAATCGTCTTTCTATCCAAAGCCGCATTCAGATTCCGGCCATATGTCATATTCTCTTCATCTATGCTTGGCCCGATATGCCTTTCGGGCTCCCGCCCGGTTTTCACTTCCGGATTGCAAGGAATAATGGCCCAGAACAGAGAGCCTTCATGGTATTTAGATTCAAAACCGACACTTCCTCCCATCGATTCGGTAATTGCCTTACAGATAGAAAGGCCGAGCCCTGTGCCTTGAGCAAACTCATCGAGTTTCTCGAACCGATGGAAAACTTTATTCTTTTTCTCCTCCGGTATGCCGATACCTGTGTCTTTTACATACAGACGGATTCCTG
This sequence comes from Bacteroides sp. NGMCC 1.200775, assembly GCF_040798045.1. Taxonomy (NCBI): domain Bacteria; kingdom Pseudomonadati; phylum Bacteroidota; class Bacteroidia; order Bacteroidales; family Bacteroidaceae; genus Bacteroides; species Bacteroides sp. NGMCC 1.200775. The sequence continues at coordinate 132,025 of NZ_JASCQK010000008.1, read as the reverse complement.
TATCCATTACTTCATACCCCATTTCTATAGATCCTTTCGGAGTATATTTAATGGCATTTGTGACATAATTAGTCATCACTTGTGCCACACGGTTTCTGTCAAGTTTCACCAGACACACATCATAAGGATTAATCGTCACCAACCGGACTTCCGGATTAACCATCCGTTGCTTCATAGAAGATGCCATGCCATTAAAATATTCGGCCAGATCAAAATCTTCATATTTTAGTTCCACCGAACCGGACTCCAATTTCGACAGGTCCAGGATATCATTAATAAGTTTCAGCAACAGTTCGTTATTGGTATTGATAATCTGCATATACTCTTCTCTATCAGCCTGCTCTTCCGAGTTCATCAGTAAATCAGAGAAGCCGACAATCGCATTTAGCGGTGTACGGATTTCATGACTCATATTGGCAAGAAAAGCTGACTTAAGTTTATCCGATTGTTCGGCCAGCAGCTTCGCCTGCCTCAGTTCTTCGATCATTCTCTCTCTATCAGTAATATCATCCACACGAATCACGATGCCATCTATCTCTTCACCTTCACCAAATACGGGAGTAGCCAATACCTCTACAATCCGGTTGTTTTCCGAATGAAACTTTATCTTTTCCATCTGCCTTGATGCCAATACTTTGCCTAACACACAATTTTCACAGGGAGAAGTCCGGTTATGGGCACTCTTATAACAGCACTCTCCCCGCTTATATGCCTCAAAGGAAAGGCTGGACGAACAGACCGATACATTTTCCCATTGCACAACATAATCTTTAGTGATATAAGCCAATCCGGAATTAGTATTATTCAGTACCAATTCATTCTGCCGGATCAGCCTCTTCAGTTTCTCCTTATTCTTCAGCAAAGTCAATTCTGTCTGTTTATAAGATTCAATGCTGATCGTCATGCCGGAGACATACTGATAAGGAGTATCATTAAGAATAGAGGTCTCAAGCACTCCACGGGTTTGCCACCATTCGTAATTCCCGTTTCCCCGCAAGTCTGCACGATATTCTATGTCCCATTCACCACTATCCTGCTTCAGCACTGCATCCATCGTACCGATGAACTGCCTCCGGTCGTCAGGATGCACACATTCTGCAAACTTTTCAAAAGTATTGATGTCCAAAGCATTCCGCCCTATCTTATCAAATCCCTCACCAAAACTGACTCTTTGCTTCGACGGCTCGTAAAACCAAGTATAAGCATTCATCACCTCCATGGATATGGAAAGAACCTTGGCACGGCGTTCAAGGTCATTCTGCAATTTCTGATCCCAACGAATATTGAGCAACAGACGCTTGCTACCATCATAAATGATATTCTTGCGTACAATGGTATCATAGCTGCGACCATCCTTCAAAATAATTCTTTCTACCCCAAAATAAGGCTTGCCGGTAGTAAAAACTTCCAAATCTGTTTTTTGCATGCGCTCCGCCTGTTCACGATCCAGAATGTCACTTACTGTTTCACCTTCATAGGTGCCAAACATCCGCATACTTTCTTCATTACAGAAAACATAACGGAAATCATCTTCCACATCTTTTATGTGTATAGGCAACGGTATGCTATTCAAAATGTTCTCTTGCAATAACTTCCGTCTTTGTAACTCTGTATTGTTTTTGCGAAACCCTACATACTTGACAACTTTTCCATCGACTCCCCTCTCATACGGAGAACAATTCAATTTACAATATTGCCACTCTGATGTATCGGACAGTCTAATCCGGATATCCATTTCATACAGACAATCACAGCCATTAAGCATATCAAGCAAAATGGGTTCCGCTTCTTTCCAATCCTCCGGATGAATATGTTTTTTATAATCTTCAATAGTGAGGGGCTGGGTAGGATCGCAGTTATTAAGTGGTTCATTCTCCGCATAGAACAAATGGGTGCGAACATCAAATTCCCATAAAACCACATCGGCGGCCTGCATGGCCAATGCGGTTTTTTGCTTGCTTTGACGTAATATCTCTTCGGTACGTACCGTTTCGGTCACATCCTGTGCTATAAAAAGGAACTTATCGATCTCCTTATTCTCATCATCCCGGACTACCGATACGGTAATTTCAAAATAACGTATCCCTGATAAAGTTGTCGGATAATAAAATTTGGCTAATTCAAAATCATACTTGACTGTAAAACGAATATTCTCTCCCGCACGCAAGCGGCTCTTCATTTCATCGGGAACATTCGGGTTTTCAAAAATGTTGATACCCAACATATCTTGTTTATCCTTCACCCCCATCATTTTCAGTCCTACACTGTTTATCTCTATCAGGCGGCCTTCACAATCATACAATTCCATCCCTACGGGAAGATTTTCATATATAGTTTGCTGAAGTCTATGGGTTTGAGAAGGGCTTGATGTTTGTTTGCTCATTACGTAATATCTTAGTATATCTGTTTTCTTTCTACAAAAATACACATAAGTTGCAAGCAAACACAGGTTTATCCTAAATTTTCCAGTCTGTTAACCACTTTTCGAATGCTTTTTGAAGCTCTCCACTGCCTAATTAGCCACTCTTCCGATAGCTCTTCACCGCCCAAATATTGAAAAACAGCGCAAAGGCCAGCAAAGTTCCCAGTTGCGGCAATAAATCGATAAACCCGCTCCCCTTGAGATATACCATACGCATCACCTGCATAAAATATTTCAGTGGATTGAGCATAGTGATCCATTGTGCCCACTCGGGCATACTGCGGACAGGAGTAAATAGTCCGCTCATTAAGATTAGAATCAGCATACAGAACCACATGACAAACATGGCTTGTTGCATGGTAGCCGAATGATTGGAAATGACCAATCCAAGACCGGATACAGCCAAAACAAAGATGATGGCAAAGAAATAGATCACCAGAAAATGGCCTGCAGGAAAAATTCCGTAAAGTGCCCATGCCAGAATAAAACAAAGTGTCAGAACCACAAAGCCTATCAACCAATAAGGAATCAGTTTGGCAAGGATAAAAGTGAACTTTCCGACAGGAGTCACATTGATCTGCTCAATCGTACCGGCCTCCTTCTCCCCTACTATATTCAACGCAGGCAAGAAGCCGCAAAGCATGGTAAGCAGCATCACCATCAGGGCCGGAATCATAAACAGTTTATAATCCAGATTAGGGTTGAAAAGATTCTGAGTAAGAATATCAATCCGGGGCAGATTCCCGTTGGCAGCAGCCGGAATGTTTCCACTCTCCGCCTGCAATTCCGTACCATAATCGTTGATGATGGCAGACAGATATGAACTGCCCAAACCGCCCTTGGTCCCATTTACGGCATTGGCGGCCACAAGTACGTGGGCAGCCTCGCCATTCACCCAGTCCTTCTCGAAATCTCCGGGAATTTCAAGCAGCACATCGGCTGTCCCCGCTTCAATCGCTTCCAACCCTTCTTTATAGGAGTCCGGTAAAGCAGTGGTCCGGAAGTAAGTTGAAGCCGTTATCTTATCGACCAGCCTGCGTGAAAGAGCCGAATGATCATTATCTATAATATTCATCCGGATATTTTTTATTTCAAGATTAGCAGCCCAGGGCATAAGAAGCATAATCATGCAAGGGAAGATAAAAATCAACCTCGGCAGGAAAGAGTTGCGGAGCAACTGCTTGAATTCTTTCTCTATAAGATATTTAATCATAACCTGTTTTTGAATTTCTTGAAGCTAATTGTTATCAACACGACTGCCATAAGAGCCAGAATACTGACCTCAGACAGCACAAAAGAAATATCTACTCCCTCAATCATCAATTTACGTACGGCCTGAATATACCAGCGGGCGGGCAGAATATCGGAAATCAATTGCAATACCAGAGGCATGCTCTCTATCGGAAATATCATGCCGGAAAGTAACATTGTAGGCATCATCAAGATCAACCCCGAAGCGAGCATGGCGGCCACTTGCGTCCGTGTCACCGTGGAAATAAGCAATCCCAACGCCAACGACACAAAGATAAAAAGCAATGATACCATTATCAACCAGAACAGGCTGCCTGCCACGGGTACATCAAGTACATAAACTGAAAGCAGCAGAATCGTCGTAAGATTGACAAACGACAGCACAAAATAAGGAACGGCCTTAGCCAGAATAACGAACAAAGGTTTCACCGGAGAAACCAGCAATATCTCCATCGTACCTGTCTCCTTCTCGCGGACAATGGATATGGAAGTCATCATGGCACAGATCAGCATCAGGATAAGTCCCATCACACCGGGCACAAAATTGTAGGCACTCTTCATCTGTGGATTATAGAGCAGTTTCACATCGGGCACAACAGAAGATGCGGACATTCCGGGAGGAAGCATTTCCTGTCGGACGGAAGCTATGACATTAGTGGCGTAACCGGCTTGTGTGGTAGCCATATTCGGATCGGTTGCATCGGAAACCAGTTGCACACGGGCATCGCCTGTATACAGATGATTGGCAAATTGTTCGCTGAATACAAGTGCCATGTCGATTTCATTTTCCTGAAACGCCCTTTCCATCTCCTGTGGAGAATGCAACAGGCACTTCACGGAAAAGTATTCGCTGGCATCCAAACGGTCGATGATCTTGCGGGTAACCATGTCATTCGAAGGGTCGAGTACACCCACACGTACATTTTTCACTTCGGTAGTAATGGCAAAACCAAAGAGAATGATCTGAACAACAGGCATCCCTAACAGAATCAACATAGTCCGTCGGTCGCGGAAAATGTGGAAGAACTCCTTTTTTACAAATGCTATAAACTGTTTCATAGGTTAATCGGCTTTACGCACTGCCTTACGGGCCAGTTGCTGGAATACATCGTCCATGGTATCGGCATGAAAACGTGCCTTTAGTCCGCGAGGGGTGTCAAGTGCCTCGATACGTCCGTCTACCATGATAGACACACGGTTACAATACTCGGCCTCGTCCATGTAATGGGTGGTTACAAAGACCGTTATCCCCCGATCTGCCGCTTGATAAATCAATTCCCAGAATTGCCGGCGGGTAGCAGGATCGACTCCTCCCGTAGGTTCGTCAAGAAACACAATCCGCGGATCATGGAAAATCGAAACTGAAAAGGCCAGCTTTTGTTTCCAGCCTAAAGGAAGGCTCTTCACAAGTGTGTCACGCTCGTCGCTGAACCCCAGACGATCGAGAAGAGCATCTGTCTTTTCGGCTATCTCGCGGTCCTGCATTCCATAAATGCCGGCAAAAAGACGAATGTTTTCCCATACTTTAAGATCTTCGTATAGAGAGAACTTCTGGCTCATGTATCCAATATTCTTCTTCACTTCTTCAGGATGGACGGCAACATCAAAGCCGGCTACCCGTGCTATGCCGGAGGTAGGTTTGCTCAATCCGCAAAGCATACGCATCGCAGTGGTTTTTCCCGCACCGTTCGCCCCGAGAAATCCGAAGATCTCTCCCCGGTTCACCTGAAAGGAGATGTGGTCGACAGCCGTGAAATGCCCAAAACATTTGGTAAGCCGGTCTACCTCAATGGCAAAATCATTTTCGGCATGTACTTCCGCACGTTCCAGACCAGGTGGACAAAGAATGTGACTGAACTGTTTCAGGATGCGTTCCGGCACATCGATCCCCTGTATCTCTCCTTCGTTGATAAAAGCGATACGGTCGCATTGCCGGGCTTCATCCATAATCGGAGTAGAAACGAGAATAGTGATTCCCTGCTCCTTGAGATGCCTCAACATTTCCCAAAACTCCTTGCGTGAAACCGGATCCACACCGGTAGTCGGCTCGTCCAGGAACAGAATGCCGGGTTTGTGAATCAACGCACAACTTAAGGCCAGCTTTTGTTTCATACCTCCCGACAAAGCCCCCGCTCTGCGTTTACGAAAAGGTTCTATCTGCTGGTAGATATCTTTCACCAAATCATAGTTTTCGCGGATAGTCGTATGAAATACAGTAGCAAAAAAGTCGAGGTTCTCTTCCACCGTCAGGTCCTGATAAAGCGAAAAACGTCCGGGCATGTATCCCACCTGTTGCCGGATTTGTTTGTAATCCTTCACAACATCGAGCCCGTTCACCGTAGCCGTCCCACTGTCGGCAAGCAACAGTGTAGTCAGGATGCGGAAGAGTGTACTCTTACCGGCTCCATCCGGTCCGATGATGCCGAACAACTCACCGGGATTCACGGAAAAGGAAACCTTCTTCAAGGCTTCTACTTCACCGTAACATTTAGTCACGTCACTGACAGATACAGCTGGTTTCATCATCAGGCATCATTTAAAACTTCACTCCACCATACATACCTATTTTGAGCAGTCCGTCGTTCTCCACG
>NZ_JASCQK010000008.1:0-125751 GCF_040798045.1 Bacteroides sp. NGMCC 1.200775 | reverse complement strand
ACGGTTATCTTGACGGCATACACCAGATTGGCACGTTCTTCTTTTGTCAGAATCGTTTTAGGAGTAAATTCAGAACGATCTGAAATCCAGCTTACGACTCCCGGATACTCTTTACGTTCGTTTCCTCCATAGTCGGAGAAAACTGTCACCCGGTTACCGATTTTAACCTGCGAGAGCTGTTCGGATGTGATATAAGCGCGAAGATACATATGATCGACATCTGCCACCTTGAAGAGTGGCTTGCCCACGGCAGCCAGTTCTCCTGCTTCGGCATATTTCGCCAATACAGTACCGCTGATAGGCGAAACAATATGGCACTTTGCCAACTGGTCTTCCACCTGTGCCACCTGAATGGCTACTGACGAGCCTTGTTCCGTAAGACTGTTCGTACTGTTTTGTAAAGACGACATCTGTGCCGCAAGCTGACGCTCGAGCAAAGCGACCTGCGCATCCCAATCATCCAGTTGCTTCTGATTAGCGGCCCCGGCTTTCAAAAGGTTTTCTACACGTTTCTTCTCCCGTTGGGCGGTAGCGATTTGCTGGCGGGTAGCGGCAATCTGCTTGTTGACATCCGGACGTTGGCTTTCAACCGACTTCATACTGGCTTGCAATTGCAGTTTCTTCAGGTAAAGTTGCACGGTATCGATCAATCCCACTTCTTCACCGGATGCCAACCGTGTACCTTCTTCAACATCAAAGCACAGAAGCCTTCCCGAAGCCTCGGCCGAGACCAGAACTTCAGTCGCTTCGAAAGTTCCCGTAGCATCATAATCGGTAGTTCTGCCTCCGCAAGCGGAAAGTAAAGACAGTAAAAATAGACATCCTATAAGTTTATTTGATTTCATAACTGCTATTATATTAGTTATTCGTAGTATATTTCAATTGATAAATATTCATCAGGAGCTGGACTTCATGCAAAGCCTTGGTCTGTCGAGCCAGATTCTCGGAAGTCATATCCCGGAGCATATCGGTAACGGTCATGGTGCCATTAGCCACTTTCGCCTCCGAAGCTTTACGGATATTAGTCCGCAAACGGATAATTTCATCATCATCCACCATCTGACGGCGCACGCTCTCCACGGCACTCTCCTGCTGAGTAGCCTGAATGCGGGTGTTAAACAGAAACACATCCCGGTTACTGTCCAACTGTCGACGACTGGTATCTATCACCCGCCTATCGTTACGCAACGTATACAGGCTGCCGAAGTTCCACGACAAACGGACTCCTGCCACATAATAAGGGGTGAACTCATTTTTCAGCATATTCAGTCCCGGATTGCCATACGCCCCCTGTACGAAGAGCCCGAGACGAGGCATCAGTCCGGTTTTCAAAGCTTCTTCCTGTACTTGTAAGCGTCCGTTCTGTGCATCGAACCATAGCAATTCCGGACGATTATTCGCCATCACCTGTATGTCCGACTCGGCGACCGGCTTCTGTAAAGACGCACTGGCAGGTACTTCTTCGCCTGTCAGCAGCGAAAGCATTGACAGATAGGCCTGGCGTGAAGTCGTTAACTCTATCCGCTTTTGCCGGGTGTTCAATTGCTCCACACTGACGGCATCGAGATCGGCCTGACTGGCAATGCCATTTTCAATGTACGAAGAAATCTGCCTGTGGGTACGTTCCAGTTCTTCCAGGAAGAGCTGATTCTGGCTCAATTGTTCGTCCAGTAACAGAATCCCGAAATATACCTGATTCACCCGCTCGGTAAGTGCATACATATCCACATTCAGCTTTTCCCGGTCTACGTCCGACATCGCCTTTACCTGCTCTTTCCTTGAACGGATTTCACCACCGTCCCAAATGTTCTGTTTCAGTTCCAACATTACCTGATATTGATCCTTGGACAAGCCCTTGATATCTACCCCGGGAATCTGCACGGGCAGCTCTGTTACCTCACTCTGCCAGGTAGCTTTGCCCGAAAGGGTGAACTGAGGCAGATTAGCTTTCGACGCATTTGCCAGATTATATTCTTTAGTCTTCTCTATCAACCCATACTGCCTCACCAACGGATAGTTTTCCCGGGTTTTCCGTTGGCACTCTTCAAGGGTGATCTGCCCATATATCAGCAGGGCAAACAGAGAAAAAGACAAAGAAAAAATAAATCGTTTCATATTCTATTCCTAATTAATTCTTCTTTCCTGCAAAGATAGAGAATAAGAACACGCAACCAGGTTCCAATTGTTTGCAATAATGTTCTATTAGTTCGATTCTTTAGAATAAATCATATGAATCAAATGCCGACTGTGGATTTATTCAGGATTTAAGATACGCTATCCTTTTATTGAAGCCATTTATAAATCCATACCTTATTAGAGTCCGCGAAAAGCGATGACCGAAAAAACAAACCCCGGAAGATGACTCTCCCGGGGTTCCATATTTAGAAATACTTCTTTCTAAATCAACATTGCCATATCTCCATATGGATTCTTCATTCTTTCACCTTTCCGATAAACAGAACATTATTATCATTCTCATTCAAAGTAGCTGCCAGTTCCTTAAGTTTCTTTTCATCCGGACCGGAGCATTTGCCGGAAGCAAGATGTTTTTCTATCTTTTCAATCAACTGGCCCGGTTCCATACTTTGGATAAAGTACCCGCGATAGAAACTGTGACCCGGAGCCGAAATAGGAAGATTACCGTAAAAGTCATTAACAAGGCGGAAATAAGAAGAAGCATTCTTCTTAGTGTCTACCAAGACATCTCCACCTCCTGTTCCCTTTTTCCCCCAATAGGTGACCATGAAATGATGAGGTAGTCTGTAATATAAATGTATCGGTTTCTCATTCATATTCGGGAAGGTCATGGTGAATCTTGGTAACAACTTATTGTTAGTGGAATCATAAGTAAAAAGAGTATCTATACTGGTATGGAAGAAATCGAAATCGTTGCAATTTCTGTATGAGAAAATTTCTCCGTCGAAATTCATCACCTTTGTTGCAGCTGTCGCAGGGATTTGCTTCAGTATATTTCCGTCCGTATCCATTTGGAAAGCAAGAGGCTCTCCCTCATTGAAAGGCATGTGTATAATAGATAAACTTCCATCTTCATTCACCCATATTTTCGGTTTATTGACTTGTATGGGAAGCTGGATATCCTTAATCCATTGCCCGTTTATATCATACATCATGATTCTCTTCCCCACAAAAGGCGTGAAGAATATATGACCATTCTTTTCATCAATGCATTCATCGTAAAGGGTGGTGTCATATTCACCGGGACCGCTTCCTACGGAACCGACATTATATAGGAATTTACCATTCCTGTCAAACAGCTTAAACACACCCCGATCCCCTTGGCGGATACCGATGTAATTGTCGGTAGCATTAATAAACCAGGCTTTGAAGTATGCCTCTTCGGAGGTCTCAAAACGAACAATGCGACAATCTTCGACAAACTCGCTGAGTGGCACTTCTATGGTGTCTTTTACGAGTGATAAGTCACATATAGTCAGTTTGCTTCCGGCAGTTTCGACAGTAGTGATGCTCCCATCGTCTGTTTTCATTTCTTTGGATTTCTGGCCGGAGGTGTTACAAGCGGATACACATCCCAGCAACAAAGCGGAGGATAAAAGTAAATAAGTGGTTTTCATGCAGAATTGTATTTAAGTTATTCGTCATCAACAAATATACGAATACTTCGTAATTACAGACTGTCCGTATAAACATATTTGCTCCGGATTAAACTATATTAACTTTTTCAGGACAAGCTTCACCCCACTGCCCATACCCCTATTATATTATCCTCCATGCTCATCATCCTCATCAGTATGTTGAGGTCCGGACCGGGATACATGCACACTATCTCATTGTGTTTTGGATAAAATATGCTATTCTTTTACTTGGCTCGCTTATAAATCGCATATTTTATCTAAGTTTGCCGTGTGATAACAACTGATTTATGGAAAAGAACAAACCTCTGGAACTGGCACTCGACCTGCTGAAGCACAGCAACATGGTATGCAACAACGAATATCGCTTCGTCACCCCGGATTTTGGCATTGTCATCAGCTTCGCCAATATGGAAAGCCACCTGTTCCGTTTGGGACAACCCTACCGGCTGAAGGAAGGAAGAATTATCCGCGGACTACGTGGAAAGGCACAGATCATTATCAACCTGATTGAATATACCGTCTATCCACAAACCATTGTCACTTTCATCCCCGGCTCCATTGTCGAACTTTTAGAGTTCACACCCGATTACGATTTTCAGATGATCGCAGTGGACAAAGACTTCCTGCCGCTCCTACGACGTGACCAGCTCTTTGAATCACACGTACGGCAGAACCTCGTCACCCGGGTGACAGATACCGAATGGAAGTTGTCGGATGCTTATTTCACTCTGATTTGGGAAACTATTCAGGAAAAACCCTTCCGCCGGGAGGTAGTACAACATCTGCTTGCAGCTCTACTGCATAATATAAAGTATATACGGACGGAAGAAGCCAATGACGCTTCTCACAGGTTTTCACATCAGGAAGAGATATTCTGGCGATTCATCACACTGGTGAACGAATCCAGCAAAAACGAACGTACCGTAGGATTCTATGCCGACAAGCTATGCCTGACTCCCCGTTACCTGAACACGCTGATCCGGCAGGTCAGTCACCAGACAGTGATGGAGTGGATCAATCAGTCTGTTATTCTCGAAGCAAAAGTATTACTGAAACACAGTGACCTGCTTGTATACCAGATTTCAGATGAACTGCATTTTCCGAATCCCTCCTTCTTCTGCAAGTTCTTTAAACGAATGACGGGCATGACACCACAGGAGTATCAAAAAAGATAAATTCACTTTGATAGCATATTTTAGATTTAAATAGAAAAACATCAAAGGTCACAAAACATTGAATTCTAATGAAGTACACAGTATTACAATATTATTTAATATCAGTTTCGTATTCCAATCCTTCCACCTCTGAATAATGAATGCCATCCCACTTTACAGGCATAAAGCAAAATTGCCACCTGCGTTGTCCTTCATCCCCATTCCAGTGGCCGAAAGGTACACGAACTAAAACCTTATTTAGCCCCTTCTTGAGACTAATCTTAATTGGTGCCCGATAAAAATATCCTTGCCCTGTAAGCGGTATTTCAATTCTCCCCTGTCCCCATCCTGACCACGGTAAACTTTCAAAATCCCAAACAGGAGGCTCAATCCTATTTTCATTGAGCCATATATCTCCTCCACTCCAATCCCAACTGCCTTGTTGCGGTGCTCTTTCGGAACGATACCCGCCCGAATGTCCCCACATACCATTAAATCCGCACATTAAAAAAACGTCTTGCTCCCTGAGGCTTTTAATATATGTCAATGCATAACATGTCCCATTGCCAATTCCCACATCATCAGACATTAATGTAGGCCATAAGTTAGGCTGATATCTATTGTTATGCATATTAAACATTGCGTACAAAGAACGAATTTGTACTACTCCTCCGTAAGCTGCCTCATCTTTCCATTTTAAAATCTTATTATTATCGATATATTCACTTTTTATAATCCGTTCAGGCTCAAAAGAGGTATCATTGATTCCCTTATGATCAAAGGGACCTATGATTCTCCACTTAAGCTCAGATTGCTTGACATAAGCAAAAGGAATTCCTTGAAAATATTTATCCCTGTGAGCTACTAAACGATTTTCAAACTCATCAAATGCGATCCATGCATTACTACCTTTTTTAGGCATGTTAGCAACAAACTGATTGGCTGATTCTTTAGCACCTCTCCATATTCTTTCGGCATATGTTAATAGAGTAGGATAAAATGGATATTGAGTTAAAATTTGCTTTTCGGGATATTCCCCAAGTCCACCGTCTGTCCATACACACATCACTCCCCCCAATGCATTTGTGTTTTCAGAAGCAACTTCGCATGGTTGCTGAAAGAATACTTGTTGTACGCCGGACTGAGAATCCATATAATCCATATAAAATCCATTACCATCAATATAAGGTATATCTGTTTTGATCTGATGTCCTGATTCACATTTACCCCAAAACATACGAATACAATCGTTATCTTGCTGGTAGCCGGGACTCCAAATAACAATCCGCTTGCCTTTATCTCGAATATACTTAATCATCTCAGGCATGAACTCAGGCATTGCAAACCTAACTTCATCGGATCCGATATGAAATAAAGAATCCTTGAATAATGGAATTACCTCATCCAATGCCTCTTTTAGTATAGCAATTCCTTTGGAGGTCTGCATATCATATCCTGTTGCCTTTTTAAAATACGCACTATGACCAGGCATATCAACCTCGGGGAGTACCCTTACGTTAAGAGAATCACAATAGGCAACAAACTCTTTAATTTCTTTTTGTGTGTAAAATTTTCCCGGCTGTCGTGTTTTCCAGTAAGAATTATAGGATGTCAGTTCAGGATGACTCTTAACCTCAATTCTCCACCCGGGATCATCAGTTAAATGAAGGTGGAGCATATTTATTTTGTACATAGACAATTTGCGGATCACTTCACGCAAAAAAGAGATCTCCAAAAAATTACGTCCTACATCAATCATCACCGAACGAACGCTAAATTCAGGGAGATCATCAACGTTACAATAATGTAAACGTAACATGCCGTGAGGTGATTCGGTAATCATTTGACGAAGCGTTTGTAAAGCGTTAAAATACCCACCAAATGCATTTGCCTCAATAATAATACCCTGTTTGTTAACTTGTAATGTATATGCTTCATTCGTTTTGAGCTTCCTTGAAGGAGTTGTAAATCTAATTTCGCATGTTTTTTTTCTCACCGACGTGAATTTTAGTGAATTAGAAATATCTATCACCTCTCTCTTCACTTTTTGTTGAGTAGAACAATCGACAGAACCAGAAAACAAGATCGATAATTCTGTAAAATCTATGGTTTTGCGAGTTGAAGCAATAAATTTAGGCTGCGGTATTATGGCAGGATGACAGGCCTCTTGGGACGGCGTCGGAAGAGTCCAATTCTGTGCATAAGCAATATGATTTGTAAATAAAAACAGACCTGCTATCCACAGGATCACTCTTATTGCTGATTTCATTATGATATTTTTAAGGTACAATAAATGCAAAGATAATAATTTATCGGAAGTAAAAAATATCTTAAAGAAAGAAAAGCTGTTCATTTACTAACCTTATAAACAAACTACCCGATATAGCGCATGCTACATCGGGTAGAAAATACAAAATGACATGATTGGCACTTTGCTATTTGAACTCTTCCAACACCAGTTTAAGTTCATCGATGGTCAGTTCTCCCACTTGCCTCCACAATTCGTGTCCACGCTGCAGAAGGATGAAAGCCGGAGCCGTCTCGATATTGAATGAATCCGCGACTGCCTTATCTCCCACTATATTCACTTTAACCACCTCGGAGACTTGTTTCTCGTAAGTCCGTACTACAGGTTCCAGCCATTCATAATGGGGAGACCAGTCTGCATAAAATTCTACCAACACCAGACGATTCGTTCCGGATGCGGCATCCAATTGCTCTGCTATACTCATTGTTACACGCTTTATTGATTTATATGTACTTTCAACAACAGTCAACAGAAAAAGTTCCGGATTTCAGGATTGTTAAGCAAAAGAGGAGAAGAGAAGACTGAACTTCTTATTTATATTCTTCCCATGACTTGATTGCTATATCGTCAATATCCATTGTACAGAACGCATTGATAAACGCACTCGCCAATCGGGCATTGGTAATCAGCGGGATGTTGAGGTCGATGGCGGCACGACGGATTTTGTAACCGTTATCCAGTTCACCGGCAGTCAGATTCTTGGGAATATTGACTACCATGTCGATCTCTTTCTTGTGCAACATCTCGAGTGCCTGGGGATGTCCTTCCTCACTGGGCCAGTAGACGCGGGTGTTCTCTACGCCATTCTCGGTAAGAAATTTGCTGGAACCTCCCGTTGCGAAGATATTATATCCCTTCTTCTGTAACATACGGGCCGCTTCGAGCATATCCACTTTCTGTTTCGGCGTTCCGGTAGAGAGCAGGATGTTCTTCTTCGGAATGCGATAGCCCACGGAAAGCATTGCTTTTAGTACGGCACAGGAAGTATCGCTGCCGATACAACCTACCTCACCGGTCGATGCCATGTCGACACCCAGCACAGGATCAGCTTTCTGAAGACGATTGAAAGAGAACTGACTGGCCTTGATACCGACATAATCGAGTTCAAAAAGGTTCTTGTTCGGCTTCTCAACAGGCAGACCGAGCATGACTTTCGTAGCAAGTTCGATAAAGTTGATCTTCAGCACTTTGCTGACAAAGGGGAACGAACGGCTGGCACGGAGATTACATTCGATCACTTTGATGTCGTTGTCTTTAGCCAGATACTGGATGTTGAACGGACCGGAGATATTGAGTGCCTTGGCTATTTCACGACTGATACGCTTAATGCGACGCACCGTCTCCACATACAACTTCTGCGGCGGGAACTGGATGGTGGCATCACCGGAGTGTACGCCGGCAAATTCGATGTGTTCGGAAATGGCATACGCAACGATCTCCCCGTTTTGTGCTACGGCATCCATCTCCACCTCTTTGGCATGTTCAATGAACTGGCTGACCACAACCGGGTGCTTCTTCGAAACATTGGCTGCCAGTTGCAGGAAGCGTTCCAGTTCTTCCTGATTGGAGCAAACATTCATGGCCGCCCCACTAAGCACATACGACGGACGCACGAGCACAGGGAAACCGACCTTGTCTACGAAGGAGTTGATATCTTCGAGCGAAGTAAGCGCACGCCATTCCGGCTGATCCACGCCGATGCGGTCGAGCATGGCGGAGAATTTATCACGGTCCTCGGCATTATCGATACTCTTGGCGGAAGTACCGAGAATATGGATATTCTGGGCATCGAGGCGCAGAGCAAGATTGTTCGGTATCTGCCCTCCGGTGGAGACGATGACACCATGCGGATTCTCCAGTTCAAGAATATCCATCACACGTTCGAAAGTCAATTCGTCAAAGTAGAGGCGATCGCACATATCGTAATCGGTCGATACGGTTTCGGGATTATAATTGATCATCACCGAACGCCAGCCTTCCTTACGGATGGTATTGAGTGCCTGCACCCCGCACCAGTCAAACTCTACCGAAGAACCGATGCGATAAGCACCCGAACCAAGCACTACGATGGAACGGTGGTCGCCCAGGTAGGTTACATCGTTGGCTGTGCCGCTGTAGGTCAAATAGAGGTAATTGGTCTGTGCCGGATACTCGGCAGCAAGCGTATCGATCTGCTTCACCACGGGAACGATGCCCAGGCTCTTGCGGTAATTGCGGACATAAAGGCTTCCGTCTTCCATATCACCTTCGTAACCGATGGCACGTGCTATCTGGAAGTCAGAGAATCCCTGTCGCTTGGCTTGCTTAAGCAGGTCGGCAGGCAAGTCGGCTATCTGCTTGTGATTATTCCCCCACTGATGAAGCTCCTCCGAAGTATTCATGATGTTCATCAGCTTTTGCAGGAACCATTTGTCAATCTTGGTCAGGTCGTGCACCTGATCGATGGTATATCCCGCACGGAAGGCCTTCGATATGACGAAGATACGTTTGTCGGTCGGTTCATGCAGCGCTTTGTCGATGTCGGAGATGACGAGTTCTTTGTTTTCCACAAAACCGTGCATACCCTGTCCTATCATACGAAGTCCTTTCTGAATCGCTTCTTCAAAGGTACGCCCGATGGCCATCACCTCACCGACAGACTTCATAGAAGAACCGAGTTCTTTATCCACTCCGTGGAACTTACCGAGATCCCAACGGGGGATTTTGCAGACTACGTAGTCCAGCGCCGGTTCAAAGAACGCACTGGTAGTCTTCGTCACGGAGTTTTTCAAATCGAACAGCCCGTACCCGAGTCCGAGTTTGGCAGCCACGAAAGCAAGCGGATAACCGGTAGCCTTCGACGCCAAAGCAGACGAACGGCTCAGACGGGCATTCACCTCGATCACCCGGTAATCTTCCGATTCGGGATCGAAAGCATACTGCACGTTACATTCGCCCACGATACCGATGTGGCGGATGATGCGGATGGCAAGCTCACGCAATTTATGATATTCTTTATTGGTCAAGGTTTGCGAAGGAGCAATCACAATGGATTCTCCGGTATGGATGCCCAGTGGGTCGAAATTCTCCATGTTGCAGACCGTGATACAGTTGTCAAAGCGGTCGCGCACTACTTCGTATTCCACCTCTTTCCATCCCCGCAGGCTCTTCTCAACCAGCACCTGCGGAGAAAAAGCGAACGCTTTCTCAACAAGTACGTCCAGTTCTGCTTCGTTGTCACAGAAGCCGGAACCTAATCCACCCAATGCGTAAGCCGCACGGACAATGACCGGATAACCTAATTCCCGGGCTGCACGACGAGCATCTTCGGCGTTCTCAACAGCTTCGCTCTTGATGGTTTTCACGTCAATCTCGTTCAGCTTCTCCACGAAAAGCTCACGGTCTTCGGTATCGATAATGGCTTGTACGGGAGTTCCCAATACACGTACTCCGTATTTTTCGAGAATGCCTTCGCGGTAAAGGGCCACGCCGCAGTTCAGTGCCGTCTGTCCGCCAAAGGCAAGCATGATACCCTCAGGACGTTCCTTCTGAATCACCTTCTCGACGAAATAAGGAGTTACGGGAAGGAAATAAATCTGATCTGCCACACCTTCCGATGTCTGTACGGTGGCAATATTGGGGTTGATCAGGATGGTTTCGATTCCTTCTTCTTTCAAGGCTTTGAGCGCCTGGGAACCGGAGTAGTCGAACTCACCGGCTTCACCGATTTTCAAGGCTCCGGAACCAAGGAGCAGTACTTTCTTTATATTGTTTTCTTTCATTATTAATTTGTTTTTGAGGTTAATCCACCACAGAGGACACAGAGAACACAGAGAATATCTTTCTCTTAAACATCTTAATAAACAAGAGATTAAAACTCTGTGTCCTCTGTGGTGAATCGTATTCGTTTCTGATCATTTATGCAGAATATACTTCAGAGCAGTTTCACGAACTCGTCGAAAAGGAATTCCGTATCGGTCGGTCCGCTTGCCGCTTCCGGATGGAACTGTGCGGAGAACCACGGGTTTATTTTATGGCGGATTCCTTCGTTGGAGCCATCATTCATATTGATGAACAACGGTTCCCAATCGGTGCCGAGTGTGTTGTTATCTACCGCGTAACCATGATTTTGTGAAGTGATGAAACAACGTTCAGTGCCTGCCATCCGTACCGGCTGATTATGACTGCGATGACCGTATTTCAGTTTGTATATTTTGGCTCCTCCGGCTTTGCTCAGCAACTGGTTACCCATGCAGATACCAAAAATAGGAAGTTTCGGGTCCTGCATGGCACGGCGGATGTTCTGCACCGCAGCATCACATGTATCCGGGTCACCCGGTCCGTTGGAGATGAAGAGTCCGTCGAATTCCAGATGATTGAAATCATAATCCCAAGGCACGCGAATCACTTCCACATCCCGACGAAGCAAGCAGCGGATAATGTTCGTCTTTACACCGCAATCCACCAATACCACTTTTTTCTTACCCGCGCCTTCATTGTAACGGATCACCTCTTTACAGGAAACCTTGTCTACGTAGTTCACCCCGCTGTAAACAGCTTCCGGAGCATTTTCCGGTTCATCGTCAAACACAATCCGTCCCATCATCACTCCGTGTTCACGCAGCACTTTGGTCAGCTCACGGGTATCGATGCCCGTAATGCCCGGCACTTGCTCCCGTTTCAGCCAGTCCGCCAGACTTTCCACTGCGTTCCAATGGCTGTATTCCTGTGAGTAATCGCTCACGATGATGGCTTCGGCATGGATGCGTTCGCTCTCCATGAATGTAGCCAGCCCGTTGGGTTCCATACTGAAAGGAGGCACACCATAGTTGCCTACCAGCGGATAAGTCAGTGTCATCAGCTGCCCTGCATACGAAGGGTCGGTCAGACTCTCCGGATAACCGGTCATGGCGGTATTAAACACGACTTCACCTGCCACAGGCTTTTCGTAGCCAAACGACTTGCCGTGGAAACGGCTCCCGTCGTCAAGGATCAAAGTTACATTCTTCATTCTTATCTTCGTTTTAATCCACCACAAAGGATACAAAGCTCGCAGAGGTTTCATCTTTTATTTTAAAGTACATCTAAAAGAAACCGGTCCACTGTGTACGCTGCATCCTCTGTAGTAAAATCCTGATTTTCTTAAAATTGATATACCTGTTCAATATAATTAATAAATGCTTCGTTCAGCAGTTTCACTCCGCCCGGCGTTGGATAATTACCGCTGAAATACCAGTCTCCCGTATGGTTGGGACATGCCTCGTGCAATCCTTCAAGGGGTTGGTAAACAATCTGTACCTTGGCCTTCGTACCCTTCGGCGTCAGCAGTTCCACCATTTTAGCAGAGATTTCCTCGTCGGTGAAAGGAGCATAAATCTCCTTCACGTAGTTTACCATCTGTTCCTTCGGCAATCCTACCTGATCTTTCGATTTCCGGTAAGCTGCTGCGATCACGTCTTTCATATCCCGGTCCTTCAATAGTTCGATTGCCGCCTTGAAAGCGATGAACTCGGACATTTTCGCCATATCGATGCCGTAATAGTCCGGATAGCGAACTTGCGGGGAGGAAGAAACGATAACTATCTTTTTCGGTCCCAAACGGTCGAGGATACCGATAATGCTTTGCTTCAATGTGGTGCCACGGACGATGCTGTCATCGATAATCACCAGATTGTCGATACCTGCCCGGAGGCTGCCGTATGTTATGTCATACACGTGTGCCGCCAGATCGTTCCGGCTATTACCTTCGGCAATGAAAGTACGTAGTTTGATGTCCTTGATCGCTACCTTTTCCGAACGGATACGGCGAGACAGGATCACTTCCAGTTCATCGTGGTCCGGATTATGTCCCAGATTGGCAATCTGTCGTACCTTTTCTTCATTCAGGTAATCGTCCAGCCCTTGAAGCATACCGTAAAATGCCACCTCCGCCGTATTCGGTATGAACGAGAATACGGTATGGTCGAGATCATTATCAATTGCCTTCAGGATGTTCGGCACCAGCTTTTCACCCAGTTGTTTTCTCTCCTTATAGATGTCCGCGTCACTACCCCGTGAGAAGTAAATCCGCTCAAACGAACAGGCTTTCTTCTCCCGCGCTTTGTTGATCTGTGCCGTACGCAGTTTTCCCTCTTTGCTGATAAGAAGTGCCTGCCCCGGTTGCAATTCCTTTATTTCTCCTATCGGAACATTGAGTGCAGTCTGAATCACCGGACGTTCACTGGCAAGCACCGCAATTTCTTCATCCTGATACCAGAATGCCGGGCGGATCCCCCACGGGTCGCGCAACGCAAAGCTCTCTCCGCTTCCGGTCAGTCCGCACATCACATATCCTCCATCCCATTCCTTGCTCGATGTACGCAACACGTTTGCAAGATCCATATGATCCTCAATATAATGCGTCACGCCCATACCGGTCAGTCCTTCGGCCTCGGCCTGATTGAACAGTCGTTCCACTTCCCGGTCGAGTCTGTGCCCCACCTGTTCGAGCATGATATAAGTATCGGCATACTTACGCGGATGTTGTCCGATGGCAGTGATACGGGCAAACACTTCGTCCACATTTGTCATGTTGAAGTTACCGCAAAGGGCAAGGTTCTTCGCCCGCCAGTTGTTCCTTCTGAGAAATGGATGGACATAGGATATGCCGGATTTTCCGGTGGTCGAATAACGCAGATGTCCCATGTATACTTCCCCCGCAAAGGGCAGTGTACGCTTGGCAAACCCAGCATCGTGCAATTGCTCCCCGGTCAGATCCTTGAAGTTGGCCTGCACCGTTTCAAAAATTTCAGTGATGGCACCGGAACCCAACGCCCGTTCACGGAACATATACTCTTCACCCGGATTTGCTTCCAGTTTCACACATGCCAGTCCGGCACCTTCCTGCCCACGGTTATGCTGTTTTTCCATCAGCAGGTAGAGCTTATTGAGCCCATACATCCATGTCCCGTACTTCTTTTCGTAATACTCCAGCGGTTTAAGCAAACGAATCATGGCAACGCCACATTCATGTTTCAGTTGTTCCATCTATTTTCGATTTAACTATATTACAATCGGTTATTGAACTCACACCATAATCACACTCTTTTCCTCCTATCCCGGTCGGTCTGTCGTGCCTTCCCGACCCATAACGATACATCACGGGCAAAGGTACACTAATTATCAACGGTTTAAAGCACTTTAATGTTTCCGGACTTCCGATACATAGATTATCGGTCTTACAAAACCGGTAACTCTGCAGGAAACATGAAACGAAATGAACGGGGATCTCTGTACAAGTACTGTTACAGGAAGTATAACTTTGGGATAGAAATTCTTGGAGGATAACGGTGGAAATTTCAAGATTGCCGTTAGCAATAAAAACAGATGCTTCGCCTTTCGGCTGATACATATCAATATAGCCTACCATTCCACACATATTATCCTTTTTTGTTTTCGCGTGCAAAGATACATAATCTAAATAACATAAAGATTAGTTTTCCTATAAATATTTGACATAAACGTACAAAAAAGTTGTTTTAATATCAAAACGTTAATTTATCTATTATTTCAGTCTCAAAAAGAAAGAGATTACAATCGTTTAATGATATAATGGAAGCAAGTTACAGTTTGAAACAAAAAGTAGTTAATTTGCTTACGATCTGAAATATTAAAAAACTAAAAAGAGAATTAGTGTCACACAAAGGCGCGCCATACATATCATAATGAAATTAAATTCCTATTTTTGCCGAACATTTTGATACAACAAACAGGTATTATCGTATAATAAAGCTAAACAGAATGAAGGAACAAGAACTTTTTAACAACGAAACAAAAGAGTTGCCCTGTCAACGACTGCCCGAACAGTTGGGGCTCTATCATGCAATGAACGAACATGATGCCTGCGGAGTGGGTATGTTGGTGAACATTGACGGGGGAAAATCGCACGACATTGTGGAGTCCGCACTAAAAGTACTGGAAAACATGCGTCACCGTGGTGCCGAAGGAGCGGATAACAAAACAGGAGACGGCGCAGGCATCATGCTCCAGATTCCTCATGAATTTATCTTGTTGCAAGGCATACCTGTCCCCGAAAAAGGGAAGTACGGAACAGGTTTGATTTTCCTCCCCAAAAACGAAGAAGACCGGGCAACCATTCTGAGTATTATTATCGAGGAGATTGAAAAAGAAGGATTAACACTGATGCACCTGCGCAATGTACCTACTTGCCCGGACATATTGGGTGAATCGGCACGAACAGCCGAACCGGACATCAAACAGATATTCATCACCGGATTTACGGAAACGGAGACAGCCGACCGCAAACTCTATGTGATAAGAAAAAGGATTGAAAACCGGATACGCAAATCATCTGTCCCGGCAAAAGACGACTTTTACATTGTGTCGCTGTCTACCAAAAGCATCATATATAAAGGTATGTTGTCATCCTTACAGTTGCGTAGTTATTTCCCCGATCTGACAAACAACTATTTCACCAGCGGACTTGCATTGGTACACTCACGTTTCAGCACCAACACATTTCCCACATGGGGACTGGCGCAACCCTTCCGTCTACTGGCACACAACGGTGAAATAAATACCATTCGCGGTAACCGGGGATGGATGGAAGCAAGGGAAAGCGTACTCTCCTCACCTACCTTGGGGGATATCAGGGAGCTCCGCCCCATCATCCAGCCGGGTGGAAGTGACAGCGCCTCTTTAGATAACGTACTCGAGTTCCTGGTAATGTCCGGCCTCAGCTTGCCACATGCCATGGCTATGCTGGTACCGGAATCATTCAACGAAAAGAATCCGATCAGCGAAGACCTGAAAGCATTCTACGAATATCACTCCATCCTGATGGAACCATGGGACGGACCGGCTGCCCTGCTGTTCAGCGACGGTCGCTATGCGGGAGGTATGCTCGACCGTAACGGACTACGCCCCGCCCGCTATCTGATTACTCACAACAACATGATGGTAGTGGCCTCCGAAGTCGGCGTAATGGACTTCGAACCCGGAGATATCAAAGAGAAAGGACGCCTGCAACCGGGCAAGATATTGTTGGTAGACACCGAAAAAGGTGAGATCTACTACGACGGTGAACTGAAAAAACAGTTGGCGGAGGCCAAGCCTTACCGTACCTGGCTCGCCAACAACCGGATTGAACTGAATGAACTGAAAAGTGGACGCAAAGTATCACACAGTGTAGAGAACTACGGCCGCATGTTACGTACCTTCGGCTATTCAAAAGAAGACATCGAAAAGATCATCACCCCGATGGCGACCGGAGGGGCCGAACCGATCAATTCGATGGGCAACGACACCCCCCTGGCCGTACTCTCGGATAAACCACAACTCTTGTACAATTACTTCCGGCAACAATTTGCACAAGTGACAAACCCTCCCATCGATCCCATCCGCGAGGAATTGGTGATGTCGCTGACGGAATATATCGGTGCTGTGGGCATGAACATTCTCACCCCCAGCGAGAGTCATTGCAAAATGGTGCGCCTCAACCACCCTGTACTGAACAATGCCCAACTGGATATCTTATGCAATATCCGGTATAAAGGATTCAAAACAGTAAAGCTGCCCATACTGTTTGAGGCTGATAAAGGAAAAGCCGGACTTCAAGAGGCACTGACCGCCCTGTGCAAGCAGGCAGAAGCCTCCGTCGTAGAGGGAGTCAACTACATCGTACTGACCGACAGAGAGGTCGATGCCACACATGCTGCCATTCCATCCTTACTGGCTGTCAGTGCAGTGCATCATTATCTGATCTCAGTGGGCAAACGTGTCCAGACTGCTCTGGTAGTAGAAAGCGGCGAGATACGCGAAGTGATGCATGCAGCCCTGCTGCTTGGCTTTGGAGCCAGCGCATTGAACCCCTACATGGCCTTTGGCATTCTCGACAAGCTCGTTACCGGTAAAGATATCCAACTCGATTATGCCACAGCAGAAAAGAACTACATCAAAGCCATCTGCAAAGGGCTCTTCAAAATCATGAGTAAAATGGGGATCAGTACCATCCGTTCATACCGGGGAGCAAAAATATTCGAAGCTATAGGATTAAGCGAAGAACTGAGCAAGGCTTGTTTCGGCGGCCTGCCCTCTACCATCGGCGGCATCCGGCTTGAAGAGATAGCCAAAGATGCCATCGCTTTCCACAATGAAGGATTCGCAGCGGAAAACAGTGATGACATTTTGCCCAACAAAGGCTTATACTCTTTCCGAAAAGACGGGGAAAAACATGCCTGGAATCCGGAAACGATCAGTGCCCTGCAACTGGCAACCCGCCTGGGCAGCTACAAGAAATTCAAAGAGTTTACACAAATGGCAGATGAAAAAGAAATGCCCATCTTTCTGCGCGATTTCCTGGGATTCAAACGGTCGCCTATCTCTATCGACAAGGTAGAGCCCGTTGAAAACATCATGAAACGTTTTGTTACCGGTGCCATGAGTTACGGTTCGATCAGCCGGGAAGCACACGAGACAATGGCCATCGCCATGAATGCCATTCACGGACGGAGCAATACCGGTGAAGGAGGTGAAGATGCCAAGCGATTCACCCCGCGTCCGGACGGAACAAACCTGAGAAGTGCCATCAAACAGGTAGCTTCGGGACGTTTTGGCGTGACTGCCGAATATCTGGTAAACGCGGATGAAATACAGATCAAGATTGCACAAGGCGCCAAGCCGGGCGAAGGCGGACAGTTGCCCGGCTATAAGGTGGACGAAGTGATAGCCCGTACCCGTCACTCCATACCGGGCATCTCGCTGATTTCCCCTCCTCCTCACCATGATATTTATTCAATCGAAGATCTGGCACAACTTATCTTCGACTTGAAAAACGTAAATCCCCGGGCGAGAATCAGTGTCAAACTGGTAGCCGAAAGCGGAGTCGGCACCATTGCCGCAGGTGTAGCCAAGGCCAAAGCCGACCTGATCGTCATCTCCGGTGCCGAAGGCGGAACAGGAGCTTCACCCGCCTCTTCCATCCGTTACGCCGGCATCCCACCCGAATTAGGATTGAGTGAAACCCAGCAAACCCTGGTGCTGAACGGACTGAGAGGTCAAGTCATGCTCCAGGTGGACGGACAGCTGAAAACCGGACGGGACATCATCCTGATGGCAATGTTGGGAGCCGAAGAGTTTGGATTTGCCACCTCTGCACTGATTGTTCTGGGATGTGTCATGATGCGCAAGTGTCATCAGAATACTTGCCCGGTAGGCGTGGCCACACAAAATGAAGAATTACGTAGACGCTTCCACGGACGCAGCGAATACCTGGTGAACTTCTTCACTTTCCTGGCACAGGAGGTACGCGAGTATCTTGCGGAAATAGGTGTCGAAAAGCTGGACGACATTATCGGACGGACGGACCTGATCGAACGCACCCCCCAAGATATGCTCCCCAAGCACAGCCTGATTGACTTCAGCAGGTTGCTGGTACGGGTTGACAACCGGGCTGCCATTCTGCATACCACCAATCAGGACCACGGTATCTCGGCGGTGAAAGATGTGGAAATAATCCATGCCGCCCGCGAAGCCATCGAACGCCAACGGGAAGTCTCTCTGGAATATACCATTGCCAACACTGACCGCGCGTGCGGTGCCATGCTCTCAGGTGCCATCGCTACCCGGTATGGAGAAAAAGGTCTGCCGGAACATACGCTGAACGTCAAATTCAAAGGTTCCGCCGGACAGTCATTCGGTGCCTTCCTTGTACCGGGAGTCAACTTCAAGCTGGAGGGCGAAGCCAACGACTATTTGGGAAAAGGATTGAGTGGCGGACGTATCGCCGTACTTCCACCGGTACGAAGCAATTTCGAAGCGGAAGAAAACACTATTGCCGGAAACACCCTGCTATACGGAGCCACCAGTGGTGAAGTATACATCAATGGACGTGCGGGCGAACGTTTTGCGGTGAGAAACTCCGGAGCCGTCGCTGTTGTCGAAGGTGTGGGTGACCATTGTTGCGAATACATGACCGGCGGACGGGTGGTCGTGTTGGGACAGACCGGACGCAACTTTGCAGCCGGCATGTCGGGCGGCGTAGCCTATGTATGGAACAAAGAAGGAAACTTCGACTATTTCTGCAACATGGAGATGGTGGAACTTTCACTGATCGAAGAAGCCGGCTATCGCAAAGAACTTCATGAACTGATCCGCCAACATTATCTCTATACAGGCTCAAAACTGGCACGCACCATGCTCGACAATTGGAATCACTGCGTGGACGAATTCATCCAGGTGGTACCGATCGAATATAAAAAGGTGTTGCAGGAAGAACAGATGCGGAAACTGCAACAGAAAATAGCAGATATGCAGAGAGACTATTAGATAAGCCGCCGAACCTGTATATCAGATACCAATCTCAATCGTAAACTATAAAATCGTAAATAAAAATGGGAGATCCAAAAGCATTCTTAAATATTCCCCGTCACGAGGCCGGATACCGCCCCGTACACGAGCGCATCACTGATTTCAGTGAGGTGGAACAGACCCTCAACACAAGTGACCGCAAACTTCAGGCTTCACGCTGCATGGATTGCGGTGTCCCCTTCTGCCATTGGGCTTGTCCGTTGGGCAACAAGCAACCCGAATGGCAAGACGCACTCTACAAGGGAAAATGGCGTGAGGCCTACCAGATATTGTCTGCCACGTGCGACTTCCCGGAGTTTACCGGACGCATCTGCCCGGCACTCTGTGAGAAGTCGTGCGTACTGAAGCTATCGTGTGACGCCCCTGTCACCATCCGTGAAAATGAAGCAGCCATCGTGGAAGCAGCTTTCCGAGAAGGTTATATCATGCCGGCAATTCCCAAACGAAATGGAAAACGGGTAGCCGTCATCGGTTCCGGCCCTGCCGGACTGACGGTTGCCAACCGCTTGAACCGCTCGGGGTATGCCGTCACCGTTTTCGATAAAGCAGCAGCTCCGGGTGGATTACTTCGCTACGGAATCCCCAATTTCAAACTGAATAAAGTCATTATCGACCGCCGGATGAAGCTCCTGGAAGCGGAAGGCATTGAATTCAGAATGGGAACCGAGATCGACACGCATAAACTCACTCCGGAGAGTCGCACTTCCGATTTCGATGCCTATTGCATCTGCACCGGAGCGGAAACACCCCGGGATCTGCCCATTCCGGGACGCGAGTTGAAAGGAATCCATTTCGCTCTTGAGCTGTTGAGCGGACAAAACCGAATCATTGAAGGAGAAACTTTTTCCAAAGACGGGCAAGTAAATGCGAAAGGCCGAAAAGTGCTGGTCATCGGTGGCGGAGACACAGGCTCCGATTGTATCGGCACAAGCATTCGTCAAGGGGCGGCCTGCGTGACACAAATCGAAATCATGCCCAAGCCTCCTGTTGCCCATAATCCTGCCACTCCGTGGCCACAATGGCCGGCTGTACTGAAAACCACCTCCAGCCACGAAGAAGGCTGTATCCGTCGCTGGAGCCTGACTTCCAACCGGTTCCTCGGAAAGAACGGTAAAGTCACCGGAGTGGAAGTAGAAGAAGTGGAATGGTTACCGGACCCCGTCAACGAACGCTCTATTATGAAGCCGACCGGAAAAAAGGAAATAATCGAAGCAGATATGGTTTTATTAGCGATGGGATTCCTCAAACCCGAACAGCCAGTATTTGCCGAAAACGTATTCATCGCCGGAGACGCGGCAACAGGCGCAAGCCTTGTGGTGCGTGCCATGGCAAGCGGACGTACAGCAGCGACAGAGATAGAAAAATATTTAAACGCCAAGCGGTGAACAGCACGTAGTTTATTCATCATCAGACATTAACCCTTTAAAACAATTACGATTATGTGTGGAATAGCAGGAATTTTTAATATAAAAATTCAGAGCAGAGAACTCAGAAGCAAAGCCTTACAGATGGCACGGAAAATTCGGCATCGGGGACCCGACTGGAGTGGAATTTATTGTGGTGGAAGTGCCATCCTGGCACACGAACGCCTTTCTATCGTCGACCCTCAAAGCGGAGGACAACCCCTTTACTCGCCCGACCGGAAACTGGTACTGGCCGTCAATGGCGAAATTTATAATCACCGTGACATCCGTGCCCGGTATGCCAGCCGTTACGAGTTCCAGACCGGAAGTGACTGTGAAGTGATCCTTGCACTTTACCGCGACAAAGGCATCCATTTCCTTGAGGAGCTCAACGGTATTTTTGCTTTCGCCCTTTATGATGAAGAGAAAGATGAATACCTGATCGCCCGTGACCCCATCGGAGTAATACCTTTATATATAGGAAAAGATTCCGAAGGACACATCTACTTTGGCAGCGAGCTCAAGGCACTCGAAGGATTCTGCGACGAGTACGAGCCCTTCCTTCCCGGACACTACTATCACAGTAAAGAAGGAAAAATGAAACGCTGGTATACCCGCGACTGGATGGATTATGAAAAAGTGGCGAAAGAAAACGGCACCTCTCCCTGCCGGCAGATTCATGACGCTCTTGAAGAAGCAGTACACCGCCAGCTGATGTCCGACGTACCTTACGGAGTACTTCTTTCGGGCGGACTGGACAGCTCTGTTATCTCTGCCATTGCCAAGAAGTATGCAGCCAAACGTATTGAAACGGACGGTGCAAGCGATGCCTGGTGGCCGCAGCTCCACTCCTTTGCTGTCGGGCTGAAGGGTGCACCGGACTTAGTCAAGGCACGTGAAGTGGCCGAATACATCGGTACTGTTCATCACGAAATAAACTACACCCTTCAGGAAGGGCTCGATGCAATCCGGGATGTCATTTATTTCATCGAGACATACGATGTCACTACCGTCCGGGCTTCCACACCGATGTATCTATTGGCACGTGTCATCAAGTCGATGGGCATCAAGATGGTACTAAGCGGTGAAGGTGCCGACGAAATCTTCGGCGGTTACCTCTATTTCCACAAAGCACCCGATGCCCGTACCTTTCACGAAGAGACCGTACGCAAACTGTCTAAACTGCATCTATACGATTGTCTTCGCGCCAATAAGAGCCTGGCAGCGTGGGGAGTGGAAGGACGTGTCCCTTTCCTCGACAAAGAGTTTCTCGATGTGGCAATGCGGCTTGATCCCAAAGTAAAAATGGCTCCGGGAAAAGTCATCGAAAAGAAAGTCCTGCGTGAAGCCTTTGCGGGTATGCTCCCCTCCGGCATCGCTTGGCGCCAAAAGGAGCAGTTCAGTGACGGTGTAGGATATAGTTGGATAGATACGTTGAAAGAGATCACCGCAACGGCTGTCAGTGACGACCAGATGGCACACGCTGCAGAACGTTTTCCCATCCATCCCCCAATGAATAAGGAAGAGTATTACTACCGCAGTATCTTCGAAGAGCACTTCCCCAGTGAAAGCGCTGCCCGCAGTGTGCCCAGCATTCCCAGTGTAGCCTGTTCGACAGCCGAGGCACTAACATGGGACACCGCATTCAAGAACCTGAACGATCCCAGCGGACGTGCCGTAAAAGGGATACACGTAGAAGCATATTAAAAAGGGGGTAACTCTAATAGGCAAAGGGTGTAGCCATCGGACGCTCAGGGTGTAGCCCCGACAAACGGATGGCTACACCCTATCCACAGAAGCGTTGCTCCTACCCATACTCCCATTTTCGGTACACAGGAATGTATTGTAAAGAGATTTAAAAGAAATTTATAGCTTTGTTTAACGCAGATTAGCATCCTTATTCTGCTGATTTGCGTTACTTTTTTATATCTTTGAAGGCGAACCAAAAACTGAAATATATGAAAATAAAAAAACTTCTGTTTGCCTCTGCCTTACTTTTCTCGGCATATAATGTCTCTGCACAAACCCAGGTTATTGCCCATCGCGGATTCTGGAAAACCGAGGGTTCTGCGCAAAACAGTATCGCCGCCTTGCTAAAAGCCGACTCCATCGGATGCTACGGTTCGGAGTTTGATGTATGGCTGGCAGCCGATGACCAGTTAGTGGTCAACCATGATCCCACATTTAAAGGGAAAAGGATGGAAAACTCACCTTCCACCGCACTGACAGCCATCAAACTGGATAACGGGGAGAGCCTGCCTACCCTTGCCAAATACTTGAAAGCGGCACAACCGCTACACACCCGGTTGATTCTTGAGCTGAAAGCACACAGCACCCCACTCCGCGAAACAAAAGCCATCGAAAAAATCGTTTCCCTGGTCAAAGACATGGGACTGGAGAAACGGATGGAATATATCACCTTCTCCCTGCATGCCACAAAAGAATTTATCCGCTTGGCTCCGGAAGGCACTCCCGTCTACTATCTCGACGGTAACCTGTCACCCAAGGAGCTGAAAGAATTAGGATGTGCCGGGCCGGACTATCATTACACAGTATTCCGCAAACATCCCGAATGGATCCGGGAATGCCATGATTTGGGCATGAAAGTGAATGCCTGGACTGTGAACAAGACGGATGACATGAAATGGCTGATTGATCGTAAAGTAGATTTCATCACCACCAATGAACCGGTACAACTGCAAAATCTGTTGAAAAAATAAATCTCCGTATCCAATCATTTTTTTAATTCTCCCTTGAGTGAGTACACGCCCACTCAAGGGAGTTTTTTCAATCCCGACTTCGTGTCTCATAGCTACAAAAACCATTCCGTATCTATTTAAAATGTTACTTTTACGATTCAGCATACCATATTTACAATTTAGCAACTACCGTTTACAATTCAGAAAATAAACTTGAAAAAAAATAAAGCAAACGTTCTATCTTTGAGCAAAAGAAAATATATAACTTTAAAAAATTAGAATCATGAAAAAGTTATCAGTATTACCGGTGTTGCTGTTATTCGTTTGTCTGGAAAATGTACAGGCACAAACAGCAAAAGAAATGACACGTAAACAAAAGAAAGCTGAACAGGAATTACTGGATCAAGCATTATTTGATGAAGCCAAACAGGCAATTACCATGAAAAATTTCATTTTAGAGGCCGACCATGTGATATTTAAGTACGGTACATCGGCCTTCGTTTCTTCGAATACAAATTTTGTAGCAGTAAAAGATGACAAGGCCGTGGTTCAGGTAGCTTTCAACATACCCGTTAGCGGTCCTAACGGTTTGGGTGGTATCACCGTCGAAGGTAGTACCTCCAACTACAAACAGACTACCGACAAAAAAGGAAATATATTCGTATCAATGAGCGTAATGGGAACCGGAATATCCGCACAAGTAAACATTCGCTTGGACAAGGGAAGTAATAATGCGTCGGTAGATATAAGTCCGAACTTCAATTCAAATCGTTTCACACTGACCGGAAGTTTACTTCCTTTGACTAAAGCTAACGTTTTCAAAGGTACATCACTTTAAGGTAAAAAGATTGTTTTCAGGCCATAATCAAGTATTAAAGTAATAATTACATTATCCATAAAAGTGAATTACCGGACGGAATTACGGAATAAGAGAATAACGCCAGTTTCCGCATAGGCATTTGTTTATACTATTTTCCGAGAAACAAGAGGTTGCCCAGAACCATTGTGATATTTTGTGTCTCCTCTTGTTTTTTTTACTAAATTTGTAATATACACATAAAGTCTACAATCAATATGCGACAAAAATACAATCATTTGTTCAATGGCTTGCTATTCTCAGGGTTAGCATCTTTTTCATATCTGTTTCTCGTGCTGTACTCCGACTTGGCTCCGAAGCATTTGGAAGTATTGATTTCTTTTAAGTCGTTCATATTGATACTTGCCGCTTTTAATCTGGTTGGTTTCGGAGTATTGATGATTCACAACTGGCAGAAGCGCAGTTTCCAGTTCCTGGTCAAACGCAAAGATCGATTAATTATTGACTGCATCCTTACTGCGATCATACTGTTTTTGATGAATTATCTGGTCTGGTCAATAGTAAAAGCCATATTTGAGGTTCCCGAACCTTTTATCCTAAAAGGCCGAGGATTAAGAATAATAGCCTTGGTCTGGTTAGTAGAAATGGTGATAACCAATCTAACTTTGACTATCAACTTCTACAGGCAATTGGTTCTTTTGCACGAAAAGGCAGAGCAATTTGAAGAAGCTTCCATAAAAGCCCAATACGTAGCCTTACAGAATCAACTGAATCCGCATTTTCTTTTCAACAGCCTCAATACGCTTATCTCCGAAATAGAATATTCTCCCCGAAACGCCGTTCTATTCACCCAGCGCTTGTCCGACGTATACCGGTATATATTACAAAGCCAGCAACAGCGCTTGGTTACTTTAAAATCGGAATTGTCTTTCATTGATTCCTACATCTTTCTTCATAAAGTTCGTTTAGGAGATTGTATCCGAATCGATAACAAGGTAGAGTTACACAATTACGATTTGAAGTTACCTTCGTTGGCCCTACAGTTATTAGTAGAAAACGTCATTAAACACAACATTATTAATATGGATTATCCGATGAAGATACTGATTGATTACGAACAACAAAGTGGTATGTTGGCGGTAACCAATGAAATTAGAGTAAAGCCCAATGTAGCTACTACGGGAATGGGGCTAAAGAATCTTTCAATCCGCTATCGCCTGATATGCGATAAGAATATCCTCATAGAAAGTAATACTAATTATTTCACCGTTAAAGTTCCCCTATTAAATGAATAAAATTACAGCTGTTATTATTGAAGACGAAATTCCGGCGGCCCGCCGATTGAATAAGATCATAAATGAAATACGTCCCGAATGGCAAGTCACGATATTGCCCGGCAGTGTAGAAAAAAGTGTAGAATGGTTTAATAAGAATCCACATCCGGATATTGTTTTTCTTGACATACAACTGACAGACGGCATTTCATTCACATTTATCGAACAAGCACGTCCGGAGAGCACTATCATCTTTACCACTGCATACGATGAATATGCTATTAGGGCTTTTGCCGTCAATAGCATTGACTATTTACTTAAACCGATAGACAGTGTCCGGCTGGAAGAAGCTATTGCCAAGTTCGAACATCTTACCACCAAATATCTGGTACAGGAGCAAAAGACAACCGATCTAATAGACATTTTACAAAACATAGCCAATCCGTGCAAAAAGTATCGCACCCGTTTTCTTATATCAGGCGAAGATAAACTTTTTACCCTGCAAGTTGAAGATATCGCCTATTTCTATTCTGAAAACAAAATAACTTTTGCCGTTACCAAGCAAAACAGGGAACATATTATCGATCTCTCTCTGGACAAGCTGATGGAACAACTCAATCCGGATATCTTTTTCCGAAGTAGCCGGCAAACAGTGATCAGTATTAACGCTATTGAGCGGATTGAATCGTATTTTCTGGGAAAAGCCATTTTACATGTAAAACCTCCTTTTAAAGATAAGATAATCGTCAGCCGTGATAAAATACCTCAGTTGAAACTTTGGTTAAACTACTAAAAGCATTACATATCTTAGACATTTGAAATTGTTTTATCTCCTCCATCATTGATACAGAGATTTAACTGTATCCAACTTCGGACTCAAATACATATTCTGATACAGTCCGGTTAGCCGCACACAAAAAGAAAGCATTTAAGAAGAAAGAGGTTTCATTCTGTCAGGATGGAGCCTCTTTCCTCTTTTATAAAGATGCCCAATTGATCTAAATCAATTCATCCATCCTATCCCAAAATCCTAAAAGAGACACAGAACAAAATCGCTTCATTACAGTTTATTAAAAATACGCAGCATTCTTATTTCAATTCAGAAGTAAAAACAGGCAGAAATATCAAAAAGTGAAAGATCTCTTAAAATAAATAGATATAAGACATGCTTTTAATAGAAATACAAAACAAAAAGTCATATCTTTGCATAGTAATAAAACAAAAGGATACATCAATCGATTAATACAGATCAAAATGACAAGAACGATTCAATTCACCAAAATGCATGGGGCAGGAAACGATTACATCTATGTAAATACCCTCAAGTTTCCTATCCGCAATCCCGGTAAAACAGCCATCGAATGGAGTGCCTGCCATACGGGGATCGGCAGTGACGGGCTCGTTTTGATCGGTCATTCGGACAAAGCAGATTTCAGCATGCGCATATTCAATGCCGACGGTTCGGAAGCAATGATGTGCGGTAACGCAAGCCGGTGCATCGGCAAGTATCTTTATGAATACGGACTGACCTCAAAAAACATCATCACCTTGGAAACCCTCTCGGGTATCAAAGTGCTGAAACTGCACCTTGAAGCCCAAACGGTAAAAGCCGTAACGGTTGATATGGGTGTACCACTGGAAACCGGAACAATAGATTTCGACAACAAATTTCCATTCGTCTCCACGCAAGTATCGATGGGGAATCCGCACCTCGTCACCTTCGTGGACGATATCCGAAGTATAGACCTTCCGGAGATCGGCCCGAAGCTGGAAAAACATCCGCTTTTCCCCGACCGTACGAACGTGGAGTTTGCACAGATAACAGGAGAAAACAAGATCCGTATGCGGGTGTGGGAAAGGGGATCGGGCATTACACAGGCCTGCGGGACAGGCGCCTGTGCAACAGCCGTAGCGGCCCATCTCACCGGACGGACGGGACGAACCGTAGATATCGTGATGGACGGAGGCACACTGACCATAGAGTGGGACGAAGCAACAGACCATGTATACATGACCGGACCGGCAGTTAAAGTATTCGACGGAACAATAGAACTAAGAGAATAGTTAATGGATTTCAGGTATCAGTCCATTTGATAAGGTATAAAGATTCAGTTTTCAGGAATAACATTTCAAACTTAAAACAAGAACAATATGGCATTAGTAAACGAACATTTTTTGAAATTACCGGGAAGCTACTTGTTCTCGGACATAGCGAAGAAGGTCAATACTTTTAAAATAACACACCCGAAGCAGGACATCATCCGGCTGGGGATCGGCGATGTGACCCGTCCCCTTCCGAATGCCTGCATCGAGGCCATGCACAAGGCAGTCGAAGAGATGACGTCTACCGAAACCTTTCGCGGATACGGTCCCGAACAAGGATACGATTTCCTGATTGAGGCCATTATCAAAAACGACTATGCTCCACGGGGTATCCATCTTTCGCCTACGGAAGTATTTATCAACGACGGCGCCAAAAGTGATACGGGTAATATCGGAGACATTCTCCGTCACGATAACAGTGTAGGTGTCACAGATCCCATTTATCCGGTTTACATCGACAGCAACGTGATGTGCGGACGTGCCGGAGTGCTGGATACCGAAAGTGGCAAATGGAGCAACGTCACTTATATGCCTTGTACCGCCGAGAATCATTTCATCCCGGCCATTCCGGAGAAACGCATTGACATCGTCTACCTCTGTTATCCCAATAATCCCACCGGTACAACGCTGACAAAAGCTGAACTGAAGAAATGGGTAGATTACGCACTGGCCAATGATACCCTGATCCTGTTTGACGCAGCTTACGAGGCCTACATTCGGGAACCGGATATCCCCCACTCCATCTACGAAATCAAAGGAGCCAAGAAATGTGCCATCGAGTTTCGCAGCTTCTCGAAAACAGCAGGTTTCACCGGAATACGCTGTGGATATACCGTTGTGCCGAAAGAGCTGACGGCAGCCACACTCGAGGGAGAACGCATCCCTCTGAACCGGATGTGGAACCGCCGCCAATGCACCAAGTTCAACGGAACGTCTTATATCACCCAACGTGCCGCAGAGGCGGTTTATAGCCCCGAGGGGAAAGAACAGATACAGGAAACGATCAATTATTATATGACAAACGCCCGCATCATGAAAGAAGGACTGGAATCCACCGGACTGAAAGTATACGGAGGAGTAAACGCACCTTATTTGTGGGTAAAGACTCCCAATGGAACCAGTTCGTGGCGTTTCTTCGACCAGATGTTGTACGAAGCCAATGTAGTGGGAACTCCGGGAGTCGGTTTCGGCCCCAGCGGAGAAGGTTACATCCGCCTGACGGCATTTGGCGAACGAAACGATTGCATCGAGGCAATGCGGCGCATCAAGAACTGGCTGTAAAGCTTTCATGTGATACGGGTAACATGAATACAAAGCGGAGATGAATACGGTTTCACCACAGATTGACGCGGATTAAAGAATTGTTCCGTTGATGATTAAGATTTAAAAATCTGTGGAAATCCGTGTAATCTGTGGTGAATCAAAACCCAAACAGTTTATAAATAATTCAATCATTATGTCAAAACTCAGATTCAGAGTCGTAGAAACGGCCTTTAAGAAAAAAGCCGTAGAAGTGGCAACTCCCACCGAACGCCCGTCGGAATACTTCGGGATGTACGTTTTCAACAAGGAAAAGATGTTTAAGTACCTGCCAAGCCATGTGTTCAGCAAACTGACCGACGTGATTGACAACGGCGCACCACTGGATCGCAGTATCGCCGACGAGGTTGCAGCCGGTATGAAGAAATGGGCCATCGAGATGGGGGCCACACACTATACCCATTGGTTTGCTCCACTGACCGAAGGCACTGCCGAAAAGCACGACGCTTTTGTAGAACATGATGGAAAAGGGGGGATGATGGAAGAATTCACCGGAAAACTGCTGGTTCAGCAGGAACCGGATGCCTCGTCTTTCCCGAACGGAGGTATCCGCAACACTTTCGAAGCTCGTGGTTACAGTGCATGGGATCCCTCCTCACCTGCTTTCATTGTAGACGATACGCTGTGCATACCGACTATCTTCATCGCCTATACAGGTGAATCGCTCGATTACAAAGCACCGTTACTGAAAGCGCTGAGGGCAGTAGACAAAGCTGCTGTAGCCGTTTGCCGTTACTTCAATCCGGATGTAAAAAAAGTATATGCCTACCTGGGATGGGAACAAGAGTACTTCCTGGTAGACGAAGGCTTATACGCCGCCCGTCCGGACCTGCTGCTGACCGGACGTACCCTGATGGGGCATGACAGCGCCAAGAACCAACAGCTCGAAGACCATTACTTTGGTGCCATCCCCACCCGCGTAGCCGCTTTCATGAAAGATCTGGAAGTGGAAGCATTGAAACTGGGCATCCCCGTAAAAACACGCCACAACGAAGTAGCGCCCAATCAGTTTGAGCTGGCCCCTATCTTCGAAGAGTGCAACCTGGCCAATGACCACAACCTGCTGATCATGTCCCTGATGCGCAAAGTTAGCCGCCGCCACGGCTTCCGTGTACTGCTCCACGAAAAACCGTTCAAAGGTGTCAACGGATCGGGCAAACACAACAACTGGTCGCTGGGCACGGACACCGGCATCCTGCTGATGGCTCCGGGCAAGACTCCGGAAGATAACCTGCGTTTCGTAACATTCGTCGTCAATACACTGATGGCTGTTTATCACCATAACGGACTTCTGAAAGCATCCATCTCCAGTGCCACCAATGCACACCGGCTGGGAGCCAACGAAGCACCTCCCGCCATCATCTCCTCTTTCCTGGGCAAGCAGCTTTCACAAGTGTTGGAACACATTGAAGAAAGTACGAAAGATGACCTGATCAGCCTGAGCGGCAAACAGGGCATGAAGCTGGACATCCCACAGATACCCGAATTGCTGATTGACAATACGGACCGGAACCGTACTTCACCTTTCGCATTCACCGGAAACCGTTTCGAATTCCGTGCCGTAGGGTCCGAAGCCAACTGTGCCAGCGCAATGATAGCCCTGAACGCGGCTGTCGCCGACCAGTTGAAACGGTTTAAAAAAGATGTAGACAAGCAGATTGAGAAGGGAGAGCCCAAGATTTCGGCCATTCTCGACGTGATCCGGAAATATATCAAGGAATGCAAAGCCATTCATTTCGACGGCAACGGATACAGCGACGAATGGAAAAAAGAAGCCGCCCGTCGCGGTCTGGATTGTGAAACAAGCGTTCCTGTCATCTTCGACAACTATCTGCGCCCCGAAACGATAGCCATGTTCGAAGCTGTGGGCGTGATGAACCGGAAAGAACTGAAGGCCCGCAACGAAGTGAAATGGGAAACTTATACCAAGAAAATCCAGATTGAAGCCCGCGTATTGGGTGATCTGGCCATGAACCATATCATCCCTGTTGCTACACAGTACCAGACAGACCTGATAGATAATGTATATAAAATGAAATCCCTCTTTCCGGAAGAAAAAGCAGCCCGACTTTCTGCCAAGAACCTGGAACTGATTGAAGAGATTGCCGACCGTACCGCTTTCATCAAGGAACATGTAGACGCAATGATCGAAGCCCGCAAAGTGGCAAATAAGATAGAAAGTGAACGCGAAAAAGCCATTGCTTACCACGACACCATCGTGCCGGCTCTGGAAGAGATTCGTTACCACATCGACAAACTGGAACTGATTGTCGACAACCAGATGTGGACACTGCCTAAATACAGAGAGTTGTTATTTATAAGATAAACAGTCTTAAGAGAGTGTGTTGAAACTCACCACAGAGGACACAGAGTAACATAGAGTAAATTTTAAACCATTGATTATCAATGTTGATAACCTGTGGAAATCGGTGTAATCTGTGGTGAAAAGTTTTTGGCACATCCCCTTCAGAAACCTATTTCTTTTGTTGGTTGTTTTAAGTTTGCAGGGGGAGGATTGCCGTGAGGCAACCCTCTCTTCTTTTATTCAATGATCTCCGCGTCCTCTATCTCTCCTTTCACCGGAGTTTTAGGACGGCGACGGGCAAACTTGAACCAGTTAATCAGTTCGGAAATGGCATAAACCAAGCTGCTGATACCGATAATCATGAAAGCCGTGTTGCGTGCTCCGGTAGGATTGAACAGGGCTACGACACCCGCTATCAGGATCAGGGCCGGTATCACATAAAAGCCGCCCGGCACAGGCATCCAGCGACGTGCCATCGAAAGGGATGCAATCTGTTGTACGCCTCCCATAATCAGGATAAAGCCCAGCAGGAACATCAGTACATCGGCAAAGAAGCCCGGCATCGTAACCAGCCAGAGTCCGAAGAGCAGACTTCCAACCCCCTCGATAGGGAAACGGCGGGACACACCCGGTTCGGGTTTGGTACCGAAATAACCAATCAGCACAATAAATCCCGGAATCAGGAACAATATGCCAATGGTTATGACAATATAATTAATTGCCGCGTCCGGCCAGAGCACCAACACCAGGCCGATGACAAGTGCACAAATAGTGCGGATAAGAGAATAATTCATTGATTTCATATCTTACATTTTTTTAACGGGGTATCCCGCATACTTTCTGCGAATATACGTGTTTCTGTCTACATATAAAAAGAACAAATGATTTTTGTAATAAGTTCATAGCAAGAATGTAATATCTATTACATCGCAGAAGCATACTTTTGCAAAAAAATAAGTAAACTCTTATCCGAATGAAATCAGACGAAGCGAGACGTAAAAAGCTTTATGTAGAACGGGACATCAGTTGGATGTACTTTAATCAACGCATTTTGCTTGAAGCTGCCCGCCCGGAAGTTCCCTTACTGGAGCAACTTACTTTCCTGGGCATTTACTCAAACAACTTAGACGAGTTTTTCCGTGTTCGTGTGGCTACATTGAACCGTATTGTGGAGTATGGCGACAAAAATATCCGCGAAGAACGTGATACGGCCGCACGCACACTGAAGCAGATCGGCAAACTGCACAATCAGTACTACCGGCAATTTGAAGAAACGTTCGCTTCGATCATGGAAAAGTTGAAACAAGAAAACATCCATGTCATCAAAGACACCGAACTCACACCGGAACAAGAGCTCTTCATCACTTCACTCTACCGGAACCGGTTGAATGGTTCTACCAACCCGCTCTTTCTCAATAAAACCTCCCGCCAACCGGACGACCAGACCGACGAAGACATCTACCTGGCCATCCGCCTGCAACGCAAAGACGGCGAGGGAAAAGTGAAAGTAAGAGATTATGCCGTCATCGAACTTCCCACCAACGAGTTCGGACGTTTCATCCGTCTGCCGGATTCGGACGGTAAAACGTATCTGATGTTCCTGGATGACGTCATCCGCTACTGCCTGCCGATGATCTTCATAGGTATGAACTATACGGATTATGAAGCCTATACCTTCAAATTCACCAAAGATGCCGAAATGGAGATAGACAGCGACTTGCGTACGGGTGTACTTCAAAAGATATCAAAAGGGGTGAAAAGCCGGAAGCGTGGTGAACCGATCCGTTTCGTCTATGACCAACAGATGCCGAAAGACCTGCTGCGAAAGCTGACCGACCGCCTCAACGTAGACAAAAACGACACCCGTGTAGCCGGCGGACGTTATCATAACTTCAAAGACCTGATGAAGTTCCCCGACTGCGGGCGCACTGACCTGAAATACCCTGCCTGGCCTCCCGTCTTCAAGCAGGAGCTGAACGGTGAGGAAAGTATCCTGAAACTGATCCGGAAGCAAGACCGCTCGCTGCATTACCCCTATCAATCGTTCGACACGGTGATACGCGTACTGCGTGAAGCGGCCATCAGCAAAGAGGTGAGAAGCATCAAGATGACTCTCTATCGCCTGGCCAAAGATTCGAAGGTAGTGAAAGCCTTGATCTGTGCGGCACAAAACGGGAAAAAGGTGACCGTCATCATCGAGTTGCTTGCCCGCTTCGACGAAGCCTCCAACATCAATTGGAGCAAACGTATGCAGGATGCCGGAATCAAAGTGATCTTCGGAGTGGAAGGACTGAAGATTCACTCCAAACTGATACATATCGGAACACGGTTCGGTGATCTGGCTTGTATCAGCACCGGAAACTTTCACGAAGGAAACGCACGGATGTACACCGATTTCACTATCATGACCGCACACCGGTCCATCGTACGCGAGGTCAACTCGGTATTCGATTTTATCGAGAAGCCGTATCTTCCCGCCAACTTCAAAGAACTGCTCGTGTCACCCAACGATATGCGCAAACGGCTGATAGCACTGATCAACAAGGAAATCAAAAACAAGCAGCAAGGAAAAGAGGCCTACATCCTTGCCAAAGTGAACCACATCACCGACCGGGCGCTGGTACAGAAACTCTACGAGGCTTCGACAGCCGGCGTACAGATAGACCTGGTGGTCCGGGGCAACTGTTCACTGGTGACCGGTGTGCCCCGAATCAGCGACAACATCCGGATCAACGGTATCATTGACCGTTACCTGGAACATCCGCGTATCTTTATCTTTGCCAACGGAGGAGAAGAGAAATATTATATAGGATCGGCGGACTGGATGCCCCGCAACCTGGACAACCGCATCGAAGTGCTCACACCCGTATACGATAAAGCGATACAGGATGAACTGAAAAAAGTGGTCTGCTACGGACTCCGCGATACGGCCAAAGGACGCATCGTAGACGGCAGCGGCGAAAACAAGACATGGGAGGAAAGCGGTGTCCCTTTCCGCTCTCAGGAAGAATTATACAAATACTATAAAGAATCAGAATGAAGAAAGTAAACTATGCCGCCATCGACATTGGTTCCAATGCCGTGCGGTTATTGATAAAGAGTGTAAACGAGGAAGGATCGCCCGAAGGATTATTAAGCAAAGTTCAACTGATACGTATCCCCCTCAGGTTAGGTGAAGACGCTTTTACCACCGGAGAAATATCAGAAGAGAAAGCCGGGAAACTGATCCGGCTGATGAAAGCCTACAAGCAACTGATGAAGATATTCGAAGTGTCAGATTACCGCGCCTGTGCCACCTCGGCCATGCGTGATGCCCGCAACGGGAAAGCAATCACACGCAGAATAGAAAAGAAAACCGGTATCCGCGTCGAAATCATCGACGGGCAGGAAGAGGCGCATATCGTATACGATAACCACATCGAACAGCTTTTTGCTTCGGGACAGAACTACCTGTACGTTGACGTCGGTGGTGGTAGCACGGAAATCAACCTGATCTGCGACGCAGAACTCAAAAGCTCACGTTCCTATAATATCGGTACCGTGCGTATGCTCAGCGGCATGGTAAAGAACGAAGAAAAAGAACAGATGCGCTCCGACCTTCAGGCGCTGGCTGCCGAATATTCCTCCATCCAGATCATCGGATCGGGAGGCAATATCAATAAACTTTTCCGCCTGGCGGACAAAAAGGACAAAAAACAATCTTTCCTTCCCGTCGAGTCGTTACAGGAAATCTGCGAAACCCTGAAGCCCCTCTCTAAAGAAGAACGGATCAAACAGTTCAAACTGAAGCCTGACCGGGCAGATGTAATTGTCCCGGCAGCGGAAATCTTTCTGGAAGTGGCAAAACAGGTGAACGCAACCGGTATCACAGTCCCGACCATCGGGCTATCAGACGGTATCATCGACAGCCTTTATACCAAAAACATGCGGACGGAAAACGATGAACGATGAACGGAGACTCACCACAGAGGACACAGAGTACACAGAGAAAAGATTATAGAGATGGATCATCCGTACTTAGCATATCTGTGCATTCCGAGTAATCTGTGGTGAAAAAACATAAAAGAACTCTGTGCCCTCTGTGTACTCTGTGGTGAATACAAGACTAAAGTGCGCTCTTCAGGATTTCCTTCGCAACAGCTCCGGTCACATTTTCGTTCTCGCCATATTTCACACCCCGTTCATTGAAACGGCGTTCTATTTCATCAATCGTCTCCATGCCGATGCCCTCCTCACTCAGGCGGGTAGTCAGCCCCAATGAACGGAAAAACTCCTCTGTACGGCGGATCGTTTCATCGATACGTTCGTCACGGGTCCCGGAAGTAATGCCGAGTACCCTCTCGCCATATTGCAGAATCTTATCACCTTTCACCTTGCGAAGCACACGCAGAGTAGCGGGGAATACTATGACCAGTGTATGTCCGTGTGTCAGTCCATGAAGTGCGGTCAGTTCGTGCCCGATCATGTGCGTAGCCCAGTCCTGAGATACTCCCATAGCGATAAAGCCGTTCAGTGCCATCGTTGCCGACAACATAAAATCGGCCATCAGCTGATAATCGTGCTGATTCTCACGGATCTTCGGAGCTATCTCCATCAAGGTTTGCAGGATGCCTTCCGCCCAGCGGTCCATCACCCTACTCTGTCCCGGGGTTGTCATGTATTGCTCCATCACATGTACAAACGTATCAGCAATACCGCAGGCCACCTGATGGGGCGGCAGTGTAAACGTCACTTCCGGATCGAGAATGGAGAATAAGGGATAATTGGAATAGAAAGGATATTTCTCTTTGGTTTCATGACGCGAAATCACGGCTCCGCTGTTCATTTCCGATCCCGTGGCAGGCAGAGTGAGGACAGTAGCAAGAGGAACGGTATTTGTCACCGGACGTCCGGCAAGCACCAGATCCCACGCATCCCCATCGTACAACAGTCCGGCAGAAATCAGCTTCGTGCCATCGATGACCGATCCGCCTCCCACAGCCAGCAGATAGTCCACCTTCTCCTCTTTTCCAAGGGCAATGGCTTTACGTAAAGTCTCAATGGAAGGATTAGGCTCAATGCCCCAGAACTCTACAGTGAAATGATTCTTCAGGGCTTCTTTCACTTGGTTGTATACACCGTTTTTTTTCACGCTACCGCCACCGAAGGTAATCATCACCCGCTTGTCTGCCGGTATCTCTTTACTCAACCGGGCAATCATCCCGTGTCCCATGATCAGCTTCACGGGATTCTGAAAAATAAAATTATCCATAGGTTATCAGTTTATATCATCATTTATACGATATTCAATCAGATACAAAAATAATCGCTTCTTTCCGGAAAACAAAAAGATTTGCAGGGGAATCATGCGGAAAAAAACACTTAAGTGTTTCTCAGGAAAGACTTAAGTGTTTCCGGCAAAAGACTTAAACGTTTTCGGAAAACGTCTAAGCGTTTCGCTGAAAAGACTTAAGTGTTTAGGACGAAAAATACAAGTCTTTAGTTTACAGGTAGCCAAGCGTTGATATCCTCGGCTACAAAAAGCCAGTAAAGCAGCAACAGGATGAATATGACAACGGCAATCGCAATTAAAACTTTTCTTTGTTTCATAATGTTTGGTTTCTGTTTTTAAATAATTTATATCTGAAGAAACAATATAAATAACAAAATGTTTAAAAAGGACTTCTATTTCGAGCATTCACCAATTCTTTCTTACACTCAATGTATATATAATATACATCGGTTAGGTCCAAAGGCTCAAGGTTCATTCTATGGGATTCATCCTCTGGGAAAACACAAAGAATCCCCTGCATACAACATTAAAAATCAAATAATTACATACAAACATCTCTAATAATAGTGGACACAAAAACAGATAATGCGTAACTCTAAAAACAGACATAAATAATACACATATACAATACAATATATTTTACATTAATTCCAAAATGCGCTAAAGAGCAAAAGATTTTTAGAAAGTACTTTTTAACAACAAACACAACATCTTCCCACAAGGTATGATACTCATAGAGTGAACCTTGAGCCATTGAACCCTAATTAAAAGTTAAGCAAATTCATAATCTTCTGATAATAAAAAAGTTAATATTAAAAAAACAGAAACAAAGCAATACAGGTTCAGCAGAATCAGGAACCACTCCCTGCGAGCATCCGACAATTAAAAATATGTACAGCAAGTATTTGAGAAATCATAAATAGATTCCCGCCAAAACAAAAAATAAAAAGGAGGGAAATAAAAAAAAGAAAGATTTTATTTGTTATTCCAAACAAAGTATCTATATTTGCCCCCGTTAAATAACAATTAGCAATGATGAAAATGCAAGTAAATACATATTGGTGGTGGCGCCCGTTACAACTCCGACAGTCGTAAGGGAGCAGCGCTCGTATGTATATACCTCATTAAAGATATAACAGAAATTCAGAAAGAGCCCTGTCGCAACCTGCGACGGGGCTCTTTCTTTTTTGACCGAAAATACAAATAACGAATAAAAAATAGGATTATGAAAAGTTTCTTAGTTGATCAGGATGGCTATTACGGAGAATTCGGAGGTGCTTATGTGCCGGAAATACTCCACAAATGCGTAGAAGAGTTGAAAA
This sequence comes from Bacteroides sp. NGMCC 1.200775, assembly GCF_040798045.1. NCBI lineage: Bacteria > Pseudomonadati > Bacteroidota > Bacteroidia > Bacteroidales > Bacteroidaceae > Bacteroides > Bacteroides sp. NGMCC 1.200775. The sequence continues at coordinate 87,815 of NZ_JASCQK010000008.1, read as the reverse complement.
ACACGTATCTCAAAGTGATCGAAAGCGAGGATTTTAAAAAGGAATTCGACCAATTGCTGCGGGATTATGTAGGACGTCCTTCTCCCCTCTACCCGGCTCGCCGCCTTTCGGAAAAGTATGGTTGCAGGATGTATCTGAAACGGGAAGACCTGAACCATACAGGAGCCCACAAGATAAACAACACCATCGGACAAATTCTGCTGGCACGCCGCATGGGCAAAAAGCGGATCATCGCCGAGACCGGTGCCGGACAGCACGGAGTGGCAACGGCCACCGTTTGCGCCCTGATGGACATGGAGTGCATCGTGTATATGGGAAAAACGGATGTAGAACGCCAGCATATCAATGTAGAGAAGATGAAGATGCTGGGAGCCACAGTCATCCCGGTAACATCGGGTAACATGACACTGAAAGATGCTACGAACGAAGCCATCCGCGACTGGTGCTGCCATCCTTCGGATACGTATTACATCATCGGTTCCACCGTAGGACCACACCCGTATCCGGATATGGTGGCACGCTTGCAGTCGGTCATCAGCGAAGAGATAAAAAAGCAACTTCAAGAAAAAGAGGGACGTGACTATCCGGACTACCTGATTGCCTGTGTGGGCGGAGGAAGCAACGCTGCCGGAACCATCTACCACTACATCGATGACGAACGGGTTCAGATCATCTTGGCCGAAGCCGGTGGCAAGGGGATAGAAACCGGAATGACGGCAGCTACCATTCAATTGGGTAAAATGGGAATCATCCATGGTGCACGCACGTTCGTGATCCAAAACGAAGACGGGCAGATTGAAGAGCCTTACTCTATCTCCGCCGGACTGGACTATCCCGGTATCGGACCGATGCATGCCAACCTCGCCGACAAAAAACGGGCATTGGTATTGGCCGTCAACGACGATGAAGCCATCCGTGCCGCTTACGAACTGACCCGGCTGGAAGGAATCATTCCCGCACTGGAATCGGCACATGCACTGGGAGCCTTGGATAAAATGACCTTCAAACCGGAAGATGTAGTCGTGCTGACCGTATCGGGACGGGGAGATAAAGATATAGAAACTTATTTGGGATAAATCATTTCACCACAGATTACACGGATTAACACAGATTTTTTAATCTAATTACTCACAAAACAGATCGTCAATCTGCGAAAATCTGTGTAATCTGTGGTGAATTCAAAATCAAATTAAAAAGAAAAAAATTATGAATACCTTTCATTATACCACCCATAGCAAGCAGGTCTTGGGCGACCTGCACACTCCGGTAAGCATCTACCTCAAAGTGCGCGATATGTATCCGCAATCGGCATTAATGGAAAGCTCGGATTATCATGCCGGAGAAAATTCCCTCTCGTTCATCGCACTCTGCCCATTGGCAAGCATCGGCATAAACAGTGGAATAGTGACCACTACGTATCCCGACAACAGCCGCCGGGAAGAACCACTCAACAAGACGTTCCACGTAGAGAATGCGTTCAACCGCTTCATCAACCAGTTCCATGTAGTGGGAGCCGATAAGAAATTCTGCGGACTGTATGGCTATACCACTTTCAACGCAGTGAAGTACTTTGAGCACATCCCCGTGAAAGAAAGCCACGACGAGCAAAACGACGCTCCGGACCTGCTATACATATTATATAAGTACATCATCGTCTTCAATCACTTCAAGAACGAGCTGACTCTGGTGGAAATGCTGGCGGAAGGAGAAGAAAGCAGTCTGTCACAACTGGAATCGGCCATAGAGAACCGCAACTATGCCTCGTACAACTTCTCAGTGACCGGTCCCGTCACCAGTACCATCACCGACGAAGAGCACAAAGCGAATGTACGCAAAGGTATCGCCCACTGCCTCCGGGGAGACGTCTTCCAGATTGTACTGTCCAGACGGTTCATCCAGCCTTATGCCGGTGACGACTTCAAGGTATACCGCGCGCTACGCAGCATCAACCCCTCCCCTTACCTGTTCTATTTTGACTTCGGCGGATACCGCATCTTCGGTTCGTCACCGGAAACACACTGCAAAGTAGAAGACGGACAAGCCTATATCGATCCGATTGCCGGAACCACACGGCGTACGGGAGACACCATAAAGGACAAAGAACTGACGGAAGCACTTCTGGCCGACCCGAAAGAGAACGCAGAGCATGTGATGCTGGTAGATCTGGCACGCAACGACCTCAGCCGCAATTGCCACGACGTGCGGGTGCTGTTTTACAAAGAACCGCAATATTACAGCCATGTCATCCATTTGGTAAGCCGCGTCAGCGGAGCACTGAACAAAGGGGCGAATCCGCTCAAGACTTTCATCGACACTTTCCCGGCCGGGACGTTGAGCGGCGCACCGAAAGTACGTGCCATGCAGCTTATCAGTGAGATAGAGCCGCACAACCGCGGAGCTTACGGAGGCTGCATCGGTTTCATCGGACTGGACGGGGAACTGAACCAGGCCATTACGATCCGTACTTTTGTAAGCCGCAACAATGAATTGTGGTTCCAGGCCGGAGGAGGCATCGTGGCACGCAGTCAGGACGAATACGAACTGCAAGAGGTCAACAACAAATTGGGAGCACTGAAGAAAGCAATAGATCTGGCCGTAAAACTAAAAAACTAAAAGGCATTCACCACAGAGGACACAGAGGACACAGAGATTAATTAGCTGCGCTCCATCTGTTTTCAGATAAAAGAACCTAAGAACCCATAAAGAATTATCTGTTCTTTTGTTCTTATGTCTAAAAAAAACTCTGTGCAGCCTGTGTCCTCTGTGGTGAACCCAAACTCTAAAACAAATAAAAAAAACAATGAATAACAAGATAGATCCCCTTAACAGACGGGAAGAAGCGATTCTGCTCCTGGACAACTATGACTCTTTCACTTACAACCTGCTGCACGTGGTAAAAGAGTTGGGAGCCACTAACATTGAAGTGTTCCGCAACGACGAAATTTCACTGGAAGAAGTGGAACGTTTTGATAAAATCATCCTTTCGCCGGGACCGGGCATACCGGAAGAAGCCGGACTGCTGCTACCCATTATCCGGAAATATGCACCGACCAAAAGCATCTTAGGAGTTTGCCTGGGACATCAGGCCATCGGTGAAGCCTTCGGGGCAGCACTCGAGAACCTGACAGAAGTATACCATGGCGTACAGACTCCGGTCAACATCCTGAAGGAAGATCTTCTTTTTAAAGGTTTGGGACACGAAATACCCGTAGGCCGCTATCATTCGTGGGTAGTAAGCCGCGAGGACTTCCCCGAATGCCTCGAGATCACCGCCGAAAGCCGTGAAGGACAAATCATGGCATTACGGCACCGCACGTACAATGTACATGGCATCCAGTTCCATCCCGAATCGGTGCTGACTCCGCAAGGAAAAGAAATCATTAAAAACTTCTTAAACAAATAAACCCCATGAAACAGATTCTATATAAATTATTCGAACATCAATACCTGGGACGGGACGAAGCCCGTACCATATTGCAGAACATTGCACAAGGCAAATACAACGACGCACAAGTGGCCTCACTGATAACCGTCTTCCTGATGCGCAACATATCGGTAGAGGAACTTTGCGGATTCCGTGATGCGTTGCTCGAAATGCGCGTACCGGTGGATCTGAGTGAATTTGCGCCTATCGATATCGTAGGAACCGGAGGTGACGGCAAAAATACATTCAACATCTCTACCGCAGCCTGTTTCACTGTGGCAGGAGCCGGATTTCCGGTAGTAAAACATGGCAATTACGGTGCCACTTCCGTCAGCGGAGCCAGCAACGTAATGGAACAGCATGGAGTAAAATTCACCGGCGATGCAGACCGGCTCCGCCGTTCTATGGAAAAGTGCAACATCGCCTATCTGCATGCCCCTTTGTTCAACCCTGCCCTGAAAGCAGTGGCACCGATACGGAAAGCGTTGGCCGTACGTACCTTTTTCAATATGCTCGGTCCGTTGGTAAACCCTGTCATACCGCAATATCAGTTACTTGGAGTCTACAACCTCCCGTTGCTCCGTCTGTACACATATACCTATCAGGAGAGCGCCACCCGCTTTGCCGTTGTACATAGTCTGGACGGGTATGATGAAATCTCCCTGACCGACGAATTTAAAGTGGCTACCTGCGGCAACGAAAAAATCTATACGCCGGAAAGTCTCGGCTTCAACCGTTACGGAGAAGCCGACCTCGACGGCGGAAATACCCCGGAGGACGCAGCAAAAATATTTGATGCTGTTATGGAAGGAACGGCTACGGAAGCACAAAAGAACGTAGTGGTTGTCAATGCTGCCTTCGCCATCCAGGTGATCTGTCCGGATAAACCGATAGAAGAATGCATCGCCCTCGCCCGTGAATCACTGGACAGCGGCAAGGCAAAAGAGACCTTAAAGAAATTTGTTGAACTAAACAGATAGGAAAACTATCGCCCACCCAAAAGCATGAAAGATATATTATCCGAAATCATCGCCAACAAGCGTTTCGAAATAGACTTGCAGAAACAGGCCATCCCATCGGAACAGCTTCAGGAGAAACTATCTGACGAAATACAGCCCGGATACTCCATGAAGCAGGCACTAACTTCCTCGTCTACCGGTATTATTGCAGAATTCAAACGCCGCTCTCCATCCAAAGGATGGATTTATGAAGACGCACGCCCCGAACAGGTAGTGCCGGAATATGCAGCCTCGGGTGCTTCGGCGCTTTCTATCCTCACGGACGAAAAGTTCTTCGGAGGAAGCCTGAAGGATATCCGTACGGCACGCCCGCTGGTAAATATTCCGATTCTGCGCAAAGATTTCATAATCGACGAATATCAACTGTATCAGGCCAAAATAGTCGGAGCCGATGCCGTACTGCTGATTGCTGCCGCACTGGATACAGAGAAGTGCCATGCCCTTGCTGAAAAAGCTCATGAACTGGGATTGGAAGTCTTGCTGGAAATCCATACCGCCGAAGAGTTACCATTTATAAATAAGGAGATCGATATGGTGGGGATCAATAACCGAAATCTCGGCACTTTCTTTACGGATGTGGAGAACTCGTTCCGATTGGCCGGACAACTGCCCCGGAACACAGTATTGGTGTCGGAAAGCGGCATATCCGACCCGCAAACCGTGAAGCGCTTGCGTAATGCCGGATTCAGAGGATTCCTGATCGGAGAAACGTTTATGAAAACCGGGCAACCGGGCAAGAAACTGGAAGAATTTATAAACGAATCGAACCCAGTAACCCATTCCCATGACAAATTCACCACAGAGTAGCACAGAGGACACAGAGGGAAAATTTAAGATATTTCTGTGGACTTGAAAATTAAAACTCCGTGTCCTCTGTGTCCTCCGTGGTGAATCGAAATCAAAACCATTCAATTAAGAACAAGAATGATAAACGACAAACTGATAAAAGTCTGCGGAATGCGCGAAGCCGACAATATCCGCGATGTAGAACAACTAAAGGTCGACATGATAGGCTTTATCTTCTACCCGAAGTCTCCCCGCTGCCTATGCGAGCTTCCGGCTTACATGCCGGATGCGGCAAAGCGTGTGGGTGTCTTTGTCAACGAAGACAAAAAAGAAATCGAGATACTTGCCGACCGTTTCAGTCTGGATTATATCCAGCTGCATGGCAATGAATCACCGGAATACTGTCATTCACTCCGGTCAACCGGGTTAAGGCTGATCAAAGCGTTTTCCATCGCCCGGAGAAAGGATTTTGAGAACACCGAAGCATACGAAAAATCTTGTGACTATTTCCTGTTCGACACCAAATGTGAACAACATGGCGGCTCGGGCAATCAGTTCGACTGGACGATGCTGAACAGCTACAAAGGGAAAAAGCCTTTCTTACTTAGCGGCGGAATCAATCCATACAGTGCTCCGACCCTGAAAGAATTGCGTCATCCCCAATTGGCGGGTTTTGACCTGAACAGTCGTTTCGAAACCAAACCGGGACTGAAAGAGGTAGAAAGACTCAAGTTCTTTTTAGAGCAACTGGGGAAATAAAGCTCCACCAACCCTGAATATAAAAAAGTAATGAATTAAAAATAAAAGTGTATGAACAGAATAAACCAACTTTTCAGTAGCAATCCCAAGGATTTGCTATCCATCTATTTTTGTGCCGGCACTCCTACACTGGAGGGAACAGCCGAAGTGATCCGTGCCCTCGAGAAACATGGAGTAAACATGATCGAAATCGGTATCCCTTTCAGTGATCCGATGGCAGACGGCATTGTAATCCAGAATGCAGCCACACAAGCCCTACGCAACGGGATGTCGCTCAAACTTCTGTTTGAACAGCTGCATAATATCCGCCGGGATGTAAAAATCCCATTGATATTAATGGGATACCTCAACCCGATTATGCAGTTCGGCTTCGATAACTTCTGCCGGCAGTGTGCCGAATGTGGAATCGACGGTGTCATCATTCCCGACCTTCCCTTCAAAGACTATCAAGAGCACTTCCGCAACATTGCGGAGCAATATGACATCAAAGTGATTATGCTTATCACTCCCGAAACGAGTGAAGAGCGTGTACACGAGATTGACGAACATACGGACGGTTTTATCTATATGGTTTCGTCGGCTGCCACCACAGGGGCACAACAGGACTTTGACGAACAAAAACGTGCGTACTTTAAAAAGATTGAAAAGATGAATCTGCGCAATCCACGCATGGTAGGTTTCGGCATCAGCAACCGGGCCACTTTCCGTGCTGCCTGCGATAATGCCTCGGGAGCCATTATCGGCAGCCGTTTTGTTACTCTGCTCAATGAAGAAAAGGATCCGGAAAAGGCCATTCTCCGATTAATTGACGGAATAAAATAAGAACAAAACTCACCACAGAGGACACAGAGTAACACAGAGACGATTTTAAGTCGTTGTTTGTAAGTAAAGAGCTCTGTGATACTCCGTGGTGAAAAGAGTCTCGACACAGTCTCTTTTATCGTTTATCGTTTATAGTTTATAGTTCTTTTTTGTATCTTTGTCGGCGAAACAGCAAAAAAGATACAGATATGAAAGCAGATTACCCCTCCGTATTGCTCATTTATACTGGTGGAACTATCGGAATGATAGAAAACCCGGAAACCGGTGCTCTGGAAAATTTTAATTTCGACCATCTACTAAAGCACGTACCCGAACTGAAAAGATTCAATTACCGCATCTCTTCCTATCAGTTTGATCCCCCTATTGACTCTTCGGACATGGAACCGGCATTTTGGGCCAAACTGGTTAAGATTATAAACTATAACTATGACTCTTTTGATGGGTTTGTCATCCTCCACGGCACCGATACAATGGCGTATACAGCTTCTGCCCTCAGCTTCATGCTCGAGAACCTGAGTAAACCTGTCATCCTGACCGGCTCTCAACTCCCGATCGGTACACTACGCACAGACGGCAAAGAAAACCTGATTACAGCTATTGAAATTGCAGCAGCCAAAAATCCGGATGGCACCGCAATCGTTCCCGAGGTCTGCATCTTTTTTGAAAACCATCTGATGCGTGGCAACCGCACGACTAAAATCAATGCTGAAAACTTCAACGCTTTCCGCTCGTTCAACTATCCCCCATTGGCACGAGTAGGCATCCATATTAAATATGAACCTAACCTGATCCGCAAACCGGATCTGACCAAGCCTCTGAAACCTCACTATCTGTTCGATACGAACGTAGTCATTCTGACACTCTTCCCCGGGATTCAGGAAGGGATCGTATCTGCACTGCTCCATGTGCCGGAACTAAAGGCAGTAGTATTAAAAACATTCGGTTCGGGCAACGCACCCCAGAAAGAGTGGTTTATCAGGGAACTGAAAGACGCTACGGACCGGGGCATCATTATCGTCAATATCACTCAATGTGCCTCCGGTGCCGTCGAAATGGAACGCTATGGCACCGGTATCCAGCTGCTTCAGGCAGGAGTCATCAGCGGATACGACAGCACACCGGAATGTGCGGTCACCAAATTAATGTTCCTCTTAGGGCATGGACTCGACAATAAAGAGATCAGGTATAAAATGAATTCTTGCCTGATCGGCGAAATAACCAAAAGGACCGAATAAACACTCCATGCACCAGGCCTCTTTGGCATCTTCGTTATCACCGGATCGTATTATTCCTAAAAAATATTAATGACGTTATAATAAGTTATATTTCAAACAATACAGGCCGATTAATAGTTGTACATTTGTGTTGTATATTTGCAAATACTGAACAAAACAAACAAATATGAAAACAACAATTAACAAACTATTTTTTGCATCGTCAATGATCCTATCGACGGCGTGCATTACAGCTTGCGTTGATGATAACAAAGATCTCTATGACCCCTCTTATCAAACTCCCAATCCCATGGAGGATATCAGTGCTCCGGCGGGATTCGACTGGTCGTCTACAAATTCCATAAAATTTAGCGTGGAAGTCGATGATGAGTTTGACGGACAGTATTATTATACCGTAGAAATATTAGATAAAAATCCGCTTGAAGCAACAGCAGAGGATCCCTACAATACTTTAGCCAAAGGAGTTGCCAAGAAAGGAGAAGCTTATCAGACCGAAGTAGTGTCTTCCAAGGATATAAAGTATCTTTATGTCCGTCAGACTGACCCACGTGGCAGGGACCAGATAAAACAAGTGGAAATCAGCGAATCAACTTCCCATGTTCAATGCTCTTTTACAGGTACGTCTGCCATCAAAACGAGAGCTTCGGTAGCCACCAGAGGGAATAACGGAGGAATTGACATTCCTAAAAGAGCAGAACAAAGCTATGACACCAATGGAGCTATCCCGATAACAAGTTCTTCCCAAGTTTTGGAAGGAGGGAAAGCCTATATTGTAACCGGAAAATTCCAAGGAAAATTTAAAGATACCTCTCTCAGCAACTCCAACAGAGCGACTGTCTATATACAAGGAAACTGGGAACCGGCACAAGCCATTACCCAAAACTACCTGGATATTATTGTTCTGAAGGGTGGAACGATTGAGGGAACAGACCTGAAACTACAGAATGCAAGTAATTTAACGATCCAATCCGGAGCCACGATTAAGATAACTAAATTGGAAGGTAATACGCAAAGTACGATCTGTAATTTCGGTGAAATAGAAGTGGATAATCTACTATTAAATTCTTTTGATCTCCTCTATAATGGGAATAAAGTAGATGTTAAACACAATATAGATGCCTCTAAAGGAGGAAGTATTCATAATTTCGGAGAATTAGATGTAGAAAAAGAAATAAAATTGAATACTTCTTCAATTGTATACAATGCTGCCGGAAGTGAGTTGGAAGCGGAGAAATATACAGCAGCCGGAAGTAAGAACGTGAACTTCGGAGAAATGGAATTCGATACATATGATAGCGGTGAAGCGGGAGGTTCCCTATATAATAACTGCATGCTCTTTGTAGAACATATGAAAGCAGGAGGCATTATTTATCTGGATCATGGAGTCATAGCAGAAGAAAAAGAAGATGACAAAAATAAGGATTATTTTGAAGAAGCTGATGATATATACTTTTATGACAACGCCAAATTGACGTTGGCCAATAGTTCTATGATAAAAGCAGAAAAAATAACCATTAACTCCGGTTTTTCAGCTATAGGCGAAGGAGATGAAGCTTCTCTATTGAAAGTGACCGATAAATTGCAGATCGATAACTGGTCAAATAAGTTTAGTGGTAAACTTTATATCAGCGGTAAAATCAGTTGTTCCCATAAAGACATGTATCATGCGGGGAGTGAGGTGATCTTTTCAAGCAAGCCCGATATCATCATAACCGGCTGCAATGGAAAAACGGAACTGCCGGATCCTGCTCCGGAACCTTCTGATCCTAACTTCCCGATTATTGTGGATGACAATCATAATTATACATACCTGTTTGAAGACCAGTGGCCCCTGTATGGAGACTACGACATGAATGATATCGTTCTGGAAATAAAACACAGAAAGACAAGTATAGACAAATGGAATAAGATCACAGAACTCGACCTGACGATTGAGTTAACTGCTGTCGGTGCCCAGAAAGCAATTGCAGCAGCCATCATGTTCGACGAAATTCCGGCATCTGCCATCACGCAGCCTGTTACTTACGCAAACAACTATCGTCCGATATCATTCGACCTTACTGATAAGAATATAGAGAAAGGCCAGGACTATGCGGTAGTTCCCCTGTTTGACAATGCACATGCACTGATGGAGCGCCCGGCAGGTTCGTTCGTCAATACAGTTTCCGGTAGTGACAATAACCAAAAAGACTCCAAGATCATCAACTTTACACTCAGATTCGACCCGGCATCGGCACCAAGCAGTGATGCAGTCAATATAAACAAACTGAATCTCTTCATCATCACTGACAGAGGCAGCAAACGAAAAGAGATCCACGTAGCCGGATATCAGCCAACCAAACTGGCAAATACTGAACTATTCGGAGGCAACAATGATGCATCTTCCGTAAACGGAAAGAAATATTATATCAGCAAAGATAATCTGGCATGGGGCATCATAGTTCCCACCCAATTTAAATGGCCGTTAGAATATACAAAGATTCAAAATGCATATAAACAGTTTGCCGGATGGGTAACCAGCGGTGGAGTGAATAACACAAAGTGGTGGAACGATTTTGATAATACCAAAGTGTTCCAGACCAATAAAAATTAGAACAGACTATTGAACAGAAGGCTGTGTCAAAACTCACCACAGGAGGACACAGAGTAACACAGAGGCAATTTTAAATTGTTGATTATTAGCAAAAAGACTCTGTGCTACTCTGTGTTACTCCGTGGTGAAAATAGTTTCGACCCAGCCTCTTTTCGTGTCTAAAAGAGAGCCTTCAGATAAAAACACTTCTTTTAGAGAACATTGTTACAGAAATATTATATATATTTGCAGTACTGAGTAAATATACTCTATCTTACACTTAAACAAACAACAAAGCAAACATCATAACGATACTTAATCACATTATGAGAAAGAAGATATTACTTGTTGACGATAAAGAAACGATTGGTAAAGTAGCGTCAATCTATTTAGGCAAAGATTACGATTGCCAGTATGTACAAAATCCGATAAAAGCAATTGAATGGTTATATGAAGGTAATTTACCGGACCTGATAATATCAGACATACGAATGCCGGAGATGAGAGGAGATGAATTCCTGCATTACCTGAAGCACAATGAGTTGTTCAAAGACATTCCCGTCATTATGCTCTCCAGTGAAGAAAGTACAACCGAAAGAATCAGATTATTGGAAGAAGGAGCCGAAGACTATATCCTGAAACCTTTCAACCCCATGGAGCTAAAAATCCGTGTCAGAAAAATCATAGACTAAATGCCACATCTCATTTATATCGGGAGACATACTGCTACTATCGAACATTTCTCTAAGATAGCTGAAGGTGCGTTTTATGCCATTCAAAACAGCAAGAAAGCGAGCGAATTTATCGATAAGATTCGTGAAAAGTATGATATAGCGATCCTTTTCGAAGAACGGGATCTATCAAAAGATATTCCTGAGATCCAGTATCTGAGAAAAAAATTCCCGGGTGTATACATCGTCCTTGTCACTGAAGGAATCAATAAAGAAGACAGGCCCGTCTATCTGAAAGCCGGTATCAATAATTCAATGTCGTTTGATTCTACCTCCGAAGCATTTAAAAACATGTCGGAGTTTATGATGCGACGGAAACAGCAAAAAATTAACGATATCAACGAAAAAGGATCGAACTTACAAGCTTTCAGACTGCCTTTATGGAAAAGATTATTTGATATAACTTTCTCGTCGATAGCCATACTCTGCTTATCTCCGATACTGTTAATCACAGCGTTAGCCATCCGGATGGAGAGTAAGGGTGCCGTAGTGTATAAATCCAAACGGGTAGGAAGCAACTACAAAATATTCGATTTCCTGAAATTCCGTTCCATGTATACCGATGCGGACAAACATCTGAGAGACTTCAACCAGCTTAACCAATATCAGGCCGAGGAGGAGGAACAGAACCCGGCGGAAGAAGAATTGCTGATCAGCGATGATATGGAGCTGAATGAGGAAGAAATCATGCTTATTTCAGATGATTTCGTCATATCCGAACAAAGCTATACAAATAAAAAGTCCGTAGAAAAGAAAAATGCGTTCGTTAAACTGGAGAATGATCCCCGCATCACCAAAGTGGGACGCATCATCCGTAAGTACAGCATCGACGAACTGCCGCAACTTATCAATATCCTGAAAGGAGATATGTCCATCGTGGGCAACCGCCCTCTCCCGCTTTACGAAGCCGAACTGCTGACAAGCGATGAATATATCGACCGCTTCATGGGACCAGCCGGACTAACGGGACTTTGGCAGGTAGAAAAACGCGGAAGCAGTGGGAAGATGTCCGCTGATGAACGTAAGCAACTGGATATAAAATATGCCAAAACGTTCTCCTTCCAACTGGATATGAAAATTATCCTGAGAACTTTCACGGCGTTTATACAAAAAGAGAACGTATAACCGTACATATGAAACTATGGATACTTTTATTCAAATAACAGATTTTATTCTGTTTCTGTGCTTCAGCCTGTTTACCATCTATTTGGGAATACCGGCAGTAGCAGCTTCTTTAAAGAATGCCATGCGATACCCGAAGACAGGAAAGAAACATAGATTTGCCATTCTGTTCCCTACGGATACTCCTTTCTCTTTTTCGCCCGACTATCCGGAAGAGCTGTATAAAGTATTCACTTACGAAGACCTGACAGAAACCGTAGGTACGCTGGATGAAAAGGATTTTGATGCCGTAATCATCCTCGGAAAAACAACTTGGATTGAACCTGCGTTTCTGAATGAAATAAATAAAGCATTCGATGGAGGAGCCAGAGCTATCCAACTTCATCCTATCACAGAAAACCGTTCTACCCGGAAGCAATACTTTCAGGCATTGAACGAAGAAATCAATCATTCTTTCTTCCGGAAAGGAGCCATCCGCCTGGGAGTATCATCGGCCTTATGTGGTACGGATATGGTGTTAGATCTGGCATGGCTGAAGAAGAACCAAAAGAGCCGTAAGAGTAATCTGGAAAGAAGATTAGTCCGGCAGGGCATCTTCGTCGAATATCTGGAAACGGTAAAAGTCTACAGCAATGACATACGTATCCCACAATATAAAGTAAGATTCTCCAAGGCTCTCCCAGCACTTCCGGAAGCAATGCTCACGGCACACTGGGATTATTGCAACAAGATTTTCAGATGGGTTCTGCCTTCCTGGAGAACAGGCTTAACCGCCATTTTTTTCATCGCAATACTGTTGCTTTGCTACAACTGGACTCTGTCTTTAAAGTGGTGGGCCTTACTTTACGTCCTGATATTCATCGTATGTCTGGCTATCCCGGATTATCTGGTAGGACAGAAAACCAAGAAATAACCAACTCTCCCCGACTATGGCACTGAAAGAGACAATCAAACAGAACCCTGCACTTAAACAAGCCGTACACCGATTCATCATGCATCCGGTGAAAACACGTCCCAACTGGTGGATACGCATATTCTCTTTTCTCTACCTGAAGCGGGGAAAAGGTTCCGTGATATACCGAAGCGTACGCCTCGACCTCCCTCCGTTCAACCTTTTCTCTCTTGGAAAATACTCGGTAGTAGAAGATTTTTCGTGTCTGAACAATGCGGTGGGTGACCTGATTATCGGTGATTATACCCGGATCGGACTGGGAAACACAATTATCGGCCCTGCAACCATCGGTCACCATGTAAATCTGGCACAGAACGTAACGGTGACCGGTCTTAACCATAACTATCAGGATGCAGACAAACGTATAGATGAACAAGGAGTGAGCACTCGGCCCGTCACGATTGAAGATGACGTGTGGGTAGGCGCCAATGCAGTCATCTTGCCCGGCGTGACACTGGGAAAGCACTCGGTGGTAGCCGCAGGAAGTGTTGTCAGCCGTTCTGTTCCCCCCTACTCCGTATGTGCAGGCAGTCCGGCCAAAGCGATCAAGCAGTTCAATCCGCAAAGCAAAATCTGGGAAAAAATAAGCCCGAATGGGCGAAAGTAACTACATATAGTGAGATATCTTACGTAATATACCCTAAAAAGGGGATTGTGGCAACTGCGAAAACACGCTATCTTTGCAGTATCAGAATTTAATTAATTAGTCATAATTTTATTACGTAGCCACATTTGAGTAAAAGGAACAATCCCGCCGAAGTGATTTCGTCGGGATTTTGTTATTTATATGGTTACCGGACAGATCAACCGGATATGAGACAGTGAAGAGAAAACAGTAAAATCCGGACATAAAAAAACGAGTAAATTCTTCAGTAGAATTACCCGCCCCACATCAGAAAAGCCATAAAGGCTTTTCTTTAATACCTCAAAATTCCTAAAAACACAATCTTCTTTTTACCTAAAAACTCTCAATACCTATTATTCTTTTACCTTTAAAAATCTTTACCTAATTGAAAATCACTTGAAACTTTTAATACCTTAAATCTTTATCTAATACCTAATATTCTATTTTACCTTAAAAAGCAATTTCCCAACTGCACTGCAAAGATACGGCTTTTTTCTAACCCGACAAGCGGTTTTATGTTTTATAACATTCTTTTAGAGCTATAAATCCTTTACGTCACTTAGCTCAACCAGCTTATTTACAATAGCATAGATGGTCAGACCGGCCGCACTGTGTATTTGCAGCTTCTTGCTGATATTTCTGCGATGTGTGATCACCGTATGGATAGAAAGAAAGAGTTTTTCGGCAATTTCCTTATTGGTCATTCCCTTCACCACACAAATCACGATCTCTTTCTCACGTTGACTCAGAGCCTCCTGGCTATCCTCCTCTTCTTCGGGTTCTATATTCTGCAAGAGATTGATTTTATTGGCCAACGCCTCCAAGTCATCGAAAATAGAAATGGACGCATCGTACTTACTGAGCAGCGAAGCATCGATAAACGAACTGACCAATGCCACTACCCTGATTCCCTTGCCGGCAGTCTCTTCACGGAAACGTGCCACATCGAAAAAGTCGCCAAATGTAGGGTTGACCACCAATATATCGGGGAACTGTGTACGCAGGCAATCGTTGAGTGCCTCTACCGACAGCAGTTCTACCGGTTGAATTTTCAGATTGGGTAAACGTTTCAAAGCCAGCGTCAGGCCACTGCGAATAATCACCGACGTCTCGGCTACAGCTATACGGATTGATTCGTTATTTTTCATTTTCTCGCATCCTCCTTTCCAGTTTCAGAATGGCAGGAACAAACAAATAGTCTTCTACTTTACAGTGTGATTCAAGCCCTTCCTCACAAGCATAAATATCAAACAAGGCTGCATTCAGCACATTGGTATTTGCCTTGGCCGGACAATATTTAATAATAATGTTTTTCAGCTCCGTAAGCCGCTCTCCTACCTGCTCGTGATGTTTTGAGAAAGTGCTGATCTGATAATTCTTAGGCGCATTGCCATGAATCAGCGTATCCACATACTTAAACACTGTTTTTTCTTCATACTCCATATGTTTGCGTACCTCCCGCATATATCCGTCGAAGAACTTCAGAATAAGGAATGAAACATCGTCCTGCGAACAGTCAATGGCTTCAATCAACTTCCTCCGAATGGCCGGCAGACAGTAATCGAGAAAATAGATATGCGCTTGTCTCAGATAATCGACCAAAGCCGGTATGGAAATATCGTCGGCACTGCCGTCCATACGTGAGAACCCTTCAGCCATGAAATTCACAACAACCAAAAATGTATGGCAATCTACATTGTTCATCTCACAGACCTCTTTCACTGTCTTGTCACCAAACCCTAATGAAAGCCCAAAGCGGCTCATAACTTGTAAAAGAGAATAATTATCACCGATAAGGTCGATCATTTTATCGGTTGGTTTATATTTTTGTAGTTTATCCATCAACACCTTAATTATATTACGGGTGCAAAGAAACACAATATTTAGATGGTACGCAATCACTATAAATAGGTATTTTCACGATAAATAAACTAAAAAAACACAAGAAATGACGAAACAGAACGGCATGTAAACAACAAAATCATGGATTATCCTTCATCGTTCACCACTATTTTTTACCTTTGCATCAATCAACTAAAACATAACAATATGACAAACGAACTGGAGCTGAAATATGGTTGTAACCCCAACCAAAAACCCGCGCGTATCTTTATTAAGGAAGGCGAACTGCCCATCGAGGTCCTGAACGGCAGACCCGGATATATCAATCTGCTGGACGCCTTGAACAGTTGGCAGTTAGTGAAAGAACTGAAAGAAGCAACCGGACTTCCGGCTGCCGCTTCATTCAAGCACGTAAGTCCGGCAGGTGCCGCGGTAGCAGTGGAAATGAGCGAAACATTGAAGAAGATTTATTTCGTAGATGACATGGAACTTTCTCCGATGGCAACTGCGTACGCCCGTGCCCGGGGTGCCGACCGGATGTCATCTTACGGAGATTTCATCGCCCTTTCTGATGTTTGTGACGAACCGACAGCCCGCATCATCAACCGTGAAGTGTCGGATGGAGTCATTGCTCCCGGCTACACTCCGGAGGCACTCGAGATTCTGAGAAACAAACGGAAAGGTACTTATAATGTAATCAGGATAGATCCGGCATACCGTCCGGCCCCCATCGAACATAAAGACGTATTCGGCATTACATTTGAGCAGGGACGCAATGAACTGAAGATTGACGAAAGCCTGCTAAAAGAAATGCCTACCCGGAACCGGAACATTCCGGCTGATGCCAAACGTGACTTGATTATCGCCCTGATCACTTTGAAGTATACACAGTCCAACTCCGTATGCTATGCCAAAGACGGGCAAGCCATCGGCATTGGTGCAGGACAGCAATCACGCATCCATTGTACCCGCCTGGCCGGAAACAAAGCCGACATCTGGTATTTGCGCCAACATCCGAAAGTGATGAACCTGCCTTGGAAAGAAAAGATACGCCGTGCCGACCGTGACAACACGATCGACGTATATATCTCGGACGACTATATGGATGTGCTGGCCGACGGCGTATGGGAACAGTTCTTCACCCGGAAACCGGAAGTGCTGACCCGTGAAGAAAAGCGTGCATGGCTCGATACGCAATCGGGCGTAGCTTTAGGCTCGGATGCCTTCTTTCCTTTTGGAGACAACATTGAACGTGCGCACAAAAGCGGCGTGAGCTACATTGCCCAGCCCGGTGGATCAGTTCATGACGACCATGTGATAGATACCTGTGACAAATACGACATAGCGATGGCCTTTACGGGCATCCGGCTATTCCATCATTAATAACAATCGCCCCCTTTACTCCCCATTTATAGTGATAACTACCCTGTTATTTCCACTATAAATGGGGATTTTCTGTTTCTTCCGAACCTCTTATCTTTGCCACATCATTTAAAAACAAGATCAGAAAATGAATAAAATTGGAGTATTTTACGGTTCCACAACGGGGACTACCGAAGATGTAGCCCGCCGGATTGCAGAAAAACTGAACGTTCCTAAAGGTGACATCCACGATGCCTCAAAACTGAACGACGAGTTAGTGAAAGAGTATGATGTATTAGTGCTGGGCACCTCTACATGGGGAGCAGGCGAACTTCAGGATGATTGGTATGATGGCATTAAAGTGCTGAAGAAGGCCGACCTGTCTCACAAATTTGTAGCGCTCTTCGGTTGCGGAGACTCAGATTCATACGGCGATACCTTCTGCGACGGCATCGGTATCCTGTACGAAGAGCTGAAAGACACCCATTGCACCTTCTGCGGAGCAACCGACCCGTCCGACTACACATTCGACTCTTCTGTCGCAGTAGTCAACGGCAAATTCGTGGGACTTCCTTTGGATGAAGTTAACGAAGACAACAAGACCGACAAGCGTATTGCCCAATGGACTGAATCTTTAAAAAAAGAATGTATCAACTAATTTAAAATTCCGACGAACGTTATGGCTATCGAACGAAAGGTTCCGGGTGAAATACGAATTTTCCTGAACCATGTATACGAATTCAAGAAAGGGATACGCAACATGGTGCTCTACACCATGAATAAGGAGCACGAAGCGTTTGCCATACAACGTCTGGAAAAACAGAATATCAGTTACCTGATACAAGAAGTAAACACCAATAAGATAAATCTGTTCTTTGGTAAGGCCGAATGTATGGAAGCCATACGGCATATCATTATTCGGCCTTTGAACCATCTCACTCCGGAAGAAGATTTCATATTAGGCGCTATGCTCGGATACGATATCTGCCAACAATGTAAACGATATTGCAGTAAAAAAGAAAATATAAAGATTGCCGGCTAAGTTTCAGATTGTTTTCAGTACAAGGACACGGTTCATCCGGCAGAAGGATACAGCCACGCCGGAATGAACCAACAGGATGACACAGAGTTTCGCAGAGGGAAAATAACAGCCAGCCCTGCGGAACTCTGTGTCACATTGTAGCGAGCCCACTTGCCCCCATACAACCACACAGTCGCCTGATAAACCGTGCCGGTTTCGCCTACCTCTATTTCATAAAGAATGTTATCCCCGTAGTACTTTCCGCAGGAAATTTGTTTTATAAGAAAACAATTAATTAAAAATACCCGAAAACAAGATGATTAAAGCATTCTTCAAAAAGAACCTGCTCACATTTGTCGGACTGGCAATAGGAGCTGTAGGAGGATTCCTGTATTGGAAATACGTAGGCTGCACCGGCGGCACTTGTCCCATTACCTCCTCGCCGGTCAACAGCACCCTTTGGGGAGCTGTGATGGGCGGATTACTTCTGAACCTGTTTAAGACAGGCAGTACCCCGAAAAGAACCGACTAATCCCCACATCTTATGGCAACCGCAAACGAACAAGAACAATCAAGAGCCTACTTACTTGCAGGCATGTTTACGCTTTCACTGCGCCTCGTAGTGGGATGGACTTACTTTTCAGCCTTCTGGCGACGCCTTGTACTCGAAAATAAACTGATACCGGACAGTGCCGGATACATCGGAGAAAAGTTCAACCATTTCCTTCCGAACTCGATAGGTATCCGTCCGGTAATCGAATATCTGGTATCCACCCCCGATATGTTGTGGTGGGCAATGGTGATCTTCACCCTTGTCGAAGGGGTAGTCGGGTTACTCTATATGTTAGGGTTCTTCACCCGCCTGATGAGTATCGGTGTATTCAGTCTGGCCACCGGTATCCTCTTAGGATCCGGATGGTTAGGAACAACCTGCCTGGACGAATGGCAGATCGGTATTCTGGGAGTAGCTGCCGGATTCACTATCTTCCTTTCCGGTGGTGGAAGATACTCGGTCGATTATCTGACAGAGCGAAAATTCGCCTTACGGAAGAAAGCAGGCTGGCTGGTATGGCTGACCTCCGGAGAATTACCTTTAAAGACCAAACGCTTTGCCAATATCAGTGTGGCAGGTGCCATCGTCATCTTCGTACTGACCCTGTACACCAACCAAGAGTTTCACAACGGTGTCTGGGGACCACTGCACAATAAGTCCGTCAAACCGAAGATTGAAATATCCGACGCACAAATAGAGAACAACTCTTTGTCATTCAGTGTTTATCGTGTTGAAGGTGCCGATGTATACGGCTCTTTCCTGATCGGTATCAGCCTGAAAGACGCCAACGGACACGTTGTGTTAGAAAAGAAAGGAGAAGAACTGGCTGACTTCCCAATCGGAAATATCGATAACAAATACATTGCCCGGGTAGCTCCGGGTAAGCATAGCCTGGTGATTCCGCTCGGAAGCAAAGCAACCCTTACAGTCAATGATCCGGCTATGGGAACTTTGCCCAAAGGAAAATACGAATTGGTACTGACCGATATCAGTGGCATCACCTGGAAAAAAGAGATCGTCCATTAATAACCATTAAAAAGCAGAAAAATGAAAAAGAGCATTCTTATCCCCTTCCTATTTATAGGATTGCTGGCCTTTGCATCTTGCAAAGGGACATCCGAGAACAAGACAACTGCCGGCGCAGATACGGTACAAACGGAAAAACCGCAACCGGGAACCATCCACCTGACTCGTGCAGAGTTTCTAAAGAAGGTGGCCGACTATGAAAACCATTCGAAGGAATGGAAATACCTGGGTGACAAACCGGCTATCGTAGACTTTTATGCCGACTGGTGCGGTCCCTGCAAAATGGTCGCTCCGATCCTTGAAGAATTATCCAAAGAGTATGCCGGAAAGATTTATATCTATAAAGTAGATGTAGACAAAGAACCGGAACTGGCAAAGGCTTTCGGCATACAGAGTATTCCCACCCTCTGGTTTGTACCGATGAAGGGAGAGCCCCAAGTAAGCATGGGGGCTTTATCCAAAGAGCAACTAAAAGGGTATATCGATAAAGTTCTATTGAAACCATAAACGATGATGCGGCCTCACCCGGCAAACCGGTACTGAGGCCGTTTTTTGGGAATTTATCGTTTTTCTGATCTATGAACTTTCATGTAGCCATCGGTCAGCGTTTTCATAAAGGCCACGATGTCGGCTTCTTCTTCCTGTGTCAGTCCGAGATTTCCCAATTCATCCTTGTTCACGGTAGCAGGATACTCGGCAGGTGGAAAATCATCACTCACGTCCCGCACATTATAGAAATGCACAATCTCCTCAAGTGTCTTAAAATAACCGTTATGTCCATATGGAGCCGTGAGTTCCACATTGCGCAACGTAGGCACACGATACTTGCCATTCTCACTTTCAGCATTGACAATAGCCCCCAACCCCAAATCCACCGAATCGGCAGTTAGCAGGAAATATTCTGCCGGCACCTTATAATGCGGATGATCCGGCAACTTCGGTATACCCAGATTATCATAAGTATGATCGGTAAACAACGTGCGGTGTGCCCGCTTGTCACGATCCAGGACATGGCATTCGGCACATTGCCCTTTCTCCTTGAAAAGCTCCTTTCCACGCGCTTCCTGTGCGGTCAGCTGATAATTTCCTTTTTTATAGGCATCGTACTTGGATGTAAAAGGATTGATTTCTTTGGATGACTGATAAGCCGCCAGTGCGTCCGTAACGTAAGCAAACAGCGAATCGGCATTACCCGTTTCGCCATATATCCGTATCAAACGGTCATAATACGGAGTACGTCTCACCTTTTCGGCCACCATTTGTTTGTCCTTATTCCCCATTTCCACCGGATTCAGCAAAGGAACACCCGCCTGATCCTGCAAAGAAGGAGAACGGCCGTCCCAAAACAGACCTCCCACATAGCTTTCATCTTCATCATCATAATGTAACTCAGGCACAAAAGCGGCATAACATACCGACATGGAATTGCGCTGAGAAAAGAGTCCCTGCACTGCGCCTTCGGATATGGCACGCGACTGTTCATCGGCAAATCCCCGGGAGACGGCATGGCAAGTGGCGCACGACTGTCCGGATGGTTCAGAGAGCGAAGTATCATGGAAGAGGAGTTTACCCAAGGCTTCTTTTTCGCTTCCGCCTTTGTGAGGCGGATGTCCGCACGAGATGCAGACAGAACCCATCAGTGCGGCTAATAGTAGTTTATGTGTCATCATAGTTGTAAAAACAGGGATATAGTTGTTTCAGGGTTCAAAGATACATCATTTTCTGAAAAAGGTATAAAAAAGCCCGGTCGAAATCACATCGCCCGGGCCCCTCTAAACAGGCTCTTACGAATCTGTTCCACGAAAATATACTATAGTTATAAAGAAGTTCTATTCCTCTTCGGGCCAAAGTTCTCCCGCAACCATTTCAGCCATTTTCAGCGTATGCCATTGCTTCTCCTCAGCCTCTTCATAAGATTCCGAAGTTAGTACCTCAGCATTGGGAATGCAGAGTGAGAAGCGGTGCGAGGGAATATAACGTACAATCTGGTCGATCTTAGCCCTTAGTTCTTCCAACTCTTCCTCTACGGGATAATGGGAAAGGACGAAACCAAAAACCGATTGCTTTTCCCGTATGAACCACAGCAAACGGTTTTTGCCACAACATTCCGAATCATAGTCGAGGAAAAAAGCATTGATGCCCTGTAGTGAGAAAAGCATTTCGGTAGGCGAGTGAAAAGCAATGTAAAGGTCGGCAGGCAGATTTTCCAAAGCCATGTTGTTGACACGAATAGCATTATCTGTCACCGTGCGCGTTGCGTCATCGAGTTGCAGATAACGGCAACCCGATTTATACAATTCCATAATCAGCTTCTGATACACCTGTGCAATATCCACCAGCAATGTCTCGAGTTCGGGATAAATCAGATCCAGCTGCGTCCGGTTTGCGTCCTTCATCAATTCGGCCAGCAGGCGCGAAGGCGCCGGAAGCACCTGCTTAGCTATTACATCTCCGCCGGTTACCCCGGTAAGAAAAACAAAATCATCGAGCACCGGATGACGATGCACATCGATCCTGCCGGTCAGTTCGACAGAAGTCTTTCTGTCATCCCGGAATCGGATGCCATCCAATCCGCACATAAAGTCGAGCGGCCACGCATCACTGCGGAAACGGCCGTCGGTGACCACCTTCAGCCCTTCTGCCTTCAGTCTGTCTACCAGATTCCGTATTTCGGCATCTTCGACAGCACGCAAAGTAAGCAGGCTGATTTGTTCGTTTCGATATTGCTCACGGGCTTCTCTCAATGCAGGAGGCAGAAGAAAAGTACCGGCAACGTCTACTTTGAACGGAGGAACTACTTTTTCCATACGCTCTACGTTTTTAATATTGATTGTTACTATTGTGCTTTGCTCCTAACCCACGAGGAACCAAGACTTATCAGCGAGAGTGGCAGGTCTTCTGACTTAGCTTCCATTCCGAACGCCTTCCCGGCTTACACGAGCCAGTGGCAAAAGAGTATCCGATCGGAATGTTTGTATTAAAGCCTCACAGCAGCGGGACTGTCCGGGAGTCACACCCGGTTCCCTTTTAATCGCCAGAAGCAGGAAAGCTTTGGCGAACCAATCTGCCGACAAATATAAAAACAATAAATCAGATATTTGTGTTCAGAGAGATACTTTTTTCAATCGGAGCCTCTGCCGAAGTAAAACCGAGGCTCTGTCCGGACAGAACAAAGGCTCCGTCCGACCGGGACAGAGCCTTCGTTTCAACCAAGCAGAGGCTCGGTTTCCAGACTAATTGCAACGGGCTTAATAGCTGATCTTTACTCCGGCAAAATAGCTTCGCGGAGCAGCCGGCCCATAGATATATCCGGAGTCACGTTCCACTCCCTGGTCAAAGTCGTTCTGATAAGCGTTGAACACATTTTGTACACCGGCGCTCAACTGGAGGCCTATCGTCTTATAAAGTTTGAAATCATAGGCCAACTTAACTCCCATATCGAAGAAATCGCGCGTATTGACCGCTATGTCATTCTTGATATAACCTGCCATATGCTGCACCAGCATCGAACCGGTATAGGTTCCCGACAAGGAAACGGAGAGCGGTTTGACAGGGGTATAGGTTGCCGTGAAATATCCATAGGTATTCGGAGTACGGAAAATCTTCTTCTGAGCCGGTGCCGTTTCACTCCATTTTTCGGGTTCGTCATAGCGGCTTTGCTGCAAGGTGACTCCCGCCTGCAACTGGAACAAAGAGAGGTAAGCCATTTTTCCTTCCATCGACAGTCCCAGCACTTTCGCTCCCGAACCATTGCGACGTTCTTTAATCAGAATCCCGTCCCGCTCTCCGATGTTCTCGAGAACAAACACATCCGACAACTTAGTATAGAAACCTTCTACCAGGAAGTTCACCTGAAAAGCACCGAAGCGGTGATACATATCCGCCGAAGCACTGAAACTCTGCGACTTCTCTTCTTTGAGATTCTTGGCGCGCTCAATCATAGACACCGTTCCGCCCACATTCTCAATATGCAGGTCTTCATCAAAAGCCTGGGGGGCACGGAATCCGGAAGAATAGCTCAGACGGAGGTTGACGTCTTGTGTAGGATTGAAACGCAAATTGGCACGGGGACTGAAGATGACATGGTTGATCAGATTATGCTTGTCCAGACGTCCGCCCAGCAAGATACTCCACTTTTCATTTTTCCATTCGTTCTGGAAGAAAGCGCTACCGATATTCACCGTCTGCCTGGTATAGCGATTGTATCCCCACATATCATCCTTCAGATTGTCCCGGTTATATTCCAGCCCGGCAGTCAGATCGGCAGGCATAAAGAGGCATTTATCGAAACTGTACACATACTGGGAACCGCCGATAAAGGTCAGGTCCGTCGTCTTTCCATAGGCATTCAGGTCCTTTTTACTACCGTAATAGCTGTCGCGGTCCGTATGCTGTGCCGATGTATACAGTGTCAGGCGGTGCTTTTCGTTCGGAGCAAAATAGTCGAACTTCAATCCCCCACCATTGATGGAATGTTGAATCTGCTCGGCAATATCGGCTTCGTGAGGCGGACGGTTCAGCATGTTGCCGCCACGGCGGAATTCCTGCAAGTGATGATACTCAAATGTTAGTTTGGAGTATGTACTTGTTTTCAGGAACGAACGGAAACCTACTGTCTGGTTTTTGAGTTTAGGCATTTCGGAATAACCGTCCCCGTCGTGATCATACGCATCGCGATGTCGGTTCTGACCGAACACATAGAGTCCTGCCCGGTGATCGTCGGTCACCAGCGAAGCATTCAGCGAGGTATTATTGTCGAAAGACGAGCTGCCGCCAATAGAAGTAATGGTGTGTGCCAACTGCCCCGAATTGCGTAACGGCTCTTTAGTGATGATATTGATGGTTCCGGCAATGGCAGACGAACCAAACAGCGCAGAACCTCCACCACGCATCACCTCTACCCGCTCAATCATGTTGGCAGGAATCTGCTCCAAACCATAAACACCGGAAAGGGCACTGAAGATGGGACGCGAATCGATAAGAATCTGCGTATAGGGGCCGTCCAGACCATTGATGCGCACCTGCTGGAACCCGCAGTTCTGGCAATTCGTCTCCACACGCACACCAGGCTGAAAGTTCAGTCCTTGCGAGAGTGTAGGCGAGTTCGTATTCTCGAACATCTTCATATCCACCACATTGACCAGCGTAGGTGCCAGCCTCCGTTTGGTCACACTTCGATTGGCAGACACCACCACTCCGTCGAGGGCTACGGCATCCTCTTCCAGCTCGAAGTTTTCTTCAAGCGTCTTCCCCTTTTTAAGCGTGATGTTGCGGCTGATGGTTTTATAACCAACCGAACTGGCTTCGAGGACGAAATCCCCTTCGGGAAGGTTTTTAAGGAAATAGTGTCCGGTGGCATCCGTCACGGTGCCAATCGTGGTTCCTTTCAGAGCAATCGTTATATAAGAGAGGTGTTCACCCGTTTTTTTATCGAGTACATGTCCGATGATATTCGCATCGGAAGCTTTCAGTTCCGGGTGTTCCGGTTGGTCGGCCATAGCCGGCAACAAGGCACAGCACAGGCTAACGAGGAAAAATATGTATTTCTTCATTTTCGTTTCTGGATAGTAAAATTACTAAATAAGTTTCTCTAAATAAAGCAGTAAGAGTGAGAGAGATGCTTTATACGGCTGAAGGCGGCGCTCTCAACGATACCACGCCTGTAACAGACGAATGGTATCCTGCCCTCTCCGGACGCCACGAAAGCGTATAGAGCAGACAAGCAATAAACTGAAGGGATAGAAAGAAGAGACCGGCTCCGGTAGTCACCACATGGTTCAGCAAATGAATCAATTGAAATTCGACTGTGGTGTGACTATGGGGAGAATCTTTCTTAAACGGGTGCGAATGGACAATGGTCACCCCGTTCACTACATGTGAGTGGGTGAAGAGCGTGATACCTGCCATGTACGATATAAAGAGTACAGGCAAAAACCATCGCATTATGTTCTGACAGCATTGTTTCATCCGTTTAGTTTTGTGGCAAAGATAAGAAGTATTCCCTTACGGAACAATCCCTATTTATGGGGATAATAAGTGTAACACCGCTTCAAGGTAGATTGTTCACACATTTTCATCATTATTAATTAAGAAAATGTGATATAGGACATGAAAAAGAAAAAAGGACGGAAAGGACTCTATTGCAAGTATGGTCCATGCAAAGGGAAACAATGGGATGGCAAGTAGAACGGTGTCATACAACAGAAGGGCTGTGCTAAAAGCCTTTTCACCACAGGACTACACAGATAGCCACTGATTGTTGATATTGATAATCAGCGGCTTGAATCTCGTTCTGTGTCCTCTGTGTCCCCTGTGGTGAATTTTGTTTATTCCGAACGAAGCCAGGTCAGTTTGTGCCAAAGGCTTTCCAACGGTCCCTGCTTATGTCCTTTCAACCACCATTTGCAGAAGCGAACCTGCAAGAGGAAGAACAGAAAACCGATCAGCAAACTGACGGCATACCCGCAATAAGGCGCCAGATAGAGCGCAAACGGGAAATAGATAATGGCTCCGGCAATGGACTGGGAGATGTAGTTCGTCAGACTCATCTTACCGTAAAAGCGCAAGTCGGCAGTCAGCTTCTTGAACTTTTCCGTTTGGTATAACAATACGAACGAAGCAACCAGCACAATGGTGAAAGCAAACTTTTGCCACATATCCATCACCACACCCACCGTCTGGCGTATCATGTCCGGCTGACCGGCATCCGTCAATTGTACTTTCAACTGATAGAGAGGACCGAATAACACAGCACACCAGATCAGTGCTTTTACCCAAAAACGGGTCGTACTCTCCGAGGTGACAAATAATTGTTTCCGTCCGATCAGCATTCCCAGCAAAAACAGTCCGGCCGTTTGCAGGAAACGCCCTGCACCTATCGCCCAAAACAGGCTCGCCTTCTGCCCCAAGGTCACATTCCCCCAGATGAACTTCCAGAAATCTCCCTCTTTAGTATAGTCCGCCACTTCAGCATACATCTGCCCTACTCCTAAATCGGGTAAGGAATGGGACGGATTGACAAGGTTCATCACGTAGTGGTACCACTCCACGGGCTGCAACAGCAGGAAGACAGCCAGGATAAATACTGCCCGGTCACTCCATTTGCGGACAATAAACAGAAAGATACCGACCACACAAAACAGCAGCAGGACATCTCCCGCCGGAAAGAACGCTGCATTCAAGGTAGCAAAACCACCCAGCAGGAGCAGACGCCAGAGAAAACGGTAACCGAAATCTTTCCCTTTCTTCTGTTGATTGGCATATTGTATGTAAAACGTTAATCCGAAGAGCAGAGCGAAGATGGCATAGGCTTTTCCTGCGAACAGGGAAAACGTGACACTGAACACTCCTTCGTTGAGAATATTGAGCCACTCCGGCTGGGAAGCAACATCGGGATACACAGGAAAGATAAAATGTTCAAGGTTGTGAACCAGCAGGATCGCCATTACGGCAAAGCCGCGCAAGGCATCTACAACCTCGATACGGGGAGTTTTTGAAGCAATTGTTTGTCGCATGTTTTTTGTTGTTTTTAAGATACGGTTATTGAATAAGTGGCAAAAGTAATAAAATGAAGTGATAAATCATTCACTTCATACCTATATGTAAGTACGAAACTACATACATTATCTTTTTTTCGTCCTGAGAAACAGTACCGGAACAACGCACAGCAACGTGACAATAAAGGCAATGAAGAAATCGTCGTTGATGGCACTGATATATCCCTCCAGATCGATACGCTTCAGTACCAGCATTTCTGCCACTTCCTTGGCGGTATCGGGTGTGTTGCCTCCCGTATGTTCTATGAAGCGGCTTAAAGAGTGGATAGTCTGGCGGTATACGTCTCCCGTATAGTTCAGGGCTTCGCTGTATCGCTGTGTATGAAAAGCCGTACGCTGCGTCAGCAGATGGCTGAAGATGGCCACCCCAAAACTTCCTCCCATCTGCCGGACAATATTGGTGATACTGGAGGCTTGTGCCATATCGCTGTTACGGATATTCACCAACGACAGAGTCAGCAACGGAGTGAAAAGCAAGCCCATACCCAACCCGCGCAAATAGAGACTCAGCATAATGTACCACTTTTCGGTCAGGAAAGAGAGGTAATAGTTCATATAGAAACTGACGGCCATCAACAGAATGCCCGACACAATAAAGACTTTGGGATTGATGCGCTGCATCAGTTTACCCGATAAAGGCGAAGCGACTCCCTGGATAATGCCCACAGGCATAAAAAACATACCGGCCTGCAAAGCAGAGTACCCCAGATTGTCCTGCAAATAAAGAGGAATGAGGAACGTACTGCCGAACATACCGATACCAAAGACAAACAGGATCAGGTTGGATAACGCAAAGTCCTTGTCAACAAACAGGCGCAGATTGATAAGCGGTGTCCTGACAGTGAACTCAAAGTAGAGAAACAAAATAAAGGTGACCACCGCAATCCACATAGCTCCGAGCACTACGGGGCTGTTCCATCCCATGGAGTTGGTGGACGAATTGACTTCGGAAAGCCCATACATAAAGACAGGCAGGAAAATGGCAGAGGTGATGAAACCGGGAATATCGAAGGGAACTTTGGTTCCTTTCACATGTTCCTTCTGTACAATGGCAGTTACGATCAAAGCGAGAATCCCTATTGGGATATTGACGTAAAAGATATAGTTCCAGTCCATGTAATCAACCAGGTATCCACCAATGGTAGGACCAAAAGAAACCGAAGCGGCGGAAGCGATAGACCAGAATCCCAATGCCGTCCCCCGTTGTTCGGGCGGAAATACATCGCTCACAATAGCCATACCGACGGGAAGGAGCATGCCACATCCAAAGCCTTCGATCACCCTCCAGAAAATAAGTTCTTCGATAGTGGACGAACTTCCACACATGAAGGAGCCGGCTGTAAAGACAAGCAAGGATAAGAAATAGATCTTTTTATAACCGAAGCGTTCGGACAGCCATCCGGCGGCAGGCAGAATACTTGCCATCGAAAGCATGTATCCCGTCAGTACCCATTCGGCCACATTGATGTCCGCACCGAGCGTACCCATTATCACAGGCAGTCCGGTGTTGACAACAGTAGAGTCGAGCACCGCCATAAAGGTGCCTATCATAATGTTGCCCAGTACGATCCACTTATAAGAAGAACCTTCTTTCATTCTTTGATAATCTTCACGTTAGCAGACATCCCCGAAAGCAGGCGGAGATTTGCTTTCAATTTCTCTTTCCCTTCCACCCGGTCGATCGAGATTCTCAATGGAATCCTTTGGGCTACCTTCGTATAATTGCCGGAAGCATTATCGGGAGGAATCAGGGAAAACTCGGATGCAGCGTTGGCACCGATGTAGAAAATCTTTCCATAAAACGTCAGTCCGGGATAGGCGTCGAGGGTGAAAAGGGCCGATTGTCCCATACGGATCTCGTTAAATTTAGTCTCCTGCAAATAGACAGCCACCCAGAGTTCTTTACCTTCGTTCAGAGTAAAGATGTTTTCGCCCGGCTGCAACAAATCGCCGGGAACCACCCACTGTTTGGCTATCAGGCCATCTACCGGCGAAACGATCCGGTAATTCTCAGTCGCCGTACTGTCCAGCATGGCCAGTAACTCACCTCTCTTCACGCTGTCTCCTTCGTGTTTGAAGACCGCAGACAGCGGAGCCATCACACGGGCGGAAACGTTGACGCGGCCGCCATCGAGATTTGCGTCTATCGTAGAGACGTATTTCCGATAGTTCCACCACCATACAATGGCAACGACAAAAGCGATGATAAGCAATATCACCAGCCAGATAAACTTTTTCTTATCAGAAGGATTCGATGTATTTGCAGCGTCCATAATTCTTGGGATTAGAGTTACAAGGATGGAAACAAAATCCGCAAGAAAAGGTTTGGAAAGGGAAGAAAAAGGAATCGGATTCCACTGAAAAACTCACCACAGAAGGCGCAGAGTAACACAGAGTGATTTTTAAGTCATGGAGGTGCGTCGAAAGTCTTTTCACCACGGAGTAGCACAGAGTATTTACTATAGTAATCAACAACTTAGAATTATCTCTGTGTCACTCTGTGTCCTCTGTGGTAAAATTTGACATGCCCCCGGAACTCTCCGGTGGAATAACTTAGTATACTACCGTTGCTATCACCTGTATAAACAGGATCAGGAATACCATTGCAATCGGGTATACCGTTGCATAAGCTACACTCGGGATATTGCTGTCTACCATGGAATCGGCAGCGGCAAGCCCCGGTGTACTGGTCATGCCACCGGTTATGGTACCCAGCAAATCGAGCAGACTGATTTTAAACACCAGACGCCCAACGAACGCAGCGATCAACATCGGTACGAGGGTGATGGCCGCACCTACTCCGAACAGCAACAAACCGCTCTCCTGGAAAGTAGCAACCAGATTCTTACCGGCCGATGTGCCTACCTCGGCCAGGAAAAGCAACAATCCCAACTGACGGAGCAACTGGTTGGCAGGGCCTGACATAGACCAGAGGATAGGACCTGTTTTACCCACCGCGCTCAGCAGCAAAGCCACCATCAGCACACCACCAGTCAATCCCGGTGAGAAAGATAATCCTCCAGGGAACGAGATATTAAGCTTACCGAAAATGACTCCCAGCACAATACCCATGGCAATAGGGAAGAAATCGGTGTCGGACAGCTTCTTGGCATTGTTTCCCAGTAAACGGGCTACTCCTTTGATACCTTCCTTCTCGCCCACCACCATCAGTTTATCACCAAACTTCAGTGCCAGATCGGGTGACGGTGAAAGGTCGATACCACTTCGGCGAACACGGGTCACGGTACAGCCGAAATTCTTCATCAGGTTCAAGTCGCCCAGCTGTTTATTTATCATGTCCTTTTTGGTCAACAGCAACGATTCTATCTCCTGCGTGTTTTCCAATGGAAGTTCACCTTCTTCACGTTCACCCACCAGTACGGCCAGTTGGGTCAATGCTTCCTCGCTACCCACTGCCTGGATGTAGTCTCCTTCACGAAGCACTGTATGGGCTGTCGGGATGGATATCTGTTCCTGATGTTTCAGACGTGAAATAACGGCTCCTGTCATGGCACGTGCATTGATCTGCATCAGGCTGCGGCCAAATACGCTCGGATTCGTGATGCGGTAGATACAGGTCCCCAACTCCGGGAATTGTCCCCGGCGTTCTATCTCGAGGCGACGGGCCTCCTTGTCAAGATCAATACGCATAATCTTAGGCAACAGCTTAACGAACAGGATGACGCCAATCACACCGAACGGATAGGCAATACCATAAGCGATAGACGCCAATGGAGAATTGGTGCTGTCGATGGCAACAGCCAGACCCGGCGTACTGGTCAGCGCTCCGGCAACCAGACCTACCACACTGGGAGTATCTATATCGAAAGCATACTTCAGACCGATAGCCGTAAAGCAGGCCGAAGCAATGATAAGAAGTGTAATGATGATCAGCGTCTTCCCTTTACTACGGAAAGAATCGAAAAATCCCGGACCTGCCTGGATACCGATCGTAAAAATGAAAAGTACCAATCCGAAATTACCCAGTTCCTTTGGGATAATTACACCAAAATGCCCAAAAAGAAGGGCAATGAAGATGACCGCCGACACATCGAGCGATAGCCCCTTGATCTTGATTCTTCCCAACATGAAGCCTAACGCTACGATAAGGAAGAGCGAGAAATAAGAGGAGTGCAATAAGTCAGTAAACATAAATAAAAAGGTTAATTTTAGTTGTTAGTGGTGCAAAGGTACGTAAAAAACTGTTTTCGGTTATAGTAAAAGAAGAAGTAATTTCCACTATCCGGTCAGCAGTCCATTACATAATAACAGGGGAAAAGCTATATTACAATCAAAAAGAAAGGAATATGAAGATTTTGCTGATTCATTATCCATTCAGAAATAAGCAAATAGAACTGACGGGAGTTTAAACAAGTGATGCTACCCCCTCCAGAAGCATAGAAAACAAGGTACCACTTCCCCTTTTTTACAAGAAACAACAAGGGATGGATAAAAAAGGGAGTAACCATCCGCCTCATATGCCGTAACCCTCCTCCCCCAATGAAGTAACCTTTCGATGAAAAAGATATAGCCTTACCGAAAAGGAGCTTGGAAAGAGACTGATATTCCCTACTTCACACACATTCCGGAAAGGCTATTAACTGTCAGAAAGAAACAATAATAACGAGTAAGACATCCATATCAATCACGCTACACACAGATCACTACCAGATAGCAATCAATAAAGTGCTTTTGACATCCGGATGGAGATTTACCAACGGTATTTCTCTACGTTTTTTCCAATAAGTTCCGACAAGGGAGACAAATACGAGATTCTAAGAAGTTCTAAATATCAATTTGACAAATTGATATTATCTCTAAAATGACTTTTAAGAGATGCAATTTTCCCCATTGCAGCAAGCTCCTTTATATTCAAATTCTAAAGTAGCATGATGTATCCCGACATGCTCCAGTTGATGCTTTACCGCATGCTTCACCTCCTCCATACAACGGAGGTTTTCAATCACAATGTGAGCAGTCAGTGCTGTTTCCGTGGTACTTAACGCCCAGATATGCAAATGATGAAAACTTTCAACCCCGGATTGTGCCAAAATGATCTGCCCGACCTTCTCACTGTCTATTCCTACCGGAACTCCATCAAGCGAAAGGCGAAGGCTATCATGCAGGAGTCCCCAGGTAGAAATTACAATAATTACGGCAATCACTAATCCGATGATCGGATCGACAAGGGTCCATCCGGTATACATAATAATAATACCGGAAATGACTACTCCCACGGAAACCAATGTATCGGCCGCCATATGCAAATAAGCACCTTTCACGTTCAGGTCTTTCTCCTTGTCTTTCATAAAGAGCCAGGCCGTAACTGCATTGACAATCACACCGACCCCTGCAGTCCAGACAATGGCAGCACCTTCCACAGGAACCGGATGGAGCAATTTATCAATACTTTCAGCAATAATAATACCTACAGCAACCAATAAAATAACTGCGTTGAGCAACGAGACAAGTACCGTACTTTTTTTGTATCCATATGTATAGCGACTGTTAGGATGTACTTTGGCTAAGCGAAAAGCAAGCATAGCAAGCACAAGGCTCGCAACATCTCCCAAATTGTGTCCGGCATCGGAGAGCAGACCTAAAGAATCATAATAAAAACCGATGCCGAACTCAACGAGGACAAACAAAATGTTCAGCGTAATGCCAATTATAAAAGATTTGTTGAGTGACGTCAACTCATGGACGTGCTCGTGATGATGTTCGTGGGAATGTGCCATTATTTCAATGATGTTTATCTACTTCCAAAAACAACTCCCGGTATAAATTAGTTCAACGAAATATCGTGCATAAACACGACTTCACTATCATCTCCTTCCACTGCAGATATTTGTAGCAAGACCAATGCTTTCAACTCCTCCAGTTCGGCTCTGTATACACAGAAATAAACATTCTCAGCCGGTAGTTTAAGAAATATCTTCCGGTTAGCAGTCATCTTTCCGTTCGATCTCTCACAATAGGGACCGTTAATGGATACAATGTAATTCCGCAAGCATTCGAAGCCTGCTTCGGAAAGACGAAAAAACAGATTGCCGAATTCAAGATGATATACTCTGCAATGGGCACAATAAGTGATCATTCCATTACGAGTCTTACTGATAAGTTCCATCATAACTTTTAAGTTTTGGTGACGGTACAAAGGTACAGGAATCAATACGAGAGAGCAATACCTATTAATATCTATTATCAAACAATGAATAATCACATTTAGGGAGCAAAGTTCGTATTGCACTACCGCATAATAAGACAATACTCCTAAAGAATCAGCAGTCCAAAACCACTTCGATACCAACAAATCTCAAGCCGTTCAACATCCCGTCAATCTCTGCCACTACCTTTTCTCACAGAATGGTATCTGAAATACTCCCCTTATTCAAGGCACTTTGACGGTATGGATCAAGTACCTCCTCGACGGTATATTCCCTCTTGAAAGAGATTTCTGCAAATACGACAGTTCCATGAAATCGTCCTGATAGAGCTTACTTATTATGAATATAGATAAAAAGGAATTATTACATTAATCATTTATAGGTATCCGCCAAGTTCTTTTTCATCTTATTTAGGTATTGTAAATCCTTTTTATTGGGCATAGCTTTGCAACCGAATTCAAAAGTAATTCAACGCCATATATTAAAGTATACACATTTATCTAAATACTAATTATTAAATAAGAAAACAAATGAGAATTAAGAATTTACTGACTATGATGTTTGTGTTGTGCGCCTGCGCAGCTTGCAATGACGACAAGAATGAAGAAACACCCCTCAACCAAGTGTTGGCCGGAAAATACGAAGGTTACTCAATAGGTAATTGTGCAATGTTTACTGACTACGTAATGGGAGAAAAGTCAGTAGTAACAATTGCGCCTAATGAGGATGGTACTATTAATGTAAACTATGATTCCGGATCGGGTGAGTTTAAATTGAATAATATCAAAGTTACTTCCAAAACATTCGAGGGATCAGGCCAGGTAGAACTTTCTATGAACGATAAGCCTGCTGGCACAAAGGATTTTACACTCACGGGAAGTGTAGATGATCAGAAAAAGCTAACCCTCAAAGTTAATGTACCAAGTGTGATGGGAGGGCTTGCCATTGAGTTTATCCAGGGAACACTACCTTTGTCATATCATGTTTCGGGCACTTACAGCAAAGAAGCCAATTTATCAGTCAGCGTCGGATCGACTACGTATCCGGATATTACAGACTGTAAAGTCAGCATGAAACGTTCATCTGACGATACTGTAGAGGTCACTCTTAAGGGACTCTCCAATTTGAATAAATCTGAAACAGGCAAAGGTATGAATTTAGGAGACTTCACTGTAACAGATGTTAAAGTTACCAGTGCAGACAATAGCACTTTCAAAATAGAGGGAAGCATTAGCGCTACTGATACCAACAACACCAAAATTACCGGAACTATTTCAGGTACAGTGACCAATAGTGAAGCTAACATTACTTTCACCTTCAAACCAGGTGCCATGCCAATTGATATTACTGCACAATTTAAAGGGAAGAAATAAAAAGATGAAAAAGGCGACTTTGTTTTGTTTAGCCATTACTCTGCTGGGAACGATACTCATATCGTTCTCAGCTTGTAATGGGATATTGAGTAACATCTATGACGAACCGGAAACTGCAAAGGATTTCGGTTTCATTGCAATAGACCGTGCCAATCACAGCGGTACAGTACGGGTGGACGCTACCCAATATACAAAGTGGAACTATATCAACCTGCACAGCCTGCAGATTGACTCGGCCAAGATTACCGTAGAAGGTGCGGATGATCCGGTCGCATGGGATCTTGCCATTCATCGATATGATGTAAAGACCAATGGCGGTGAAGTGCTTGAAACCGAATACCAAAGCCTGAATGCACTGAAAGACGCAGGCAGCATGCCTCAAGGTACCTTTGTCGCCGACGAATGGACCACGAACAAAATAGCTGTCGATGTTTCACACATGATGGAAGATGACGGATACCTGATCTACGCCCCATCGGACTACAATCCGGAACTTTCGAAATGGCTCAACGTCGATACCAGTGAAATGCCCCCCATTTACACTCCGTCCAACAAAGTATATCTGCTCAAGATGAAAGACGGCACAATGGCTGCTATTCGCTTGGTGAGTTATATGAATGCTGCGGGCACAAAGGGGTACATGACTTTTGACTACCTCTACCCATACGAACCATAATGCTCTGATAAAGACAAATAAAAATAGATATGCAAAGACTACTAAAATCGGCATATTGCCTCTTCGCAGCCCTCTTGTTGACGACAGCAGCTGCCGCACAACATAAAATAACCGGTAAAGTGATCGATACCAACAAAGAATCACTGGTAGGCGCTACCATTACCCTAAAAGAAAAACCATCCGTCGGTACCACTACCGATACGGAAGGACACTACACCCTGACACTGCCTGACCAGAAGGAGTACACTATTCAAGTCTCCTTCGTCGGATATGTAACCACTACAAAGAAAACAACGACCGCCCGGCAAGGCCGTCTCGACTTCATCCTGAAAGAAGATCAGATGGATCTGGGTACCGTAGTTATCACCGGAACACGTACTCCGAAACTGCTGAAAGACGCTCCGATCATCACCCGGGTAATTACAGCCAGCGATCTGAAAAAAGTGGACGCAACCAACATCGGGCAATTGCTTCAAGTGGAGCTTCCGGGTATTGAGTTTTCTTATTCAATGGATCAGCAGGTAAAGCTCAATATGCAGGGATTCGGCGGAAATTCCGTCCTCTTTCTGGTAGACGGCGAACGCCTGGCTGGAGAAACACTGGATAATATAGACTATAACCGCCTCAACCTGGACAACGTAGAACGAGTGGAGATAGTAAAAGGCGCGGCCTCTACGCTGTATGGTTCGAGTGCCATTGGAGGGGTAATCAATATCATCACCAAGGCTTCGGACGATCCCTGGAACCTAAACCTCAATACTCGTTTCGGAGTACATAACGATCAGCGACATGGAGGTACGGTAGGGTTCAATGCCGGCAAGTTCTACAGCCAGACTAACATACAATATACCAACATAGACTCCATCCACGTAAAACGGGGAGACTATACAACCATTAGGGGCAACAAGACCTGGAACGTAAAGGAACGCCTGATGTTCACCCCGAACGAACAGCTACGGCTGACGGCACGTGCCGGTTATTATTTCCGCGAACGGGATGCCTCCTCAGAGACCAAGAACCGCTATCGCGGATTCAGTGGCGGTCTGAAAGGGAATTATGACTTCAACACGAGAAGCAATCTGGAGTTGGCTTATACATTCGACCAGTATGACAAGAGCGACTATCTGGTATCGTACAAAAATGATATCCGCGACTACAGCAATGTGCAACATAGTGTACGCGCCCTTTACAATTATACTTTCAACGATAAAAATACGCTGACGGTCGGAGGAGACTATTTGAGGGACTACCTGATGTCGTACCAATTCAAGGAGAGCGGTGATTATACGATGCATTCCGCCGATGCTTTCGGGCAGTTTGACTGGAACCCGACAGAGCATTTCAACGTAATTGCCGGATTGCGATTCGACTACTTCTCCGAATCGGACGTGCGCCATTTCTCACCCCATCTGGGATTGATGTACAAGATAGGCAACTGTTCGCTGAGGGGCTCTTATGCGCAAGGATTCCGTTCGCCAACTTTGAAGGAGATGCACATGAATTTCTACATGGCAAACACCATGATGATTTACGGTAACCCGGATCTCGACCCGGAAACCAGCCATAACTTCTCGCTCTCGGGAGAATACACCAAAAACCGTTATAATTTTACGCTGACAGGATATTATAACATGGTGCGCGACCGCATCGAGTACACCTCTTTCAGAGATACCGACGGAATGATCGCACAAAAGTATATCAATACTCCACGGGTAGACATTGCCGGAATCGATGCCAATGCTTCCGCCAAATATCCTTGCGGCATAGGTGCACGCATCTCGTACACGTACATCCACGAGTTCATGCGTAACGGACAAACGAAACTCAGTTCTACCCGCCCCCACTCGGCTACGGTACGGCTGGAATACGGCAAGACGTGGGATCATTATGACTTCAATCTGTCACTGGACGGACGGGCTTTGTCACAGGTGAAAACCAACCAATACACCTCCAATGATCCGAATGCAGGGACGGAAAAAGTAACTTATCCCGGATATACCATGTGGAACCTGATCCTCACACAAAGAGTATGGAAGGGAATCAATGTGAATATGGCTGTCAACAACCTGTTCAACTATCGCCCCGATTATTATTACGCCAATTCGCCCTATACAACGGGAACCAACTTTTCCGTAGGGTTATCGCTGGACATCGATCAGATGTTCAGAAAATAGCGGAAGAGGCTAAGTCAGCCGGTATTTCCGATCGTACGATCGGCATTTAGTAAGAACGAAATAAACCAAAGAACAAGAAGCAATATGAAAAAGAAACAAATCATCACAGCCTGTTGCGTGGCCGCGGCAATACTCGTCGGAGTATTTGTCTGGCGGACCTGTTTCAGTGCCACGAAGATTGCCTTTGTCAATTTCCAGACCATCAATCTGGGAAATATTTCAAAGGCGAACGACAACTCGTTTGTCAAACTAAGAGAAGTCTCTACGGATCACCTGGACGAACTGACGAACTACGATATGGTGTTCGTCAACGGTATGGGATTGCGCATCGTCGAAGAGCAGCGCCAACTGATACAACGGGCAGCCGACAAAGGCGTACCGGTGTACACCTCCATGGCAACCAACCCCGCAAACAATATCTGCAACCTCGATTCGGTACAGATGAAACAGATACGCCAATATCTTACCCATGCCGGAAAGGTAAACTACCGGAATCTGCTTTCGTATGTCCGCAAAGAGATTGACGGCAAGCTGATCTCGGCACCTGCACCGGAAGCACCGGTAGAGAAACCGACCGATCTTCTCTACCACGCCGGAGTGAAAAATCCGGATGACGAAATGGAATTCCTAAACGTGTCCGATTATGAAAAGTTTCTCCGCGAAAACGGACTCTATAAAGAGGGGGCACGCAAGATTGTGATCACCGGACAGATGGCGGATGCCACGGAACTGATTAAAGCACTCGAAGAGGCGGGACACAACGTGTATCCGGTCTCTTCTTTCACCCGGTTCATGGAGTTCGTCCGTGAAATCGGACCGGATGCCGTTATCAACATGGCACACGGACGCATGGGCGACGCCATGGTGGAATATCTGAAAGAGCACAACATTCCTCTCTTCGCCCCGCTCACCATCAACAGTCTGGTGGAAGACTGGGAAAACGACCCGATGGGTATGTCCGGCGGGTTTCTTTCGCAAAGCGTAGTGACACCGGAAATTGACGGTGCCATCCGCCCGTTCGCCCTCTTTGCCCAATACAAAGATGACGAAGGATTGCAACATTCATTTGCTGTTCCCGAACGGTTGGAAACGTTCGTAAGCACAGTGAACAACTACCTTTCCCTGAAAACAAAACCCAACAGCGAGAAGCACATAGCCATCATCTACTATAAAGGTCCCGGACAGAATGCGCTGACAGCAAGCGGAATGGAAGTAGGCCCCTCGCTCTACAACCTGCTGTTGAGGATGAAGAAAGAAGGTTACCGGGTGGAAAACCTCCCTGCCAATGCCAAGGACCTGGAGAAAATGATCCAGGCACAGGGAGCCGTATTCGGCATGTATGCAGAGGGAGCTTT
Source organism: Bacteroides sp. NGMCC 1.200775 (assembly GCF_040798045.1). Taxonomy (NCBI): domain Bacteria; kingdom Pseudomonadati; phylum Bacteroidota; class Bacteroidia; order Bacteroidales; family Bacteroidaceae; genus Bacteroides; species Bacteroides sp. NGMCC 1.200775. Next base: position 48,663 of record NZ_JASCQK010000008.1, on the reverse strand, counting down.
TGATGAATTTATGAAAACCGGTAACCCCGAACTGGTGACCAAAGAGCAATACGAAAGCTGGGTGAAAGCATCGCTCCGTCCCGAAAAATACGCTGAAGTGGTAGCTGCCAACGGTGAGTTCCCCGGCCAATACATGACTACGTCCGACGGACGTCTGGGCATCGCACGGTTGCAGTTCGGCAACGTAGTACTGATGCCGCAGGTGGCAGCCGGCAGCGGAGACAATGCCTTCCAGGTGGTGCATGGCACCAATGCCGCACCTCCCCACACTTACATCGCTTCGTACCTCTGGATGCAGCACGGGTTCAAAGCAGATGCGATGATTCACTTCGGTACGCACGGAAGCCTTGAATTCACTCCACGGAAACAGGTGGCGCTGTGCAGCAACGACTGGCCCGACCGCCTTGTGGGAACTCTTCCGCACCTTTATATTTATTCCATCGGCAACGTGGGAGAAGGCATGATAGCCAAACGCCGTTCGTATGCCACCCTGCAATCTTACCTCACGCCTCCTTTCCTCGAAAGTAGCGTACGGGGTATCTACCGTGACCTGATGGAGAAAATCAAGATTTACAATAATGCCACCGGATCGAAAGAGAAGCAGTCGCTTGCCGTGAAAGCACTCACCGTGAAACTGGGCATTCACCGTGAACTGGGACTGGACAGCTTGCTGACCCGCCCATACAGCGAGGATGAAGTGGCACGTGTGGAGAACTTCGCCGAAGAACTGGCCACGGAAAAAATCACCGGACAGCTTTATACAATGGGTATACCCTATGAACCGGAGCGTATCACTTCTTCCGTACTTGCCATGGCAACCGAGCCGATAGCTTACAGCCTCCTGTCACTCGACAAACAACGTGGCAAAGCGACAGCCGATGTAGAGAAGCACCGCTCCCTCTTTACGCAGCGTTACCTGAATCCGACCCGTGCTTTGGTAGAAAAACTGATAAGCAACCCTGCACTGGCAACAGACGAACTGATCTGCCGTACAGCCGGTGTCAGCCCCGAAGAACTGGCGAAAGCACGCGAAATAGAAGCTTCGCGCAATGCTCCGAAAGGAATGATGGCGATGATGATGGCTGCCGCTGCCAAAAACAAGGCAGAGGACAAGACCGGAAAGGCAACACATAAGATGCCGGAAGCCATGAAGGAGAAAATGAAAGAGATGGGTGCTCACATGGATTCGTCCAAGGCCATGGAAATGGCAAAGAAAATGGGTGCCAGTCCGGAAGCCCTGAAGAAGATGGAAGCAAAGATGAATCCTCAAAAAGTGGGAAAGAAACCTGCCCAAAAAGAATACAGCAAAGAGGAAATCAACTTCGCCCTTGCCTTGACGGAGGTGGAACGCACCATCCGAAACGTGGGTAACTATAAGACAGAGTTGGCCGACAGTCCCGAGAAAGAGCTCGCCAGCCTGGTCAATGCCCTGAATGGCGGATACACTGCGCCTTCACCCGGTGGTGATCCGATTGCGAACCCCAACACTCTGCCTACAGGACGCAACATGTACGCCATCAACGCAGAAGCCACTCCTTCGGAGTCGGCCTGGGAAAAAGGAGTGGCACTGGCCAAACAGACCATCGAAACTTACCGAAGCCGTCATAACGACAGCATTCCCCGTAAAGTCAGCTACACACTCTGGTCTGCCGAATTCATTGAAACGGGAGGAGCTACCATCGCACAGGTATTGTATATGCTCGGTGTAGAGCCGGTTCGTGACGCCTTCGGGCGTGTCAGTGACTTGAAGCTGATTCCATCGGCCGAATTGGGGCGCCCCCGTATCGACGTAGTGGTACAGACATCGGGACAGCTCCGTGATATTGCAGCATCCCGCCTTTTCCTGATCAACCGTGCGGTAGAGATGGCCGCGGCTGCCAAAGACGACAAATATGAAAACCAGGTAGCGGCAAGTGTGGTAGAAGCCGAACGGGCACTGACCGAGAAAGGGGTAAGCCCGAAGGATGCCCGTGAGATGGCTGCTTTCCGTGTGTTCGGCGGTGCCAACGGAATGTACGGCACAGGTATCCAGGAGATGGTCGAATCCGGTGACCGCTGGGAAAATGAATCAGAAATAGCCGCCACCTACCTTAATAATATGGGTGCTTACTACGGTAGCGAAAAGAACTGGGAGGCCTTCCGGAAATATGCTTTTGAAGCCGCACTGACCCGTACGGATGTAGTGGTTCAGCCTCGTCAGAGCAATACATGGGGGGCACTGAGTCTCGACCACGTATACGAGTTTATGGGAGGCATGAACCTTGCCGTACGCAACGTGACCGGCAAGGACCCCGACGCTTACCTGAGCGATTATCGCAACCGTAACCACATGCGCATGCAAGAAGTCAAAGAGGCTGTCGGTGTAGAAAGCCGCACCACCATCCTCAACCCCGCTTACATCAAAGAGAAGATGAAAGGCGGTTCTTCCTCTGCCGCCGAATTTGCCGAGACTGTAACCAATACATATGGCTGGAACGTGATGAAACCTGCCGCCATCGACAAAGAACTTTGGGACAACATTTACAATGTATACGTAAAAGACGAATACAATCTGAACGTGAAAGAGTTCTTCGAAACACAAAGTCCCGCCGCCCTTGAAGAGATGACTGCCGTCATGCTCGAAAGTGCCCGCAAAGGTCTGTGGAAAGCAAGCGCCGAGCAGGTTGCCGAACTGGCAAAACTCCATACCGAAACGGTAAACAAGTATCGTCCGTCGTGCTCGGGTTTTGTATGCGATAATGCCAAACTGCGCGAATACATCGCTTCCAAGTCGGATGCTCCGGCTGCCGCACAGTACAAGGAAAACATCACCAGGATACGTGAAGCAAAAGCTTCGGGCGATGCCAAAGGAATGGTGATGAAGAAAGAAGAGATAAACCAGACACCGGAAGAACAAAAGACAACCCTGAGCAACATTGCCGTGGGTGCAGCCGTAGTAGTGGTGATACTGGCACTCGTACTCTTTGTCCGCAAACGTCGTAAAACATCAGAATAATCAGGAGTATGGATACAGTCGTACTTGTATTAATGCTGTTAATAGCATTCAACTTTCTGCTGAAACAGACTTTCTGGAAAGCAGTAGCGGTAGGCATCATCGCTGCCGTTGCCGCCCTGTTTGCAGGACTGATGTGGCCGTATGCCATCGAGCAGTCGAAAACACAGATTGCCGACTGGCTGGGCAACACCGCCCTGATGCTGGACACTTCCGTTTTACTGACTATCGAGGTCAGCCTCCAGATGGCCTATGCCATGCTGGCGGTACACGTTGCCAGTGCCTATCCGGTAAAGCCCCGCACGCTGCTCACCTACCGATTCCTGAGATGGTTTCCGGGACTGCTTATCTTTCCGGTATTATTCAGCGGGCTGGTCTATCTTATCTTTGCTTTCCCGGGGACACCATTCACCACCGTGGCGTGGGGGTATGCCGCTTGTGTGTTAATAGCCATCCCCGTGGGACGCCGGGTGCTGCTCTATCTCCTTCCGGAGAAAGAACTGCGGTTGGAACTCTTCTTCCTCACTAATGCATTGGTAGCCATCCTGGGGATTGTCGCTACCGTGAACGGACGGACTTCCGTAGCCGGAGTCAGTGAAGTGAACTGGGGAGCACTGGCCGGCGTCGGAGGAATAACCGTCATCGGCAGCGCCATCGGACTCGGATGGTGGAGACTGAAGAAAAAAAGTAATTAATCATAAAAACAACAGGTAAATCAACTTTTTAAAACTGATCGACAATGAATATCATATCAGACATTTTATATTGGATTTCTACAGGACTGCTCGTTCCTGTTATCGTATTGCTTATCGTATTATTCGGCCGTGCACTTCTGTTGGTCGGCAGTTTCTACGGACAGTATCTCTCGATACGCAAGACAGAGGCACTGCTCCGCAACGAACTGAACGCACTCACTCCTGCCACTGTTACTGAACTGGCAGCCAAATTGCCGGAGACATCATCATCCCTCGTCATATCCTATATCCGCCAGGTACTCGAAGCACACGATAGTCCGGCACAGGTACAACGCCTGCTCGCCAACTTCGAGATTGCAGCCGACAAAGACCTCGCCATTTCTAAAACACTGACCAAGCTCGGCCCTATCCTCGGATTGATGGGCACGCTTATTCCGATGGGTCCCGCCCTTGCCGGACTGGCAAGCGGTGACATCGCTTCGATGGCCTATAACATGCAGATCGCTTTTGCCACTACCGTTGTCGGACTGGTAGCTGGAGCCGTAGGGTTCCTCACTCAACAGGTGAAACAGCGCTGGTATCTTCAGGATATGACCAATCTGGAGTTTCTTTCCGAATTGTTGAACGAAAAACGTGCGGCCCGATGAAACGAAACCTGCTCAGAAAAGAAGAAGATGCCGACCCGATCAGCGTCGTATCGAACCTGTTCGATGTAGCCATGGTATTTGCCGTAGCCTTGATGGTAGCTCTTGTCAGCCGCTACAACATGACCGAAGTGTTCTCTCAGGAAGACTACACCATGGTGAAAAACCCCGGAAAAGAGAATATGGAAATCATCACCAAAGAAGGACAGAAGATCAACCGTTATACTCCTTCGGAAGACCAGCAGAAAAGCGGCAAGAAGGGAAAGAAGGTAGGTATTGCCTATGAATTGGATAACGGGGAAATCATCTACGTCCCGGAAGAATAAGTACTCTCGACAGGACTGTCCCCCGAAAGTTGGCAAACAGCGTATAAAAGGGCATGTCAAGAGTCTGTTTCACCACAGATCAGCAAATCACACAGAGATGCGGTTTACAGATAATCCAAGCAATTATCTTCTCTGTGTAGCCTGCTGTTCTGTGGTGAACTGCTGATATACCCATCCGGCACTCTGCAGACGGGAATTTCAGTATCCGGTTGTCGGCCGGCAAACAAAAGACCTGAACCTTTTTGCCCTCAAACATTTAAGTCTTTTCAGTGAAACACTTAAGCATTCTCAGCGAAACGTTTAAGTCTTTTCAGAAAACGTTTAAGTCTTTTTCGGAAACTCTTAAATCTTTTTCTCCCCCCACGAATCAAAAGCCCAATGCTGTCTCACGGCTCTGAATAACAACCGGAAACAAACTTTCCGGGAATTCCGCCTTTATGCAAATATCATTTCCTTTCAATTGAAACAGATCAACAACTCTCCAAAAAGAAACCTGCTTCTCCTTTTGCCTGCAATTTTTTTGATTACCTTTGTCCCCCGAAAAGACGCAATTCACCCGTTAAAAAGGGTATCCTCCATCTAAGACCTAAACCGGAATCGAAGCACTATACAGACACATCAACCGCATTCCCTTCACCGGAAATGTAGAAAAGCAACATGTATGTATCACTGATTTAAGAAAGAGTAAAAAGATCAAAACCTTATGGACATCCACCAAGAATTAAAAGAACTATCTAAATTCCTGTCTGAATATTCCACCAGCCTGATGGCCGTAGGTGTACAGACATCACGCATCGTACGAAACACATCGCGAATTGCCGAGTCTTTCGGCTTTTTCTGTGACATGACCATCTTTCAGAAAACCATCATCATGACGTTACGCGACGCCGATAACTCACACTCGTACAGCACAGTAAACAAAATCAAACCCATGGGGCTGAATTTCGCCATCAACTCCGCCCTCAGCACCCTGAGCTGGGAAGCGTATGACGAGCATCTGTCTCTCACTGAACTCCAGCGACGTTATCACGAAATAGTCAGCAAGCCGCGCGAAAGCAAATGGCTCGTACTGATCCTCGTTGCTTTTGCCAATGCGTCATTCTGCCGCCTGTTCCAAGGCGACTTTATTTCTATGGGTATCGTATTCGCCGCCACCCTGGCAGGCTTCTTCGTCCGTACCGAACTAATGGGACGTCACTGGAATCATCTGGCAGTATTCATCATCTCTTCGTTCATCGCCTCGATGATCGGCAGCACAGGCTACCTGATGCACTGGGGAACCACTCCGGATATGGCTTTGGGTACCAGCGTCCTCTACCTGATCCCGGGTGTACCACTGATCAACTCCATCATGGACATCATCGACGGACATGTACTGGCGGGAACATCGAGATTTATTAATGCCTGTCTGCTTATTATTTGTATAGCAATCGGCCTTTCAATGACCCTTTTAATCACCGGAATCAGCACTTTATGATGAATATAGAATTTATAACCGCCATTATACTCGACGGCGCATTCGCCGCCATTGCCGCCATCGGATTTGCCATCATCTCCAATCCACCCCGGAAAGCCATATTGATCTCTGCTTTTCTGGCGGCCGTTGGGCACGGGTTACGCTACTTCCTGATGCATACGCATCTGTTCACGATGGACATCGCCACAGCCTCTTTCTTTGCTGCCGTCTCCATCGGTTTGTTAGCCATCCCCTTTGCCAAGGCAATCCATTGTCCGGCGGAGGTATTCTCGTTCCCGTCTCTCCTGCCGATGATTCCGGGAATGTTCGCTTATAAAAGTATCCTGGCACTGACAAAGTTTATGCAGACCAAGGATGAAACTGCCTCCTTGCAATATCTGGTAGATTTCTTCCACAATGGCAGTACCACTATCTTTGTGTTGTTTGCCCTGGTTGTAGGAGCTGCCATACCGGTATTTATCTTCCACCGCCAGTCATTCACAGCTACACGTTTACTGAAGAAACTGGTAAAGAAGGCCTGACAGAAAGGCTCACCACAGATTACACGGATTCCCACAGATTTTTGATTGTTCTTATCCATAAGATAAATCATTAATCTGTGGGAATCTGTGTAATCTGTGGTGAAAAAAACACCGGAAAACTTCACCTATTTCCTTGCTTCGGCAATGTAAGCCAAGGCTTCGGCACATTTCCCGGTGACATATCCCCAGTCTCCGGCTGTTACTTTATCTTTCGGGAACAATTTGGACCCCATGCCTACGCAGAACGCACCTGCCTTGAACCAAGACGTCAGATTCTCCCTCGTAGGTTCCACCCCACCGGTCACCATCAACTTGGACCATGGCATCGGAGCCATCAGGCCTTTTACAAAATTCGGACCATATACATCTCCCGGAAATATCTTACAAAGATCACAGCCGGCCTCCTGCGCAAAGCCCACTTCCGAAACCGAACCGCATCCCGGTGTATATGCAATCAGCCGGCGATTGCATATCTTAGCAATCTCCGGATTGAATAGCGGCCCTACCACGAAGTCAGCCCCCAACTGTATATATAAAGCCGCAGTAGCCGGATCGACCACAGAACCGACACCCATAGCCATTTCCGGACACTCACGGGTTGCAAACTTCACGATTCCGGCAAATACCTCCTGGGCAAAATCCCCCCGGTTTGTAAATTCAAAAGCACGGACGCCACCTTCATAACAGGCCTTTAGCACTTTCTTTGCCACTTCCACATCTTCGTGATAGAATACAGGAATCATGCCCGTTGTCCCCATCTTAGTCAGGACAGCCATTTTATCAAATTTAGCCATATCTATTTATTTACAATTGAATTTATCTTTGTACACGTCCACTCGCATCGCCTCCGGCCAGCGCCTCGACTTCTGCCACAGAAACCAGATTGAAGTCTCCGCTGACGGTATGCTTCAATGCCGATGCCGCCACGGCAAATTCAAGCGCTTCACCCTGTGTAGGCTTCGTAAGCAGACCATGGATAATGCCTCCGGAGAACGAATCCCCACCACCTACCCGGTCGACAATCGGATCGATGTCATAGTGCTTGGAAACGTAGAATTCCTTACCATTATAAATCATGGCCTTCCAGCCATTGTGTGACGCGGAGAAAGATTCACGCAGTGTCGAGATAACATAGCTGAATTCAAACTCTTCCGACATACGCCGGAAAATCTCCTTATACCCCTCGGCATCCGTATGTCCGCTTTCCACATCCGCGTCGGGCTTGAATCCCAGACAAAGCTCCGCATCTTCTTCATTACCGATGCAGACATCTACATACTTCATCAAAGGTTTCATCACGGATTGTGCCTTCTCCTTTGTCCACAGCTTCTTACGGAAATTCAGATCGACCGACACGGTCACCCCGTGACGCTTGGCAGCCTCACATGCCAAACGGGTCAATTCGGCTGCTTTGTCCGAAATGGCGGGAGTAATACCCGACCAATGAAACCAATCGGCTCCCTCCATAATCCTGTCAAAATCGAAATCCGCCGCATCGGCTTCGGTAATGGCGGAATGCGCACGATCGTAAATCACCTTACTGGGACGCATGGCAACACCGGTTTCCAAATAATAGATGCCGACACGGTCGCCTCCCCTGGCAATATAATCTGTCATCACACCATATTTGCGGAGTGCATTTACAGCCGACTGCCCTATTTCATGTTCAGGCAGCTTGGTTACAAAATAAGCATCATGGCCATAATTAGCGCAGCTCACAGCTACGTTAGCCTCACCCCCACCGTACACCACATCGAAAGAGTCCGATTGAACAAAACGAGTATTTCCCGGAGGAGATAACCTGAGCATGATTTCGCCTAACGTAACGACTTTCTTTCTCATAATTCTATATTTAGTTAGTTTTGAGTTTAATTTGTTTCTATTCTAAAACGATCGATCTTAATTGTTCAGTTACAATTTATTATTCACCCCCCAATCTTCTCAATAACATACTGGATATATGAACAATAGCAATGTATAAAATAGACACCGGCAAAGTCCGTGTGCGGACACAAAGATACACAGATTTTCATGATTACAAAAATTATTATATATTTGTGTCCATAGAAATAAAACTATTATTGTGTCCGGGCACAAAACCCCGCATAAATAAAGAAGACGCATGAATAAATTGCCAGAAAGAATCAGAATCAAGGATATTGCCCGTTTGGCAAACGTATCTGTAGGAACTGTCGACCGCGTGCTCCACGGCCGTAGCGGAGTATCGGAAGCAAGCCGGAAACGGGTGGAAGAAATCCTGAAGCAACTGGACTACCAGCCCAATATGTATGCCAGTGCACTGGCCTCCAACAAGAAATACACTTTTGCCTGCCTGTTACCCAAGCATCTGGAAGGTGAATACTGGACAGACGTGCAGAAAGGTATCCGTGAAGCGGTTAGCACATATTCCGATTTCAATATCTCAGTGGACATCACTCACTACGATCCTTATGATTACAATTCGTTTGCAGCAACCAGCCGGGCTGTCATTGAAGAACGCCCGGACGGAGTGATGTTTGCTCCTACCATACCGCAATACACAAAAGAATTCACCGATGCACTGAACGGGTTGGGTATACCTTATATATACATCGATTCACAAATAAAAGATGTCCCTCCCCTCGCCTTCTTCGGTCAGAACTCCCACCAAAGCGGATACTTTGCGGCACGTATGCTGATGCTGCTTGCCGGAAACGACCGGGAGATCGTGATTTTCCGTAAGATACACGAAGGGGTGATCGGATCGAACCAGCAGGAAAACCGTGAAATCGGTTTCCGCCAATATATGCGGGAGCATCATCCCGACTGCAATATCCTTGAACTCGACCTGCACGCCGCCCCGAATATTGAAGACAACCGTATGCTGGACGATTTCTTCAGCGAACATCCGGAAGTGAAGAACGGGATCACGTTCAATTCGAAAGTATACATCATCGGTGAATACTTGAAAATGCGTCGGAAAAACAATATCAACCTGATCGGTTACGACCTGCTCGAACGGAACGTGGCTTGCCTGAAGGAGGGCACCGTCTCTTTCCTGATTGCCCAGCAACCCGAGTTGCAAGGATTCAACAGTATCAGGACTCTATGTGACCACCTGATATTCAAAAAGGAGGTGACATGCACCAACTACATGCCAATTGACCTTCTGACCAAAGAAAACATCGACTATTATAACTTTTCCCTCTTCAGATAAACCATATCCCGGAGCAAAATTCCATCTTCACAGATGGGATGATCATAATGGTCGGTAAAGAAATTCTCAACGCGGTGGGAAGGGACAAATCCGCAAGACTGATAGAACGAAAGTGAGTGTGGAGTATCGCCCGTCCCCACAAACATAACCGAGCATCTGTCCGAATAGTGACGGAACAGGAATTCAACCAGATATCTGCCGTAGCCCTTGCGCTGGCTCTCCGGATAAGTCGCGATATTCTTCAGTTCGTAAATACCTTCCCCCTCGTTGGTCACCACACAAGCCGCTCTGAGCTCTCCCCCGTCGTACAAGGTAAACATCTCCCCACGTTCCAGATAGCGGTCCACCATATCCTCCTGTTCGTCTGCCAGCAGGAGCAAATCGAGGAAACGCTTCTTGTCAGAAAACACTTGCTCTACCTTCATTTCCTTTCTCCTTCCCTGTGTTCAAGAATCACCGTCATGTGGTCCAGTGCCCAGCCTACCAACGCCTCTACATGCGGAATCAGACTGCGTCCCGTCTCCGTCAGGCAATACTCCACTCGTGGGGGCACCTCCGCATACACCTTTCGTTGTACCAGTCCGTCGGTTTCCAATGTTCGAAGCGTGACAGTCAGCATCCGTTGCGAAATGTCATCAATCGTTTTATGAATGTCACTGAAGCGCATCGTTCCGTTCGCGTTCAGCGTCACCAATACCAGCATCGACCACTTGTCGCCCAGCCGGCACAGTACGTCCCTGATAGGACATGTCCCTGTAGGATGAAAATTTTTCATTTTTTAATCTTTTCTATTCCATTGAGTTCCAGCAATAGTTATCTCTATGTAAGTTCCTTATTCTGAAGTTCGTTCTTGTTTATCCGCACAGAGAAACATACATTTGCAAGCACAAAAGTAATAAACTTACGAAAGATAACTATTGTTTCACTTAATAATTTATGTTATGGCAAAGAAAGTTGCAGTATTAGCAGTCAATCCGGTCAACGGATTCGGTTTGTTCCAGTATCTGGAAAGTTTTTTCGAGAATGGTATTCCGTACAAAGTATTCGCGGTGTCAGATACCCGGGAGATCAAGACCAATTCCGGCATCACCCTGTTTGCCGATGACGTGATAGCCAATCTCAAAGGGCATGAAGACGAATTTGACGCACTTGTATTCGCTTGTGGCGACGCAGTGCCGGTATTCAAAGACAATGCAGGAAAGGCCTACAATGTAGACCTGATGGAAGTAATCAAAGCATTTGGCGAAAAAGGCAAACTTATGATCGGCCATTGTGCCGCCGCCATGATGTTCAATTTCACCGGAATCACCGCCGGAAAGAGGCTGGCCGTCCACCCGCTTGCCAAACCCGCTATACAGACGGGACAGGCGACTGACGGGAAATCGGAAATTGACGGTAACTTCTATACCGCACAAGACGAAAACACCCTTTGGACAATGATGCCTCAGCTGATTGAGGCTCTGAAGAAGTAACGCGGGACACCTCTGTTACAGCACTTATCACGACAGTGTGCCGGAAGCTATTCATAACGCCCCGTCTGCTTCCCGGCACACTTTGTGTTTTCCACCCTCACTCGATCTTCTGCCTCAACCTTTTCATATAATCAAGTAAAAACAGGTCATAATTCATTTATTATTAATACTTTTACAGTCGAATAAACAAAACATCGCCATCATTCAATAGAATTTTATGACTACTTCCTTTGGAGTAACATCCATTTTCTGTACCCCATTGCTGAGAAAACTGTTGGTTCTTTTCACATGTTTCCTATCAGTAAGCCCTGTATCCGCCCAAAAAGAGGCAATGAATACCAAAGACTATATTCTGGTCATTAACACCTATACGGAAGCCTTCGCATGGAGCAACCGCCTGATCTTTACAGCAACCGAATTTGTCAAGGATGATCCTCACTTAGCCATTTATGCCGAACACATGAATCTCTTGATGATGGATAATGACAGTACACTGTGTGAATTCAAGACCAACCTGTTCGAGAAGTATGGTTCCCATTCCCCGCGCGCACTATTATTGCTGGGTAATTCCACCTTGATGTTGCGGGACGACTTCAGAAAGGTATGGGGTGATGTCCCGATCATACTCTGCTCCGAAAAAGACTACATCGGTCCCAGAGAATATTATTTGAAGAAACACCCCGTCCCTCCGTCCGAACGAATCCCACTGACCGAACTGGCCCAACCCTATAACCTCGTCCTTCTTTACTCCAACCAATACATACGTGAAAACCTGGAGTTAATGTTTCATATCCTTCCCGATATGAAAAAGCTGATTTATGTAGGCGATCAGAGATTCGTCAATCAAACGAACAGTATAGAAATACAGGAAATATTACAATCCAGCCATCCCGGGGTCCAATATACTTTTTTATCTCCTGAGAATATTCTGGAGACCAACCAACTGATCGACTCTCTCAACTTTGTCAATCCCCGGACCACCGGCATCCTGTTTTCTTCCTGGTTCTATAAGCGGAAGTTTGCGGGCAACACTTCACTGTCTATCGTATCACCCAAAATTGTTTCTACTGTTTCACCTCCCCTGTTTGCCCTCAGCACCATTGACGTAAAAGACAAAAGCAGCGGGATGACCGGAGGATATTCTTACAATCAGATAGAATTCGACAAGCGGCTTCTCGGTATATTTTCCGATGTACTGAATGGCAGGCAACCCCGCACCCTCCCTTACTATTATCCTCTGGACGGTATGCCCATCATCAATTATGAGACACTGATCCATAAAGGATTTTCTCCCGACTTATGTCCGGCCAACACGTATTTCATCAACAAACCGCACACCTTCTGGGAACAATACAGCTACTTCCTTATAGGTACATGCATCTCCATCGTCCTGCTCGTCCTGTTTTTCCAGTACCGCATCCGCACACTGAACAGACTTAAGAAAACACAGTTGAAAGAGATAGAGACCATGACCAGCTATAAAAACCTGATCAACAACATGCCCATCCTCTATATGCAGGAGAAGCTGATAACAAACGAACAAGGCATAGGCACAGATTTGATCTACCTGAACGTAAACCCCCATTTCGAACAGAACTTTTTCCGCAGAGAAGATGCAGTAGGCAAGAAAGCAAGTGAGATGTTTCCCGAATCCCTCCCCGAGTTCCTGCACTTCATCCAGATGTCACTCAAGGAAAACCGGGTTGTTACTTTCCCATACTATTTCAGGAAAATCAATAAATTCTACGATATCGTCCTCAAAGGTACCCATCAGAATAACGTGGTCGATATTTTTTGTCTGGACAGTACCGAATTACACCTGGCACAACAAAAACTGACCGCCACCAACCACAAGCTGTCGATGGCATTGGATGTGGCAAATATCATTCCATGGAAATGGGATCTGCTCAGCAAAACCATCCTGTGTGACATCAACAAACCCATCGAACTCAGTTCACCCGGCAACAGCGTGAACGACGAGCAACTGGCCGTGCCGGACACGCAATACTTCTCAAAGATATTCAAAGAAGACCGCAAACGGGTGGAACAGGCATACAAAGACCTGATTGAAGGTCGCACGGACAAGGTAAAGGAGGAATACCGGGTTATCAACGTACAGAACCACACCCACAAAGTGGAATGGGTAGAAGCCCAGGCCGCCGTAGAATCCCGCGACGAAAACGGAAATCCTACCACGCTGGTAGGCTCTTCACTGGTCATTACCAAACGAAAAAAGATGGAGATGGAACTTACCACGGCCAAAGACCGCGCCGAAGAATCCAACCGCCTGAAATCGGCTTTCCTTGCCAACATGAGCCATGAAATCCGTACTCCGCTGAATGCCATCGTAGGCTTTTCGGGTATCTTGGCATCTACCGATGAGGAAGAAGAAAAACGAGAATACGTCAACATCATCGAAAATAACAACACCCTGCTCTTACAACTGATCAGCGACATCCTCGACCTGTCGAAAATAGAAGCCGGCACCCTTGAGTTCCAATACTCCAACGTCGAGCTGAATGCCGTAATGAAAGAGCTGGAAAGCACGTTGCAGCTCAAGATGAAATCCGAAGCCGTGAAATTGGAATTCGTACCTCCGGCAGACCGCTGCCTGGTTCATCTGGAAAAGAACCGTGTTTCCCAGCTGATCATCAATCTGGTGACCAATGCCATCAAGTTCACCGAGAAAGGGAGTATCCGCTTTGGCTACGAGCTTCGCGAAAAAGAGCTTTATTTCTACGTTGCCGACACCGGTTGCGGCATTGCCAAGGACGAGCAGGAAAGCATATTCGGCCGATTCGTCAAACTGAACAGTTTCGCACAAGGCACAGGGCTCGGACTATCCATCTGCCAGACACTGGTCAACCACATGGGCGGACACATCGGTGTGGAGTCTGAGAAAGGTAAAGGTTCCACATTCTGGTTTACCCTCCCTTACGAAGCCGCATCGACAGCTGAACCTGTCCGGAAAACAGTTATACAGCCCATTGCGGTAGAGAAAGACAAACTGACCATCCTGATTGCCGAAGACAACGAAAGCAACTTCAGGTTATTTGAGTCCATCCTCCGCCAGGATTACCGCCTGCTTCATGCCTGGGACGGCCGCGAAGCCGTAGAAATATTCCGCAAAGAAGATCCGCAGATTATCCTGATGGACATCAACATGCCGGTCATGGACGGATATGAAGCCACTAAAGAGATCCGTAAATATTCGGCCAAAGTCCCTATCATCGCAGTTACGGCCTTTGCCTACGCTTCGGACGAACAGCGGGTGATGGAAAGCGGATTCGACGGATACATGCCCAAACCCATCAATGCGCGCCAGTTACAGGCACAGCTCAAAGAGATTATGCAGAAACGGATCATCCTGCTATAACAACAGGATGACCCGTTTTTAAGGTCTTTATTCGTGTTTACAGCCACTTCGTAAACCGCTTCACATACCATTGTTTAATAAGCTGCGTCAGCACACAATAGCTCAGCAGGATGCCCGCCAACCAGGGGAAATAACTGAGCGGCAACGGCATCAACCCGATGGAAGCCCCAAACTGCGTGAAGGGAATGACGATTCCCAGAACCATGATGACGGACGTTAGTCCTAATACCGGCCAGGATGCCGTACTCTGAATAAACGGGATCTTGCGGGTACGGATCATATGTACAATCAACGTTTGCGACAGCAAGCCCTCTACAAACCAACCGGACTGAAAGAGAGTCTGATGTTCGGGAGAGTTGCAACCGAACACATACCACATGACCAGAAATAAGGCTATGTCGAAAATAGAACTGACCGGACCGATAAAAATCATAAAACGGCT
Source organism: Bacteroides sp. NGMCC 1.200775 (assembly GCF_040798045.1). Lineage (NCBI taxonomy): Bacteria > Pseudomonadati > Bacteroidota > Bacteroidia > Bacteroidales > Bacteroidaceae > Bacteroides > Bacteroides sp. NGMCC 1.200775. The sequence continues at coordinate 33,522 of NZ_JASCQK010000008.1, read as the reverse complement.
CAGGTCGGATGCATCCCATTTGCGCGGCTTCATCAGGTACTCCGGGTCCATCCGGTCGAACGGAATGGTGGACTGCGACGTATCGTACAGCAGATTCTGAACAAGCAGATGGACAGGCAGCATAGGCAGGAAAGGCAGAAAGGCACTGGCAGCCAGCACGCTGAACATATTGCCAAAGTTAGAACTGGCAGTCATCTTGATGTACTTCATAATGTTGCCAAACGTTCTGCGTCCCTCTATCACTCCATCTTCAAGCACCATCAGATCCTTCTCCAGCAGAATGATGTCAGCACTCTCCTTGGCGATGTCCACAGCCGTATCCACAGATATACCCACATCGGACTGGCGCAGGGCGGAAGCGTCATTGATGCCATCACCCAGGAAGCCCACCGTATGTCCCAATTCCTGCAGCAAGGTGATGATACGGGTCTTCTGCATCGGAGCCAGCTTCGCAAACACGGTAGTCTGCCGTATTCTCAACTTCAGTTCTTCATCCGTCAGCCGCTCTATCTCCGTACCGTTCAGCGTACAGGCCGTATCGACTCCCACCTGACGGCAGATGGTACGTACAACCGCTTCGTTATCACCGGACAGCACTTTCACATCGACTCCATGGCTATGGAGCTGCCGGATGGCATTGGCTGCCGAAGGTTTGGGAGGGTCGAGAAAAGCGAGATAACCGATCAGCACCATTCCGGATTCGTCTTCGACAGAAAAATCATGTTCTTTTTCTACCCAACTCTTCTGTGCCACCGCCAGCACACGCATACCTTCTTTGTTCATCTGCTCACTGATGACAAAGGCTTTTCGCCGCAGCTCATCGGTCAACTCGTGAACGGTTTTGCCAAACTCTGCATGAGTGCAGATTGCAAGCATCTCCTCTACCGCTCCCTTGGTGATGATCTGACGCTTCCTCTGTTCGTCTTCCACCACCACGGACATACGTCGGCGGGTAAAGTCGAATGGGATTTCGTCTACCTTGGTATAAGCATCCCTGAGATAATCCAACTGTAACTCACGAACATGTGAAAGGATGGCACGATCCATCAGATTCTTCAGCCCCGTCTGGAAATAACTGTTGAAATAGGCATGACGGAGTACGCGGCACTCGTGATCCTCGCTCCCGTCAGCATTGATAAACTTTTCCAGCACAATGTGGTCGCGGGTCAGTGTCCCGGTCTTATCGGTGCAAAGAATGTCCATCGCCCCGAAATTCTGGATGGCGTTGAGGTTCTTGACAATGGTCTTTTTCTTAGCCATAGAGACAGCTCCTTTGCTCAGGTTAGCGGTGACAATCATCGGAAGCATCTCAGGAGTCAGTCCCACGGCTACGGAAATGGCAAAAATAAAGGCTTCGAACCAGTCGCCTTTCGTCACTCCGTTGATGAGAAACACCAGAGGCACCATCACCAGCATGAAACGGATCAGCAAAAGACTGACATTGCTGATTCCTTTATCGAATGCCGTCTGCGCACGTACGCCGACGATACTCCGGGCGATGGTGCCCAGATAGGTATCTCGCCCTGTACCGAAAACAATGGCACGTGCCGAACCGCTCACTACATTGGAGCCCATGAAGCAAATATCATCAAGCTCGACCACACTGCCGGAACGGTGACGATCCTCCGCCAATACGGCACACTTCTCTATGGCATCGGATTCTCCGGTCAACGAGGACTGGCTGACGAACAGGTCTTTCGACTCGATGACACGGACATCGGCCGGAATCATATCTCCGGCAGCCAGACAGATGATGTCTCCCGGCACCAAGTCTGTAATGTTGATCTCGTACGGCTCCGGGGCACCGCTACGAATGACGGATGCGGTATTTTTCACCATCTTTTGCAAAGCATCCGAAGCCTTGCCGGAGCGCCACTCCTGCGAGAAGCGCAACACGACACTCATCATCACCATACTTCCGATGACAAGGATACTGGTCCACTCCCGCTCTTCGGGCCGGGCCATCCAGACGTCGAGCACCAACGACACAAGCACAAGTGCCATCAGTACACCGATAAAGGGGTTGATAAAGGTTTTGCAAAACATCAGAAGCGGATTGGGGTGCGTCTCTTGCACGATTTTATTCTCACCGCAGCTTTTAAGCCGCTCTTCCGCATCCTCCTCCGAGAGTCCGTGGGGGGTAGTACAAAAATAGCCATACACCAACTTCAGCGGTTGGGTTGCTGCCAGAAATACCTTCTCGGTATTGAACTGCACAGTCTTGTCTGTTTGTTTCTTTCTAAAAATCATCATAGTACATTTTTTTTAGAGATACGGGGCCGCTCCCTATTGGAAGAATCCCATTCATTCATTTGCCTTTACAGTACAAAGGTAGGGAGCTCCCCGCAAAAGGGGCGTTAGAGAACGATTAGAGTACTATTAGAGTTTTATTAGAGTTTCTTCAGATATGAGGAATTTCCACCGTATAGACCGTACCTTCACCCGGCTGGCTATTGACGGTGATTTCACCCTTATGGGTATGTATGATCTTTTGAGTCAGCATCATCCCGATGCCGTTTCCACGGGCATAGTCTTTATTGCTTCCCCGATAGAAAGGAGAAAACAGGTATTGCATGTCATCGGCATTCATACCGATACCCGTGTCCGAAAAGCGGATAACAGACTTTTGCTCCCAAAAGCTGATCTGGACGAAAGAAGTGTGATTGGCGGAGAACTTGCAATTGTTCTCCATCAGATTGACAAAAGCTGTTTTCAACAGGTAGCCGTTGCCCAACACCGTGAGGACGGAGTCATCATCGGCTTCTTCGCCGAATATCAATTCGATGGTATAGTCGGGATTGGCTTTCATCACCATCTCACGGGCATCGAGCAGAAGCTCGTCCAGACGGATCTCTTCCAATTTGATCTGCTCGGGCAGATAATCGGCCTTGGCCAGATTGAGCAACCCTTCGGAAAGTTTCACCAACTTACGCGAATCGTCGAGCGCATTACCGATGGCACGGCGATATTCTTCGGAAGAACGCTCTTTCAGCAGAGCCAGTTCAAGTTCGGCAATCAGGGCAGCCATGGGAGTACGCAGTTCATGGGACACATTGCTGACGAACATTTTCTGAGAATCGAAAGACTGTTCCAGCCTTTCCAGCATCCGATTGAAGGTGGTGGCAAGTTCGCCCAATTCATCTTTTTCGTCCTTCACCGGCACACGCAGGTCGAGACGGGAAGCAGAAATAGCTTCCACCTCCCCGAGAATATCGGACACAGGAGCCAGGGCACTCCGCGAAAGCAGGTAACCGACTCCCGCCAAAAGAGCGATACCTAAAAAGAAAAGAACAATCAGCATGGTCTGCAAAGAGTGTTGCTTGGCATATCCGTAACCATCGAAAGCAGCCGCTGTGATGACATAAGGTTTACCATGGAACGTGTAAAGGAGCCCGATGACCTGATAACCGTCCTGATAAAACTCGATAGATTTATTTTGCAAAATTCGGTCGATCATCTCAGGGGTCTCTTTCACCAGGTCGATCTGCTTGGCATCATGATAAAGCAAATGGAAAGTAGTATCGTAGATGGCTACCTCCACTTCATTGATAAATTCGCGGTTGTTGAGGTAAATGGACTGCATGGTCTTGGCATCCACCCGGTTGTCGAGGAAAAGGTTGGCTTTGGTGATGCCTTCCTTTTTCAGGTCACGGAAGAATTCATTGCTCCGGTTCCGCTCCGAAAACAGATAGATAGCAGCTACCAGCAACAGAAAAACGGCTGCCGTGAAACCGGTATAGCGGAGAGTGAGCCGGGTACCTATCTTCATAACTCCTGCCTGAATATAAAGCCCATACCGGGTTTGGTATGGATCAGTTTCACATCATAGTCCCGGTCTATCTTTTTGCGGAGATAGTTGATGTACACATCGATAAAGTTGGTGCCCGTATCGAAATGGGTATTCCACACCTTGTCGGCTATTTCAACACGGGTAAGTAACCGTTCGGGGTTCTCGGCCATATAAAGCAACAGGTTATACTCTTTGGGAGAGAGTTTGATCTCCCTCTCCTGCCGATAGACGGTTTTTGTCTGCCGGTCGATGCGCAAGTCCGCATAGACGAGTTCCGTAAGTTGTGTTTCGGGTATACCGGGAAGTCGTCGTTTCAGCAATACCTTGATACGGGCATCGAGTTCGCGGAAATCGAAAGGTTTCACCATATAGTCGTCAGCCCCGGCATCGAAACCGTCGAGCTTATCATCCGTTGTGCCCAACGCTGTCAGCATCAGTACCGGAACCCGGTTATTGATGTTCCGTATCTCTTTACAGAGTTCGAAACCACTCATCTTCGGCAAGATTACATCGGAAATGACCATCTGAAACTCTCCGGCACGGAACAGGCGCAACCCCCAAGCTCCGTCGTAGGCAAGTTCCACCTGATAGCCGGACTCTTCGAGACCGCGCTTCAGCAGTTCCGCCACACGCTGTTCATCTTCCACAACCAGTATCTTTATCATGATGCAATCCCTCCTTACCGTTAGTTATCAATTCACCGGGCACAAAGATAAACACATAATGATAAATCCTCAACAGTATCGGCGTTTATTTATCCCTTCTCGTTCCGGCCGCATCCGATGCTTGATTCATGCCTACAGCGAACTACCGGCTAACGGGGAGAATGACTTAACGGGTATTGCTGTCGATAATGGGTATTGTGACCTAAATCATTTCATCAAGAGTTTCAAACGCTTTACCGGAAAAACGCCGTTACAATATTACAAACAAAATACAGACACCGCCGGAAAATAAACAGGGTGTAGCCATCCGGTCCGGATAGCTACACCCCAAGGTACCTAAGGCTACACCCTCCCCCCGGTTGGGTGTAGCCCTATTGTTCCTGCACGGCATAAACCACTTCGTGCGCTTCTGTCAACCGGGGAACCTCCAGTTTATCCAACATCGCATCCAGAACCGGCTCCGGCACTTTATATTCGCGTATGCCGTTTTGCCGCCGCCAGACGGAGTAAGGTTTCTCTATATAGACTATTTTCACCCGTGCCCCATAGGTGATGAACAAATCGACCAACTGGGCACGTCTTTGGCGGGTCACGTTGGTGGCATTCCAAATAAAGTCCTGTCCCTTCCGGAGGTAGACCCGTGCCTGCTCTTTGGCCGTTTGTGCCACCCAGCCGTTAGCCGCTTTATCCGTGGGGCTGAGTTTATGTTCACGTCGGATAGCATCCAGACTGACAACCGGCATATCGGCACATCGAGACTCTATATAATAGTCTTTACCCATACCGGGCAGGCCTGCAAGCAAAGTAACCTCACATCTGAAATCATCGTGGGGGACATAATCGATATAAGCCTGATCCGTATGAAAATAATGGAAGCGGGCCGTATCACCGGCAAATGTCCGGGCTTTCCCCCAGCATTGTTGTTCACGGCAAAACATTTCAAAGAGTTCGGTAGCTTCCAGCAGTATTTCCCTGTCCGTGCAGATACGCCCGCAAATATCGGCCACAGCCAACTGTTTCAGTAACGAAGTGTCCAGCCTCAGCGAAGCTTCACAAGCACGTTTCAAGGGATCTTCCCGTTCCATCAGCCAGATAGGCAAACCATGATGGCGTACCAGAGAGGCAATATGCTCGCGAATACCGAAAGGCGTAGAAATATCCCTGTAAAGGAGGGTGCGTACAGTAGCTTCCCCCCGCTTCGCATGATTTTTGGAGGTGATCTGCCCATTGCCTTCATCGACCGAAGTCGAACGCTTTTCTACATCGTGAAGCAAAGCGGCTGCCCAAAGGATCTCCCGGTCCTGCTCCGCAAGCCTCAGATAGGAAGGCTGTTGCTGCAATGCCTCGAGTACCATGCGGGTATGTACGGCTACACTTCCCTCGGCATGATGCAAAGCGTGCTGGGGAACCAGATCCATATCCCGCACCCAGCTGAACTGCTGTACCAGTGAATCCCAATCTTTCCGTTCTGTCAATCTCCAAATCATTCGTTACCTCCTTTCTCTTGTTTCGACTCCCACACCAGGCGGGCACGCTTCCAATGCCGTGTCCAATGCTCGTCTGTCTGCACATGCCCCTGACGGACATACTTAAACACATTACGGGCAAAGTCTGCGGTAAGATACTCGTCGGCATTGCGGGTTACTACCCCTTCACGGGTACAGTCCATCCCTGTCAGCGCATCGCGCGATCCGAAGACACTTGGTTCCCCGGCCAGGCAGATGACATGCTGTTTCAGGGTTTCGGCTGTTAGTCCGTTTACACGCTCCGTACACAATTCGGGTACAGTAGGCAAATCGAACAAAGCAGCATAAAACTTCACCTCTTCCCACGACAGCCATTTGTCGAGACAGCGGACTGCGAACACATAAAAATGGGTTTCCAGCCGCTTGTACTCGATGGAATGAACAGCATACAGATTCTCGCCGAAGAGTTCAATATCTCCCAAGTCATTCTTCAACAACTCCCAACGCTGACGCAACTGGCTCGTCCATGGTGAAGTGGTAGGAGCAGCATGCGAACGGGCAAAAACCCCGTATCTGCTTAAACAATTATTCTCCCCATCCAGTTTTTCGGTATGGACCAGCGTGTTTATCTCCCGGATATCCTCCCAATAGGTATGATTGATTCGGTCGTCACTCGTCGTCCCGGGAGAGAACGGATAGTGGTAGGTACGACCATATTTTTCTGATAACATAGCTTTTTCTTTTAATCGTTAATACTCAAAACCGGAGCTCTTCTTGAATGACCTTCACCGGGTTTCCCCTTTGAAGGCTGTTGTGGTTACTCCAGTTAGCCTGTGCCTGAATCATTGCCTGCTCTACATTCCAAGGAGTCAGCTTGACCAGCAATCGTTCGGTGGCCAGTTTCTTATTCTGCCATTGTGAACGTTGGTCGGATGCCACTACACTGATTCCGCTGGGAATATGGACAGCCCTTACAGCAGATTCCGTCTTATTGACATGCTGTCCGCCGGGTCCGGAAGCCCGCAAAGTTTCATAACGGATTTCATTTTCGGTTGCCTCACGGCTTTCGGACAGCAAGAAGGTCTGCACACCGACAAACCAATTTTTGCGTCTGTGATGAATCCGGTACGGGCTACGGGCAATCCACAACACGGTTCCCTCCCACTCTTCCACCAGTGTATCGCAACCTGCACCTTCAAGTGCAATGACTGCCGACAGCAATGTACGGTTGGCAGGACCGGCTTCTTTTTCCACTATTTCCACTTTCAGTTTCCGGGTCTGGGCCTGTTTTAATATTCTCTCAAGCACTAATGCCACTACACGGCAACACTCCACGGGACCACGTCCCGAAGTGATTTGTAAATACGTCTTTTCCATCATTCTACTCTTTATTCATTCGTACGATACAGGGCATAAAGGTACCCTGAATTTCCACCAATGCCTCCTGAGTCTGCATCACCCGGTCAATGTCTTTGTAAGCCAACGGCATTTCTTCGACACTACCGCCAATCAGTGTCACGCCGGCCTGCGAAAGATACTTCTTCAGTGCTGACTGGGTAAAACTGTCTTTCGCTTTTTGGCGGGACATGGCGCGTCCTGCTCCATGAGAAGCGGAACAAAGGGCTTCACCCACTCCTTTTCCACATACCAGATAACCGGGGGTGGCCATACTTCCGGGAATCAGTCCCGGAAGGCCCTTCTGAGCCGGAGTTGCTCCTTTACGGTGTACAATGGCAGTTTGTCCGGAAGCAAGTTCCTCCTTCCATGCAAAGTTATGATGGTTGTTCACATTGGCCAGAGGTTTCAGTCCCAGAGCTTTGGCCAGATTCAGATGAATCCGTTCATGGCAGGCACGGGCATAATCGCCTGCCAGATTCATACTAAGCCAGTATTCCTGCCCCTCTTCCGTATCCAATCCCAACCAGGCAAAGTGCTGAGCCTCGCGGGGCAAGCGACAGATGTCACGGGCCAGCAGACTGTAATGCTTGGCAATGGCAGCACCCAGTCCCCGTGAACCGGAATGGGAAAGCAAAGCCGCATAACTACCCTCCGGAACTCCTAAGACATTGTCCGCCTGCAAGCTGATCCTGCCAAACTCCACAAAATGATTTCCACCACCGGAACTTCCCAGCTGTCGCACCGCTTTGCCATGCAGCCCTCTCAGCAATTCAGTCATTCGGAACTCTTCCCGGTCAAGTACCTCGTGTTCCTGAACAAAAGGCAACCCGCCATCCATGCCGAAATGAGTGAATTCTTTCAGCGCTTCTTTCATCTGATGCGAATAACGCCTTAGAAAGTCTTCCCCGGTATCAAACAGGGTAAGACTCATCCGGCAACCTATATCAACTCCCACCGCATACGGAATGACTGCATTATCCGTAGCCAATACTCCTCCTATGGGTAATCCGTAACCGGCATGTGCATCGGGCATCAACGCTCCGGCAAGAGTGACCGGAAGGCGCATAGCCAGATTCATCTGTTGTTTGGCCAATGTTTCAATATGCTTGCTTCCGTATGTTTTATAAGCCAAAGGCTCGTCGAGCAAATCATACGACGTAAAACTTTTTTCGACTAAAGTAGGAGAAAGTTGTTCGGCCAGTTTACTCCATACTTCGTTGTTTTTATATATTTCGGGATTTCCGAGTACATCGCCCAGGATAGCCAATATCCGCTCTTTTGTCTCGTGTTTACAATACTTGTTGACGAGGGCAACGGCCAGACTACGGGCCACGTTGTCTCTATATCCCAGTTTGCTTAAATCTTTCAAACGTATTCCCATACTGTTTTTCTTTCGCATACAATACCGGCTACCTGCCACGGGCAGGCAACAGACAATATGCGGGATACCAATACTTTAGAAAAGGATATAACACATCCTGTTCACAGCATTGAAGTGAATAATAAATAAATTAAACGTGATTGTGGAACTAATCAACCTGCATCGCCAGCAGCAGAATTGCGATGCGTATAAAAAAACAAAGTTGCAAAGCCCCATCCTCCCGACGGGTCAACTCAGTTCCAAGTTTGAAGATATTATTTCTCTGACATAATTAAAACCCTTTCCGATTATTTAAAGGGTGAATACTCTGTTTATCGGCGGCAAAAGTAATAGTTCTTTTTATTCCCGCAAAACAAAAAGACATTTTTTTTCAGGAACAGTACCCATATTCATGAAAAAGCGGCACGAATCACTTCGCACCGCCCCTGTTGCTAACTCGCACCAAAGCTTCCCGCCTCACAGCGTTCTTCTCCGGAAATTTTTAAATGCATGAAGCGGTTAGCGTTAATCTTTATATTGTCGGTGCAAAATTACCGTTTTTCTCCCTATCATTCACTATCTTTGCACCTCAAAATTTTAAGAATCATTCAATGATAAACGAAGAAAAGATACATAAAAGCACTTCAGGCTGGTGGGCACTCAGCCCTTTATTCGTGTTCTTGTGCCTCTATCTGGTCACCTCCATCCTGGTGAACGATTTCTACAAAGTTCCTATAACGGTGGCCTTCCTCATCTCGTCGTGCTATGCCATCGCCATCACACGGGGACTGAATCTGGAACAACGCGTCTATCAGTTCTCGGTAGGAGCTTCCAATAAAAATATCATGCTGATGGTGTGGATATTCATTCTGGCAGGAGCCTTTGCGCAGAGTGCCAAGCAGATGGGAGCCATCGATGCCACTGTAAACCTCACACTCCATATTCTGCCGGATAACCTTTTATTGGCAGGCATTTTTCTGGCTTCTTGCTTCATCTCCTTATCTATCGGTACCAGCGTGGGAACCATCGTGGCACTGACTCCCGTTGCCATCGGACTGGCGGAAAAAACCGGCATAGACCTGCCGTTTATGGTAGCGGTGGTAGTGGGCGGATCATTCTTCGGAGATAATCTTTCGTTCATCTCCGACACAACCATTGCCTCGACCAAGACACAGGAATGCGTGATGCGTGATAAGTTCCGGGTAAACTCCATGATCGTAGTGCCTGCCGCACTGGTGGTATTAGGTATCTATATCTTTCAGGGACTTTCGGTAGCTGCTCCGCCACAGGTACAGGAGATCGAATGGGTGAAAGTGATTCCTTACCTTATCGTATTGGGAACGGCCATAGCCGGAATGAACGTAATGTTGGTCTTGATAATAGGTATCTTCACCAGTGGTGTAATCGGTATCGCTACAGGCAGCCTCGGATTCTTCGATTGGTTCGGAGCTATGGGAACGGGCATTACCGGAATGGGTGAACTGATCATCATCACTCTGCTGGCGGGTGGAATGCTTGAAACCATCCGCTACAACGGAGGAATAGATTTCATTATTAACAAACTGACCCGGCATGTAAACGGAAAACGGGGAGCAGAACTCAGCATTGCCGCACTGGTGAGCATTGCCAACCTCTGCACGGCTAACAATACGATCGCTATCATCACTACCGGACCGATTGCTAAAGATATCGCGAAGAAGTTTCATCTGGACCGAAGAAAGACAGCGAGTATCCTCGATACTTTCTCGTGCCTCGTACAGGGGATCATCCCTTACGGAGCACAAATGCTGATTGCTGCCGGACTGGCACAGATCTCTCCGCTCAGTATCATCGGAAACCTGTATTATCCGTTTACAATGGGTATCTGTGCGCTGCTGGCCATTCTATTCCGTTATCCGAGGAGGTATTCCTGAATAGCGGACGGCCTACTTCCGGATATTCTGTAAATAGGCCTCGAGCGATTCATCTTTGCCCAATCCTAACTTCTTGCGGATACGGCTTCGTCCGGAATTGACACTGGCACGCGAAATGCCTAAAGCAAGGGCTATCTCGTCAGTGCTCTGATTCAGCAAAATCAGCATACAAAGCAGTTCGTCGTTACGGGTCAGTTCGGGGCATTGGCAGCGCAAAGCGGGCAAATAATGGGGATAGAGTGCGGCAAACGAAAAGCTCAGAATGGGGTTATTATTATAAAAAAGAACAGGAAGTCTTTGTCAATCAAAACAAAACCCCTATCTTTGCACCCGCTATTACGAGTTAATAGCATTAATTCAAATCATTCATTAAAAACATTTATTTAAAATGGCAACAAGAATTAGATTGCAAAGACATGGACGTAAAAGCTACGCTTTCTACTCTATCGTTATTGCAGACAGCAGAGCACCACGTGATGGTAAATTTACAGAGAAGATTGGTACTTACAACCCTAACACCAATCCTGCTACAGTAGATTTGAATTTCGAACGTGCTTTGCACTGGGTACTGGTAGGTGCACAACCTTCAGACACAGTTCGCAACATCCTTTCTCGTGAAGGCGTTTACATGAAGAAACACCTCCTTGGCGGTGTAGCTAAAGGTGCTTTCGGTGAAGCTGAAGCTGAAGCTAAATTCGAAGCTTGGAAGAACAACAAACAGTCTGGTCTGGCTGCTTTGAAAGCTAAAGAAGATGAAGCTAAAAAGGCTGACGAAAAAGCACGTCTGGAAGCTGAAAAGAAAGTAAACGAAGCAAAAGCAAAAGCATTGGCTGAAAAGAAAGCTGCTGAAGAAGCTGCTAAGGCTGCTGCTGAAGCTCCCGCAGAAGAAGCTGCTCCGGCAGAAGAAGCTGCAACTGAAGCTGCTGCTGAATAATAATCGGCAGTATCTATCATTAGTAAATAGGATTAAAACGATAAAATCCTCTCCGGTCCTGCCGGGGAGGATTTTTTATTAAGGCCATTCGGCAACCGGATTCACCACAGAAGGCACAGAGGGTTGCCTCAAAAGTTCTTTTCGCCACAGGTTATCAATAGTGATAATTAATGACTTAAAATTCAATGTGTGTTACTCTGTATCTCCTTTGGTGAATTTCAGCACATCCTCGCATTAAAAACACTGCCTTTTATTTCAGCACAACATAACGCAAAAAAACCACCTGATCTCCCGTTTTAACCGTTCCTTCTTTCAAAGCTTTCTCGTCTACACGGAAGGTTTTGAGGTATTTCTTCAGGCTTTTGGTCACCGTGTAGGGTTGTTCTTTTTCATATCCCAGAATCTTTATACTACCGTCTTCGTTGATCGTGACTTTACATTTAATATTAAAAGTCAACCCGCGCAATTTCTTGGCTTCCGCTTTGTTTATCCAGAAAATATAGGTTGCCTTTCCGATATCATTCTTCTTTTCGACCTTCTTCTCTTTAGAGTATTTATCGTATACTTTAAACGAAGGTTCACTTTTACTGCTGCCATCTCCACACGAAGTGCAGGCCAACAGAACCGACAACAAGATTCCAAATACTTTTTTCATTATTGAGCTCCTTTCTGCTTAGCGTATATTACATAACTATTATCTTCTTCTCCTATCGACTGACCAAACTCCCGCAAGGCATTCGCACTCTCCCCGGCCATACCGCTCAGATAGGCTTCGATCTCTGCTTTCAGCGATCCAGGCTCCACGAGCCGTATATACTGCCTGTCGTAAAAAGCCCAGGGTGTCCATAGCCGGTCCGGCATACCTCCCATAAAATCATTCACTATACGGAAAAAGGTTCCGCGCAACGATTTCTTATCTACTACAAAGTACGAAGTATCCTGAGATTCCCACAGTCCGTCACCTACCTGCTTATCTACCGCCAACTTTCCGATATAAACCCGGGGTAACTCGTAATACATCGTCATCGAACGTTTCCGATTTCCGATATCGAGCGTAAAGCGGGGCGTCAGCCTGCTCTCCGAACGTATATAATGATAAAGTGTATCAGGGCGTAACTCCCAGAAGGTCGAGATATAGAGATCGACTGCTTCCGTATTGGCCCCATACGCGATATCATTACTATAATCGGGAACAACAAACAGATGCTTAGGTGTGGGAACAGAGTCCAACAGATTTCCTTCAAAATCCTGTGTCCATGCAACCAAAGGGTATCCGGTAAAAGGAAGTGCCCCCACTGTAATCTCTCGTTTGTCCGTATCGATCCGGAACATGGCTTTGGAGACAGGCCGATGCAGCGGAATGGATGGCAGCGGTTTCCCTTTCAAGTCGTAAACATAGATAACATTACTGTTAGCAAAAGGGATCAGATAAATGCAATTATGTTTTTCATCAATCCGGGCTTTATATATAGAACGATACTCTCCCGGTCCCTGCCCTATAGCACCTATATCGGTAATGAACTTTCCCTTTTTATCAAACAACCGGCAGGGATGAAGTGTATAAACAGAACCGTAAACGAGAATGTAGTTTTCGGAGACACATAGATTGCTTACCCCTACCATCGCTTCATCGCGGTTATCCAACTTGATGATCCGAAAGTCCTCTACAAAGAAGCTGAGCGGTAAGTCAATCGTATCTTTCAGTACATTTAGATCACATACCACAACAGAATCCTGACCGGTCCACTGACGGGAAGCCACAACCGGCCATTGCTCCGATAAGTCCTTCTCTTCTATCTTCGGAACAGCCGAACAAGAAGAGACTAAAAATACTCCCCCCAGAATTGAACTCAAGAAAAGTAATTTCCCGGAATTTTTCATATACCCTCCTTTTCTATAAATACAAAGATAAAAATAAAAACGAATATCTTACGAATATTCCGTAGTTTTTTTTTATTCATTCCGGAGTTTGTCTATATAAATAGGGCACGCTACAGAAGGCACAGAGTTTTAATCCTTTGTTTATAAGTACGTCTGAAAGAAATATTTTTCATTGTACCCTCCGCACACTCTGTGGCGAAAGTACACAAAATTATACACCCGCCGGACACCACATAAAAAAAGATGCCCGGGATAAATCCCGGACATCTCTCCTTCAAGTCTGTTTGGACAGACTGGTAATCTCTTTTGATTAATATCTGTCACGACCGCCGCCATAGCCGCCGCCACGATTACCACCACCGTAACCGCCACCACGGTTGTTACCGTAGCCACCACGACTACCACCACCGTAATTGTTATTACGACGCGGTCCTTCTTCTCTCGGACGTGCAACTGATACAGAAAGTGTTTTTCCGTCTATTTCTTTTTCGTTCAGTGCTGCGATGGCAGCATTTCCCTCTTCGTCATTCGGCATTTCTACGAAACCGAATCCTTTAGAACGACCAGTCTCTCTGTCCATGACAATTTTGGCTGAAATAACTTCTCCAAACTCTTCGAATAATTCTCCTAAATCGGCGTTGCTAAGATTATAGCTGATGCCTGCAATAAAAATGTTCATTGAAAAAAAATAATTAATACAATTAATAAAATTTGTTATGTTAGAGAAGTCTTAATAAGGAGATAAATTACTCTACAAGTACCTTGGAAATAAAACACATCCTATCAGAAATCTTTAATACGCGGTAAATATAGACATTTACAATAGATTGAGAAACAAAATCATCATTTTCTTTTATTTTTTTATCAAAATTCAGATTTCAACGTTACTTTAATCTCATCTTTGCTTCCTCCGTCTGCGGCTCCGGCGTCTCTGCATCTTCTCACGTTTATAGCGCTGTACCCGTTTATAAATCATCCAGCCACTCATTAGTCCCACTACCACAAAAATCAGAATAGTAATGCCCACTCCGAGATTGTCGCCCTTTATGCGTGACCAAATTTCAAGAACTTCTTTCGTCTTATCACCAAAATCACGAATCATGGCACAACGCTCCACCACTTCACGATCCGGATACTGAATCTTGTCAATCTGCAGGCTGTCGGCACCCGGTCCGAAGAAATAGCTCAGATCGGAATAATATGTAAGAGTTGTGTCCACTTTCGCTTCCATGATCTCGGGCGAAGCCACAGCACTTACGTAACCGCTCGCTTCCATATTCCGCAAGGCAATGTCGGGGCGGCACATGAAGTTGATGAAGTAGCTGGCGGCTTTCGGGTTACCGGCATACTTAGGAATCACCCACCCATCATACCAGATGTTGCTTCCTTCACGGGGTACGGCATAATCCAGCTCCACTCCTACCGCATCCGCTTCCTCGATGGCCCACTTGGCATCTCCGCTCCAGGTCATGTTGAGCCATGCTTTATTTTTAGTCATCATCTCTTTGCCGAAGTCTGCCTCCCAACCGGCTATATTGGGCTTCATTGCTTTGAGATATTTCTCGGCAATCTCCATCGCACGGGGAGAATAGTCGTTCATCAGATCTTCGACCGTCACCTTACCATCGGCGAGTTCACGGGCATGGGCGTAAATGATGGCAGTTCCGTATGCATCCCGGTAACTGTCTTTCATCAGTATCTTACCGGCATATTTCCGGTCCCAAAGACAATCCCAGCTTTCGGCATCGGCTTCGGGCACAAAAGCTTTATTATACAATATCCCGGCGGTTCCCCACATATAGCATACCGCATAATGACTGGCGATCCGCCCCGGCTGACTCAGTTTATCAATCTGTTCACGGATATAAGGCGATACGTCATTCATGTAATCGGGCGAATGGGGAAAAACAGTGTCGATGGGCAACAGCAGGTTTTTCTTTAACATCCGCTCGATGATGTATTCCGAAGGACATACCACATCGAAATCTTCGTGTCCCTTCTCAATCTTGGTGAGCATGATTTCGTTAATATCAAAGGTTTGATAAACGATGCGGATATCCTCACCCGTCTGCTCCTTATAATATGCCTGAAAGTCTTCGAGCACCCCATCACCGATATAATCGGCCCAATTATAGATTTTCAATACCTTCTCGCGAGGTTCACCGGAGTTGTAACAACCGGAAAACAAAAGTGACATCGCCAGGAAAAGGGTTATTAATAGTTTGTTCATTAGCACTTTATACAGTTTCTTGATTCTCGTAAATTCTCTTCTTTTTCGATTTAAAACAAAAAGGACATCACTTTTTCTCCTTACCCGCACGCCGGTTAATGACAATCAGCAATGCCAGCACCACCACGAAGATAATCGTCGAAAGGGGACGCAGCTCCGGAGTAAGCCCTCCCTTGCGGGCATCGGCATAAATATAGGTGGAAAGTGTCTCAAGTCCTTCGTTACCGATCGTAAATACCGTTACCGCAAAATCATCGATAGAAAGTGTCAGCGCAAGCATGAAGCCGCTAATCATTCCCGGACGGATCTCCGGGATAATCACTTTGCGAAGTGCCTGCATCGGGGTTGCTCCCAGATCGAGGGCAGCTTCGTAAATATTAGGATTCATCTGCTTGAGGCGGGGCAACACGCTGAGCACCACATATGGAGTACAGAATGTGATGTGCGCCAATACCACGGTCGTATATCCCTGAGATATACCGAGCGAAACAAACAGCAGGAACAGGGAAATACCGGTAATAATATCACCATTCAGAATAGGGATACTGTTCACAAAACTGATGGCCTTCCGCGAACGTGCCTTCAGGTTGAAGATGCCGATAGCCGTGATGCTGCCCAACAAAGTGGAAGCCGTAGCCGCTATCAAAGCAATGGTCACGGTATTGATCAACGCATTCATCAGCGAATGGTGCGTGCCGGTAGTAAACAGTGACGAATACAGTTTCGTGGAGAATCCGGTCCAGTTGCCCAACACCTTTGCTTCGGTGAAAGAGTAGATCATAATAATCACGATAGGCGAATAGAGCAGCAAAAGGAGTATCCACAAATAGGTCTGGGCAAAAATTTTCTTTACCATAGCCCACCTCCTTCGTTCGTATTATCTTTGTCGTCGGTGCTGAACAGAGAAGTCGCCGCAATCAGCAACAACATGATCAGTGACAGGGCCGCTCCATAATTCCACATACTATTATTGATATTCTCCTGGATAGTGGTACCAAACAGTTTGATGTTGTTCATCGTCAACAACTCGGCAATGGCAAAAGTTGAGATAGTGGGCATAAAAACCATCATGATGCCACTCATCACTCCCGGCATGGAAAGCGGAAGCACCGCCTTGAAAAACACCTGGACGGGATTGGCACCCAAGTCCTGCGCAGCCTCGATGTAACTGTGATCCATCTTTTGCAGGGTGTTGTAGATAGGGTAAATCATGAAAGGTATAAAGTTATAGACCATACCGAATATCAAAGCTCCCTCACCCAACGGGACACTGAAGAAGTCGAACAGGGCTACTGTTGCCAACGTACGTACCAAGATGTTGACCCACATGGGAAGAATAAACAATACGACCATCGTTTTCGAGCGGTTCAGCTTTGCGTTGCTTAGTATCCAGGCTGCCGGATAACCCAGCAGGATACAAACGATAGTGGTAATGATGGCAATACCGATGGAATAAACAAAGGTATTGATAGCCTCGTGATGCTGAAAAAACTTCGCAAAGTTTTCCAATGTCAGATGTCCGCTGTCATCGGTGAAAGCATAGACCACAATAAGGAGTAGCGGAATAACGACGAAGATCGCCGAAAAGATAATGTAAGGGAGCGTCCAACTCTTACGTGATGAAAAAAAGACCGATAATCTTTTCACTCTTAACTCTTATTTTTATTAGTTCTTAATTACTCTGATACCGTCCGGGGGGATGGTGATACCTACACGGTCTCCATCGTCCCATACGTCGTTCGTATCTACAAATACATTCTCGTCCCAATCCGAAAGCACAGTCAGATGATAGTGGTCGCCTTTATAAAGGATGAACTTCACCTCTCCGGTCAGCGTACCGTCTTCTTCGTTGTCCTGAAGAATCACTTTGTCGAAACCGACTTCCACTTTCACTTCGCTGCCGGCACTAATTCCGGTAACAGGAGCACACTCGAAGTTACAACCCAGAAACTCCACATGGGTTTCGTCAATCAGCTTGCCTTCGAAGGTATTGCACACGCGCTCTTTCTTCATTATATGAATATCAAACGGTTTCACCAACAGCCCAACGAGGGCACCGACCTCAAAATGATGATAGTCCTGTACCAGAAATTCATAGCCGTTGCAAAGGACGGTCATTTCATAATGTACCCCCTTGAAGACGGACGACTGCACCACGCCGGTCAGTTGTGCCGCTTCCGAAACCGGAAATATATAAAGATCCTCCGGACGGATCACTACGTCTACGGGCATGTTTTCGCCGAACCCTTCGTCCACACATTCGAACTCGGTATTGCAGAAACGTACCAGTTTGTCGTGTATCATCACACCGTTCAGGATATTACTTTCCCCGATAAAATCGGCCACAAATGAATTGGTAGGTTCATTGTAAATATCAATGGGAGTGCCGATCTGCTGGATTCGTCCTTCGCTCATGACGACAATCGTATCGCTCAGCGTCAATGCTTCCTCCTGATCGTGGGTGACATATACAAAAGTGATCCCTAATGATTTGTGCATCTCCTTCAGTTCCATCTGCATGTCTTTGCGCATCTTCAGGTCGAGAGCTGCCAATGGTTCGTCGAGCAGCAGCACTTCCGGTTCGTTGACTATGGCACGGGCGATAGCCACACGTTGCTGTTGTCCGCCGGACAGCGAATCTACGTCGCGGTATTCATAGTCCGTCATCCCCACCATCTTCAAAGCAGCCTTCACCTTCTTCTCAATGGTCTGCTTCGGCATCTTTTTCAGCTTCAGCCCGAAAGCAATATTATCATATACATTCAGATGCGGAAACAAAGCGTACTTCTGAAACACCGTGTTTACCGGACGTTTGTGCGGAGGAGTCTGCGTGATTTCCTTCCCCGATATTTTAATTTCGCCTTCCGAAGCAGTCTGGAAGCCGGCAATAAGGCGTAACAAAGTAGTCTTACCACAACCCGAAGGACCCAGGATGGTGACGAACTCACCTTTTTTTACATTCAGGGTCACATGATCCAGGGCAGTCTTCTCTCCGAAGAATTTAGACACACCGTTCACCTCAATAATGGATTTGCTTTCTTGCATATTCATACTAATTTGGGGTGCAAAGGTACACATTTATCCGATTCGTACATACATGTTAATCTAATATAACAGAGAAATTCTATTCCGAATAAAAAAAACGGCTATCTTTGCATAAATATTTATTCATAAAACATACTAAAGCAATGAAAAAGTTAACTTATCTGGCTGTTGCAGCGGTTGCTCTGGGAGTAGCATCTTGTAATAACAGCAAACCCGGTTATGTGATAACAGGTACTGTGGAAGGCGCTTCCGACGGCGATACCGTATTTATTCAGGAACGTGTAAGCAGACAGTTCAACAAACTGGATACAGCCATCATCGCTAACGGAACATTTACATTCGAAGGCGTACAGGATTCCGCAGTGAACCGTTACATCACTTACTCTAAAAACGGTGACGGAGCATATGTAGATTTCTTCCTCGAAAACGGTAAAATCAACGTAAACCTGTCTAAAGATAATAAGTCGGCAACCGGTACTCCGAACAATGACGCTTATCAGGAGATACGGAACAAAACCAATGTGATCGATCAGAAACAGGCAGCCATCTACCAGGCTATGGGCGACAGCACACTGACCGATGATCAGAAGTTGGCAAAACAAAAAGAATACTCACAGTTGGAAGAGGCATACAGCCAGGCTATCAAAGAAGGTGTACAGAAAAACATCACCAACCCGGTGGGTATCATGTTGTTCAAACAAAGTTTCTATGAAAACTCTACCGAAGAGAATGATGCTTTGCTGAAACAAATACCTGCCAACTATCAGAATGACGAACTGATTATGAAAATCAAAGAAGTTACCGAAAAGCAGAAAGCGACTGCTGCCGGTCAGAAATTTATCGACTTCGAGATGCTGACACCCGACGGAAAACCGGTAAAACTGTCCGACTATGTAGGAAAAGGCAAAGTGGTATTGGTTGACTTCTGGGCAAGTTGGTGTGGTCCTTGCCGCCGCGAAATGCCGAACATCGTAGAGGCTTACGCTAAGTACAAAGGCAAGAACTTCGAAATCGTAGGCGTGTCTCTCGATCAGGATGCCGATAAATGGAAAGATGCCATCAAGAAGCTAAACATCACCTGGCCTCAGATGTCCGACCTGAAAGGCTGGCAGAACGAAGGTGCACAGTTGTATGCCGTAAACAGTATTCCCCACACCATGCTGGTTGATGCTGACGGAACAATTCTTGCACGTGGCCTGCACGGAGAAGCGCTCCAAGCCAAACTGGAAGAAGTATTGAACAAATAGGCTGTATCAAAACTTACCACAGAGGACACAGAGTAACACAGAGGCGATTTTAAGTTATTGATTATTAACAAAAAGACTCTGTGTTACTCCGTGGTAAAAAGAGTTTCGACACAGCCTCTTCATTTCACAAATGTCCCGGACAGGGGCTTTCAAAACCAAACCTATTTCAGTGAATCGGCATAGGAACAGAGCTTGACAATCTGATCCACATTCTCAAAATTCACTTTATTCTCTCCAATGTATTTCTCAATTTCCGCACGATGCTTTGAGTAGATTTTGGCAAATTGCTTAAAATTGCGGAACTGTTTCATTTTATCGTCTTTCTCCACCCAATAGATATGATGCCGGTTGCCGACAATCATCTTCTCACCTTGCAACTGGTATGATTGTCCATTGCTCATGACAGAACCGTAACTCTGAACTGCCGTTGTTTCCGAACGGGTGCCATAGGCTCCCACAGGGGCTTCCTTACGTGCAGATGCTTTATACTGAACATACACTACCGGTTTTGTCGGCAACATTTCTATTCCGGCTCCGTTGGATTCCGGATAAAACGTACGCCCTCCTATCTTGATCAGCAAAATATCTCCCGGATTGGCAAGTTCCTTCACCTGCTTATCCTGCGGATCTACAAAATAGAACTTGTTGGCTACTATATTGTAGTTCATTTTTGACTTCAATTCACCACCGGCTCTGAGAACCACCTGGGCATCTTCATACTTATCAAACAGGAACGAAGCCGTATCGGCCTGGGCTCTCAACTGCCAGAAACTGCACAGTGCGAAAGCAATGAAAATAAAAAACCTTCTCATAATACATCGATATTAAACAATAAAAGGCTGTTTTGACAGTATACACTTCAAAACAGCCTTTCAAATAGTTATAGTAAATCTCTCTTTACTTTACTTTACATACCAATCAGACAAACCAACGCACATAACAGAAGTCCTGACGGTGAGGCAAATCCGGATTTTTCGGGAACATACGGTATGATACTTTGAAGCTTCCTGCATTCGACAAGCTGTGTTTAGCCTGGAATGTATACAGATCGCCTTCTTTCTTAACCACGCTGAATGGTTCTACCGAATAAACATGCTGTTTTCCTTCCGGAGTCGTATAAGTTGTAACCAACTCCAGTCCCACTGCATCGTTCAATCCTTTTTCATCAACGACGATGGTAATCGTATACTCCTTGCCGCTTTCGATATCGCCTTGTGCAATGTCTGCTTCTCTATCTCTTGAAACGATCTCGATGGAATCCCACTTGGCGACCACTTCTTCTTTCCATGCTGCAATTTCTTTTGCCTTCGCATTATCATTGGCAGACAATTCTTTGAAGCGCTTGGCTTCCTTGCAGTAGAATTTGCTATAGTAATCGTCGAGTTGACGCTTCATTGTATAGTGAGGAGCAATCTGAGCGATTGAGTTTTTCACACTTCTAATCCAGCCTTCTGAATACCCCTTCTTGTTGCGGGCATAATATAACGGCAGAATTTCTGTTTCAAGAATACTGTAGATGGTAGCTGCATCGAGCTGATCCTGATGTTCCTGATTCTGGTAAGTACGTTTCTCGGTCAATGCCCAACCTGCACCTTCGCGGTAACCTTCAAGCCACCATCCATCGAGCACGGAGAAGTTCAATACACCGTTCATCAAAGCCTTCTCACCCGATGTACCGGATGCTTCAAGCGGACGGGTCGGCGTGTTCAGCCAGATATCAACCCCACTCACCAGACGGCGGGCCAACTGCATATCGTAGTTTTCGAGGAAGATAATCTTGCCCAGGAATTCCGGACGCTGAGAGATCTCAACAATCCTCTTAATCAGCCCCTGACCTGCACCATCGTGCGGGTGGGCTTTACCTGTGAAGAGGAACTGTACCGGATAATCGGGGTTATTAACAATCTTCGACAGACGTTCCAAATCGGTGAACAGCAGGTGAGCACGTTTGTAAGTGGCAAAACGGCGGCCGAAACCAATCAGCAACGCATTCGGATTGATCTTATCCAACAGAGATACAATGCGTGACGGATCTCCCTGGTTCTTCAACCACGTTTCACGGAACTGCTTGCGGATATAGTCCACCAGCTTGTTCTTCATAGTTACACGGGTCTTCCAGATTTCTTCATCGGGCACATTATAGATAGCTTCCCAAATCTTCGGATTTGACTGATCATACAGGAAGCTTTCGTTGAAATATTTAGCATAAAGCTGTTTCCATTCCGTAGCACTCCAAGTAGGAAAGTGTACACCGTTGGTCACATAGCCCACATGGCTTTCCTCCGGGAAGTATCCTTTCCAGATAGAAGAGAACATCTCCTGAGAAACCTTTCCATGCAGCCAGCTCACACCGTTCACTTCCTGAGAAGTGTTGCAGGCAAATACCGACATACAGAAACGTTCTCCTTTGTCACCCGGATTGTTACGTCCGAGGTCCATCAGATCGTCCCAGCTGATACCCATCTTTGAGGGATAGCCACCCATATACTTGCCGAACAAACCTTCGTCAAAGTAATCGTGACCGGCAGGAACCGGAGTGTGAACCGTATATAAAGAAGATGCACGAACCAACTCGATAGCCTGGTCGAAAGTAAGACCGGTAGCTACATAGTCGCAGATACGCTGTACGTTGATCAGGGCAGCGTGTCCTTCGTTACAATGATAAATATCTTTCTTGATGCCCAGTGCTTTCAGTGTCAGCATACCGCCGATACCTAACAGGATCTCCTGTTTCAGACGGTTTTCCCAGTCACCTCCGTAGAGTTGGTGAGTGATAGGACGGTCAAATTCACTGTTCATTTCGTTGTCTGTATCGAGCAGATACAAAGAAATACGTCCTACGTTTACTCTCCATACATTTGCATGTACGTAGTAATCCATATAAGGCACATCCACTACCAACGGTTTTCCGTCTGCATCCGTCACACGGTCGATAGGAAGCTGACCGAAGTTCTGTGCTTCGTAATTGGCAATCTGCTGCCCGTCCATAGACAGCGTTTGTGTAAAGTAACCGTAGCGATACAGGAAACCTACCGCGCAAAGATCTACATTACTGTCAGAAGCTTCTTTCAGATAGTCGCCGGCCAGTACACCTAAACCGCCGGAATATATTTTAAGAACGTGATTCAAACCATACTCCATGCTAAAGTAAGCTACAGAAGGACGTTTATCGTCTGGCTTCACATCCATGTAGTCTCTGAATTTAGCATATACGTCATTCATACGTTTCAAGATAACCTTATCTTTTGATAAAGCTTCCAATTTTTCGTAACTCATACGTTCAAGCAAAAGTACCGGATTTTGACCAGCTTCTTTCCAAAGGGTCGGATCCAAATCTCTGAACAGTTCAGTAGCTTCATAATTCCATGCCCACCAAATGTTGCGTGCAAGTTCAGATAATTTCTCTAATTCCGCAGGAACACGTGACTTTACAGTTACCTCCTTCCAATTCGGAGTATTCACATTACTTACTTTAATTTTCATAATGTTATTGTTTACTTGTTGATGAATAAATACTTAGTTTAGTTGACGTTTCATTGCATTGCGCAAAGCAATATCATAAGCCTCGTAATAATACTTGATGAAATGCTTCCATAAAGCCTGTTCGGCCACAGCCGCCGCATGCTTGCGGATTTCTTTCACCTCAATTTCCGTTTTACCCGAGAACAGCGCGATCGTATCCTTGATACCGTCGGCAACTTCCGAGTAATTATAGTCCGAACGATGCAGCACCTCTACTCCATTATCAAGGCCATGCTGATTCTTCAGGCTGTTCACCCAAAGACCGAAGCCTGCCAGATCAGTCGTAATGGTAGGTACGCGGAAGGCTACACTCTCAAGCGGAGTATATCCCCAAGGTTCGTAATAAGAAGGATAGACACTCAAGTCTTCTCCCAATATCAAGTCATAATATTCTTTATTCAGGATTCCATCCTTTCCATCCAGATAACACGGGACGAAAATCACTTTCACCTTATCTTCCGGACGGTTTCCCATACCCAGATACTTCAACATGTCCAACACCTGATCGTGGGTCATATTATGCAGCCAATGGGTAATGAAAGGCACTTCAAGCGGAGTATCGAACTTCTCTTTGCTCTTCAGGCGGGTCTGCAAGTCCTCGCGGGGCTCTCCTACCCAACCCGGCACATTGACAAATGCCAGTACGTTCTTCTGCAAATCTTTGTCCCGGTTCAAGCGGTTCAGCGATTCCAGAAACACGTCGATTCCTTTGTTCTTAAATTCATAGCGTCCGCTGGTACCGATAATCAACGTATCATCGCCCATATTGGTTCCAAGAAGTTTATTGGCCACGTTCAACATCAGCGAACGGGCACGTTTGCGTTTACCGGTGAAGGCCGTTCCCTGAGGTACGAAATCGTCCTCGAAGCCATTCATCAGCACTACGTCTGCTGCCTTATCCAGCAACTCTTTACACTCGTTATTAGTGATTTCGCTTACTGTCGTAAAGCAGTCGACATGATGTGCGGTCTGCTTCTCAATAGAGTGCTTCGACTGCATATTCAGTTCCTGGGCCATCTGGTCGCCATTATAGGCAAACAGATAATCATATAAGGGTTTATCGTTTCCGGCAATGCTCCGGCCGATAGAGGTAGCGTGGGTAGTGAAAATAGTCCCTATTTCGGGTACGGCCAACTGCACATATAGTGCTCCCAAACCGGTCATCCATTCATGTGCCTGATAAACAACCTTATCATTTTCAGTCAGATTATAACGATAGAAGCTCTCTACCACTTTTCCAGCAGCATACGAGAACATGGATGCTTCGTCATAATCGCCGTAAGCATGCAACGAATCTACCTGAAAATGATTCCACATTTCAGTATAAATTTCATTCTTTTTCTCAAAGAAAGGCTGAAAATCAACCAGGATAACAATGGGTTCACCCGGAATATTCCAACGTCCGACACGGACAGAAAGGTTATCTTTATTGAGGGCATGTTCTTTCCATGCCGCACAGAGGTTGTCAGATTCTATAAACAAAGGGTTTTCTTTTCCTTGCCACACATCCGGCCCTATGAAGAATAATTTGTCACGGAAGTTAGTTTGCAACGTATTTGCCCTTGTGGACAAAACAGTATAAATTCCTCCTACCTTGTTGCACACTTCCCAACTGGCTTCGAAGATATAATCGGGGGTTAATAAATCTTTTACCATATAAATGTTTAAAACTCTTTTTATTACGCAGGTGCAAAAGTACGCATTATTTATTGAAAAATAATACTTTATACAAAAAATATAAGCAAAATAGCACAAACAAGCGTTTACAACGAGGTTTCAGAGCATAAAAAAAGACTTAAGTGTTTTTGGAAAACGCTTAAGTCTTTTCAGAAAACACTTAGACGTTTTGCTGAAAACGCTTAAGTGTTTTTATAAATCATTAGCTTATCATTTA
The DNA here is from genome assembly GCF_040798045.1 of Bacteroides sp. NGMCC 1.200775. Lineage (NCBI taxonomy): Bacteria > Pseudomonadati > Bacteroidota > Bacteroidia > Bacteroidales > Bacteroidaceae > Bacteroides > Bacteroides sp. NGMCC 1.200775. The sequence goes on along the minus strand of NZ_JASCQK010000008.1, from coordinate 8,177 downwards.
TGCCAGCGCACTACCGATAAGGAAGGTAGCTGCCAATGCCACGATAGCATAAAGTTCGGGGAATACAGCAAGAATCAATGTGTTGCTGAATACATTATGGCCTTGTCCGATGGCTGCAATACCATTGGCGCAAACCTGTCCCTGGCGAATAGCGGAAAACAGGGCAACCAGTCCGAGGGCAATACCTGCACCCAATACGGCAGAAGCCTGAATGGCAGTTATCTGCGGAGTAAGGATGCCGAAGATAGTCTGGAACATAAAGTAGCCTGCGAAACCATACAATCCCTGTGTACCCGGAAGAGCTGTCAATACAAGAAAGTTACCGAATGCACTATCGTTCTTCTTCAATGCGCCGATAGCAGCGTTACCTGCGATAGTCACTCCGTAAGCACTTCCGATGCCCGACAAACCAACCATAACCGCGATGCCAATGTAAGCAATAAACAAATTCATTTCCATAATCTTAATTTTATTTTTTAATTTATTATTCTACTATTTTTCTTTTTATTTCTCTATTTTCTGAATGGTTTGTACTCCTTGCCGCCGCCTTCGTAACCGGAATTCTTGAAAAACTCCACGAAAGTCAGACGCATGGGGTGAACCATGGCTCCGAGCACATTCATAAAGATATTGATGGCATGTCCGATAACGAATATCAGCACCATCACAATGGGACCGGCAATCACATTGTCCGGACTCATGCCCACTGCCAGACTGTTGAATACTCCGGCAAGAATTCCTCCTGACAATCCCAGAGCGAATAAACGCACGTATGAAAGAACGTCACCCAACAGCCCCGTTGCCATGTTATAAGAATCCCATAAACCCAGTCCGATATTAAGAAAGATATTCTTTCCGGGACTGTTGAACAGGAAAATCATAATACCGGCAATGCCCATAATGATCAGATGTACGGTACTTCCCATCGGCATCACTTTCGGCAACAGCGCCGAAAAAGCCAACGATAACAGGAGAATGATCCACCCGATCGTCGCAATGGCGTATTTGAAGCCAAACTGGATGGTCTGATTGACAGCCTTCAATACCATACCGAACAGAATCTGCACCGCACCCAAAATCAGTGAGAGCTGGAACATGTCATTATTATCCATAAAGACTGCACTCTTCAGGCGCTGGATGAACGGCCAGGGCAGGTCGTAAATATTGGCACCGAAGAAGGTTCCGGTCAGCAATCCGCAGAAGAAAGTGGAAGTAGCCAGTATCTGAATCAGAGAGATGATCGATTTGGCCGACGGACTCAGTTTCTTTGCCAGCAAACGGTAAGCGGTAGCCCCCACAAACAGGAACAAGCCATATCCGGAATCTCCCAGGCAAAGTCCGAAAAAGATCATAAAGAACGGAGCAAAGAACGGCGTCAAGTCCAGTTCGTTATATTTCGGCAACATGTACAATTTGCAAATCGGCTCAAACCAGGCAAAGAAGCCTTTGTTGTTCAGTTCAATCGGAACATTGTCTTCCGGTGTCGGGTCTGTGATCTCGTAATAAACATGTGCGTCATTCAGATAGGCTTCGATTTCAACCTTACTGGCAGCAGGAGCCCATCCTTCAAGCAACATCAATTTATCACCGGCAGTCTGCTCCGTACTTAAAACGACCTTTGAGAATTCTATTTCAGTCTGCACCTGTTTCAAAGCCTCCTTCAGCGAAGGTATGTCGGTTTCAGACAAAGCAACCAACTTCTTTTCATTCTCTTCAAGTGCAATCCCGGTATTGGTATACTGCATTTCAAGTTGCGCCAATGACTGCGACGGCAGTTTAGCTTGCTCTACATCCAGATCGACTTCTTCTCCGTCTTTGGTCACGGTGACGAAAAAGACCTTTGAAGAAATACGGCAAATAACCATTGCATTATATTCCGCTTCCCATTCTTTTTTGTAGTTACCTTCGGGACAAGTATAGAATCCGACCACATAACCGGCATCTTTCAACCGCTGTATGCCTCCCGGTTCAAAATCGCCCCAGGCTTCCAAGGCATCTTTTTCCTTTCCGCAGATTTGCTGCTGTTGCAACAGTTTACTATGTTCGGTTTGCAGAGCATCTATTTCGTCAAGCACCTGTAGACCACGTTCAGCACTGCCTCCATGGGTTGCAATGACCGCATCTTTCCCATGTTTCTGGTTCTGTAACAATTTCAATGCGGCGGCAAGACGGGCAGAAAGACGGATGTTATCCTGTAACTCGGCATTCTCAGCCGCTCCCTGCTGTTTCTCCACAATATGAACGACTCCGAGTTCCCGAAGACTGTTCAAAAAAGCTTCGTACTCCTTATGATAAACCAGGAATGTGAGTTTCTTCATTTTTGTAATCATGCCTCTGCCTCCTTCCTTTTTTCTTGCTGTGATTTCAGAATCTTTTGCGACGACTTAGACAAATTCTCCTCATCTTCCATGAAGCGTTTTATCTTACGCAAAGCATCCTGATAACCAGGTATCTGTACCTTCTCAAAAAGATTAACTTTCTGAGTGGTCTTTTTCCTCGCATGTTCTAACAAGCCCAGCTTGGCCAGCGTAAACTCACGCTCTATAGCGGTATGCGCCAACTCCTTAAGCAAATGTATACCATCGGCATACCATTTGGGAGCATTAAACAGGCTGTACGGACGAATCTCGAAATCTACATTCTCGAGTAAAGGCACCCTTACACCGGCTATTTTTTTGATACCAAGATGAACATCATTTACTTTTATCAATGAGGTGTCAAACTCATTCCAAAGTGCGAACATGGCTTCATAAGCCTGGATTTGTTTTTCCAGCCTTTCCTCCAGATCGGCAGCTTCGCTTTTACAGCGCTTCACTTCCATGCGAAGGGCACTCTCCTTATTTTTAATAATCGGGAGGGTACGCACCCGCACTTTCAGTTGCTTCTCGAGCTGCTGAAGGGAGGTTTTGTTATATTGAAACTTTATAGCCATCTCGTTTATTTACTATTTTTTCCAATACTGATCTACCAGTTCCTTCTTGATATTCACTTCTTCCGGACGGAAATATTTGCCGAACAATCCCCATGCCACATCCAGCATTTCTGTCGTATCCAGATTGACGTCGATGGCAAGCAACTGATTGGAATAGTCCTTGGCAAAAGCTAAAGTACGTTCGTCATAATTGGTCAGGTCAAAACCATTCTCCAACTTCGTCTTGGCGTTAGCGGCATCGGCATACAGACGTACCGCAGCATTCATCACCTGTGGATGGTCCTTACGGGTCTTCTTACCGGTTACCAACTGTTTCAGACGGGACAATGAACGGAACGGATCGACAATAACCTTACCAATATCGCTATCACGACGCAGGAACAACTGTCCTTCGGTGATATAACCGGTGTTATCGGGTACGGCATGCGTGATATCACCGCCGGACAACGTAGTCACGGCAATAATTGTGATGGAACCACCATCGGGGAACTGTACCGCTTTTTCGTAGATTTTAGCAAGGTCCGAATAAAGAGAGCCCGGCATAGAGTCTTTCGAAGGAATCTGATCCATACGGTTCGACACGATAGCCAAAGCATCGGCATACGAAGTCATATCGGTCAGCAGAACCAATACTTTCTGATTGTGCTGTACTGCGAAATATTCAGCCGCAGTCAAAGCCATATCCGGTACCAGCAGACGTTCTACCGGAGGGTTCTCCGTGGTATTCACGAAACTGACGATACGGTCGAGCGCACCGGCATTGGAGAATACATTCTTAAAATACAGGTAGTCATCGTTTGTCATACCCATACCTCCCAGAATGATTTTATCTGTTTCGGCACGCAATGCTACGTTCGCCATCACTTGGTTAAACGGTTGGTCCGGATCGGCGAAGAAAGGAATCTTCTGACCGGAAACCAGGGTATTATTCAAGTCGATACCGGCAATACCGGTTGCAATCAGTTCTGAAGGTTGTTTACGGCGTACCGGATTCACAGAAGGGCCTCCGATCTCGACTTCCTGTCCTTCAATCTCCGGTCCTCCGTCGATAGGATCACCAAAGGCGTTGAAAAAACGTCCGGCCAGTTGCTCGCTTACTTTCAGCGTAGGCGATTTACCCAGAAATACCACTTCGGCATTGGTCGGGATACCTTCCGTACCCTCAAACACCTGCAAAGTCACTTCGTCACCGGCTATCTTTACAACCTGAGCCAATTTACCATTCACAGTGGCCAACTCATCATAACCTACCCCTGTAGCTTTCAGCGAGCAGGTAGCTTTGGTAATCTGAGTAATCTTAGTATATATTTTTTGAAATGCTTTTGTAGCCATGTTATTATTTACAATTTAGTTACAATCCACTATTTGACACTTCTCTCGGCAACCAACTCCTTCAATTGCTTCTGGAAACCTTCATATTGTTCCGATTTGAACTTTGAATAGTTCATTTGCTTGCAGATGTTAATCATCTTCTTGAAGTAGTCCATAACCTCATTAAAGTTGTCAAACTCAAATTCCGTATGACAGATGTCTATCACCATGTTCAAGATAGCTTCCTGGCGCTCCATCGGAGTAACGGCGTCAATTTCATCGAATGCATCCTGTTGCAATATAACGAAATCAATCAACTCCGACTTCCAGAAAATGACATGATATTCTACCGGCACACCGTCATCACCCAAGATGTTGATCTGCTCGGCAATTTCCTTACCACGCTGCAAACGCGTTTTGATCTCATTCACTTTACCGATCCATTCGTCGTTGATGTGTTCGGCAATGTATGCCTCAAATTCAGGATATTCGATATATTTAGAATAAGAGTCGATCGGATTCACAGCCGGATAGCGCTTCTTATCGGCACGATCCTGCTCCAGCGCATAGAAACAACGGGCTACCTTTTTAGTATTTTCAGTCACAGGTTCCTTCAGGTTACCTCCGGCAGGAGATACCGTACCGATAAAGGTAATAGAACCACTCTCACCGTTATTCAGTTTTACATAACCTGCACGACCGTAGAAGTTAGAAATGATTGAGGACAAGTCCATCGGGAATGCATCCGGTCCGGGCAACTCTTCCATACGGTTCGACATCTCACGCAATGCCTGTGCCCAACGGGAAGTAGAGTCTGCCATCAACAGGATCTTCAATCCCATCGCACGATAATATTCGGCAATCGTCATAGCCGTATACACAGAAGCTTCACGGGCCGCTACCGGCATGTTCGAAGTATTGGCGATAATAATGGTACGCTCCATCAGCTTACGTCCCGTATGTGGGTCCACCAGTTCTGGGAACTCAGTAAATATTTCCACAACCTCGTTCGCACGTTCACCGCAGGCGGCAATGATCACAATATCGGCCTCTGCCTGTTTAGAGATAGCATGCTGAAGTACGGTTTTACCTGTACCGAACGGACCGGGAATAAATCCTGTCCCCCCCTCTACTATCGGATTGACAGTGTCAATCACACGTACACCGGTTTCAAGCAATTTAAACGGACGCGGTTTTTCTTTATAATTCGTCATAGCCCTTTTTACCGGCCACTTTTGAATCATATTCACTTCAACGTTGTTTCCCTCTTCGTCTGCCAAAACAGCAATTACGTCTTCAATCTTATAATCGCCTTCAGGTACAATCGATTTCACCGTGCAAACACCTTTCTGCGTGAAAGGTACCATGATCTTCAATGGCTGGAAGTTTTCATCCACCTGTCCTAACCAGGCAGATGCTTCCACTTTATCCCCTACATTGACAAGGGGAACAAAATGCCACACACTTTCTTTATCCAACGGATAGGTATATTGTCCTCTCTTCAGGAATACGCCATCCATCTTATCAAGGTCGTTTTGCAGACCATCGTAATTCTTCGATAACATACCGGGACCTAAGGTCACCTCAAGCATGTGTCCGGTAAATTCGGCTTCGGCCCCCACTTTCAATCCACGAGTGCTTTCGAACACCTGAACATATACATGTGTACCTACGACCTTAATCACCTCCGCCATTAATTTATCGCCACCGGTTGAGATATAACAAATCTCATTTTGAGCTACCGGTCCATCAACGACGAGGGTCACCATGTTGGCAATAACGCCACTAACAGTTCCTTTTGTTGCCATATATTTTTTTAATTTATTTATCCGAGTTTGGCAGGATTACCTGAATTCTGCGGGAATCTGCACTTCATTCTTCAGTGACTCTATGATACTGCGGAACAGTTGATTTCCTCTTTCCTTATCCAAAGAGATCCAACGTTCAATCATTTCCAGTTCCAATAAGAAAGCAAAAATACGTTCGATGGTAAAATAGTTAAAGAAAATAGCTTCCTCCATCCAGTTCCACCGTAAAGCATCCAACTTCTTCTCGCGTTCTACCAGTTCTGTTATTTCACTGATTTTCACTAACTGATCCAGAAAATCCACTTCACCGGAAAGTCCGAAATCACGGGCTCCGGAAGTTCGCAAAGCCTCACATATTTCCGTATCACCCACTATATTGCGGGCAACATCCCATTTATACTTCCGAGCGGTCAATGCCACAAGGATATTGTTAATTGTAAGATTGAATTCGAACCAGGAAGCCACAAACTTATTTCCGCATTTCATTGCATAATCATAATAAAGTGCAGCCAGATGATCTTCCAGTAAAACAGCATTGTCTGCCGGAGTATTGAAATAGTCGGAAATGAAAGTAGCAAGATATGCAGGAAATTCTTTAGTACTGATTTCTCCTCCTTCTTTAAGAACAGAGATATATTCAGCAAGTTCCTCCGCGGAGAAATTTCCCCGGGTATCAATGGCGGCTTCCTTATCTTTCAGAAGCTTCAGTACATTGGCATTATCAAACTTCAAATAAAACAGATCAATTAATTTTTGATCTGAAGCTGACAAGCCCGTGTAAATTTCCGTTTTAAAATCAGCTACTGTATAGCTCAGCTTACTGTCCTCAAGTGTGAGTTCCGGCAAACCGGCTACCAAGTAATAATATTTACTCATAACGCATCCCTTTAGAATAACATTTCTACCAACTGAGGACGCAGGAATGCTTTAAAGTAATTCATAAATTCCTCTTCTCCGAAATTCACTTTATATGAACCGTCTGCAGGAGATACAGAAAACAATGCCTTAATACCATTCACTTGTTCTATGGTAACACCTTTATCTAACAATGCTTTAGCATTGGCCGCAAAATACTTTCTCAAAGATTCCGCATCAGAAGTTGAGATGATAATCGGCTCGTCTACGCTCCATTTGGAAGCCAGAGCTACGATAAAAGCACTCAGAAAATCTTTATTCTGTGCAAACTCCTTTACCGGTGCGGTCACAATTTTATCAGTTACCATAGTGGCTATTTCTGATTTCAACGCATTTACTGCCTGACCGGCAAACAGTTTCAACTCTGATTTGGTATTCTCTGTCAGTTCATCGGCAGATTTACGAGAGGTGGCAATAATTGATTCAGCTTCTTTATGGGCATCTTCAACGATTTTTTTAGCTTCTTCCTGAGCATTCGCAATAAGACGGCGGGCTTCTTCATTACCTTTTTCGACGCCTTCGCGATAAATCTTATCGGTCAACTCTTGAATTTTGTTTTCCATATTCACGGACTATTTAGAAGTTTATATTATAATATCTAAGTGTTTCTCATCAGATTCTCGCCAAAAGTACAAAATTCAATCTGATAAAAAAAGAGAAAAGAGGAAGAAAACTGTTCGTAATCGCGAAAAGAAGCGTCCAAAAGTAAAGGTTATGACGATCCCGACACATTTATCTTCCCGTTTCATCTTTTCAGATGATGGCAAAGATAAACAGTCTGATAATACATCAAACATTGAATTATGATAAAACCGGAAAAATGAAGATTGAGTCAGGAGTATATGGGATGAAGCCGATAAAAAGATTATCAGGAGATATTGCTTATACCCAAAAACAAGTCATCCCCTCGTGTCTTCTGACCCGAGGGGATGAACTCTCTGAAAAAAACGGCGACTACCTACTCTCCCACTGTTACGCAGTACCATCGGCGTGATCAGGCTTAACTTCTCTGTTCGGAATGGGAAGAGGTGGAACCCTGATGCTATAGTCACCTAAATAAGGCAGACATAATGTACAAAAGTAAACTTAGCTGTCTATCAAACCGATAGTAAAGCTAAACGGATATATAAACCATAAAAGACAATAAAAGAAAGTCATCGGGCAATTAGTAACGCTCGGCTGTGATGTTACCACCTGTACACCTGCGTCCT
>NZ_JASCQK010000007.1:0-190275 GCF_040798045.1 Bacteroides sp. NGMCC 1.200775 | reverse complement strand
CCAAAAGATACTGTGAGTTTATAAACACATGATAACCTGTGTTAACGAAAAATATTAAATGGGAATAGGGCGAAGATTAAAGCATACTTGAAGAAAAGATCTAAATGTGATAAGTTCCGTGAGAACTAAATTTCTTCTCTTTTTTTATTTTAGCAATGAGATTCTCTTAATTATAGAAACTTTCTTTTGTTTACTTGATTCTTTTTATTGAGATTTTATTTTTCTTCCGATTTTCTGTCTTGTTTGGCATTGTTCGTTTCTATATTGGAATGATACCCCTCCCTAAAATGGAAATGTTAAATTTGATACTTTGTAGATCTTATAAAAATATGGTAGAACAACAGTAATAGTTGGATACAGCCTGAATGGCATGTGTGTATGGGGGACTGTGTGAAGACTTTCTTTTATAAATAGGAATAACGATGTGACGAAATAATAATATCCCCGGAGGAAAAATATTTTTCCTCCGGGGATATTATTTTATCATCCTACTATGAAGTATTATTTGACGATCAGGCGATCGGCTTCTACTGCCAATTTATAAACTTTGCCTTTGCTTGTTTTGAAAGAAAGAGTTTTATCGCCATATCTTACTGTACATGGTTCACCGGCTTTCGAGAAAACGGTGGCTTCTGCAAGTTGTCCGTTTTTCCATGACATATCCACCTCAAAGTTCCCTTTTGCACAAATTCCGCTTATACTTCCGTCCTTCCAAGCGTCCGGTAATGCAGGGAGTAATTGGATGAATCCCATGTGACTCTGCAACAGCATTTCTGTGATACCTGCGGTACCTCCGAAGTTCCCGTCGATCTGGAAAGGCGGGTGAGTATCCCACAGATTATCCAGTGTACCGTTTTTCAGCAGGTTACCGAAAAGCTTGTAAGCATGGTTGCCATCTTGCAGACGTGCCCATTGATTGAGTTTCCATCCCATGCTCCATCCGGTTGCTCCGTCACCGCGATGTTCAAGTACCACTCTTGCGGCTTTAGCCAAGTCGGGAGTGGTGATAGGCGAGAGGGTATGTCCCGGATGCAGTCCGAAGAGATGGTTTACATGACGATGCTCGTCTTTGGGATCATCGATGTCTTTCGACCATTCCATCAGCTGCCCGTAACGTCCTATCTTGTATGGAGCCAGATGTGCCAGTACCTCTTGCCACTGTTTGCGTTCTTTGTTGTCTACTCCGAGTACTTTGCTTGCCTCGATGGCGTCCAGCAAAATCTCGCGGATCACGGCATGCACAAAGGTAGTCCCTTCGTTAATCGGTCCGTGTTCGGGCGAAGTGGAAGGAGCTGCCGTATAGGTTCCGTCCGGTTTACGCCATAAGAAATCAGTAGCAAACTGAGCACTGCTCTTAATCAAATCGTATCCGGTTTCTTTTAAGAATTTCTTGTCACGGGTATAATCATAATATTCCCAGATGTGTGTTGCCAGCCAGGGACCGGCCATCGGATTAAAGTTCCACGACATATCTTCGCTTTCGAGCGGGGCGGTAAATCCGAAGATATTGGCTGAAATGGATGCGGTCCATCCTCTTGTTCCGAAGTAAGCCTGTGCTGTTTTCTGTCCCGGTTTTACCAGTGTACGGATAAAGTCCACCAACGGAAGTGTACATTCATTGAGGTTAGTCGGGCAAGCCGGCCAGTAGTTCATCTGTATATTGATGTTGTTGTGGTAGTCCACTCTCCATGGTCCATCTACGTTATTGTGCCAGATACCTTGCAGGTTGGCAGGCATGTTACCCGGTCTCGAACTGGCGATAAGTAAGTAGCGTCCGAACTGATAATAGAGTTCTTCCAGATAAAAGTCCGGTTGTCCTTTCCGGTAGTTTTGCAAACGCTTGGCTGTAGGCAGATTGGCACTTTGCTGATCCGGATTCAACTGCAACTTCACCCGGTTGAACAAGGCGGCGTAGTCATCATAATGTTGCTTGAACAATACATCATATCCCATGCTTACGGCATTGTCCATCCATTGGCGGGTGGTTTCGGCAGGGTTTACTCCTACATATGTTTTGGGATCCTTGAAGTCCGGATCAAAGTTTATTTTATAGTCCGTATCCGCAGTGATGAGGAATACTGCTTCGTCCGCGTCTTTTACGGTTATTTTTCCGTCTGCGTTTGACAATGTTCCGCCTTTAGTGGTGGCATGGATGCGTACAACATACTGCATACCGTTGTTGTCCAGGTGGGCGGTGTATGTGAGTCCGTTACTGCCATCGGTTGTCATACTTCCCGTTGACACCGGATTGGGAGCATAGCTGAAAGTCAGGTTTTGCTTGCCCGGGCGGTCTGCCTTGAAACGGATTGCCATCACATTGGCCGGATAGGAAATGAAGTAACTGCGCTCGTAGGCTACGTCATCTTTCTTGAATTGCACTACGGCCAGTGCCGAGTCCAGTGATAGAATACGTTTGTAACCACTCATGTTCACAGCACTCAGCCCGGTTTCTACGTAAAATTCTCCCATAGTGGTAAAGTTGCCAAAGCGGAAAGGCTTTTCACGATTCGATTCGTAAGGCACTTCGCTATTGAAATTTTTACGTGTCAGCATTGCAGCCTTCTTCTGGTCTCCTTCACTGAAGGCCTGGCGTATTTCGTCCAGTACGTGTGCCGATTGCTTGTTCACATTCCAGTAGGCTTCTGCTCCTTTTGAGGTGTTAGGCCCCCCTCTCCAGAGGGTTTTCTCATTGAAAGTGATGCGTTCTGCCTCTATCGAGCCCATGATGTTGGCACCGATGCTTCCGTTTCCTATCGGTAAAGATTGTGACTCCCAGTTGGCATCCGGGTTTCTGGCTGTGTCTCCTGCACTTTCCGGTTTGTTCTCGCCTTTCCAAAGGTCGGGACGGCTTCCGTACCAGATAGCTCTTCCTTGCAGTGTGTTCGGTGTGTCGAACCAGATGGTGAGTCCTTGTGTGTAATCGGTAGCATGAACATGTGCAGCCGGCAGGGCAAACAAGGCAGTGAAGAGAAGTGAGTAAAGTTTCTTCATGTTTTTGGTGTTATTAGGATTAGTTAGTATTGGTTGATCATAGTCTGCACAAAGATAAAGAAAAACCTTGAATCTTGTGCAGACTATAAAATGTTTACTTTGGGATTATATAGATCAGCCAACCTTTTCGGGGAGCTGTCACAATCGGAGCGTTGATATCCCATTCAGTGGCTTGTTGCATGTCCGGAATCCCGGGTGCCATGAGTTTCACCTGTTGTGGATCCAGCCCAGTCTGTTCCCAGTCTATGTTCAGCTTTACGGTCTTCACTTCATCCGAATAATTACCTAAGGATAACAGGACTTTTCCCGGCTTGCGGTAGGCAGTGACTTTGACAGCTTCGTCGGATGTGGAGACGGCCGGGTGTTCTTCCCAGAATCCGAGCATGGCGGCATCTGCAATGCCGAATGAATCCCATACCTTCCATACCTGTCGCGGATCGCAGTTGACTCCTTCCGTATACCATGGATAACGAACGGTCATTCCATATTGCATTCCCAACCATGCGTTACCTCCTCTGTACAGCATGTCGCCTGTTAGTCCGAACGGAATACCTGATGACTCTACGAGCCAGTTGGCCGGAGTCATTTTATCATAAAGGAAGCTCTCGCCGAACCATAGTTTGTCTACATACGGGAAGAACTCCGTATATTGATTGGCAGGTCCCCTGGAAAATCCAGTATTCGAATGCAAGTCGATCAGGCATCCCTGTTTTACGCTTTCCATTGCCCGGCGCATTCGTTTCAGGATACGGCGGTCGAAGGAAACGTCATCCAGATAGATACCGTCGATATCCAGGTTCTGTACCATCCAACGTAATCCTTCTATATAGTAGTTATACCATCGGGAGTCTCCTTCCGCTGTTAGTATGGATGCATCGGCCGTGATACCCTGTTCGTTGGTATAGTCAAAGTGCTCGTACCACTGCGGTGTATAATCCGTTACGAAGTGTTCGCGGCACCAAGGGAATCCTCCGCCGTCTCCGCCTCTCAGTATTTCATGTCCCAAGCTGCGGATGGCCCATATCTCGGCGGTAGCGTTGCTTAGTTCGCGCAGCGTATAGTATATCTTTACTTTGCATCCCCGGGCATGCCACTCTTTGGTGAATTCTTTTATCTTATCGACTGTCAGGAAGGGATAGTTGATAAATGGGTTGTAGCCGTTTCCCTGATGGACGTTGATGATGCGTACTCCTGCGTCGATGTCCGCCTGTGTCGGTGTGGGTTTGGGGCCATTGTGATAATAGCGGTCCGTGAACTGGCTTTTCATATTCAGTGGTTTTACCGGGGTGACAATCATGGCAAAGTCGAAGGTAATGGATTGGCCGGGTTCCAGTGTACGTGCTCCGCTATATGCCACGGCTTTCACTCCATCAGCCTCTTTCCGTATAGAGAAGCCGCCCTTACCGCCGTTAAACCAGCTTTCCGGATAGGCCGGACGATACAGATTCAACAGCGGACCGCTGTAGGTGCTGCCTCTGAATTCACAGTGGATACCTGCATGTTCGTTTCCGATCCAGAAACTGTCGAATGGCCATAACCATTGTTGTTCTTTGGATGTGGGGATAGACACTCCGAAATTATTCACCGTTTTCTCGGGGGCATCCCATTTTCCGTCATACTGTTGAGGAGTGGCTTGTCCCGGAAGACCCATGCCCAGGAAGTAAGTTCCTATTTCATTTCTGACCGGCAGTACCAAACGGATATCTTTCACCTCTATTCGCTTTTTAGGGGTAATGGTATATATATAATTCATCCATCCGTCGAACTCCATGATTGCTTTGCAGTCTACGGCTACATCTTCATCTTCGGCTCTCCAACTTCCTGCGACATGGCCTGCTGTCTGTTCCGTCAGTTGGGGGCCTGCTTTCAGTTCTTTCACTCCGCTGTCCGTTTGTATCACAAACTGTACGGGACTACTCAGCACATCGTTATTCCACGAACGTATTTGTGCCGGTAATCCTGTGGTTTCGTCCACCGTTATGGTGCGTCCCAGACATCCGATACGGTTTTCTTCCATCGTCATAGCTGTGTAAGGAGCAGTGGGGGTGTCGGCAATGCCCAAGGTTGAATTCAACCATCTCAGGCGGCTGTATCTCCACAATTCACTGTCCCCTCTGTCGGGCAGTGGATTCCCCGTGATCCGTATGCTTACGGGGATTGTACCTTGCGCTCCGGCGGCATTGCTGATAGTGATAGTGCCCGTGTAAACGCCTTCTTTCTGTCCTCCGGGAATATCTATTCCAAACCAAAGGGCCTGCACTTTTCCTTCGGCTACGTTTACTTCTTTCTTGAAGGTCTTTCCGTAAGGGTCTGTACCTTCCACATTAAAACAAGTGATGGCGGTTGCCGGAATTATTTCTTCGCCACACCGGAGGGAAGAAGCCTGATAACCGATCCGGTCGGCCTTGTTTCTGGCAGCCCATACTCCGATTTGGAAAGTATAGTATTCATTGGGAGCTGCTTCTCCTCGAAACAGCTCCCCCTGTTTATGTGTCAACCATTTAGTGGGGAGGTCGTTGCGCATCCGGATGGGATATCTGCGGTCCTCTGCAAACAGATAGAGTGCAGCTTTGTTCCGATTGATGTAGTTCTCTTTCTCTTTTGCCGTGGAGGCTATTTCCATCGGGTAAAAACTGTCGAAAGCCTGTCGTGCCTCAACTTTTACCACTGTGGCTTGCGGGTTTCTCCGGGTCGTTTGGGCTTGGATCAGCCAGGTTGTGTCCGGTGTACTCTCTTTCGGAAGGTATCCGCCGCCATAGAACCCATATCCTGTTTGTACCCGGTAGGGCAAGTAATAGAAGTAGTAAGTACCTTCTTTCTCTACCGGACCGAATTGCAGACGGCAGTGTTCATTGTTCACTTCCATCCGGCGGATGTTGCGGACGGTATCTCCGGTTGCTGCATGGATAATCAGGAACCGCTTGTTGTCCACATCCTTATCCGGACGCCGCCATTCAAAGTCGAGAGTCACGACTTGTGCTGGTTTTTCTATTTGCAGTACGGCCCGGTGATTTCCGAAGGACTCTTCCCACGGGCGGGAAGGAACTTCGTACAGATAGTTCTGCGATTTTTGGGCTTTTATCAGCCCTGTGCCTCCTGCTATAAATAACAAGAGTGCGAGTGATAGTACATGTCTTTTCATACTTATAAAGATGGTTTGTTAAACGCTCTGTCTGTTTGTATGTGATTAGATCTTCAGGAATATCTTCTGTTTATACATGATCCTCAGAATAAGAAATACAATCAGATAATTGGCAAAGCTGAGCCATACCGGATAATAACCGCCCAGGTATTGCTCTAATCCGTAACTGACAGATGCTGCTATGCAGCGGAAGTTGACCACCTCCCCTAAAATATAGGCTGTAATTGAGTTCATTCCATATATTTTCAGCCAGTTCAGTCCGCGGCTGTGTCCTTTATAGTCTATCCAGTAATAGAAGGCACCCATCAGCAGAAAGCAAAGTCCTCCTGAGAAAAGTGTCATGCTGCTTGTCCACAGCCGTTTGATGATCGGCATTTGCAGACTCCATACCAGCGAGAAAGCCACCAGGGTTATGCCGATCACCAGCAATGTCCGTACTACTTTCTGGCGGTTATCTTTACCGGCTTTCATTATCTTTCCGGCAAAAGTACCCAGCATTACGGTAGCTCCGAAGGTGAGGCTGCTCCATATCCAGGTGTAGTTATAATGCGGAGAGAAGTTCCAGGTACCGTCTTCATTCCAATATACCCCGTCACGGAAACGTCCCAATACCAGCTTGTCTATCTTTTCGGCAAAGTTTCCTTCCGGTGTAAAGTCCCCCAGAAAGGTCATTGGGGCCCAGTAGATTAATAATAGCAGGGCAGTAACGATCAGTTGCCGGCGGAAGCTGCAATGCAACAGGATGATGGCGGCAATCAGATAGCCTGTAGCAATGGCTTGCAGGGTATTGGAATATAGATACAAGTATTTGGGGTTGAGGCCCAACAGATTGCCTTGTACAATCATTCCGAAAATAAACAATAGGATGAAACGCCTGATGATTTTACGGTAGATGGTACCCTTATCCGGATCGTCTTTAAACTTCGAGAAAGAGAAGGGCATGGAAGCTCCTGTCATGAAGAGGAAAAGGGGCATCACCAGATCCCAGAAGCGGAACCCTTCCCACACTTCATGATCGAACTGAGAAAGGATACTGTTCAGCCAGGGAGCGTTGAGTTGGTGTGCCAATGCCCATAACACCGGTTGGAAAAAGACGAGTAGAAAGAGGTCGAATCCTCGCAGAATGTCCAGTGACGCCAAGCGGGGCGGGGTGGTCGATAAAGGTTTGTTCATAAGTCGGGTGGGTTATTTAAGCGTTGTTTTCAGATGGTTTCTTTTCATGTTTTCTGTTTTTATGTTCCGCCCCAACACTTCTCCTTCGAACACGGTGCTTTCTATCACTGCATTTTTGCAGCCGTTCAGATAGAAGGTATACGGATTGCCGGATGTGGCGGGGAAGGTTCGTGTACGGGTAATGGTGTTATTCCTGAATAAGAGTCCTGCCGTACTTTTGGCATAGAGTACCGGACAATCGAATGTCTTGAAAGTATTGTTCTCGATACGGATGTTCTGATGAACCGGATGCGAGGCATCAACGATTTTGTTGGAAGGATGTATGGCGATGACGGCATGCCCCGGACCTCCGTTGTAGGCACAGTCTATGAAAGTATTCCCTTTGATCCATACATCTTTTACCGGTCCCGATTCATACCATCCCTCGGCATCAGCTTCGATCAGGATAGCACTCATTCCTGTTTTGTAGTACGTATTGTTCTCTATCACTACTTTTCTTGGAGTAGTAACCAAAGTACCTCTTGTACTGGTTCGTGTAAAGTAACTGTTACGTATCTCCACTTCCGGCGTGCAAGTCATGTTTTCTATACAATCATGGTTGAGTTCCATACTTGTCGGTATATCCCGGTCAAAGCGAACTTCCAATATCCTGTCTGATATTCGTGCTACATTCCGGACTGTTGCCCGGGCAAAGCGTTCCATGGTAGCCGCCCTGACAAAAGCCACTGTGTCTCCCTTGAAATAAGCGTTGAACCCATAGCTTTGTCCGTGCATAAATCGTAATCTGAGTGTTTGCGCATCTACTTTTTCAATGGCTCTCAGATTGGTCCCGTGCACATTTACCGGATCGTCTTGCGCTCCGGCAAAATAACAGCTATCGATAAGAATTTTTCCCTTGCATCCTGAAAAGTGCATCATGTCTGCTGAGGCTGCCAGTAGCCTGCCGCTTCCCGGGCGGGGGGCACACCTGACTCTGTCCATCGTTACATTCTCGGTATACTGGCTGACGATGCCTAACCCATGCATATAATGCATTTGCACTCTGCTTAGTGTAATGTCTTTGCTTTCGAGTATGAAAAGCCCTACCTGGTCACGGATTATATCACGAATGGTCAGCGTATTTCCCACTTTAGGCGTGAATCCTGCCGGGGTTGTAAAACGAATGATTCCGGGAGAAATCTCTTGGGCGGCAGAGTTTGCCAGTATATTCCATCCTTGGCTGTATGTGAAAGATTCCGTATCCGGGTTGTATTCGATGCAATGATTCTTGTTTGAACGCCATCCTTCGCCATACAGGTTGATTTTTCCATTTACGATTTCATAGCGTGTGTCGGGGTGTACGGATACTTCTGTTTCTCCTTCGGTCACTTTCTTATATTGAACCTCAGAACCTGCCGGCCGTTCAAAGTCGATATGCAGGTTGTTGATTCTTATGTGGTTACAATGCTCCAGAGCAAGGGTTGTCATCTTTCCATGATACATCAGTGTGGCTCCGTTTCCTTCGATGGTCAGGTCATTGATTTTGTCCAGCATCAGTCCCACAGTCTTTACTTTCGAAGGGCATTCCTGTTCTGTCGATGTATTTGAAATGAAGTATTCTTTGCGGGTAGCCCCTTCGGGCCAGATGTCATAGCGTCCGTTGGGGAGTGAAAGCACCTTGGCTCCTGTACGTTTACATTCATCAATAGCTGCCTGTATTTGCGTAACGCAGTTTTCGTACGAGTACGGGGTTGCTCCGAAATCGGTGATGTAGATGGTATCTTTCTGTTGCGCATAGGCGGTAGCGCAAAGCAAAGAAAATGCGGATAAGATGTGCAGATACTTTTTCATGGTATTTAATCTCTCGTTTTATGTATTATTTAATAAGATCAGTGACGGAAACTATTGAGGGATCTAAAGGTATATAATTTTTCTGAATTAGAGATCGGTGAGGAGTTAGATAAAAGCCGTTGGATCACGATTTATTCTCATAAACGCGTTCACCAACGGCTTTAAAATTAAGCAATACTTACCTATTGAAATCTGTGACTTTTATAAGCCATAATCATGCGGGCTATTTATTAAGACTAACTTTTATAGTCCAGATTTTCTTTGTACCGTCAGCAGCCATTACGCTATATTTATGCTCTTGGGTCCAATCGGCAGGTACACCGAACTTAGGTGAACCGTCCAATGGGGTGACACGTGCAGCAGTAGATATATTGACGTAAACCACGAGGTTATTCAATGATACCTTGGCGCGTTCAGCCTCTGTAAATTTGCCTCCTGCGGCAGGAATTGTAAATACGGCTGTAGCAATTCCGTTGTCGGAGTCAATGTCGTTTGTACGGTCCAATTCCTTTTCAGCCACAATGTTTTCTCCGGTGAGGGCATCCTTATCACCGGAGTAGAAGCGGTGGTAAGCGCCTACTTTGGTTATTTCCGCCTCTTCGTAGGCGGGCAGGTCTTCTTTACTGCATGAAGCGATGAGTGGCATACACATCAATAGCAACATGAGCCATTTCGTATCTGATAATTTGATTCTCTTCATATTACTTTTCTTTAGTTTATTAATGAAATACTACGTTTACCATCCCGGGTTCTGGTCACTGTCATTGATGGCAGAGTTGGCATTGATAATGCTTTGTGTAATCGGGAACAGGTAACGCTTCTTAGAGAATGTACGGTCGGCGTTGGTGTAACCTACGGTACCTACAAACATGCGGTGTCTGTCCTGGCTGATTTCAATAAAAGTTGCCGGTGAACTCAGTTCCGGAATGATGTCTCCTGCAGGCTTTCCGTGGTTGGCTTCTCCTCCGTACATGCCCCAACGCAACAAGCTCCAGTAATAATCAC
Source organism: Bacteroides sp. NGMCC 1.200775 (assembly GCF_040798045.1). Classification (NCBI taxonomy): domain Bacteria; kingdom Pseudomonadati; phylum Bacteroidota; class Bacteroidia; order Bacteroidales; family Bacteroidaceae; genus Bacteroides; species Bacteroides sp. NGMCC 1.200775. The sequence goes on along the minus strand of NZ_JASCQK010000007.1, from coordinate 180,134 downwards.
CCTCCAAAGCTAAGTCTACATGACGTTCAATCTTGTAATCGTTCCATGCGTCAGCCAGTGAAGTGGCAATAGAAGGAGGAAGATTGCCATGAGTGGTACGCGTCTGGTTGAATGTAGCTACCGCACTGCTCACTTTCGATGCATCGTATTTGGCCAGTCCGAGCAACGCTTCGGCTTTATTCAGCAACGCGCGGCCATAGCGGAAGATGACATAATGGTAATCCGTCGGATTGTTCCAAAAAATGCGCTCGGCATTGATATAGATATATTTGCGCCAGATGTAGTTTGTTATAGGGATATATCCGTTGCCCGGTGTTTTACCGTCTACAGCTGTTCTGTGTAGGTTTCCTCCCTTGTGGAGGGTGATCAGTTCATTGTAGAACATACATGAATCATACTGGATGGAGTGGTAGAAGCGCTGGTCGCGGTTTTTGTAGATAAAATCGTTGATCTGTACATTGGGATCACTGCTGTTTGTCCTGTATGCCAGACTGCTGGCGTCCAGTTCTTTGGCATCTACGGCCATGTCGGCTACATCGGCATTGGATAACGCGGTTGTATTGTTTAGAAACTGTGTCGACTTGTTCCATTTCACACCTTGGTTGGTGGTCTGGTCAATCACTAAATAATCGTCTACCAGGTTTTGAGAAGGCGAGTGTTCCAGCCAGCATTCAAACACCAGATCCTGATTAAAGAACGGACGTCCTCCGTAGTCCTCCAAGCGCTTGTTGCTTTGGTTAGGCAGCATCTCCTGCATAAGTGTTCCTGCACCATTTGTGTTATCTTTGCTATAATATCGTGCCAGGATGATTTCGGGAGAAGTTTTGGCGCCATCCTGATTGAACATGCTGCCATAATTGCTGTCCAGTGTGTATCCTTGTATACCGTCTACAGCAGCTACAGTTTGCTCAAAGAGTGACTTTTTACGTGTGTCGTCTGTGCTGTAGGCAGCTGCCGTTAAACAGACTTCTGATTTCAACGCACGCGCGGCATTGGCATTGATACGTCCCTGCAAGGATGATTCGGGCAATCCTGCGATGGCATCGTCTATATCTTTCAGAATCAAATCGTATGTTTTGTCGATAGATTCTGTGAGAGGCAGGTTGAATTCATCGGTTTCTGCCAGTACATGGTCAACCCAGATTACGCGTCCGCAATGTTTGGCAATGTAATAATAGGTCATGGCACGCAGCATTTTTCCTTCGGCTACCAGTGCTTTTTTATCAGCATCGGACAGGCCTGTAGACGCTTGCGATTTTTCGATGATCAGATTACATCGGCGGATGGTACCGAACTGGTTGAATCCCCATCCCCAGTCGCGGTTCATAAGGTCTCTGGCTTCATTCGGGCAATTTTGCCGCATGACCGAGTTTAGAGTCCATTGCTCTTCGGTACGGATATCGTGGTAGAATGGCAGGACGTTGTTGTAAGTTTGCAATACAAAGGCGTCCGCTGTTGATTTCAGACTCCAGACAAGGTCTTCCGAATAAGATTCCATAGGCTTCGTATCCAGGAAGTGTTCACAGCTCTGGAGTGTCAGTGCTGCGCAAAAGAGCGCGGGAGTGATGTATTTTATGAATTTCATATATTGTCTTCTTTTTAAGTTCATATTATTAGAATCCTACATTGACACTGATGGAGTATACTCTTGAAACCGGATAGGTATAAAGGTTTCCGTCACCGATTTCCGGGTCGATATCGAACTTATTCGCTTTACTGAAAGTCAATAAGTTATAACCATTCAGAGAAACGTTGCATTTATTCATCCATGCTACTCTTTTCAGTAATTTATGTTTGAAATCGTAACCGATGGATAGTGTCTTCAGACGAAGATACCCTGTGTTGATCAGCCAGAAGTCCGAACTGCCGTAGTTGTTACTGCCATTGTAGCTTGCCGTACTTCTCAAACGTGGATAGCGGGCTCCCGTATTATTCGGAGTCCATACATCGGTCTGGAAGTCATAGATAACAGGGGGATAGCCGCTGCCGCTTTGGCTTCCTTGGATCATACCACCCATGTAGAGATCGGCCGGAGTGGCTCCCTGCCACAGCATGTTCATGAACCAACCCTTATAGTTTAAGTCGGCACTGAAACCATATTGACCGCGAGGCATACTGTTTTTACCGATACGGTGTTGGTCGGAGCCATCAATGATACCGTCACCGTTGAAGTCATTGTATTTCAGGTCTCCTGCACCCAGGTTGGTGGAACTCTGTCTTTTAGGTGAGTTCATTATATCTTCCTGGTTCTGGTAATAGCCCAGACAGTCGTATCCGATACCCCAATATCCTTTGGCTTGAGTCGTGCGTTTGTATGGGTTTTTGGTATCTGTCTCCGCTTCATTCGGGTTGATATTCCAGTATTGGTCAAAGTAAGTAAAATTGCCCGAAAGTGTATATTCGAAATCACCTCTCTTCTCTTTCCATTGCAGAATAAACTCAGCACCCTGGCGGATGAATTCACCGTTTGACTTTACTTTGGGTAATGCGATACCCAACGGGTCAGTATAAGCTACTGCTGACGGAGAGGTCAGATAACCTTTGGTACTTTTGCGGAAATAGTCTACAGAACCAGAAAGACGGTTGTTGAGCGATCCGAAGTCGAAGCCGATATTGAAGTCACGGGTGGTGTACCACGTAATATCTTTGCTTACCAGAGCGCCTTCGGAAAATCCCGGATACCAGCTTCCGTTCAGCAGGTAACCACGATCATTTAGTCCGTATGATTGGAGGTAGGCATAGCGTCCGATAGCGTCTGAACCGATCTCTCCATAAGAAGCTCTCACTTTGAACTGATCGAAGATATGACGGTCCTTTAATGTCTTCCAGAAACTTTCTTCCGAGATGACCCATGCAAGAGATCCGGCATAGAATGTTCCCCAGCGTTTGCCTCGGGGGAAGTTGTCGCTACCGTCGTAACGGAGACTAACTTCGGCCACATATTTGCTGGCATAGTCGTATTTCAGTCGGGCTACTACACCGGCACGTGCTTGTTCCCCTTCCGAAGAACTGTTTTTGGCTGTAGATACAGGACCTGCACCGATTTGGTCTACATCCAGCAAATACTCTTCGCGGGATAATGATGAGTCGTCAGTGAAGAGTTTGTAAGCTTCGATACCGGCTGTGGCGCTGATCGTGTGTACCTGATTGAAAGTGCGGTCGTAATTGGCAAAACCTTGCACGGTGTACGATGACCAGTTTGAGTAAGACTTACTCAGTGAAGGTTTGCCCGGATCGTTGGGATTGCCGTCCCAGTCATATGCTAAAGGTGATTTTTTCCAGCTCTTTGACTTGTCGTTGTTGATGCGGTAGTTACCCAGTGCTTTTAATCGCAGGCCCGGTACATAAGGTACACTCCATTCCAGTGCGAGGTTAGCTATGGCACTGAGGTTTTCGTTCTTAGTGTATCCGGCTTCGGGGGAGATTTCCATCAATGGGTTGTCCGGCGTGTTGAATATCTGTCCGTTCGGATTATAAGCTATTTCCCAGGGAGCTTTATTCTGGATATGTCCCCAGGTGTGATAATAGCTGTCTCCTGATTTGGCATTGGGCGATCTTAAGTCCGTCTTATAAGCTTCGATGCTGGAAGTAACTTTCAAGCCTATTTCTTTGAAGTCCGCTACAATGTTTGTACGGAAGTTATAGCGTTTGAAGCTGTTTACGTCGAACTTATAGAGTGACTTCTGATCGTAGAATCCCAGTGAAGTGTATGCTTTTATCTTTTCACTACCACCGGTAACGGTCAGGGTATGCTGCATTTCCGGTGCGAAGTTCTTCAAACAGAGTTTTTGCCAGTCTGTATTGGGGTACTTACGTGGATCTGACCCGTTACGGAACAATTCTAGCTCGGCATCCGTATAAGCCGGTGCCAATCCGTCATTGGTCATACTCATGTTCTTGTAGAAGGCTGCATCGTGAGCATCCAGTTTATTGGGCATATTGGCAGGCTGGCTCCAGTTATAGTTAAAGTTATAGTTGACGCTCATTTTTCCTGCTTTACCTTGCTTGGTGACTATCATTACAATACCATTGGCGGCACGTGCTCCGTAAACGGCAGTAGAAGCGGCGTCTTTCAAAATCGTGATCTGTTCGATATCCTCAGCATTCAGATTGCGGAAATCGCGTTCTTCCGAGATAACATCGTCGATTACATATAGAGGAGTACCTCCACCGCGGATAGAGATACTGGAGAAATTGTTCAGACCTCCACCGCTGGTTGTAACCAATAGACCCGGCGCACGTCCCGCCAGGCTTTGGGTGATGTTTGCCGTTGGTGCTTTGATGATGTCTTCGGTGTTGACACTGGCAATGGCAGCAGTGGTTTTACGTTTGGAAGTCGTGCCATAACCTACCACGATGACTTCATCTAATGTCTTGGTGTCTTCTTCCATGGTGATACGCAAATCTCTGGACTTTCCAATAGCGATTTCCAACGGTTTGTATCCGATGTAGCTGATTTCAAGTACGGCCTTGCGGGGAGCATTGGACAGAGTGAATTCTCCTTCCAGGTTGGTAATGGTGCCGATAGTGCTTCCTTGTACTTTTACAGAGGCACCGATAATGGCTTCTCCGTTTTCATCGACTATTTTACCTGTGAGTTTCTCCGTTTTACTCTGCTGTGTGGCTGTAACAGCATATGTTTCATAAGTGTCTGCTACGGCAACTTGTGATGTCGTGCAGAATAACAGGAGACTGATGCCTGCTATTTTCAAAAAGTGCATTTCTCGAGGGCATGTGAGCTTCGGAAACAGGTTAGTTCTTTTTGTCATACATTAAATTATTCGGTTAAACATAAAAATGTGATTTGGAGGATATAGATCAGACTGTCTAATCTACATCGATTTGGGAGGATTCTTTCAGGTTCTCATAGGCATTAGCTTTTGGTTTATAATATTAAGTCTGTTCAATAACCTTGCTGAACTATGCTGATTGTTATCTGGAAAAAATAGAGCTAAATGAGATAGGTTCTTTCAGTACTTTTACCATCTGTATTAGATTGATTATTAATGGTGTACTAAGTGGAGTGTAAAACGGTGAAGATGCTTGGCCGAATATTTTAATGCTTTTGAGTGGGAGGTATAATACCTATTTTCTACCTTTTACTTATATATGTATCTGGAATATAGTTGATTATTGTTTATGGGAAGAGTTGTGAACGCTATCCGCATGTTTCTTCTGCCATTTCAGTGCTAACCGAATAAATGAAAATCTTAATAATATTAAATGTTTATTATGTAAATTACGTTGGTATAAAAAAAATATAGTAAAAAGTTGTAGGGATATTAACTTATTGTTATCTTTGACCCCATAATAAATACTAATAATTGCAAATGCAATGGTTAACTGGTTCTAAGAGCTATCTGTTGTCTTTCCGTATAATTCCTAAGTACTGAAAGAACTTATGCTATTTTTCTGCTGAAATTTTTATCATTGTTTTTATTATATCATTTATAAGGGTTGTCGATTTTTTCAATGTGGTTTATCGTATTCTGAGAAATTAGATAATTCCGTTCTTTCCGCAAATATCATTTTTGCAAGATTTATTCCGTATCCATATCGGAGGCTTGTATCGGTCAGCTAACGTTTTTTTCTATCTCCAAGCGGGGGCCTACTTATCAGAACGACAATTATGTCTTTGAGAAAAGAATGGCGATATATTTAAAGAATAGGGCTTGTTTTTTATCTGATATCTTGAAAATCAGCAAAATGGAGTGTGAGATTTTTGATATTGAAACGTTTGTTTTAACACCTTGTTAAAACAAGCGTTCTGCTAACAAATAACAAGTCTTTTACAAGCAGAAGACTTGTTGTTTGCATATAGGAAAAAAGTAATATGAAAACGGTATTAACAATGTTAATTAAGAAAAGATGCTAATCGGTGGATTTTGTAGTACAGGATAAAAAGAAAGGCGGCTCCTTGCGGAGTCGCCTTTCGGTTATTTAAAGTTGTTAACTTTGTCTGATTAAAGTTTCGGACCAGCAGCAACCAACTTCTTACCAGCTTCGTTTCCAGTGAACTTAGAGAAGTTCTTGATGAAACGACCTGCAAGATCTTTTGCTTTTTCGTCCCACTGTGCAGGATCAGCATAAGTATCGCGAGGATCAAGGATCTTCGGATCAACACCCGGAAGTTCTGTCGGAACAACAAAGTCGAAGTAAGGGATAACCTTAGTAGGAGCTTTGTCGATAGAACCGTCAAGGATAGCGTCAATGATACCACGAGTATCTTTGATAGAGATACGTTTGCCGGTACCGTTCCAGCCTGTGTTAACCAAATATGCTTTTGCACCGGTCTTCTGCATCTTCTTAACCAGTTCTTCTCCGTATTTAGTCGGGTGCAGTGACAAGAAAGCAGCACCGAAGCAAGCAGAGAATGTCGGAGTCGGTTCAGTGATACCACGTTCTGTACCAGCCAATTTAGCTGTAAATCCAGACAGGAAGTAGTACTGAGTCTGTTCCGGGTTCAGGATAGATACCGGAGGCAATACACCGAATGCGTCAGCTGACAAGAAGATAACTTGTTTTGCGTGAGGACCTTTAGACACCGGTTTAACGATGTTTTCGATGTGGTAGATAGGATAAGAAACACGAGTGTTTTCTGTTACTGATTTGTCAGCGAAGTTGATTTCACCTTCAGCGTTTACAGTACAGTTTTCCAACAGAGCGTCGCGTTTGATAGCGTTCCAGATGTCCGGTTCGCTTTCTTTGTCAAGGTTGATAACCTTAGCATAGCAACCACCTTCGAAGTTGAATACACCTTCATCGTCCCATCCGTGTTCGTCGTCACCAATCAACAGACGTTTCGGGTCAGTAGACAAAGTTGTTTTACCTGTACCGGACAGACCGAAGAAAATAGCTGAGCTCTTACCTTCTTTATCTGTGTTAGCAGAGCAGTGCATAGAAGCCATGCCTTTCAATGGCAGCAAGTAGTTCATGTAAGAGAACATACCTTTCTTCATTTCACCACCATACCAAGTGTTCAGGATAACCTGGATCTTCTCAGTCAAGTTGAATACAACAGCAGTTTCTGAGTTCAGACCCAGTTCTTTGTAGTTTTCAACTTTAGCTTTAGAAGCGTTCATGATAACGAAATCAGGTTCACCGAAGTTAGCCAATTCTTCAGCTGTCGGACGGATGAACATGTTTGTTACGAAGTGAGCCTGCCAAGCTACTTCCATGATGAAGCGCAGTTTCAGGCGAGTATTTTCGTTAGCACCACAGAATGCGTCAACAACGTACAGTCTTTTGTTAGAAAGTTCTTTAGTTGCCAAATCTTTAACGGCGTTCCAGCATTTCTGGTCTACCGGTTTGTTGTCGTTTTTGTATTCTTCAGAAGTCCACCATACTGTGTTTTCGCTGGTAGCATCTTTAACGAAGAATTTATCTTTAGGAGAACGTCCTGTATAAACGCCAGTCATAACGTTTACAGCGCCCATGTTTGTTACTTGACCTTTTTCAAAACCTTCCAAACCCGGTTTGGTTTCTTCAGCGAACAATACATCGTAAGACGGGTTGTGCACAATTTCAGTAACACCTGTAATACCGTACTTGCTTAAATCTAAATTTGCCATTTTCTTTTGAATTAATTAAAATTGGTATATTGTTTATTATCTCTTTCTGGCATTTGGAGAGGAATGTTTTTAAACATACCCTTGTAAATCGACTACAAAAGTAATGCTTTCTTTGGAAACAAAGAATATATTAGAGAAATTTTTCTTTAATAGAAACCGTTTTATATTTACGTAACAATATCTGCAAACTGAACGTTGCAAATTGAAAGATTATCACTTACTTTGCACCGTATAAAACCTGAATATTAAAACGCAGTTGAAAAGATGAAGATTATTAATTTAAGTGAGACAAACTCAATATTGAATCAGTATGTATCAGAGATAAGGAACGTTGAGGTTCAAAACGACCGCTTGCGTTTTCGCCGTAATATTGAACGTATCGGCGAGGTAATGGCTTATGAAATGAGCAAGACGTTCGCTTATTCGGTAAAGGAGATACAGACCCCGTTGGGAATAGCACCTGTTAGTACACCGGACAATCAGTTAGTTATCAGTACGATACTTCGTGCCGGCCTGCCTTTCCACCAGGGTTTCCTGAGTTACTTCGATTATGCTGAGAATGCGTTCGTTTCAGCTTATCGCAAGTACAAAGATACGCTGAAATTTGACATACATATTGAATATATCGCTTCACCGCGTATTGACGGAAAAACTCTTATCATTACAGACCCGATGCTTGCCACAGGTGGCAGTATGGAGCTGAGTTATCAGGCTATGCTGACCAAGGGGCATCCTTCTGAGATTCATGTCGCTTCGATTATTGCCAGCCAGAGGGCTGTAGACCATATAGCCTCTATTCTGCCGGAAGATAAAACTACGATCTGGTGTGCCGCTATCGATCCTGAGATTAATGAGCATTCGTATATTGTTCCCGGTTTGGGCGATGCGGGCGATCTTGCTTTCGGTGAGAAAGAGTAAAAAAGATAGAAAAGGTGATGACCGGACAGCCTGCCTTCTTGCTCTCTGATTATGGGTCGGGGAGAAGAAGGCAGGCTGTTTTTTTATAAAATGGTTTCTGATGGCAAGCAAGAAAGAAGAGATTTATGTATCTTTGTCACCACTATAATGAAACGTGGAAAGATATAATTAAAGTGAAAAATAAATTTTCTAAAATATTCTCAATAGCTGTTTATACGTCTTTTGCTTTATCGGTCGGGGCTTGTAAGAGTGATCCCGTCCGGCTGCCGGAACTGAGCGGGCACCGGGGAGCCGATTGCATCGCGCCGGAAAATACGTTGGCTTCAGCGGATTCTTGTATAAAGTATAAGATTGACTTTATGGAGTGTGATGTCTGTATCAGCAAGGACAGTGTATTTTATTTGTTACACGACTCTACTTTAGACCGTACGACGAATGGAACAGGACCGATTTCCGGATGGCTTTCGGCGGATATTGATACGCTGGACGCAGGTTCGTGGTTCGGAGAAGAGTTCAGGGGGCAGCGTGTACCCCGGTTGGAGGTTTTATTGCGCAAGGCTAAACAGAACGGATTAAAACTGACCCTCGATTATCGTTCGGGGGACTTCGGGCAATTGCTCGGCCTGGTGCGCAGAGAAGGAATGCTGGAAAATTGTACATTCACTTTCTGGTCGGACAAACAAGCAAAAGCATTTCGTGAGGCGGCTCCTGAAGTACGGACTTTGCAAGCGTATGTGGGAGGTGGTGCCGAACTTGATAAGGTTATAGCGGAAATAAACCCTGATATTGCAGTTATCCGGATCGATTCATTGGATAAGCATTTGGTGGAGCGTTGCCATAAAAAAGGATTGAGGGTGCTTGCGTTGGCATTGGGCACCGACAATGTGGAAGAGTCCGACCGGAAAGCTATTGAACTTGGGGTGGATGTGTTGGCTACGGACAGACCGGAATTGTTTGTGAAGAAATACAGACCAGAGCATACATGGAAGGAATGAAACGATGCTGGGACAGATATGATCTAAAAATAAGGGGTATCGTTGAACGATACCCCTTATTTTTAGATCATATGAATTAACGGGAAGGGTGTTTTATTTTACTTCCCATGTTTCATTGGTCATCAGTAACTCCTTGAAGTTGTGATACTTCTTTTTGCCTTTCACTTCGTCGATCTGTTCAACGATTGCATCGTTATAGGTTGGAGCTTCCACGTCACGAATCACACCGAGTGCAATCGGGAAATCCGGTCCTTCCATCAGTGCTAACTTCAGTTGCAAAGTGTTGTCTTGGCTGTGGGCATCGTGAACCAGGATGTCTTTTTCCGTAATGCCGTTTTCGCCTACTTTCACCACTTTCAGTCCGAAACCTTCCTGCATCAGTCCGAATTCTTTGTTCTCACCGAAGAGCATCGGTTTGCCATGCTCCAGATAGATTGCATTCTTAGAACGTCCCTCTTTGGTTGCTACCGATTCGTGTGTGCCGTCGTTGAAGATGACACAGTTTTGCAAAACTTCTACGACTGATGCCCCTTTATGGTTGGCGGCAGCTTTCAGGACTTCGACAGATGCCGGTCCGTCTACTGCTACACAACGCGCAAAGAAACGTCCGCGCGCTCCGAAGCAGAGCTCTGCCGGATGGAACGGGTCTTCTACGGTTCCGTAAGGAGACGATTTGCTGACGAAACCACGGTCGGAAGTCGGAGAATATTGACCTTTAGTCAGACCGTAGATACGGTTGTTCAACAAAATCATATTCAGGTCGATATTGCGACGTACCGCATGGATGAAGTGATTGCCGCCAATGGCCAGCCCGTCACCGTCACCGGAAATCTGCCAGATGGTTAAATTCGGATTAGCTACTTTGGCGCCTGTTGCGACAGCAGCTGCACGTCCATGAATGGTATGGAAACCGTAAGTGTTGACGTAATAAGGCAAACGGGAAGAACAACCGATGCCGGAGATTACGGCAATGTTGTGTGGAGCTACTCCCAGTTCGGCCATGGCCTTGTGCAGAGAGTTCAGGAAAGCGTGGTCACCACATCCCGGGCACCAACGAGGCTGGCCTGATTTATAATCTTTTGCTGTATATGCTGTTTCGCTCATCTCTTATTCCTCCAATAATTTAGTAAATGCTTCTACAAGTTCTCTCGTTACGAACGGCTGGCCCTTTATCTGGTTGAACTGGCTGATATTCAATCCGGGCATTTTCATGCGCAGATATCCTGCAAATTGTCCCAGGTTCTGTTCGGCCACCACGATCTTTTTGTATTTCTTCAGTACTTCAGCAGTGTTCTTAGGCAGCGGATTGATATATTGGAAATGGGCAAGTCCCACTTTCTTTCCGTTTTTGCGCATATGTTCCACAGCTGAATAGAGATGTCCATAAGTACCGCCCCAGCCAACTACCAACAGGTCGGCATCAGTATCGCCCTGTACTTCAAGTTCGGGGATGCTGTCGGCTATCTTTTCTATTTTAGCCTGGCGTAGAAGCGTCATTTTCTGGTGGTTCTCAGGTTCTGTAGAGATCACACCTGTTTCATTACTCTTTTCAAGTCCGCCGATGCGGTGCATGAATCCTTCTGTTCCGGGAACGGCCCAATAGCGCGCGCCGCTCTTTTCGTTACGTTGGAACGGAGTCCATGTTTCGGCCATCTCCGGTGTCACATACGGCGGTTTGATAGCCGGATATTCGTCCAGGTTAGGAAGTTTCCAGGCCGCAGAACCGTTGGCGATGAAGGCATCGGTCAGCAGTACTACCGGAGTCATGTGCTCAAGAGCTATTTTGGCAGCCATGTAGGCGGCATCAAAGCAGTTAGTGGGCGAAGTGGCTGCAATGACGGGCATCGGGCTTTCACCATTGCGTCCGTAGAGGGCTTGCAACAGGTCGGTTTGTTCCGATTTGGTTGGCATACCGGTAGAAGGTCCCCCGCGCTGTACATTGACTACGACCAATGGCAGTTCGGCAATAACAGCCAGGTTCATGGCTTCGCTTTTCAGGCAGACACCCGGTCCCGAAGTCGTTGTTACAGCCAGATCGCCTGCAAAAGCCGCACCAACGGCCGAAGCACATCCGGCAATTTCGTCCTCACACTGAACGGTTTTCACCCCCATTGATTTATGTTTTGCAAGCTCGTGCAGGATGTCGGTAGCGGGAGTAATAGGATATGATCCTAAATAGAGTTCCAACCCGGCTTTTTCCGCAGCGGCGATTAGACCGTACGATGTAGCTTTGTTACCATTGATATCGGTATAGAGTCCTGCGGCTTTCGGAGTTTTACTTTCAATTTTGTAAGTGGAAGTAGAAGCGTGCGTATTGGCTCCATAATTGTAACCGTCGTTCAGCACTTTGATGTTGGCAGCGGCAATTTCCGGTTTCTTGGCGAACTTCTCGTTCAACATTTTCTCTGCGGCGGACAGGTTACGGTTGAACAACCAGCATACTAATCCGAGGGCGAACATATTTTTGCAACGCAGCATGGCTTTGTTGTCCAGTCCGGAGTCTTTGAGGCTCTCCTTGCACATCGATGAGATGGGCACTTCGAGCACTTGTTGTTTGATTCCCAGCTCTTCAAAAGGGTTGCCTGTTTTAAACTGTGCTTTTTCCAGATCTTTTTCTCCGAAGGAGTCGGAGTCAGTGAGGACCAGTCCCTGCGGTTTACAGAATTTAATTTGAGTTTTCAGTGCGGCGGGATTCATGGCTACCAATACGTGGCAATGATCACCGGGGGTGAATATTTTACTTGCGCCAACGTGTACCTGAAAACCTGACACACCTGTCAGCGACCCTTGCGGAGCACGGATATCTGCCGGATAATCGGGAAATGTACAGATGTCATTTCCAACCGTAGCCGACACGTTCGAGAAGATGTTGCCGGCCAACTGCATACCGTCGCCGGAATCGCCGGAGAAGCGAACAACCACTTCCTCCAATTCTTTAACCATCATTTCGTCTGCCATAATTCTATTTATATATTTAAATTTAGGATTAACATTAACCGGTGTTAGTGTGTTCTTAGAATATTAACCACCAGCGTGTCTTTTTTGTTTGTCACTTCCCTATATATGTGGCAGGCAAAGTTCGCAAAGTTAAGTGACTTAACAAAATCTTTTCTGATTTATCTGTAGGGCTTTATTAAAAGATACCCGTTTTGCTGCTATTTTGTTCTCCGGAGTAAGCAAAATGTCTGCATTTTGTCCGAATATAGGCATTCTGACAAGCAGATTGATATTGCTTCTTCACCCTTCTTCTGACGAATTGCTCTTCAATCGGCTTGATAGGTAGATATATGATTGTATTTTAATTGAATTTTCTTTCGTTTTTTGTGTTTTGAGTTCATTCTTGTGATCGCTCGTCTATTCTTTATTGATATAGGAGGTATTTGCATATTCTTCTTGTATAAATCTATTCTTCGGGGTTTGCCAAATCGGGAGAATGCGTTATCTTTGCAGTCGATATCTATCATGGCCCTGTAGTTCAACGGATAGAATAGAAGTTTCCTAAACTTTAGATAGGGGTTCGATTCTCCTCGGGGCTACAATATTAAAACGCAGTTAACTGATAATGGTTAATTGCGTTTTTTATTTGCTGACTTTCTCTTTTGTGATATCAGATTTGTCTTATACCTTATTATATATAAAACAGGTTTATGTTGAGTCGGAAGCAATTTAGTAGAGTTTCTTATTCCTTATTCATCTATTTTCTTTTTTATTTGTTATAGGGACGTTGAGAATTTCTATTTTTGTATTTTATATATAACATAATGAATCTATAAATAATAATTTATTTTGGAGAAGAAAATTGGAAAGTTAAGTATCAGGGTATTGTTAAATACCCATCGTAACAATGATTGTGAGATTTATCCTCTTATTATTCGTGTGGTATATCACAGGCGTAAAAGTGAATATTCTCTTGGGTGGAAGATTCATACTTCTAATTTCTCTGCAGAGCGTGAGCGTGTTGTCTATTCGGCAACCGGAAATCTTAAACGCAAGGACTTAAGCGTTATTAATGATGCTATCTCTCAGGAGCGTGAACGATTGCTGAAGGTTTTTGCTTTTCTCCAACAGAATATGCCGGACTTTAGCCTGTCTCAACTAATGGATAAGTACCGTGCGGAACGTAATTTGCGATATGTCGATACATTTACTGTGCGTGAGATAGAGAGGCTCCGGCAGGAAGGACGTTCCGGTACGGCAGGGCTGTACTTGAGCGGGTTGTACTCTTTACGTCGTTTTTTGCGTGGGCAGAGGATTACGTTTCGTGAGCTGACCTATTGCTTTCTTACGGATTATATCCATTTTTTGCGTATGCGAGGTATTTCTGAAAATACCGTTAGTATGTATATTCGTAATCTTCGTGCCGTTTATAACAAAGCTCGAAGACAAGGTATAAATATGGGATCCGAGTCTCCTTTCCGAGAACTCAGGCTTCAGAATCAAGAGACTGCGAAGCGTGCTTTGTGCAAAAATGATATTGCCCGTATAGCTTCCGCTGATCTGTCGTCTGAGCCTTTGATGGATTGCGCCCGGGATCTTTTTATGTTTAGCTTCTATGCCCGTGGTATGCCTTTTGTAGATATTGTTTTTCTTAAACATGACTCGATAATCAATGGAATCATTTATTATGAGCGTAATAAAACCGGGCAGCGTATGCAAGTTCGTGTGATTCCTCCTCTGGCGGCTTTGATCGAGAAATATCGGGATTCTTATCCTTATGTATTACCGTATATTACCTCTTTTTCGGATCGTACGTCTTATATCCAGTATCGTTATGCCTTGGGTAATGTCAACCGTTTGCTGAAGCGTTTGGGAAAACGCTTGCATCTTCCGCTTGTGCTGACTACCTATGTGGCGCGTCATAGCTGGGCTACAATCGCTAAAGAAGAGGGGTTCTCTGTCGCATCTATCAGTGAGGGACTTGGGCATACTTCCGAAGCCACAACTCAAATTTACCTTCAGTCTTTTAACAATGAAGTTATCGATAAGATTAACGAGAAAGTTGCGGCTTCGGTAGGAGGCTATATCTGATCGGTCCTTGGAAAAGTACCTCGTGCGTAGTCAGAGTTTTTTTTAAGTGCTTTTTCCGTTTGGGACAGTTGTAGTTCCATCTATCTCAATAGGATAGATGACAAGAGCAAAATCCGGATTAAACATATCTTTGGCTTCATTAGCCATAAAGCTACTTTAGTGATTCTTGCTTGTCGGGTGCAAAGATAATGCACCTGCGAAAAGAATCACTTATCCAAAACGACCATTTACTTTACCTTGTCCGGTTCTATGTTTTAATCTTCTGTCTATCAGTATGGTTGTCTTTTAACTGCTTGACCAGTTCTCTTGGTGAATTGCCGAAATTCTTTTTGCAGTATTTATTAAAACTGGCAGCGGAGGAAAATCCAAATTCATACACAATTTCCTTAATGGTCGTTTTAGGCTGGCTCAGCTGGCTGATAATTCTCTTGTTTTTTTGTTTCATCAACCATGAATATACTGATTCACCAAACTCCATCTTGAACTTTCTGGCAAGATCGGTAATACTCATTCCCATTGCTTGCGCTAATTCTTCACGGCTGTTTACATAATCTGCATGGAGTAAGACAGCCGCTTTAAAACTTACGTTCATTCCGATGATCTCATGAAACAGATTTACGATCTCTTGTTTGTTATAGCTTGTTCTTAAAATAATAAAGACTTCTTTTTCTTTAATGGCATGCAAGTGCTTACAATTAACCCCCGCTTTCAGGTAGACTTCCATTAACTCTAAAAACAAGTTCAGCGGATGTCGTACAGGTAGTATCTCAATGTCTTTACAGATACTTTTTGTGGCTTTCAAATAGCTCTCTAACATGTACTTTTCGCAGAGTTTGATGTCACTGTATAGGAAGCTCATATAAATATATCGTCCGGACTCTCGGACCTGTATCTCGTAAGTTGATAATGCCGAGATGAAAAAGAATTCTTTGGCTTTTGCTCTTCTTGCTTTCGCCCCTTTGGGGACTATCTCTACTTCGCCTGCCAAGATGAAGATCAAGAAATTTGTTTTGACAGATAAAGTCTGACTGTTGAAGCTGTCTCCTTTTGTAAACTTCCCTATTCCAAACCCTTCATACGACTCGCTTTTATAGTTAGTGCATGAAGTATGTTCTTTTTTGTAATGTAGTTTCATGTTGCTATCAATAAATTATAGTTTGATATACTCTTTTTTTAGGCAAAATGTTTCATAATATGTTTCGCCAAATTTTGATATAATATATTATTATACAGCTTTCTGCTTAAAATCAGTATACAGATATTGTGCAGAATCTCTTTGGGCGAAACAATCCTGTATACATAACTCTGATAATTAGATGCTTCTATTCCTGAAATCTATCCTATTGAGATAGATGAACCACTTTGGGGTGGAAAGATTAAAGATGCATGTTTTATGGTAAGCAATTGCTTTGGTACCCGTAACAATCGAATTGTGATGTGGTTCGATGGGAGAGTATAAGATATTACGGATTTTATGTATCCGGTAGGTTTAATGGTTTTTAAAAGTAAAACAAGTTGAATAATAGTTATGGCGTTTAAGCGATTTGTGTTTCTCTTCCTGTTGGTTGTTTCTTCTATGTTTTTAAGAGTCGAAATAGCTTGTGGACAGGTTTATTCTTTGCAAACTAATGTTTTGGGTTGGGGTACTACCAATATGAATCTTGAGTTCGGACTGAAGTTTTCCCATCGCTGGACTTTCCATTTTCCTCTTCAATATAATCCTTTCTCCTTCGGGGATGCGAGACTTCGTAACCTGTCTGCTTCTCCCGGGATTCGCTATTGGGTTCGTGAGGCTTATGGGCGTTCTTATTTTTTCGGAATCCAAGGAGTGGGTACCATGTATAATGTCGGTGGTGTTTTTGGTGGTAAATATCGTTATGAAGGCTACGGCTTTGGCGGCGGATTTTCTTTGGGGTATAACCGTCCTCTTTCTCCCCATTGGAATTTAGAGTTTGAGGCTGGCCTTGGTGTGTTGTGGACTCATAATGATAAATATGTGTGTAAGACATGCGGGCAGAAAGTTGCTACTCTTGAGGGGGTGCGTTTGGTTCCGACTAAGCTGGCAGTAAATATAGTCTATTTATTCTAATCTATTAATCTCATTTCTTATTCTGTTGCAAGATGATACATCAAAAAAAGTTCATCACTATATCAAGAGGGTATCGTATTTCTAAGGTCGTATCGATACTTTGTCTCTGTACGCTGATATATTCATGCAGTTCCAATTCTCCCTTGACTATGCGTTTGTTTATGCAAGCCAGCGGAGCTACTGTCGAGTTGCCTGGCACTTCTTCTGCGGATGGCGCTTTTATGGTTTCGGAGACTGTCGGTTTCCGGGACAGTGTGGTTGTTGACAATTCCGTTTCTGCGGTTAATTCTGTTGAGGAAGATATCTGGAAGTCAATTGATCTCGACCGTATTGATATTGTTGCCCAACGTAAAAGTATAGAGCGCGTCATGGAGCGTAACGGTGAAGTCACCCTGATGTTTTATGTAAAGGCTCCCAAGGCTCTTTTGGATAGTTGCTGGAAATTGACAATGCATCCGGAACTGATAGAAAAAGACTCTTCTGTCTTACTATCTCCTGTCATTCTACGGGGAAAAGAATTTATTCGTATGCAGGAAAATCAATATAAAGCATATGATGATTTTCTGAGAGGTATTATTCCGGAGAGCAAATATGACAGCGCTTTTGTGGATCGTGAGGGCATTCGCAAGGATATTTTTGCACGGCAGAGACTTTTCTGGAAGGTCTATGAAGCAGAGCGGCGCAGACGTTTGGCCTACCTGAAATGGAAAACGCTTATGGATAAGCGTCATGGATGGATCAGTACGAAAGTAGAGGGAAACCGAAACTCTTTGAAGCAGCACATGCAACGTGATGTGCTGGAACGTAGTGTGGAAAAGTTTATCGCCGGTTATGACACGGTTGGCATACGTGCTTCGTATCAGAAGAAATACGATCGTCGTACGGGCTTTTGGCCAGCTTATCGTTTACCTCGTGCAATGACAGTCGAGGATGTTCCTTCCCGCTTTCAGGAACTCTGGCTGTCCGGAGGACGTCTTGAAGATATTCGCAACTACAGTTTTACCCGTCAGGATTCTGTTGAGATTGCTTCCCATCGCTATTTCAGAAGGGCAATTGCCGAGAATGAATATAATCGGGATCATCAGGATTTGATTCGTGATCGTATCATCCGTTTCCCTTACGCTGATAGTGCGATGGTAAATCAAACAGCCAATCCTTCGGAGGACTTCTCTTACCTGTATACGTATCGTATCTCGGTATGTGAAGGCATGAAGAAATTGCATATCACGCTCCGGGGTAATGTCCTTGCTACGGATCATAGTGTATGGAGTCTTCCTCCGGCAGATACACTGACATTTGTGATTGCGTCTGTTGCCGATCTGGCGGATGTTTCTTTGGCACGTCGCTTTGATATAGCAGGTGATAGTGTAAACCATATTACTCCTGAACGTGAGGAGTATGCCCAGGGACTTGAAGCCCTGTCCAATCGCGAGTATCAGAAGGCCTTGGGTATTCTGGAGAAATATCCGGACTACAATACCGCTGTCGCTTTGACCTGTTTGGGTTATCATGCCAAGTCGGAGGAACTGTTAAAGCAATTGCCTCAAACAGCTGCGGTTGAGTATCTCCGGGCGATCGTAAATGCGCGGCTGGAAGATTATCAGACGGCAGCGGAGCTGCTGTTGGAGGCATGCCGCAAGGATGCCAAATACGTATACCGGACAGAGATGGATTCCGATATTGTAGCACTTCTTCCCAGATTCATGGGGCTTAAGGAGGAGTTGGAACGAATTGCCTCAGAAGAGTAAAGCACACTATACTTATACCTTAATACTATAAAGAAGTTTAATGATTCTTTATTTATTGTTGAATTTAATTTTTTATTAGAAATGAAAATTACAAAATCGATTCTGGCCTTAATGGCCGCAACCATGACGTTTGCTGCATGCAGCAACGATGAGAAAATTACGGAGAGTGCTCCTAAAACGGTGGCTCTGACCGTGAATTTACCTAAATTTGGTGGAGCTTCGAGCAGAGCTATTGATCCCGAGACTACTACAGGTAATAAAGTGACTATCAATGGTAATGTAACTATTATTGCGCGGGTCGGACAGAATGGTGCTATTACTAATACAATTAGCGAAACCATTACAGATGGTGTGATGAAAACCATTACAGTCTCCGGTGCGGCAACTTGGATTGATGTAGAGGCGAATGGTGATAATGTTACTGAAACCGATAATGTAAATACTCGTCAAGGGTCAGCTACATCAAGCAAAGTGCGTTTGTTTGGTGGAGCAGCGATAAATCCTGGAGGTGGAGGAAATGCAACTTGCACTCCGACAATAAACCCTGATATGGCGCGTGTGGAAGTAAAGGGTAGTCTAGCCGGCCCCTGGACGCATCTGAATGATTTAAAGATAAAGGGGATTTACATTAATAATGTTAAGCTTACTAGAGGTGCTGCTTCATTGACCAGAATTGCGTCAGCTGCTTGGGGGACGGGTTATGCTCCATCTGGTCAGTTTGCGAAAATGTTTAATACTGATTTAGGAGCAGGTGTAGGAATTGGAGTGGCTCAGATTGCGGGTGGACAAGCCGATGGATATAACTTCTTCCCTCAACAAGATCTTTCTTCTCCTACCACAAAGGAAGATGTTATGAAGAAATCGGTCCATGTTATCATGGAAGTTGAGTTTGATAAGAAAGTTGGTGGCTCAGGTCCGGAAACCGGCTGGCTTAATGTGGTTGCTTTAAAGGATAATACAGCTACTAACTATATTACAGACTTTGAAGCCGGTAAGGTATACTTTATTGACCTTGCCGATATCAAGGATATTATGGATGTTCCGGTTCCTCCTGTAACTCCGGACCCCGATCCGGAAACTGTTTCTGTAGATCTTACTGTAAGCATAGGTCAGTGGACTGTAGTTCAGGTTAAGCCTGAAGTTTAACTTTACTCTGTCTTTTTCCGGTGCGGGAAATACCCCGCACCGGATACAATTTGAATGTTTCTTATTTTATATTAGTTGATATATGATATTTGTCGGGAAGAAAAACAGTACTTCGTTTTTTCTGCTTATTTCACTCATTTTAGGACTGGCTCTCTATACAGCCTTATTTAGCAGTTGTGTTTACGAGGACTTGAGTAAATGTTCACGGATGTTTATGTTGCAGCCGCGTTATCTTTTGCATACAGGTGAGGGCGACCGTTTTGGAGAAGCTGTCCACCATATAGATGTGTATGCGTTCGACTCTCTCGGCATTTATCGTAAAATGTTCCGGGATGAAGGAGCGCATTTGAAGAATGGTTACCGAATGGCCGTAGACCTGCCTGAAGGGAAATGGACCTTCCTGTGCCTGGGAGGTAAAGTCCATGATTACGAGGTCGGTATTTTTAAGACAGGCCTTCCCCAACAGTTTAGCTCCGGCATTTCTCCGGGAATTACCACTCTTTCCGACTTTCGTGTTAAAGCTGATTTCGAGCAGAAAGAAAATTTGGGATACTCACTTGGTGAGTTGTTTTTTGGCCGCCTGGACTCCGTGGAGATCACAGCTGATAACGGTGGGACAGGTGTAATAGATTTAATGAAAAATACGAATAAAATAGAAGTCCGTGTAAAAGGGATCGTTGATGGCTCATCAGCCCGTATCACTTCCGATAACGGACGCTTTAATTCAGAAAATGTTACGCCGGCCGATGCCGGTACGATTATATACGTTTCTTATTATAGCGCTTCTCAACCGGATGATACCCGTGTCTTCCAGTTTGACGTATTGCGCTTGTATACTGACGGACATCTGTTCCTCAAATTATTGAATCCCGATGGAACAGATGTTATTCCGGGATTCACAAAAGATTTAATCAGTGCTATTATGTCCTCTCCCACATACAATACCCAGGAAGATCTGGACAGAGAGGATACTTATCTGATCGAATTGACGCTTTCTAAGGACGGGGTCATTGTCTCTTTACGGGTAAATGGCTGGGAGACTGTCAGTACCACTCCGGAGGTCTGACAAAGAAAGTAAGAATTCAAACGGAGTGGCAACGGATGTTTTTTTATGGGTAAATAGAATTTGTTTTTTAGAGTGAATTCGTGTCTCTCTCGTGTTGGAAGGTTGTTTTGTCGCCGGGATGAAGGTACTTTGTCAGGACAAGGTAGGCCGGAACAAAACACCTTCTTTTAAAAGTACGTGGAGTCTCAAAAAGAGAGTCTGAATATACTATTAATAAATTGAGTCTAAATTGGTTTCATAAAAATGAGTTTATTAAAGAAAAAGTATATAAGGCAGGTAAAGGGAATATCTATTTTCTCTTTGCTGCTGTTATTTGTCTCTTGTGAACTGGAAGATAAAATGGGAAAGTATACTTCGGGGGACAATCCGGTAGAAGTAGAACTGGTGACTCGTAATATAACCTTAGGAGGAAGTGAGTCCGGAGTGACTTTGAAGCGTTTGCGTGTAATTGCTGTAGCGAAAAACAGTGGAAAGGTCGAAATGAATCGCCGTACTGATTTAAGTGCCCCTTCATCATCTGGTTTAGAACATGCAGGAGGAGTATTTAAACTCTATCTTCGTCCGGGCGACTACGATTTGTTTGTGATTGGTAATGAAACAACGGGTATGAATTCCGCATTAACCGGAGAGCCATCTTTATCGGAAATTAAAAGTGTACCGGTTACTCTACCCGCAGATACGACAGAGTTTGTGGTATGCAAGCACCTGGATATCCGGATAAGAAACTCGTCGTCTTCAACTCCGGTCACAGGGGAAGTCAGTGTGGATGAAGGATTAACCTGGAATTCAGCGTTCTCGGTTGAGTTGGAGCGCATTGCTTCAAAGGCGAGTCTGGAGATACGAAAAAATACGGATGAAGATATAAAGATCAGGCAGGTCACTGTTAAACAGTTACCTTCGTTCTCTTTTCTTTCCCCCTCTGCTTATCCGCTTTCCGGTGGGCTTACGGTTACTGATATGCGTTCGTTTTCTACACCTGTTTCTATCGCGGGAGAGAAAGACGTTCCCTCAGGGTATTCGTATACGTCTGTTGTACAGGGAAAGAATAGCTTTATCTTGCCGGAGTACATTTGGAATAATACAGCAGGGAAGGGACGTGCTTCTTTTATGGAAATAGAGGCTGAACGTAATGGAGTGTCAGAAACATGGCAAATATTATTGGGAAAGAGTACGGATATTCCGGCTGACTACTCACTTGGGCGTAATACTTACTATCGATATATGCTGACTGTGAATCCGCTGAATGTCGATGTGAATGTAAGTGTGGAGCCATGGCAGAATACGGCTGCTTATGATACGATTCCCGGAGCAAAGATCGTTTTCTCGCGGGTCAATGTCGGTTACTCGTATGCTTCTGAGAGTGTTGTTACGTTTACAACCAAAAATTTGCCTCCTGTATCTGTCAGCCTATCTCCTGTACTATATGCTTATAATTCTACAGGTGATCCTGTGAGTTCTAAATTTGATATGACACGGACTAAGATCAATTACAGCTATGACCAGGATACAGGAACAGGCATGGGAACTCTTACCATAAAACGGAACAAAGTTTCTCTTGCGGACACTTTGCTATTGATGGCAGGAGGATTTGCACATACAATCGCTGTGGAAGGAGTGGAGTTTGCTGGTTCTAATATCTATTTTGATAGGGTTCTCGAGAAGTTTACCTTTGATGATACTCCTGCACCGGGATGCAGAGCGGAACATGAGAAATTTCAAGGGGCGTCTTTTTATTGGGGTTCTTTACAAGGGAATAACACCGGGTATAATTTTCTGGCCACACATAAGAATGATAGAAAATGGGGTTATATTTCTATTCCGGTCTGGATCTCTGCATTTTCTGTTGTTGGGGGAGATGATGAGAATTTGATTCTTCAGAAGGGATTGCATGATCCTAAGAATCTGAAAGGTGATATTTGTCGTTTTATAACGCAAAGAGAATGGGGGCCCGGAAATAAGAGGTGGCGGATGCCTACTTTAGATGAATTGAAACTTTTGGGGGATGGAATTCGGGAAACTACTGCTTCTATTCCGAGTTGGGGTTATATTTCTGGCAGTTCGAGTGAGGGTAGTACTGTTATTGGCAATGGAATTCGTACGAATAATCGCTATTATCTCCCAGCTAATGAAAATGGGCTTAGAGGGAGATATTGGTCTGCTTCCGCTGCAATCAGTGCTTCAGCCCGGGGACTTTACTTTGAATATCTAAGTACTTCCATACAAGATTGGATTACTTCGTCGGGGGATGGAGCTATCCGTTGCGTTGTTGATTCTGAGAATAATTATCCCAAGATTTATCGTGTAGTGTATTCGAATACTAATCCTTTGAATCAAGAGAATAATTCGTATAGCGTTCCGCCACCGGCATTGTTGAACGAAGGAGAAACGATAACATTGCCAGCGCTGTCTACAAAATTCAATGATTACGAAGTACGTGAAGGGGGTAAAGTGGTAACAAAGTATTCGCATACGGGGTGGCTTGTGAATGGACGGCATTTTGATTTTGGTGATTCATATGTTATCGGTACTGATGGAGCAGGAAACACTGAAGTGGAGATTATACCTGAATGGACTAAACTTTGTAAAATAGAGTATGTTTGTACCCCTCCATATCCTGGGGCTGTTTTTTATTGGCGTTTTTCTGACAGTACTAACTTCGTAGAGATGGGAGAGAAACATTCCTTGCTTTATGTTGTAGTAGCAGTAAACTCTTCGCCTGTCAAGATGTGTACCGGACTGCTGGTTAATGGTGATCGTTATAGATTTGGAGATGAAATAGTTGTTAGCACTGATGTCAAGATAGAACCTTATTGGGTAAATACACCGGAGACCCCGTTTGCATCAACTAATTTAGAACTTTCTAATCCGGGTTCTACTGATGCAACCCTAATTTTTGCACCTGCTGGCAGTAAGGGTACTGGCTGGAGCCATTCGGTTGCTAATTCTAGCTTTCCCATAAATGGTGTAACTATTCCGTCACTACTGCCGACTGATTATGATAAGAACGCTAGGTTAATACATAGTGTAGAGGGGCTAAAACGAGGAGTTGGTGATGTATGTCGTTTAGTAGGTATCCCTCTAAATGAAATAAATGCGAAATTAGCTGCCGGAGAGTTGCCGGACAACAAAACATGGCGATTACCTGACATATACGAGATGGCTGCTCTACTCCATCCATATCAAGATAGTTCGGAAGGAAGGTTTTATCCTATTTTAAATACTTATTTTCCGTATTATGCAAGATATATACAGATAGGTATTGCGGCTTCTTATATAACTGCTGGTAGTAGAAATAATAACAGTGTGGTTACTGTAACGATTTCGCAAGGAGACGGCGGTATTACTGGTGGCCTGTATAGTGCTACTTCTAATTATGCTCGTTGCATCCGTCAATAGTAATGGAAAATCTGTCACTTAAAATAGTAAAATACAATGTGTTTGAATAAAAATATTAAATCCCTTCTTGGGATACTTATGTGTGGGATATTGGCTTTTCTGCCGGTATCCTGTTCAGATGATTCTCCGGTAACAGGTTCGCCCTCGCTTCCGGAGGCTCCTGAAGGTAAAGTGAACGTATTTCTTTCTCTTCATAAAGGGAGCGATTATGAATCTCCTGCCACACGTTTGGGGACAGCGGCCGATGAGACCGTCATGGGACCTCCCTGGGTGTTGGTTTTTCTGGGGAATGATAAAGATGCGACTTTCTTGGAAGCCGTACAAGCCAATATGACTTCGGCCGGAGAGCTTTATGCACAATTAAGTGCCTGCAATTCTTCAGTGGTTTTGCTGTTGATTTCAAATGCCGATGAATTGATACAGGCGAAGTTGGGAAGTCTTACGACTACGACAACTTTATCCGATGCAGTTACCAATCTTCTTCTGTATGGCGATCCGTCGGATTCTCCTGTGGCGGGTAATTCTGCATTAGCAATTCCGCAAGCGACAGTTCCTTTTACAGGGAAGAAGATCCCGATGTCGGCCTATTGTCCATTGCCACAGATTATCACAGGTACTACTGTAGGAACTGTCGGTACCCCTCTTCGCCTAAAACGGATCGTTTCTAAATTATACGTAGATGCTTCCGGTGCACATGCTTCCGATGGTTTTATTTTGACAGGAGTGTCTGTTATTAACGTACCGGTACAAGGAGCACTTGCTTTTGAATATGGAAATGTGAATGAAACTTTACCAGTTACGGCTCAATTTACCGATTATGGTCATAAATCGGGTAGTGCTTCCCGGTTGGACAATCCGATTATAGCCTCTTCAACAGGATTCGCCGGGCATACAACCGCAGGTATGGGAGGTGAAGACTATCCTGTTTATGTATATGAAACGGCAGGTGCCCCGGCTGACCGTTCGGATGTTATTCTTGCCGGTAAATTTGATAACGGGCCGGTTCACTATTATCGCGCAAGCCTGAAAAACAGTAAAGGAGAAAAGTTGGCATTTAAGAGAAACTATCTTTATACGCTAAATCTGGTACGTGTGGAAGGAGGAGGCTATTCTACGATGGATGAGGCGATTGCTGCTCCTTCGGGTAGTAGCGGAATTCTTTGCAATGTTACGGTGGTAGACGATTCGCATGAAATAACAGGTAATGGTGTTTATTATTTGGGGCTGACGAATTCTTCTTATGTGCTTTATACGGATGAAGAACAGAAGGATGTTACGGTATGTGTGATAGGAACCAATGCGTACAGCCGTCCGGGAAGCACGGTTACTCCGGGAGTGGTAAGCATGTCGTCCGGAATAGCCGGTGTGACTCTTAAAACCACTTCGATCTCCGCAGACTCGACTGCCATTAAGTTGGATTTTGCCAAGGGAGCGCAGGGAGAAACGACTCTTGATGTTCAGGTTGGAGGATTACGCCGGGAAATAAAACTGAAAGCTGCCGGTATGGGTGTTTCCGGCAATTATGCTTCAGGTTCTCAAGGACTCTTGTTGGGAGATTTCAACCAGATCCGTATTCTTGAAAGTACGTCTAAGTCTGGACTGGCAATATCTCCCGCATCTCCGGACCGGGATAGCGAGGTTATCTCTCCAGTTACTTCGCCTTCTGTCCCCGTTTACTTCTTTGTCGAGGAGGCTGCGGGCCCACAAAGTGCTAAACTGTCGGGCCTTGCGGGAGAATCCGTCGTTGTTATAGAGAATCGGGTGTATAACGATCTCCCTGCCGCATCTAATATTTATTGGGACGCGGCACAAGGCAGATTGACGTTCGATGATGTTCCGTCGTATGTTCCTGCTGCCCGAAACCAAAAACAGGGAGTGTATTTTCTGTATGGTTCCTTAATTGCACTGCAAGGAGGAAGCAGCGCAACTGATGTGCGTCAGCTCGATGCAGCAGAAGTGAATCCTGTATGGAAAACCAATCAATCTCCGAACATTCCTAAGTTTAATCCCGCCTCTTTAGCTCCCGGAGCAGATCTGGAGAATGTATTGATACATATTCATAATCCGGGTAATCGTATTGGTGATATCTGCCGTTATCTTACGCAGCGCGGATGGGCTCCTCCGGGAAAGAAATGGAAGATGCCTGTGAAGGAGCGTTTGGAAACTGTTTTGAACAGTATATATAGAACTGAAGGATCCTGGTTACCGATAGGGGGACTTACGACAGACGGTACTGGTGAAGTTGTTCACGGGAGATTGATAAAGGATCGATTTTACTTTCCGGCATCGGGTTCTCGCAAAGAAGATGGAACCTTTATCGAGCAACCGGGTGTCTCCGGACATTACTGGAGTTCTTCTGTCATTTCCGGTAGTATCGGATGGCAGCCTGCTTCGCTGTGGTTTCAGGGAGGGGATGCTGTAATACAGGCGACTGCTTTGGACGTGGCTCTTCCGGTTCGTTGTGTCGTAGATAATACGTCCACCGATTGGCCGGAATTAGTTATTGCCAATTATTATGCTTATCCGCCGGGAGGAGCAACATTAACCTCGGAACTGCCGGCTGGCCACTTTGTGGAGCAACGCAAACCTTTTGCGCTGCCTTCTACCCCTTTGACTCTCAGTGATCCGTCTGTGACTCATACTGGCTGGGACAATAATCTTGGATTGGGAGAAAATACTACTATAAACGGTAGTGCTGGCTTTTTCTATGCGAGTTTTAGCCAAGGTGCTTCTCTCGAGTATGACTCTAATCTTCCTGCAGGTACGGCTTTAGTGTCCGGAACGGTTCCGGGAGTCTATGTTGCTGCCGGAGGTACGAGTATCAGACTTTCGACGAACCAGTTGGTATGCAGTAATTCCGGTTATGTGCATACCGGATGGAGCATCGATGGAGTTTATTATTTATTGGGTGCAAACTATGTGATGCATGTATCCGGTTCCAGGAAGGCTTTTGCCGTATGGTCACGTGACTGCTGGGTTGAGTATCTGGCAAAGGCGCCTGCGGATGCCCCTGCTGGTGTTACTGTCAGCGGTACTCTGCCGTCTCCTGTGAAAGTTTCCCAGAATTCATCGGTTACTTTAGCAACGGAAGCCCAAGGTTTACAGGTTTGCAGTGATCCGAGATGGAAACATACTGCATGGACGGCAGGAGCTTTTGGCGGAAATACGATTGTGACAAATGACCTCAAAATATATCCCGAATGGACGCGGTATTATAAGGTAACTTACTCATCGCAACCACCGTCCGGAATAGTACCCGGTTATCCGCGTTCTGAAATCGTGGCACCGGGAAGCACCGTGATACTGCCGGTGCAACTGCATAGCAGTGATCCTTTGCAGGTACATCAGGCATGGCTGGTAGATGGACAAGAGAAGGCACCGGGGACATCGGTTACTGTCAATAAGGATATGACTATAACCGCTAAGTGGTTGCTTTATGAAGTAAGCTATCTGGCAAATACTCCGGCAGGGACCACTTCTGTAACTCCTTTGCCTGTTTTACAGAAAATAGTTCCGGGAAGGATGGTGACTTTATCCGCTACCCATTTGGTATGTAGTGATCCGACGTGGGTACATACCGGTTGGAGTGTCGGAGGTGTACATTACATTTTTGGAGCCAATATTCCCGTTCTGGGTAACATGCAGGTATCTGCCGAATGGACGAAAGCAGCTAAGATAAAGTATCACTTGAACCTGCCTTCGGGAACCAGTCATGCCGGTGGTACGTTACCTGCGGATGAATATGTGATGCCCGGACAGGCTACGACCCTGGCGGTCCCCAAACTCAAATGCAGCAATGCGGATTTCTTCTTCACCGGTTGGATGATTAACGGGCAGTTCTACGGTTTAGGTGCAAGTTATACGCCACCATCCGGTCAGGATACCGATGTCTATGCGGTGTGGAAACGTGCCCAAACAATGGAGTTTAATGTAACTGTATCTAACTCGGGTCGCGGGACTGACAATGCAACATTGGTATTTACGGACAGTAAAGAAGAGACCGGAGCGTTCTTCCAGAGTCGTGGAGTCGTTGCATGGAGCAATTCGGGAAGTCCTGTCAGTTGGTTCGATCCGGTAAGTACAGGGCGTGTATGGTCTTCTCAGTGGTCAATTGGTGCATCGGAAGAGTTACATACCTATACTAATCTTAGAAATGGTAGTGGAGACCCGTGCCGTTTGATTGGTTATTCACAAAAGTATGTAAATATGCAGATTTCCAGAGGCAGTGTTCCGGATAATGGAACCTGGAAATTGCCTAAAGAGCAAGAGTTTGCGAAGTATGGATTTACTACTGAAAACAGGGTTGGCAGTTGGTCTAATGGCTGGAACTTTAATAATGGCAAGTTCCTTCCGGCCTCAGGAACACGTAGGGCAGCCGACGGGCAACTCGATGATTCGGGTGTGGTCGGTTATTATTGGGTGAGTGATTACTTTACAATTGCCGATGGATTCGGCAAGCAGTACTGGGGAATGGGAATCCAGGTGAAATCGGATGGAGTAACCCATAGATCAATTTATCATTCTGCATTTGGTTTCCAGATTCGATGTGTGAGACAGTAGTTCTCGAAACGTTTATAATATTTATTGATAAAAAGCTAAACATGAAAAAGATTGATTTAATTAAGAGTATTGCAGTTAAAAGCAATTTGAAGAAAGAACAGATTGCCATTGTGGTAGAAGGTATGATGGATGCTATTGCTGAAGCGGTAAATCAGGGAGAATCTGTCACGCTGGTCGGTTTCGGTACTTTTGAAGTGAAGGAACGTAAGGCCCGGAAAGGCTATAATCTGTCTACCGGAGGAGTTATGACTATTCCGGGTAAAAAAGTGGTGAGGTTCAAGCCGGGTGCAAAGATGAATCTTGAGAAAAAGAATCAGGATACCTTCCGGTAAGATCGTGACAGTTCTAATAAAAGCCAATGCCCATCTGTGACAGATCGGCCTATTGTTTGTTTTGTTTGTGTGCAAGTGCATTCTTCCCGGCGGGGAAAGAATGCACTTACTTTTTTGTATTAGGTGTGACACCCTGATCGTATGATCATGCGGAAGATTGGGTGAACTGCGCCTGTATTCAGGCCCCTTTATGCTTTACCGTTAGATAATACTTTGATGGGGGAGAACTTAACTGGAAACAAAAAGCCTCCTTCGCATAATCGCGAAGGAGGCTTTTTTATACCTTATAATATATTAGGCTTTATTCTTCTGTAGTAGTTGCCGGTGCCGAACCTTTTTTGTTTTTCAGCATCATATAAGCAATCGGAGAAGCTACGAACAGTGATGACAGTGTACCGATAACAACACCCAGAATCATTGCGAAGGCAAAGCTGCGGATAGAATCACCACCCAGGATGAAGATACACAGCAATACGATCAACGTACTCAATGAGGTATTGATGGTACGTGCCAGAGTTGTGTTCAGAGAGTCGTCGAACAACTGTTTCACATTGCGTTTCGGATACAGACTGAAGAACTCACGTACACGGTCGAAGATCACCACCTTATCGTTGATTGAGTAACCGATGGCAGTCAGGATAGCGCCGATGAAAGTCTGGTCGATTTCCAGAGAGAACGGCATCCAGCCCCAGCACAGAGAGTATGCACCCATGATCATCAGCGTATCGC
Source organism: Bacteroides sp. NGMCC 1.200775 (assembly GCF_040798045.1). Classification (NCBI taxonomy): domain Bacteria; kingdom Pseudomonadati; phylum Bacteroidota; class Bacteroidia; order Bacteroidales; family Bacteroidaceae; genus Bacteroides; species Bacteroides sp. NGMCC 1.200775. Next base: position 150,556 of record NZ_JASCQK010000007.1, on the reverse strand, counting down.
TGGTCAGAGCCGCTACCGAACCCACACTGTAAGCGATGTTGCGGAAACGGAGCAGGATGTACAAGCCGATGGCGATCAGGGCAAATACAACCGACCAGATAGCAGCTGTCTTGATATCGTCGGCGATACTCGGACCTACTTTCTGTGAACTGATAATACTGCCGCCTGTGTGGTTGTCACGGTCGATGAATGTAGCCAGGGTGATGTTCTGAGTCAGCATGGGTTTCAATGCTTCGTACAGGTAAGATTCGATTTCCGAGTCCACGTTGTTACCTTCGTCCTGAATGCGGTAGTTGGTACTGATACGTACAGTCTTCTTGTCGGTACCGATAGAGATGACACTTACGTTGGCATCGCCGAATTTGTTAGAAATCAGTTCACGTACCTGTTCCGGTTCAATCGGATTTTCGAACTGAACCTTGAAGTTACGTCCACCGGTGAAGTCGATACTCTGGCTCAAACCGCGGGTTACCAATGAACCGATGCAGATCAGCAGGATCACACCTGTGATAGTCAGCCATTTCTTGTTGCCACCCATAAAGTCGAAGTGGGTATTTACCAGCATCTTCTTTGAGATAGGTGAAGTAAATGTCAGATTCAGCAGTTTGTCTTTGTTCATGAAGTGTTCGTAAACCAGACGGGTCATGAACACGGCTGTGAAGAATGAACAGAGGATACCGATGATCAGGGTTGTGGCGAAACCACGGATCGGACCTGTACCGAAGTAGAACAGGATGATACCGGTGATGATAGAAGTCAAGTTGGAGTCGAAGATAGCAGAGAAGGCATTTGAATAACCGTCCGCCAATGCTTTCTTCACGCCCTTACCGCTACGAAGCTCTTCTTTGGTACGTTCGTAGATCAACACGTTCGCATCCACCGCCATACCGAGTGACAGCACCATACCGGCAATACCTGACATAGTCAGTGCGGCCTGGAAAGATGAAAGGATACCCAGCGTGAAGAAGAAGTTCAGCACCAAAGCGCCGTTGGCAATCATACCCGGGATGAATCCGTACATAGAGCACATATAGATCATCAACAGGATCAGAGCGACAACGAATGAGAAGATACCTGCGTTAATGGATTCCTGACCTAATGACGGACCAACGATGTCTTCCTGAACGATGTGTGCAGGAGCCGGCATCTTACCGGACTTCAATACGTTAGCCAAGTCCTTTGCCTGTTCCGGAGTAAAGTGGCCGGTGATCTGTGAGTTACCGCCTGTGATTTCGTTACTTACGTTCGGTGCGGAATATACATAGTTATCCAATACGATGGCGATGGACTTATTGATGTTCTGTTTGGTCAGCAATGCCCAGCGGCGTGCACCGTCAGAGTTCATCGACATGCTTACAGACGGTTTGCCATATTGGTCGTAGTCGTCTTTGGCATCGGTTACAACGTCACCTTCCAGCGGTGCTTTGCCATTACGTTCGGTCGATTTGATAGCATACAATTCGAAAGTCTGTCCTTTCGGATCGTATTCGAACGGAGAAACACCCCATTTTAAACGGAGATCTTTCGGCAGTTCGGCAGCTATTTCCTTCATGGCGAGGTATGAATTGACAGTAGCTGTATCTTTGTAGTTGGCGTAACCTACTACGGGACCTCCGTTGGGGTTTACACTCAGGATGGCCAGCAGCGGATGTTCTTTTTTCAATTGTTCCAGATCGGCAGAAGAAGCCTGCTGTTTCTTTTCTCCGCCTTTCAGTGCGGCAGCAAGGCTGTCGGCGGCGCTGACTGCTTTATCGGGAGTAGCTTCTGTTGCAGCCAAGGCTGTCGAATCTACTGCGGCAACAGTATCGTTGGCGGTAGTTTCGTGTGCCAGGACTGCGCGGAGTTTAGAGTCGGCAGCCTGCAAGTAAGGAGCTACTTCTTTGGCGTTGTATGTTTCCCAGAATTCAAGGTTAGCCGATCCCTGGAGCAACTTTCTTACACGTTCGGGTTCTTTGATACCCGGAAGTTCCACCATGATACGTCCCATTTTGTCCTCGAGGCTCTGGATGTTGGGCTGAACCACACCAAAGCGGTCGATACGTGTACGAAGCACGTTGTAGGAGTTGGTTACGGCAGCTTTTACTTCTTCTCTCAACACCTTCTCAACTTCGGCGTCAGATGATTTCTGGTTTACTTTGTCTTTGAGCTGTTGTGTTGCGAAGAGTTCAGAAAGCTTGGCACCCGGGGCAGTCTTGTGATACTCTTTAATAAAAAGCGTGATCACGTCGTCCTGGCTGGTAGTAGCTTGTTTGGCAGCTTCGGCCAGTGCTTTGTTGAAAGCTTCGTCGGGCTTGTTGTCAGCCAATGCTTTGATAACATCGGGTACAGACACTTCGAGGATAACGTTCATACCTCCCTTAAGGTCCAGACCTAAACTGATTTCCATTTCACGACACTGTTTCAGCGTATAGTTACCCAACCATACTTTCTCGTTGGAGAGAGAGTCGAGGTAGTCCTGCTCCACTTTCACATCGCCTTTCGCAAACTCTTTTGCCTTATTGGTATAATGGCGAGTCACGAAGGAGAAAGAGAGGTAGAACACGCATACCAGCGTGAGTAATACCGCAAAAACCTTTACAAATCCTTTGTTTTGCATTTTACTTTTAATTTATTATGATTACATTTTAATTGATTTCTGTCGCATACAAGGCTGCAAATATAGTTTTTTTTTCACATTCAGAAGTAATTAGGAGGCAAATATTTGAATGTGAAGGGGATTTTTGAGACGCTTTGGCGGATATTGGCGGAAGTATCGTTTGTCATTTTGGCAATATGTCAAATGAAGGCTCTCAGATTTCATTTTTTCGGCTCTTGGCACAGGTTGCCCCGGAAAAACGGCTCTATTTCGTTCCGGAGTTTATCGCATTTTTGGTTTTATCTTTCATTTTCTTTCAGAAAGAAAGCTGTGTGGACGTAAATGTATCCGATACGTCTTCCGGGGAGGATAATCTGTCTTTTTGATGTTCCGATAAGGACTGTTGAGAGAAGGCTGTTAGAAGATTATAAGGTCCGGATAAGTGTTATTTTTCGGGACAATAGATGTAATTTGAATAACATATAGAGATATGGGGGAAAAGAAGTAAGCATTTTCCGAAAATGCTTACTTCTTTTGGGGTAAATGCTTACTTCTTTTCCCGAAAAGAAAGGGTCTTTTTGCCCTAAACCCCGGCTCATGTCGATGTAAACCCCGGCTTTCCGGTTCCAATTCACCGTTTTTTCTTCTGTCCGGCTCCTGGTTTGAGACTTTTTTCACCGGGTATGGTTAGCGAATAGCGCTTTTTACTGTCTTTTTGTTACTGAATCGGATCGGCGGGAAACAAAAGCGCACATTCCGCTTGTTGTGTCCCAAAGGCAGTACTGACGCGTACGGGGCTGTGTGGATGCTGTAGGAACGAACTGTTTCCTACGATTAATCGGGGAGCGTGATGTAGCACCAGATGGGGTAATGGTCCGAGTCTTTGATCGAATTGTCTACCGTACATCCCGATGCTTTCAGATTCTTGCTGATCAGGATATTGTCGATCCGGAAGTAGAATTTATTCTGGTTGTACGAGATACCCAGTCCCCGTCCCGATTCGGTGAATGCGTCATCCAGATCTTGCGAAATAACCCGGTGGGCATACGATATGGGAGAGTCGTTAAAGTCGCCGCAAACGATGACCGAGGGGTAGGGCGAACGGGCTATTTCCTGAGCAATGGCGCGTGCCTGTGCCGAGCGGATAGCCGAAGCTTCAGCCAGTTTATTGACGAGTTGCCGGATACCGCTTTTCACTTTTCCGGCTTTCGGGTCTTTCAGCATGTCTTCGTATACTACTTTATCTTCGCGGGTAAGCTTGTTCGATTCAAGATGATTGTTTATCAGCAAGACGGTGTCTTTTCCTATTTTTATATCGTAAACCATGCTGCCGTTGTAGTTGCTCTGATAGTCGAGCATACGGGCGGAAAGAATGGGGAACTTGGAGTAACAGGCTATCTGGCTGCCGGCTCCCGTCTTTCCCACCTGTTTGATGTGACGATACGGGTAGTCTTTTAAGGCTTGCCTGATCTCCTTATTGTTGAGGTGTATCTTGGCTGTTTCGGAACCCGCATACTCCTGCATGCAGACAATGTCGGCTTTGCTGTTCTTTATATAGTTCAGAATAGGGTTCTGTCCATTCTCTTTCTTCATGTTGCCGAAGGACATGATGTTGTACGAAAGGAGTTTAATGCTGTTCTCCGGCTGTCCGGACGGCCCCATGTTGAAGGGCATATACGTCCTGATCTGCGGATAACAAAGCAGGAATCCTAAAAGAGGTACCAACGCGAGACGGTAGCGCACGATAAGCCAAAAGACCAGAAAGCAGAAATTGATGACGAGAAAGATGGGGAATGTCAGTCCCAGACACGACTGCACCGGGTGTACTTCAGGGTTGATGTACGGACTGTAAGCCGTCAGCAGCAACATTCCGATGAAGAATGCGTTGACGGCCAGGAACAGGAATAGGGCTAATCTGCCTATATGCTTCATGCGTTATCTTTTGCTTGCGTCGAACAAGCTCTTTTTTTCTTCCGTAGTCAGGCTCTCGTAACCCGATTTCTTCAGTTTGTCGAGAATGCGGTCTATCTCGTCCGACTGTGCCTTTTTACGGGCATTGTAGTCGTAATCGTTCTGACGGGTATTGTTTCCGTAATGCACCTTCATTTTGGGTTTCCGTTTCCAGGTTTTGGCGCTGAACAGGGCGGCGATTGCGTCGAGCGCTTTGTTAACCCATGAAGTGATGTCTTTCCCTTTGTTCAGGCTGGCCGCAAACCAAAGTCCTGCCAGTGCCCCGCCCAGGTGGGCGATGTGCCCGCCTGCATTGCTTGAGGTGATAAAAAACAAATCGGTCAGCACAACGATCAGGGCCAGATACTTCAGACGCACATTGCCGAAAAAGAGAAGGCGTACAGGATAATTGGGCTCCCGATAGGCGGTTGCCACTACGATGGCCAGCACCGAAGCCGATGCGCCTACCATGGTGGAGTAGGCGGTCATTGGGCGAAAATACGGAAAGACATTATAAGAGATCATATACAGCAGCCCGCCACAGATTCCGCCTACAATATAAAGACCTCTCAGGTGTTTGCCCGAGAAGAAATACAGGAACAGCGAACCGAACCAATAAAGCCAGAGCATGTTGAACAGGATGTGCAGGAATCCTGCATGCATAAACATATAGGTAAAGATGGACCATGGTTGCCACACAAACCGTGTGAAGGATGCCGGCAAAGCTAATAATTCAAAGATCCCTGCCGCGCTCCGGTTGAACAACTGCAACAGGATACCGATCAGCGTCGTAACAACGAATACACCGACGTTGATGAATATCAGTTGGATATAGACGTTTCCCCTGCGAAACGCTTCTTTCAGGTCAGTTATAATATGTCCCATTGTTTCTGTTCTTTTTTCTCCAGTACATGATCAGGATAAATCCGAATATCATTCCTCCGAGGTGTGCAAAGTGTGCCACGTTATCACCCGGATTGTTGGCAAAGCCTGCGTACAACTCTATCAGGGCATATCCGATGACGAAGAACTTTGCCTTGATGGGGAAGGGCAGCGGGAAGATGAACAACTGCTGGTTGGGGAACAACATTCCGAAAGCCAGCAAGATGGCATATACGGATCCCGAAGCTCCCACTGTGGTCATCATGTTCAGGTATTCACTCATGGGGATAATGCCCGTACCGATGTTTACACTGGTATATTGCGACAGTTCGGTCACGTACTGTATGTATTGCACCACCTCCTGAAGCAGGCCTGCGCCCACGCCGCAGAGGATATAATAGAATAAAAAACGTTTCGGTCCCCATACTTGTTCAAGAATCCGGCCGAACATCCATACTGCGAACATATTGAAAAAGATGTGGCTGAATCCTCCGTGCATAAACATATAAGTGAATAGCTGTGCCGGATTGAAGTTGTCGGCGAGGAAAAAGTGGAGACCCAGATAATCGGATAAGTTAATCCCGTAGCTTTGCGCTACAAGTTGACCGAGGAATAGGAGAACATTGATAATTATCAGGTTTTTTGTTACAGTTGGCATTCTTCTAATTTGTTAATGTAATTAATGTGATAATGTGTGCATTAGCTCCTTTACACATGATAATAGACGCAAAAATACGAATAAATTCTGTTCTACAGCAGAAAAATAATCTACTATTAGTTCTTTTTCAACAATTTGATGTGTTTTTTTGATGTTTTTATTTGATATGTTGTTTTGTTACTCTATATTTGTGAGGATTTTAAGGATATCTTTTGTGTAACATATATTAATTAATCATTTACGTATTATGAATAAGGCTGAACTTATTAATGCAATGGCAGCAGAATCCGGTTTAAGTAAAGTGGATTCTAAGAAAGCACTTGAAGCTTTCTTTTCTTCGGTTACAAAAGCTTTGTCAGCTGGTGACAAAATCTCTTTGGTTGGTTTCGGTACATTTTCTGTAGCTGAAAGAGCCGAAAGATCAGGTATCAATCCTTCTACAAAGAAAGCGATTATTATTCCCGCAAAGAAAGTTGCTAAATTCAAGCCAGGTGCTGAGCTGGCAGATGCTATAAAATAAGCATTTATAGTTGAAAAGAAATTAAGAGAGGAGACGCTGATGCGTCTCCTTTTTTTGTATCTTTGCGCGCAGAATAATAACTTGGATATGAAGATAGAAGATAAACTTGTGGCGTCCGTAATCAGCGGACTCAAAGCGCTTTACGGACAGGATGTGCCTGCCGCGCAAGTGCAGTTGCAAAAGACAAAGAAAGAGTTTGAAGGACACCTCACCCTTGTGGTATTCCCTTTCCTGAGAATGTCGAAGAAGGGCCCGGAGCAAACCGCACAGGAAATCGGTGAGTATCTGAAAGCCAATGAACCGGCTGTAGCAGCTTTCAATGTGATCAAGGGCTTCCTGAACCTGACCATCGCGTCGGCTGCCTGGATCGAACTGTTGAATGAGATTCATGCCGATGCACAATACGGCATTGTCTCAGCGGATGAAAATGCTCCGCTGGTAATGATTGAATATTCGTCACCCAATACCAATAAACCTCTTCATCTGGGCCATGTGCGCAATAACCTGTTGGGTAATGCACTGGCCAATATCGTCATGGCGAACGGAAATAAGGTAGTCAAAACCAATATCGTCAACGACCGTGGTATCCATATCTGCAAGTCGATGCTGGCATGGCAGAAGTATGGCAATGGTGAAACACCCGAGTCGTCGGGTAAAAAAGGCGACCATCTGGTAGGCGATTATTACGTCGCTTTCGACAAGCACTATAAAGCTGAGGTAGCGGAGTTGATGGAGAAAGGTATGACCAAGGAAGAAGCCGAGGCAGCCTCTCCGCTGATGAATGAAGCGCGTGAGATGTTGGTGAAATGGGAGGCGGGTGATCCAGAAGTGCGTGCACTCTGGCAGATGATGAATAACTGGGTATACGAAGGCTTTGATGAAACCTACCGTAAGATGGGAGTGGGCTTCGATAAAATCTATTATGAATCCAATACATACCTGGAAGGCAAAGAGAAAGTGATGGAAGGTCTTGAAAAGGGTTTCTTCTTTAAGAAAGAAGATGGCTCGGTCTGGGCTGACCTGACGGCGGAAGGATTGGATCATAAACTGCTGCTTCGTGGAGACGGAACCTCAGTATACATGACTCAGGACATTGGTACGGCCAAATTGCGTTTTGCCGACTATCCTATTAATAAGATGATCTATGTGGTAGGAAACGAACAGAACTATCACTTCCAGGTATTGTCCATCTTGCTTGATAAGCTCGGATTTGAGTGGGGCAAGAGCCTGGTACATTTCTCTTATGGTATGGTGGAACTGCCTGAAGGCAAGATGAAGTCGCGTGAGGGTACGGTGGTAGATGCTGACGACCTGATGGCGGAAATGATTGCGACAGCCAAGGAAACTTCTCAGGAATTGGGCAAGTTGGACGGGCTGACACAGGAAGAGGCAGACGACATTGCACGTATCGTCGGACTGGGAGCACTGAAATACTTTATCCTTAAAGTGGATGCCCGTAAGAACATGACCTTCAACCCGAAGGAATCTATTGACTTTAACGGTAATACAGGTCCTTTTATCCAGTATACTTATGCACGTATCCAGTCCGTTCTGCGTAAAGCAGCCGAAGCAGGCATTGTGATTCCGCAAGTGCTTCCGGCCAATATCGAGCTGAGTGAGAAAGAGGAGGGATTGATTCAGATGGTTGCCGACTTTGCCGCAGTAGTGCGTCAGGCCGGTGAAGACTATAGCCCGTCAGGTATCGCCAACTACGTTTACGATTTGGTGAAAGAATACAATCAGTTCTATCATGACTTCAGTATCCTGCGTGAAGAGAATGAAGACGTGAAACTGTTCCGTGTCGCTCTGTCTGCCAATATTGCCAAGGTTGTCCGTTTGGGAATGGGATTGCTGGGCATTGAAGTACCGGACAGAATGTAAGATATTCTTTGAATAAAAATAGAAACTACGGGATTTCTTTAGTCAGAACAACTGCTAAAGGAATCCCGTAGTCGTATTTGCCACATAAGTTCCGGAGAAATTATTGCAGATCCTGATAGTCCCAGATTTTATGTGACTTGCCATCTTCGCTTATGATGCCACCGGAACAATATTTGTAAACGAGTTCCTTTTGGAAGCTGCCGATGGAACTTGCTTTTCCGTTTATCCAGTCGCTAAAACCGGGGTAAGTCTTAAAAAGACTGTTCTTTTCCTGCGGATAACTGAACGTACCGTTACCACTCGCTACGGCAAGGCCGTAAGGCATATTCTCCTTATTTACCATATCGTATACTTTGTAATCGATATCTGAACTGGCAGCGTACATCCGTTTTCCGTCTACTTCGATAAACCAGGCTACCCATGCTGCTTTTTGTTCTGTTTTGGCGAAAGCATAGTTTTGTATATTGGTTGAGGAGAGCCTATAACGTATGGGAGTATTGTCGTCAACCGTATTGATGAATCCCTGTTTTCCTGAAAACAAATCAGTCCTTACGTCATTACTGATAATATGTTCGGAACCATCGGACAAGATGCATCCCAATTTTATCGTTTTAATACTTCCTAAAGCAATCGGTTGGATTTTTATGCTTTGCCAGGTTTCGTCAGGGTGTTGGTAAGCGTGATTGCTTGCAGTGTTTTGTACGTGAATGATTAAGTCATTATAATCATAATCACCGTTTTGCGTATCTTCAAACATGACTGCCTGCCAGGTCTTGGCGTAAGTGGTCTCGGCACCTTCTTTTAGAACATCATAACTAATGTTGATCCCATCTCCCGCACGGGTCGAAACTGCCGTATTTTTAGGTATACGGATGGTGATGGGTTCATTGGCTACGGCTATGGTGTCTTCTCCGTAAGTCACAAAGGTCGTATACCCTTCTTTGATAGGCACGTCGAAATCCTGAGAGGTTTCGCAGTTTGCCACACGTGTTTCAATAATCTGAGAATAATCTTTCTCGTCTTCGATGCAGGAAGCCCACAATGCAATAGAGGCAACTGCTAAAATGACTTTCTTCATAGATTGTTTGTTTTGTTTGTCCGGCAAAGATATGCAATAAAAGTGATAACTTGCTGAATAATAGTTGGGAAAATAAAAAAAACACAAATGATACAGATGCTGCACACTTCTCGGGAAAGTTGGCAGATTCTGTATCATCCGTGCTTTTTAATCGGGGAGCCTTGAGTATGGCTATTTCTTCTTGGCATAGCGTCCGCGTTTCGGAGCGCTTTCTGCCTTTTCGCTTTGCAGTTTAATGATTTCCAGACAAGTCTTGTAATTCAGGTCGGCCGGTACTACATCTTTCGGGATTTTATAGTTACTTCCTTTATAGGTAATGTATGGGCCATACCTGCCGTTAAGGATTTCCATTTCCGGATCTTCATCGAATTTTTTGATGTGCTTTTTCGCTTCTGCTTCGCGCTTGGCCAGAATCAGTTCGATAGCTTCGTCCAATGTAACTTCCAGCGGATCGTAGGTTTTGGGCAAAGACACATATTTAGAGTCATGGTATACATAAGGTCCGAAACGTCCTGTACCGATGGTTACGGTTTTTTCTTCAAATTCTCCTACTTTGCGCGGCAATTTGAATAAATCCAGTGCTTCTTCCAGTGTGATGGTCTCCATGGACTGCCCTTTCTTCATCTGTGCGAAGCGGGGTTTGTCCGTATCGTCGGCTGTGCCGATCTGTACAACGGGACCGAAGCGTCCGATTTTTACCGATACGGTTTTTCCGGTTTTAGGTTCTTCTCCCAAGATACGTTCGCCTACCTTATGTTCGGTTTTAGTAGCCAGTGTCGTTTCCACTGACGGATGGAACTCCTTGTAGAAGTCCTTCATGATGCTTGTCCATTTTTTATCACCTTCGGCTATTTCGTCGAATTGCTTTTCTACGTTAGCTGTGAAGTTATAATCCAGGATGTTGGGGAAATATTCGGTAAGAAAGTCATTTACTACAGTACCGATGTCGGTCGGCAACAGTTTCGATTTCTCCGCCCCGACAACTTCCGTGTGTTTGACATCTGTAATTTGATCATCCTTCAGAGTCAGTATGTCGAATGAACGTTCTTCTCCGGTTTTATCGCCCTTCTCTACATATTCGCGTTGTTGGATGGTGGAGATAGTCGGTGCGTAAGTTGACGGACGTCCGATTCCCAATTCTTCCAGTTTGCGCACCAGGCTGGCTTCAGTGTAACGCGACGGGCGCTGTGTGAAGCGTTCGGTAGCTACAATGCCCTGATGTTCCAGTATCTGTCCTTTTTTCAGGGGAGGCAGCAGGTGGCTCTCGTCTTCCTGTTCGTTATCATCGTCATACGACTCTTTGTATACGCGCAGAAAACCATCGAATTTAATAACTTCTCCGGTAGCGGTGAATTTGTCGCTTCCGCTACTGATACCAATGGTTGCCGTTGTTTTCTCCAATTCGGCGTCTGCCATTTGTGAGGCTATGGTACGCTTCCAGATCAGGTCGTATAGCTTTCTTTCCTGCGCCGATCCTTCGACAGTCTGGTTTTCCATATAAGTCGGACGAATGGCTTCGTGCGCTTCCTGGGCACCCTTGGTTTTTGTAGCAAAGTGGCGGGGATGCACATACTGTTCGCCCATCATCTGTGCGATGGCAGCCTTGCTACCTTCTGTGGCGTATTCCGACAGGTTGACCGAGTCGGTACGCATATAAGTGATCATTCCCGATTCATAAAGCTTCTGGGCAACCATCATGGTCTGTGCTACAGTGAACCCGAGTTTGCGGGCTGCTTCCTGTTGCAGGGTAGAAGTCGTGAAGGGAGCCGCCGGACTTTTCTTTACCGGGCGGGTTACGATATCTTCAATGGAGAATGTGGCAGCTTTGCATGACTCGAGGAACTTTTGGGCTTCCTTCTTTGTCTTCAGGCGGCGTGCCAGTTCCGCTTTCATTTCTACCAACTTGCCATCGGCATCCGGTACCAGGAAAACGGCAGTGACACGGTATGAGGCTTCACTTTTGAAAGCCTGTATCTCGCGTTCGCGTTCTACAATCAGTCGTACTGCTACCGATTGTACCCGGCCTGCAGAGAGCGCTGGTTTCACTTTCTTCCACAGCACAGGTGAAAGTTCGAAACCTACGATGCGGTCTAAGATGCGGCGGGCCTGCTGAGCATTCACCAGGTTTATGTCAATGTCGCGCGGCTGTTCGATAGCCTTCAGTATGGCTGTTTTGGTGATTTCGTGAAAAACGATACGCTTCGTATTTTCAGGTTTCAGTTTCAGTACCTCGTAAAGGTGCCATGAAATAGCTTCTCCTTCACGGTCCTCATCGGATGCGAGCCATACGGTTTCCGCTTTGCTTGCTTCCTCTTTCAGTTTATCGACCAGCTCTTGTTTCTCTTCCGGTATTTCATATTTGGGTTTGAAATTCTTTTCTATATCGATAGAAAATTCTTTTTTCTTCAGGTCGCGAATATGTCCGTAACTTGAGAGAACTTTAAAATCTTTCCCAAGAAACTTTTCAATCGTTTTTGCTTTTGCTGGAGATTCGACAATGACAAGGTTTTTCTGCATATCTGTGATATTAAAACATATAAATTGCCCGCAAAAGTAGAAAAAAACGTTTTCTTTACCTTATAATATAGAGAGAATCTGATATTTTTTGCAAAAAAAGACCTTTTTTATAAGAATCTTTTAAAACTGGAAGCTCAGTCCTCCTACAAAATTGATTCCCTCAACCGGATAATACAAGTAGTACTGATATTTCTTATTCAGCAAATTGTCAGCCTTTACATATGCCGAGATTCCCTTGAAAATTTTATATGTAGCTCCCAAGCTCAGATTGCTGACGGCAGGAATACTTTTCCCGTAAGCTACGCTGTATCGTTCGGCTCTGCGGGTATATTGGTAGCCTGCGTTTAGCCAGAGTGCGGGTATCGGATGAACTTCTGCATGAATACCAAAATCAAACTCCGGTTTCATCAACAATGCTTCATCGTAGCTGGAAGCTCCCGAATCGGTTCCTTTGTTGTCCGTATCCCAGTGATAATAGGTTCCTCCTGCCGATAGGGCGAATAGGTTCTTGTATGCGTAGCTGGCTTTGATGCCTGCGTAAAAGTTATCCGTATTGGTTTGTCCCAAAGCGATATAATTTGCTCCGCTTCCACCAATCCATTGGTCTGCCGACTGGTACAAATCATCTTTCAGATTCTGGTATCCGCCGAATATATCGAACCAGAGGCCCGGTGTCGGACTGGTTTTGAATCCTAATCCGGCATTCAGTTGCTCATAAGTGTCTCTGACTTCCTGTCCCGGATCGAGGTATGGATTGTAGGTCTCCAATCGGCGGAAATCATTCAACTGTCTGCCTCCGGTTGCTTTGGCGTATAGTACGTAACTGTCGGAGAACACATATTGAACTTTTACGTCCGGAGAGACACGTACTGCTTTTCCATTTCCGAAAGAGAGGTCTACGTTGGCTCCGACATGTACTCTCCAACTGTCATCATTCAATTCGTAGTAGGGATTCAGATCAAGCGTTGTACGGCTCTTGAAAATATTCTTTATCCGGTCTTTATTTTCTTTCAGTTCGTTCCCGTAGATCAGGTTGTTCATCGCAAATCCGATAGCTACTGTCTGCTCGTCGCTGATTGAACCGCTTACGGTTGCCAAGGTGCGTATCAGCGTTTCGTTTACTCCTCCGAAGAGCTGACATTGTTGGCGTCCGTATAACATCAGGTTGGTCTCCGCCCGGTATTGCAGCGGTAGGGTCTCGTCAGTCGATTTCACTCCGAAGTGCACATCACCGGAAGTAAACTTCTGCTTCTTGAATCCGTAGGGTTCGTAATTGAAGTTGCTCAGGCCGAAATTACCGGCTACGTTCAAATCCAGTTTGGCAAATTGGTGAACATAATCTACGTTTGCCCTTGTGCGGTAATAGAAGGCATTCCATTTTCGAGTATCACCGAAAGGCATATCTAACTTTCCGTCCATTCCGTCCATCTTGAAGTTTACGTTCAGTTTGTCCTGATCCGAGAGCCGGAACAGGTAATTGCCCAAAATATCCAGATTGCCATAATTACCGTATCCCAGACGGACGTATCCCGGAATGAAGCCCGGTTGTATTTCCTTGCCGGTGTAAGCTCCTATTGTCCCTATCGGAATTGAAGTGGCGGGCGTAGTGAATGTAGCATATTCCACCTCTTTTTTACTGACAGTAGGCTCTTCTACTTTAGGGAGGACATTTACTTTGGAAGCATCCATTATGTCCGGGTTATATTGCTGCTCTACCACTACGGTGCGGTTTACAGTCGTATCTTTGGGTTGCGTCTGAGCCAGTATCGAAACAGGCAGCGCGGTAAAAGCAATTCCTAAAAGGATATAATTGTTATATTTCATACTCTGTTACTTATTAAGGTTGTTCAGTCTGCTTTCAATCATATTCTCGATATCATCGTCAGCATGGTAATTCTGTTGCAGGCTCAGCAAGTACTGGCGGGCATCCAGCTTTTTATCAATAGCTACGTATACATCCGACAGGAGGATGAACCCGCGTGCCAGCCAGTAGGCATGTGGTGTGCTTTGGTCGATGAAGTTCAGCAACTCTTTCTCTGCGGCTGCATAATTCTGCGTGTTGTACAACTCTTGTGCAACCAGGAATTTTGCTTCCGCACCATACAGGTTGCGTGTATCTTTGGCCAACTCTTTTAAATCTGCCATGGCTGCCTTATCTCCTTTCTGGTTCAGGTAAGCCTTTGCCCGATAATACAAAGCTTCATTCTTGAGTTCAGGACTCAGTTTGGCTTCGGATAGCAAGGCCGTTGCCGCATGGATGGTTTCCGTATCGTCTTTCAGCAAATAAGCTGCACGGAGCATACCCGTTTCAGCAAGCAATCTTCGTTCGGCAGTGGTTGCTTTCTCTTTCAGCATTTTGTAACTTGCCAATGCATCGGCAAACTGCACTTTGTTGAACTGAACTTCCGCACGCATAATCAGTGCTTCTTCCGAGAACGGATTGTCCGGATATTCAAGCAACTTGCCCGAGTGTTCCAGAATCATATCATAATTTTTCTGTTCTTTACCTATCAAGCAGAGATAATAGTGGGCATTCAGTCCGAATGCTCCGTCCGGGAAAGTTTGCAGATACTTTCCGAAGCTTTCTTTAGCCTGTTCCACCCGTCCGCGCATATAAATCTTCTCAGCTGCCATGTAGGTCAGTGAATCCTGTTCGCTGGCATCGAAGCGGATGTTGCCCGGCATGGCCGAAGCCAGTGCGGCAAATTCGTCGATGCGGTTCATGTCTACATAGATCGACTTCAGGTCGCGCATGGCCAGGCGGGCTTCGTCGCTTCCCGGATATTTCTGTACTACCTGTTTATAAGCGTCAATGGCCTGGTTATAATCTTCATTCTGGTAGTAGAGCAAACCGATTTCCGCTGCTGCCTTGCGGCTGACTGGGCTTTCGGGATATTTGGCCAATAACTCCTTGAAAGAGGTGATGGCCTGTTGGTTATTATCCATCAGGACATAAGAACGTCCTTTTTCGTACAGAGCACTGATGGCATAGGGTGAAGCGGGATATTTACCTGCCAGGCGGTTCAGCCAGGTGATTTTGCCTGAATAGTCTTTTTGCAGTCCCGATACCAGTGCGAGTTGGTAGAATGAATAATCTCCCGAGGGAGTATTCATTGCTTCTGCCTGTGAATAATAGTGTTTGGCTTCATCGAAGTTACGTACATCCAGGTAGCAGTCACCGATGCGGTTGTAGGCATCGGCCAGTGCCGTTTTATTTTCTCCTTTCTCCAGGCTGATGTATTTTCGGAACCAGTTTTGTGCTTGTACATAATCTTTTTGATGAAATGCGATATAGCCTAAGTTATAATGTGCCAGGGCATACATTTCGTTATTGGTCTGTTGAGTCAGTTGCAGATAATCGGTGAAGTTACGTTTGGCTTCTTCCATCCGGTTCAGTCGATAGTATGCTTCGCCCCTCCAGTAGAGGGCGTCTGCTTTGGTCTGCCGGTTGTATTGTCCGAGTCCGAGTGAGCGGTCGAAGTAGCCGATGGACTGTTCGAATTGCGTGTTGGCAAACGCTTGTGTACCCAGTTGGAATAAGATACGCTGTTTGGCTTCCAGAATACGTTTGCCGGGGTGGGCGATACGGTCGATTGATTTCAGTGCCGCTTCATAGCTCCGCGTATTCATATATACCTCTACCAGATAGCTGCTTACCATCTCGGCATATTCGGAGGTAGGGAATTCATTGAGGAATTTTTCAAAGACAGTCACCGATTCTCCGAAAGCCGAATAAGATGTTTCGTGGATACATAACGCATAATTGTAGGCAGCTTGTTCTTTAATCTTCGGATTTGCGTTCGAAGCGGCAGCCTGTTCGAATGCCATGCGTGCTTTGTTCTTTTCAGCCAGATGCAGATAGGCAAGTCCCATGTGCAAGTAAGCATTCTGTGTCAACGCGTCGTTTTCGGTAGTGACTTCTCCAAGTGTTTCGGCAGCTTTAGAGAAAACACCGGTCTGGAAATAAGACAGCCCCAGCATATAGAGTGCATCTCTTCGGGGTGCATTTTCTTTTTCCAGATAATTTCGGAAAGAAGTGACCGCCTTGTGATAATCTCCGAAATGATAATATGCATCTCCCAGAATCCGGTACATTTCAGCGGCGTGTTCGTTTTGCGGATAGGCAGACAGGTAATTCTGAGCCACGATCTGAGCCTTGTCATAGTTCTTCTTGATGGCATAGATTTCAGCAATGTAATAGGGTACCAGGGCTTTGTATTTAGCGTTATCCTGTAATGGGAGAAAGCCTTTCAGTGCTTCATCATACCGTTTTTGCGTGTATCGGATGTATGAGATATAGTATGAGCAGTCATTCGCATACTTGGGACTGCTTGCTTTCAGGGTTTCGAACCAGATGGCGGCTTCTTTGACATTGCCTACTTTCAGGTAGCAGGTAGCCAACTGGTAGGTCATGTCGTCCCGTTCTTCATTGCCCAGCAGGTCGAGACGTGAAGAGTTGAACAGGGCAAGTGCTTCGTCATAGTTCCCCTGGTAAAAATAAGCGGAAGCTATCAGTGCATAAATCCGGTTGGCGTGAGGAGTGTCCGGATAGGTATCCAGATAGCTGCGCAGTTGTGCGATGGCATTGCGGTCTTTCAATTCATATGCCGAGCATACCAACATGTATTCAGCCTCTTCTTTCAGGTTCACATCCGCTTTCTGGCGGACAAATGTGCGCAGGGGAGGCATTGCGGCTGCATAGTTCTTTTGCAGGAACAGCTCTTTCCCTTCTTTATACAGATTTACGGGAGACGTTATTTTCTCGCTGGTTTGTGCCTGCAAGGCGACAGGCACACAACATGCCACGGCACATATCAATCGTGATATCTTTTTTTTCATAATTCAGAGTTTTGACAAAAGTACTTGTTTTTATGTATTTTACCTCTCTTTCAGGAATCTTTTTAACCCTTTTTTGATAGAGCCGAGTCCGAACTCTTCGGGATTAATTTGGTTCAATGGGACGAAAAACGAGTCTGCTACATCATCCATTGCCTCAAAGTGACTTGTGTTTTCCACTTGGCAAAGGAAAAACATGTCGAGCGTATGTACAGGAAACCCGGAATAGATATAAATGTTCGGAAGTGAAAACAGGTAGGTTGCCTTTTTCACTTTCAGTCCGGTTTCCTCTTCTACTTCCCGAGCCACTCCTTCTTCACCCGTTTCGTTCATGTCGATGAAACCGCCCGGAAGGTCCAGTGTGTCTTTAGCCGGTTCTTTGGCACGACGACATACCAACAGTTCGTCTTGCTCATTCAGAATCAGTGCCACTGTAGCCGATGACGGGTTGAAATAATAAACGAACCCGCAATCGGTACATTGTTTAGACTTCTCGTTATGAATCTCAAAATGGGCTGAACCACATTTCGGACAGTATTTGAATTGGTTAAGTGGGTGTTCCATCCTTCTCATTGTTTTTGTACGGGCAAAAATAATGAAAAAGAAGCAGTTTCAGGTGATATGTCCGTCAGTATTGTATGTTTGATAATATAAAGCGTATAAATCCGTATGGAAATTAATGCAGCGCATTTTTGCACATTGCACTGCATTTGGCTTTTATATTGTCTATATTATGGCATTTGTCTGATTATTAGCTAATTTTCTACGATCATTTCGTATATTACTGATAAGCAAATATATATGCATGTATTTTTTAGTGCGAAAGTTTGTCCCTTTCAAATATATTCCCTATTTTTGAAGAACCGATTCCGAACCTTATATTTAATAAACAGGCAGGATTATGAAAAAGTATATATGTCTTTTCTTGACGCTTTGGGGATTATTGCCGGGCTTTGCCCAGCAGACCGACACTGTAGTACTGAATCTTTCGGAAGCCATTACCCATGAACCCAAGGTAATAATGCTTAGCGAAATAGCTTCCGATATTCACTTTATTTCTTTGGAAACAACGGATGACTTTTTCTTGTGCGATGAATATCGCATCATCTATACTGGAGATGATATTCTGGTATATGACCGGCAGATGAGAAATTATTTTCGTTTCGATAAGAACGGGAAGTTACTCAACCGGATTGGTGAGTATGGTCAAAAGACGGAGAATTATCTTGTGGGACTGTCGTTCTCTTATGATTATTCGGAGAAAAGAGTATATGTACATGATATAAGAACACTGGTCTGCTATGATCTGGATGGAAAATTTATAAAACGTATACCGGTTCCGCATCTTAATGGCGATGCCTGTGCGGTTTTTGATAAAGGGCATATCCTTTATAGTGATAGCCGGTTTTACATAGACCGGGATAATCCGTTACAACTCTTTCTGACAGACGAAACCGGTAAGGAGTTAAAAGTGTGGCAAGGATATGTTGAGAAATATAAGTCTTATAAAGCTCTGATGTCTACTCGCGATTTGATGTACAATTATCAGGGAGCTGTTTATTTTAAACCTGCATTTGAGAATCTTATTTATAGGATAGATGGACAGGGAGAAAAGACGGTTGCCTGGCAGTTTGATTGTTCAGGTTATGAGATCAATGTTTCTGTCAATGAAGCTGATCCAAAGAATCGTTATCAGGCTATTTCTGTTCAGCAAGTGTTTGAATCGGATCACTACTTATTCGTTTCCTATATTTTAAGGAATAATAATTTCACAGGTTTGTATGATAAAGATCAAAGGACGTTTTCGAATGTAATTGTAAAGGATGACTTATCCGGAGGTTTTGATTTTATCTTCTCCGGTATAGGTTTTGGTAATCAGTTGATAAACGCTCATGCTGTTTCCTATGCAAAAAAGGCAGAACGCTATCCGGAAGCTTTATTACCATCCCGCAGGCAAGAATTGGATTCATTGGTCAATCAATTACGTATGGGAGATAATCCGGTGATATCCATAACGACTTTAAAATAATAACGACTAAAACGAACGATATGATGCAGAAAGACTTTTTTATCAGTGTGTTAACTTTAGGGCTGATCCTTTGTTTTATTGCTTGTGGAGAGAAAAAAATAACCGTAAAGTCCGCGCTTGAGAGGGTGGAAGCTTTTGCTTTTGATGTAAATGACGATTATCTACAGAGCTACGCCGGTAGTTTTTGTTATTCCACATCAGCCCGTATTGATGGTAAACAGTGTTTAGTAGTCTATAATGGTAAACTTCACTCTGTTGATATTTTAAATCTGACGGATCGTCAACCTTTGCGGCAAGTAATTTTGGCTAAGGAGGGGCCGGACCAGATCCTTACTCCCAAGGGGATTGGCTATTATAAGGATTCATTTATTATATTTACTACCAATGGTTTGTATCGCGTTGGTCAGGACGGGAAAGTATTGTCTAAGAAACTGCTGAATGATTTGCCTCAGGTTAAGGAAGATGGATATGGCATAGCCGTACCCGGTCTTTCTATTTATTTTAGTGTGTATAGTTTCTTTGGATTTGATGCCAGTAAGGGGGTAGTGGCATTACCTCTTTATTCTTATGAGAAAGATGCTACAGGAGAATATCCTAAGAAAGTATTGGTCATTTCGTGTGATGATTGGACTATACGGAATGAAGTGGAAATAGATTGTCCTGATATCATAAAGAAGGAGGGAGACATGCAATTATTGAGTTGCATCAATGTACTTCCTCACGGAGACTGGCTGATTTATAATTTTCCGGCATCTTCCAAAGTTTATGTTTACGATTTGTCGGCAAAGAAGAGTAAAGAATATGATTTCCCTTCTACCTTTACAGATTCTTTTTTCCGTTTACCGGATATGAACGAAGAGGAACCCGGTTTCGGATGTCTGAAAACCGGTTATTATTTCCCATTGTGCTATGATGCGTACCATGACGTATTCTGGCGAGTTCAGCAGGGACCATTGGATGGGCATGGAGTAGCAGGCAAGCCTTTTTCTGTCATGTGTATATCTACTGACCTGATGAATAGTGCAGAATACGTGATTCCTGCCGGTTCAAAAATTTATCCGGATCTGGCTTTTACGGATTCATTGGTTTTATTGCCTTATACGGGAGGAGATAAGATAGGTGAAAACAATATGTGCTTCTATGGATTGAAGTATTAAGGCTTTCCATCTTCTCCTCTCATACGAAAAGTGCATTTCGATCTTCCATCTTCCACCTTTTTTGAGATTACCGATTGATTATCTGTAGTTTAATAGGGTGGAAGATACCGTTTTAAGGCCATTTATCTTCCACCTCTATCTTCCATCTTCCACCCTCTTTTTTAGGAGGGATATTCGTTTTAATGACTTGATATATAAATAGATAATGTTTGTTTTTTAACTGTTTAAGTCTTTAAAAGCATTTTGTATTCCTTGCTATCTTTAGTGGAAATGGTTGTTTCTTTATCTGAGTCCGGGTGTGGGGGCTAATGGGCCCGGGTATGCGGGCTGATGAGCCCGGGCATGTAGGCTGATGAGCCCGGGTATGCGGGCTTAGGTAAAGATACCGTTTGTAATGTAAATGTTCTTATTAATAATGGTTTATGAAACGAATAAAATAGGTTTGCTTCCTTGTAAATGATTCGTCTGATATTTATATTATTCTGACATTCTTTATATGTAGTATAGGTGGCGTAGGAAAAAGGTTCTAGTAAATATTTAGGCTTTATGAACCTCTTGAATTAAAGGATTTATTGGAGGGTGTCCTTCAGGACAATATATTTCTTTGCCCGATAAAAGCGAAGCGGGTTGACCAAACTGAAAGATAATTTGCATGAAATGATAATAATGTTCTCTTAATAGGTAAACTGAAGACAATCCTGTAGTGGCCCTATCAGAGCAATAAACTAATTAATTATTGAATTTGAGAATCAGACATAAAGAAATTGGATATTGTCTGTTTGGAGAGCAAGTCGAATGCGAATTTCAGGACTCATTTGTGGCGGGATTTTGGTGAATAAAAGCTGATATCAGGCTGAAAAAAGGAAATTAACCCCTATAAAAGATCTGTGATTGTCCGGTCGTTTTAGATTGTTGTATGTGTATTTTGCTTATATATAGGCGTCTAACCCTTAAAAAATTGTCCGGGTCTATAACTTGCGAATTTGTTTACCATGATTTAACTTTGAACCAAGGAGGGAGGCCTCTTTTGAGTTATATAATTTAAAACTGTTAGTCATGGATAAAATCAAGTTTGGAGAAGGTAAGATAACGTTTTCATATAAGAAATCGTATGGGGATTGTTTGTATCAGGATTTGATCGCCGTGGAATATGGCAAGCCTTATTGTATGATACAAATAGAAGGAAGAGGTAGTATTCTGTTTTTAATAAGTTTGCATGATGTTCTGGAAAAATTGCCTGCAAATTTTCTTCTGATAAATAGGGGAATAATAGTAAATATAGAACATGTTATGGATCTTGTATGTCTGGATGGAGTATATCATGTAAAGATGGATAATAATAAAATCTATAGGATTAGCACTCGTAAAGTGGCTATACTCAAAAGGACCCTTATGGCAAAAAGTGACACGATCCAAGTTTAGTCTTTAGAAGAATATATAGAAGAAAAATACCAAAAAGTTTTATATACTACGAAAATGTAGTATATTGTAGCCGTGAAAGTATCATGCAGGGAGATACTCGTTTCTAATATGGGGCAAGTGGGATCCTTATGCACAAACAATAAATCTTAATTCGATTGTGGCTATGAAACACATGTTCTTATTATTGATCGGTGTATTTGTATTATTGGGATGCAGTTCCAATAAGAAGCAAGAGCCTATCTCCAAGTCAGGAATACCTGTCATTAATCTTTCTGAGGATGTATCGACTGTACCTTCACTTCTTTTGAGTGAGGTGGCGGAGAAATTGGAAATCGTTCCTTTGGAAATGACAGATCAATCTATGTTAGGTGAAATAAGACGAATACAAGCGACAGAACATGATATATGGATTCATGATTTTAATAAATTTTATATTTATCGTTTTTCCCAAACGGGGAAATTTTTGAATAGAATTGGCAGTATAGGGCAAGCTCCAGGAGAATATGTCAATTTTTCAACCTTTCTCGTTGATGAATATAAAAAGGAGGTCTATATTATTTCTAATAACAATGGTATTTTGGTATATAATTTCAAGGGAGAGTTTAAAAAGAAAATAGTTGATCAGCAGACAATCAATAATCTATTCTCATCTGTATATAGTCAATATATCTTATATAATGGAAATTTCTTTGCTGCTCAGAATATAGCTTTATATAAATTAATAGATAAAGATTCATTGTGGTCTTTTGCTTTTTTGGACACGGCTTTTCAAGAAAAAAAATTATTTAAGAATCCAGCACATATGGGTAGAGAAGAGCAAATTATAGCTAACTGTGTCGATAAAGGTAGAATGATTAATCTTTGGATGGAATATCAAACCAGTATAGACACTTACAATAATCAACTTACCCTTAAATATCCAGATACTGATACAATTTATTACTATGACGATGCGACGAATGACCTCTTGCCTCAATATGTAATTTGTACAAGAGAAGAGAAAGGAGACTATGAGGTTACTCATTTATGGTTTAAAGATAGAAAGGCTTTCGATTATTTTTCGATCAAGTCCTACTATCCGACTAAAGATTTCATTTATTTGGTGGGTAGTAAAGGAGAGGAGGTATATACCTATTGCTATAATAAAGAAGATGGAAGCGTCAGATTGCAGAAACGACAAAGCGCAATAACCGAGCGTGATGTGCCCTGGTTCAGCTTTCCTTTGCGCCAAATGAAACGTGATTTTGTGTTAGATAATGATTTAGGTGGAGGTGATTTTACTGTTGACAGCCGTTCTTCCGGTAAATACTGGATAGATATATTAGAACCCGGTGGTGATGAAAACTGGATTGATATCGACCAAATAAAATCAACTACTGTAATAGATGAATCCAAGAAAAAGGAGCTAATCCGAGTTCTGGAAAGTGTGACTGAGGATAGCAATCCGATTTTGATGATTGCAACTTTAAAATAGAAGAATTATTATTGAGAAGTTAGGGTACTTGTATTCACCTTTTTATTCATTAAATAGGTAGTATAAATGAAGCCGATTTTTTATTCATATTTCTGCTTAAATATAAATAGGTATGGATAAAGTTCGATTAGTTTTGTATTGGGGTATATTGGCGTATCTGATGGGTTGCTCTTCTCTCTATTCAGAGAAAATAGATTTATTAGTTTAGATGCCATCTGATTGTCCGATTGTTGAGATGACAAGTGTTTTAGATAGAGAGGATTCTATCTCAGTGGAGGAATTGGTAGATAGCATTTCGTATGTCCTGTTGGATAATTTTGTGAAATTGCCGGTTCGTGCAAGTATACTTGGTACGGCGGTAACATAGTTTCACTTATCAATCAGATGGGAGCATGTTGGTTTGGAATAATGGGGGAACTGTCCCCCCCCCCTAACAGGGTGTATTTCTCTCATTTTAGCAGTTAAACCATATTTGCGGGGGAATATCTAAAGACACAAAAAAGCCAACTGATTTATTACGAGTTAGTTAGCTTTTCTGTAGTTATTGGGGGATATCTCTAATTAATGTATAATGTATTAAGTAACATATACTCTTTATTCTTCAAAAAAAAGAGTATATGTTTTTATTTAAAATTTTATGTGCCAATTGTTCGTATATTGTAGTTTATATAGTTTTACTTATTTTATACGATTTTCTTCTCTAAATTGTTTCGGAGTCACTCCTTTCATTTGTTTGAATGTTGAACTAAAATATCGGGGGTAAGTGAAGCCTACTTCACTGGCAATTTCATTTATATTTAAATTTGTATTAATAAGCAATGATATTGCTTCTTCAATTCGTAATCTATTTATATAGTCATTTACACCTAATCCTGTTATAATCTTTATCTTGCTGTATAATGAAGATCGACTTATTGTCATGGCGTCTGCTAATGTTTGGACGGAAAACTCCTCTTCAGATAAATGTTCATGTATAATTGCATTTATCTTTTTCATAAAATCCTCATCGGCTTTACTATTTGTTGAAGTCTGGAGGGAAATTGTCTGGTTCGTAGTAATGTATTGACTGTGTATTTTTTCTCTATTTTGAAAGATGTTTCCAATGACGGCCTTTAGAGAGTCTATATCAAACGGTTTGGGAATGTAAGCATCAGCTCCAGATTTATATCCAGTTGTTATTCCTGTATGGTCATAACGTGCTGTTAAGAGTATTACGGGGATATGGCTTATCTGGATGTCATTTTTTATTTGACGGCATAATTCAAAACCGTTCATTTGGGGCATCATAACGTCACTGACAATGACAGATGGCTGTTTCTCTCTGCATATTTCTAACGCTGAGATAGCGTTGTCTGCTGCATAAACTTTCTTAAAAAACTCTGTTAAAGATTCTATTAGGTATTCCCTTAATTCCTTTTCATCCTCTACGATAAGTATAGTCTTTTCGGTGCAATCGAAATGTGAATCTTGTATTATGTCAGTAAGGGGAGATTCTTGTAGTTGTAGCCTTGTGGATTCTTCTTTTTCATTTGTATTAAGAAACGGCAACTCTAAATAGAATGTAGCTCCTTTGTTGATGTTATTATGTGCCCCAATATTTCCTCCATGCATTTCCATGATTATTTTGGCATAATATAATCCGAATCCACTCCCTTTTTCCTTGTGATTGCCTTTATAAAATCGTGTGAAAAGATTTGCCATATCCGAATCTTGTATACCGGTTCCTTCATCTATAACTGATATTCTGAACTTGTCTTCAAATCTTTGTGTGCATACTGTTATACAACTATCAGCCATGCTGAATTTCAGTGCATTCATTAGCAAGTTTGATAGTACAGTATGGCACTTTTGTCTGTCAAACCATACCTCCTCTATATTGGGGTCTAGTTGCAATTTTATATATATTCCTTTTTCTTTTGCTTCATCAGCAAAATATTTGATAATGTCGGTTAGCCATTCATTTAATTTATTTCTTTGTATTTTCAATTTACTATAGCTTGCTTCTAGGCTATTCCAGTCCAGCACCATGTCCACTATTTCCCTCATATGTTGCGCTTGATTGAATATCGATTGTAATTGTGGTATCAGATATTGAGGCAGGTCTTGTGACCTACTTTTTTCTATTAGGCGTTTTAGCGGGGAATAAATTAATGTCAAAGGAGTACGTAATTCATGGTTTATGTGGATAAGGAAATCTATCTTCTTTTCATTAAGATATTGCCTGTATTCTTTTAATCTTTTTTGTATTCTAATTTCTTTTCTTGTATTAAAAATAAACATTCCTGCAATGACTCCCCCTGCGATGCAAATGCAACATAATACAACAAACCAGTTCGTTTTATACCATGGTGGGGTGACATGGATATCTGTGAGATGGATGGGGGTGGTATAGTTTCCATCTTTTGTCATACATGCTACTTCAATGTGATATTTACCTGGAGCCAAATTGGACAGCTCCAGCATCGGATTATATGATTCAATACTCTTATAAACATCTCCGTTTATGATGTATCGGAATGGAACGCGCTGGAAAATATCTTTGTTTTTAATATATATACGTAGTACCAGTGTATTATATTTCCATGGAATCTTTATATTTTGGATATCTATCTCGGATGTTTGTGGCTGTCCGTTTAGTTCTATACTATATAGCTCTATTTCAGGGTATGGCTCATTAGGGTTCGGGGTATTTGTGTTAATTCGGACCAATCCTTCTATGCCGCCGAAATAAAGATATCGATTATTTTTTTCAGTCCGTTGTTGATAAGTAAATATTATTTCATTGGGATGGAATCCGTCGCTTCTGTTCCATTGAATAAACTTGTTTTCTTTTATACAATAGGAAAACAGATGGTTTTGTGCACAAATCCATATCCTCTCTGAAGATAGGTCATAGTGGAGCGCAGTAATGTCACTGAATAGCTGTGACCCAATTTTAAAATATTTTCTTTCTTTTATGTTGTAATATCCCATTCCTGCTGTTGTTCCCACCCATATTTTATTTTTCCCGTCATAATCAACTGCAGTGATGACTTCTTTTTTGTCTATTTGGAAAAGAAGTTTGATACTGTCATTTTTGTTAGTAATCTGGAATACTTTGTTCCCACTCATTGTCAGAGATATCCTTTCATCAGAATATGCCATGACTGAGGTTGGCAGTTGATAATTCTTATCAGTTTTGATCGGAGAGAATTTTTTATTATTTATATCATATACCCATATATCCTTGCTTAGTATATATATTTTATCGTTTGTCACCCGATGGGCGCGTGGAATATATCCGTAAAAGCACTGCCTGAAATTAATACTGTCGTTTTTTATCAAAAACGGTCGATAAAGCCCCGTATGCTTTTCGAATAAAAAAATTCCCTTTGTGTAAACAGATACCATTAGTTCTTTTTCTGATACTGGGGCTATAGAAACCACCTTATCTCCATAAGTAGACGGGAAATGCTTGAAACTTCCTGACTGAGGATCATACAGGTTTATTCCACCCCCGTCCGTACCAATCCACAGTTTTCCATTAGGCTCTTCGTAAAAACTCGTCACTGATTTCTCGCTCAATCCGTTAATATATCCTAAGGGGGAGTCCTTATAGGTACGTATATAACTTTCTTTGATGTTGAAAACTCCTCCTCTAACACTTCCAGCCCATAAAGATCCATTGTCATCCTCGTATAATATAGTAATAGAGTTTACAGGGAGTGAATTTTCATCTCCAGCAATATGGTAAAAATTCGAGAATTTTTCATTCGACAGTTTTAAACGATTGATTCCCCCACCATCAGTGGCTAACCATAGATATCCTTTTTTTTCTATTATATCCAATACATAATTGTTTGTTAATCCAGAGTTTTCGCTTGTATACTGTTTTATAAGTTTTCCTGTTCTTTCATAACAAAATAGTCCTTCTCCCCAGAAGGATAAATATATACATCCGTTTGAAGACAGACATGCCCCTTGCAAAATATTGTTTGAGCAAGAGAAAAAATGTCGTAGCTGCATAGTCTGGTGGTTTAATATGTATATCCCATCTCTTCTGGTGGCAATTAGTACCTCCTTTTCAGAAAAGGCTATAATTCTCTGTACTCTATATTTTGTAGTATCATTGTCTGTATCCCCCTGTGGGTTGATACAAACAGATTTGAAAGAGCGCTTTTGATAGTCATATTTGTATATTCGATTCTCGCTTCCAAAAAGTATTCCCCCTTTTACACATAAAGAGGAGTAAATTATATTCTGGTTAATGGGAATGAAAATTCCGTGTTTTTCATCATATGTCACCATACCTTGTCTGGTGGATATCCATATATTATTAAGAGAATCCTGGGTTAGATGTATAATGTCATTATTGGGTAAAGAATATCTGTCGTTGGAGAGTTTTTTGAATACTTTTAAATTTTGTCCAGTATAAAAGTTCAAACCATTTTTGGTTCCTATCCATAATTTCCCTTTTTTATCTAACAGTATGGATTGAACGGTGGACTGAGATAATCCTTCCGCAATGGAAATAGACGTAAACTGGTAGTTTATGTCATGACCTAAAATTGAGAATGTATTGATAAATGTCAATATTATAAATAGGGTAAATGTTCTGTGCATTTTTACTTTTTGTGATATTTTAAGTTCGTTTTTTGTTTATAAACAGCATTTGAATAAGAAATGTTCATTAATTCTTTATACTAAGTAAAAAATATGGTATTGGATAATGCATAATTCTTTCTACATGATTTTTCTCTCTCTGTACCTAATATTTATAGGAATCAACTATTGGGGATTAGTTTGCAAAAGAAGACGTATGTTTCTTTTATGTTGGATAAAGTTTCAGCCAAGATTCTGCTGTTAAAGTTGATGGCATAGTTTTCTTTATACACTACATGCTGTTTTACTGGGAATATGACTCATAAATAAAAGGAATGGGCG
The DNA here is from genome assembly GCF_040798045.1 of Bacteroides sp. NGMCC 1.200775. NCBI lineage: Bacteria > Pseudomonadati > Bacteroidota > Bacteroidia > Bacteroidales > Bacteroidaceae > Bacteroides > Bacteroides sp. NGMCC 1.200775. Next base: position 122,654 of record NZ_JASCQK010000007.1, on the reverse strand, counting down.
TGCGTTATGCTGATGACGACGGCTCGGCCGCTTTCAGCATTCTTGATGTATCAGCATCTTATTTAAGGATAATTTAAAACGTGTAGGTGGTATTAACTATGATATTTTTTGAGGATATCATTAGAGAGCGTTATTAAAGAATCGTAAACCTGATTGTTTTTTGTAGACTGTAGAATAATGCTGTTTTACTAATTGGTTGTTGGCGTATAGTATGGTTTGGGAAATAGGAGTGTTTTATTGCCTATTTCTGGTGTTGGTTAGTCCAGATATCTCATTGATGTTGTTTGGTGATACTGTGTTAATTAGCGGTAAGCTTAAGCAGAGAGTCCTTGATATCTACAAAATATCTCTTCAAAAGCAATATGTAGGGGATGGAATTAGTGTTAGATTTTTGTCGCTTCTGTATTGAAGCGTTTTTTATGTTTTTGGATGTTATAGGAGTTTTTTTAAATGATTTCTGACTGTTTTTGGATTTATGCACATTTCCTTTGCATCCATAAATAATCCTAAATTAATATATATGATTTTATTTACTCTTTGTGATGTTTTGGGGGTGGATATTTGGATGTCTCTTGTTGATGGACGTTTTAAATATGAACTTAAAAAAGTATGAAAAATAATTTTATTTGTTTTTTTCTTCTGTGCTCCTTGGTGGATGGCCTTCGAACTGGGATGACGGTGATGTCCTGCTGCGAAAGTCTGATGAGAAAAATAACAAGTGACATGCTTTATAGAAAAAATAGAGTTTATAATCTTTTCAAAATATAATTATATGAGACGAATCTTATATTATTTGCTATTTATTGCGGGTGGAATTGCTACCCATGTATGTGCTGGAGAAAAAGTAAAAGTCGGATCGAGTACATTGGACAATGTCTTATTTGTAGACGGTTTTGACGGGAGTTCCGTCGTACCTGATACGGCGGTATGGAAACTCTGCACGTACGCCCACAATGCCTGGTCACAGCATTTCAAGGCCGTGGATGGGTATGAAAATGTAAGAGTGGAAAATGGTTATTTGAAGTTGAGAGCCTGTAAAGATAATGGGATTTATAAAAATGGTGGGGTGTTTTCCAAAATAGGTTTTCCCTGTGATACCCGTTTAGAGGTTAAGGCTAGATTAACAGGGTTGGTTCGTGGTGGATTTCCCGCAATCTGGCAAATGCCCATAGGAGCACCGGAATGGCCCAGAGGGGGAGAAATAGATCTTATGGAATGGGTTCAAGGCACTCCCATGCAGATCTATCAGACGGTACATACTTATTATATAAATGGAGAAAGCGGTTCTGCGGGGGTAACCAACAAGAATCCTGACAAAAATTTTGATGTGACTGAGGATCATATATATGCAGTGGAGCGGACTGAAAAGGAACTTATATTCTATGTCGACGGCAAAGAGACCTGGAGATATGAGAACCAATATTTGGATAAGGAGAAATTACAGTATCCGTTTTGTGAGTACACTTTCAATATAATTCTGAACTTCTCGTTGGGAGGCGATTTGAACGGTAGGGTGACATGGCCGGGAGAAATTCACGATGAAGATTTGCCGGGAGAGATGTGGGTCGATTGGGTACGTGTTGTGTCGTTGAACAATAACAAACAGTCCGATACGACCAATCAATAAATATCACTTGTCGCAAGGCGATATTAAAGCTGGTCAGTGGAAATAACATGTGTCATTACACCCATATTCCACACCAATATTGGCGCCACCGTTTGCAGATGATGAAAGGAATGGGGTTTAATATCGTGGTGGCTTATATCTTTTGGAATCTCCACGAGATTGAACCTGGAAAATAGGATTTTCCGGAGATAAGAATCTGGTGGAATATATAAGGATCGCTGGAGAGGAAGGGAGGAGGGGCATTCTTCGTTCCGTATCTTATGTCTGTGCCGAGTGGGAGTTGAGCGGTTATCCGTGGTAGCTGCGGAAGATACCTGGTATGGAAATAAGGAGGGATAACACGGGATTTCTGAAACATACGAAAAGATATATCTGTGGTCTGTATCAAGAAATGGGCTACTTACAATGTGCAAAAGTTACTCATTTGTGGTATTGATTAAATAAGGAAGTTGTTTGTAATTACTTTTCATAGATGTGCGTATTGATAAGCATGAGGTCTGAATTGATAAGCTTTATCTTGTGTGATTGTTGGATATTTGTAGAAATAATAAATATTAGAATTATAATGCACGAAAATAATAAAGTTCATAAACTGACCGCTGCCAATAGTTGTCCGATAGCTCATAACCAGAACAGTCAAACAGTAGCCAGTGACACTGATTCATTCGGTGTAAGTATCGGTGTGCTGACAAGAGTACCTCCGTCATGTTGTACGATGATATCGGTGATTCTTACTCTGCTTAAATAAAGGCGACAGCCATATTTTGCTGTATAAATGGAAAGGTCTTTTTCATAACTTGTGATGCTTCCCTCACAGTATCTCGGAGGCGGGTAAACGACTTCATATAAAAGTAATGGCTTCGATTAATGACAAAGAAGTTAACCGTATGGAGAAGGAGTATGCAACGGATGTAAATTTCCTTATTGAGAGTTTTAATGTGTCAACCAAGGAGATATAATATAGGAGAATGTAATTTATGTATTGAAATTTTGTAATGCCTAAGAGCGTTTTTTTAATTAATTAACTTATGAATGCACTTCAAAAAACAGCGGGGGCAATTCTGTCGCTTTCGCTTTTGTGTGGGATGCAGGTTTATGCGTTCCCTGATCCCTCTTCTTCGGGGGGACAAATTGTACAACAGAATGATATCTGCCATGGGGTTGTCAAGGATTCCAATGGTGAAAGTATTATCGGAGCATCCGTGTTGGCTAAAGGAACAACTAACGGTGTTATTACGGGGCTCGATGGTGATTTTTCCTTGAAGAATGTAAAAAAGGGGGATACCATTGTTATTTCTTATGTAGGTTATCAGGCTAAGGAGATTTCTTGGACAGGGGGATCTTTGAATGTTGTTCTGAAGGAAGATACTGAAATATTGGATGAAGTGGTTGTAATTGGCTATGGTGTGGTAAGAAAAGCGGATATGGCAGGTTCCGTTGCCGTACTGGATAATAAGAATTTTAAAGATCAGCCGATAACTCAGGTTGCAGATGCTCTTCAGGGGCGTGTCAGTGGTGTTCATGTAGAGAACAGTGGTGTCCCTGGCGGAAGTGTGAAGATTCGTGTCCGCGGTGCGAACTCTATCAGTAAAAGCAATGATCCTTTGTATGTGGTCGATGGAATTGTCCGGGAAAGTGGTTTGGATGGTATCAATCCTGAGGATATCCGTTCCATGCAGGTTCTTAAGGATGCTTCATCTACGGCCATATATGGTTCCAGAGGTTCGAACGGGGTTGTTCTGATCACCACTAAAAGTGGTAAGGCTGGTGTGCGAGAAATTATGTTTGATGCATCAGTGGGCATTTCCAATGTTTATAAGAAATATGACATTTTGGGATCTTACGATTATGCTCTGGCATTGAAGGAGGTCAAGGGTATCGATTTTTCGGATGAGGAAATGCAATCCTATAAGAATGGTTCAGCCGGTATCGACTGGCAGGATGAGGTATTTCGGACCGGGATTACCCAAAATTATAAATTGGCTGTATCCAATGGTAGTGAGAAGACCCAATATTATATTTCTGCCAATTATATGAGTCAGGAAGGTGTGGTCATTGAGTCGAAGAACGAACGTTATCAGGCTAAGGTAAACATCTCCTCACAACTTGCAGACAGGTTGCATATTACGGCCGATGTCAATGCTTCCCATGGTATTCGTCATGGTGGTTCTTTTGCATCAAGCAAGGACAATCCGATATGGATTGCTTTGAATTATTCGCCGACAATGGCAATGATGGCCGAAAATGGGAACTATAATACCGATACTTATAATTCCATAGCTTCCAACCCGGTTGGTATCCTAAAGTTACAATCGGGAGAAACAATGACCAACGTTTTCAACGGACGTGTGGATTTACGTTTCGATGTAATGAAAGGGTTAACATTCACAACAACCAATGGAGTGGACTATTATGACGAGAAAAACTATAGTTTCAGTTCTAAAAGGGTAGGTACCAAGAGTGGAATGGGTAATAATGATATTTACCGCCTGATGTTGCAAAGCTCTAACAATCTGACATATACAGGTTCCTGGAACGACCACCATTTAACAGCTACGGCCGTATATGAAGTGACCTCGTCCGAAACCAGGACTATTGGTATAACGGGTAATAACCTGCTGACCGAAGGTGTGGGCTGGTGGAATGTGAGTATGGCTTCCTCTCGTGATGCAAACAACGGTTACAACCAATGGGCGCTGATGTCTGGAGTCGTCCGCGTCATATATAATTACAGAGATCGGTATATGTTGACTGGTACATTCCGTGCCGACGGCTCCTCTCGCTTCGCCAAGAAGAAATGGGGGTGCTTCCCTTCTATTGCCGCAGCTTGGACGTTGAGCAATGAGGATTTTATGAAGAACGTTTCTACGGTTCAGGATATTAAACTTCGCGCAAGCTATGGTATTGTGGGTAGTCAAGCCATCAGTCCTTATGCGACTATGGGGCTTATGAGTGCTACTGCATACAATTTCGGGACAACCAGTAATTTTACCGGTTATTGGGCAAATGACATAGCGACTCCGGACCTTACGTGGGAGAAGACCAAACAGTTCGACCTAGGGGTGGAGTTTTCTTTGTTTGACAGAAGATTGAATTTCAGTGTGGACTATTTCTACAAGCGCACTACTGATGCGTTACTCAAAAGAAGTATCCCCGGATATGTCGGCGGTAACTCTTTCTGGGTGAATGACGGTGAGATCAGTAATCGTGGTATTGATTTGAGCGTGACCGCCCGAATCATACAGAATGATCAATTCCAATGGTCCTCCACCTTGAATGGCACTTATTTGAAGAACCGTGTAGAACGTCTTTCCGGCGGTGAGAATGATTTTATTAACGGATCCAGTCCGGCTTCCGGTATGGTCGATTATGCTACTATCATCAAGCCGGGTGAGGCTATTGGCACTTTCTGGGGTTATGAATGGACCGGTTTGGATGAAAAAGGACATGATACTTACAAGGATGTAGATGACAATAAGACGATAGATGGTGGAGACCGCAAAGCTATCGGTAAGGCTACTCCTGATTTTACTTTGGGATGGAATAATTCTTTGTCTTACAAAAATTGGGATCTGAACTTGTTTTTTAACAGTTCTTTCGGAGCCAAACGTTTGAATCTTGTAAGATACACAATGGCGTCTGCTGAAGGAAACTCCCGCTTCGTGACCTTGGCAGATGCTTATTTGAAGGGGTTTGACAAGGTAGGTTTGTCAGCAATTTATCCGAGTCTGACCGCAGGTGGCAATAATTTGCAGCCTGTCTCAACCAAATGGTTGGAGAACGCAGATTTTCTACGTCTGGAAAATATAAGCCTTTCATATACCTTCCCCAAGAAGGCAACGGGCTTTGCTGATTTGCGGCTTACTTTTAGTTGTCAAAATCTATTTACGATAACTGGGTATAAAGGAATGGATCCTGCCGGTACCACATTCTCAAACAATAGTGTTGATGTGGATGCAGGTATTGATATGGGTGCCTATCCGTCCCCGAGAACATTCACTTTCGGTCTCCGGATGAATTTTTAAATCTAAAAATGAGATACTTTATGAATATTAGAATAATTGTAGGCAGCATGCTTACCTTATCATTGTTATTATTATCATGTAGTGATTTTTTAACAGAGAAACCCAGAGGTACACTGACTCCTAAAAATTTTTTTTCAACACAGGATGAGTTGAACATGAGTGTATATGCCCTTTATCAGAAGGTTAATGCTTCTCAGATATATGCAAATATGCAATTACCTCAGTGGCAGGGGGATGATATAACAACTAACCCGGGGAGTAACAAGCAGCCGGCCGCTGAAATGGATAAATTTGCAGCAGTAAATAATAATAAGGGAGTGAAAGATGCATGGAACATGCACTACGCTATTGTAAAGGCTGCTAATTTAATTATACAAGGGGCATCGAAAACACCTACCACGCAGGATGAAATAAATATTGCTTTGGGACAAGCGAAGTATTGGAGGGCATATGCTTATTTTACTCTTGTACGTCTTTGGGGAGCATTGCCGATGAATCTGGACAATGTTAATGACGATTATACCAAGCCCCTAACACCAGTGGAAGAAGTATATGGACAAATTATACAGGACCTGACCGAAGCCGAGGCCATATTGCCTACAGTGTATAGTGCAGCTCCTCGCTTTATGAATGGTGTAAACGTGTATGTAACCCGACAAGCTGTAAAGTCAACTTTGGCAGCAGTATATATGGCTATGGCCGGTTGGCCCATGAATAAAACGGAATACTATGCAAAGGCTGCTGAAAAGGCAAAGGAGGTCATTGACGGGGTGAACAAAGGTGAATATGAGTACAAGCTCGATAAGGATTACAAAGATGTGTATGCCATGAGCAATAATTATAACTTGGAAACAGTACTCGGTATAAACTATTCTCCATTCGTGGATTGGACTCAGGATTCGGAACTCACCTCCTGTAACCAGTTTGAATCGCTGGGTGGCTGGGGAGACGCTTGGGGGGAAATTCGTTTCTGGAAGGAGTTTCCTGACGGTCCGAGAAAAGATGCGACCTATGATCCCAAGATTCGTCTGAAAGACGGAACCTTGGTTGACTGGTGGGAGTTAAAGGAGGATGGTACCCCCGTCGTTCCGGAACACCACCCAATGTTCAGTATATTCTCCGTAAACTGGGATCCTGCGTTAAAGGTGAATACTGATGCCCCGTATGACTATACAAAGCCGGCCAGTCAGAACATGTGCAATGATCATCGGCATAGAATCATTCGTTATTCGGAGGTTTTGTTGTGGTATGCGGAAGCCAAGGCCAGGACGGGTCAGACAGATGAGTTGGCATTTAAGTGTCTGAATGATGTCCGTGGGCGTGCCGGACTGGGAGCACTGAATGGACTTTCTGCTTATGAACTTGCCGAAGCAGCTTATAAGGAACATGGCTGGGAGGTGGCAGGTTACTGGGTGGCTCTCGTCACACGTCGTGCAGATCAGTTCCGTATGAATAAGCTGAAGGACACTTTTGAGGAAAGAGTGGCCAACGAGTACGTAGAAGTCGGTAATGGCGTTAAGGTGAAAGAAGCAGTGGAATATCCGAATAAAGTGTGGAATGACGGCCTGATGTACCTTCCATATCCCGATACTGATTCTCAAAAGAATCCGAATCTGACAAGATAATTTTTTTATTTTTAGTTAAGAGGACGTCCGTCAATCAGTTCAGTGATTGACGGGTGCTTCTCACTGATTTTTTTAATGTATATTTTTTGTACTTATATTGTGGGTTGTAATACTAATTAGACAATGAAATAGGTATTTGTTGTATAAATGTCTGATAATTAGAGAAATAATATTGAGCTCCAATAAGAAGAGAATAAACTATGAAACTTTTTTATTTGAACGAACACAAGTCTTGTTACAATTATGCGAGATGTGTGCAAGAGGGGTTCCAGTACTATATATTTGATGAGGGGCTGGAACACGAGGAAGAGTTACAGAATGACTGCATACTGTTTGTGCTGAAGGGAAGCCTTCGCCTTTCGTGTAACGAATTCCAATTTACGATTTCAGAGGGGAAAATGGTCTTTGTTTGTCGTGAGAGTCTGTTCAGCACTTACTCGTTGGAAAAATGTGAGGTTGTGGTTGCCCTGTTCGAGGGCGGTATTTGGCCTTGTCAGAAGGTCTCCTTTTCAGAACTGTTCCATTTGAGGGATGTTATCGAATATCGTATGGAACCTCTTGAGATTAAGGACCGATTATACAGATTTCTTGAACTCCTTGAGTGTTATCTGAAAGATGGGGCGAACTGTATCCATTTTCATGAGATAAAAATTAAGGAGCTTTTCTGGAGTATGCGTTTTTACTATTCTAAGAAGGAATTGGCAGGTTTCTTCTACATGATTATAGGTCGCTCTCAGGACTTTAGAAACAAGGTCCTGAATAATTACAAAAGGTGTAAAACAGTGAAAGAACTGGCATCGACCTGCGGGATTTCCCTGTCCGCTTTCAAGAGACAGTTTTTGGCAGAATTCGGGAAAACACCGGCTGTATGGATGGAGGAACAGTTAGTGCGAGAAATCAAGTATAAACTTTCGGTTACAGACATACCACTCGGAAGTATTGTCTATGAACTGAACTTTTCATCTTTAGCGCATTTCTCTAGATTTTGTAAGAGATGCCTGGGATGTTCTCCAAAAGAATGGAGAGAGCAGATAAAAAGTGAGTCGAAAACACCTTAAGTAGATAGTAGTAAGTGATTGGTAAATGATAGAGCCAAAATGAGAATAGTTATGTGTGTTTTTATTATAAAAACTAAAGAATCTATTCGCTCTAATATTTTTTATACCGTCTCAGACGGCGAGTAATCTGAATCTCACACTATCATAAGATTTCTTTTGTGCTTTGGACTTACTTAAAAAGAGGTTACAACAATGAGTATTCTTTATTTTTCGATTGTCTTTTCACTTTTTCTTGTATATTCTGTTTCATATTCCTTTTGGGAATTCCTGCTTACATAACAAGTCGATTAGCGACAATTAAAATAAAATCTGCTATTTTATTAGTATAGAATGATTCAGGTCCTTCAGAAATATCCTTTGTGTGTATTTGTATCTTAAAACTCGGTGATAATAGAAAACTTTGTCAACTCTAAAAGTCAAAGTATACCCGTGTGACTACATCAAACTAATGTTGAAACAATCGGCAAGAAATGTAAAATCACAGAGTTAAGAGAGGTTTTACAGCTCTTAGAGAAAGAGTTAAAAACAGATCTATTGATTAATAGCTTATGAAAAATTATATTTTATCCTGTAAGTGTGGCATGGGTATGGTGTCTTTCTCTAATGATAGCTTAATAGGATTAATGTCAGTAATCTGGCAGGAGCGGATTTAATGTGTGAATGGCGTAATTATTAACGTCAACAGAATATCCTTGTAAATGGAATCTGTAGCTTCACCACCATAATACGCAATATCCACTGTGCCATTGTAGCTGTTTTTCATATCGAAAAACACTTGTAGAGTTTGGGCAACCGAAAATTTAGATTATCGTTATTGCAACTGGTAAATCCTGCTATATAAAAGAATAGTACTGTTATTCTTAACAACAGTTCTTTGATTTTCATTGCACTATTGATTAGTCACTTTCTTTAACTTATTATATAATTCATTGCCTTATTATTAATGCCAAACCGTTGTGTAATTCGACAAAATTCCTAACTAAATATACTTTTTTAGGAATATGATTGTTCCTTAAATCATAATGGTAAAAAAAAGAGCTGAAATGGAAATGGTGGATTTTGCAAAAACACCAATATTTGCAAGACAATTAAAACATAAAGCCTTATGAAGAAAATTTTTGTGAGTTTGTTTTTGGCAGGTATTGTTGTGTGTCATACAAATGCCCAGACTGCTGTAGAAGGTAACAAGTTCCTGGACAATTGGTCCATCGGCATCAGTGCGGGAGGGACAACCCCGTTGACACATTACTCTTTCTTTGGAAACTTGCGCCCAATTACGGGGATAGAATTGAATAAACAATTGACACCGGTTTTCGGTTTCGGCCTGGAGGCAGTTGGGAGTTTTAACACTTCACAAAGCAGGACCGCTTTCGACCGTTCCAATGTCAGTCTGTTGGGGCTGGTGAACCTAAACAATCTCCTTGGAACCTATACGGGAGTTCCCAGACCCTTTGAAATCGAAGCTGTGGCTGGGATTGGATGGTTGCATTATTACATGAACCGGAGAATGGGTTCCGATCAGAACAGCATGTCAACAAAACTGGGACTGAATTTTAATTTCAATCTGGGAGAGAGCAAGGCATGGACATTGGCCCTTAAACCGGCTTTGGTCTATGACATGAACGCTATGGGGGCTGAAGCCGTGCGTTTCCATTCTAAACGGGCCGTATGGGAAATATCTGTTGGACTGAAGTATCATTTGGGGTGTAGCAACGGGAAACATTACTTTACAAAGGTGAAACCCTACGACCAGCAGGAGGTAGATATCCTGAATGAGAAAATCAACGAACTTCATTCACAAGTCGGGAAAAATACCGAAGCGTTGGAGGAAGCAGCCCGGAAAGTGACGGAACTGAAAACTGCGCTGGACAAATGCCGGAATCAAGAGCCGAAAATTGTGAAAGATACCATTGACAACAGCAGGAAGACATTGGAATCCGTCATAACTTTCCGTCAGGGCAGGACAACCGTTGACAACTCCCAACTCCCGAACGTCGAACGTATTGCGACTTATTTAAAGAACCACAAGGAAGCAAGCGTGGTCATCAAAGGATATGCTTCCCCTGAGGGAAGCGTGGAAGTTAACGATCGAATCGCCCGACAAAGAGCGGAGATCGTGAAAAAAATGCTGGTGAACAGGTATGGAATTGCAGAAGAACGGATTGTGGCCGAAGGTCAGGGAGTAGGAAATATGTTTGAGGAGCCTGACTGGAACCGGGTAAGTATCTGTACGATCAACGCGAGAACGGAATCACGCAACCGCTGAATGCTGCCGGGAAATAACTGGGAAAGTGCAGTCACATGAACTGAATGTATTGACTGTATTTAATTCCACATGTAATTTGAAATGTTATGAACAGGTATGTGTTTGAGATGATCGGGGTGTCCGGCTGTCATATAAACCCAGCGATCACGCTGGGTGTGTACTGCTCGGAAGGAAAAGAAGGAAGGTGGCAAATTGGCAGACTTGGCCTCGGGTTGACACTTGTCCTCGTGCATATCGTGTGTATTCATAGTGACAAACAGCGATGATAGAAAGGGGATGACTGGAGAACGCGCTTTTCCTGTCATTCCTCTTTGTTTGATACATTAACAACTAAAATAGAAATATGTCAAGAAGTAGTTTTTTACAAGATTTCAAGGCGTTTGCTATGCGCGGAAACGTGGTAGACATGGCCGTGGGTATAATCATAGGTGGTGCCTTCGGGAAAATAATCTCTTCAATGGTGGCAGATATCATCATGCCCCCGATAGGACTGCTGGTGGGCGGGACCAATTTCTCGGAACTGAGATGGGAGTTGGAGCCTGCCCGGGTGGTCAACGGGGTTGAACGGGCGGCTGTCACGATAAACTATGGAAACTTTATCCAGACCATGCTGGATTTTGTAATTATCGCTTTTGCCATTTTCCTGTTTATCCGCCTGCTTTCCAACCTCAGGCGTAAGAAGGAAGAGGCTCCCTTGCCTCCACCTGCCCCGAGCAATGAGGAAAAGCTACTTTCAGAAATACGTGACCTGATAAAGAAACAATAACTGTTTGTTCAAACGGTATTAACGATATCGGGCAGGGACATGTCTGAAGAACGGACTGCTCCTTGGTGGTGGGGATTTTCCCCTGCTCCTAAACGACAGAAATAGTACGAACATTAAAACTGTAATATGACTAAGGCTGATATTATAAACCGGATCTCCGAAGAGCAGGGGATTGACCGTAAGACTGTTGCCCTGGTAATCGAGGGTTTTATGAAATGCGTGAAGGATGCACTCGGCAGGGGCAGAAGTGTATTCCTGCGCGGGTTCGGTACCTTTTCTTTAAAGAAAAGGGCAGCAAAGAAGGCGCAGAATATCCAACAGCATATAACCATATGCATCCCGACTCGCAAAGTCCCCCATTTTAAACCCTCGGAATCTTTCCTATCTTGCCGGGAAGGAGATAATCGAAAATAGGTCGGTCGGAAATCGCTATCTTTTGTTGTTAGGGGGAGATTTGATATGATACATGGGGTTTTATCAATCACGTTTCACTCCTATTTTCCCGCGCTCGAAAGGTATAGATGCGAATCTTCATTACGGCAGCAATTCCTTATGTATTTGGGGGTTCCAGCAAAATATATTTGGGGAATCTTCCACAAAGGTTAGTAAAACTAATAAAATAGCCTACACATATAGAAATGATAAATAATAGAGCTGAAGTGGAAATAATAAGACGCGTCATAGATCTTAATTTTGCAGCGTGATTAAAAAGAAGAGGATTATGCTGTTTTTGATAGATCATTTAAATATTTCTGATTTTTTAGGAGCGGGAATATAGAATTAAAAATCACACAAAATTTGTTTATGTTATGTGAATGAGTTATGAAATATTTAATACGGAATAGTGCAATACGGATTCGATTTACCTTTACATACAGGACGGTTTTGCCTATTCTGCTTTTGCCAGATCGGCGGAAGGACTTTTTTATACATGTTCTCCATTTGGGAGAAGTATTTTGGCGCGGTCAAGAGTTTGCATCTATTCACTCCATACGCATAAGAAAAGTTTTAGATTTTTTCCCTGGAAGTTGCATTCCCGTTAATGCTTGTTATGTAAAAATAATCCTTGTCTGTCCTCTTTTAATAAACAATGAAAATAAATGAATAATAGTATGATGAAACAGATTTTTCTTCTGGTATTTTTGCTTTGTTCGGTAGGGGCCTTTTCGCAAAAGGTCGCCATTAAGAACAATCTGGCGTATGACGCCTTGAAGACTCCGAACCTCTCCCTTGAGTTCTCAATGGGAAGGAAATGGACGCTTGACACCCAGGTGGGTATGAATTTCTTTTTTTATACGAAAGATGCCACCTCCTCCCGGTATAAGACAAAAAAGCTCAGCCACTGGCTGGTACAGCCCGAGCTCCGTTACTGGACGTGTGACGTTTTCAACGGTTGGTTCTTCGGATTGCATGCGCATGGCGGGCAGATGAACATAGGTGGCATTGACGTGCCTTTCGTCCTCCAAAAAGGGGATGGAAAAATGAAGGACCACCGCTACGAGGGCTATTTCTGGGGAGGCGGGTTGAGTGCTGGTTACCAGTGGGTGATTTCCAACCGTTTCAATATCGAGGCCTCTTTTGGAGTAGGTTATGTGCATACCCGTTATGATAAGTACAAGTGCACGACCTGCGGGAAAAAGGAGGGAAAGGGGGATGCTGACTATATCGGTCCCACCAGAGCGGCAATTTCCATTATTTATATGTTGAAATAGTTGATTTGCGTACCCGAGTTTTTATTCTTTTACACTAAAAAGTATATTATGAAATCGTTACAATATTACAAGAAGCAGATTTTTATTATTGGTTGCTTGGGGGTGTTTCCCCTGTTGACCTTTGCCCAGGAAACTTTATCGTCAGATGGTGGCTTGTATTGGGATTATTCCGGAAGCCGTGTAGAGAGACGTATGGATGGGAATAAGCTGGATATAGAATTCTCAATAGGGCTTGTCGAAAAGTTGAAAAGCCAGCAAATGATGTGTATTTCTCCTCGCTTTGTTTCAGTGGATGGTACAAAAAGTGTGGAGTTGAAGCCTATATGTATTTCCGGTCAAAAGAGGTATAAGGTCATTAAACGCCGCAAGACCCTGCATAATCTGAAAAGTGACCAGTTTGGCTACGGAGAGGTATATTCAGTCAAGAAGTTGAAAGAAACACCTCTGACGTTCAAAAGCAGTTTTCCTTTTGAAAGATGGATGGCTGACGGTCATCTTGTTGTGGATGAAAAGTTATATGGCTGTGCCGAATGTGGTGTGAGTGAGAATGAAGGTGTTGTGTTTCAAGCTGGCATTCCACTTTTTGGATCGAAGGATTATGCCTACAACTTCATTGAACCGGAGAAAGTGCTGGTCAAGTGCTACAAGGACTCCTTTGACTGCAAGGTGGCTTTTCCCGTGGCACGTCACGACCTGCAGAAGCAGTTTGCCGGCAACGCTCAGGAGCTTGACAGACTGAAGGGGTTCCTTTCGGAGAACCTGAACATTCAGGGAACGGAACTCAAGGAGGTGAATATAAAAGGCTATGCCTCTCCTGAAGGAGGTTTCGACTACAACAAATCCCTCGCACAACGACGGACTCAAACCCTTTCAGAATATATTTCCAGTCAATACCCCGCCTTGAAAAAAGCATCGGTTTATCGTACCGAAGGTGTCGGGGAGGACTGGGAGGGCCTTAAGGCGGCGGTCAGCAGCTCCACTCTTGCCAACAAAGAAGAAATCCTTTTTATCATCGAACATAACGGGCGTGATACCGAACGCGAGACAGCCATCCGCGCTCTGGATGACGGCAGAAGCTATCAGGTGCTCTTGAAAGAGTTCTACCCGTCCCTGCGACGCACAACCTTCAGTCTCAGTTTTGACGTGAGACCCTATACGGTGGAGGAACTTCCTGGAATTTTTGAGATGAAACCCGAGTGTCTCAGCCAGTACGAGATGTACCAGCTGGCCGGACTGTATGCTTCCCAAGGTGAGAATCCTCTACCGGTGTACAAGAAGGCATACGAACAGTTCCCGGATGACATCGTGGCAATCCTTAACTATGCCAACGCTCTGTTGAAGTACGGGAAGGATGCGGACGGTGCGTTGCGGGTATTGGAGGCGGTGAAGAATGACAGCCGTGCCCTTTTCCCCATGGCTGTAGCCTATAACATGAAGGGTGACTGGAGACAGGCGGAAGAATTGCTGAAGAAAGCCGGTGTGAGCGGTGGCTCCATGCAAAAACTTTCCGAATAGCCGAAGGACGAGAAAATAAACAAGGGATACGGATGTAACTCAGATATATATAGTATTAGTATTTTAAATTTAAAAACAATTCAAATCATGAAAGTAATGAAGTATTTTGCAGTGGCTTCGCTGGCGTTGTTTGCTGCATGTAGCAATGAAGAAAATCTGGTTGTACCGGAGGGTGCTAATCAGCCGGTTGACGTGATGATGTCAGTAGCATTGCCCGGTCCCGGGACACGTGCCGTCATGGGCGATTTGCAGGACACTGCCAACAATGGTGATCCGGCAACGGTTGAAAAACTGCATGTGTACTTGTTAAATGGAGATAGTATTGTCTTTGCGAAAGAGTTTGCGAAGGGGTCTGATGATTTTAACAAGCTGACTTCAACTATCGCTGTGGGACCCGGTGAAGCGACAGGAGGTTATAAATTCCTTAATGTGGACAAAGGTGCAACAAAAGCTCTTGTTATTGCAAACCCTCAAGGAGCGTTGGTTGAGAACAAACCTGTGTCTGATATTAGCAAACAACTGTTGAAGGCAAAAATTAATGAAGTGATTTATGCTGGTTCCGAAGTACTTACCACTGTTGGAGCTGAATCTTATGGTGTCAGTCCCCAGCAGGATAAGCGTACTGTTAAGAAAGCGGAACTTACCTTGGCTGCCAGCATGAACCGCTTCCAAGTGACTGGAACTAAATTTATCAAAGTTACTTGGAAAGACGGAAAAAAGGCCGAGGCAGAACTGTGGTGCAAGACATGGCTGGGTAAGGCTGAAAACAACGGAAAAACCAGTGATGATGCATGGACGGCTTTCAAGGCTGCTGCCGATGGCTTCAATAAGGAAGTGTGGGATGGTAAGTCTGACCTTAGCAAGAAAGCCGCTTTGAGCAAATGGTTGCAGGTTGTTGACGTGACCTCTGCGAACCAGGGTATCCTGATGAACCGTTTCAGCAGAACGCTTTCTATTCCTGCACTTACAGTGGAAGAAGAGGCAAACTGGTTCTGGGCCAAGACTTATGCAGGTGACAGATATAATTTTACCAATGGAACATTCAAACCTGATGGCAAGACAGACCTGTCCGATGTATCTTCCTACTTTACAGCAACTGCCTTTGATTTCGGAGCAGGTAAAAAAGCTGCGGCATTTAACTTTTTCGCAAATGGAATTACCGGTTACGGAAAGACTAATAATGCTCCCAAACTTGCTTTCGTTTTCAAAACTGGTGATGCGGGCGTATCTGCAGACAGACGTTTTGTAGTTATATCCGGTTATGCGAAGACAGAAGGTGCGACAGACGGTACGACTGATGTTCCGGCCGGTAAGGGTGGTTACCTGATTAATCTGAATCTTAGCACATTGAACAACGGACAAGGTATCCTGGTGGATACAGATCCGACCATTCCGGAAGGAGTGACTCCCGAACCGGGCGGTCAGGAAGATTTGGAAGATGAAAATGTGAATGTTATTGTTCGTGTTCAAGTACAAGCTTGGACTGCTGTGAACGTATTCCCTATCCTTGACTGATAATAGATAGGAGAGTAATAGCCACTTGCCGGAGCGGTTCTCCCGTGTTGGCTCTGACAGGTCAATACCGGATCCGCCTGTACTCTCGGGGAGGGGAAAGGTTATCCCCTCCCTTTTTTATTATTCCCGGGAGAAGTATATGTTATCTATTCGGGGAAGTTATCTGTATTGAATTATAATAATTAGTATAAAGTATGAACATAAGATACATACCCACTTGGCTGGGGCTACTACTCACTTTATATCTCGTGACCGCCTGTGATCGGGTATATGACGATTTGAGCGGCTGTCTTGGCAACACGATTGTCTTTTCCTATCTGGCTGATGACAATCAGGAACATCTACAGGAATATGTGGATGGTATTGATGTCTTTATTTTTGATGCCAAAGGCGAAGTTCTTGTAGAAAGGCATCACTTGGAGAGGGAACGGTTACTTTCACCGCTGGAGGTCACGCTTCCGGAAGGGGATTATAAAGTGGTGGCCGTAGGCAACGCTTTGACAGAAACGATTATCGGTAAAGAGGACAGCTACAAAGGTTCGTCGGTTTCCCGCCCCGAACTTATGGAAAAGGACGGACGGGCATCCGGTACGTTTGACAGGTTATACCTGGGAGAAACAGCTATTACATCTAAAGTTATGAACGAGTCCCGTGACGTAGTTCGCCTTTATTCCCAGCATGTGAAAATCCATGCGGTAGTCCTTTCCGATGATGATAACAATTCGCAGACTTGGTTTGAGCAGAACAAGGAGGCAGGTTTTCGCCTGACAATGGAATCACTTTCCGCACGTTTCTATCTTTCCGGACAGCGGGCTGGTGAAACTTCTTTTGACCTTCCGTTTGTCACAGGCGAGGAGAATGATCGCTTCGTGCTTGACTTCAATACCCTGCGCTTTGATGACAAGGACCCGCTAACGATCCGTCTTATGCAGGGTGACAAGGTTCTTTGTACTGTAGATGTGGCACAATATATCGCACAATATCCCGAGCAGATACGGATAACGGGACGGCAAGAAGCGGTTCTTCCACTGTTTTTCCGCCAGAATCCCCTCTCACTGAGTATAAGTGTAAAACCATGGGAAGCTGTTGATGTGGTTCCTATAACTGATTGATTAATATTATGTTGAAAAATATTAAATATATTCGTATGATGAAGGCTGTGAGGTATTCTATGATAACGATGTCATTGGTCCTTTGCTTTATTTCGGTATCCTGCCAGAAGGAAGATACTGTTTCGGAACAGTTTTCCGATGAGGATGCTGTGACTGTCAGACTAAATCTTACAACCAGAGGTGTTGAAACCGGTGACAGCGATCTGCTGGATGAACTTTCCTCTGATCCTTTTCAGTGGTTTAAGACCGGTACGCTGTTTCCTCAAGCTCCCGCCCAGCCAAGGATAGCACTTATGATCTTTAACAGGGATTTGAACCGGTATGTGTATAATCAACTGCTTCCCTTCAATTCAACCGGGGTGGACGGACAATATCAGATCAATATACGTATTCCTAAGGGGGAAACCGAGTTTTATGCATTGTATGCTCCTAACCAGACAGGAAAGGATCTACCTTATTATACTCCTGAAGGCAATCTTCAGAATAAGATTCCATGGGACTTCTTAGGATCTGGTACGGAGGAAATCTCCAAAGAGGAATTTGCAGGTGCTGCTTTTCCTGCTATTATTAAGGAACAGCAGGATGGAAGTCTGGGATTACCTGTGAATAATCCTTATGACGGTGTAACTCCTTCTCCTGCAGATGAAAAGATTATTGACTGGAAAGGAACTTCTGTTGTCGCTTGGGCAGATTTGCCCGGCGTGTCTAACAGACTACATTTGAGTTTGCTTTCGGGGAAAACGGTGGCATCTGTTCTGCCCGCATCAGGAAAGCTGGCGCAAGAGATAACAGTTCCCCTATTCCGTGATTTTGCCCGTATCAGAGTATATATAGCAAGCGCACCCCGTTACGGTCAGGTTACGTATAATTACCAAGGGATTTCCTTTTTGAACTTTCCTGTATTGATGTCTCCCTCTTTCAGGGAAAATGATTCCGAGAAAACTCAGCTGGCCGCCTCCACCCCAGGAACAGGAAAGGCTATGGAACATACAGGTACATATTCTTATGGGGTAAAAAATGAAGGAGCACAATTGACTGTATACGAGGCTCCCCTTACTGCCGAGGGAGAGATTGATTATGTGGCAATGGAAGCTCGATTATACGAACAGTTTGTTGTGCCCCAGTATCTGGCTCCTTATATTCCGGAAAGTAATTCCTGGCAGAAAAAGCAAAATCACCCGAAAATACAGTTGACATTGGATTATTTTACAGGAGGAGATGAATCACAAACAAAAACGAGGACTTTCCTGCTTGATGTTGGTGAGGAGACTTCTCCCGGAGTATATTCCGGTCCTATTTATCCGAATCGGGATTATAAAGTATTCATAGTCCTGCCGGAATCTTCAGATAAAGAGATTATTTATCGGGTTGAGCCTTGGAATAGTAAAAAGGTAGATCTTCCTCCATTCCAATGATGTATACGAGAATTTATCACGATAATTTTTATTATTTATGAAACGATACAAGCTGAAAATAACTTATTTTATTCTGCTGTTACTGTCCCTCTTTGCATCCTGTACGGATGAAGAAATTTTTCAAGGGAGCGGTGTCACGGAGGGAGTTCCCACGACGGTGGACATAAGTGTCGGTACGGCAGCTAATACGGCCAAGACACGTTCCGTCTTACTGGAAAGTGAAGAGAGAAAAATCTATAACCTTTACCTGTGGGTTTTCAATTCTTCCGGTAACGTGGAATACTCACGTGAATATTCAAGAGCCGATCTTATTCAGGCTGCAACTGATCTTACAACATCCACAGGTGAAGTGGATGCAGATGCGCCCACCAGCATGGGATTATTGAAAAATATCAGTCTTACAACAGGGAAAAAGACACTGTTTCTTCTGGGGAACTATAAATCGGACGCTGACGGGTTGTTTCATGTGGAGTCTGAAGTATTAAACGGGATTTCAAAATATTCAGACCTGGAAAAAGTAAGAGCGGCCATGACTGTTCATACCCTGTTTCGTCCGAATGGTAACTTATTGATGTCGCTAACCCAAACAGTAATGGTTTCTACCGCTACAAAACAGATCGAAGTCTCCTTAAAACGCTCGGAAGCCAAAATCACGTTGAACCTGCAAACAATTGCCGGACTCACATTTGAGCCTGGAACATATCGTCTTGGTAATGTGCCGGGATCGACCTTCATTGCGGAACATGCAAAAGGAGCTGATCAGACTGCTTCATGGGATGCTGATGGGGTGGACAAAAAATTATACTGGGTCTCGGAATATTTCCAGTTCGAGGGTGATGCCGACAATGTCACCACTTCATTCTATATGCCCGAAAACCGAAAGGTTGCAAAGAAGGCTATTTCCCCGGCTTCCCCCGGTTATAGTGCGGAAAGGAAGGGGTATGACCTGAGGCAGAAGCAACTGAAGTCTCCCGTTGCAGGTGCAACTGACAAACCTAATCTGCAAAACGGTGAGACGGAATATGCCCCGGATCTGGCTCCCTATATTGAATTTACAGGTGAGTTACGTCAGAATCTTGCAACCGGTGATACTTCTACCGAACGTTTCGGAAGGGTGACTTACCGCATTTATCTGGGATATACGGCAGAAAATGATCCGGTCAATGATTATGATATAGAACGTAACGTACATTATACCTATAATGTGACCATTAAAGGCATGAATGATCTGGTTGTAGAAGCAAAATCGGACAAGGCAAAAGAGGAGGAATCTGCTCCTGGAGTAGAGGGACTGGTGTATGACGCACACCGGTCATTCAATTTTGACTGTCATTATGAACAGGGGCTGATGCGTTTTAAGAAAGATGAACTTGCCATCTTCAACCCGGATGGTACTCTGAAAGATGACGCCATGATTTCTTTTGCTATACGCACACCGTTCTGTGACAAGATTATCTCTTATACGAAAGCGGAATTGGAACAGTTGAAGAATAACAATTATATTCCTTCTAAAGAAAAAAAGGCTGATACGAACTGGCTCAAATTCTATATCCATCCAAGCACTCTGGCCGACAATGGAAACGAGGATATGCAATATTTCTCCGATACGGGTGCTAATCTGCTTTCGCTGGAGCAGTTCCTTTACAGGCTGATGAATGAACCTGATTATGTATTCAATGCGGCTTCGGGGCTTTGTAAAGTAACTGTTTATGCCAATGAATTTTTTTACGAACAAAATCCTATGCAGGAGAATGCTCCCAAGGATAAAAATTTGTGGAAAACCTTTGCCAACTCCCCGGATCGTACGTTTGATTTGCTGGTGAACACGTCGCATGAAATTTCTCCTGACGGACAGTCACGCTATCATCAAGCCATTGTTACTATTCGGCAAATGTCCATAAAAACGGTGTTTGTCAACAGTCCTGACGGTATGCGCGTTTGGGGCGTGGAGAATGTGAATGAAACCCCTGATTTGGATTGGTCGGTAAGAGCTCCTAGTGAACCGGATGCTTTTTATAATAAATACTATTCCAATGGTTGGGCAAACACATGGTCTTTGATGAGCAGGCGTACCGGAGGATTAACTGATAATATAATGCCTGATCCTATGCTTAGAGGAAAAGAGAAAACTTTATGGCAAGTTATGACAAAGGTCAATAATGCGAAGTTGACACTAAGTATGGATCACACTAACCTGGCCATGAAGAATTATCATGCTACATATGCCTGCTTCACCCCGTTCTTGCGAAACAGGGACAACAACCGTGACGGACAGATGCAAGCGAATGAAATGCAATGGTATATTCCTTCTGTTTGTGAAACAAACATGTTGTATGTGGCAGAGCGGGTATTGCCGTTAAAGAGCAGGCTTGTTGGGCACGCTCCGTCGGATAATGCTACAGCATTATTCACCTCAAGAGCTTTTATGGGAAGTACCAACTTGACATTGAACAGCCCTAATACTATTATCTTTGTAGAAGAATCGCATAGTATGACTCCTATATATAATTTTGATTACCAGAAAACGGCAAGTCCTGGAGAAAGAACTCCTTTTTCGGATGTGAGACTGATCAGGGATCTGGGAATCTTGGAAACCTCGGAGGATCATAGTTATCATCTTGATGAAATAGCTAAGGAACTCAGTAAGACACTGATCAACAAATGGACAGAGGATGAGTATCTGATTTTCAGGGCTGACAATTTACCTTCCAACACTACCAGATCTGCAAGGGCTATTTATGAACTTCCGGCACATAACGAGACCTCACAGATTAATACGATTTATCAGAAAGGATTCGAAGTTGCCAAATATATAGCCAATAGAATAGACAAGCGGAAGGATTTGGATAATCCGAACAGGAGTGGTGAATATTACTACGAAACTTGGACTACCTTGATGAACGATATAGAGAAAGGAAACTCTCCGTGTACTTATTATTTTCAGAATCCGGATCAGAGCGATTTGGGAACATGGCGCTTACCCAATGAAGCCGAACTGATGATAATGGCCGGAAGTCTGTTTGACTGGGATGACCGTGAGAGACCTAAAGTCTATGACTTTGGTGGAAATTTATCTTCTTTGAATATGAAAGATGGACAAGTTATTCATTCTCGGACAGGATTTTCCAGACGGGATATGAACGGAGGAAGATCATTTAGTGCCGGCTATCAGATGTATTTTAATGGTTATCTCAGGTTTGTTACGACTGTAGACACGCAGTGGGGAGGTGATAAAAATAGGCTTGTGAATGATAGGAACGGATATGTGCGTTGTGTGCGTGATCTTAAATAGAAAGAATCCATTTATGGCTCTTTGAATTTATAGCAGAGAAAGATGTTTTTTATCTTTCTCTGCTATTTTTTTATCCAAATACATGTAATATTGAAAATGCTAAAATGTGAAAACGTCATTAATATATGCTTTGGGGGGCAATGAATGTGATAATTATACTTGGGGCACAAAATCATTTCAGGCTGTGTTGAAGTATGTAAATCTGGAAATAAGTCTTTTGGATTTATTAAATCTATCAGCTCCAGAAAATTTAAAGATAACAATAGTAGAATTTTGTAACAAGGTGGCAAAATTGTGTAAGCTAAAAGATGTGAAATGATTTTCCCCTTTTAGAGAAATATTCTTTTATTTTTAAAGCTGTGGGAGTGCTGAAGTTTTCTCTTGCACATAGACGTAAATAGAAATAGTAAGCTAAGCCCGAAACTCCCTTTCTTAATCCGAGGGCAGTCAAAGACTTTTGTTCAATGACTGAATATACAGCGGAGTCTATTTGATGTAGTATTTCATCACTATTGCCTTCGATCAGTTTCTTTTGCAGTAAATATTCGATTCCCGTTCCAATGCCACATAACCCATTCTCGTAAGTGATAGGAACAGCCAGAGAGCAGTGGTCTATTATCTTGTTCAGTAATTTATCTGCCCCCTCTTCTAATTCTGTATCGTTCGTTTTTTGGCTTAATTGAAAAAGCTCAATCGTTCGTTCCATCCACCTTGATAAAAGTCGATCTTTGATTTTGTTCATAGAGCTATTGTATTTGCAATATAGCTCTTTTAATACTTGCCAAGGGTACTCTTGATGCCATGGCTTTATACTTCCGGTATAATGAATGATGATGATGCCGGATAACATTTCAGGGGTATGCAAAGTTTCACTGGTAGTGAAATTGTAGATATTGGGAATCAGCTTTATTTTGCCTTTACATATACAGTTAATCGCATCTTGATCCTGATATCGATCCCGGTTTATATAGATTGATGTGTGTTGCAATAGCTTTTCCTGTATTTTATCTTTTCTAAGGTCTTTCAGATTCAACAGCAGTACGCCTGCATTGATGTATACATCCTTTTCCGTTAGTTCCAGTATCTTTCTATAATTGATTCGTCTTATAAAGATATCATCCACTCCTGCGCAATAATAACCTTCCAAATCCAGTTTCCACAATGGCTCTATGCTGCCATTGATTACTAAATCTGCATCCAAGTACAGGGCTTTATCCAGATTGGGAAAAAGATCTACAATGGCATAACGATAAAGAGCGTGTTCGGTGATGTATCCTTCTTTTTTCTTGAGTTGCTTGAATGATTCTGAATCTATTATCTCCCATTGGATCGTTACACAGGTAAATACATTTTCTATTTCCTGAAGGAGCTCTTTGCTTTCTAACGAAATACAATCTGTCAGAATGTGTATGCTTATATTCAAAGATCTATTATTCTCAAGAATAGATACTATAGAGGTACAGCAATGGTCAATGTATTCTTCATTGATTGCAAAGAAGATTGGTATTGTGGTTTTCATGCTTGTGTGGTTAAAAAGGATTATTTGTCAGAGGCAAAGGTATCAGTTTTTTAGATATATTTCTGTTTATAAGGATTATTTCTATAGGTATATGACGTTCGGTATAAAAAAAGGCTACGTTCGGTACATTTTTTCTGATAATATTTGGATATGAAGTAAGGTGGACATACCTTGCAAACAAATCTAATAAAGATATGGATTCACAACTACAACAAATAGCTCAATACTATATGCTTCATGGAAGCTTCCTTCCAAGTTTGGGACTTTTTAATGGCAAGATGGGACTTGTCTTGTTTTTCTTTCATTATAGCCGTTATATACAAAACCCTTTATATGAGGAATTTGCTGGTGAATTATTGGATGAGGTTTTTGAAGATGTTCATGAAGATATACCGATTTACTTTGCGGATGGCTTATGTGGCATTGGGTGGGGAATAGTATATCTGTTTCAGCAAAAATTTGTAGATGGAAATGTGGATGACGTTTTAAAATCTCTTGATAATAAGCTGTTGGAATACAATCTTTTAAAAATGAATAATCATTCTCTGGAAACAGGCTTGCTTGGTATAGCTTCATATATACGTATTCGTTTAGTACTGGATATAGGTAGAGAGTCGTTTTTTGATACGGCTTTTCTTCAAGCATTATGTGTAGCTTGTCCTGTGAATTATTCTATACAACAGATACAGGCAGAGATCATAAGAGGGAGTGATGGCGATAATAATTTGTCTTGGAAAAAAGGATTAAAAATAATTTGGGATCAATCTTCGATATGAGGAATATTTATATCGTTAATAATTCAAGTGTAGCTTCACAATATGGTGTAGGAACATATGTTGAACAGTTGACAAAAGTGGTAAGAGAACGTGCGGACTTAAATTTAACAATAGTCCAGATTTGTGCAAATGTTGAAAATATTGAAATGAGAACCAATAATGGTATAAGGCAATTTCTTATTCCTAGTGTTGATGTTCAAGATAATTCTTTTTTGTATGAAAGGTACTGTCGAAATATATCATATATCCTTCAGGAGTATATTGATTTATTTAATATTAATGTATTTCATTTGAATTTTTACCAAGATGTGGCAATTGTAAGATCATTGAGGAGCAGGCAGATAAGATGTGTGGTTTGTTTTACCGTGCATTATCTTAATTGGTGTTTTGTTTTAAAGGGAAATAGGACTTATTTCCATTTTATTTTATCTCAAGATGCGACCAAAAGGAGTTTGAAGGAAATAGATGTGTTTGATGCATTTACGGTTGAGAAAGAAATGTTTAATTATGTTGACTATGTTATTTGTCTTTCAAAAAGTACTAAAGAGATCCTGATAAATGATTATCAAGTCCCTATAGCTAAACTCAAATATATAGCAAATGGCTTGCCACATAAGCTATCTGTTCAAGATAATGAATGTGAAAAGGAGCCGGTTCTAGGTAAAAAAGAAATTTTGATATTATTTGTAGGACGCTTGGATCATAATAAAGGGATAGAAGAACTATTGCGAGCCTTTCGCATAGTACAGGATAAAATACAGAATGTACGTTTAGTCATTGTTGGAGATGGTGAATTCGCTACTTATTTGAAACTGTGTGAAAGAATATGGCATAAAGTTTCGTTTGTTGGTAGAGTTGAGAAAGATAAATTGGATTGTATTTATTCTATGGCTGACTTAGGGGTTATTGCTTCATATACAGAACAATGTAGTTATGTAATGATTGAAATGATGATGAGAGGAATTCCTTTGGTAGCAACTTCTGTAGCAGGAGTAAATGAAATGGTTGGACCATCTTATCCTTTTAGAGTTAATATATCTCAGGAAGAGATTTGTTCTATTAATGTTGAGATATTAGCACAGCAGATGATAACTGCTTTGAGTCTGAATTTGTTAGAAAAAAAAAGTATTAAAGATTATTTGGTTAATCGGTATATACAATTATATGGTTTTGACTTATTTAGAAATAAGATGTTGGACTTTTATTTAAATATAAAATCAAAATGAACAAGATTAGATTAGTTTTATATTGTGGTATATTGACGCATCTGATCGGTTGCTCTTCTTCCCGTTCAGAGAAGATTGATTTGTTAGCTCAGGTGCCATCTGATTGTCCGATTGTTGAGATGACCAGTGTTTTAGATAGAGAGGACTCCATCTCAGTGAAGGAATTGGTAGATAGCATCTCGTATGTCCAGTTGGATAATTTTGTGAAATTGCCGGTTCGTGCCAGTATACTCAGTATGGCAGTGACTAAAGACTATATTTTCGTATTGGCCGGTAGTGATGCAGGAGTTTTTAAATACGATAGGAAAGGAAAGCTTATAAAGAAGATTATATCCAACGATTATTCGTCTTTAAAATTATGGATTGGAGCTGATGAATTCAAGGAATTGCTTTATCTGAATCAGGAAGGCGGTTCAGAGGGCACTACAGAAGTCTATGATTATGATGGTAACTATCAAGGAAATATTGCTGAATTGTATAATATGCCATATCATTCTCAATATGTACATCGACTGAATGAAAAATTCCTGGCTGCTTTTTCACCATGGTGTATGCCATTGACTGATAAGAATTATTTTGGCGGAGCCGTATTTTCAGAAAAGGGGGAAATGGTACATCAGTTGAACTATTTTGTTCCGTCTGACACTTTGGCTTTATGTAAGGTTAGCTATTATAGTTTCACTTATCAATCAGATGGAAGCATGTTGGTTTGGAATAATGGGGGAAGTGGCAGCCCAATTGTTCAGCCTTATACCACTTTGTATAAGGTAACTGTTGATTCTATTTTTCCGGTGTATCATTTGTTTAATGGTAATACACGAGATAAAATAGATCATGTTCAAGGAATTGGAGTTAGTGGGAACTCTTTGGCCATAGAAACAGATTCCAGTCTCTATTTATGTTGTTATCATCCAAAGGCTCCGCATCCGTGTCCAACTTTATGCTTTATGCGATATGATATAAAAAATAAGGTTCTTCAGGGAGTCAATTATCCTCCTAATGGTATTTTGGGAGGATATGTAAACCATTTGAATGGTGATATTCCAATCCGTTTCCAGTATTCGTTTCCTCTTCAAAAGGTTTATGTATCGAGTATTAGTTCTGGCGAAATAGAGCAATTGAGAAAGTCGGGGTATATCAATGCAAATAGTGATGAAACATTAAGGAGTAATAAATCTGGGGATAATCCCATTTTGATATATTATCATTATTAATTATTTAACAAGGAGGTAAATATGAAAAAGCTAAAAGTTTTAAATCTCTCAAAAGGTGAGCAGTTTAAGATTACGGGAGGGGCTGG
This sequence comes from Bacteroides sp. NGMCC 1.200775, assembly GCF_040798045.1. Classification (NCBI taxonomy): domain Bacteria; kingdom Pseudomonadati; phylum Bacteroidota; class Bacteroidia; order Bacteroidales; family Bacteroidaceae; genus Bacteroides; species Bacteroides sp. NGMCC 1.200775. Next base: position 95,905 of record NZ_JASCQK010000007.1, on the reverse strand, counting down.
TAGTTGTACCGGGCCTGGTACTTGTCGCGAAAGTAACTGTACATGTACAGGTTGGTTAGTAAGTAACCATGCATGGACAGAAACAGATGCAAGTAAAGAAACGCAGATGTCTTCTAACAAGGACGTTTATTCTTGGCAAGGTAACCCTGGAGCTTAGTTTAATGTAGGTGGTAGTTTACTACCACCTCTTTTATGTAAATTATGAAATGAAATCTATTATATTTAAGGATCAATATAATTATTGCTATTTGTATAGCTTTGGTAAGAAAAAACTTCTACAGATAACTCCTGAGGTTTATAATATGCTTGATGTTTATTGGGCTGAAGGGGAATGTTGGGAAGGGGATAGTATAGCTGCGCGAACATGCTCTTTTTTTGAGAAATATGGTTTTTTGGATTTTGACAATATAAAAGTTGGTGCGGGTATAGATGTAGAGGATATAGAATATTCCATTGCAAGTGTACCAGTTATAACATTTGAGTTGACTCAGAAATGTAATCTTGGTTGCAAATATTGTGTGTATGGAGAACTATATGAGACCGAAAAAGATTGTGTTGGGAATGAATTATCTTTTGATGTAGCAAAATCTGTCATTGATTTTTGCTTGAATAAGGGGATGAGAAACCAATTAAGTGGTTTAAAAAGAACTATTACAATAGGCTTTTATGGTGGAGAGCCTTTGTTGCGATTTGATTTGGTACAGCAAATAATATCTTATACAAAAAGTCGGGAATCTGAGTTTCTTACATTTACTTATAATATGACAACTAATGCCGTATTACTAGATAAATATATGGATTATATTGTTGAGCAGGATATTTCTCTTCTTATTAGTCTTGATGGTGATAAGAAAGCTTCTTCTTATAGAACATTAAAAAGTGGGAGACAATCATACGATAGAGTATACTCTAATATTAGAGAGCTAAAAAAAAGGCACTTTGATTTTTATGTTAAGAATGTATCTTTTAATGCCGTTTTACATGATCAAAATGAATTATCGTCATTATTGCATTTTTATCATCACAAATTAAACAAAGTACCAATGATCTCTACGTTAGCTACTTCTTTTGTAAAAAAGAATGCTTTTGGAACTTTTAATCACATGTATCGTGGATTAAATTCAGAAGCACTATGCCTGCACAATATACCTATTGACGATTATTTAAAGTTGAATCCTTCATTAATTACATTGAGTCGTTTTTATGAAGCATATAGTGGCTATTTTTATAAGACTTTTAAGGAGTTGGTAAATGATTACGAATATGTGAATTATGTTCCGGGGGGAGCCTGTATTCCATTTACTTCTAAACTTTTTGTTTCTGCAGATGGTAAAGTTCATCCTTGTGAGAGAGTTGGCTATAAATATTCATTGGGTTATGTAAATGATAAGAATGAATTTATTCTGAACCTGAAAGAGGTTGTTGAGAGATATAATTCGTATTATGATATTTTACGTCCTAAATGTACTTTATGTTATAGGATTCAGTCTTGTCCCAAATGCTTTTTACAACATGATATAAATTGCGCCCCAGTTTCTCGTAAAGATATGACTTCTTATATATGTGATATGGTTAATGTGTGTCATAAATTTAGAAACCATTTAAAGTTACCGGTATTATGAAATCACTTTTATTTTTTTGTTTAAGTACATTTCTCTTTTACTCGTGTAGTAAGAAAGAAAATAGTCTTTATCCTATAATAGACTTAGCCGATGCTATCGAAAATCCGGTGGAGAAATCTGTATATGATATTGCGGAAAGTGTAGAGGTTGTGCAATTAGAGACGAATGATTCGTTACTGATTCCATACGTGAGCCAGTTAATAATGACCGATCAGTATTTTATCATAGGATATGGTAAGAAGTGCTCTCTTTTTTCTCATTCCGGAAAATTTGTTTGTGATATAGCTCAGAAAGGAAGTGGTCCGGAGGAATATACAATGTTGATGAATTTGCTTTATATAAACAATCGTGTTTTGATTACAGACTTAAACAATAAAGTTAATGTTTACTCCTTAAATGGGAAGTTTATTGAATCTTATCAGGCACTTCCGGAAATGTTTTCTGCCATTTATCCAATGTCGGACAAGAACTTTATAGGCTTTAAAGCTCAGAATGGAGGAGATGAAAAAGAACGTCTTGTGTTCTATCGACGGGATGAAAAGAGGGGGGCTATTCCATATCAACAAAACTATCAGGCAAAAAAAGTTTGTTTCTTTCCTCATGAAGCCCAATTTTCATCTTTACATGATAAGTTGTACTTTAAGCAGTTGCTTAATGACACTATTTTCTCTGTGGATACGGTAAAGCACTCTCTTTCTCCTGAATATATAATCGACTGGGGAAAGCTGAGATCTAACGATAGATTGCGTTACTCTTTGGAAAATCCGGACGAAGAATTGTTTTTGCACATGCCATACGTTCCTTTGTTCAGTATGACTGCTAATGGATTAGTCTTAGGGGCTATTACAGTAGACATAGATCAGAAGAAGCAATATTACTTAACTGCATTCTATGATAAGGCAAATCATCAGGCGGATCTTTTCGAACTAAAATTATCAAAAAAAGAGATGGATTATTTTGGTGAACCTACAGGTGAGCTTCCTCCTTATCTGGAGGGTGATACTTTTTTCCCGGAGTATATTTCCCAAGATGGCAATTATTTGATTTCTGTTAGAACTCAACCTTTAAAAGAAGAATTGAATCCTGCGTTAATTGTAGTAAAATTAAAATAGTAGATATGGCTGAATATTTGTGTTTTTATAATTTTGTGCATATTTCTTTAAGCCAACATACGGCATTGCTTTATAACACTATAAATGGAGCTCACATGACAGTTTCTAACTTGTTATTGGTAGAAAAGCTTCGTCTGTTAGAAGAATGTTCGGATCTATCCTTTTATGGTATCAGAATAGATGCTGATATTGCTGAAGTGATCGATTTTCAGGAATTGACTAAGTTCGTTTTAGAATCGATATCTGGTAATATTCTGTCTTTAGATAGTGAACATATGCCAATACATATAGTTCCTTCTTTAAAAGTTTTAAATGAACAAGTACCTGGAGCTATTAATAGAAAGGTTGTTCAAGAAAAAATCTTTACGGAAAATAGTCGTCAAAAATCTTACGTGCATTATAATGAAAATGTTTTTCAGATATCTTTTTTTATAAATGCTTCATGTAATGATAAATGGGAGGGGTATCCTGAGGCATATAGACAATACATGTTTCCTGAAATAGGAAAGAATACTGAATTAAGTTTTGAACTGATAAAAACGATTGTTGAGTGTAATTTTCCTAATTTATCTCAGGTTAATTTAATTATTGGGAATGTTGGAGATGATAGTATTGTAAATATAAATAATCTGATAAAGATGTTAAAGGTGAAAACAAACTTAGTTGTCTACATCCTGATTGATGAATTTAAGAAAATAGCTCTTTCTGAAGATAAATCTGTTGATATAACTTATGTTGTTTGGACTAATTCTTATGATAACTTATGCAAGTTAGGAGATTATTCAGAGTTTAAGCAGCTATTTTTCCAATTTTTAATATGTGATGATCGTGAATTGAAAGAATTAGAGTCTTACTCTGATTCTCAAAATTGTTTTATATGCTTTTATTATACTGGCAATAATAAAGAGTTTTGTGTTGAAAATCTTTCTTTTTCAATAGATGATCTTTTCAATAGAAGGCATGAGGAAAAACAGCTTTTGGCTAATTCAGCTCTTGATTCTAATCACTTTGGGCATTTAGTTATTTTATCTAATGGTGAAGTCTATTCAAATGTAAATAAACCAAGTATCGGTAGACTTCCTTATGATAATGTATATGATTTATTAATTAGAGAATTTTCTCAATACAGACATTGGTTTGTTACAAGGAAAGATATTAAACCGTGTTCTGATTGTTTGTTTTCTGTTCTTTGTTCCTCTATAACAGACGTTGAATATTGTCTTAATACATATAACTTGTGTGATGTTAAATGAAATTGTTTTTTTTTACTATCTTCAGTTGGATGTCATGGGGTGCACCCCTTCTGGTTTTCGCATAATTTCGAAACATTATGGTAAGAGCTATCCTAAACATACTTTCCATGCGATGATGTTTCTTTGTTATTCAAGAAGAAACTTCTATGTAAGTGATAGTTTTTTATTCGATCGTTGATGGGTAGAGAGATATGTGATACTGTTTAGTATTAGGAGTGGGAGATAGCGAAGAAGTGGATTGTGTTATCGGTTGTATGAAGAGTTAGCCGGAGTTAAGAACTTAATAAGAGGCCAGATATGCAGGCTATTATATTGGCAGCAGGAATGGGCAGGCGTCTGGGAGAATTGACCCGGTACGACACTAAATGTATGATTGAGGTGAACGGTATCCGGATCATAGATCGGTTACTGGCAAACCTCGAAATCGCTGGACTATCGAGGATTGTGCTTGTGATTGGTTTTCAAGGTGACAAACTACGGGCGTATCTGGGAAATGAATATTGCGGAATTCCTATTTATTATCTGGAAAACCCTTACTATGCATATACCAATAATATTTATTCTCTGTTTCTGGCACGGCACCACTTAGCGTCTGATGATACTTTATTGTTAGAATCGGATATTGTTTTTGAGAAGAGAATACTTGAAAGAGTGCTCGAAGAACCGTATCCGGATGTAGCAGTAGTAGACCGTTATAAGAGTTGGATGGACGGGACTATGGTGACTGTGGATGAAAAGCAGTTTATTGTGGACTTTGTATCTAAACATACTTTTTCGTACGAAAAAACTTCTACTTATTTTAAGACGGTGAATATCTATCGTTTTAGTAAGGAGTTTTCTGTAGGTAAGTACGTACCTTTTCTGGAAGCCTATTGCAAATGTTTTGATAATAGTGCATATTACGAACAAATACTGGCCGTTTTGTCTTTGTTGGATAAAGCCGGGCTGAAGGCTTTGCCGCTTGAGGGTGAAAAGTGGTATGAGATAGACGACATGCAGGATTTAGATATTGCCGAAACGCTATTTGGTAAGAAAGAAGGGCTTTTGCCCGGTTACCAGAAACGTTATGGAGGGTATTGGCGTTTCCCTTTCTTGCTTGATTTTGCTTATCTGGTGAATCCACATTTCCCGACAGAAAGGATGCTGGAAGAACTGAAGGCTAATTTTGATAAACTGCTCAGGCAATACCCTTCGGGGAGTTATGTAAACAGGCGATTGGTGGCGAAGCACTGGAACATTCCTGCGGAGGCTGTCGCGGTGGGGAATGGCGCGGCAGAGTTGATAAGAAAGCTGATGGAGTTGCTTCCCGGTAGAATGGGGGTGATTCTTCCTACATTTGAAGAATATCTGGTAGGTGATGACCGGATAGAGACTTTCTTGCCGTTGAGGCCAGGTTATCGCTATACCGTAAGCGACCTGAAAACATTTTTTGAGGATAAGGGAGTGACTTCATTACTATTGCTGAATCCGGATAACCCCTCTGGAAATAGTATCCCTTACGAGGATTTGATTTCATTAGCGGGATGGACTCAGGAGCGTTCGATACGGCTGATTGTGGATGAGTCTTTTATTGACTTCTCGGAGGGAGGAGAGGAAACTTCTCTGATTGATGACAAGATACTGAAGGAGTATAGTCACCTGGTGGTGATAAAGAGCCTGTCTAAGTCACATGGAATTCCCGGATTACGATTGGGAATTGCTGTTTCCGGTGACCATAAATTAATGGATGAATTACAGCAGAAACTTCCGGTTTGGAATATAAACTCTTTGGCGGAGTACTATTTACAGATTCTGGACAAATATGCAATCGACTACCGGCAGGCATGTGCCCGCTTTAGAGAGGAAAGAGCGCTCTTTTTTGAAGAACTTCAGGAGGTAGGCTATTTAGCGGTATTTCCTTCACAAGCAAACTTCTTTTTATGTGAAGTGACCCATAAGTACAGCGCCCGAGAGCTTGCGGAAGTTTTGCTGAGAGAGCATGATATTCTGGTAAAAGACTGTAGCTTGAAGAGGGGAATGTATGGAAAGCAGTATATTCGTATTGCTATCAGGAGTAAAGAGGAAAACCGGTATTTGGCCGGAATATTAAAATATAAATTATGAATATAGATATAAAGGAGGCACATCGGAGGATGCTTTATTTATTGCAGTCTTTCGATACTGTCTGCAAGAAGCACGATATTGATTATTGGCTCGATTATGGTACACTGCTGGGAGCTATCCGGCATCAGGGGTTTATACCTTGGGATACAGATACGGATGTGGGGATGTTAAGGAGTGATTATGCACTCTTTCTGGAGAAGGGTGTACCGGAACTGCCTCAGGATATTTTCTTTCAGACTCCGGAAACAGAACCGGCCATGGCTCCATGGAGCTGGTTGGTTGAGGCGCGGTTGAGAGATCGGCACAGCCGGTATGTTCCGGATAAAAAGACTCCGGCCGAGCCGATGCAGTTCGGTGGATTACAGTTGGATCTTTTCATCTATGATTGGGATGGTAAGTATGAGAATGCTTTGTCGAACAGTTTTGAACGGAATTTGAGTGAGAGCCGTATTCATTTGCGGCTGGATGAGGTGGAATATCTGGATACTGCACGATTTGAAGGAGTGGAGTTTCCGGTTCCGTCAGGATACGATACTTATCTGACCCGTTGTTATGGAGATTATAGAACGTTTCCCCCGGAGGAGGAAAGGCAAATTCCGGAAGTGGTTGCCTGGTCGGTGTAATAAAATGATTGATTACGTCAATAAAGAAAATATGGAAAGCGTAAGAGGGATAGAAAATCCGGGGATGATGGGAGAAATGGGGAAAATCATCGGATTCTATCGTCTTTATCGGCAGACGGCTGAAGAAGAGTGGGAAGAGAAAGCAGAAGTGTTGCTGGATGAGGTGATGGAGAATTGTTCTTTGGAACTTCCGGTGACTTATGGTGACGGTTTGTGCGGAGTAGGTGTCGGAATTGAGTATCTGTTGCAGGAGGGCTTTGTGGAAGGGGATGCCGACGAGATTCTGTGGCAGATCGATTGCAGGGTATTTAACACGATTAATAGTAGGGCGATCGGAACTTTAGGCATCGTGAAAGGTATTTGTGGTCTCGCTTATTATCTGTATTACCGGTTGTCCCGGAGGAAAGGTGAGGAAGACATCAAGGTGCTGCGAATGAAAGAGCATTTAATTTACCTGATTGACTGGATAGCAGACTCACTGCCCGGAGTCAGGGAAAGTTCACTTTTCGAAGAGGTGTTTTTTATTCTTTGCCTGTTGCATCGGTTGGATGTATTCAATGCAAAAGTCGAGAAACTGATGGAGTACTGTGAGAAGGGCATGATTACATCTGGAAGGGAGGCGGTATGGATCTGACAAGAGAGGTTAGCATTGTCATCCCCTTGCGGGTAGATAATCCGGAGAGGGCGGAGAATCTTCGGTTTATCCTTTCTTTGCTGCTACAGCAGACAGAGGTGTCTGTGGATATTCTTGAAGCGGATACGGAGCAACGTTTTTATTTGTCTGAGACGTGTGAGAGGGTACGCTATCGGTTTGTGAAAGATGATGATCCGGTGTTCTACCGGACACGTTATTTAAATATATTGTTGCGATCGGCTAAGTTCCCGATTGCAGGTATCTGGGATACGGATGTGATTATTCCGCCGGTTCAGTTGAGAGAGGCGGTCGGCAGGATTTGTTCGGGCTGTGTGATGTGTTTCCCGTATGACGGGCGTTTTATCTTTCTGAATGAAGCTATGAGTGACAGAATCCGTAAGGACGTATCAGTGTTGGAAAAGGTGGATGCTACTTCAATAGGGATGAGACCTTCGGTGGGAGGAGCTTTTCTTGTGAACAGGGTTGCCTATCTGCGGGCAGGCGGAGAGAATGAAGCGTTTTATGGTTGGGGACCCGAAGATGCCGAAAGAGTGAAACGCCTGGAAATATTAGAGTTGCCCATTGCGCGTGTAAAAGGACCGTTATATCACCTTCATCATCCGAGGGGTATCAATTCGGGTTTTGATATGGGGGAGCGGGATAAACGTAATTTAGAAGCATTGTTGGCTACTTGCAGAAGGAGTAAAGCAGAGATGTTGAGGTGGCTTGAAAAACTAATTTTTCCGGACTGACTATACTAAGTTTATATGATATTTGATTGTCGGATTTATAATGGGGAATAAAAATAGATTGATTTTAAGTGATTTTTCAAATTGAAGAAGTATCTTTGTATATACACTTCCCTAAAAACAATATTAAAGAGACAATCATTATGAAAAACACAATATTATTGTTGAACAGCTTGTGGCTGTTCGGGCTGGTGGCTTGCCAGCCGAAACCTGTAGCTTCTTTATCCGAATGTCCGGTTGTCAATATCCGCTCTGCTTTGCAAGAAGAGGCTCCGATCTCCATGAAGGAAGATGTGGAGAGTATAGAATACGTTCCTTTGGAAACGACTGATTCATGTCTGATAAGTAATCTGATGAATCTACAGGTGACGGCAGATTACATGTTTATGTATAATGGAAAGACTGAAGAGGTGCTGCAATTCAATCGGGAAGGTAAATTTATACGCAAGATCGGCTGTCAGGGAAACGGTCCGGGAGAGTATGGCATGATAAGTGATCTGGCGGTTGATGACAGGAATAAGGAACTGTCTTTATTTCAGTATGGAGGAGATGCTTTGGTTTATTCGTATGACGGGACTTTTCTACGAAATGATACAACTGTGAAACAAGCAGGCGGGATGTATGTTTTTCCGGATGGAAAAAGGGCATTGAAAGGATTGGTTATAAAACCTTTTCAGCAGGCGCCATGGGCAGGAGCATTACAACAACCCAATGGTTCGTTACAAGAGTGTAAGGCCCTTTTCCCATCGGGGCTTTCCCGGGATGTTTGCTTTATGAAAGAAATCTGTTTCTCTCCTTCGGACGAAAGGGTATTGGTATTTACTGCCTGTAATGATACGGTATCTGCGATTTCTAATAATGGAATAGAACCGGCTTATGTGCTGAAGAGAGAAAATCCGGTTGAATATTATATGGACATTGCCAATATTAATAAGTTTGGAGATAAGACAGTCGAAACGGATCAGGTCATTGGGCTTTACGATCTGTTTGAATCTTCTCATTATCTTTATTTACGCTTGTATAAAGGAGATGTGTTGTTTATACAACGATTTGATAAAAAGACCGGTGAGTTGAAATCACAACGCATTCCGAAAGATTATTTGGAATGCAGCAATAGTATTCCGGGTAGTAATATAATTGGCATTGATAATGATATAGATGGGGGAATACCTTTTTGGCCGGAGTATGCACTGGCTGACGGGGAACGTGCACAGGTGGTCAATGCAGATATACTTTCTTCTTTACGGGAGAAAGGATACCTGAAAGAGGCTCCTGCTGCGCTGAATGTAGGGGATGATGCCAATCCGGTAGTGATTCTTTATAAATTTAAAAAATAGGAGGTCCCATGAAATCGTTTACATTTTGTATTTTATTGGCCCATGTATTGGCATTTCCGCTTTTTGCCCAGAAAAATGCAGCCATAACACTGAATCTGGCGAAAGCCATTACGCAGAGCCCTAAAACGGTAATGCTGAGTGAACTGGCATCTGATGTGCGTTATTTCCCTTTAGAGACAACTGATAATTGTCTGTTGGGTAATGAGTGCAGTATTGTTTATGCCGGAAATTCTATTATTGCAGGTGATGCACAGACCAGAAGTTTTTATCGATTTGATAAAAATGGTAAGTTTATGAATAAGATAGGTCAGCATGGACAAGGGCCTGAAGAATATGCGGTAGGATTGTTGTTTTTTACTGATCCTGATAACCAAAAGCTGTATGTTCAGGATTTTCAGGATTTAATCTGTTATGACTTCAATGGTAAATTTATCCGTCGTATGCCGGCTCCTCATTTAAATATGGGTACCGGAGCTGTAAGTAGCGGAGAATCCATCTTATATTGTGATAATAACTATTTCATAAGGAAGGATAATCCTCAACAACTGTTTCTTATTGACGGGAATGGTAAGAAGCTGAAAAGCTGGAAAGGGTATATTGAACCAGGCAAGAAGTATGGTATTAACTTGTCCACCCGTGACGTAATGTATCTTCATGGTGGCAGTGTTTATTTTAAACCGGCACTGGAGAATCTGGTTTACAAGATTGATACCGATCGAAAGAAGACTTTGGCTTGGAAACTTGATTGTTCGGGTAAAGATGTGGATGTCTCGGCCAATGAGATAGATCCCGCAAAACGTTTTAAGTCTATCGCAGTACAACAGGTTTTTGAGTCAGACCGTTATTTCTTTGTGCTTTATGTTCTGAAGAATGAAAGTTTTGTGGGATTGTATGATAGACAGAAGAAGAGTTTTTCAAATGTGATTATAAAAGATGATTTGGCGGCAGGATTTGATTTTACTCCTCCCGGAACAGGGTTGGGAAATCAGTTGGCAAATGCCCGGATGGTAGGTTATCTGAGTAAAGGTAAACGCTATTCGAAAGCTTTACTGCCGGAAAGAAAAAAAGAACTGGATGAATTGATAAACCGATTGGATGAAGAGGATAATCCGGTAATGGTTGTTGTAACATTAAAATAAAATCTATATAAATTCTTTTTAAACGTATGAAAATTACAAGTTATGTTTCTTTTTTATATTGCTTATGTGTGATGCTGGCGAGTCCGACAGTACAGGCGAGCGAAGTGCGAACCGCTATTTTTGAGGGGAAACCGTGTATTAATCCCCCTCATGTGGTGGGAAACTATCCTGCTACCCCTTTTTTGTTTTATATTCCCACCTCCGGAGAACGACCGATAAAGTGGCATGCTGAAAATCTTCCCGAAGGATTGAAGCTGGATAAAAAAACAGGGATTATCAAAGGGGAAGTAGCTGAGAAAGGAACATATAAAGTGGTGCTGAAAGCAGAAAATGCCCTCGGATCTGATACACGGGAGTTATTGATTAAGATAGGTGATGAGTTACTGTTGACTCCCCCAATGGGATGGAACAGCTGGAATACATTCGGACGTCATCTGACAGAGGAATTGGTGTTGCAAACTGCGGATGCAATGGTAGAGAATGGAATGCGTGACTTGGGATATGCCTATATAAACATTGATGACTTTTGGCAATTGCCTGAAAGAGGGGCAGACGGACATATCCAGGTTGATAAAACAAAGTTTCCAAGGGGCATCAGATATGTAGCTGACTATTTGCATGAACGGGGATTCAAGCTTGGAATTTATTCGGATGCCGCGGACAAAACCTGTGGTGGGGTTTGTGGCAGTTACGGGTATGAAGAAACGGATGCACGGGATTTTGCTTCCTGGGGTGTCGATCTTTTAAAATATGACTACTGCAATGCGCCTGCCGGACGGGTAGAGGCGATGGAAAGATATGAAAAAATGGGGAAGGCACTCCGGGTGACCGGACGTTCTATGGTATTCTCTGTTTGTGAATGGGGACAGCGTGAACCCTGGAAATGGGCAAAGAAAGTGGGCGGACATCTTTGGCGTGTATCCGGTGATATCGGTGATTTATGGAATCGGTCTACAGATCAGAAAGGCGGCCTTCGTGGAGTTCTGAATATTTTAGAGATAAATGCTCCGCTTAATGAATATGCGGGGCCTGCCGGATGGAATGATCCGGATATGCTTGTTGTGGGGATTGACGGAAAGAGTAAGAGCATCGGTTATGAATCGGAAGGTTGTACGAACGAGCAGTATCAGTCACATTTTGCTTTGTGGTGCATGATGGCTTCTCCGCTACTCTGTGGCAATGATGTACGGCAGATGAATGACAGTACGCTGCAGATTCTTCTGAATAAAGATTTGATTGCTATCAACCAGGATCCGTTGGGTATTCAGGCGGAACGTGCCATTCGTGCCGATCATTATGATATCTGGGTAAAGCCGTTGAGTGACGGAAGTAAAGCGATAGCCTGCCTGAACCGGATATCCGGTCCGGTGGATGTGGAGCTGAATGAAAAGACGGTGGAAGGATTGTCGTTGGACAAGGTTTATAATGTCATGGAAGGTGGAATTGTTCCTGATACTTCTACCGGATGGATAGTAAAGCTTGCTCCCGGTGAATGTAAGGTGTTTATATGCAGATAGGTAATAAAATGGGCTATCCGGTAAAATTGGCGGTACCGGACAGCCCTCTCTTCATAGCCAGGTTTATATTGGATCGATTATTTTAACCGTATGGCAGAGCCTACTCTGTAAGTATTTTCCCATTGTCGGGTGGCAGCATTGTAGCTTCTGTCGGTGCCGAGATTAAGGTCGATGCCATACTCTTTCTTTTCCAGAAGGTTTATACGGAACAAAGCGCCGTAATGAGATTGTGGAGATAATGGGAAACCTTGTACGCCGGAGTTGGGAGTGCAGTTTAGCCGGTATTGTCCGTAAACATAAGCGGTCAGCCAATTATTGAGGCGGTAGGTAAGGTCCGCATTCAGTGTGAAGTCATTGAACATGCGCCCGTTGGAACGGTATTGATAAGCATTACCGCCTATCCGAATAGTCAGTTGTTTGTTGAGGTGATATACTAATCTGCCACCTGCCATATTTTGAGTTCCTACTCCCCGGAGTGAATAACTGGAGCCGTATAATTCATATCCGAAATAATGGGAATTGAGCAGCCGGTGTTGCTCTTGATTGAAATAACTGGTGAAGACAGGATCCAGATAGGAGAATCTTTTTCTTAGTTCATATTGTTTGGCTAATGGCAGGCTGTTGCTGAAAACCGGATTCGTTTCTGGCAGAGTACTCTTTATGTCGGGAAGTCCGGAGATTTTGGGGAACTTCATTTCTTTTTGTGGCATAAAGGGGAGTATAGGCGTTTCATTGAACGTTTGTGCGTAAGCAAGTCCGTTACTACAAATAATCAATAGTATTGTCAATCTGAATTTCTGCATAGTTAAGTTCTTTATGTTTTTTAGACGCAGAGATATGCTGAATGCTGCAATGTTTTTTCAAAAGAATCATTTATCTTTGCCGAAATACGTTAAAAGTCGAATATGGAACTGGAACTTCAACAACTTACTACTGAGGTGCGCCGGATAGCAACCGAAGCGGGGAATTTTCTGAGAAAAGAACGGCAGAGCTTTAGCCGGAAAAGCGTAGTAGAGAAGCATGCGCATGATTATGTATCATATGTCGATAAGGAATCTGAGAGGCTGTTAGTGGGGCAACTGTCTGCTCTGTTGCCCGAGGCCGGGTTCATTGCCGAGGAAGGTTCTGGTGTTTATAAAGATGAGGCATATTGCTGGGTAATTGATCCGCTGGACGGAACAACTAATTATATTCATGACAATGCTCCATATTGTGTCAGTATTGCCCTCCGGAGTCGTACGGAGCTACTTTTAGGTGTAGTATACGAAGTTTGCAGGGATGAGTGTTTTTATGCCTGGAAGGGTGGAAAGGCTTGGATGAACGGAGAAGAGTTGCATGTTTCGAAAGTGGGGAACATTGAAGAGGCGTTTGTAATAACCGAACTTCCCTATAATCATCAACAGTATAAACGGACGGCAGAATATCTGCTGAAGCAATTGTATGGGGTGGTAGGGGGCATTCGGATGAATGGTTCGGCTGCATCGGCTCTTTGTTATGTGGCTGCCGGACGTTTTGATGCCTGGGCAGAAGCATTTATCGGGAAATGGGATTATTCGGCTGCGGCGTTGATTGTATTGGAAGCGGGTGGAAAAGTAACTGACTTTTATGGAAGTGAACATTTCATAGAAGGGCATCATATAATTGCTACTAACGGTCCTTTGCATGCTGTCTTTCAGCAGTTGCTGGAAGAAGTTCCTCCGTTGGATATGTAGTTTCGGACATTGATCAAATAGAAAAACACATCATGAATACCTGGTTCCATTCTTTCTGGTCTCTTTTGTTTCCGCGTTGTTGCGTAGTCTGTGGTTCGCCATTGTCAAGAGGGGAGGAGTGTTTGTGCACCTGTTGCAATATAAATTTACCCCGTACCGGATTTCATTTGCGGAAAGATAATCCGGTAGAGTGTCTTTTCTGGGGACGTATTCCTGGCCTAAAAAGAGCTTCTTCTTTTCTTTTTTATCGTAAGGGTAGTGATTTCAGACGCATTCTGCATATGCTGAAATATGGCGGATATAAAGAATTGGGAGAGGTGATGGGACGCTATATGTCAGCAGAACTATCTTCGGGAGAATTTTTTGATGGCGTGGATATGATAATTCCTGTACCTTTGCACAGAAAGAAACAGAAACTTAGAGGATACAATCAAAGTGAATGGATTGCCCGTGGGATAGCTTCTGTAACGGGTATTCCATTATGTGCAGAGTGTATGATACGTGAAAAAAATACGGAAACTCAGACCCGTAAGTCTACTTTTGAACGTTGGGAGAATGTAGAAGGAATCTTCAGGCTATGTGATACTGTTCATTTTGAGGGGAAGCATGTCTTGCTTGTTGATGACGTGTTAACTACCGGAGCCACGACTGTGGCTTGTGCATCTGCGTTCGCAAGGGTGAGCGGAATACGTATCAGTGTGTTGACGTTGGCAGTAGCTGAGTAAATGGAGTGATGAGTTAATAGAGGGTGCATTAAAGCACCCTCATATTCATTTAGAAAGTTTCAATTATCAGGTCGGATGCCAACATTCCTTTGATCGCTTCTCCAAAAGTCTGGAAATGGGGTGATGCTGCATGTACATCCATAGCATGCTGGTCTTTGTACTCTTCGTAAAAGATGAAAGCTACAGGTTGAGAGGGGTTTTGATACAGGTTATAACTAATGTTGCCTTCTTCTGCCCTCGTACCTTTAATCAAAGCATCGGCTGCCTGTAAAAATGCTTGTTCTTTGCCGGGTAGCACTTCTACGCGTGCCACGATTGTTTTCTTTTCCATATGATATTGTATAATTAAGATGATTCTTGTTCCGCAAATTTACGTATAAATGGCGATACATTATTTTTCATTTGAGATAAATTTGTAGTAATCATCTGTTTCTTTACTCTTGGGGAATCCATACTTTGTAACTATGACTCTCTTTTCTGTTGGCTACAGCATAATATGGGATGGCTTTTGCCGGAATTTTACTCTGGCATTTGATGATATTGACTCCATGAAGCAGATCGTTGTCGTGAGAAAGCTCCAGTGGTGTTTGTGGTTGAAGTGTCAGTGTAGGCAATTCCGGATTATCCGCATCCTCAAAGCAGTAAATAACGGGGCCTGATGCCAGCGCAACTTGTCCACGTAAGTCTTTGACTGCTTCGTTCGCAGTGATCAGGCGAGGTTGCATCGGTAATTCAAGTTCGATGTGATCGCCTTTTTTCCATTCCCGGCTGATTTCCGCATATCCATCGACAATTCTCAGGAGAATATCCTTTTGGTTGACTTTCAATTTAACGGGGGCTTTCAGGTTCGACTGGTAAAGCCCATATGGGTTTTCTGTACCTTGTGCCCATCCGGGAATACGCACTTTTATAGAAAAGGTACTGGCTTTATCGGGATTGACTTGAATGGAAACGGCACCGTGCCACGGATAAGAGGTTAACTGTTTCAGGCGGACACTGTTATTTTTATCGATCGGTATGCGTACTTCACTTCCTATGAGTAAGTTGACATAGATATTATCTCCCTGATATGCATAGATGTAACTGGGCATGGCGGACATGATTTTCAGAAACATCGGTGGGCAACAGGGGCATACATGCCATTCCCATCTGTCAGGTTTGTCAGTATTCAGGGGATTCTGATAAGTGTATTTATCACCAGACAAAGAAACGCCTGTCAGTACATTGTTATAGAGTACTCTTTCCACTTCGTCCATGTAGCGGGCATTACAGGTCAATTGATTCATGCGTTGACTAAAGAAACCTGCTCCTACGGCTGCACAGGTTTCCAAATAGGCGTCGGTAGGCAGGAAGTAGTCCGGACCGAACTTTTCATCTTCGTGGATGGCACCGACTCCGCCTGTGATGAACATCCGTTTGCCTGCCATGTTTTCCCAAAGACGTTTAGCCGTTTCAATGTATTGAGGAGATTGGTTTTCAAGTGCGGCTGCGGCTAAACCGGTTGCCATCAAGGTAGCTCGTACAGCATGTCCTTCGATTGTTTTTTGTTCAAGTACCGGGATGGAATCTTGTGAATATTCCCCCCAACAGGGACGGGAATGGGGACCGAATTCCGTTTGGTGATAGCAAGCGTCTTTAATCCATTTTTCAGATTTTCGATATCCCCATGTTCCCCATAGCGGATAACCGCAGTGATGTCCTCTGTTCTCAATCCAGAAAGTGGCCAGGTCGTAGTAATCTGACTCACGGACAGGTATGGAGAGTTTATCTTTCAATTCCGGTTCATTTTTATACAACCAGTAGAGGGTCATTACGGCTTCTTCGGGACCGGAATGCGCAGGAACGACATTTTTACGTGGTTCCGGCCCCATATAATCTGCCATATAGTTGGCAAATCGAGTTGCTATTTCAAGTAAGCGTGTTTTTCCGGTTGCCTGATAATAGTGTACTCCGGCTTCGATTAGCATTCCGGCGTTATATACATCGTGTTGTCCGCGCAGGAGCCCCCCATTATCTCCCCATCTATGGTCATTTTCCATGAGTTGGGTGTGGGTGTTGATATAGCCGGTAGGTTCTGTTTGCTGAGCGGCATAAATACGGTCGATATATCCGTCGATTCGTTTTTCCATTTCTTTATTGGGATGTCCGGCAAGGAAGTCTGCAATGCCCCGGATACTTTCGTAAACGAGTCCGTCATACCATTCTGGACCATCGTGTTGTTTGATATCTCTCTGTCCTTTGGCAACACGGTCGAAATTCCGGAAGGCATCTCGTGTATCGTCCCATCCGGGGAAAGGAGTATACTTTCCTTCGAATTTGTCTAATACATCATTAGCTGTTACTTTTCTCCAGGTTTCAAGTTTCGGACTCCAGAAAGCATCTTCTATCCGGACCTGGTCTAACTCCGGTAGGTGGAGTATTTGCCGGGTGTCAGTTGCAGGAGACTGGCACCCCATCTGCATCAGTACTGTGAGTACCGCTGCAACGGATAAATGTGTTGTGGTTTTCATTGTACATTGATTTTATAGATGCATATATGTTTATAAGTATCGCCGGGGTGAAGGTTTGTTGACGGGAAGGCAGGTTGATTCGGACTGTCCGGATAGTGTTGCGTTTCGAGTGCCAAAGAAGCCCGGTAGTTGTATCTTTTACCATGCTTTCCGGTCATTGTGCCGTCGAAAAAGTTACCACCGTAAAATTGTAGTCCGGGTTCAGTAGTCCATACCTCAAGAAAGCGTCCTGAGGTTGGTTCATAAACGGTTGCTGCCAGTTCGGGCTTATCGGAGGTCTTGCGGTTCAGTACCCAATTATGATCGTAGCCATGGCCGAAACTTAATTGCTCAAATAAGTCGTTGACACGTTTTCCAATGGCTGTGGGATGGCGAAAATCCATTGGAGTTCCTCCTACTTCCTGAAGAATACCGGTAGGGATTAGTGTATGGTCGACAGGAGTAAACTTATCTGCATTGATCATGAGTATGTGATCGTTGATATCTTTGTTGCCTGCTCCGTGTAGATTGAAAAAGGAGTGGTGGGTGAGGTTGATAACCGTTTCTTTGTCTGTGCGAGCTTGGTGAGTGATGATAAATTCGTTTTTATCCGTCAGTTGGTAACTCATGGATACTTGTAAATTTCCCGGGTATCCCTCTTCTCCGTCTTTAGACAGATAGGTAAGTTGTAAAGTTTGACTATCCGGCTGTTCAACATCCCATACTACCATGTCGAATCCTTTGAATCCACCATGAAGACTGTTGGGAATATCATTGATTGGCAGTTGGTAGGCTTTTCCGTTCAGAGTGAATTTTCCTTTCCTGATTCGGTTACCATATCGTCCGATAGTGGCTCCCAGAAACCTTTCACCTTTGTAGTGGAGGTATTTGTCCACATGGTCGTGTCCGAGGACAATATCCTCAAAATGACCGTTTTTATCCGGGGTCCAGAACTCAACGACTCGTCCTCCGAAATTGGTAATGGCAATCTCGATTCCGTTTTTGTTTCTCAGAAAGTAGAGATCGGTTTGTTTCCCGTCGATTACTTGCTGAAAGTCGGCTCTTTTCAATTGTGAATGTTGAGCTTGTACTGTGTTTGTGTGTATCATGGCAGTGAGTATTAATAAAATGATGAGTTTAGTTTTCATACGATTCATGTTTTTAGTTTATTATTCGCAAATGGTTAATTGGTCAGTTCTTTTTGTATTTGTTCCAGGGATTTGTTCTTTGTTTCCGGAAGTCTGAGGGCAAAGAAAAAGCTTAAGAACATCATAATGGCAAAGAAACTGAAAATGAAAGTACCTCCTGTACGGATGAAGACAGGAAACATCCAAGAAAGCAGGGCGGACCATACCCAGTGTGTCATGCTACCCAGCACTTGCCCCTTAGACCGGACACTATTGGGGAAAACTTCAGAGATTAAAACCCAAATAACCGCACCCAGTGAAATAGCAAAGAATGCGATAAATCCCATCAGACAGGCAAGCATATAATAACCTGAGAAAGTATCCTGACAGAATCCTTTAGCTACTAATGCCAAAGAAATAGCCATACCGATAGAACCGATGTAGAGTAGCTTTTTTCGTCCTACCTGATCTATCAGAATCATTCCGATCATGGTAAATGTGAGGTTTGTCAGCCCGATTACTATAGATTGCATCATGGCAGAGTCAGTAAATACACCTGACATCTCAAAAATTCTGGGAGCGTAGTAAAGGATAGCGTTGATTCCAGATAACTGGTTAAAGGTAGCAATAAGGAAAGCATAGAGGATTGGTTTACGGTATTTGCGTTGGAAGAGCTTTTCGCCACAGTTTCCTGTCGCTACCAGAGATTCTCTGATTTCATGTACTTCTTGTTCAATATCCGCATTACTGACTTCTTTTATGATGCGACGGGCTTCGGTTTCCTTGTTTTGCTTTACCAGCCAACGAGGGCTCTCCGGTACGGTGTATAGTAGGAGTGCAAACACAATGGCGGGAATGGCTTCGACTCCCAACATCCATTGCCAGTCGTGTGCAATGCCATGTATCCAATAGTTGGAGAAGTAGGCAAGTACAATACCCAAGACAATATTGAACTGGAAGAATGCGACAAAACGTCCACGCCAGCGTGAAGGAGATATTTCGGCAATGTACATGGGACCGACTACGGATGAGGCTCCTACGGCCAGTCCACCGGCAAAGCGGAAAAATAAAAAGGAATACCAGTCGATGATGGCAGCACTGCCCACGGCAGAAACAAAATAGAGGAAAGCAATTATTTTTAGTGCTTTCAGGCGTCCGTATTTCTCTACGGGTTTACTACAGATGAAAGCTCCGATGATAGTACCGATTAAAGCGATGGCAATGGTAAAACCATGGCTGAAATCGGATAGGCCATATACTGTTTGGATGGATTTTTCAGCTCCGGATATTACTGCGGTATCGAATCCAAAAAGTAATCCTCCCAGGGATGCCACGAAGGCAATGTAAAACATGAAATTCTTTACTGTATTTTTCATAATGCAGATGTTTTATAGACCGAATTCGATCCGGTTAATAACATGATTCTGGTAACATTCGTCTAACTCTACAAAGTATCCGCTCCATCCCCATACCCGGACAATCAGGTTCTTGTGTTGTTCGGGGTGTTTACGGGCATGTAGCAGTTTCTCCCGGCTGACTGTATTTAACTGTAGCTGGTGACCACCAAGGACAACATAGGTTTTCACAAGCATACCCAATTTTTCAATGGTTTCGTCGTTGCTGAATACAGACTGGTCGAATTCCAGGGTGAGGGGGCCGCCATTGACAACACGATCCAGGTGCTGCTTGGTAAATGATTTAATAACAGATATCGGTCCTTTTTGCTTGAGAAACAGGCTGGGGGAATAATTTGCCGGGATCATTTCACCATCGTTACGTCCATCGGGAGTAGCACGCAATTGATTGGAATGAAAAATGTAGTACATGGCTGTTCCGGTACCTGCCCGATAAACTCCTCCGCGTTCATTTCGTTTATCGGCTAACGACTGATCGAAAGAGTCGAGTAGAGCTCCGGCTATCAGGTCGGCATAATCATTATCCTGTCCCATTTTGGGAGCTTCTTCTCTTAGCTTTTTCTGTAACTCTTCATAGCCTTGGAAGTTGTTTCTTATAGCAGTAAGCAGAGTGGTATAATCTATGTTCTGTTCTTCAAAATAGTATTTTTTCAGAGCAGCAAGGGCGTCGGTGGCAGTTGCAATGCCGGTCCCGTGAATGCCATAGTTATTATAGTAAGATCCTTCTGAAATATCTTTGGCTCTTTCAATGGTGCCATCCATAAGCAAAGACATCATAGGAGAAGGGATAATGTAGAGATTCCGGTGTTTTTCGCAGATTGTATCGACTTCTTTTTGTATTTCCTGTTCAACCAGTGTATAAAAAGATGGATAATCCGGGCAAGTGTTGAGCTTTTCAATGCATCGGTCTACACATCCTATTAAAGAAACAGCGTCTATATTGGGAATATCCATGGCTTTACCGGGGATGATGAACTCCCAGCAGGCAGCCACGACATAGTTGTATGCGTCCTCTTTCGAATATCCTTTGCGGATAAGTCCCGGAATGATGACGTCGTCATTGCTGTATTGTGGAAAGCCCAGCCCTATTTTTGTCAGGCGGGAACCTAAAGTGAATATCTCGTTGGGAGTACCTTGGTCTACACGAATGTTGATTTTGGGATCAATCAGCTTCAATTCGTAACTTGCTTGCAAACACATGCGTGACAGGTCGTTGAACAAGTATTCACCGTTTGCGTTGCGTCCTCCCAATACTAAGCTCTGACCGTTGTCGCCTTGCTGCATACCCGGATACAGGTCACTGTCTTTGTTGCATACCAGGAAAAATTCTTCAAGTAAGTCAAATGCTTCCTCTTTGGTAAGTGTTCCATTTTCCAAGTCTTTTTGATAGAAAGGATACATATATTGGTCGAAACGACTGAGTGTGTTGTGATAGTTACCTGCTTCCCAAATGGAGAAATGGAGAATCCTCAAAAGTTGTAGGGCCTGTCTGAAGTTTTGGGCTCCTTCTGTTTTGACGGTGTGCAAAGTATATGCTGTTTCTGTCTCGTTAATGGATAATGCATATTGCTCGTATTTCTCAATTAAATTTTGTATGGATATGATGCTTTGATACATTGCTTGCAGGAATGTTTTTTCTCTTTCATTTAATGAGGGTGTTTCCTGACGTTTCCGAATCTCTTGTTTCCGTGCTTCCAACCCATGTCGGATTGTGTAAGCATAATTAGGAGAGATGTTACATACCGTACCTTTTTCATGGATATAATGTTTGCTTTTGATTTCATTCCATTCTTCCGGGGTATAGGGATCCGGTATTTGGGTGAGGGTGCGGGTAAAAACGATTCTTTCACCCGGAAGTATAACCGGAGTTTCGGCATCCATTGAGGCAGCAAAGCAAGCTGTGGCGCGTTCTACAGGAGATAAACCATGTAGAGCATAGGACGTACTCAATTTATCAAGTCCTACGCTCTGTAGTGTTCTTCTTTGTGAGTGGTGTTGTTTATCTAAAATATACGTTTTTAGATAGTTAATTCTTTCGTTCATACAATTAGATTTTTGATATTATTTTCTTCGAATACATTATAGATTTGTGGTGTTTTTCCGGTATCGAACGGAGGGTGATACTTTTCTCCGATCATTGCGTATTTGGCACCTGCTGTCCGGTGATATCTGAGGATCTCGACGCGTATCAGGTTTTGGGCATTTTTGATTCTTTCGAAAATGGCTGTCATATTTTCCCGGGTATCGTTGACACCTGGAATCAGTGGTATCCGAAGGATGAAATCCTGCCCTGAATCGCAAAGTACGGTAAGGTTTTTTAGTATGATCGTATTATCTACACCTGTATATTTTCGATGCATCTCCGGATCTGTGTGTTTGATGTCGAACAGGATCAGATTTGCCAAGGAAATAACTTTGCTGAAAGTATGAGTGTTTGCATATCCGCTTGTTTCGATAGCAGTATGTATATCCGGAAGTTGTTCGAGCAATTCGGTGATGAAATCCGGTTGAAACAAAGGCTCTCCTCCTGTTAGTGTTATTCCTCCCCGGTTAAGCCTATAGATATCCCGGTTCTTTTCAATTATGGCAATCAGTTCTTCTACAGTTATCTGATATCCACAAATGCTTTTGACTCCTTTCTTAATCATGTATTGTGGTTGTGGTGAGATGCCCTCGGGGTTATGGCACCATGCACAGTGTAAAGGACATCCTTTTAAGAATATCGTTGTTCGGATTCCCGGTCCGTCGTGGATGGCAAACTCCTCTATGCTGAATATTGTTCCTGTTTTCATTGTGTTTGGATTAACAATGGCAAATATATACATAATATTTTGAACAGGTACGAACTGGTATGTATGTTGTTGAGCATGTATTCGTGTTAAAATACAGAATATTAATAGCTCTTATTATTCATATGGGTAATGTTTATGGGAGTAGAGGCTATTATCCGGCATTTACAAAAAACGAATGTATCCGACCACTTTTAGAATGTATTTTTCCGAATGGGTGATGAACCGGTCTGTTTACTGACCTTTGCTGTTCTTGAATTCATTGGGTGTCACTCCACAGAAACGCTTAAATGTTTTGCTGAAGTAGCTGGGATTATTGAATCCAAGCTGCCATGAGATTTCGGCGATAGTCAGATTGGTTTTTATAATCTTTACTTTGGCAACATCGATCTTGATTTTATTTATAAATTCGGTGGCACTCAGATTTAACAGTTTCTTCAGCTTATTGTATAGTTGGGTTCGGCTGATGTTCATGTGTGCAGTCAATTGATCGACACTCAATTCCGGTTCTTCGATATGTTCGATGACGAATTGGGTCAACGATTTGATAAACTCTTCGTCTTTGTTGTTAAGTTCTTCGTTGAGTTCGAATATTTTCATATCGTGATAATGTTCGCGGATATTACTTTTAGCTTTGAGTAAATTGGTGATTCTGAGGTTCAGTTCATCAAAAGTGAAAGGTTTTTCGATATAGGCATCTGCTCCTGCCGATAATCCCTGCAACTCGTTCTCTTTCGAAGGTTGAGAAGTGATAAGAATGACCGGAATGTGAGAATACTCCCGAGAGGTTTTAATATACCTGCTCAATTCATATCCGTCCATATAAGGCATCATGATGTCACTGATAATGATGTCGATAATGTGTGTTTTCAGCAATTCGACAGCTTCCTGCCCGTTATAAGCTGTTTTCACTTTATATAAACGTAGTAATTTACTTTTTAATATGTTGTTGATATCCGGATTATCTTCTACCAGTAGTACAGTCATTTTCTTTTCTGTATTTGCGGCATTCATATCTTCTTTTAACCCGGAGTTATTGAGTAGGTATACAGTGTCTGCTACTACGTCGGGGGAATTGACGATATCCAGCGTTTCATCGGGAACGATCATATCTTTAGAGTCTTCTACCAGAGGTAATCTTACTTTGAAGGTCGTGCCACTATTTTGATGGCTTTCTATCTCAACCGTGCCTGAAAGTAGTTGAACTAATCCATTCACCAAAGCCAGACCGATACCTGTATTAGAATATTTCTGATCAGACGAATCGGTTTTATGGAAAGGTTGCATGACAGCCTCCCGTTGTTCCGGATGAATATAAGAGCTGCTGTTGTGGCAAGAAAGAATCAGTTGTCCGGCATTCTTATCCACATCGATCCTGAAGTTTATTTCACTCTGAGGATCAGAATGTTTGAAGGCATTGCTGAGCAGATTGCTGATGATTTTTTCAATCTTGTCTCTGTCGAAGACCGTATAGTAGGAATCTGTTGAGGTTGTATATTGAAAGACAACCTGTTTTTGTCTGAAGACAGGGATGAACAATTCGAAGATACTACGTCCGTATGTCATGATGTCTCCTTTCACATATTCTATACGGGCGTGATCGGTTTCTACGGAACGAAACTCCAGAAGCTGATTGATAAGAAACTGAAGGCGTTGGATGTTCCGATTGATTATTTTCATTTCTTCTCCGGTGATTGTGTTGTTCCGGCTGATTGATATATCTTCGAATACGGCCATCAGTATAGACAAAGGAGTCTTAAATTCGTGGGTGATATAAGTGAAGAAATTTAGCTTATGCTTGTTTAGTTCGCGCAGGTTGTTCTTTTCCATGCGTTCGATGCGTATATCCATTTTATCACGCATGCGAATGCGGTAGAAGCGGACAATTATAAAGCCGATCAGGAGCCCGATTAAAGAGTAAATGGTGATCATGAAGCCACTCAATAGAAAGTGAGGAAGGATGTTTACAGTGATTTCACGGCGGTCGAATACAACTCCGTTTTTCCCGATAACCCGTACATGGAATTTATAAGTTCCGGGATCGAGGTTGGTATAAGTGACTGATTGTGGGATTTGTTGTGTTGTGTTCCACTCGGTCTCCATACCCTCCAGATAATATTCACAAGAAAGTTGTGACTGACAGTTTTCATTGTAGTTGATTACCAGGAAGTCAAAAGTCAGGGTATTCATACCGTGAGGTAAGCGGATAAGGGACGTACTGTCGATATTGCTTTGCAGGATACCATCCGGTGACGGCTGCACATGCTTATTGAAAACCTTGAAGTCTGAGAAAGTCAGGTGGATATCGTTTGTAGGGTTGTTATGGTTCAATCCTTCCGGCCGGAAAAAGCATACACCATTGATACTTCCGAAGTAGAGAGTACCGTTTGTATCTTTATAACCCGGACAGGTATTAAACTGATTCGAAATCAGATTGTCGGATACCTTGTAGTGGGCAAAACTCTGACTTTCCGGATTAAATGAGAAAATACCGTTGTCCGTACTCATCCATAGATAGCCGAAACCGTCTTCCTGTATGGAATAGATGTCTCTCTGCCGGAGTTCGTTCTTTTTCCCGAAAACCTGTATACTGTCTGCATTTGCATCATATTTCATCAGTCCTCCATTACTGGTGCCAAACCAGACATCTCCTTTCGAATCGATAAAGCTGCAATAGATGTTATCGCTGGTCATAGTTTTACAACCTGTCGCTCCTTTCTGGTATCGGTGGATGCTATGGGTAGGAATATGATACCGGAAGATGCCGTTGAAGTGTGCAGAAAACCAGATATTATCTTTTTTATCACGTATGATGTCGTCAATGCGTATAAGTCGGAATACATCCGGAAGAAAGGGGGTGAATGAATCTGTCTGAAAATGATAGATATTGACTCCCTGGCTTGTGCCTATGAACATAGTATCGGGGTTGTGAACATAGAGCTTATAGATTGAATTATTGGATAACCCCGTATCTCTTCCTGCCAAATTCTTATATGAGCGGATATATCCCCTCTCCAAATCCACCTTTTGTAGGCCGTCGACAAAATTGCCAATCCATATATTGCCGGAGTAATCTTCGGCTAATGCGTGTACGTTGTCTCCGTTTAGCGATGGATGGGTCGATTTGTTTAGGTACCTGATGTGACCGTCCGGATAAAGAATGGAGATTCCGTGATCTTCGGAAGCAAACCATAACGCTCCCTTTTTATCTTTGATGATGTTACTGATCGCTTTTCCTTTCAGGTATTGTTTCCCATTATCTGCTATCAGGTAGTGGAAGTTGTTTTCAGTCAGGCTGGTATAGTTGATACCTCCAAAGAATGTACCGATCCACATAATATCTCCACGACTTTTATAAATGGTGTAGATTGCATTATCGTTCAGTCCGGACTGGACATCTTTCGCATGCTGGCGGTATTGTACGTAACTGTTGTCCGTGTAGTCGTAGATGAAAAGTCCGTTTTCGGTTCCGATCCATAGATTTCCCCGCATATCTTCCTGAATGCAGCGGATATAGCGCATGTCTTTTCTGTCTTGTGAAGAGAACTCCACTGAAACGAACTGGTTATAATTCTTATTATATCGGTACAATCCGTTTTCGGTAGTTCCCAGCCATAGAGTGCCCTGAGAATCTTTGTAGATGGAAGTGAATTCGACAGGATAGTCGGAAGAGACTTCTGCCGCTGTGATTTTCCGGGTCATTTGTCCGTTGGGGCGGAAACAATAAATCGTATTCGGACCGACAGCCCATACATTTCCGTTAATATCCAGTGTTACTTTTATAATCAATCCTTTGTAGAGCAGTGCCATGCTTTGCTCTACTTTATTATACGCATAGAGTCCGGAATCTGATGCGATGAAGACTGAACGTCCGTCGTAGACCATGTCCAGCACGTATAGTGGGGTCTTGGTTTGCGGAACAATAGTGGTGAACTTCTCTTTCATCATATCGTATAAGCACACCCCCTCATTAGTTCCCATCAATAGAGTATCTTTCCCAAGCAGAAGCAGTTTCTCGATGCAGTTTGAAGAAAGTCCGTCATCCGACTTGTAGTATTGTTTAATGTTGTATCCGTCATACCTGTTCAGTCCTTTGAGGGTTGCAATCCAAATATATCCTTTCGAATCCTGCACAATATCGCGTACGGCACTATATGTAAGTCCGTGTTGACTGCCCAGAGAGTGGAACATAAGTTCATTCTGTTGTGCATTTAGTATAACAGAAGAAATAAATAAAATCAGGGTAAAAAAGCTCTTCTTCATTCGTCTCTTAATTACGTACAACACAAAAGTCTGAAATAAAAACGAATCAGAAAGGCACTTATGGTCACAAACTGATATTTATATTCACTATGGTAATGTTTGGTGTAAATATGAATATGAGTATCAGTGAATAATTTATTGTTCTATGGTTCGGGTCTCTTTTCGCCTACTTTTGCTGAAACAACAAAACAGTAAAATACGAATGCAAAAACAACTGAGTATGGAACCACACAAAATGGACTCGTCCTGATTTGGCTTCGGGACTTGACAAAGAAACTAAAAATGTATGAATCCTTTTTAATGACTAAATTACTAATATTATGAATCTAAAAGATCTGAACAACCTTAGAGCAGATACCGAAGGCAGGATAAAAGCCGTCTTCTTAATATGCATGTTTGTGCTGGTGTCGGCAGGTGGATTTGCTCAAAACACAAAGAGCATTTCGGGTACAGTGAGAGAGAAAGGCAGTAATGAAACTGTTATTGGAGCCACTGTACAAGTGAAAGGGGCACACAACGGGGTGATTACTAATGAAAACGGAGAGTATACGATTAAAAACGTATCTCCGGGACAAGTACTTGTTTTTTCGATGATCGGCATGAATACGGTTGAGAAAACCGTAGGCAGTCAGAATCGGATAGATGTACTGATGGATTCGGGAGTGCTGATTGATGAAGTGGTGGTGACTGGTTATCAGACTCAGCGTAAAGTAGACTTAACCGGATCTGTATCCAGTTTGAGCTCCGACCAGTTTATGCAAACCAATCCGTTAAGCCTGGAACAAGCCTTGAAAGGCAAAATATCCGGTGTACAGGTAATGAACAATGATGGTGCGCCGGGTGGAGGAATCACGATTAAGATTCGTGGAGCCAGTTCTATTACGGCAGGCAGCTCGCCTTTGTATGTCATTGACGGTTTCCCGCTTCCTATCTCGGACGATCCGCTGGAAAGTCCTTTAGCAACTATCTCTCCCGATGCCATCGAGAGTATCTCTATCTTGAAAGACGTATCGTCTACTGCCATTTATGGGGCGCAGGGTGCCAATGGTGTTGTGCTGATTACTACCAAGAAAGGTGCGGCCGGTATGAGTGAGATTTCCGTAAAAGCTACTTATGGTATCAGTAAACTGGCAAATTCAATCCCGATGCTGGGTGCCGAAGATTACATGCGTGCATATATGCGTGATATGATTATGAGCGGACGCTGGCAGAATGCCGATTTCTACCAGGAGTATAAAGATCAGGTATGGAATACCAATCCTTCCCGTTTCCAGTTCTATCCGGATCTCTGTTTGCAGAATGGTACCAAGCAGAATTATGAAGTGTCTTACAGAGGCGGAACCGAACGGATACAGAACTCTACCATTTTCTCGTTGATGAACGAAGACGGTATCGCAATCAATACCGGGTTTAAGCGATTCTATTTCCAGACGAATAACAGCATCAAACTGCTTCCACAACTGACTTTGAACACGAATATCTCGTATGAGCACAATATTCGTAGCGGTGCTTTCTGGACAGAAGGAAACATTTTCAATGAAATACAGACTTTCTCTCCACTTGTTCCCAAAGAGTGGACTTTCCAGGAGATAGATGACAACCTGTACTATACAGGTAAAATGGATAATCCTTATCGGAAGCTGAAAGACATTGATTACAATAATAAAAATAATACTTTCTTCGGTCAGGCGGAATTGGTATACAACATTAATGATAACTGGTTTGTAAAAGGCGGTATTGGCGTTCGTATCCCTAAAGGGGAAGTCAAAGAATTTGTTCCGAAGACCATCCAGCGCGGTTATGATAATAATGGCTTGGCTACGTATGCTACACAAAGCGGATTAAATATGCGTGGAGTGATACAGGCCGGATTCAATAAAGTATTCAACAAGGTACACAGTCTTTCGGTGAATGCCGTGTATGAGGCCAATACCAATAAGTATGAAACCTTTAATCAGGAATATTCCCAGTTCAATACCGATTTGGGGTGGGAAGGTATTTATGATGCAAAAAGTGGTAACCATGTGAAGTCTCCCGGTGTATCTTACGAAAAGATAGCCATGCTCTCGGGAGTGTTTATGGCCAACTATTCTTATAAAGGCCGTTACTTGTTGAAAGCTTCCATGCGTGCTGACGGTTCTTCTAAATTCAGTCCCGATAACCGTTGGGGATTCTTTCCATCCGGTGCGCTGGGTTGGAGAGTTTCAGAAGAAGAATTCTTCAAGAATGTGCCTTGGCTGGAGAAGAACGTAAGCAACCTGAAGCTACGTTTCAGCTATGGCCAGGTGGGTAACGACCAGATTGCTCCTTATGCTTATGCACAGACATTGTCTTCCAGCCAGCGTCAGGCCATCTTTGGTGACGGAGCTATCCCGGCTTTGTATACCAGCCGTATGGCGAACCCGGAGATCAGTTGGGAGGTGACCGAAGAGTTTAACGGTGGTCTCGACCTGGATATGTTCAATAACCGCCTGAATGTGTCATTGGACCTCTATACAAAGACTACCCGTGATATGCTGCTCGAACAAAATCTGCCACGTACTTCCGGTTTCGGGAAGGTGACCCGTAACATTGGTTCGGTGCGTAACCGCGGATTTGAGATCAGTGTAGGCGGTGTGCTTATTGATAAAAAGGACTTTACCTGGAATGCTACGGTGAACTTTAGCTCCAATCAGTCCAAGGTGCTTAGCTTAGGTACTGAAACACAGATGCTCGAAGGACGTCCCGTAGGTTCGGCTTCCGGTTCGGAGAATGTTCTGATTAAAAAAGGATATCCTCTCGGACTCTTCTATGGTTTGCAGATGGAAGGCATCCGCAGCAACTGGCATTCGGATTATAACGGTATAGGCAGTGCCGATTCTCCTTGGTGGTATGCTACCGAGAGAGAGATGCCTTACGGTTTCCCATCCTTTGCCGATACCAATGGAGACGGAAAAGTGGATATGAGTGACCGTGTTGTGATCGGAGACGTGAATCCGGTGTTTATCGGTGGTTTGAACACTCGTCTGCGCTGGAAGTTCATCGAACTGGCTATGGACTTCAGTTGGTCATACGGAAATGATATTATCAATGGTAATGTATACAACCTGATGAACAACGGGGATATCCGCAATAAATCGGCTGTGTATTATAAAGATGCCTGGTTTGCGAACAATCCTACCGGTACTTTTACAGGTCCCGGCGCCATTGACTGGTCAGGATATATGTGGGCTGCTTCCAACTCGGAGATGGTGGAAGACGGTTCGTTCCTGAAGATGAACAATCTGGCTGTTACCTTCCGTTTACCGAAGAACGTATTGAAGGCTTGGAAGATTAAAGACCTGGCTCTGACGTATACGATTAACAACGTTTTCTGTCTTACGAACTATTCGGGATATGACCCCGAGGTACGTAGCGGTAGCTCTGTGAACAACCGTATTCTTCCGGGAGTCGACATTTCGGCCTATCCGTACGCCCGCTCTCATATATTCTCACTTAATTTCAAATATTAACAGGTACTGCCATGAAGAAAATATTATTAGCCCTTTTAACCTCTTGCGCCTTAGTGTCGTGTGAGGGGTATTTCGACCAGTTACCGAAAACAGAACTTCCGTCTGAGACTTTCTATACCTCATATGACGCTGCTTTGCGTAATGTTGCTATACTCTATGCCAATGCCGGGCATGTGAACGATGGAATTATGACCAGCGACCGGTTTATGATGCCTTCGCTGATGAATGAAGGTCCGTTCGACCTGACATCTACCTCGGGTAGTGTGCTGAACTTATGGTCAAAGCATTATTCATATATCGCGCAGGCGAACCTGATACTTGAAAGACTGGAAGCTAACAAAGGAGTGATTGACGAGAACGCCGGACATTCTGCATTGGACAAGGCCACCATCACCGGATCGGCAACCGAGATGCTGATGGGCGAGGTGCGTTTCCTCCGGGCTTATGCTTACTTTACTTTGTACCGCTATTACGGTGGTGTGCCCCTGGTCACAGAGCCTACCGGACCGAAACCGGCTTATGTGCCACGGGCAACCCGGCAGGAGATGTTCAAGTTTCTTTATGACGAGATGGCTTATGCACTGGATAAGTGTCTGGATAACCGTTCGGGCATTGCTTACGGCCGTGTGACGAAGGGAGCCGTGGCAGGTATGCTGGCAAAGATGAAGATATTCCATGCTTCTTATATCCGCCGTGCGGAAATGTATGGGGATAAGATCAATGAAACGACGGCTGGCGATGTGGATAAAACGACGTTATATGCCGATGCCGTGAAGTTGTGTGACGATATTATTGCCGGTATATATGGAACTTATGAGCTGGAAGAGTACTTCCCCGCTGTATTTACCAAACGCAACAACGAGATTATGTTCAGCGTGCTGGCAGAAGAAGGGGTGGGCACCGGAAATAAGATACCGATGGGCTTTGCCGGTGAAGGCAAGTACGGTGCTACCGGCGGAAGAAACCTGACCTCGTGGCTGACGCTACTATATGACATACCGATGTGGGAACATAACTACAGTTTCAAGGACGTGTGTATGGATTACGGACAGGTGGACCGCTTCAATGCCGAGAGTCCGAAACCGGGGACAACTCCTTATGATTTGCAGAATCTTTATGACCGTACCGGGAAATACTCCATAACGGGAGATGTTACCCGTCGCATGTGGAGTTCGGTGAAAGGCTGGGTGACCGGTCCTAACAGTGGCGGTGCTCCAGTCGGCTTGTGGGTATTCGAACCTGCCGGACGTGAACTGGGCCCTGAGTTCTACATCGAACCGGGTAAAGTAAACGATTATACCGAAGAGCAGCTTAAAGTCATGGATGTGGCTCTCGAGAGTCACGAACGGGCTTGGTGGAAGAACGAGACGAACGGGCAGAACAAGCCCAACCTCTGGAACTGTAACTGGTGGCAGTTGGGTAAGTTCCGTAACCTGAATCCGAGTGAGCTGAGCTCTACTTTTGATATCAATTACGGTGGTGTGGACTATCCTGTTTTACGTCTGGCTGAGGTTTACTTACTGAAAGCAGAAGCCCAGATTATGCAGGGTCATGCTTCGGAAGGAGTGAAAACGATGAACATCATCCGTGACCGTGCTTGCCATCAGGGTTCCATCAAAGATATGTTTGTCTCTCAGGGAGATGCTCCTTATACTTACCAGCCGGGTTCGGTTATGATGATTCCTACGAATATCAGTCCGGCCAATGCATTGAAGGAGCTGATGTATGAACGTCTGCGCGAACTGGCAGCCGAGGATGATTGCGGGTGGCTCGATGTAGCCCGTTTCCCGGATGTGTCGATGGTCGACTTGGCAGATATCTGCCGTTATCGTGATCCTCTGCAGTTCTTTGATCCGTTTGGTGATCCGGCGCGTGGAGAGTACCTCTGGCATCTTTTCAACGAAGAGAAGGTATACCGGGTGCTGATGCCGATACCGTTTACCGAGTTATCGTTCTTCCCAGAGATGAAACAGAATCCGGGATATTTCTAATACTAAATACGAATGGATATGAAAACAAATAAACTGATTATAGGGCTGCTTGCTGTGGCAGCCACTTCGCTGGTTTCCTGCGAGAAATTTGGTGCAGACGTAGAGACACCGTCTGTCAGCATCTCCGTATCACCCCAGAATCCGAAAGTAGGCGAAGAGGTGACGGTGACCATCAATACCGATGCCCAGTACCTGACGCTTTTTACAGGTGATGAAGGCAAGAAGTTCGAACGTTCGCGCGTTAAAGCCATTATGGAGCACGATTGGGACAGCTTCTATGAAGAGTGTTACCGGGTTTCTTATGCCAAAAATGGGGAAAAGACCCTGTTTTATAAATACTTTAAAGACTATCAGTCCATCGAAGAGGTGAAGAAGGATTTTGAGTTCTTCGGTGCCATTGACAATATCCAGTTGGTCCCCTACAAGAAAGGGGACTTTCCGGAGGCTTTGATGGAGATGAGCTACATAGGGACCAATCAGCTGAAGTTTACGGTGACCGACCGGCGTATCCCTTCGGGCATACGGATGAAACCGGATATCCACATCTTTGGCGGACTGGCCAACCAGCCGGGTAATACGATTATCGAAAGCCGCTTTGTGGCGTGTGATGCCGACCGTGCGATTCGTAAGTATTCTAATGATGCGTGGGTGGCTGCTTACTTCGGCCTGCACACCGAGCAGTTGGAGGACTTTGGCGGATATAGTGCCGGATACAAGTACTATACGATGCAGGATGAGCGTTCGTACGGCGCATTCCAGACCAACGATCCGCTTTCACGCCGTCCTACCGAAGGATTTTATAAACTGGGCGATATGTACAATCGGGATACGTACCTGCAACCCTTCCTGGATCATGGTGAAAAGATCATTCTCCGCCAGGTGGACATGTACGTCAACGGCCGTTCCACCTTTGCGGCAGCCGACGATTCGCCTTATAAGTACGATCTGGATGGGGATGGAGTATTGGAATCGTATGAATGTGAACTCGATCCTGCTACCGGACTTCCGGTTCACGAAGCCGACTATACGAAGTATAAGGGTTTCCAGGGCGATGTCTATCTCTCTTTCATAGAGATGGGGACCGACGAGTACGAACCTTGGAACACGGGTGTTTCGCTGGGTTCTGTATACACTACCGGAGGAATTCAGAAAACTTATAAGTACATTTACACCGGAGCCGGCGATTTTACCATTACGGCCGTTGCCACCAATGTGGGTGACAAAGACTATAAGGGGATCGATTATAGTGAAGAGCGGAGTAACTCGCTGGATGACTACAGTCATAAGAGAGCACTTAGCAGTGTGAAAATTTCAGTGCAGCCGTGATGCTTCTCTGCCGAATGTAAAACAGTGGTTGAGTATCTGCATGGCAGCGTTTATCCACCAGGGCCCCGGACGAAGTACCACCGTATACTCGGACGAAGTACTGCCGTATACCCGGACGAAGTACCTGCGGATAAAAAGTGCCACACAGCCCTCCTGTGACGGATGAGGCACAGCAATGCTCAACTACTGTAGATTACTTTATTAATTAAAGAATGGTGCCTATGAAACTTAAGTATTATATTTCATCCTTACTCTTTCTCTGTCTGAATATTTCTTCTCTCCGGGGTATAACTCCCCAAATGAAAGTCAGTCCGGACGAAAGGGGAGTAAGCTCGCTCGTCTTTCAGGGGGCGGACAATGTCCGCAACTATATAGACCACGGGAAGTATCTGGGCGATTTGAATCTGGCTTACGAAGTCAGGGGGAAAAGCTATGCAGTCTCTCTGGCCGATATTTCCCCACAGATTCTATCCGCCACCTCCGATAAGATACAGATATTCTGGCAGCTTCCTTCGGATGTGCGCCTCTATCAGACTTTCACCATCAAGGGTGAAGAGGTGGACTGGGAGATTGAGTTTTTCAACCGCAGCCACCATCCGGCGACGGTGACGGACCTGTGGTTCTCTTTGCCTGTCGGTGCTTTGGACGAATCTATCCAGGCACATCAGAATCTGAACCGGCACTTCTCTCTGAACGGGAATGCTTCTTTTTTCTACTGGACTCCGCTGACAGGGCAGGGTGACATCCTGCTGATGACCATGCAGAAGGGAACTTCGATTGAATATGCCACAGCGGACGGCAAATATTATCTGCATTCCACCCATGCTGTGGACCGTACAGATGATACCTGGAGATTGCCGTCTACCTCAAAGACTGTACAGCCTTACGGACACTACGTTACCGGTTTCAACTTCACGCTTGCCGGAAATCACGAGGAGATACAGACGAAAATTTATGATAAGCAAGGGGTGATTGTAAAGGTTGCCCCCGGCATGGTCGTTACTCCGGAGATGGAGGTCTGTTGCGCTTTGCGGTCCAAGCTGCCCGTTACCGGATTGACGGCGGAATATCCTGCGGAGATGCAGATCACCAGCCTTGGACAGAAGGCAGGAGATACATATCTGTATAAGTTTCGTTTCTCCCGTTTGGGAGAGAACCTGATAACGGTACGTTACGGAGAAGATCAGGTCTGTTTCCTCGACTTCTTTGTGACGGAACCCCTGGAGACCCTGATTAAAAAGCGGGCACGTTTCATTGTCGGACGGCAGCAGCATCGCGACCCTTCCAAGTGGTACAATGGGCTTTATAGCCTTTGGGATATGGAGAAAGCCGAGTTGCTTTCGCCCGACCACCTGGGAGACTTGCGGGAAGAGTTCATGGTGGGTGGTTCGGACGACCCGTCCAACAGCAAGCCGGTCTATGTGAGTGAAAAGAATGTCATCTATCCCGACCGGGAAGAAATCGCCTCTCTGGAATACTACGAAGAAAACTTCGTATGGGGCAAGTTGCAACGCACAGACCGGGAATATCCTTATCCGTACGGCATTTACGGCAGCGAAAACTGGCATCAGAACCGTAGCGGGAAATATGGTGGATACGAAGATGGCGGTTCGGGCAAGGGACGCATGTGGCGGACCTTCGACTATACCACTCACTTTGCCATTTATTATAACCTTTACCGGATAGCGGAGGATAATCCCGAGATGGTTTCCTACCTTGATGCCGATGGTTATCTGGAACGCGCCTACCGGACGGCAATGGCCTATTTTGAAGTGCCCTATAACATTTTGATGGGCAAGCAATGGACATTTCATGGCTGGACGGACTGGGCTTATAAACAAGGCAACTTTCACGAGCGCTATCTGCTCGACATCATCCGTGCCCTTGAGCAGAAAGGGAGAGAGAAGGATGCGGCCAAGCTGCGTCGTGAATGGGAGAAAAAAGTAACTTATATGGTTTACGAAGATCCCTGGCCCTTTGGCTCCGAGATGTTTGTCGACCGTACAGCCTTTGAGTCTTCCTATTACGTGGCAGAGTATGCGAAGTTGAATCCTATCGAGCCGGAAGAGCAGTTCTGGTACGACAAGAACCTCAAGAAGTGGTATTCGTATACTTCGTTCGATACTGCGATGATCGACCGTTTCATGCAGAACCAGCTGGATGGGAACCTTGCGCTGCGCGGATTGTTTGAGCCGGGATATGCCAATCTGGGCACAGCGTGGAGCGGACAATACGTAAACCTCGACTATATGACCCAAATGGGAGGTGTGGCATTGCTCGATTATGCCTATCGGTTCTCCGACCGGCCGGACAGATACATCAATTACGGATATAACTCTTTACTGGCTTCATGGGCACTGATGAACACCGGTACGAAGGAGACCGGCTTTGGCTATTGGTATAAGGGAGAGCGGAACGATGGTGCTGTCGGCTGGGCCTTCTCACCCTACCAGAACTCACGCACTTACATG
Source organism: Bacteroides sp. NGMCC 1.200775 (assembly GCF_040798045.1). Lineage (NCBI taxonomy): Bacteria > Pseudomonadati > Bacteroidota > Bacteroidia > Bacteroidales > Bacteroidaceae > Bacteroides > Bacteroides sp. NGMCC 1.200775. The sequence goes on along the minus strand of NZ_JASCQK010000007.1, from coordinate 60,017 downwards.
AACTATATCAAAGTGGGGCGTTCTCCCTGGCGGTTTGATGGTGAAATAGACCACGGGCTTACCGGAGGCATCCACGGTTCGGGAGTCTATCTGGTGGATGATCCCAACTTCGGGCTGATCGGCTACGGAGCGAATGTCCGGACGGATAAGAACGGAACCGTGAGTATCACTCCCCTTGACGGAGTACGCCGGCAGATACGTATCATGACTCCTGTCCGTTTCTCCATCGAATTGATGCAGGACGGATTCCGGAAAGATCATCCCGTCACCCTCAAAGGGGCAGCCGAAGAACTGAGCTTCTTCATCGAAAACCGTTCCGGCAAACGTCACAACACCACCATCCGGACCGAAGGAATGCCGGAAGGTAAATATACTGTCATGACCGATCACAAAATGATAACGACATTCCACATTGAGGCGGGTAATACACATCATCCTTATTATATAGAGGTGCCCGTTACGGACAAACATACCCAAGTGAAACTTTTAAAAACAAATTAGAATGAAACATGTACTAACAGGGCTATTTCTGCTTCTCCTTACGACAGCCTGTTCGGAAGAGGGACAGCAGACAATAACACCCGTTCCCTTTAATCAGGTGACTTTGACCGATGGGTTCTGGAAAGAAAGGATGCAGACGGAAATCAACGTAACGGTACCTTTCTCCGTTGAGCAGAGCGCACCGGCGGTAGAGCGTTTCCGGCGTTGCGCCGCCTTTCTGGCAGGAGACTCCACAGCCCTTCCCGAGACTCACCGCTTTATAAGCTCCGATCTTTATAAAGTGATGGAAGGAGTGGCTTATTCATTGATGATTCGCCCGGACAAGGAGCTGGAAGAGTTTATGGATGAAGTGACCGACCTGATTGCTGCTTCACAGAAAGAGGACGGATATTTATATATTTCGCATATTTGTGGTAATCCCGATCCCCGAGAGATGGGAGAGAAACCCTACTCGTGGGTTGTTCATAGCCATGAGCTTTATAATGTGGGGCATCTGTACGAAGCAGCGGTAGCCTATTATCAGGCTACGGGTAAGGATAAACTGCTGAATGTCGCCATAAAGAGTGCCAAGCATGTGAATAAGGTGTTCTTTGAAGGAGGTGATCCCAATTATAATGGCGGCAAACCGGTCAATCAGGCTCCGGGGCACGAAGAGATCGAGCTGGCACTCTGCAAGCTATACCGGGTGACAAATGATACGTTGTACCTCAACATGGCAAAGAAGTTCCTTGAGATCAGAGGAGTCACTTACCGTCCGGAAGGTGAGGGAGTAATGGCGCCGACTTACGCACAGCAGCATGCGCCGGTGAAAGAGCAGACCGAAGCTGTTGGGCACGCCGTTCGTGCGGCATATCTATACACAGCCATGGCACAGGTCGATGCCCTGACCGGACTGAATGACTATACCCGTGCGCTCAATTCTATTTGGACGAATCTGGTCACTACCCGTATGCATATCACCGGCGGCCTTGGGGCCATAGAGGGGATGGAAGGCTTCGGGGCTCCTTATGAACTCCCCAATCTGACAGCCTATAATGAAACCTGCGCGGCGGTAGCCAACGTGTTCTTCAATTATGGTATGTACCTGGACAGCGGAGACGCTAAATTCCTCGATATAGCCGAGCTTTCACTCTTTAACAACTCGTTGGCGGGCATCAACCTGCATGGCGACCGTTTTTTCTATGTCAATCCTCTTGAGGCAGACGGAGTGAGACGCTTTAATCATGGGAATGGCGGACGTGCCAAGTGGTTCGGGTGTGCCTGCTGTCCTCCCAATATTTCACGTCTGATCCTGCAAGTGCCGGGCTATATGTACGCCTATAGCAAAGACAGGGTTTACCTGACCTTGTATGGCGGCAGCCAAACGGAAATTCCCCTAGAAGAAACCCGTGTGAAACTGGAGCAGTCCTCTGCCTATCCGTTCGATGGAAAAGTGCGCGTGACGGTGCAGCCCGAAAAGGCAAGTAAATTCTCGGTTTGTATGCGTATCCCTACGTGGGCACGCTCCGGAGAATTTGTTCCGGGGGGACTTTATCCCTATAAACAACCGGGGCACACGGAAATTGAACTGAGCGTTAATGGACAGAAAACAGATTTCAGGATGGAGAAAGGATTTGCCGTTGTCAAGCGTAACTGGGAGCCGGGTGACGTGGTCGAACTCAACATCCCCATGCCGGTGCGTTTTGTAGATTGCATCCCCGAAGTCAGTGAGAATATAGGTAAGACCGCCGTAACCCGCGGCCCATTAGTCTACTGTGCCGAAGAAGTGGATAATGCCGGCCCCGTCCAACGCCTCTATCTGGGCGATGTTAACGAATCACAGGCAAAGGTGGCCAATATATCCTCCGGTGTGCTGCAAGGATTGGAAAGTATCACCCTGCCGGGTATGGAGAAAAAAGTGGAAGGCATCACCACCCGTGAGATCACGATGGTTCCTTACTACGCCTGGTGCAACCGGGGAGACAACCGTACGATGCTGGTTTGGTTGAACGATGAGGCCTCCACCGCCAGCATCGGCCAGCAAGCCATGGCTTATCTCCGTAATATCAAAGCGGTGAACGTATCCTCCCTGGCTGCCGGAAAGAATATTTCCACACGTGCGCTTTGCGACGGAAAAGTATCCGATTCTTCCGCAGACAAGCTGACTGAAAGGTGGATGTCCGACGGCTCGGGCAGACAATGGGTGCAGGTAGACTTCAGAGAACCCTTTCTGCTGAACTCCCTTTCCATGTATTGGCTGGACGATCAGGAAAAAATAGCCATTCCGTCCGGTTGGTCGGTAGAGTATAAGTCGGATGCCGGATGGAATCCCCTTGAACTCTATGTGACGGACTCATATCAGGTGGGCACCGATCGGTTCAACGTAGTACATCCTTCAGGCAGTGTTGAAGTGGAATCCGTTCGTATTCTTATAGAACCTCAGAAAGGAAAATCAATAGGTGTTTCAGAGATAAGGTTTGAGTAGGTTCTTTTTTTTCAGCAGGAAAGAGGGTGTTGTACAGCAGAGGCAACATCCTCTTTCTCTATCAGTACATGCCGTATTCTCACAATGTAAAAACAAAAAAGGTCCGCCGTAATGACGAACCTTTGTTTGCTCTTCCTCTTGGACTTGAACCAAGGACCCTCTGATTAACAGTCAGATGCTCTAACCGACTGAGCTAAGGAAGAATTTAGCAACTGAGAATTTGAACTTTGCTCTTCCTCTTGGACTTGAACCAAGGACCCTCTGATTAACAGTCAGATGCTCTAACCGACTGAGCTAAGGAAGAATGATTTGTTTTTCTCAATTGCGATGCAAAAGTAATAGGATATTTTGAAATATGCAATATCTTTGCAAAAAAAATTAGTGAAATGGATAAAATAATTGGATTGGGCAACGCCCTGGTAGACGTACTTGCAACCCTGAAAGATGATACACTCCTTGATGAAATGGGATTACCCAAGGGAAGCATGCAACTTATTGATGATGCTAAGTTACAGCAGATTAACGAACAATTCAGTCAGATGAAAACCCACTTGGCGACTGGTGGAGCAGCGGCAAATTCCATACTTGGACTCGCCTGTCTGGGTGCCGGAACCGGTTTCATCGGAAAAGTCGGAAATGACGCTTACGGAAACTTTTTTCGGGAGAATCTGCAAAAAAATGGTATCGAAGATAAATTATTAACGTCTGATCTGCCGTCGGGAGTCGCTTCTACTTTTATTTCTCCGGACGGAGAACGTACTTTTGGTACTTATCTCGGTGCTGCTTCTACGCTGAGAGCCGAAGATCTGACACTGGATATGTTCAAAGGTTATGCTTATCTGCTTATAGAGGGATATCTGGTACAGGATCACGATATGATTCTTCATGCCATTGAGTTGGCAAAGGAAGCCGGTTTGCAGGTTTGCCTCGATATGGCAAGTTATAATATTGTGGCAGGCGATCTTGAGTTCTTCTCTTTATTAATAAATAAGTATGTAGATATTGTTTTCGCCAATGAAGAAGAGGCAAAGGCGTTTACGGGTAAAGAAGACCCGAAGGAAGCCCTTGAACTGATCAGTAAGAAATGCAGTATCGCCATTGTAAAGGTAGGTGGAAATGGTTCTTACATCCGTAAGGGTACGGAGGAGATCAAAGTAGAGGCCATTCCTGTAGAGAGAGTGATCGATACGACGGGAGCAGGTGATTATTTCGCTGCCGGATTTCTGTACGGGCTGACTTGCGGCTATTCTTTAGAGAAATGTGCAAAGATTGGTTCAATTCTCTCCGGAAATGTTATACAGATAGTTGGAACCACGATTCCTTGCGAGCGTTGGGATGAAATAAAGTTAAATATTAACGAAGTTCTGTCAGAGTAAGCAGGCAATGAGTTACTTTTACGTCTCATTTTAACGAAAAGTGTATGAAAAAGTTTCTGAATAGACGAAATGGTGTCCTGTTGGCAGCCGCATTGGTTGGCGTAGCATTCTTTAGTTTCAAGAGCGGTGACGACCGCAATTTCCAGATTGCTAAGAATCTGGATACCTTTAATTCTATCGTCAAAGAACTCGATATGTTTTACGTAGATACGCTCGATCCGAATAAGACGGTTCGTGAGGGGATCGACTATATGCTCTCGTCACTCGATCCGTATACGGAATATTATCCGGAGGACGACCAGGCTGAACTGCAACAGATGTTGAATGCTTCGTTCGGAGGTATCGGATCTTTGATCACGTACAACCAGAAACTGAAACGTTCGATGATAGCCGAGCCTTTTGAAGGAACCCCTGCTGCTAAAATCGGACTGAAGGCAGGCGATATCCTGATGGAGATAGACGGAAAAGATCTGGCGGGAAAAAACAACCAAGAGGTGAGCCAGATGCTCCGGGGTGCAGTAGGTACGAGCTTTAAGCTGAAGGTAGAGCGTCCGGACGAAAAGGGTGGCACCCGGCCGTTGGAGTTTAATATTGTACGTCAAACCATCCAGACTCCGATGATTCCTTACGATACCATCTTTAATAAAAATGTAGGTTATATCAATCTGAGCACCTTCTCCGGTACTCCTTCCAAAGATTTTAAGAAGACATTCCTGAGACTGAAGAAAGAGGGCATCACCTCGTTGGTGATTGACCTGCGCGGAAACGGTGGCGGACGTCTGGAAGAAGCGGTAGAGATTGCTAATTTCTTTTTGCCCCGCGGCAAAGTGATCGTGACTACCAAGGGAAAGACCAAACAGGCCAGCAATACGTATAAGACATTGCGTGAACCGCTGGATCTCGATATTCCTATTACCGTATTGGTAAACGGAGGCACTGCTTCCGCGTCCGAAATCCTTTCGGGAGCTTTCCAGGATTTCGACCGCGCCGTGATTGTGGGAAGCCGTACGTTTGGAAAGGGATTGGTGCAGACCACCCGTCCGTTGCCTTACGGAGGTGTGATGAAACTCACGACTTCTAAGTATTATATCCCCAGCGGACGTTGCGTACAGGCCATCGACTATAAACACCGCAATGAGGACGGCAGTGTAGGTATCATCCCCGACAGCCTGACTACCGTATTCCATACGGCAGCCGGACGTGAAGTTCGCGATGGTGGAGGTGTGATGCCGGATATCGAAGTGAAACAGGAAAAGTTGCCTAATATCCTCTTCTATCTGGTGCGCGATAACCTGATCTTCGATTATGCAACGCAGTACTGCCTGAAGCATCCGTCCATCCCTTCTCCGCAGGAGTTCAAGGTGACCGATGCCGACTATAACGACTTCAAGGCAATGGTGAAGAAAGCCGACTTCAAGTATGACCAGCAGAGTGAGAAGATCATGAAGACGCTGAAAGAGGCTGCCAAGTTCGAAGGGTATCTGGATGAAGCATCGGAGGAGATCAAGGCACTGGAGAAGAAACTGACTCATAATCTGGACCGCGATCTCGATTACTTCTCAAAAGACATCAAGTCGATGATTGCCGATGAGATCATCAAGCGTTACTACTATACACGTGGAGGGATCATCCAGCAATTGAAGGATGACGATGGGCTGCAAGCCGCTCTCAAGATATTGGCCGATCCGGTCAAATACAAAGAAACTTTGAGTGCTCCGGTAAAGAAATAATAAATGGGGCTGTGTCAAAAGTCTTTTCACCACAGATTACACTGACTTTCACGGATTATCAACATCGATAATCAATGACTTAAAATTCACTTTGTGTTACTCTGTGTCCTCTGTGGTGAAAACAAACTATCAACGTCCGATAAGATAGCTCTGCTTTTTCCGCACAAAGAATTTTTCTAAAGACGACTGACTGATGAAGAATCTGTTATTGTTCCTTGTTTTTGTTTGTACTCTTTCTCTTCCTTGCTGGGGCAACCCTGTCCCTTTTTCACCTATTGTCCGCAATTATTCTGTCCTCGACTATAATGCCGGTAACGAAAACTGGGCCGTTGCGCAGGACGGGCGGGGCGTCATGTACTTTGGCAACAACAGCGGACTGCTTCGGTATGACGGAAGCCGGTGGAAGCTGTTTCCTTTGCCGGCGTCGGGCATTGTGCGTGCCGTTTACGTGGCTTCCGACGGGCGTATCTACGTCGGATCGTTCGAGGAGTTCGGTTATTTTGAAGAGAACGACCTGAACTTACTGGAATATCATTCCCTGAAAGATCAGGTGAAAGGGTTCAATTTTCACAATGACGAGATATGGACTATCGTGGAGCAGGGAGGGAACATCGTCTTTCAGTCATTCGGTTCATACTTCATATACGATGGCACGACGACGAAAGGAGTCCGCTGCCATGAACTGCCCCTGAATCTGTTCCGGGTAGGGGATACGGTTTATTCCCAACTGATCAATGCAGGTGTTTGTGTCTTTACGGGTGATAGGTTTACTCCGTTGATCTCCCGACAGGAGTTGGGCAACAGCGACGTACTGGCAGGTTTGCCCTATCCCGGTGGAATGTTGTTGCTGACCCGTAACAGCGGTGGATATCTTTATACCTCCTCCGGCATTCGTCCCTGGCATACAGATTGTGATGAGGAGTTGAAACGCCATACCGTCAATCGGGCAGTGATGACGAAAGACTCTTGCTACGTGATAGGAACCATCTCCAACGGGCTGTATGCCTTCAGTAAAGAAGGACGCCTGCTCTGGAAAGAGAACGCTGACAACCAGTTGGAGAATAACACTGTCCTGGGGCTGTATTGCGATATAGACAATAATATCTGGACAGCCCTCGACAACGGCATTGCCTACGTGCGCAACAATTCTCTGATTTATCATTTCGAGCCGGTGCGTCGCAAGGTCGGAATGGTGTATGACGTGCTGGTACGCGAAAAGGATGCCTATATCGCTTCCAACCAAGGGTTGTACCGGCTTGAAGATAACCTCCTGGAACTGGTTCCGGGACTCGAAGAGCAGGCATGGACCATCGGCGAATGGGGCGATCAGGTGCTTTGCGGACACAATAAAGGTACTTTCCAGATTAAAGGCATGCAGGCCCGGCTTCTTTCCGACGTACGGGGAGCTATGTGTATGCGGCAGGCGCAGATCGGTGGGGAAGAGCTCCTGATACAAGGTACCTACACTTATCTGAATATTTATAAGAAGAATGCTGCCGGTGAGTGGTACTTCTCCAATTCGGTGCGCAACTTCAGCCACATGGCAAAGAACATCGAAGTGGATCCTCACGGCAACATCTGGGTGCAGCACATGCGCAAGGGGCTTTACCGGGTGCGTCTCGATGAAGCGTTGAAGCAGGTGACGGACCTGAAGCAGTACGACTCTCTGTCGGGGAATCCGGGCGGGCATTGTTACCTTTTCAAGGTAAACGGACGTGTCGCCTTCTCGGACGGGCGGAACTTCTACACTTATGACGACATGGCGGATTCCATTATTCCCTACAAAGCGATGAACGAACAGTTGGCCGCACTCCGGGATATCCACACCGTCACCGCCATGAAAGGCGATCTGTACTGGTTTCTCAGCGACCGCGAGGCCTGTCTGGTGAGATGTACCGTGAACGACTTTAAGGTGGAGCGGAGAATACCCTTCTCCATGTTTGGCAACCTTCCCATCGAGGGGCTGGCCCGGATGGTATACGACAAGCGGAATGATTGCTCTTACCTCTGCCTCAATAACTCCTTTGCCCGTATCGCTGCCGACAGCACCGGGCTGTACAAGTCCCGTGAGCAACCGTCTTTATGGATCTCCGGCTTTTCGGCATTCAACGAGCAGACGGGCGAGCGGCTGCAACTTCCGGTTTCGGGAGATGATGAGATAGCCCCCGCTTTCAACAATGTAGGCATCTCTCTTGCCTATCCCGTTTACAATGATTTTGCGTTTCATGTGCGTTACCGCCTCGAGGGGTTGTCCGGCAAGTGGATCGAGGGACTTCCCGATTTGCAGAAAGACTTTACCCGGCTGCCATTCGGTTCTTATCGCTTCCGTGCCGAGGTGTACGATGACGGCGGGGTGGTTGCTGCTGTCGAACTGCCTTTCCGTATCCTGCGTCCCTGGTATCTTTCGTACGTAGCCATTGCCGTTTACGCTCTCTCCGGGCTGGCATTTCTGTTGGGGCTCCTTTATGGGGTCTACGTCTATACCAAGAAGAAGAAAGATGCCGTCATCGACCGTCAGCGCGCGCACCATAAAGCAGAGATAGAGCAGCAGGAAAAGAAGATCATGGCACTGGAGAAGGAGCAACTCGAGGCCGACCTCCGCTTCAAGAGCAAAGAGCTTTCGGGCGTGGTGATGACCAACATCGCGCATCAGGAGTTCCTGAGCTCGCTGAAAGAGGAGTTGCAGCAGCAGAAACTCTCCGGGCAATATACCCGCAAGAACCTGGATAAGCTGCTTTCGATGATCAATCAGAATATTGTCTCCGACGAAGAGAGCTGGAATATGTTCCAGTCCAACTTCGACCGGATACACGAGAATTTCTTCCGGAACCTGAAAGAAAAGTTCCCTGACCTGACTTCCGGCGATTTGCGCCTGTGCGCGCTGCTCCGGCTCAACCTGCCGACGAAGGAGATTGCGAAGCTGATGAACATTTCCGTAAGGGGTGTCGACGCTGCCCGCTATCGTCTGCGCAAGAAGTTGGGGCTTCCTCCGGAGAGCAGCCTGACGGATTTTATGATCTCCTTCAAGTAGTTGGAAATTAAATGATTGATATGAAAAGAAGTACTAATGCAGTACTTCTTTTTTTGTTTTTTCGGGTTTGTAGTATTCTTGCCGTATGGATAAATGGAAGGCATTTGCCGGAGATTCGCTTTATTTGTACCTGCAAAGTCGGAACATTCATAAATAGATACTAAAACTGTAAAGACCATGAAACATTTTGTACGAAGAATGCAGGCGTTCGCCGCTTCTTTGGTCATAGTGGCCGCCGGGGTACAGGCGCAAAAGGCTCCCCGGGATATGGACCGCTTTATCGACCAGTTAATGAAAAAGATGACGCTGGAGGAGAAGATCGGCCAGCTCAACCTGCCCGTGACCGGAGAGATCACTACCGGACAGGCAAAAAGCAGTGATGTGGCCAAACGCATCCGTAACGGAGAAGTAGGGGGACTGTTCAACCTGAAAGGGGTAGAACGCATCCGTGAGGTCCAGCGGCAGGCGGTGGAGGAGAGCCGTCTCGGTATTCCCCTGTTGTTCGGTATGGACGTGATACACGGATACGAAACCATTTTCCCTATTCCTCTCGGCTTGTCGTGCACTTGGGATATGAAAGCCATCGAGGAGTCCGCCCGTATAGCCGCCATCGAGGCCAGTGCCGACGGTATCTCGTGGACATTCAGTCCGATGGTGGACGTCAGCCGTGACCCGCGCTGGGGACGTGTGTCCGAGGGGAACGGCGAAGACCCGTTCCTCGGTGCTGCCATCGCCCGTGCCATGATACGCGGGTATCAGGGAAAGGACATGAGCCGTAATGACGAGATAATGGCTTGTGTGAAGCACTTTGCCCTTTATGGCGCATCTGAGGCGGGACGTGATTATAATACGGTAGACATGAGCCGCCAGCGTATGTTTAATGAATACATGCTGCCCTACCAAGCCGCGGTCGAGGCAGGTGTCGGAAGCGTGATGGCCTCGTTCAACGAAGTGGACGGTGTGCCCGCCACCGGCAGCAAATGGCTGATGACCGATGTGCTGCGCAAGCAGTGGGGTTTCGGCGGATTCGTGGTGACGGACTATACCGGTATCAACGAGATGATCGATCACGGTATGGGTGACCAGCAGACAGTTGCCGCCCTTGCTCTGAATGCCGGGGTCGATATGGATATGGTGAGCGACGCCTTCAGCGGTACACTGAAGAAATCGGTGGAAGAAGGCAAAGTATCGGCAGCTGCCATCGACGCTGCCTGCCGCCGCATTCTGGAAGCAAAGTATAAGTTGGGACTGTTTGACGATCCTTATAAGTATTGTGACGTAAGCCGTCCCAAGAAACAGATTTTCACCAAGGAACATCGTGCCGTTGCCCGTAAGACGGCTTCGGAGAGCTTTGTACTGCTGAAAAACGAAGGTGTGTTGCCACTCAGCAAGAAGGGTACCATTGCCGTAGTCGGTCCGCTTGCCGATACCCGTTCCAACATGCCGGGCACCTGGAGCGTGGCTGCCGTACTGGATAATGCTCCTTCGCTGGTCGAAGGGCTCAAAGAAGTAGTCGGTAACCGTGCGGAGGTGGTAACCGCCAAAGGAAGTAATCTGATAGGCGATGCCGAATATGAAAAGCGCGCCACGATGTTCGGACGCGAACTGCACAGAGATAACCGTACGGATCGCGAGCTCCTGGACGAGGCACTGAAAGTGGCTGCCAAAGCCGATGTCATTGTCGCCGCGCTGGGCGAATCATCCGAGATGAGTGGAGAGAGCAGCTCCCGTACCAATCTGGAAATGCCGGACGTGCAGAAAGCGCTGTTGCAGGAATTGCTCAAAACAGGAAAACCCGTTGTGCTCGTACTCTTCACCGGCCGCCCGCTGGTGCTTACTTGGGAGGAGGAACACGTGCCTGCCATCCTGAACGTATGGTTCGGAGGGAGTGAAGCCGCTTATGCCATCGGTGATGTCCTTTTCGGTGATGTCAATCCCAGTGGAAAGCTGACCGCTACTTTCCCGCAAAATGTGGGGCAAATCCCATTGTTCTACAATCATAAGAATACCGGCCGCCCGTTGCAGGAAGGACGTTGGTTCGAGAAGTTCCGCAGCAATTACCTCGATGTGAGCAACGAGCCGCTCTATCCGTTCGGTTACGGATTGTCCTACACAACGTTTGCTTACAGCGATATCCACCTGAGCAGCACAGAGATGAGTGCCGACGGAGAACTGACGGCAACCGTTACCGTCACCAATACCGGCAGTCGCGACGGTGCAGAGGTGGTTCAGCTCTACATCCGTGACCTGGTGGGCAGTGTCACCCGTCCGGTGAAGGAGCTGAAAGGTTTCGAGAAGATTTTCCTTAAAGCCGGAGAGTCCCGCAAAGTCAGTTTCAGCATCACACCGGAATTGTTGAAGTTCTATAATTATGATTTGCAATTTGTTTGCGAACCGGGCGACTTCGATATAATGATCGGCGGAAACAGCCGGGATGTGAAAAAGGCAAGATTCTTGCTGAGGAAATGAAACTGTGAATAAGAGTTTACCGCAGAGGGCACGGAGTCTTATAGAAAAGCTTTTTCTTTCAAATATCCTATAAACTAAAGATAAAAATTCGGTGAGGCTCTGTGCAACTCTGTGGTGAATCAAGCGACTATCCAACTCTTTCCTTCTATAGATATTCCCAGTACGTTAATTGGCTATCAATTACTGATTCGCATGAATAATATAGAAAATAAGATTGCATTTTCAATTTATTGTTTTATCTTTGTAGAATTATAAGATAAACCTAACTTTAATCTCCGTCACAATAAAATCCAGACTTAAAAAAGACTTAAAATCAATTCATTCATATTTACATTATTATTTAGGAAACCGCTACTTGTAGCGGTTTCTTTTTTGTACAAAACAGGAAAATTGCAAAAATGTCATTTAGATGCCTATATATCGTCACTTAAGCGGTGGCGAAACATCGCCTAAGCGATGATTTTTAAGGGGTAAAACGACTCCAAATGACTATTGGTAATTAGTTATAACATTCTATAAGGGAAAAATTTGCTCTTAAATTGATACAAAATGAAGAGCTGCTTTCCTCTCTTTCACTACCCGTCTCTTTCATCCGGAAAGAATCCGTTCCTAAACCAGACAAGTCTATTATTTTTATCTTAGAATATAGTAAGCGGAAAGATTCTCTCTTCTATTAAAGTCTATAGCGTAAATACTTCATAGCGGATATAGAAATAAATATGATTCACCACAGAGGACACAGAGGACACAGAGATTAATCAGCTGCGCTCTATCTGTTTTCAGATATAAGAACAGATAAAGAACAGATCAGAATAATATGCCCTCTGGTTCTTCTGTCTAAATAAAAACTCTGCGTCCTCTGTGTACTCTGTGGTGAATTCTAAACTGAATAGCCTCGACCCCTCCCAACCGTTTCATTTCCTTTCCTGAAACCTCTTTTTATTTTATTGAATATTAATTAATTATATCACTTTGTAGTAGGGATGCAGTACTCCGGAAATCCCGTTTTTTTCTTCATGGTACTCTTGTAGTACCCCTTTTTTTGACTTACATCAATTTACCTTCTAAGTTTGCAGCAGAATTTTAAATCAGTACCAAAACGATGAAAAAAAATCTGTTTACCCTATGTATGATGTTGCTGCTTTCTACGCTTTCTTTTGCGCAAGGCAGCCTGACCATCTCGGGTGTTGTCACCGAGAAGAAAACAGGAGAGCCTATCATTGGCGCCAGTATCCTACTGAAAGGGCAATCGTCCGGAACTATCACGGACTTTGACGGCAACTATTCTATTTCAGGTATCCCGTCGGGCGCCACTCTTGTTTTCAGTTACATCGGCATGAAAGCACAGGAGGTCAAGGTAACCGCCTCTTCAAAGCTGAATATCTCTCTTGAAGAGGACAATCAGCTGTTGGACGAAGTAGTTGTAGTCGGTTACGGCGTGCAACGCAAATCCGATCTGACCGGTTCGGTAGGCACGGTGAAGAGCAAAGACCTTACGAAAGTAGCCACTCCCAATGTGGCGAATGCCCTTCAGGGACGTGTCTCCGGTGTCTATATCTCAGCCAACGGTGCTCCCGGAAGCTCGCCCGAAGTGCGTATCCGCGGTATCGGTACAACGAATAACAGCAACCCCCTTTATGTGGTGGACGGAATGTTTATGGATGACATCTCTTTCCTGAGCACACACGACATCGAGTCGATGGAGGTGCTGAAAGACGCTTCGGCAACCGCCATGTACGGTTCGCGCGGTGCCAACGGTGTAATCATCGTTACCACCAAGCAGGGGACGGAAGGAAAAGCGGTGGTGAACTTTACGGCCAGCGAAGGATTCCAGTTCAACAACAGCAGCTTCGAGATGGCCAATGCCACCGAATATGCTACGCTGCTGAACGAAGCACTGGTCAACACGGGCGGAAAACCCAAGTTTGACGACCCTGCTTCACTGGGCAAAGGAACCAACTGGTTCGACGAAATCTTCCGTGTGGCTTCCGTACGCGACTATCAGCTCAGCGTCAGCGGCGGGTCGGAAAAGGTGCGCTACAACCTCAGCGCGGGATATTACCAGCAGGACGGCATCATCACCGGAAACACTTACAACCGCTTCACCCTGCGTGCCAACAATAGCTACAAGATCAGCAAACGACTGACCATCGGGCACAACCTGTCGGCCTCTTTCAGCCATAAGAAAAACGAAAACAGCGCGGTGGTGAAAGCCGCCTACACCATCAGTCCCGTGAAGCGTCCCTACAATGAGGACGGAAGTTTCATGGATTCCGAAAGCGCTTCTTCCGCCAATCCCGTCGCTACACTCCATTATACGAACAATGACGACTGGAAAGAACGCATCGTGGGCAGCGCCTTCCTGAACTGGAATATCCTGAACGGGCTTGACTTTAAAACCAGCCTCGGCATCGACTACATCAATGGACGCCGCCGCAATTTCGTGCCGAAATACTACGTTTCGGAAACACAGAAGAACGAAACCAACAGCCTCTCCAAAACCTGGGACCGCGACTTCACTTGGCTGTGGGAGAACCTGTTGACTTATGACTGGAAGATCAATGACAAGAACCGGCTCAACCTCTTGGGAGGTATCACGGCGCAGAAGCGTGTTTATGAATTGCTGGAAGGCACCGGACGCGACTTCTTCTCCGATAACGAAAACTACTGGTATCTCGACCAGGCTTCGGCCAGCTCCAAGTCGGTAGCCAACAACGGATACCACGAAACAATGATGTCTTACCTCTTCCGGGCCAACTATGCGCTGATGGACCGCTATCTGCTGACAGCTTCGGTCCGTGCCGACGGTTCGTCTAAGTTCGGTCCCAACAACCGTTGGGGCTACTTCCCCTCAGTGGCTGCCGGATGGAGGATTTCGGAAGAAGCATTCCTGAAAGACCGCGTGCAATGGCTGAGCAACCTGAAGCTCAGAGGAAGCTGGGGACAGATCGGTAATGATAAAATAGGTAACGACAAATACCGTGCGCTTGCCAATATCTCTCCGTCTTACGATGCCGTGTTTGGCGGCGTGTTCTATCCCGGCGGAACCATCACGTCACTCTCCAACCGGAGCATCCATTGGGAACGTTCGGAGCAGATGGACCTCGGTTTCGACCTCGGACTGCTGAACAACCGCTTTTCACTGGAACTGGACTACTATCGCCGCGATACGAAAGACATGCTGGTGACGGTAGACGTACCGGCTTCCGTAGGCCTCACCCCGGTAGAAACAAACGTAGGGGCGGTGCGCAACAGCGGTGTGGACTTTACCGTGAAATGGGAAGATTCGCTGAAGGACTTCCAGTACGGCATACGCCTGACCGGAACGACGATCAAAAACGAAGTCATCAGCCTGGGAGGTAAACGCATTGCCAGTGGTGACATTGGTGCCGGAAAATCCGTACAGATGACCGAAGAAGGAAAGCCGATTAAATATTTCTATGGTTACAACGTGATCGGCATCTTCCAGAACGAAGGGCAGATCAAGGAGTACGACGAGCGTGCCGCCGCTGCCACCGGAAATTCCGGACAACAGTATCAGAACAACGTAGGTCCCGGCGACCTGATATACGAAGACGTGGACGGTGACGGATATATCACCGCCAACGACCGTAAGGATCTGGGCAGCCCCACTCCCAAGTTCATCGGCGGTCTGGGCATCAGTGCTTCCTGGAAAGGATTCGACCTCTCTATCGACTTTCAAGGCAACTTCGGAAACAAGATATTCAATGCCAAGCAGGTAGAACGCTTCTCCGGTTCGGACAACTGGGACCGCTCCTTCCTCGACCGCTGGACACCCGAAAACCCGAATACCATGACACCGCGAATGACCTTGGAAGGCAACAACTATCAGGTGTCGAGCCGCTACGTAGAGAGCGGTTCGTACGTGAAGCTGCAAACAGTCGAGTTGGGATATACCTTCCCGAAGTCATGGATGCAGAAGGTATCCGTGCAGAACCTGAGAGTATACTTCTCCGGCAACAACCTGGCCTACTTTACCGGCTATAACGGCTTCACACCCGAAGTACTGGGCGGAATCGACCGCCAGATCTATCCCGTGACAGCTACCTGCCGCTTCGGGCTGAACGTTACTTTCTAATATTAAATGATATAGACATGAATACGATTCACCACAGATTACACCGATTAACACGGATACTTTAATCTTATTACCAATGAAATAATTATTAATCGGTGAAAATCTGTGTAATCTGTGGTGAACCCAAAACCATTACAATGAAAAAGATATATTCAATATTACTGGCTTCGGCACTGACCTTTTCTTCCTGTGCCGATTTCCTCGATGTGGATTCGCAGGGGAAACTGACCGAGGACGTCTTCTTCGGCGAAGAAGAAGGCGCGTTGATGAGTATTAACGCCATCTATACCCAACTCCGGGCGTGGGACATCATCGGGTTCTCATGGTTTGCCATCACCGAGCTGCCCGGCGACAACTCCGATACGGGCAGTGAGCTGGCCGACGGCAGTGTGGCACGGCTGAACCTGTTTAACGATTTTACTTACGATGCCTCTACCGCCGAGATCAACGGCTGGTGGGAAGGCAATTATAAAGCTATCGCTTCGTGCAATGTGGCTCTGGACAATCTGGGCGCGGTGAAGAACGAAGAACTCCGGGTGAAGTGCGTTGCTCAGGCCCGTTTTTTCCGGGGATTCTTCTACTTCAATCTCGTACGTGCTTTCGGCGGGGTGCCTTTGGTGACGAAGGTGTTGCAGCCCGGCGAATACAACCAGCCCCGGGCAACCGAAGATGCCGTCTATCAACAGATCATCGAAGACCTTACCTATGCCGCCGAGCATCTGCCTACCCGTCAGGAGTGGGGTGCGAAAGAGTCGGGACGTGCCACCAAGGGAACGGCCGAAGGACTGCTGGCTAAAGTATATCTCTTCCGCGGGGACTATGCCAACGTGAAGAAATACACCGGTCAGGTGATTGCCCGCGGCGAGTACAGCCTGCACCCGGATTATCGCGACCTGTTCAATCCTAACTCTTACTATTCGGACGAAGTGATGCTCGCCGACCAGTACCTCTGGGGCGAATCGACCGAACGCAACCTCGAATCGGAGTATGTGAAGTGGCAGGGCATTCGCGGCGTGATGGGCTGGGGGATGTTCTCTCCTTCCGAAGCCCTCGACCAAGCCTATGAAACAGGAGATCCGCGACGTACGGCAACCATCTTCTACGATGGAGAGACACTGGAGGGAAAGGGCGAGATCCATTTCAAGAAAGAAGTGCCGCCCCGTGCCAACAAAAAGACCATCTGGCCTACCGGTTACTGGAACGAGAATTCGTTTGCCAAACAGAATTGCCACCTGATCTTTCTGCGTTATGCCGATGTGCTGCTGATGTATGCCGAAGCCTGCAACGAATTGGGTGAAACCCGGGAAGCCCTCGATAAACTGGAGATGGTGCGCGCACGTGCCCGCAGAACAGTACATCCGGCGGATATGACAGTGGGGCTGCCCGAGATTACGGAAACCGGTAAAGAGAAGCTCCGCGAGATCATCTGGAACGAGCGCCGCATCGAGCTGGCTTTGGAGGGACACCGTTTCTTCGACCTGATCCGTGCGGACAAGGTGGTGCCGGGCTATGCGGAGAAGATGATGAAGGCACACGGGAAGACAAACTTCTCTATAGCAAAGCATGCTACATTCTTCATTCCGCAGAAACAGGTGGATATTTCGCAAGGGGTTCTCAAAATCTCATCCCCCGGCCCCTTCTTTTAACCTTTAAGAGAAGGGGAGGAGGCTGCGCGATGGAGATACGGCGTTCCGCCGTCGAAAGGGGACTGCGTCCCCCTTGCCCCTGTGGGGATTCCGAAGTGCGGTAGAGATGGCGGCCTCCGCCGCCCCGAAGGACAGTGGGGAGTAGGCAGAGCTGGGTGAGAGAGGAAAGGTAGGTTTTCTTTTCTTTCGGTCTTGTACTTACTTCTAAGTTTGTGCTTGTGTTTAGCTTTGCGTCCACTCTTGGGTTTGCGTTCACCCCGACTTTATGTTCACATTCAATTAAAAAGTATATATATAACCAGTTCATTTAAATAGAATCATTCCAATACTATCAATTCCATGATTACACCCGGCGTCCTCCCCACCGTCCTTTGGGGCGGCGGAGGACGCCATCCCCTCTGCACTGCGGAATCCCCACAAGGGCAAGGGGGACACAGTTCCCTTTCGACGGCGGAACGCCGTATCTCCACCGCGCAGCCACCTCCCCTTCTCTTAAAGGTTAAGAGAAGGGGCCGGGGGATAAGATTTTGAAACATTATGAAACATACCCTATTATTTCTTCTTCTGATCTGTGCCTCCTCGTTGCAGATCACCGTTGCAGGCAATCGTCCGAAACTGACCGACGACGAGTTGATGACCCTTGTCCAGAAACAAACCTTCCGTTATTTCTGGGATTTTGCCCATCCCGAATCCGGCCTGGCGCGTGAGCGCAGCAACGACCGTCTGGAAGTTGCGACGATCGGCGGTTCCGGCTTTGGCGTGATGGCAATTATAGTCGGAGTGGAGCGCGGCTTCATCACCCGTGAGCAAGGAGCAGAACGTCTGCTCAAGATAGTAGAGTTCCTCAACAAAGCCGACAGCTATCACGGCATCTGGGCACATTGGATGGACGGTGCAACCGGAAAGACAATCCCCTTCAGCCGTAAGGATGATGGTGCCGACCTGGTAGAATCCGCCTTCATGTTCGAAGGACTGCTGGCAGCCCATCAGTACTTCGACCGGGATACTCCCACTGAAAACCGGGTGCGGGGACTCATCAACTCCCTCTGGCATCAGGCCGAGTGGGACTGGTTCACCCGTGGAGGTGAAGATGTACTCTACTGGCACTGGTCACCCAATAACGGCTGGGCAATGAATCATCAGCTGAAAGG
The DNA here is from genome assembly GCF_040798045.1 of Bacteroides sp. NGMCC 1.200775. Classification (NCBI taxonomy): domain Bacteria; kingdom Pseudomonadati; phylum Bacteroidota; class Bacteroidia; order Bacteroidales; family Bacteroidaceae; genus Bacteroides; species Bacteroides sp. NGMCC 1.200775. The sequence goes on along the minus strand of NZ_JASCQK010000007.1, from coordinate 41,550 downwards.
GCAGAACGAGTGCCACATAGCCTATGTGCTGGCTGCCTCTTCACCTACTTATCCCATCCGCGAATCGGTCTATCATAAAGGATGGGCCAACTCGATCACCTTTAAGAACGGCAAGGAGTTCTACGGCATCCGTCTGCCGCTGGGCACCGACTTTGGCGGACCGCTCTTCTTCACCCATTACTCTTACCTCGGACTCGACCCGCGCGGGCTTAAAGACCGCTATGCCGACTACGGTGAGCAGATGAAGGCGCATACCCTGATCAACCGTGCCTATTGCATCGACAACCCGAGGAAGTACAAAGGATACAGCCGCAAATGCTGGGGACTGACGGCAAGTGACAACCATCTGGGCTACTCGGCGCATTGCCCGCAGAACGATCTGGGAGTGATCACTCCGACCGCGGCCATCTCTTCTATTCCTTATACCCCGGAACATTCTCTGGAAGCTATGCGTTACTTTTACGAAGAGCTGGGCGACCGCCTTTGGGGAGAATACGGCTTCAAGGATGCCTTCAACCTGACCGAGAACTGGTTTGCACCTTCTTATCTGGCCATCGACCAGGGCCCTATTGTGGTGATGATTGAGAATTACCGCACGGGGCTGATCTGGAAACTGTTCATGAGCCATCCCGATGTGCAGAGAGGGCTGAAGAGACTGGGGTTCAGTTCAGAATCAAAATAAATAAGATAAAGGTTCACCACAGAGTAACACAGAGTCTCACAGAGAAGTTTTTTCTTTTTAGAAATCCCATTAATAAAAAATCAAAACTCTGTGAGACTCTGTGTTACTCCGTGGTGAAAACATACCGTTACAACCATGAAACAGCTATTTCTCCTTTTACTCTTCTTCCTGTCCCCGGCTCTTGCTCCCGCACAGGATATGCGGCAGGATACCTACTGCAATCCGCTGAACATAGATTATACATATATGATCTATAACTCCGACAAGGACATCTCTTACCGTTCCGGTGCCGATCCGGCGGTGGTCAGGTTCCGCGGCGAATACTATATGTTCGTCACCCGCTCCAATGGCTACTGGCATTCTAAGGATCTGCTGAACTGGGACTTTATCACTCCCAAAAACTGGTATCCGCAGGGAAGCAACGCCCCCGCCGCCCATAACTACAAAGACTCTGTGCTCTACGTCACCGGCGATCCGTCCGGTTCGATGAGTATCCTTTACTCCGACGACCCGAAGCGGGGAGAATGGAAAGCCACCCCCGCCATCTTGCATAACCTGCAGGACCCGGACCTGTTTATCGACGATGACGGTCAGGCCTATATGTTCTGGGGATCGTCCAATATCTATCCCATCCGGGGAGTGGAGTTGGACAAGAATCACCGCTTTCTTCCCAAAGGAGAGGTGAAAGAGCTTTTCAACCTCGACATGCCCCGCCACGGTTGGGAACGTTTCGGCGAGAACCACAGCGACACGGTTCTGGGAGGTTATATCGAAGGTCCGTGGCTGACCAAGCACAACGGGAGATATTATATGCAGTACGGTGCTCCCGGCACTGAGTTCAATGTCTATGCCGACGGCGTTTATGTAGCCGATCATCCGATGGGGCCTTACACCTATCAGAAACACAACCCCGTGTCGTATAAACCGGGCGGATACATGAACGGTGCCGGACACGGAAGCACGGTCCAGGGCCCCGGCGGAGCGTACTGGCATTTTGCTTCGATGGCCCTTTCCATCAATGTCAACTGGGAACGCCGCCTCTGCATGTTTCCTGCCGGATTCGATAAAGACGGCATCATGTACGTAGATACCCGTTTCGGAGATTATCCACGTTATGCCCCCGCTGTGCCCGGCAAGAGGGGACGGTTCCGGGGATGGATGCTCCTGTCTTACCGCAAACCGGTGACAGCGTCTGCCGTGAAAGGCGGATTCGGACCTGCTGCGCTGACGGACGAGCTGACCAAGACCTTCTGGCTTGCTGAGGCGAACGATGAACGTCAGTGGGTGATGATCGATCTGGAGAACCCTGCCCGCGTTTGTGCCGTGCAGGTGAACTATCACGACTATCAGAGCGATATGTACGGCCGGATTCCCGGCTTGCGCCATCGCTACGTTATCGAGGGTTCTACCGACGGAGAGACCTGGAATACGCTGGTTGACCGCAAAAGCAGTTATAAGGACACACCGAATGACTATGTGGAGCTTGAGACTCCGGCCACGGTGCGTTACGTCCGGTATAGGAACATCGACGTACCCACTCCGAATCTGGCTATCTCCGAGTTGCGCGTATTCGGCCTCGGCTCCGGCAAAGCTCCCCGCCGTCCCGGCAAACTGACCCTTGACCGGCATGCCGACCGGCGGGACATCACCATCCGTTGGGAACCGGTGAAAGGTGCGCAGGGGTACAATGTGCTCTGGGGCATCGCTCCCGATAAGTTGTACAGTTCGTGGATGGTATACGACGGCACCGAGTTGCTCATGAAATCTCTGACCACCGACCAGGATTATTATTTCGCCGTGGAGGCCTTTAATGAAAATGGTGTATCTTTACCCTCCGAACCCCAATATGTAGAATAATCCCGAATAGCCATGAAACAGTTTGTTCTTTTCTTCCTCAGTCTCTTCCTGCTGACCGTGGGTGCCCGTTCGCAAGAGGCGTATCAGAAAAAAGTATTCATCTCCTCCCGGGGAGATTCGCTGAACTACCGTTTGCTTCGTCCGGAGTCGGAAAAGCCGGGGCAGCAATATCCTTTGGTGCTCTTTCTGCACGGTGCCGGCGAGCGGGGGAGCGACAACGAGAAACAATTGACACACGGTGGACAGATGTTTCTCAACCCCGTGAACCGTGAGAAGTATCCGGCATTTGTCCTCGTGCCTCAATGTCCGGAGAAGGATTACTGGGCATACGCCTCCCGCCCTTCTTCGTTCGTTCCTTCGGAGATGCCGGTGGGACAGGAGATCACTCCCATCTTACGTGCGGTAAAAGAATTGCTGGACACTTACCTCGATTTGCCTTCGGTGGATCGTGACTGCGTTTACGTAGTGGGTCTTTCTATGGGAGGCATGGCGACGTACGACCTTGCCATCCGCTTTCCGGATACATTCGCCGCCGCCGTCCCCATTTGCGGCACGGTGAATCCCGGACGCCTGGCCGATGCCGTGAGTGTCCGTTTCCGCATTTTCCATGGGGATGCCGATAACGTAGTGCCGGTAGAAGGCTCTCGCGAGGCTTATAAAGCGTTGAAGAAACTTGGAGCAGAGGTGGAATACGTCGAGTTTCCCGGTTGCAATCACGGCAGCTGGAATCCGGCTTTCAACTATCCCGGATTCATGGAGTGGCTCTTTGCCAGCCGAAAGAAGTAAGGTGCCAGGAGCTCACCCTTTCTTAATCCGTGGTGCTTTCTTTCTGTTGATTACTTATTCGTCGGCGGGACTAACTGTCTTCTTTGGGAGACGATCAGGATTAAGCCTTCTCTTCGTAGTCACCGTTTGCCTTAATCAGTTCGATCAGTTTTTCCACGGCTTCTTCTTCGGGAATATTCTTCTCGATGCACTCCTTCCGTTTGTAAAGGCTTACCTTGCCACGGCCGGCACCCACGTAGCCATAGTCGGCATCCGCCATCTCACCGGGTCCGTTGACGATACATCCCATGATGCCTATTTTCAGTCCCTTCAGGTGTGAGGTGGCTGCTTTGACACGGGCAATCGTACTTTGCAGGTTGAACAGTGTCCGTCCGCATCCCGGGCAAGAGATATACTCCGTCTTGCTGGTGCGGATGCGTCCCGCTTGCAGGATGCCGAAGGCGGTAGCGTCGATCACCGCATGGCTCAGTTCCCCTTGGTTAAAGAGATAAATGCCGTCACACAGACCGTCGAATATCAGTGCTCCCATGTCCGCACCGGCCTTGATTTGCAGATCTTCGGCTGCATTTTCGGAGTAGTGCTGGAAGAAGATGACTGGGTTCTGCAACCCTTCCACCGTCAGTTGATGGGCCAGCGCACGATGTTCGCCTACGCGGTTCGGGTGGTTGCTTTGCGAGATCACCACTACTTCGGGATGTCGTTTCAGGCAGGCCACTACCTCGTCCGTAAGTGCCATATAAGGAATGAAGAAGAACTTCAGTCCGGCGGCGCACGTTTCCATCAGCTCCAGTTGGGCATAATTGAAAGCGGGCCACGTGTCCGGTTCTCCTTTCCACACGTCGGCGTCGAGGATGTATTGCATACCTTTTTCCGGCTGTTCGGGCAGTTCACGTCCGGCGTAGATATAATCCGGCGTGAATTGCGGGTTGGTCTCCGTCCGTCCGTCCATGCGGTCGGCAAGCACTACCGGCAGATGGTCGCCGCCAATGTTCCGCACCGGTTGCGTTTTGCGCCTCGTCGGAGAGAGGTAGTTGAAGTCCGGTGCCTCCATGCCGGGGATGTATGGGTGATCCTGTCTCCCAACGATGTAGTCGACCAGTTTGCGTGCCACGGGAATTTCGGCTTCCGGCTCCTCACTCAGTGAGACGCGGATGGTGTCGCCCATTCCGTCGGACAATAAAGCACCGATGCCCAAGGCCGATTTGATGCGTCCGTCTTCTCCGTCGCCAGCTTCCGTCACACCCAGGTGAAGCGGGAATGCCATGCCTTCCTGTTCCATCACGGCCACCAGCAAGCGTACGGTTTTCACCATTACCACTGTGTTGGAGGCCTTGATCGAGATTACGACATCCGTGAACTTCTCGTCCACGCAGATGCGCAGGAATTCCATGCACGACTCTACCATACCTTCGGGTGTGTCGCCATAGCGGGACATGATGCGGTCGGACAGTGAACCGTGGTTCACGCCGATGCGTATGGCCGTATGATTTTCTTTGCAGATATTGAGGAAGGGAACGAAGCGGTCGCGTATCTTCTGCAGTTCGGCGGCATACTCCTCGTCGGTGTATTCCAGTTGCTTGAACGTGCGTCCCGGGTCTACGTAGTTGCCCGGATTGATGCGTACTTTCTCCGCATATCGGGCTGCCACGTCGGCTACCTTCGGGCTGAAGTGTACATCGGCCACAAGCGGAACCATGTATCCGTCACTGCGCAGTCCGATGTTGATGTTCATCAGGTTTTCGGCTTCTTTCACCCCTTGTGTGGTGAGGCGGACGTACTCTCCGCCGGCATCTACGATGCGCTTTGCCTGAGCCACACAAGCTTCGGTGTCCTGCGTGGCGGTATTGGTCATCGACTGGATTCGGATAGGGTTGGAGCCTCCCAACGGAGCAGCCCCGATGTTCACTTCCGAAGTTTCCCGCCGGGAGTAGTTGAATAAATCCATTTTGTTGTATGTAATTGGAGTCGCTTTACGACCGGACGATTTACTGCTTACGAGAGGAGTGTCGAAACTCACCACAGAGGACACAGAGTAACACTGAGTGAATTTAAACCATTGATTATCCATATTGATAATTTGTGAAAATCTGTGTAATCTGTGGTGAAAAGAGTTCCGCCTTCTCCCGTAACCGTAAACGGTAAATCGTCCGTCATAAATCTTCTCAGTTTGTTTTAAACTCGTATTTGATCTCTTTCAGTTCTTCATTAGCTTTTACGATCTTCTTTTTCAGCCCCTCCTTATAGGCAATGAATTTCGTTTCGAGTTCTTTGTTTTCCAATGAAAGCATTTGTACGGCAAGGATGGCAGCGTTCAATGCTCCGTTGATGCCTACGGTTGCCACAGGGATTCCCGGAGGCATCTGTACGATGGCCAGAAGCGCATCCATTCCGTCGAGAGACGACTTGATAGGTACACCGATTACCGGCAGCGAGGTGGAGGCGGCAATCACGCCCGGCAGGTGGGCGGCCATGCCGGCAGCGGCGATTATTACTTTAATGCCGCGTGAGCGGGCATTCTTGGCAAACTCTTCCACAGCTTCGGGAGTGCGGTGAGCCGAAAGCGCGTTCATTTCGAACGGCACGTGAAGGTCATTGAGCAACTGAGCGGCCTTCTCCATAACTGGAAGGTCGGAAGTGCTACCCATGATGATGCTTACAATTGGGGTCATATTGTTTTAATTATACGCTAAATGTTTTCTTTCTTTAGACTTGCATGGCTTAGAGGTTCACCACAGATTACACAGATTGGCACAGATTCTGATTTATCTCGTTAATATTTAAGATTAAAAGTTCTGTGTTAATCTGTGTAATCTGTGGTGAACCCGATTCGTCTCTGCTTTAAATCTTTATTCGTTCACCAATGCCTTGTAACTTTCTGCATTCAGCAGGTTGTCAAGGTCGGCAGCATTGGCAGGTTTCATTTTGATGAGCCAGCCTTCGCCGTATGGGTCTTTATTCACCAGCTCGGGGTTTTCTTCCAGTGCGGGGTTTTGTTCCAGCACTTCGCCTGCAACGGGCAGGAAGAGGTCGGAGATGGTCTTTACTACTTCGATGGTACCGAACACTTCGTTGGCTTCCAGGGTTTCACCTTCGGTAGGAATGTCGACAAATACGATGTCGCCCAGTTGTTCCTGTGCATAGTCGGTGATACCTACATAAGCTGTGTCGCCCTCAAGGCGGATCCATTCATGTTCGTTGGTGTACTTTACATTCTGTGGGAAGTTCATAATGATTAGTTTTTAGGATTGATACTATGTTTAAAATAAAAATATACGGAACAATACGTTGCTGAGCGGGTGGAGCACCAGCAGCGAGCAGACGAAACCGACGGTAAAGCCGGCAAGGACTTCGCCCAGCGTGTGATGTTGCAGGATGATGCGTGCCGAGCCTAATATCCCTGCTATGAGGATGAAGAGGCAGAGCCACCACACCGGGTTGTAGCTGAAGAGCGCACTGAACGATACCAGTCCGCCTACGATACCGCCCATGCCTGCCATGTGTTCGCTCAGCTTCCACTTCAGGTTGACAAAGATGCAGATGACCAGCACGACCAGCGAGGCCAGTATGATGCCTGTCATATACCAGGGGATGTTCAGTTTGTGCATCATCATCAGGCAGAAGACGTAGGAGATGATGGTGAGCAGGATCGGCACATAGCGTTTCTTGCGGTCGCTCAGGTCCTGGCGGGCAAAGCCGTTCACTTTGCGGAACAGGAAGATGGTCATGGTGGGCATCAGGATGGTGAAGCAGTAGACAATGCCCAATACGATGAGCTTGTACTGCAACGGCATGATGCGCAGGTAAGAGAACAGGAACAATACGAGGAAGGCCAGAAAGGGGATAGAGAATGGAGTCAGTATTCCCGAAATGATTCTGGCCGTACGGATCAGTGTCCTGTCAGCTATGATATGTTGCTCTATCTTCTCTTCTTCAGCCATTGGGTTTTGTTCTTTTTGATTATGCTTTTTTATTTTCTCAGTCTCGCCACCGGGATGTTGAGTTGCTGGCGGTACTTGGCCACCGTCCGGCGTGCGATGGGGTATCCTTTTTCTTTCAGTATTTCGGCCAGTTCATCGTCGGTCAGCGGTTTCTTTTTGTCCTCGCCGTCGATGCATTCTTTGAGGATTTTCCGTATCTCACGTACCGACATCTCTTCGCCGTCTCCGGTGGTATATCCGTCGCTGAAGAAGAACTTCAGGGGATAGATGCCGTAGTTGGTCTGTACATATTTGCTGTTGCTCACGCGCGAGATGGTCGATATGTCGAGTCCCGTACGTTCGGCCACGTCTTTGAGGATCATCGGGCGGAGCAGCGACTCGTCGCCTTCGAGGAAGAAGGGGCGTTGCAGGTCGATGATGGCCTGCATGGTGGTCATCAGCGTATTCTGGCGTTGCTTCACCGCGTCGATGAAGCCTTGCGCGGCATCCATCTTCTGTTTGAGGAACATCATGGCCTCTTTCGATTCTTTGGACTGGTTGGCCTTGTTCTTCGTATGTTCCTCCACCATCTCGGTGAAGTCGCGGCTCATGCGCAGTTCCGGCAGGTTCCGGTTGTTGAGGCTGATGTTGATGGTTCCGTCGTCGTAGGTATCGACGATGAAGTCGGGGACGATCTGTTGCAGGTTCCGTCCGATGGCTTCACCCAATGACGCACCCGGGCGCGGATTGAGCTTGGTGATCTCTTCGAGTGCCTTGTAGAAGTACTCTTCGTCCAGTCCGAGCTTCCTGATGATCTTCTCCCAATGCTTCCGGGTGAATTCTTCGTAGCACTCGCTGATGATCTCTTCTTCCGTTGCTAACAGGGGGTCCGCGGTATGCGGTTGTTTTTTCCGGCGGATCTGGATCAGCAGGCATTCTTGCAGGCTGCGTGCGCCGAGGCCGGGAGGGTCGAAGTCCTGTACGATTTTCAGGGCTTGTTCCAGTTCTTCTTCCGTCGCGTTGATGCCGGCATAGATGGCCAGTTCGTCGCCGATGCTTTCGAGCGACTTGCGGAGCAGGCCGTCATCGTCCAGCGAACCGATCAGGTATTCTGCCAGTTCGCGCTGATGTTCGGTCAGGTCGCGTTCGCCCAGTTGCTCTCTCAGGATTTCGTAGAATGACGTGGCATCCGAGAATGGGATCTCTTCCGCCTGCTCGCCTTTGGAGCGGTTGTTTTCCTGGAGTTTATAGTCGGGGATGTCATCTTCGGTCAGATAGTCGCTCAGAGAATCATAGTCCGTATCGCCTTCTGCTTCCCCTTCGGCGGTTTCGGCAGGGGTGGTTTCGTCGGAGGCGTTTTCTTCTTTGCCTTCTTCAAGGGCGGGATTCTCCAGCAGTTCGGCATGTACACGGTCTTCCAGTTCCACAGCCGGTAGCTCCAGTAGCTTCACTACCAGAATTTGCTGCGGTGAGAGCGTTTGTATCTGCTGCTGCGCCTGCGATTGTATCTGACGGGAACCTTGTGCCATACGTTGAATGCTTTACGTTTTTTTTGTTTCTCGCTACAAAAGTAATGAATTGTTCGATATAGCGAAATGATTTATCCGATAAAAGGAGTTAAAGGAGGAAACGGGCGGAGAAGGCGGCGGAATTAAAGCTTTCCATCTTCTTTGCCAATTCATCCTTTGTTTATATCTTTGCCTTCATAACTTAAATACATACCATTATGTTCAGCAAAGAGACATATATGCAGCGCAGAGCCCTGCTGAAAAAAACATTAGGCTCCGGAGTATTGTTGTTTTTGGGTAACGACGAGTGCGGGTTGAACTACGAGGACAATACGTTCCGCTATCGTCAGGATTCCACCTTTCTTTATTACTTCGGCCTTTCGTTTGCCGGACTTTCTGCTATAATCGACATTGATGAAGATAAGGAAATTATATTTGGCGACGAGCTTACCATCGACCACATCGTGTGGATGGGTACACAGCCGACGCTGAAGGAGAAGAGCCGGCGGGTGGGAGTCAGCATCACCATGCCTTCGGCGGACATCATCGGCTATCTGCACAAGGCGGTGCAAAAGGGCCAGGCCATCCATTACCTGCCTCCTTACCGTGCCGAACATAAGCTGAAACTGATGGACTGGCTGGGAGTGCCTCCCGCACGCCAGGAAGGGTCGGTGCCCTTTATCCGTGCGGTGATCGCACAGCGAAGTTACAAGTCGGCCGAGGAGGTTGTCGAAATCGAGAAGGCTTGTGACATCACGGCGGATATGCACATCACGGCCATGAAGATATTGCGTCCCGGCATGCGCGAATGGGAGGTATCGGCAGCCATGGAAGCGGTGGCACACGCCGCCGGAGGCGATCTTTCGTTCGCCACCATCGCTACGGTGAACGGACAGACACTTCACAACCACTATCACGGCAACACGGTGAAGCCGGGCGATCTGTTTCTGATCGATGCCGGTGCCGAGACGGAGATGGGATATGCCGGCGACATGTCGTCCACCATCCCTGCCGATAAGAAGTTCACGCAGCGGCAGCGCGAGGTTTACGAGATACAGAACGCCATGCATCTGGAGTCGGTGAAAGCACTCCGTCCGGGCATTCCTTATATGGACGTGTACGATTTGTCGGCACGCGTGATGGTCGAAGGCCTGAAAGGACTCGGACTGATGAAGGGAAATGCCGAAGACGCCGTACGTGAAGGCGCGCATGCCCTGTTCTATCCTCACGGATTAGGGCACATGATGGGGCTCGACGTGCACGATATGGAGAACCTGGGCGAACTCTGGGTGGGCTACAACGGACAGCCCAAGAGCACGCAGTTCGGCCGTAAGTCGCAGCGTCTCGCCATACCGTTGGAACCGGGCTTTGTGCATACCGTTGAGCCGGGTATTTATTTCATCCCCGAACTGATAGACTTGTGGAAGGGACAGAAGAAGTTTACCGACTTTATCAATTACGATAAAGTGGAGACGTACAAGGACTTCGGGGGCATTCGTAACGAAGAGGATTATCTGATTACGGAAACGGGGGCCCGCCGTTTAGGAAAGAAGATTCCGCTGACACCGGACGAGGTGGAAGCGCTAAGATAATTTTTTTTTCATTGTAGCATTGCTAAGATGTGAATCCAGGTGATGCACGTTTTATTTTATTTACTCGGATGAAAATCCGATTGTGATTTTAATTTGTGTTAATGTTGGGATTGTCCGGATGTGAATCCGGGCAATCTTTTTTTTTGCCGGTTTTAAAAAAAAAGAAAGAAAAGAGTTGCTTTTCCGGCTCGAATAGGATACCTTTGTACGTGCTTTAATAACACATTTTTCATAGCCAGTAATATTGCTAAGATGTGAATCCAAGTAATTTACTTTTTATAGACTGGTTCAGATAGCGATCTGAGCATGACAATAGATTTAAGTTAATATTGCAGATTGCCCGGATGCGAATCCGGGCAATCTTTTTTTTGCCGGTTCTTAAAAAAAGAAGGAAAAGAGTTGCTTTTCCAGTTTGAATAAAATACCTTTGTTAAAGATTTAAGGAATCTGTTTTCTGCAAATAAAAACGATTGTTGAAACAGAGGTCCTCCGTCTAAGAAAAAGAAACAGATAACACTTTATACATATCAAAAGCAGATATAGTTTAATTTTTTTTTTTTTTCATAATATTACCGCTACTAAGATGTGAATCCAGGTGACGGATTTAAGTTTTAAGATTTAATTTGAACCTTCTTCAAATTAATGATTCTATTGTTTGCCGATTGCCTGGATGTGAATCCGGGCAATCCTCTTTTTTGCCCGGTTCTTAAAAAAAAACAAAGAAAAGAATTGCTTTTTTAAATTTAACTAAATACCTTTGGAGGACATTAACAATTTTCTATTAACAACCTTTCTAAAATCTTAAAATCATGGGTGGACTATACTATAACTTGGCGTTACGAAATAGTGATGTGGCAAATAAAGATTCTGAAAAACTATATTATTGTGTCTTGAAGAACAGAGGCGTGGTAGATCAGGAAACATTAGTCAATTATCTGAGTTAGATATCCGGAGTTCAAGATGCCTTATGCCTGGCTGTGCTTTCCAAGTTGGGAGCAGCGATTACCAATTTCCTGAAAGACGGGCAGAGCGTGGAAATTCCACATTTGGGCTCTTTTAATCTGACGGTGAACAGCAGTGGAGTAAAAACACTTGATGAGGCAAAAGCATCGCAGATAAAGTCTATCAATCTGCGCTTTTCTTCTAAGGAAGAAGCTGACTTGGTATTAAGCCGATGCACACTGACCCGGAGTGTTTTGATGACCAATACAAATGATGTAATTAAAGAAAAGGATCCAAGCGGTGAAATCGTGGACGATCCCACTGCGTAATCAGTATAAAATATTTCACATGTAACTTTAGATAAGCCGCTGGAAACAGCGGCTTTTTTATTACAAATAGCTTTTTTGGCGAAAATTTCTTCCGAGAGTCTATATGTCGTTTCTTAGGCGATGACGAAACATCGCCTAAGCGATGAAAAATCATCGCTTAAGCGATGATTTTAAGGGGTCAAAACACCTCTTTTTTGTTTTTAGTAATATAATTTTATAACCTTCTTTTCTCGGTTTTAGTATTAAAAACGAACAGATGTAAAGCGTTCCTTCTACCGTCCGATACTTTATTTTCAAATACTTCTCCTGATACCTTTTGTTTTTATCCATCGATGTACTACTTTTGTCTGTTGCAGACAGAAAATAATGAAAACCATTCACAAATTATTCAATTCATAAACTATGCGTAAAATAAGCAATGTCCTCCGGGCAGCTTCATGTTGTACCTTCTCGCTGCTGATGTGCCTCCCGGCTGCCGGGCAGGATGCATGGAGCCAGGCAGACTGTGTGACCCTGCTGGACAGTACCGCGGTGACTGTACAGCCCAATGGCTCAGGTAGTTTCGTCGTGTACCGGTCCTTTAGAGTGCAGACCCCCAAAGGGGCAGTAAACAATCATGTGATCAAGTATGATTACGATCCGCTGACGGCGTTTGCCCGTTTCAAGCAGGTCACCTTGCAACGTGCCAATGGCGAAACAGTGCAGGTGGACGTAACGAAAACCTGCGATTATGCCGCTCCCGCACGGGCCATCTACTGGGGAGCCCGCCAGATTATGATCGAACTCGGAAGCCTGGAACCGGGCGATACCGTCTCTTACGAAATCAGTAAAAAAGGATTCACTTATGCCCTGCTGGCCGGGGGAGAGGACGATGACACGCGATTCATCCCGCCCATGCGGGGACAGTTCTATGACATCGTTCCCTTCTGGGTGGACCAGCCTACGCGGCGCAAAGTGTACACCGTCAGTATGCCGATGGAGAAGGAACTCCAGTTCCAGTTCTATAACGGGGCCTGCGCCTCGTCGATGCGTTACGAAGACGGACGCAAGGTGTATACCTTTGCCAAGAACGAGGTGCTCCCTTTCGGGCGTGAACCGAACATGGTCGATCTTTTTGATGAAGCTCCGAAGCTGATGATGTCTTCCACGCCGAGATGGGAAGATAAATCGCTCTGGTTTCATGACCTGAACGAGGCATACGGCAGTTTCGACGCCCTGCCCGAAGCGCAGCAGAAGGTGAACGAACTCATAAAAGGTAAAAAGACGGAGATGGAAAAGATCGCCGTGCTGACGCATTGGGTGGCCGACAATATCCGCTACGCCGGTATCAGCATGGGCGAGGGGGAGGGCTTTACGCTTCACAACACGAAGATGAACTACACCGACCGTTGCGGCGTATGCAAGGATATTGCCGGCACGCTGATCTCCTTCCTGCGTATGGCAGGTTTCGAGGCTTATCCGGCGATGACGATGGCGGGAAGCCGCATCGAGAGCATTCCGGCCGATCATTTCAACCATTGCGTGGCAGTGGTGAAGTTGGCGAATGGGATGTATATCCCTCTCGATCCTACCTGGGTGCCGTTCTGCCGCGAGCTGTGGAGCAGCGCCGAACAGCAACAGAACTATCTGCCGGGCATTCCGGGAGGTTCCGATTTGTGCCTGACTCCCGTGTCGGCTCCCGAAAACCATTACGTGCGCATCGTCGCCGAAAATAAACTGGACGCGAAGGGAACGCTGCGGGGCACGTTCTCGATCACTGCCGAGGGACAGTCGGACAGCAGCATCCGCCGCATCTTCACCCAAGGATGGCAGACCGAATGGCAAAGCACGATGGAAAGCCAGTTGCTCAGTGTTTCCCCCCGGGCCCGCATGTTGAAAGTAGATTACGGAAGTGCGCCGAAAGATTATCAGGCGGGACCTATCCGCATCACGTTCCGTTACGAGATCCCCGATTATGCGCTTGCGGGCGACGGCGAACTGTTGCTGAAACCGATGGTGATGAACAATCTCTATACCAGTGTTCTCTCGTTCCTGCGCATCGACACCGATTTGGAAACCCGCCGGTATGGCTTCCGTGACGCTTGTTCACGTCTGGTGGAGCTGGACGAGGTGATTACTTTACCCCGGGGATACCGCTTGGCGGGACAATCGCGGAGCGAACAGAGGACCAGTCCGGCAGCCGACTTTGAGGGGGCGTTGCGGCAGGATGGCAACAAGCTGGTGCTGAAGCAGAAACTTGCCCTGAAGAAGCGCATATACCGAGCTGCCGACTGGGAAGGATTCCGTTCGGCGGTGAATGCCTACAAGAGCTTTGCGGATTATTTGATTGTTAAACCTTAAAAAAGATTGCCGTCACATGACAAAAATACATACCCTTCTGCTCCTTTGCCTGTTTGCGCTGGTTCTTCCGGTCGCCGGTCAGGAAGCGGAATTCAAGAAAATAAAAGAAAGCTGGACGTTGCGGGCCGATGGTTCGCAGGTCTATCGTCACATGAAAGTCCTGACACTGTATACCCATACAGCCATGAACCGCACCTATGGTGAGTCGTTCATTACGTACGATCCCCGTTATCAGACCTTGGAGATCCACGAATCGTATACCCGGCAGAAAGACGGGAACATCGTGAAGACACCCGATAATGCTTTTGTCGAAGTTCTTCCTGCGGCGGCAGCCAATGCCCCGGCATTCAACGCTCTGCGGGAGATGGTAGTGGTGCACACCGGGCTGGAATTAGGTGCTACCGTTTATCTGGATTACTCCATCACGAGCAAGCCCGGATATCTGCCGGAAATCAACGTCTGCCGCCAGTTGGAACAGTCTTCTCCGGTGAAAGAGTACGAAATCAGCATTACTGTTCCCCAAGGACAACGGCTGGAATATGCACTCGACAACCTGAAGTCGAAACCTCTCGTCACCGAGAAAGAAGGCATGAAGCAGGTCAGCTGGGTACTGAAAAACCTCCCTGCCCTCAGCCGCGAACCGCAAGTGTCGGTGATCGGCGGTGAGTTGCCTTTGCTGACCGCTACGACGGAACAGAAACCGATGGCGTTCCTCTCCGCACAGTGGGAGCGGGAGGCGGATGCCCGGCTTCGCACCCTTGCCGGAAAACTGACTGCCGGCGCGAAGAGCGATGAAGAGAAAGTGAAAGCCTTACACAGCTACGTGATCGACAATCTTTATTACTCACCTCTCCCGTTGAGCGAAACCGCTTATCGCATCCGTCCCACTGCCGAGGTGCTCCGTTCGGCCTATGCCACCGAGGCCGAGAAAGCGAATCTGCTGGCTGCCGGCCTGAGGGCTGCCGGCCTGAAAGCCGAGATCGGGGCGGTCTGCGTTCCGTCCGCGAACACCGCATCTTTGGGGATGGGCAGTATCCGCGAACTGTTTGTGTGGACCGAAGCCGGAGGCAGGCAGCAAGCCCTGTCCCTGAAAGGCAAAACCCCCTCCGCCGTCTCCTGGCAGAAAGATCATGCCTACGTGGCCATGCTGACACAGCCATTTGAACTGAATCTTCCGTCCGCGGCTCTCAATAAGGAATATACCTTGCAGCCCGATAAGGCGAAAGCCAAAGACGGATATCTGGTCTTCACACTCCCGGCAGAGCGGGGAAGCCTCGCCAATTCTCAGTATGTCCGCTATAACAGCAAGCGCACCTCCAACCTTTTGTTGCCCGGAGCGGCGGACGAGACTTTCACCTATCTGGCAGAGACTCCCGAGGACATGCGGCTGGCTACTCCGGCGATGGAGAAGAAGATAGACAACGCCGTAGGCACGCTAATCATTTCCATCCTCCCCGAAGGCGGACAGACGCGGGTGGTCCGGAGCCTGAAACTGAAAAAACAAATGATCCGTCCGGCCGATTATGCTGCTTTCCGTCAGCTGATGATAGAGTATGGGGCGGTGGACGGACGGACACTCGTGTATAAAAGCAAATAAATAAAACCCGATAAACAAACAGACCCATGAAAAAACTTGTATTACTCTTATTCTCTGCACTCTTTGTGCTGTCGGCCCAGGCCGGGGATGTCCTGCGGCTGATGACCTACAACGTCCGCAATGCCAGAGGCATGGACAATAGCTGCAACTACCAGCGCGTGGCCAATGTGATCAACAATGCCCGTCCGGATGTCGTTGCTGTTCAGGAACTGGACAGCATGACCGCCCGGAGCAATGGGACGGATGTCCTCCGGGAACTGGCGGAACGCACTCAGCTGCATCCCTACTTCGCTCCTGCCATCGATTATGACGGGGGAAAATACGGAATCGGCCTGCTCGCGAAAGAAGCCCCGTTGCGCCTGCAAACCTTTGCTTTACCGGGACGTGAAGAGGCGCGGACGCTGATTGTTGCCGAGTTTCCCGAATACATCTTTGGCTGCACGCATCTCTCTCTGACGGAAGAAGACAGGATGAAGTCACTCGAGATCCTGAAATCGGTTGCCGTTTCTGCCGAAAAGCCCTTCTTCCTTGCCGGCGACTTCAATTCCGATGCCGGTTCCGGTTTCATCAAAGAACTGAAGAATACCTTCCAGGTACTTTCCAACCCCAAGCAACCTACTTATCCCGCTTCCGAACCGAAAGAGACGTTGGATTACCTGATTGCGCTTAAACAGGAAAAACCTACTTTCGTTGTTAATTCCGCCCGGGTTATCGACGAACCGTTGGCATCCGATCACCGACCGTTGTTGGTGGAAGTGCGGATGGCAGTGCCCGAAGACCGCATCTGCCGTACCAAACCCTATCTGCAAAACCCGGTCGGGGGCGGAATCACCGTAATGTGGCAAACCAACGTGCCGGCTTATTGCTGGGTGGAATATGGCACAGACCCCTCAAACCTAAAGCGGGCACGTACTCTTCTCGACGGGCAAGTCGTTTGCGGCAATACTCTCCATAAGATTCGCCTTGACAGTTTGCAACCCGGACAGAAGTATTACTATCGGGCTTGTTCGCAGGAGATTCTGCTTTACCAGGCTTACAAAAAAGTATTTGGTAATACTGCCCGTACAGAGCTTAAAGAATTTACCTTGCCGGCCGATGGTGGAGACAGCTTCACGGCCGTCGTCTTCAATGACCTGCACAAGCAGTCAAAAACCTTTCAGGCGTTGTGCAGCCAGATCAAGGGGGTGGACTATGATTTCGTAGTCTTCAACGGTGATTGCGTGGACGATCCCGCCAACCACGATCAGGCAACGGCCTTCATCAGCGAACTGACCGAAGGAGTGGAGGGCGACCGCGTTCCTGTTTTCTTCATGCGGGGCAACCATGAAATCCGGAATGCGTATTCGGTCGGGCTGCACAGCCTGTTCGACTATGTGGGCGATAAGACTTACGGAGCCTTCAACTGGGGAGACACGCGCATCGTAATGCTCGACTGCGGTGAAGATAAACCCGATGACCATTGGGTCTATTACGGATTGAACGATTTTACGAAGTTGCGTAATGATCAGGTGGGATTCCTCAAGAAAGAACTCGCTTCCAAAGAGTTCAGGAAGGCCGGCAAGCGGATTCTGATTCATCACATCCCGCTTTATGGCAATGATTACGAGAACCTGTGTTCGGGACTTTGGGGGAAACTCCTGGAGAAAGCTCCCTTCAATGTCTGTCTGAATGCGCATACACATGAATACGCTTATCACCCCAAAGGCAGTCTTGGCAATAACTTCCCGGTCATTATCGGTGGTGGTTATAGCATGAAAAGCGCAACGGTGATGGTGATCGAGAAAAAGAAAGATGTGCTTAAAGTGAAGGTACTCAACACCCAAGGAGAAGTGTTGTTGGAACTTACAGTTTAATGACAGGCTCCGGTTCGATAGGCGTAAAAACAACAGAGGGCTTTTGATGCAGCCCTCTGTTGTTTTTTTATTATGTGTGCAGCTCGAGTACGAACCGGCTTCCTTTGGTGTAGCTTGTGTCCAATGTCAGGCTTCCGTTCATCTTGGTAGCTATCAGGGCACAGATAGGCAGTCCCAGTCCGTCTCCTTCCGTCAGGTCTTTAATCTCCGTGAAAGGTTTGAACAGGTTCTCTTGTTTTTCGGCAGGAATACCCGTGCCGGTATCCGAGATGATGAACTGATGTGTATGCGCGCCTCTCTTCTTGAAGTCGAGGAAGATCTTTCCGCTTTCGGTATATTCCGCCGCATTCTTCAGCAGGTGAATCAGTATCCGTTCCAGTTGTTCCGGGTTGGTCTTGATCTGGAGTTTGGCGGCATTCACTACGGTCGACACTTCAGGTTGCACCAGCTCTTTCACCTTATCCATGGTAGCTTCGCAGAAAGTATTTACGTTGATCTCCTTCATCTCGTAAGGCTCGGTCAGGGAGTTCTCCAGTGTAGAAAGCTCCTGTATGTCGTTACTGAACTTCTTCAGGGCGGCTACCTGTCCCTGCATCTGTTGTGCCTGTTGGGGCGCCTTGCCCGATAGTTCGGCAGCAGAAGCGGCCAGTGTATCCAGCGTTGGTTCCATTTGTGCGGAGATGTTCTGGATGAACTTTGTTTTCTGTTCGTTGTGTTCATTGGCTATCTGTACGCTCTTCTTCAGTTTGCGGTTTCCGGCAATGAAGCGGAGCAGCACGATGGCAACGAAGATCAGTCCGGCTATCAGGATGACGACAAGCGTACATAGCCCGACAATCATATACTGTTTTCCGGACAGCGTATCGTCTTTTTCCTGAATGATCTGCTGGCTTTCGTCATATTTGCGTTTCAACACGTTCAGTTCATCTTGTGCTGTCAGCGCTTTCACCGAGTCGGTCCAGACAATGAAGTTCTCGTACGTGCGGGCCACCAAGGAGGCATTGTTTGACTTACGGCCGATGGCAATCAGGTTCTTATAGCATTCGTTTACCTTTTCGTAGTTCTTCTGGGCTTTGTATTGATTGATCAATTTCCGGAAGCAGGCGTCCCCTTGTGCGTTTTGGCCGAAAGTGTAGTAATAGTTTGCCTGCGTGTACAGGAGGTTCTCACTTAGCGAATCGTTCTTTGCCTGGCCGGCGGTTTCCGCCAGTTTGTCCAACTGTGCTTTGGCTTGTGCGGCATTCTTCAGCCCGATATACATTTGTAATCTCTCTTTGGTGATTTGAAAGCGCAACGGATAGAATTGCTTCTGCTCCTTTTGTTCGCCCGCCCAGACTAACTGTTCCATTCCCCTGCAGAGGTCGAATGCTTCTTTATAATAATTCTCACGATGGTAAAGAGCAGCTCCCTGAATTCCACATTCCACGGCTTTCGGATAGTTTTCTTGTGCCGCGAAGGCGCCATAGGCTTGGATGAAAAGATAACGCGCTTTGGTATATTCTTTTTGTTCCAGACTGCTTTGCGCTTGTTTCATCAGTTCATTTGCTCTGTTTTGTGTGCCTTGTGCATCGACGATTGTGCTAAAACAAACGAGGATGGTCAGGATTAAAGTCGATATTTTCATACGATATGGTTTTAAACAGTGACAAAGTTAAAAAATCTTTGTAAGAACCTCTCACTTACCCCTTTTATTTTTCATTTCTTCCTCAATTCTTCCTCTGAGAGTTATGACAGGCATTGCCGGCTGATGGGGTGGTGGATAGTATTTGATAACTCAAGCATAGATTTTACAAATATTACTCTCTTCCGGAGTTGTATTTGTAAAGTCTATGTCTGAAAAGATTGGGATGTGTCTTTTTAATATTTGAAGCTGCTTCCTCCCAGGAACTCTCTAAGAAGTGAGGTCGGAGGAATCTCCTTATCCTGTACCGGAGTGAAATATTTGATAAACTTCAGCAACCGGTATGCTTCGGCATATTCCGGGCAGTTACGTGGCACGCTGGTCAAGATGGGTTCGGCATGGCAGCGGAGCACGGCAAATTCAAATAACAGGGCAGAGTTGAACATCACGTCGGCATTCTCCTGGTAGGGGAAAATCCACTTGTCTTCTCCGGCACGCACGCTGGGCCAGCGCGAAATGGTTTCCTGCGCAGAATAGCCACGATAGTTGAAATCACGGATAATGCGGCGTAAAAGCCGGTTGTCCGTGGTCGGAATCCAGTTATGGTCGTCCAGGGAGATGGTTGTCAGAGCAGATACATAGATTTTATATTTACTCTCTGCCGGGATTTGTGGGGTGAGTTCCGGGTTCAGGGCATGAATCCCTTCAAGAATCAATACCGTATGTTCGTCAATCCGCAGTTTGTCACCTTTATATTCTTTCTTTCCCAGCATGAAGTTGTAGCGGGGCAGTTCTACTTCCTCACCACGCAGCAGAGCTTGCAGTTGCGCGTTGAATAATTCCAGGTCGAGGGCATAGAGCGATTCATAATCATAATTGCCGTTTTCATCCAATGGAGTTTCTTCCCGGTCTACAAAGTAGTTGTCCAGTGAGATGGGATAAGGCTTTAACCCGTTTGTCATCAGCTGGATGGAGAGCCGCTTGCTGAAGGTGGTTTTGCCGGATGATGACGGTCCGGAGATCAATACCAGTTTTACACGGTTCCCGTTTTCTCCCCGGTGGAAGATGCTGTCGGCTATTTGTGCTATTTTCTTTTCCTGCAGTGCTTCTGCCACATTTATCAGGTCGGTGGCATGTCCTTCTTCGCAGGCTATGTTGAAATCTCCCACATTGTTCAGCCCCATAATGTAGTTCCAGCGCAAATGCTCTTTGAAGACATCGAGCATCTTCTCCTGTTTTACTACCTCTTCCAGTACTGCCGGGTTTTCTTTGTTGGGAATACGCAGCAACAGTCCGTCATAATACTTAACGAGGTCGAACAGATGAATAAATCCCGTACTTGGGAGCAAATTACCATAATAATAGTCCGCAGTGCCACCCAAAGTATAATAATAGGTATAGATGGAGCCGGAAGACTCAAGCAGTTTCACTTTATCATTCATGCCCCGCTCGCTGAATACGCGTACGGCTTCGGTGGTGTGGCATTCGATACGGTGGTAAGTGATATTCTCCGTAATGATTTCCTGCATGCGTTTCTTTATTTGCGACACATCCTCCAGAGTGATGGCCCGGCCGATGCGCAGATTGCAGAAGTATCCCTTGGATACGGGGTGCTCTACAAAAAGTTTGCCATTCGGAAAGAGTTCGCTGACTGCCTTGTAGAGTACAAAACAAAGAGAACGTACATATGTACGCATCCCCGAAGAATCTCTTACATCCAGAAACTCTACATCCTTATTGTTATATACACGAAAGTTGAGTCCTTCAGAACGATTATTTACTTTAGCACTGACTACCTGATAAGGAAAATTAAGATTGAAACCGTAATAAATATCCAAAAGTGAGCTTCCAATAGGGAATTCTTTAGAAATATTATTATTTTTGCAATATATTTGTAACATCTGTTTCATTTCACGTCGTTTAGGGGTGAATAGTACGGATAAATATATCACATAATTGCTAAGAAGACAAACAACCACTAAAATAATTATAGATGGAATATTCTTTTTATGATTTTTTAAAGCTCATTGGCTCATTAGGACTTTTTCTTTATGGAATGAAAATCATGAGCGAGGGCTTACAGAAAGTCGCAGGTGACAGATTGCGAGGAATCCTGACAGCAATGACCACGAACCGGGTAACGGGAGTTTTAACAGGAGTGTTGATCACCGCCCTTATCCAGTCTTCTTCGGCAACGACGGTGATGGTGGTCAGTTTTGTAAATGCCGGTTTGCTGACTTTGGCCGAGTCCATTAGTGTGATAATGGGTGCCAATATCGGTACGACAGTCACCGCCTGGATCATTTCCATTTTTGGGTTTAAAGTTGATATGGCTGCTTTTGCCCTCCCTCTTTTAGCCATTGCCCTTCCCCTTATTTTTTCCGGTAAAAGTAACCGTAAGTCTGTCGGTGAATTCATTTTTGGTTTTTCTTTCCTTTTTATGGGGCTTTCGTATCTTAAAGCAAACGCGCCCGACCTGAATGCCAATCCGGAAATGCTTGCTTTCGTGCAGAACTATACCGATATGGGATTCTTCTCCGTTCTGCTCTTTCTATTTATCGGTACTATTCTCACTATGATCGTGCAGGCGTCTGCCGCAACGATGGCTATCACTTTAATTATGTGCGCCAACGGATGGATCAGCCTGGAGCTTGGTGCTGCATTGGTGCTGGGTGAGAATATCGGAACTACGATTACAGCAAACCTGGCTGCCTTGACAGCCAATTCACAAGCGAAGCGAGCTGCTTTGGCCCATTTCGTTTTCAACGTTTTCGGTGTGATTTGGGTATTGATTATTTTTCATCCCTTTATGGTATTTGTCAATTGGGTGGTGGATACCTTCTTCCATCCGGGAAGTGCCGAGGTAGCGATTTCTTATAAGTTGTCTGCTTTCCACTCTATCTTTAATATATGTAACGTCTGCCTGCTGATCTGGGGAGTGAAACTGATTGAACGTACCGTGTGTGCCATTATTCGTCCGAAAGAAGAAGACGAAGAGCCGCGTTTGCGTTTCATTACCGGTGGCATGCTTTCCACGGCCGAACTTTCGATACTTCAGGCCCGCAAGGAAATCCATTTGTTCTCCGAACGTATTCACCGTATGTTCGGCATGGTGCAGGATCTGCTGCATACGGAGAAAGATGACGACTTCAATAAATTATTCAGCCGGATTGAAAAGTATGAGAATATCAGCGATAACATGGAGCTGGAGATAGCCAATTACCTGAATCAAGTGTCCGAGGGACGATTAAGTTCGGAAAGTAAGCTTCAGATACGTGCCATGCTCCGTGAGGTAACCGAGATTGAAAGCATCGGCGACAGTTGTTATAACCTGGCACGTACCATCACCCGGAAGCGACAGACAAATCAGGATTTTACAGAGAAGCAGTATGAACACATTCACTTCATGATGAAGCTGACGAACGATGCCCTGTCACAAATGATTGTCGTGGTTGAGAAACCCGAGCATCAGAGTATCGATGTCAATAAGTCGTTCAATATTGAAAATGAAATAAATAACTATCGTAATCAACTGAAGAATCAGAACATCCTGGATGTGAACAATAAAGAATATGATTATCAGATGGGTGTTTATTATATGGATATTATTGCTGAATGCGAGAAGCTTGGTGACTATGTGGTAAATGTAGTGGAAGCAAGCAGTGACGTAAAAGAAAAGAAAGCATCTTAACTGGCCGATGAACCGTGAACGATGAACTATAAATGATGAGTAAAGTGTGATTGGTACACTGCGGCTCATCGTTTATCGTTCATCGTTCAAAAACGTCCGTTGTTTATAAGTTATCCATTATACGGTTCGAAATCTTCTTTCCCAACTCCACAAAGGGGGCATACCCAATCATCAGGGATATCTTCAAACTGTGTTCCTGGTTCGATTCCGCTTTCCGGATCACCTGTCTCCGGATCGTAAATATAATCACAAACGGTGCAAATGTACTTCATGTCGTCTCTTTTTTTAAAGTTTATGCAAATATAACAAAAGGATTGGATATATTGTTCACTTATTTTTTCTTTTTGGTTAATAAAACACTACCTTTGCCATAACAACAAAGCATTAATCAAGCAGTTATAAATTATGATGTGGCAGATTGTATTAATAGGGGTATGTGTCTCTTTTCTGGGAGCATTTCTGTGGGAAAGAAGAAAACGTAAGTTTATGCAATCTGCATCAGACCGGAAACTGGAGAATGTAAATCGCTTGTTTGATGCTATCCTAACGCACATTCATGCTTATGTCCTTGTTATCGATTCTGATTTTAAAGTCCTGAAAACAAATTATTATGATTTGACTCACCTCAATCCTGATGGTAAAGAAAAGCGCGTCGGTGATTTATTGCAATGTCAGAATGCATTGTCTGCCAAGGGAGGATGCGGAACCCATGCTTTTTGTCAGGAATGTCCTGTAAGAGGGGCTATCGGGGCTGCTTTTCGTCAGAAGAGCGAGTTTACCGATCTGCAGTCTTCACTGAATATTGCCATAGGCGAAGATGAATTTATAAAATGCAACGTAATGATTTCGGGAGTTTTTATGACTCTGGATGGTGAAGACCGTATGGTACTGACGGTGCATGACATCACTTCCATCAAACATACGGAAGAGGCGCTGGCCGAGGCTAAGGAGAAAGCCGAAAACGCCGATCGTTCCAAGTCAGCCTTCCTTGCCAACATGAGCCATGAGATCCGTACTCCATTGAATGCCATCGTTGGTTTCTCCGAACTGCTGGCTGCTGCCACCGAGGAAAAGGAAAAGCAGAAATATCTGGAAATACTCCATACGAATAGTGAACTCCTATTGCAATTGGTGAATGACATTCTCGATTTATCGAAGATTGAGGCTGGTACATTAGAGTTTGTGTATTCCGACGTAGACATCAACCTGTTGCTGGCCGATCTGGAACAGTTGTTCCACATGAAGATCGGTTATGATTCGCCTGTACAGATAATTACCGAGGCCGGATTACCCTCATGCATGGTTCATTCCGACCGGAACCGTATCGCCCAGGTTGTATCCAATTTTGTTTCTAATGCAATCAAGTTTACCACAGAAGGCAGCATTCGTATCGGATATAAGCCTTGCGAGAATGGACTTCGGTTTTATGTCACCGATACTGGTTCGGGCATTTCAGCAGATAAGCTGGGAGGTGTATTCGACCGTTTCGTACGTCTGCAGAGTGATAAAAACGGCACCGGGCTGGGACTTTCCATCTGTAAGACGATTGTGAATAAACTGGGTGGGGAAATCGGAGCTGAATCGGTGGTAGGCCAGGGGAGTACTTTCTGGTTTACCTTGCCCGAACATTCGGATATCAAACCTAAGGTAATTATTGAAAAAGAACAGGAGAGACCGTCTTCTGTTGTGTCGGTTCCTGCCGCGGGGGTAAACGGTGATAAGAAACTGACAGTATTGGTGGCAGAAGATATGGAAGATAATTATCGCCTTTGTGAAGCCATCCTTGCTTCCCGTTACGAACTCTATTGGGCACATAATGGTGAAGAAGCCATTTCCCTTTTCCTGAAAAACCAGCCCGATATCATCTTGATGGATATTCGTATGCCCGAGGTGAACGGTTATGAAGCTACGGAGGCTATCCGGCAAATGTCGGCTACTGTGCCTATCATTGCTCTCACAGCCTTTGCTTACGAAGAAGACCGCCAAAAGATTATGCAGAGTGGCTTTACCGATTTCCTGACGAAGCCTATTTCATCGAGAATCTTGTTGGGAAAACTGGAATCCTTAAAAAAGATTTAAGAAACATTCTATACCGGATTTATGTTGTATTTTTGCAACCTCTAATTTAATGTATGTATCTGCATGACTGCAAAGAACGACGATTATTTTCATTTGGGCCTTACTGATCAAGAAGTCCTCCAAAGCCGGGAGAAACATGGTGTTAACCTGCTGACGCCACCCAAGCGTCCTTCTCTCCTCAAACTCTATCTGGAAAAATTTGAAGATCCTGTTGTACGGGTATTACTCGTTGCGGCTGTGTTCTCCCTTATCATCTCGATTATTGAGAATGAATATGCTGAAACCATCGGTATCATAGCTGCTATCCTGCTGGCAACCGGCATTGGTTTCTATTTTGAATATGATGCGAACAAAAAGTTTGATTTGCTGAATGCTGTCAATGAAGAGACTTTGGTAAAGGTGATTCGTAATGGGCGCATTCAGGAGATTCCCCGTAAGGATGTGGTAGTCGGTGATATTGTGGTACTGGAAACCGGTGAGGAGATCCCTGCCGATGGAGAACTGATAGAAGCCATCTCCTTACAGGTGAATGAATCGAACCTGACCGGAGAGCCGGTAATTAATAAAACAACGGTAGAGGCGGATTTTGATGAAGAAGCTACGTATGCCTCCAATCTGGTGATGCGTGGCACGACTGTGGTCGACGGTCACGGATCGATGAAAGTACTTCGTGTGGGAGATGCCACGGAGATTGGGAAAGTGGCACGTCAGAGTACGGAGCAGAGCACGGAACCTACGCCCCTTAATATCCAGTTGACTAAGCTGGCTAACCTGATAGGTAAAATCGGTTTTACCGTAGCGGGGCTTGCTTTCCTTATTTTCTTTATAAAAGATGTAGTACTCTATTTTGATTTTGGAGCTTTGAATGGCTGGCATGACTGGTTGCCGGTGTTGGAGCGTACCCTGAAATACTTCATGATGGCAGTCACCTTGATTGTGGTCGCCGTCCCCGAAGGGTTACCTATGAGCGTAACGCTCAGTCTGGCCCTGAATATGCGCCGTATGCTTGCCACCAATAATCTGGTTCGTAAGATGCACGCTTGCGAAACGATGGGAGCCATTACCGTGATTTGTACAGATAAGACCGGTACGTTGACGCAGAACCTGATGCAGGTGCATGAGCCTAACTTCTATGGTTTGAAGGATGGCGGGAAGCTGGCAGATGACGATATCAGCAAATTGATAGCAGAGGGAATCAGTGCTAACTCGACTGCTTTTCTTGAAGAGACGGGAGAGGGAGAAAAGCCAAAAGGGGTGGGCAATCCCACTGAGGTTGCTTTGTTGTTGTGGCTGAACGGTCAGAACCGTAACTATCTTGAACTCAGAGAAAGGGCGCAGGTACTCGACCAATTGACGTTCTCTACCGAGCGTAAGTTTATGGCTACTTTGGTGAAGTCTCCGCTGATAGGCAAGAAAGTGCTATATATAAAAGGTGCGCCTGAGATTGTGCTTGGCAAATGCAAAGAGGTGATTCTTGACGGTCGTCGTGTGGATAGTGTGGAATACCGTTCCACTGTCGAAGCGCAGTTGCTGAGTTATCAGAATATGGCTATGCGTACACTTGGTTTTGCATTCCGCATAGTAGAGGACAACGAACCGGACGATTGTGTGGCCCTTGTGTCGGAAAACAACTTGAACTTCCTTGGTGTGGTTGCTATTTCCGATCCTATACGTCCCGATGTACCCGCAGCGGTGGCTAAGTGCCAGTCGGCAGGTATCGGTATTAAGATTGTTACCGGAGATACTCCGGGCACAGCAACTGAGATTGCACGCCAGATCGGATTGTGGAAACCGGAAGATACGGAGCGTAACCGTATAACGGGAGTTGCTTTCGCCGAACTGAGCGATGAAGAAGCCCTGAATAGAGTGATGGATCTGAAAATCATGTCCCGCGCCCGTCCTACCGACAAGCAGCGCCTGGTGCAGTTGCTCCAGCAGAAAGGAGCCGTAGTAGCTGTGACCGGTGACGGAACCAATGATGCCCCGGCACTTAATCATGCACAGGTGGGACTTTCAATGGGTACCGGAACTTCCGTAGCCAAAGAGGCCAGTGATATCACCTTACTCGATGATTCTTTCAACAGTATCGGAACCGCCGTGATGTGGGGGCGTTCGCTGTACAAGAACATCCAGCGTTTCATTGTATTCCAGTTGACCATTAACTTTGTGGCACTTCTCATCGTATTGCTCGGTTCTATTGTAGGAACGGAGTTGCCGCTGACTGTTACTCAAATGTTATGGGTAAACCTCATTATGGATACGTTTGCCGCATTAGCTCTGGCCTCTATTCCGCCAAGCGAAAGCGTTATGAATGATAAACCACGCCGTAGTACTGATTTTATTATCAGCAAAGCGATGCGGCAAAATATATTCGGTGTCGGTACAGTCTTTCTGGTGGTGCTGATGGCAATGATATATTACTTCACAAATGCCGATGGAGGAATGACGGTACAGCGGTTGACCGTTTTCTTCACCTTCTTTGTGATGCTCCAGTTCTGGAACCTGTTCAACGCCCGTGTGTTTGGCACTACCGACTCAGCATTCAAAGGTCTTGCGAAATCATACGGTATGGAGCTGATAGTACTGGCTATTCTGGGCGGACAGTTCCTCATTGTACAGTTCGGTGGGGCTGTATTCCGTACAGAGCCGCTTGACTGGCAAACATGGCTTATCATCATCGGTTCTTCCTCTCTCGTCTTATGGATTGGTGAACTGATTCGCTTTGTCAAACGTTTAACTCAGAAATGAAATAAGAGGGGTCTCACCCCATCCTTTCTCAAAGGAAGAGGGGATGGGGTGAGACCTTAAAACAATATAGAGATGAAAAGAAAAGGAATTAAAAACCTTATTTTTGATTTTGGTGGTGTATTGATCAATCTCGACCGTCAGCGTTGTGTGGAGAACTTCCGGAAGTTGGGATTAGAGAAAGTAGACGAATTGTTAGGTATGTATTCTCAGCAAGGGATCTTTATGCAGCATGAAAAAGGATTGATCTCGTCGGCTGAATTTCGTGAGAATATCCGTGGGCTGCTCACAAAAAAAGTGACTGACGAGCAAATCGATGCTGCCTGGAATAGTTTTCTGGTAGATATCCCTCGCTTTAAACTCGACATGTTGCTGAAGCTCCGCGAAAAATATGTGGTCTATCTGCTGAGCAATACCAACGAGATACATTGGAAGTGGGCATGCGAGCACGCATTTCCGTATCGGGGCTTCCGTGTGGAAGACTATTTTGAGAAGATGTACCTTTCGTATGAAATGAAAATGGTGAAGCCTGCCGAAGAGATTTTCCGGGGGGTACTTGAAGACGCAAACCTTGATCCGCACGAAACTTTTTTCATCGATGACTCCGAGGCCAACTGCCAGGGAGCCCAGGCATTGGGTATCTCTACTTATACGGTAAAACCCGGTGAAGACTGGAGACCACTTTTTGCCGGAGATAAATAATTTAGAAGACATAGCATGCAGATAATCCATAATATACCGGCATTTACACCCGAACCTTGTGTAGCTACCATCGGCTTTTTCGACGGAGTACATACAGGGCATCGTTTCCTGATCAGGCAAGTCAGAGAGCTGGCTGCCGCTCGTGGATTGCGCTCTGCATTAATTACCTTCCCTGTTCATCCCCGTAAGGTGATGAAAGCGGATTATCGTCCGGAACTGCTGACTACTCCGGAAGAAAAGCGGACACTGCTCGAGGAAACAGGGGTGGACTATTGTTTCATGCTTGACTTTACGCAGGAAGTATCGCGCCTGACTGCCCGCGAGTTTATGTCTGATCTTTTAAGAGACCGTTATCGGGTGCAGACACTCGTCATCGGCTATGACCATCGCTTTGGGCACAACCGTAGTGAAGGTTTCGAAGACTATTGCCGTTATGGTTCCGAGATGGGCATAGAGGTAATCCGCGCCCGTGCCTGTGTGTGTGATGATCTTCATGTAAGCTCTTCCGTCATTCGCAAGATGCTGCATCAGGGTGAAGTCGATATGGCGTCCCGTTGTCTGGGTTACGACTATTTTCTGGATGGTACGGTGGTGAGTGGCTATCAAGTGGGACGTAAGATCGGATTTCCTACAGCCAACCTCAGTGTGGATGATCCTGATAAGTTGATTCCTGCCGATGGTGTTTATGCGGTTCATGTCACATTCGATGGGCGTACCTATAACGGTATGTTGAATATCGGTACCCGCCCCACGATAGGAAATGGTCCCGAGCGTTCGATAGAAGTGAACATCCTTCATTTCCATTCAAATATTTACGATAAGTTTATCCGTATTTCTTTTGTGAAGTATCTCCGTCCGGAACTGAAGTTCGATGGGATTGACGGGCTGATAGCTCAACTTCATCGGGATGCGGCCGACGTAGAAGCTCTTTTGGGGAATAAGCAAAATGTCAATTGACATTTTGTATTTTCTGTTTGCCCCTGAGTGAGTTATATGCGCCCCTCTTAATATCGAAAAACATGCTATATTTATTGTTTATCGATAAATAATTGTCGGATTTCTTGTTTAAGTGGAAATTAATATCAATCTTTGCATATCGAAAAACGATAAATTATTATTGAATAACATAACGAATCTCCAAAGTCAATCTTATGAGAAAGTCATTGATGAGCATTACGATGTTGGTAGTATCCATCTCTATGTTAGCTTTGTTTGTGTGTAGTTCTGTTCTGCACGGACATGGTACAAATCACCCTGCTACTGAAACGGTAGTCAATTAAAACCGTTATCTTTGTACATATTTAAAACAGAGAACCGAATGAAAACAGCGATCAAATTAATTCTTATTTATCTGGGGATCCAGCTTGTCTGTGGTGGGCTGATAGGTATTCCTTTTACTGTTGTTGCCCGTATGAATGGTGGGAATATGGATGCCACCCGGATTTCGGAGTTGACACTGGCTCCTTCGATGTTACTTTCCATGGCAGTGATGTTTTTTTATTTATGGAAAGCCCGGTACATACCTAAGGATAAAATGAGCTGGTCATTCGTTTCGTTACCGTTTCTTACGGTCACTTTTTTGATAGGCTTGTCGATGACTGTTCTGATGGACTTGTTAACTGCTGTTTTATCTTGGGTGCCTGATGTTCTGGAACAACAGTTTAATGCTTTACAGTCCGGTTGGTTGGGAATTGTGGCCATCACGTTGTTGGGACCGGTTCTTGAGGAACTTTTGTTCCGTGGTGGTGTTACTAAGGCGTTGCTTGAACGATATTCTCCCCGGAAAGCGATTTTTCTTTCCGCACTTCTTTTCGGAATATTTCATTTGAATCCGGCTCAGGTAGTTGCCGCCTTCTTCGGAGGACTTCTGTTGGCGTGGGTTTATTACCGGACGCGGAGCCTGATCCCCTGTATCCTGATACACATTGTGAATAACAGCCTTTCTGTGATATTGAGCCTGACCTATCCCGATGCGGATACGATTAGCGATGTGACTGATACTACATCTTATTACATACTGATAGCTGTGGCCGCTATGCTGTTCGTTGGCTGTTTCCTACGGATAAAGCAGGTTACGATTCCGGGAGTGTGGAGAAAGAGTGAGTGAAACTAAACTATGAAGATTGAAAAACAAGTCATAATATGAAAAGAAGATTGAACATACTATGTTTACTGGTATTTCTGGTATTCTGTTATTCGGTATTCAACATGGGGCGTGATTTCGGTCATGGCTTTTCCGAGGGCATGAAGATAAGTCATTCCGGCAATGAAAGTGTGGAACAGGCTATTAACCTTCGCATTGCTACGTTGATGCCCGAAGATTTTTCGTCGTTTAAAGATTCTGTTTACAATGAACGGACCCAATCTTATGTGCCTGTTGCTTACACACAGTTGATCACGAATGTAAAAGTGGACAGGAGCACCTGGCTGATGGTTGCGCAAGTGCTCTCCGGGCTTCTTGCCATTTTGGCCGTAATAGCATCTACGGTGCTGTTTGTGCAGTTGATTGTATCTATCAATAAATCGGATATTTTTAATTGGAAGAATGTTCGTAGGTTACGTTGGTTGGGAGTCACCCTGTTGCTGAGTTTTATTAGTGAAGCGGTGCCGGCTTTGATGAATGATTATGAACTGTCCTCAGTCTTTTCATTATCCGGCTACTCTATGGAGACAAGTATTGACTCTGTGATGCTGGTCATTTTAGGACTGGTTTCGCTGATTGTAGGCGAAGTATTCGCCATCGGGTTAAAGATGAAAGAGGAGCAAGACCTTACTATCTGAATCCGGACACTGAAAAATTAATGGAATTATGGCTATAATAGTAAACCTTGACATTATGATGGCCCGAAGAAAGATATCTTTGGGGGAGTTGGCGGAGAAGATAGATATTACACCTGCCAACCTTTCTATCCTGAAAACGGGAAAGGCCAAAGCGATTCGTTTTTCTACCCTTGAGGCAATCTGCAAAGTACTCGATTGCCAACCGGGGGATATTCTGGAATATCAAGTGGATGAAAAAGATCCTTGATTTGCCACAGCGGACCTTCTGTGTGTCCACTGTGGCGATATAGAATGAGGAGATTAACCTTTTGTCCCTTTGGCTTTGAATGCCAATGCGTACATTCGCATTTGTTTTACCATTGATAGCAGACCGTTGCTGCGGGTGGGCGAT
The DNA here is from genome assembly GCF_040798045.1 of Bacteroides sp. NGMCC 1.200775. Lineage (NCBI taxonomy): Bacteria > Pseudomonadati > Bacteroidota > Bacteroidia > Bacteroidales > Bacteroidaceae > Bacteroides > Bacteroides sp. NGMCC 1.200775. The sequence continues at coordinate 10,137 of NZ_JASCQK010000007.1, read as the reverse complement.
AAATGATCTTTCAGCCCGATGCGGTCGATGAAGTAAAGTTCCGAATTCAGAATCTCGTCCGGTGTATGTCCCGAAACAACTTTTATCAGCAGGGCGATAATACCTTTTACGATCAGTGCATCACTTTCTGCTTTGAAGATCACCTTTCCATCTACCTCGTCTGCCTGAAGCCACACACGGCTCTGGCAACCTTCAATCAAATTCTGTTCCGTTTTATATTTCTCGTCAAGCGGTTCCTGTTCGTTTCCTAAATCGATAAGCAACTGGTAGCGGTCCATCCAGTCGTCAAAGTCACTGAACTCGGCAATGACTTCGTCTTGTAATTCGTTGATTGTCATATTGAATAATTATTTCTCGTTATAGATAACTTCCAGTACGGTCTGCCCCACGGCTTTGAGTGTCGATTTGTCGATAACATCCATGTTGTCGTTTACGGTATGCCAAGTCGGTCCGAAGCTGGACAGTTCACAATTTTCGTCGTTCGGAATGATGTCGATAGTCGGGATACCGGCCAGCCGATTGATAAACAGATGGTCGTCAGTGATCTGGCCACCTGTTTCGTTAATAAAGTAACGTCCGTAACCAGCGTCGTTAGCCTTCTTCCATACCTTTTTGTTGATTCCACGGGCAAACTTCTCCGAGTACACCTCCTTAAAGAAAGTGGCATCTTTGCCGCCTACCATATCGAGCAAGATACCGAAACGGGCATTATAGCCTTCCACATGCGGATTGCGTGCCCAATATTGTGCACCGAGACACCATTGCTCCTCTAAATGTTCTCCTTTATAGAATTGGGGAGCGCCATAATCTTCTGCGTCCAAAAAGATAATATCGATTCCCAGTTCCGGTTGCTGCTGATTGATCAGTCGGGCTATTTCAAGCAACACGCCCACACCGCTCGCCCCGTCGTTGGCACCCAATATCGGTGTGTGGTGATTCTTCTCGTTGGGATCATTGTCTGCCCACGGACGCGTATCCCAGTGTGCAAAAAGGGCAATGCGTTTTTTGCTTTCGGGTTTGAATGAACCGATGATATTGCGTGCTTTCAGCAGCGTGCCGTCATAGGCGGGCAGTTCCACATTCTGGTTAGTCACTTTGGCCCCATGTTCTGCCAGTTTAGTAGCCAGATATTCTCCACATGCTGCATGTCCTTTACTGTTCGGGTTGCGAGGGCCGAAGTCCACTTGTGCCTGTATGTATTTATAGGCGCTGTCTGCATCGAATTGTGGTGCTTTCACGGTTATATTCTTTTCAGGCTCCTGAACTGAATTGGTTTTGTTGTTGTTCGTTCCGCAAGAAAAGGCGGATAACAAAATAAAAGCTGTCAGTAATAGCATAGAATTTCTTTTCATAATTATGCTTTTGGGGTTAAGGCCTCAAAATTAGTCATTTTCGCAGTAGGGTAGGTCAGATAGGAGGGTTTATTAACAATTCTACTCCTTTCTTTCCGGATATAAGTTCTACTTCCGCCCCATTGATCAGTGGCAGATTTTCCGTTACATGCCCTACGGGGAAATCAAAGCAGATCGGATAATTATACTCTTCTACCAGATCGAAGAGTGCACCATAAAGGTCTTTCTTTATGGCACGATCTTCTTCGTATTCGGTAAACTGTCCGATGATGAGGCCTGACAACTTCTCAAGTACGCCCCCTAATTTCAGGTTATACATCATGCGCTCGATGGCATAAGGACGTTCGCCCACGTCCTCGATAAACAGGATTGTCCCTTCGGGAGGTATGTCGTATGGAGTTCCCCGAAGGCCGTGGAATACTGCCATATTGCCACCACGCAGAATACCCTTGGCTGTGCCGAGTCGGTTCAACTTGTGACGTTTACATTTATATGCAGGCAGTTTACCGAAAAGTATATCCCTCAGGTACAGTGAACACGGATCGTCGGCCGCTTCTACTGCGAGATGGCGTGCCATAGGAGCATGTAACGAAGCAAACCCGTTGTACTGAAACAGATTATGGAGCACTGTGATATCACTGAATCCGATTATCCACTTCGGGTGTTCGCGGAAACGGGTGAAGTCGAGCCGTTCAATAAGATGAACCGCTCCGTAGCCGCCACGGCTACATAAAATCGCCTTAATTTCTTTGTCATCCATTGCTGTCTGAAAGTCCGAAGCGCGCTGCCGGATGGTGCCGGCATAACATCCCCAGGAGCTACGGACGTGTTTTCCCATTTCAGGGACCAGTCCCCAAGACGCCAGTTGCGTCTTGGCACCTCTCAGAAACATATTGTCTATCTTGCCCGAAGGCGATACGATGGCAACTTTATCGCCTTCGTGCAGGAATGGAGGGAATTGTATCTTCATTCAGTGAATTTGTTTTAGTTTATTTCTTTTGGTAGAATTTTACCCAGTCTACATGCATTTCCACAGGAAGTTCTTTCGGGTCTACAGCTCCTACCCACGAGCCACCCAGTTGCATGTCGATCAGCAGATAGAAAGGCTGATCGAAGGGAAATTGCCCTTCTTTGTCTGTTTCGATGCGGGGATAGGTGAAAGTATGCGTATCATTGATATAGAATGCAATGCTGTCCGGATACATTTCTACCGAATATACATTGTAGTCATCGGGATTGATCGTACCTACGGAGTGTGACAACGGATTGTCTTTGATGCCCAGATTGTATGTATAGTTGGTATGTATAGTCTGGTAAGCGATTGTGTCGTGATTCAGACGTTCCATGATATCGATTTCTCCACCCATCGGCCAGGGAGCATCTACCGGAAGCATCCAGATAGCCGGCCATTCGCCGCGTGCACCGTTCAGCTTGGCACGTATCTCCAGACGGCCGTTGCTGAATGCCTTTTTCCCTTTGGTATAAATCCCTCCGGTCAGATAGGGTGCTGTGTCATTGGGCTGACTGTAATTGATGATACCCCGCAGTATCATATTGCCGTCACGCATATCGAAACAAGAGTCGAAGTCTGTCATATAGTTATTCCAGTCCGATTTGCCACGTGGTATTTTGCTCCATACCTGTGGGTCAAAGCCTGTTTTCTGGTCGAAATTATCTTCCCAAACCAATGTCCACTGGTCAGACGAATGACGTTGGCACGATGAAAAGCCTGAACTGATACACAGCAGGCAGAAAAGAGCGAGAAAAGTTTTTGTTTTCATGGTTCTGTTTGATTATAGGTGTTTAACAGGATACAAATTTACATTAAAAAACGAAATTACCTGCATCCGTAGAAATGAAAGCGTTGTATAATATCAAAATGTTATCCGGTTTACCCATTTTTTCAGTATACCATGATGTACTTCTCAATCCTTTTTCTGATATTTGCTAAAAATCTAACGTTATGGAACCTATTAGAAACTTCGACCAACTGACAGAACACCTAAAAACCTTAAACCGACGGAAACGGATTGCCGTTGTCTGTGCCAATGATCCGAATACAGAATATGCCATTGCCCGTGCACTTGACGAGGGTATTGCAGAATTTCTGATGATTGGTGACTCAGCCATCCTCCAAAAGTATCCTACCTTGCAAAAGTATCCGGATTATGTGAAGACCATCCATATCGAAGATCCCGATGAGGCAGCGCGTGAAGCGGTCCGGATTGTCCGGGAAGGGGGGGCCGACATTTTGATGAAAGGGATTATTAATACTGACAACCTGCTTCATGCTATTCTTGACAAGGAGAAAGGGTTACTACCCAAAGGAAAGATCCTGACTCACCTGGCTGTAATGCAGATTCCTACGTATGATAAATTATTGTTCTTTTCGGATGCGGCTGTTATTCCCCGGCCCACTTTACAACAACGTATTGAAATGGTTTGGTACGCCATCTGTACCTGCCGGAGGTTTGGGATAGAGCAGCCGCGCATCTCTTTGATTCACTGTACGGAGAAGGTAAGTGCCAAGTTCCCCCATTCTCTTGATTATGTTAATATAGTGGAGTTGGCCGAAGCCGGAGAGTTTGGCAATGTTATTATTGATGGCCCGTTGGATGTCCGTACTTCCTGCGAGCAGGCCAGCGGGGATATTAAAGGAATTGTATCGCCCATCAACGGGCAGGCAGATGTATTGATATTCCCTAATATCGAGTCGGCCAATGCTTTTTATAAATCTGTTTCATTGTTTGCCAAGGCCGATATGGCAGGATTGCTGCAAGGCCCCATTTGTCCGGTGGTGCTACCGTCACGTAGTGATTCCGGACTTTCCAAGTATTATAGCATTGCGATGGCATGCCTGACAGCTTCTACCCGGTCGGCAGAGGGAGGAAGATGCTCCGAATGATGATCATAATTAAACTAAGAATATGGATAAATTGAATGCAATCCCCACTTCCCCTTCTGCGAGGAATGGACGGGGTGAAAGGGTCCTTGTTATCAATCCCGGTTCCACTTCAACAAAGATTGCCGTTTATGAAGACGAAACTCCTTTGTTGGTACGCAACATCCGCCATACAGTAGAAGAGTTGTCTGCCTTCCCCCAGGTGATCGACCAGTTTGAGTTTCGTAAATCACTTGTCCTCCGGGAGTTGGAGGCAAATGACATTCCTTTCCATTTCGATGCTGTCATTGGACGCGGAGGTCTGGTGAAGCCTATTCCCGGTGGAGTTTATGAGGTTAACGAAGCCATGAAGCGGGATACCCTCCATGCCATGCGTACGCATGCCTGCAATCTGGGCGGTTTGATAGCCGATGAATTGGCTGCAGCTTTACCCGGGTGCCGGGCGTTTATTGCAGATCCGGGTGTGGTGGACGAACTGGAAGAGGTTGCCCGCATTACCGGTTCGCCCTTGATGCCGCGTATCACTATCTGGCATGCACTGAATCAGAAAGCTATTGCCCGTCGTTATGCTGCCGAACATGGCACTCGTTATGAAGATCTTGATTTGATTGTCTGCCATTTGGGAGGAGGCATTTCCGTTGCGGTCCATCGTCATGGGCGTGCAGTCGATGCCAATAATGCACTGGATGGAGAAGGTCCTTTCTCACCCGAAAGAGCCGGAACTCTTCCCGCCGGACAACTGATAGACCTCTGTTTCAGCGGGAAATTCACCAAAGATGAATTGAAGAAACGAATTTCGGGCCGTGCCGGGCTTACCGCCCATTTGGGAACTACTGATATTCCTGCCGTTATTCAGTCCATTGAGGCAGGTGATGATCATGCCCGGTTGGTGCTCGATGCCATGATCTATAATGTGGCCAAAAGTATCGGTGCTGCCTCTACTGTTTTGTATGGAAAGGTAGACGCCATCCTGCTGACCGGAGGCATTGCCTATTCTGATTACGTAATTTCCCGTTTAAGGGAACGTATCTCTTTTCTTGCTCCTGTCTTCGTGTATCCGGGAGAAGATGAGATGGAGGCTTTGGCATTGAATGCTTTGGGTGCTTTAAGGGGAGAACTTCCGGTACAGGTTTATCAGTGATGGGCGGAGCTTGATGTAGTATAGGTGTTTGTGCAGAGCCAGAAAGCCCGTTCTTTAAAGTGTCAGGCTCACTGGCTTCTGGTCCCATTTGGTAAACTCACTAAAGATTGCGAACACATCGGACAGAAACACCGGACTGCCTGTTACCGTTACCGTCTACGAAGACGTCATTATTGCGGATGTAAAGACCGTAGCCTGAATTGCCGTTGAGGTCACTACTCCAGTAGTAGCTGCCTGTGCCATCGGTATAAGTGGTAGCAGCAGTACCACTACCTTTGTTGCCGTCTCGCCAGCCTGCAGCAGGCAAAAATAGACCGATCGAGCTATTCATAAACCACATACCTTGGGTACCGTTATACTTTACCAATTGCTTGTTACTACAGCGGGAGAGACTTGTGAATTCATTTCTTGTTGGAGTACGCCAACCGCTACCGTATTTACTTTCGTCAAGACGTGTACAAGGATCGACAGCACCATAACCTGTATAACCGGATGATACGTATACATTCTTCCATATATAATAGTAACCGTAATCGGTAGTAGAAGAAGCCCATGTCAGATTGTAGTTGCTTTGGGAATTGAGATTACCTTCAGCCCATCGGAGTTTTGATAAGATGGTCTTATCGTTTGCTGTACACCCATTTTGTGTGAGATTAATATCACCGTAGGGTACATTAATTCCGATGGCTTTCTTAAACTGTATTTTCATCGTATAGCTTTTTCCCTCTTTCAGTTGCACGCTTTGGGTGGAGGTGATTTCCGTATTGTTGGGCACGGTCCGTCCGTTTATTGTCAACGTATTGAAATGCACTGTAATGGTCCTGGCCCCTGCAAACGGAACCATGCGTATGGTTGTACTCAGGGTCGTGTTCGGACTGAATGCCGCCGTATTATTCGTGTTGGCGGCTACCACATTGGTCGAAGGACCGATCTTCCACGATGTGGAATTTCCCCCTTGCTTTACGTATACACCCGTGCAATTGCTGATCGTATTGCTTGGAAATCCGGTAGGACTGATGGTAATCGTCAATTTACATAGCTTCTGGCCGAAGCTCACCGGAAGAAGATTGTGGCTGAGGCTGTTTACATTCGTTATATCTCCGGAATCGAAGGTCATGAAGTCCTTGTTCATGTTAGGGATAGATACTGTGCTGCTGTTGTAGGCATACGTGGAAGGTATAGTTCCCAAGTCGGCAGCGGCAGTGGTATTAAAAGAGTAGCCCACCACGCGTATCGTTCCCGAGCGTGTTAGCAATTTCCCCTGTTTGAGTACAGGAGTGCCCGTACCATTTGAGGTGTAATCGGCCGCCGACTGGAAGACATAGTTGTTTCCGGACTTCCGGAAAACAATCAGCCGGAAATAAACTCCCACAGGCACTGTTGCCGCACGGGTATTTACCTGGGGGAGGATATCTTCCGTCAGTTCCATCGAGGCTATCCGGGGACCTTCATAGTCCGGTTGCTCTCCTGTACGTGTGGGGGAGAAAGCTTTTACCCCCACCCATTCGGCGATCAAGGGAGGATGGCTACGGGGCGAAGCGTCGTTAAAAGAGGAAGAATGATAGTCGTTGTTACCTGCCAGACTGATATGGATGGGGATTAGCTCGTCGGCAGTATCCCCGCTGTCAGCAGACAGGGGAGTCATTCTGTCATCTTCCGCACATCCTGTTATCGAAAGGCACAAACACAGCCATAAGGCTTTACCGAGACACTCTCGCGTAATAAAAGTTCTATTCATATACTAAGATATTAAAGTGAATAATCGTATCAAAGACACATTGCGGACTTATACATTCTCGTATAGGTCCGGAAAGGCTGTTTGATACCACTTTTATTATGCGTAAGTTTGTGTATTACAATCAGATATAACGGTCTTGGATACACAATGGTGTTTCAAAAAACGTTCGTTTTTTGAAACACCATTTTTACCCTCTGCACTGGATGCAAGGGGGGTAGATAAATCGCTGATAATTAAAACAATGTAAAAAGATTTGCATGAATAAAAAAAGAGGTTTATCTTTGTTGCATCAGACGAACGTCCTTTGAAACATGATATTACATATAAGGTGTTTATTATCAGAGGAGTGATGTTTCCTTTAGTTGAATTTTTGTGCTTGCTTTTTAGGGACTGTTGTCACTGGAGTATTTTAGATTTCCCTTCAAGCGGTGCGCTTGGAATTTTGTTGGAGGAATGATTAAAGTTATAATGAGGCAACTGATTCGAAATAAATTAGTTGCCTCGCGCCTTTTGATTTATGCAATATCTTTGAAAATATTAGACTGTGGATTGTCAATAATATCTCTGTTGTTAGTCGTAAGAGTTTCGATAGTGGTGTTTTGCTTGGTGCTATGAAGAGCCGTTTTTGGTACATATTTGGCTTGTTTCTTCATTTCATTCATCGCATCAACCAAAGTTAGATTTCCGGCACTTTTCAGGATTAAGATTTTGCTTTTTTATTTTCAGTAGTGTTATTGATCAGCCAACCTTAAAGTTCTGTTGGTTCTTCTTCAAATTTGGTGGTGAATTCTTTATTTCTTTATTTTCAAGTTGATAATTGTCCTTTTTGCTTGCTTTAATAAGAAAAAATAGACACCGGCTGAATAAGATAACTCAAGTTTCGGAAGTGAATTTGCGCCGTCCGGACCGGTATCTTCATCCTTATACCTTTCTTCAATTAACATTGTTAACGCCTTTTGCAGTTCGTCAGGTTCTTATGCGCAAATAATAAGGCTTTTGCATTTAAAGAACTTGTTATTCACATCCAAAGAACAAGCTTTAACTCTGTGTTAAAACAAAGCTTTTGAGGATAGAAATCTTACTCTTTAAAGATATTGATTTTCAGATGGTTTATTCTAAAATTCGCTTCTTCACCTCATGGATGGACTCTTCGGGGGAAAGCCGGGATACCTGCTTTTTTGTCAACTATAAACGAGGGCTTACACTTCCGAAAACTGAATTAGATTCCATGAGTAAAAGAAAACTTACCACCAAATTTGACGAAGAACCGTTCTGTTTTCATTCTTTTTGTTTAAAGGTAAATATTATAGTTTGGGCCCTTTGACACAACGAACTGGGTATACTATTCTCTTTTGTGTGCTATTGACATCGGCTTTACCTTCCCCTGGAGCTATATTCAATCTATAACAATCATTAGCATTAATTGATTCATCTGTAAAATAGTCACCATAAGTTCCTGGCCAGTGCTCCGCTTCCGTTCCTGGACTATTATCACGCCAACCACTTAATGGCAGGAAAATACCGGTTGTAGCATTTAGGAACCACACACCATTCACTCCATTGGAGACTTTTTTCACATTTGTACATCTTGTCAGTCTTTCAAATTCATTGCGTGTAGGTAGCCGCCAATCATTTCCATAAGTTGTGGGATTCAGTCTGGCACACGGATCAATGTTGTTTCCATTATAGTCTTTTTTCCATTGATAATAATAGCCATATTCTCTATTGGTTGCCCACACATAATTGTTGCTTGCACCGGTACTTTTTAAATTGCCGTCAGCAAATACCAATTTTGATAACTTTTGCTTATCGTCATTGGTACATGCTTTTTTCGGATTGCTTAGATTTATGCTGCCTGCCGGAACGTTTATTCCGGGGCTTCTCTTAAACTGTATTTTCATTGTATAGCTCATACCCTCTTTCAATTGGACACTTTGGTTTGAGGTAATGTCTATATTATCCGCATTATTAGCAATTATATTTCCTACTGTCAGTTTGTCGAAGTGTACTGTTATTGTCCTGGCACTTGCGAAGGGAACCATTCGTATAGTGGTAGTCAGGTTGGTGTTTGGGTTGAATGAAGCTGTGTTGTTGGTATTAGCAGCCACTGCTGAACTTCCAATCACCCACGAGGTTGAATTACCTCCCTGCTTTACGTATACTCCTGTACATCCGCTGATGGTATTACTTGTGAAGCCTGTAACACTAATGCTTATTGTCAGTTTGCACAGTTTCTGTTTGAATGTTACCGGAAGGTTATAGTTAAGACTGTTTACATTGGCTATGTCTCCTGAATCATAAGTCATAAAGTCATTATTCATGTTTGAAATGTCTATTTTGGTGGTATTATAGGTATATGATGCTGGGATATCGCCCAATGCCGCAGTTGTATTGAATGAGTAGCCGATTACCCGTATCGTTCCTGACCGTGTGAGTAGTTTACCCTGCTTCAGTACAGGCGAGGAAGTACCATTTGATGTATAGTCAGCGGCTGATTGGAACACGTAATTGCTCCCTGATTTCCGGAAAACGATCAGACGAAAGTAAACACCTGTAGATAGATTGTTTGCACGGGTAGTTAGGGTGGAAAGGGTATCTTCCGTCAGTTCCATGGATGCGATTCTGGGACCACTATATTCCGGGGATTCTTTTGTGCGGGTATGGCTTAGAGTTTTTACCCCTGTCCATTCGGCAATCAGAGGAGCATTATGACGGGGGGGCATAGTACTGTCCGGAGAGTAAGCATTGTACTCACCATTTTCAGCCATACTGATGTTAATAGGTATTACAATGCCGGAATCCTTATCTTTTTCCTGAAGAAATGGATACTTCTCTTCTTGGGTGCATCCACTGACCCAGAAGCTGGATGCTGTCATTACCGCGATCCATAAGAGGTGTGCTCGCATAATAAAAAGTTTGTTCATTCTAAATTTGTTTAGTGAATAATCAGATCAAAAATCTCTCGCCCGGCTTATACATGTGTGTATAAGTCGGTAAAGACTGT
>NZ_JASCQK010000006.1:0-285616 GCF_040798045.1 Bacteroides sp. NGMCC 1.200775 | reverse complement strand
AGAGGAGTTCGGACACAAGCCTACTGATGAGGAAATCCGCACATTGGTTATGTCATGGTATAACAGCCAGACTGATGCAGCTATCCTATCCGGATTCGCCTATAATGGCGCCCCTGTATGGCTTTCTGTGGAGAACCAGTACAACTATAAGGCAGCATACGATTTGGCCGTTCAGACGGGCGGAGAAACCCTGCCAGTGACGTTTAAGTTTGGTTCGGATGAACAACCGGAATACCATACTTTTACTCAGTTAGAAGAACTGAAAGATTTCTATACAAAAGCAGTAGGATTCATTCAGACAGTTCTGGCTGAAGGCTGGGAAAAAAAGGACAAGTTCAATTTGGAATTATATCGGATTGAGTGATTGACAATCCCTTCGGGGGAGGGATAAAAAAAGCCCCCGGCCTGTTAATATAGACGCCAATCATTTATTAACACAAAACGCCACGAGAGTGCGCGACCGGGGGCAATGCCCTCTGCCGCACTCTCGTGGCGTTTTTACGCATTAAATAAATGATTGGCATTGCAAAAGTACAAAAATGATTGGATATGACATTGTTTGAAGCACTTAAATTTAACAGAGAACCGCTTGAAATGCTTATAAGTTTGGGCGGCAAGCAGGATGACCTTCGATTCATAGACTTATATACGGAGTATGAGGTCATGAAAAAACAAGGTGAAAAGACCACTTATGCAGTGGCGTTTTTGGCAAATAAATATTCGGTAAGCGAACGTAAGGTGTATGATGTTATCAAACGGTTTGGAAAGCACTGCACGCTCGGTGCAGTGTGATTGATGTGCCGGGGATGCCTTGTGTTGTCCGGTAGAGCTACCTTTGTACAACCAAAAATAAAGCTCATGAATAAGTATTACCAGACATTAGACAAGATACTCCAAACGGGCAAAATCCAGACCAATAGGAAAGGGCGTATCAAGTATCTATTAAACGAAAGGCTCATGCTAACCCCCGCTGATTTACTTGACATATTTGAAAGCCACGGGATAGCCAGGAAAAAGCTGAAAGAGGAATTGAAACTGTTTATGCAAGGAGTCCGGGATGTGGAAAAATACAAAGAGGCAGGGATTACCTGGTGGGATTATTGCGGCCATACCCTTGTAAACAGCTATCCAACTTACTTTGAAAAGCTTCCACCCCTCATAACCAGGATTAACCGGGAAAAGCGCAACAGCAAGAATTATGTCCTGTTTCTTGGAGAAACCGGGGTGGAAAGCAACCAGGCACCCTGCCTGAGTCTTGTGCAGTTCCAAATTGATGAGGGAGAATTGGTGCTATCTGCATATCAGCGTAGTTCTGATGCGAACCTTGGGCTTCCGGCTGATATTTATCATCTTTATCTGATGGCAAGGCAGGTGGAGCTTCCCCTGAAGTCCATAACCCTTGACCTTGGAAATGTGCATATATATGAAAATAACATTGACCGGACTCTGGAACTGTTATCCGGAGTTGAAAACATTAAATTTGACTTGAACGTATGAAGAATATGAATTTATCTGCACCACTGCCATTTGTAGGCCAAAAAAGAATGTTTGCTAAAGAGTTTATTAAAGTTTTGGAACAGTTCCCTGAAGATACCGTGTTTGTGGACTTGTTTGGCGGTTCCGGACTTCTTTCGCATATAGCCAAAAGAAGCAAGCCCGATGCTACTGTTGTCTACAATGACTTCGACAACTACCGGTTCAGACTGAAAAATATCCCACAGACAAATAAACTGCTTGCCGATATTAGGGAGCTGGTGGGTAATTCGATACCCAAACATAAACCAATTAAAGGGGAACTTAGAGAACGCATTTTTAAACGTATCGAGGAAGAAGAACTAAATGTTGGGTACGTGGATTTTATAACCTTATCATCCTCACTTATGTTCTCCATGAAGTATAAATTGTCTGTAGCCGAAATGCGCAAGGAAGTCCTTTATAACAACATTCGCAAGACCGGTTATCCGGAGTCTTCTGACTACTTAAAAGGGCTTGAAATTGTATCATGCGACTACAAAGCAGTATTCAACCAATATAAGGATGTTCCCGGAGTCGTCTTTTTAATTGATCCGCCTTATCTTTCCACTGATGTTGGTACGTACAATATGTATTGGCGCTTGTCTGATTATTTGGATGTTTTAAAGATACTCGAAAAGCATTCCTTCGTTTATTTCACATCCAATAAATCCTCCATACTTGAACTGTGTGAATGGATTGGAGCAAACAAAACCATTGGCAATCCTTTTGAGGGTTGTACAAAAAAGGAATTCAATGCCCACATGAATTATTCTGCCGAATATACAGACATGATGCTGTATAAGAAACAGGAAAAATTAGTTCATAAAACAGCTGCTTAGCACTGAACAAAGATACAATTTTTCAAGTAGAAGGCCAAACTTTTGAGCCTTATTTTAATGCCGTTATAAAGCCATTTTTTATGAAATTATAAAGCCGAAACAGAGGTCATTACAAAACTTTTGTTTCGGCTTTTTGAGTGTTGCGCGCTTTCCTTTTTTGAACGCTTCGTTTTGTCCTTTTCCCTGAAAATCGAACGCTTCGTTTCGGATTCTGCGGAAATTTGGATTTGCGGATTATAGTTTTATATCTTTGTTTAACAATTAAGAATTTTGTGATGGACAAACCTATGAATCGGATAAAAGAAGTGCTTGAAGAAAAAGGTATCAAACAAACCTGGCTGGCAGAAAAACTTGGAAAAAGTTTCTGTATTGTCAATTCTTATGTTTGCAATAGAAGACAGCCCAGTTTGGAAGTCTTATTTCAGATAGCAGAAGTCCTTCAAATGGACGTAAAAGATCTTATAAAATCCTCTAACAATGATTGAAGTCGGCAATATAATAAAGAATCTAATACCAACAGAAGCTGTTGTTGTTAACAAAATACAGAAATTAGGAACTATGTATTCGCTCAAATTTACAGGAGTAAATACGAATAAAAGCAGTTCCAAGGTGATTACAGAAGAACAGTTCAGTTCTTTAGAAGTATTGACATCTGATGGAGAGTTCAATTTCAAGGGCGATCCCGATAAATTTGTATTATTTGCAGAAGCAGAAAGAATAAATTCCGCTTATCAATTTGATCCTCTATTTGCCATCAATTGTAGTGTTGTAGATCCACTACCCCACCAAGTAGAAGCCGTATACAAATTTTTGCTTCCCCAACCTAAGATACGTTTTCTGCTGGCAGATGATACAGGTGCAGGAAAAACAATTATGGCAGGCTTATTATTGAAGGAACTATTAATGCGAAAGATCATTGAGCGTATACTTATTATCACCCCAGGCGGCCTGACCAAACAATGGCAAGAAGATGAAATGGGAGTAAAATTTAATATTCCGTTTACGCTTGTCAATAGAAGTATTTTTAATGCTGACCCTACCATTTTTCGCTCGGCAAATAAAGTGGTAGCTTCTATTGATTTCATTTGCCGGGAGGATGTGTTGAACATTGTCAGCAATACAAACTGGGATATGGTCATCTTTGATGAGGCTCATAAGCTATCGGCTTATGAATATGGGCAAAAAACATATAAGTCAAAGCGATATGAAGCTGCACATTTACTTTCGCAACAATGTGAGCATATCTTGCTATTGACAGCTACCCCACATAGAGGAAGAACTGATACGTTCAAGAAACTTCTTCAATTATTAGACGAAGATATCTTTGCAACAGAGGATATTGCTGCCGACAGAGTAAAAGAATTAAGTAAAGATGGGCTGAATAAGTTTTTCATACGCCGATTAAAGGAGGACATGAAAGACTGGAATGGCAACAATCTATACAAGGATCGGTATACTAAAACTGTATCTTTTCAATTGACACCAGAAGAGAAGCGACTTTATGATAATGTAACCAATTATCTGACCAAACAAAAAGAAGAAGCAACCGAAACAAGGAACATTCATGTGTCTTTAGCCTTGGCTGTAATGCAACGACGATTGGTTAGTTCTATTTTTGCGATCAAAAATACATTATACAAACGCTGGATCGCGCTACAAGGCATAGTAGATGAAGTCAGCAAGAATCCTAATATATGGAAGCAACGTCAAAAGTTAGAAGAACTGGATGTGGATAGTATTGACCAATATGATGACCTGGAGGACGATGAACGGGATGCGTTGGATGGTATCCTATCTGACCCTCGAAAATTCAAACTGTTCACCACTTCAAAAAGTTTAGCAGAGATACAGACCGAAGCTAAAGAAGTGAAACGGCTGTATGAAATGGCGAACAGCCTGTACAATCAAAATCAAGAAGAAAAGAAATACATTGAGCTAAAAGAACTCTTAAAAAGTCAGGGAGTTATCAATGGTGAAAAACTCGTTATTTTCACAGAGCACAAAGACACATTGCTCTATTTGAGAGAACGCCTAAGCAATAACGGCTATAAGGTAGCAGTCATTCATGGAGGCTTATCGGTTGATGAACGCCGCCAGGCACAATGGGATTTCATGTCTCCTGAAACCCAAATACTCATTGCAACTGATGCTGCAGGCGAAGGTATCAATCTTCAATTTTGTAGATTGCTAATAAATTGGGATATCCCATGGAACCCTAATCGCTTAGAGCAACGCATGGGACGTATCCACCGCTATGGACAGAAAAATGATGTATTGGTCTTCAATATGGTGGCGGACAACACTCGGGAAGGGCAAGTATTGTCCCGTTTACTGATAAAGTTGGATATTATTCGTCAAAGCATGGGTGATGACCGCGTTTATGATGTTATTCAAGATGTACTGAAGGATGTCAGTCTGGATGCTATTATAGCTTCCGTCTTTGATGGAAAAGAATCTTCCTTTGATAAGTTTATAGAGCAGGATGAAACCATCATTGAGAAAGTATTTCGGAATAAGATAGAAGAACAACAAAAAGTAATCGCCCATAGTGAAGTCGATTATAAAGATGCCCGTATCCTCAAAGAACATTCTGACGAGAAACGATTGCAACCGATTTATATTCGTCTGTTTTTTGAAAGGACTTTCAGCTATTTAGGTGGCAAATATAGGATGATACAGGACGGAATTTATCAAATGGAAAACATTCCGGATATACTTTCCAAACGTCTAAAAGATGATTATAACATCTATGCTGAAAATATCAATAAATTATTGTTCTGTTTCGATAAGCACATATTCCTGGACTATCAGAACACCAATGCCATATTGGGTAAGGTACACTATATCAATCCGGGTAATGCTTTGTTTGATGCACTCATTGATTGTGTGCGGGATTCTTTCAGAGACGAAATGCTGAAAGGTACGATTCTCGTTTCACCGGAAGATACTGAAGACTATTTTGCTTTTTACGTTAAAAATCAAATCACAGATAACCGTCCTAACAAAGGAGACGACAGTATAGCTAATGAGCAGCTTAGTTTTGTCTATCAAACTAATAATGGAGTGTTTCATGCAACTTCACCGGCCAAGTTTCTGGATCTGCATGCACCCCTTCAATTTGCCAAGCAAATCACTCCTCCTGCTGTTATAGGTAATGAAGAAGTCACCGAATGGGCATTCGAGAATATCACCTTACCTCTGTTCACCTCTACGCAAAAGATTGTAGAATCAGATGCTACAAAGCGGAAAGAATATTTGCAGACTGCATTCAGTCAGATTATCATGGATTTGGACATAGAGATTAATGAATTGCAAGGTAAGGTGTTATTGGGAGATGTAAAAATACAGGAAAAGCTGCTGCATAAGATGGAACGAAAAGCAGAACTACTTCGCAAAAAAGATGAACGCATACGCGAAATGGAGCAAATGGTTCAAATAAATCCCAAAGCTCCGGAAATATTGGGATGTGCTTATGTCGTCCCCCTCAGCCAAATGGAGTATGAGCAACATTATGGTATGAAAAGAGACGATGAAGTAGAAGCCATAGCTATGAACATGGCTATCGAATATGAAGCAGTCAATGAATGGCAAGCGGAAGATGTTTCCAGCCAAAACTTAGGATATGATATCCGGAGCATCAACAAGTTGGATATTAAACGGTATATTGAGGTCAAAGGGCGTTCAGGGATCGATGGAGTTATGCTGTCGGAGAATGAAATGAACCGGTTGGCACAACTAGGAAACAGTGCATGGCTTTATATTGTAGTGAATTGCAAATCTAAACCACAATTGCACCGTATTCAAAACCCAGCCAAGAAGCTAATCTTTGAACGGAAAGACAAAGGAGTACAATACTACCTGCCACTGGATGAATGGAGAAATAAAACTGAAAAATAAGAAAACATAGATATGACAAAAGCAAAAAAGCTAATAGAGGTAGCTATGCCGATTAAAGAAATATCGGCCGAAAGTGTACGTGATAAATCTATTCGTCACGGGCACATTTCTACTTTACATTTATGGTGGGCACGCCGTCCACTTCCTGTGTGCAGGGCTGTAATCTTTGCCAGTCTGGTACCAGACCCATTGGATGAACAATGCCCGCAGGCTTTTAAAGATGCTATACAGGAGTTGTTAGGAAACGATCCACTATATGCACCTTATCCGGATATTCCATATACTGCCATATACGATCCAATGCCGGACAATCTACGCAATCGTTTGCTGATGTTTATAGGTAAGTTTTCTCCAGTCTGTCAAACTAATATGTTGAAAGGCAAAAATACAGCTTCGAAAGAGCAGTTAAGTGAAGGTTGCCTGATAAAATGGGAAAGTAAAAATGATAAGGTTGTTTTGACAAAAGCAAGAAAGTTAATTTGGGTTGCATACAATGCAGGACAGAATCCTGATGCTTCTTTTATTTCGTTAAGTCAATCATTTGATGCTGCCTATCAAGCTATTGAAGAAGCTGAAAACAATCTCTATAGTTGTATAGACCGTCATTTAGAAACTGATATCATAAAAGAAAAGGAAGTTGCGCTACAAACTGCAATTGATTGTTTTCAAAAACAGATGCCAAGTGTGTTCGATCCATTTGCGGGTGGAGGCGCTATACCTTTAGAGGCAGCACGTTTGGGATGTCGCAGTTATGGCAATGATATTAATCCAGTTGCCCATATCATTGAAAAAGGAAGTGTAGAGTTTCCACAGAAATATGGTAAGCCCATACGATATACAGAAGAGGAGTTTCGTCGTATTTACGGGAAAGAAGGTATAGACATACTCATTACCAAGGGAATTTCTATCTGTAACGGCATTATTGATATTCCCAACAGGCTTTCTTTTGATGTGGAATATTATGCCAAGCAATTGTTAGCTATGACAGAGAAAGAAGTAGGGTATTTATATCCTGCAGATGAGAATGGGAACAAACCAATCGCTTACTATTGGGCAAGAACTGCTACTTGCTCTAATCCAAGCTGTAAAGCAGAAGTTCCTTTATTGAAGCAGTTTTATTTGGCAAATACTTCATCGAAAAAGGTGTATTTGAATCCTGTCATTAATGGGACAGATATTCAATTCGAGATTAAGGAAGGAACGTGCCCTATAAAAGAAGGATGGAACAAAACAGGAAACCTAACTTGTCCATGTTGTGGTAGTGTAACAACTTCTAAGCAAGTAAAAGAACAGTCTTGTGAATCCCAGTTAAAGGAAAAATTTATTGCAACTATAGTAGAGTCTCATGGTGGAAAAAAATATCAACTTCCATCCATAGACTTATTACTCCCCAATATTGATTACCATAATGAGTTTATACCCTTAGAAATGATGACTAAGCAAACAGACTTAATTAGCAGTCGTGGATGGGGAATAAATCAATGGTATCAAATGTTTTCTAGCCGCCAACTTTACATGCTCCAATCATTTACCAAAAACTTCTCTCTTTTAAAAAACAAAATAGAGCCTACACAATACACTCAAGCTCTTTACACTTACTTAGCAATCTGGATTGATCGAATTGCTGTTGTAAACACATCTTTGGGAAGATGGCATAATAGTGGTGAAAAAATAGAACACCCATTCAGCAGACAAGCTATTGCCATGGTTTTCGATTATCCGGAATCCAATCCTTTCTGTAGTAGTTCTGGCAGCGCAACAAACCAACTTGAATGGATACTGCGATATATAGAATCAGAAAGTAATTCTTCTTTTTGTACTAATTTAAAAAATGCATCAAGTGGAGAAAGAAACCAATTTGGAGAAAAACAACTAACCGCTGTGGTTACAGACCCTCCATATTATGATGCGATTGCGTATGCTGATATATCAGATTTTTTCTACGTTTGGCTAAAGCGAACATTAAATGATACATATCCATTAAACTTTTCAACACCGCAAACACCTAAATCAGAGGAGTGTACTGCGCTAAAACATCATCATAACAATAGCGAACAAGAAGCTAAATTATACTTTGAAAAGAAGCTCACAGATATATTTGATGCAATAGAACAACAAACGTCTGATATTGTCAGTATAATGTTTGCTCACCAAACAACAGAAGCATGGACCACGTTGTGTAATTCTATTCTAAGTGCCCGCATGAACATAACAGGCAGCTGGCCTATGGATACTGAAATGGCAAATAGAAGTTTGGGACTGGCAAGTGCCGCACTTGAATCTTCTGTAACCGTTTCCTGTCGTCCCTCCGAACGTTCTGGTTATGGCAGCTTCAAACAAGTGAAACGAGCCATTGAAGAAAAAGTTAATAAAGAGGTAGAAAAACTTTATGGGTTAGGTTTTCGCGGCGCCGATCTATTAACAGCTTGCTTTGGACAAGCAGTAAGTGAATTTGGCAAATATGAAAAAGTAGAGAAAGCTGATGGAAGCGAAGTGAATGTAACAGAACTTTTAGAACTTGCAAAAACAGCAGCCTTCAATGCCTTGCTCAGAGGTTTTGAAGGAGATGAATATACCAAATTCTACATTGGCTGGTTACAAATGAATGGTATGGGAAAGACTGATTTTGATGACGCTGCCAAATTCACACGCATCGGCATGAATATAGATGTTAGCAACATATTCCATCATCATTTACTAATTAAAGATGGAAACAAACAACATTTAGCTTCCTACACAGAGCGAATCACAGGCGAAATACAAGGCACTAGCATCAGTGATCCATTGATAGACCAAGTACAACAAGCAATGATGCTATGGTCTAAAGAAAATCGTCCTAAACTATTGCGTCTTATTAAGCTGGTAGGTTCTGAAGCTAACAATAGTTTTTGGCGTGTATTGGCCTCCCTAAAAGAGTTACTCCCCGATGGAGATGACCTTAAACAAGTAAATGAGCTACTTGCTAATAGTGAGGAACTAATTCAGTCTTGCCAGAAGGATATAACCGGTCAAGCTACACAAATGAATTTAGGATTTTAATAAATACAGAATGATTATGAATGATAATTTATCCAAAGCACTCAGTATTTTTATTGAAGCTATGCGTCCGTTTGTCGTGGGTTTCTTACTGGAGAAATTTAAGGATGAGCCTTGGGAAGGCGTATTCTTTGCACGGCTTAAACCGGACAAACAAAACACTTGGAATAAAGCTGTTCAGTCGCTATCCGCAGATAGTGACCGTAAGCAACTGGTAGATTATAGCAATCTCTCAAGCTTTGCCATTGCCTTTAAACAAGAGCTAACCGATGAATTGGGAAGTAGCAAGGAGGCAAATAAACTTATCAGCTATCTGCAAGAGATACAGGAAGTACGTAATAAATGCAACCACTATCAGCCATTGGATGAAGACGAGATAGACAGAGCTTTTGGCACTATGAAATTAGTAGCTAAATTACTTCAGATGCCTGATTTAGTGACAGAAATAGATACAATAAAAAATAGAGGAAATGAACCGACTATTCAAATAGAGACACCTATCACTACAGAAGCTTCTTCTACAGTTTCTTTCTCCGAAAACTCCCCTCTACCGGCCTGGTATACGAATGTATACCCTCATTATGACATCCGCAACGGCTCACTTGACGAATCTGTTTTTGCTGCAAACCTTAGCGAAGTGGCTATGGGCATCGGACAAGAGGTGTATAGCAATCCGACTATGTTCTTTGAAAAGACCTATATCACAGCCGGATTGCGTGACATAGCCAACCGGGTTGTTCGGGCGTTGAATGGTGAAGAAACCGATAACCGGG
The DNA here is from genome assembly GCF_040798045.1 of Bacteroides sp. NGMCC 1.200775. Taxonomy (NCBI): domain Bacteria; kingdom Pseudomonadati; phylum Bacteroidota; class Bacteroidia; order Bacteroidales; family Bacteroidaceae; genus Bacteroides; species Bacteroides sp. NGMCC 1.200775. Next base: position 275,556 of record NZ_JASCQK010000006.1, on the reverse strand, counting down.
TAATCTCCCTGCAGACAGGATTCGGAGGTGGTAAAACGCATACGTTGATCTCTTTATACCACATTACAAAAACTGGAAAATCTCTACTCTCTTCAGCTTATACTCAGCATATTTTAGATAGTAAAGTAGCTCCTCAGTTTGAGAATGCGCAAGTAGCAGTGTTTACCAATAACACCACTGATGTATCACAAGGCAGAACCACCGATAATGGAATCACTATTTATACTTTATGGGGAGAGTTGGCTTATCAATTAGGAGGTTTAGAAGGATACAACTTAATTAAAAAGAATGACATAGAACGAATTTCACCGGCAGCCAACTTATTCCGACCTATCCTGGAAAAGTCAGCTCCTGCTCTTATACTAATTGATGAGTTAGCGGACTATTGTAATAAAGCATCGGCAGTCATGATAGGAAAAGGAAGTCTATCTGACCAGACTATTGGTTTTATGCAAACACTGACTGAAATAGTATCTTCCGTACCTCGCTGCGTATTAATTGCCACATTACCCGCTAGCGCAACGGAAGTTGCTTCATCGGCCATCGGTCAGCAGATACTGACTGCTTTAGAAAACCGTATTGTCCGGGTTGGAACAAGTATTAAACCCGTCGAAGATGAAGAAATATTTGAAGTCGTTCGCCGTCGTTTATTCGACAACATTGGGAATCCACAAGTGATAGAGCTTGTTTTAAACCGTTACAAGAATACATATCATAATCGGCGTTCCGATTTACCCAATCAAGCCGACCGCATGGAATATATTAACAAGATGCGCAAATCTTATCCCTTCCATCCGGAATTGATTGATATGTTTCGTTTAAAATGGGGACAGGATTCTCGTTTCCAGCGTACTCGTGGAGTATTACGATTATTAGCATCCATCGTGAAGGATTTATGGACACGACGGGGATCATTAACCGGTACCCAAGCATTAATCCATACCTCGGATGTCAACCTTAGTAATCTGCCAACATTGACAGGTACTATAACCAGCCTGATGGGAAGTCAGTGGGAAACAGTGATTCATGCCGATGTTATAGGTACCTCAAGCAATGCTTATAAAATAGATAACGAAGATCCTAACAACAATATCGGTAAATATAACTTAACCCAAGGTATAGCCACTACCATATTAATGGCTTCATTGGGCAACTTGCAAAACAAAGGATTGACTATTGAAGAACTAAAACTATGTATTTTGAAACCTAGTGCATTCAATCATAGTGAAGTAAATAGTGCATTAAACAAATTGGAACAAGTAGCTCATTATCTCTATTCCACTAATGTTGGCTCACGCAGTTATTGGTTTCAATCCAAACCTAATATCAATATTTTGGTAAATCAGGCTAAAGCTGAAATAAACCAAGCGGATATTTCGGGGGAAATTATTAATCGACTAAATGTACAAACCCGTAATGTATCAAAAATCAAGGTACTGGTTAATCCAGCCAATGACATTCCTGAACAAAAAAGCCTTACATTGGTGATACTCGGCCCTGAGTATACAACACAACCCGGAAGTATAAATACCAAAACCAAAAAGCAAGTTGAGCAAATAGCCCAAAATAAAGGTAATAGTAGTCGAATATACAGAAATACTATACTATATTTGGCATGCTCTGAAATAGGTTTAGGTATGCTACATAGTAAGCTACTCGAGTATTTGGCTTGTACGAAAATACAAGCTGAATATAGTGGACAGATAGAACCAGAACAGAAGAAAGATATTTTGGAGCGTAAAGCCGAGTACGATAAGCAAGCAAATGCTTTACTTATTTCCGCTTATAATATTGTATGTAAATACTCTGTAAGCGAGGGGCTAGAGAAAATCGAGATTAAAGATTTTGCACAAGATTTTAACACGCAACTAAGTAGCAATCTTTTTAACAATATAAAAGAAGAAGAATGGCTGCTTGAAAAGTCAATTGGGCTCGGAACTTTACGCAGCAGTGGCTTATACCCTACAATAGAGCAACCTATACAAGTTAACGACTTATATGAATCCTTTTTACGATTTGATGACAAACCCATGATTTGTGGAGTGGAAACTGTCAGTCAAAGTATCCAAAAGTATTGCGAGAATGGTGATTTTAATGTAGCTTGTGGTGAACAAGGAAACTACAATCGCATTTATCATCATGAATCTGTTCCATTCTTAGATGTTACCGATCCGCAATATTGGTTAGTGGATAAATCTATTAATAATCAACCAAAATCTGAAGAAAGTTCTACCGATGAACAGTCAAGTGCTTGGAATTCACCCACAGGAGAAAAATCGGAGCATACGGACTACTCCCAACCTGTTGATGAGATACGGAAATTCAAGTCCATCAAAGTATCCGGAAAAGTACCGGTTGAGCGTTGGACTGATTTATTCTCCAGCTTTGTTGTTCCTCTCAAAAATAATGGTTTGGAAATAGAAATCTCTTTTAAGGCTAAAACCACAAGTTCAAATCCATTGGATGAATCGGCACAAATTTACAAAGTAGTAAAGGAATCGGCAATGCAATTAGGCCTCAATTTGGAAGAAGAATAGAATAAATAAAATAAAGTAAGAGCCATGAAATCTGTGACTCTTACTTTATTTTTGCTACTTATTATTGTACCTCTTTGGAATTAAGAGATGGATAATAAAACCGGACAAGTATCTACCAGTCAATCATATTTATTGTAAAAAAACGCAAGTAAAGATACAATTCGTGCAGAGATAGACTATTCAATATTACCTAGAAAGACAACAAAGTGAGTATTAGAATTCAATATATATGAGGAAGTTAATTAAAAATCATATTTTCACATACTAAAGCGCGTGACAAATATAATGCAAACATATATAAATATAACATAATAAACAGAGGAAAAACACAAAATAAAAAGCGGTAAATCAATGATTTACCGCTTTTTATTTTATATACTACTTATTTATTTATAGATATTAGTGGACCTCTTCAAAGTCAGCATCCTGAACGTTATCGTCTTGTTTGCCGTTATTTTGTCCAGCATTAGCCTGACCTGCGTTCATATCCGGACCAGCCTGCGCACCACCTTGCGCACCACTCTGAGCGTACATTTCAGCACTTGCAGCCTGGAATGCAGTATTCAGTTCGGCCATAGCGCTATCGATAGTTGCCATATCCTGAGCCTTGTGAGCATCTTTCAGTTTCTGAAGAGCTGTTTCGATCGGGGCTTTCTTATCTGCCGGCAACTTATCACCCAGTTCCTTCAACTGAGTTTCAGTCTGGAAGATTAAACTGTCAGCCTGATTCAACTTGTCGATCTTCTCACGTTCTTTCTTATCTGCTTCTGCATTAGCCTCAGCTTCTGCTTTCATCTTTTCGATCTCTTCTTTGCTCAAACCGCTGGAAGCCTCGATACGGATAGCCTGTTCCTTACCTGTAGCTTTATCTTTAGCAGATACTTTCAAGATACCGTTGGCGTCAATATCAAATGTAACCTCGATCTGAGGAACACCACGGCGTGCCGGAGCAATGCCAGTCAGGTTGAACTGACCGATTGATTTGTTCTGTGCAGCCATCGGACGCTCACCTTGCAAAACATGGATGGTGACCTCGGTCTGATTGTCGGCAGCAGTAGAGAATGTTTCGCTCTTACGTGCAGGAATTGTAGTATTAGCGTCAATCAATTTAGTCATAACACCACCCAGAGTTTCGATACCCATTGACAACGGAGTTACATCCAACAAGACCACACCTTTGATTTCGTCAGTCAGTACAGCACCTTGAACAGCGGCACCTACAGCTACTACCTCATCCGGATTAACACCCTTTGAAGGAATTTTACCGAAGAAATCTTCAACCAACTTCTGTACAGCCGGAATACGTGAAGAACCACCTACAAGAATTACTTCATCAATATCTGAGTTACTCAAACCAGCATCTTGCATTGCTTTCTTACAAGGTTCAAGACAAGCCTGAATCAGATTGTGAGCCAAAGATTCAAATTTAGCACGAGTCAGAGTCTTAACCAAGTGCTTAGGTACACCACCTACCGGCATGATATACGGCAAGTTGATTTCAGTACTTGTAGAAGAAGACAGCTCAATTTTAGCTTTTTCAGCTGCTTCTTTCAAACGCTGCATAGCCATCGGATCCTGAGTCAGGTCAGCACCTTCGTCATTCTTAAATTCCTGAACCAACCAGTCGATAATTACCTGGTCAAAGTCATCACCACCCAAGTGAGTATCACCGTTTGTAGAAAGTACTTCAAATACGCCACCGCCGAATTCCAGAATAGAGATATCGAATGTACCACCACCTAAGTCGAATACGGCAATCTTCATATCTTTGTGAGCCTTGTCGAGACCATAAGCCAACGCAGCTGCTGTCGGTTCGTTTACAATACGTTTCACTTCCAGACCGGCAATCTGTCCGGCTTCTTTTGTGGCCTGACGCTGTGAATCAGAGAAATATGCAGGAACAGTGATTACTGCTTCTGTTACTTCTTGTCCCAGGTAATCCTCAGCTGTCTTCTTCATTTTCTGCAGAATCATTGCTGAAATTTCCTGCGGAGTATATAAGCGTCCGTCTATATCTACACGCGGAGTATTATTATCACCCTTCACCACTTTATAAGGTACACGTGCGATTTCTTTCTGCACCTGATCCCAATTTTCACCCATAAAACGTTTGATAGAGAAAACTGTACGGGTAGGATTCGTGATAGCCTGACGTTTTGCAGGATCACCCACTTTACGTTCGCCACCGTCTACAAATGCTACAATGGAGGGAGTTGTACGTTTACCCTCACTATTTGCTATTACTACAGGTTCGTTTCCTTCAAATACAGAAACACAAGAGTTTGTAGTTCCTAAGTCAATACCAATAATTTTTCCCATGATCGTTATTCTTTTATTTATTATTATTTCAGTTTCTTTTGTCCGGTTATTCCCGCACCCCCTTCAGGAGTTTGTCTCAAACGGACGACTATAAAAAAACAAACCTTGTGCCAAAAGGTTGAGTAAGATGGAAAGTGACAGGATTCTGACAGAAAGTCAGATTTTGACATTTTCATGTCACCCAAAGGATGAAAAAGAGTCAAAGTTACAGGGAAATAAAATAATAATTCCCCGCCCTGAAACGGACGAGGAATTATCGTTGAGATGAAAAAAGAGAAAGTAATATCTAAAACCTTTCAATCCACTCTCCAGGTATGGTTATGCGAAAACATCCCATAGTATGAAAACGGATTATTATGCGTATTTCTGTTTCCGAAGTATCGAGTTCGCCCACCAGTCCATTTAAAGAACCTCCGGTGACACGAACCATAGGAGCCGGTTCCGGACAATCAGGTATCCACTCCACAGCAGTATCTATATGAGAAAACAATAATTGATAACTGTTCACCTGCCATTCCGGTATCCGATATTCCCATATATTTTGAGGAATAATTAATCCTTGTATTCCGGACAACTGCAAAACATCAGATTCTGAAGCCCAGATAAGAATGCAACGAGTTATCTGTGGTAACAATGTTTCCTTGGGACGGCCCTGCCATTGATAAGTAATTTTCCGCAATGGAAGATAATTCCGTACTTTTCGTTGATCCAGTTCTTGTTTTACACGTTGCTCTGCCCGCGAAGCTGTAAAAGCAAGATACCAATGACATGACTGTTTCTCCGCCATTTCGGGCTTTTCATTTATATTCATCTATCTCTTATTTTGTTAAACTCACCATAGAAGCAACCATTGCAGCAATAGAAGCCATGGAACTACTCATGCCTGCTGCTCCGGACACAGTAGCTTTTTTCCGTTCTTCTTTAGTGGGAACGATTATTTCACACCCGGGCTCAATGGCATTTGCCGTATTGTGTCTTAATCGGGAAACAGTGCCATTCATATATACAACATAGGCACGTCGCTTCAAGGCCCGGTTGCCAAAGCCGCCGGCTTGACCTATATAATAATCAATTCCACTTCCTTTTTGATAAAGAACCGTATTGGGATACATCACAGCTCCGGTTATGGTCACAGTACTGACATATTTAGGAATAAAAAGTACATCTCCCTCACGCAACACCAAATCTTCATCGGACTTTGGTTTTGCTAATGCTTTTTCAAGTTCAATACCTACTGAATAAGTCTGATCGACTTCCAGAGCAGCCAAAGATACCGAATCTTTTCCGGTTCCCTTAACAGCAAACCGGACTGCATCTTGTTTTTGCCGGATTTCATCAGCTGTCATCCTACGCATCAGGCGTGCACCTTTTACATAGGCATCTTTCGACAATCCTCCGGCCTTAGCTATCAGATCACTCAACCGTTCATTCCTTTTAGTCAGCGCATAGTTGCCTGTGAATATTACTTCTCCATCAACCGTCACATTCGCCTGTTTCTGATAGCCCGGGCTTCTACGTATAAAAACCATATCATAAGGTTCCAATTCAAACACCCTCTTTGCTCCTATCAATAGGCCATTCTCCAATTCAACCGTAAAACTTTTCCCTATTACAGAAGAGGAAGAGGTGCTTTTAGCATCTTTAATACGCCGCGATACATCGATACGAACCGTTGAAGCTGATTCCAACAGACCACCGGCTTTTAAAATCAGATCCTGGATAGTCATATTTTTAGCAAAAGGAAAATATCCCGGATTTGCCACATCGCCATAGATAGCCAATGTTCCTTCCTTTTCCAGTTCCCGGATACTCGATATATAAAGTACATCATTTTTTTGAAGGGGTAAATCAGGAATACTCCCCTCCATCAGTTTCCTCAAATCAACAGGAATCATTTCATGTGACAGATCCTCACGCTCTCGCTTAAGCAACGCTCTATTAAGAAAAGCATCCCCACGAAGCCCTTCGGCCTGACATATCAGTTGTTTTATAGTTCCTGTCAAACTGTCCAGTTGATACATACCGGCACGATATACTGCCCCACGAACTTCCACTTTATTAGAGAAACGATCTAATACCGCCTCTACGGAAACTTCATCATCATCAGTCAGAATAAAGTTTTCATAATCCACTTTATCTACATTATATATTTGCTTCTCTCTTCCGCTACGACGCAATAAACGAACCGTATTCCGATAAGCATCCCCTGTAAAGCCGCCTGCATAGTTGATTAAGGTAGCCAGAGACTCTCCCTGTTTCATCTCATAAATCATCGGTCGTTTCACTTTTCCTGAAATACCGACCAGATTCTCATAAGGAGAGACCAGAATCACATCTCCTTCCGACAAACGGATATCATCTGCCAGTTTTCCCTCCATTATATATTTATATACATCCACATCAGCTACCTTTTCACCGTTCCGCACGACTTGAATCGTACGCAAGCTGCCAATTCGATTGACCCCTCCAGCCCGATACAAAGCATGAAACACTGATGCAAAAGCAGATAACCGATAGGTACCGGGAACTTCAACCTCCCCCATGACATTGACCATAATGGAACGTATCTTTCCTAATGTCACCTTGATATGTACCGATTCTCCGGAGATAGCTGCATAGATTTTACTAAATTCACGCCGTAGATGCTGCTCGGCCTCCTGCATGTTCAGACCACTCAGGTAAATAGGACCGATGTTCTCCACCACAATACTTCCTTCGGGAGAGATAGTCTCTCTTACCGTATTTTCCGAAGTTCCCCATATATCAATTATCACTTCATCTCCCGGTCCTAACATGTAGTTTTCTGGAGTAGGAATATTCAGATTAGGTTCAAATGACAAGTTCCGACTTGCAAATATATTGCGTCCAAAAACCTGAGTTTGTTCGCTCTGTCCTACTACTTTTTGCAGCTCTTCCTGTTGAGCCCTTACCCATCCAATAAATAAAAGAAACAGTAAAAAGACTAATACTTTCTTGCCCATTTTCCTAAGTTATTCTATAAGATTATTTTTCTTCTTAAATCTCCGAAAATCATAAAGTATCCATATCAGACAAGCAAGCAGTCCTAATATTACACTTCCAAGAATCAATCCTAATAAAATCATAGTAGTTAGCTTTTAATATATTCTCAATAAAACACTCTTATTATCAACGTATTATATCTAAAAAAATGTGTTTTTAAACGTACGTTTAAAAACACATTAAAAACAAGTGATTCGTTAAAGGGAAAGATTTATAAAATCATAGAGATAAAATGAAAAGAAAAAGAACAGACATTGATTTGAGAATGAGGTTATTTCAATAACAATGAAAGTTAAAATGAAGTCTTTTTATTAAACACTTTGTGTATTTAAATATTAGCTTTATCTTTGTGAACAAATAAACGTACGTTTAAAAACACATTTTCATCGGCTTTCCCTTTGCTCGTATTTACGGCATTTTCCTTATTAGGCAGACCTATAATCCGGAATAATCCTGTATTTTTGCACCACGACTAATCAATATTTAAAGTATGATGAACCGATCTTCTTTTATTCTTTTTGTACTAATATCATTTCTGCTCACTGCTTGCAAAGAAAAGCAGAAAGCAACACTCACTGTCGAAGAAGGTGTTTCGGCCCCTCTTTCATATGCAGAAGGATTCGGAATAACACATTCTCCTGAATACACTACAGTAACAGTATATAATCCCTGGAAACCGGGAGAGACCTATGATATCTATTATCTTGTGAAAACCGAAGATCAGCCTGTCCCTGCCAACGGTCACAAAATAGTGATCCCACTAAAAAGTATTATGACCAACTCAGCTACTCATTTGGGGTTTCTTGAACTTCTGGGGGAATTGCATAAAGTGACAGGGGTGTGCAACTCGGCCTATATTTACAATCCTACCATTCTGCAAGGTGTCAAGGAGGGTAAAATAAAAGATTTGGGCGATGCTTTCAATCTGGACATAGAAAACTTACTTTTATTACACCCACAGGCCGTAATGACTTCTGCCTACAATACCGAAGACGAAAACAGCCGACGTATGAAACAAACGGGATTGCCGATCCTATATAATATTGAATGGCAAGAAAAATCTATTCTGGGACGTGCAGAATGGATTAAATTTGTCGGAGCCCTTTTTGACAAAGAAGCATTGGCTGACAGCATTTTCGGGCAAATAGCAAAACAATACAATGAAGTAAAAAAGAGTGCCGAGAAATTTTCATATGCGCCTTCTATACTTTCCGGGCAAGATTACAGGGGAACCTGGTCTATGCCGGGAGGAAGAAGCTATAGTGCACAACTCTTCCGCGATGCAGGTGCCAATTACTATTATGCCAACGACACAACAGCTTCCGGTAGTATATCCAGCAGTATTGAAGAAGCTCTGATACATTTCAACCAAGCTGACATATGGGTAGGCGTACAAGCCAATACTTTGGAAGAGTTGGGACGAATGGACTCGAAATACAAACTATTCAAATCATATAAAGACGGCAATGTATACCATATAAACAAGCGGGCAAATGCTACTGGTGGAAACGACTATTGGGAAAGTGGAGTAGCTCGTCCGGATCTATTATTGAGTGATATGATCAAGATCGTTCATCCGACACTATTGCCTGACTACGAGTTAACTTACATGGATAAATTAAGAAGTGAATGAAAAACTACCGGCTGTTTTTATTATTAATCATATTATTAGTCATTGCTTTCATGGCAGATATTGCTATTGGAAGCGTCAACCTCTCCATACGAGACGTATGGGATACACTTACCGGAGGCAGTGATAATCTTATCTATCGTGAAATTATCATCAATCACCGACTTCCCAAAGCATTAACAGCTATTTTAGCAGGAGCATCACTTTCTGTTGCCGGAGTATTGATGCAAACTCTGTTTCATAACCCACTGGCCGGTCCTGACGTATTGGGAGTAACTTCCGGCGCCAGCCTGGGAGTAGCCTTACTCACTTTAGGCACTTCTTCGCTTCCTTTATGGCTTATAGCAGGATGGGGGCAAGTGACAGCTGCTATCATTGGGGCTATAGGAGTTTTATTATTGGTAATAATCGTTTCTATCAAAATACCTCAGACTGTCTCTCTGTTAATTATAGGCATGATGTTCGGCAACTTTGCCGGTGCCATCGTCAGTATCCTGCAAAGTATGAGCAATCCGGATACTCTCAAGCTTTTTATTACCTGGACCTTTGGCAGCCTCTCTTCAGTGGGCTGGGAACAGATGAGTGTGATGGCCCCTGTCATTGCCTGTGGAATTCTGACTGCATTGCTCTTGCAAAAGCAACTCAATATTTTGTTGTTGGGAAAAAACTATGCCAACGGATTGGGAGTCTCTGTGATCAGATTACGCCTTTGGATTATTCTGGCCACTGCACTTTTGGCCGGAACTTCGACGGCTTTTACCGGTCCTATAGCCTTCATAGGCATCACCATGCCCCATGTAGCCAGAGGATTGTTTGGGAGCCCTAATCACCGTATTATTCTTCCGGGCTCCATACTGTGTGGTGCCATTACGCTGTTAATTTGCGACTTAATTTCTCAAATGCCCGGAATGCAGGGTACATTACCTATCAATGCAGTAACTGCTTTGTTTGGCTCTCCAGTAATCGTTTGGATCATATTCCGCAACTCATATCTAAAATAAGAAGAACCATTATTATACTAAACCTTAGTTAAAAGATACAGAGAAGGGTGTCCCACGTGGGACACCCTTCTCTGTATCTTTTAACTAAGGCACTACTATTTTTTCACTAATACCATTACCAATGTTCCGTCTGCGTTATACAAACCAATTCCACCACCGGACAATACATCAAATGATTTCACCTCATTGATAGCCTTCATCACTTTACTTTCTACCTCCATGTCCGGACAAGCCATCATAGTAGAAATAACATTTGGGAAAGAAATAGAACGAGGATTTTCTTTATCAGTTTCAAATCCTCCATTAATCAGATTACATCCGGCATTTCCATGAATAGATTTCTTTTTAATGTCAAAACTGATAAAAGGCTGCTTCTCCATACCGGAAGGGATAGCCTCACCATTCACTTCCTCTATTTTCCATTCACCGTTCAGTGCAGACAACTTCACCGTAGATACTTTCTTCTGAAGGACAACTACCGGGCGACTGGAAGCATTACAAAGAGCCATGTTCTGTTTACCCAGTTTTTTATAACTCTTTACCTGTCCCAATGCATTCAGTACATTTTGTTCCGTTGTCATATCAGGACAAGCCATACGAGTACTTCCCAAACGACTCATATCAATAGTACCGGGTTTTGAATTTAGATCTATCGAACCCATCATACGATTACAGCCGCTGTTACCATATACTTTTCCAGTTGCTGTATCAAAACCGATAAACGGCAATTCCTGATTCTCTGCCGGAACAATAGCTGAACCGTTCACTTCAATAATGTTCCATTCACCATTTAAAGATGATAAAGAAGCGGTCTCTTTGGTTGAACCACAAGATGACATTGCGAATGCTGCACCTGCCATGCAAATTGAAAACAATACTTTTTTCATTGTTATACTATTTAAGTTAAATATTGGCGCAAATATAGATAAAAAATAATATAAAGTTGATACATTTGTCGAATTAAGATAAACAGAACAGACATACGAATAGTTCAACAAACAATATACAATCATGAAAAGACGTATCAGAACCTTATTACTCCTCCTCTTGACAGTCGCTTCGGCGGCAATTGCACAGAAAGATTATTCCGTACCCCTCGCTTCCCCCTTGGCTCCATCGGTTGATGAAGAAACGAATTTCATAACAACGTATTTTCCGATGAAACAATTATGTAAGTGGACACCTGGAATAAAATTTATGTTTATTCCGGATAGTGGTGACGAATTCATCCCCATATTTTATTGTTACGAAAACGGGAAAGAAGTAGTTAACGACTTACTCAAAAATAAAACTGTAGAATATGTAGGATCAGAAGAAACAGAGCATGAAACATATATCGGTAAAATATATACTTCACGTTTCATTTTTGAATGTGAAGGTAAAAAATACTATTATGAAATGAAAGATACCAAACTAAACGATCTGTGTGATAAAGATCCTCGTGCCGGTATCAACGGGCTCGTCTACCTGCAAGATATAAATACTGCCAAAGAATTATTGATTGGAAAAACACTTTATACCCGGACTACCATAGTAAAAGTAGATGATGTCAGCAGTTACTCCGGATACAGAGAGGTCAGCATTCCCAAAGGCGAACCCGTAAAAGTCATAGCAATAAGTATTGGTAGCAAAGCTTTTCCTGTGAGAATTGTTTTTACTGACAGTGAAGGGAACACCTATTATATTGACGTAGCCATGTCCAGAACAAATTCCTGTATGGAACCTGAAGATTTTCAAGCAGAAAAAAGGATGAGCTACTTCCCCAATGCATTTTCTTTTACCAATCCGGACATTAAAGCCAAAGAGTCCATTCAATCTAAATATATCGGACAAGCCGTTTATCCCTTAAAAACAATACGAACAAAACAAGCAGATTTACTGCGTTATACTCCCCTACAAATCAAAGATGTGCAACCTGAAAAAACAGGAACGTCAGTTACACTCCTACTGGCAGATGTTTTGGGAACAACATACCGAATAAAAGTAGATTTGAGATATGACCCTATCCTTAGAAATGAAGATTTCATCGAAAATCTTTTTGAATTTGCCAACATACGAAAAAAATATCCGAACATTAGCGAAGCCAACTGGTTAATGCTTGCTAAAGGAGAGGTAAAACCGGGTATGACAACCGAAGAGTGTAAGTTGGCAATCGGCGAACCTATCGAAATCAGAGCCCGGACCGACTCTCGTTTTGAGACATGGTTATACAGAGGAAAAATACTGGAGTTTGAAAATGGTATCTTGCTTCGCGCCAAATAAAGAAACTTAAATCGGCGAATATTCTGAAATAATGCCGTATATTTGTTCCATCAACAATTCTTAAATTCTTAATTTAAAATTCTTAATTAAAGAAATGGGTAGAGTTCTTATTATCGGTGCAGGCGGTGTAGGTACCGTTGTAGCACACAAAGTGGCACAAAATGCCGATGTATTTACTGATATCATGATCGCCAGCCGCACGAAGTCAAAATGTGACGACATTGTGAAAGCCATCGGCAACCCCAGCATAAAAACAGCCCAAGTGGATGCTGATAATGTAGACGAACTGGTAGCACTATTCAACGACTTCAAACCGGAAATGGTTATTAACGTTGCTTTGCCTTATCAAGATCTGACTATCATGGAAGCCTGCCTGAAAGCAGGTGTAAACTACCTGGATACCGCTAATTATGAGCCTAAAGACGAAGCTCACTTTGAATATAGCTGGCAATGGGCTTATCACGAACGTTTCAAAGAGGCAGGTCTGACTGCTATCTTAGGTTGTGGATTCGACCCAGGGGTAAGTGGCATTTATACGGCATATGCTGCCAAACATTATTTCGATGAAATTCAATACCTGGATATAGTAGATTGTAATGCCGGAAATCATCACAAGGCTTTTGCTACAAACTTCAATCCGGAAATCAATATCCGTGAAATCACCCAAAACGGACGTTATTATGAAAACGGACAATGGGTAACCACCGAACCCTTGGAAATTCATAAAGACTTGACTTATCCGAATATAGGTCCTCGCGATTCATACTTGTTATACCACGAAGAGTTAGAATCACTTGTAAAACACTTTCCAACTATCAAACGAGCACGTTTCTGGATGACATTCGGTCAGGAATATCTGACTCATCTACGTGTGATTCAGAACATCGGTATGGCCCGCATCGACGAAATCGATTACAACGGGCAAAAAATTGTTCCTTTGCAATTCTTGAAGGCCGTGCTACCTAATCCTCAAGATCTGGGTGAAAATTACGAAGGGGAAACCTCTATCGGTTGCCGCATCCGTGGCTTAAAAGATGGCAAAGAACGTACCTACTATGTATACAATAACTGTAGTCACGAAGCAGCATACAAAGAAACTGGTATGCAGGGAGTAAGCTATACCACAGGTGTCCCGGCCATGATTGGTGCCATGATGTTCTTCAAAGGCGAATGGAAGCGACCGGGTGTGAATAATGTGGAAGAGTTTAATCCGGATCCGTTCATGGAACAATTGAACAAACAAGGTCTGCCTTGGCACGAAGAATTCGACGGAAACCTGGAATTGTAATTAACATAATAATATGTCAATTGGCTATATGCCACCTTGTGGTAAGCTGATTGACATAATTTATACATTGGGAAAATCATCAAAGATGAATATAGGAGATAAAGCCCCTGAATTGCTGGGTATCAATGAAAAGGGAGAAGAGGTACGCCTCAGCAACTATAAAGGAAGAAAAATCGTCCTTTATTTCTACCCCAAAGATAGCACTTCCGGCTGTACGGCTCAGGCTTGCAGCCTGCGTGATAATTACGCAGAATTGCGTAAGGCCGGATACGAAGTGATCGGTGTTAGTGTAGACAATGAAAAGTCACATCAAAAATTTATTGAAAAGAATAATCTGCCATTTACCTTGATTGCCGATACTGATAAAAAATTAGTAGAGCAATTTGGAGTATGGGGAGAGAAAAAGCTATATGGCCGTGCCTATATGGGTACTTTACGCACTACTTTCCTGATCAATGAAGAAGGAGTCGTTGAACGAATCATTGGTCCGAAAGAGGTAAAGACCAAAGAACACGCTTCACAAATTTTATAAATCGATCATTATGGCAAAGAAAGAAGACGAGTTAAATTTTGAAACAGATAATAATAAAATGGCATCAAGCGAAAAATTAAAAGCCTTACAGGCTGCCATGGACAAGATAGAGAAAAGCTTCGGTAAAGGTTCTATCATGAAAATGGGTGAAGAAGTGGTAGAACAAGTAGAAGTAATTCCTACAGGTTCGATTGCACTGAATGCAGCATTAGGCGTAGGCGGTTATCCCCGCGGAAGAATAATTGAAATTTATGGTCCGGAATCATCCGGTAAAACCACACTGGCGATCCACGCCATTGCAGAAGCACAAAAAGCCGGTGGAATTGCCGCTTTCATTGATGCTGAACATGCCTTTGACCGTTTTTATGCGGCCAAGCTGGGAGTGGATGTAGATAATCTGTTTATCTCTCAACCGGATAACGGAGAACAGGCACTGGAAATTGCAGAGCAATTGATCCGCTCTTCAGCCATCGACATCATCGTAGTGGACTCCGTAGCCGCCTTGACTCCGAAAGCAGAAATAGAAGGAGACATGGGCGACAATAAAGTAGGTTTGCAGGCTCGATTAATGTCTCAGGCATTACGCAAGTTGACATCAGCAGTGAGTAAAACCCGTACGACTTGTGTTTTCATCAACCAATTGCGTGAGAAAATCGGTGTAATGTTCGGTAATCCCGAAACAACAACCGGTGGCAATGCATTGAAATTCTATGCTTCGGTACGTTTGGATATCCGCGGTTCACAACAAATAAAAGACGGTGAAGAAGTGATTGGTAAACAAACAAAGGTCAAGGTTGTGAAGAACAAAGTAGCCCCTCCTTTCCGTAAAGCAGAATTCGATATCATGTTTGGCGAAGGTATATCACATTCTGGAGAGATTATTGATCTGGGAGCCGATTTAGGAATCATCAAGAAAAGTGGTTCATGGTATAGCTATAACGACACGAAGCTGGGACAAGGTCGCGATGCAGCTAAACAGTGTATTGCCGATAATCCTGAACTCGCTGAAGAACTGGAAGGATTAATCTTCGAAAAACTGAGAGAACACAAATAACTCTAATCAATAGATAACGATTGGCTGTATTTCATTGAATGACAGCCAATCGTTTATCATATATCAATTCAGAGAATTCCGTTTTTCCAATGCCAACGGATAGTACTTATCCAGTAACATCGCCCACTCCGCTATAAGTTCAATTGGCATTCTCTGACCATTTTCATCACCAGACTCTGCAAATGTCCTTATCCGATCATCCAATGTAACCAAGCGCCGTATCTCCGGTTCTCTCTCACCTAATACCTCTACAATAATATCCAATTTCGTAATTTCACTTTCACTCATAGTATTTCATTTTAATTAAGTCATTAAAAGTACATCCTTTTCATCAAATATCTTCATATTACTTGCTCTTTTTTCTCTTTCTTTGTAACATAATTCGTCCCGTTACGTCTTACAAATATAAACATTGACAAAAACGAATCCATGGATGCTGAGAGTTTTAAAAAAGAGTTTCTGCCTTATCACCGCAAACTGTACCGTGTAGCTTACCGACTACTGGAGAATTCAGCCGATGCGGAGGATATAGTGCAAGAAGCCTACCTGAAGCTGTGGGATAAGCGGGAAGGACTGACTGTTATTAGTAATCCGGAAGCATTTAGTGTCACTTTGGTAAAGAATATGTGTTTTGATTTGCTCCGCTCAGGAAAGTACATATTGTCCCGACAAACCGTAGAACTGTCTGCCGTTCAGGATATTTCCCAGTCGGACAACCTGGAAGTACGCGAAGGCGCACGACAGGTAACAGATATCATAGCCCACTTACCCGAACAGCAGCAACGGATCATAAACATGCGCGATATCAAAGGCTGTTCTTACGAAGAGATAGAACAAGTTACCGGATTGAATTCTATTAATGTTCGTGTACTGCTATCACGAGCAAGGAAAAAGATACGTGAAGAATTTAATAAATGGAATAATTATGAAAGTCGAAGAAATTGAAAGGTTGCTCGCCAAGTTTTATGAGGGGACTACTACCGAGAGCCAAGAAGAGGCGCTGAGAGATTATTTCAGAACAACGGAAGTGCCCGAACATCTGCTGAAGGACAAAGAAATCTTTCTTAACCTTTACTTAAACGCAGATCATGATGTGGAAATTCCTGCATATTTGGAGGACAAACTAAACTTGTTGATTGATGAAATGGCCGAGAAAGAACAACGCTTCTTCCGCCCCAACAGTTCCAAGAACAATTGGCGCTGGATTGGAAGTATAGCAGCCACTATACTATTACTTGTCGGTCTTGGATATGGTATCGACAATCTGGGTAAAAATGTGTGTCCACCTACACCGCAAGACACGTTTTCTGACCCGGAAGAAGCCTATCGAATGTTTCAGGCGACATTACTGGAGATTTCCGTTAACCTGAACAACGGGTTCAATGAAGTGAAGGAAAGCCAAATTGACATGAGAAGAATACATCAAGAAGTAAAAAACGAAATAAAAAAATAAACGGTTATGAAAACAATGAAATTTATTCTGGTTTGTGTGCTGCTATTATCACCTCTCTTTTGTCAGGCACAAAAGAATCTGTTCAACAAATACAACGACATGAAAGGGGTATCATCAGTTTACATCTCTAAAGCAATGATGGAACTAAATCCGAACTTATTTATGAAGGACCTTTATATAGGTAAGGTGGCAGAACACTTGAATTCTGTTCAGGTCCTTTCTACGCGTGATAATAAGATACGTGAAGAGATGGCTAAAGATATTCGTTCTTTGGTGCAGTCATCCAAATATGAACTATTGATGAAACAAAAAGGGACAACTTCCGGTTCAGAAATCTATGTAAATCGTAAAGGAAGTAAGATAAAAGAACTAATTATGGTAATGGACGGAGCATCTTCCCTAAAATTTGTATATATGGAAGGAGATATGACGACGGATGATATCAAAAAACTAATGTTGTATCAAAATACCAGTCAGTGCTTTATAATATCAGGAGATAGGCTCTATACCAATAATAAACCTGTCATTTATGACAGCAAGAAAGATATACGCAAACAAAAAGGTATGATAGAATTAAGCGGAACTTATAATTTGAACACTATAGATACAAATTATAGCGAAGAATTAAACGCTTTGAATGACGAACTAAAAAACCTTGGGAAAGAATTAAAAAACATAAGTACAGAGTAAATGATATAGGATAGTTATTATATGTAAGAGGTACGATGTATTTAGACATCGTACCTCTTACATACAGTTCTGTTTATATTTAATCAGCACCAATAAATATATGCTAAAGTGCTCAGACTAATCACTGCCCACAAAAGTACTCCCTGTATCAAAGGTTTGATACCTACGGACTTCACAACATCCAATGAAAGAGAAGCCCCGATGAAAAACATAGTGATAGTTAAAGTCTTACGAGCCAATCCATTGATAGCTGCCCCCAATGCAGGCACACTATCCAACAAATAGGTATTCACAATCATAGCTAATACAAAGAAGAAGATAAACCAAGGAATGCTGATCTTCTGTCCTTTACTTTTAAAGATAAACGAAGTAGCAAATGCCATTGGAATAATCCAAAGGGCACGGGTCAATTTAATAGTAGTAGCAACTTTTAGTGCCTCCTCACCGTATGCAGCACCGGCACCTACCACAGAACTTGTATCATGAATAGCAATGGCAGCCCAAGTTCCGAACTCATGTTGACTCATATTTAAAGCATGTCCGATTACTGGAAAGATAAAAAGTGCAAGTGCGTTTAATATGAATATTGTAGCCAACGCTACAGACATTTCACTATCATTCGCCTTTACTACAGGACCTACAGCAGCAATAGCACTACCACCACAAATCGCCGTACCCGAACTGATAAGATAAGAGGTATTACGATCTACCTTCAAGAACTTACGACCAATAAACCACCCAATGATCAGTGTACCGATTACTGAAATAACAGTAAACTCCATTCCTTCTTTACCGGAAGCAAGTGCCGAATGCAAATTCATACCAAAACCTAATCCGACAACAGAGTATTGCAACAAATATTTGGATGTCTTTTTATTAAATTTCGGATGCGCCTGTCCACATGTCAATGCGAAAGCTAACCCAAGGAAGAGAGCTAATGGTGGAGTTACCCATGCAGAAAGTGCCTGCAATCCTGGAACATAATCCAACATTAGAAATAAAGTCAAAATAGAAAGTAAAGAAACATAGACCTTTTTATTGTTTGTCTGTAACGTTTTCGTAATAGCTGATACCATATCTTATTATCTTTTTTATTTTTCGGGTGCAAAGATACGGCTACTTATCGGTATATGCCAATTGCATCTAATTATGCTTTATAACTTTTTATTATGATGCATGGCAAACTGCATCAAAACCTGTGACAATCCACTCTCCTGCCCTTGGGGTTGGGCAAAACAGAATTCACGCAACATAGGCATGCCTTTGATTTCGATAACCCGAAAAGTACCGGAAAGTAATTCACGACTGATGGAACGGATAGAAACAATTCCCATACAATCTGTATGTTCCAGAAATAATTTGATACTCTCCGTACTACCCAAATATAAAAGCACATTCAAAGATGATAACTTTATATTATGTCCGGACAAAGCTCTTTCAAAAACATCCAACGTGCCCGAACCTCTCTCACGAAGCACAAGAGGAATTCTGGATAAATCTTCGGGAGTAATTTCATCCGGTAATGAGAGCTTATTACCTGTGTGGACAACAGCCACCAATTCATCCTGCAAAAACGTAGTATATTTAAGATTCGGCAAACGAGAAATTCCCTCCACTAAACCTAAGTCAATGCGGTGTTCCTGCAAAGCTGCTTCTATTTCTCTGGAATTCCCATTCAGCAAAGAAAGATTTACCTGAGGAAATTTTGCTATAAAATTAGCCAATAAAGGAGGAAGCACATATTGCGCAATTGTAGTACTGGCACCTAACTTTAAATCACCTATATATTCATTATGGAGTAAATGCATTTCATATTCCAGCCGTTTATAGTCCTCCAATATCTTTTCACTATGTTCTTGCAAAAGCTTCCCTGCCTCTGTCAAAGATATCTTATTCCCTTGCCTGTCAAACAAGCGGGCCTGATAGCAAGTTTCCAATTCCTGAATATGCTTGGTTATAGCAGGCTGACTGACAAACAACTCTTGTGACGCTTTCGTAAAACTAAGGTTCTTAGCAACACTTAAAAATACTTTTAGACGAAAATCAGACATAAATATAAAGGTTTATTGTCTATAATTACAATTCTTCTCCCCTGATTCCCAACGCTTGCATCAACGGATATGCAAGCATTTCCCATTGATGCCCTTCCAGCATTTCCTCCGGTTCATTCATACGAAACTGAATCGTTTTTTTATTTTTAATCTTTTTCAACCGATTCATTACTTTATCACCATATTCTTCATTAAAAGAGACTAAAATCAATTGTCTCACATCGGCAGAATCTGCAACAATATTTAATAAATCGAGATATAATTCCTCACGGGATACCATTTCCTCACAAGGTACACCGGCAAAAGAAAACTCTCCAAACTGACTCTTAAACGCTACACCATTCAGCTCTGTAGATAAATCAGACGGTACACAATTAGATAACCGGACGGAATTCTTATCGTATACCACTAATATTTGAATCTGATTTTCTCCTTCTGTTATGCCTGAGTCTAACGCTAAATAAGTTATCAATTCCGAAAGATCAATCTCTTGTAACTCACGCTTCAATGTTCGCTCAAAATATTTCTTCAGATCCGTTATAACTAAATTCAAGAACGCTGCATCTATCAATATCACATTCGAAGAGAACTTTATTTTTTCGTCCATATAGTAATTCCTTTATAATTATATTCAGGCTATAAAGATACAACATACTTCTAAAATGCCCTTGCATTCGGACACAATTTCCTTGTAAAAAGGAAAATATATGACATTTTGGCTTTTACATTCCTTAAAAAGCTGAAAAAAAGTCAGTTTTTAACCCATGGCAAATCTTTTGCGCCTTCAATAGTGTTATTGAAAATAAGAAAAAGAAAGGAGAATAAACGATATGAATTTCAACAATTTTACCATTAAATCACAGGAAGCTGTACAGGAAGCGATCAATCTGGCACAAAGCCGGGGACAACAAGCCATTGAAACAGCTCATATCCTGTATGGAGTGATGAAGGTAGGCGAAAATGTTACTAACTTTATCTTCCAGAAGTTAGGATTGAACGGCCAGCAAATCGCCCTTGTACTCGACAAGCAAATTGACTCTTTCCCAAAAGTTTCGGGTGGTGAGCCTTATTTGAGTCGGGAAGCAAACGAAGTCTTCCAGAAAGCAACACAGTATTCCAAAGAAATGGGTGATGAATTTGTTTCACTGGAACACTTATTACTGGCATTACTAACGGTAAAGAGTACTGTATCTACTATTCTGAAAGATGCAGGAATGACCGAAAAAGAACTACGCGGAGCTATTAATGAATTGAGAAAAGGAGAAAAAGTCACTTCTCAGTCCAGTGAAGATAATTATCAATCACTGGAAAAATACGCCATAAACCTGAACGAAGCCGCTCGTAGCGGCAAACTCGATCCGGTGATCGGACGTGACGAAGAAATTCGGCGTGTACTTCAGATTCTGAGTCGACGCACCAAAAATAACCCTATATTAATAGGTGAACCGGGTACCGGTAAAACAGCAATAGTTGAAGGACTGGCACACCGTATCCTCCGGGGAGATGTTCCTGAAAACCTGAAAGATAAACAAGTATACTCTCTGGATATGGGGGCACTGGTTGCAGGAGCCAAATACAAAGGAGAGTTTGAAGAGCGGCTTAAATCCGTAGTGAATGAAGTGAAAAAATCTGAAGGTAACATCATACTCTTCATCGATGAGATCCATACATTGGTAGGAGCCGGGAAGGGAGAAGGTGCCATGGATGCAGCTAATATCTTGAAACCTGCACTTGCCCGTGGAGAGTTACGTTCCATCGGTGCTACGACCCTTGATGAATACCAGAAGTATTTTGAGAAAGACAAAGCTTTGGAACGCCGTTTCCAGATAGTACAAGTAGATGAGCCAGATAATCTGAGTACAATATCCATTCTGCGTGGTCTGAAAGAACGATATGAAAATCATCACCATGTACGTATCAAAGACGATGCAATCATAGCTGCCGTAGAATTAAGCAGTCGATATATAACTGATCGTTTTTTACCGGATAAAGCAATTGACCTCATGGATGAGGCGGCAGCCAAACTCCGTATGGAGGTAGATTCCGTCCCGGAAGGATTGGATGAAATATCACGTAAAATCAAACAGTTAGAGATCGAACGGGAAGCCATTAAACGCGAAAATGATGAACCGAAATTACAAACAATCGGCAAAGAATTGGCCGAACTGAAAGAACAGGAGAAATCATACAAAGCAAAATGGCAAAGTGAAAAAAGTCTGATGGATATAATCCAGCAGAACAAAGTTGAAATCGAAAATCTTAAATTTGAAGCCGACAAGGCTGAACGTGAAGGCAACTATGGGAAAGTTGCAGAAATCCGATATGGAAAATTACAAGAATTGAATAAGGAAATTGAGGATACCCAGAAAAAGTTACATGAAATGCAAGGGGATACAGCTATGATAAAGGAAGAGGTAGATGCTGAAGATATCGCCGATGTAGTATCCCGCTGGACCGGAATTCCCGTAAGCAAAATGATGCAGAGTGAAAAGGACAAGTTACTTCATCTTGAAGAAGAATTACATCAGCGTGTTATCGGGCAAGATGAAGCCATTGCAGCTGTATCCGATGCCGTACGCCGCAGCCGCGCAGGATTGCAGGATCCCAAGCGTCCGATTGGTTCCTTCATCTTCCTGGGCACTACCGGAGTAGGTAAAACCGAACTGGCTAAAGCACTTGCAGAGTTTCTTTTTGATGATGAAACAATGATGACCCGTATTGATATGAGTGAATATCAGGAGAAACATAGTGTTTCACGTTTAGTTGGAGCACCTCCGGGATACGTGGGATACGATGAAGGAGGACAGTTGACAGAAGCCATACGGCGTAAACCCTATTCTGTAGTACTGTTTGACGAGATCGAAAAGGCTCATCCGGATGTATTCAATATATTGTTACAGGTACTTGATGACGGAAGGTTAACAGACAATAAAGGTCGCGTGGTAAATTTCAAAAATACAATCATCATCATGACCTCTAATATGGGTAGTAGCTACATACAGAGTCAAATGGAAAAACTGAACAGCGCCAACAAAGACGAAGTTGTAGAAGAAACCAAGAAAGAGGTAATGAATATGCTAAAGAAAACCATACGCCCCGAATTCTTAAACCGTATTGATGAAACCATCATGTTTCTACCACTAACGGAAAAAGAAATAAAACAAATTGTCCTGCTGCAAATCAAAAGTGTGCAGAAGATGCTTGCGGGTAATGGAGTAGAGTTGAAGCTGACAGATGCCGCTTTAGATTTTCTTTCACAAGTAGGTTATGATCCAGAGTTCGGTGCACGTCCTGTAAAAAGAGCTATTCAGAGATATTTATTAAATGATTTATCAAAGAAATTATTAGCACAAGAAGTAGACCGTAGTAAAGCAATTATTGTAGATGCACAAGGTGACGGATTGGTTTTTCGTAACTAAAGAATTGAGAATCTATAAACTATAGCGATCTGCCGGTATGCCTTATGGTATACCGGCTTTTCTCTTTCTTGAAAGTTCAATAAGTGATCCTCTTGACCTCCACCGGATAGGATGCACAATGAATAACAAGCACATACATGCCTCTTCTCGGCAATATAAAAGTAACACAATCTCCCGTTGAGTGAATCTTCCCTATTAACTCACCCTGCTCACTATACAGGTATACCATTGTATTAACTTGCAGACGTTCCAAAGACAAAACTCCGGTAAAATCGTCCAGTTTCATACAGATACCGCTATCTCTTGTTGCTTTCATGCTCTTTCCTTCTCTCCTATCACTCCCGGTTCCCTCGAAAGAATCTTTCGTATATAAAAAAGCGTGGGAACGTTGCAATTATCGTACCTGAGGCTCTGGACTGCCACTATTCAAATAATGTACAACAACCCACGCTCGATACTATATATTTGCATATACAGCAGAGCATGAGCGTTCGTTGCATTATTCCTGAATAGTGAAATTGTCCAGATTTCAAGTACAGAATAATATCTTAAAAACGCTTTTGTTCTTTTTGTGTAATATTCCTCGCAACACTGACTCTTCAGGTATCGACGGATTGCAACAAAGATAATTAAAAAGCCCTGAATACGACAAATAAGTTCTCTAAAATATTCTATGCAAATTTTATATAGTTATGCAAGAACAGCTTAAGGAGCCTTTTGTTTATTGGGGCATGATAAAAAATAAAAGCGCAATATCCCCCTTTCAGTAAGGGATATTGCGCTTTTAACTAAAAGAAACAGAATTAATTTTTATTCCGCCTCAGCAGCAGCTTCTTCACCAAATTCTGTAATTCCGTTAGAAACAAGAATATTGTACCATAAGATCAATTTCTTGATATCATTCACATACACTCTGTCACGATCAAAATCAGGCAAAACCTCAGCTAAATATTGGCGTAGTTGCTCGGGAGTAGCCTTCTTCACATCTATAGAGGCCATAGCTGCATTTTCCTTTTCTTTTATTGAACGCAATACGTCACGCAAAGGTACTTCTGAATCGTTTGTGTACATTGCTATATCTGCCAAAGAGATAATCTTTTCATTACCATAAGCAGGAAAACGTTTCTTAGTCGCATCAATTGTTTCTACAATTAACATATTTTTCCCCTGCGAAATAAGCTTATACAATCCCGGTTTACCGGAGATAGACAAAATAGTCTTTAACATAGTATATTACTTTTATATTAGTTATTTTTTGCGGAGCAAAGGTAATGAATCTTTTGATATAGGAAAGCAATTAACTCTAAAATCTGTGGTATCAACGGTTTCTCATCATCATTTATTATAACGAAAGAAGCCTGTTCACACTTTTCTTCATCACTCATTTGGCTCCGAATACGTTGCATTATCTGTTCACACGAAGCATTGTCACGTCGAACTGTACGATCCACCCTTATTTCTAAAGGGGCATAAACCATCACAATATAATCAACCTCATCAGCAAACCCCGACTCTATAAGGATTGCTGATTCCATACCTATAATATCCATGCAACCCTTGTGTGAAGCCCATTGCCTGAAATGCTCTTTAACTCTCGGATGTATGATTCTATTGACCTGAGAAGCATGTATGGAGGAAGCAAAAAGGTATGAAGCCAATAAGACCTTATTTAATTTACCGTTTAAGAAAATCTCCTCTCCTACCAAGTCGCACAGTTCCTTACGTATAACAAGATCGGTCGCTACAATTCTCTTGGACTCTTCATCTGAAATATAGACAGGAATCCCCATTACTTCAAGTAGCCGTGAAACAATACTTTTGCCACTGCCTATCCCACCGGTTATACCAATTTTAATTGCCATAAGAAGAAACTTGTTCTATAAGAAAATCAACCTGCTCCGGATGAATGCGTATATGACTCACTCCACGTGGAACTGACTTCAATTTGACAGTATATTTATCAGTGCCCAACTTTAAAAGTTCTTCATAAGAGACATTTACAACAAAATCACTTGCCTTAATTTTGCGAAAACGGCTTAGTCCAACCTGAAATGTAATCTGGACTTTAGACGGAAAAGCTCTCAACACCTTATCTGCCGGAAAATTAATACCACGCAATGGTACTTCAACAGTCTTTTCCGTATATATATCCACAGGCAAAGTTAAATCAATCGCTCCGGGAACAAACTTAGCTCCTTTCACTCCGGCAAGCGCAATTCGTTGCCTCAATGTATCCGCTACATTCTCAAAGTTCACTTTTTGTGTATAGGCAGTTGTAATTGTATCCAATATAGCTACAGGAGCATATACTAAAACAGAATCCGGAGAATAAATGGTATCGGAAATATAGTATTGACGCCCTGCAGTAACTTTACCCTCTAATTTAACAGGCACCAATTTCGACTTTCCGGTAGAATAAATATACTCCAAGGTATCTGGTTTGACAGAAAGCAGACGAGTGGACACATTGAGCTGTCCCAGAATCTTTTTCTCAAGTTCTGAAGTATAAATCTTCACATGATTATTAGGGGCCTTTGACTCAGAAAAATCGATATTTACCGGAAAGAAACTTTTGCCCAACATATAGTTCAGCAATACCGTACCCTTATCTTTTACTTTGATACGCAATTCAGAAGGAGGTTCAGAAGTTAAAACTACATGATTAGGTACTCCTTTCAGACGAACAGGAATTGAAAATTCTGCTTCATAATCATTATTTAATGTTTGAAGCAGCCAAAATCCACCTGCAATAAAAAAGAAAAATAAAAAAATTAAGAACTCTCTGCTCTTATCACTAAGCAGAAAGTCCTTAATCCTTCTTGATAATTTTAAATAAATATACTTTATGTTCCTACGTTCGAACATAGGCTTTATTTATTTTTAGTTCCTTATTTCGTAGCAGACTGGCTATTGGCAGCTGAAGCATCTGCAAAAATAGAGTTCTTATCTATCTTAATTTTTACATTAGAAGCGATTTCAAGAACAATATAATCATCATTGATTTCCTTAATCACACCATGAATACCACCAGCAGTAATTACATTCTGATTCACCTGGAGAGACTTACGGAAATTAGCGATCTCTTTCTGTTTCTTATTCTGCGGACGAATCATGAAGAAATACATGATAACAAACATTGCTATCAGCATAATCCACATCAAACTACCATCAGGGCCAGCAGCAGGAGCTTGAAAAAATACAGTTAATAGGTTCATAAAATAATCAGTTTTTTAGTTTTTTAATCTATTTGGACAAAGGTATTAGTTTTTTGTCAACTTACCTTCTTTTTTTAATTGATTAACTATTCCGTCCAATGTACCATTGATAAAGCTACCGCTCTTCACTGTACTATAGAGTTTGGCAATCTCTACATACTCATTTAACGAAACACTGACCGGAATGTTCGGAAAACTAAGAATTTCTGCCAACGCACACTGCATAATAATCACATCCATGAAAGCTACACGATCCAAATCCCAGTTCTTTGTGTTTTCACTGATCAGATGACGATAATAATCGGCATTCAGAATGGCCCGACGGAACAAGCGCCGTGCAAATTCCTGATCTTCATCATCCTTAAACTCAGGCAATAATGGCTGGTTAGCCCCTTGTTTTTCTTCAAAACGCTTGATAGTTTTCAATACAAATGTATCAACAATCTCTTTATCATCATTCCAATATAAACTCTGATCTTCCAACACTTGATCCAGCGAATCATTATTGAAAACAAACGTTTTATATAGTTTTCTCCACAACTCACGATCCATTTCGTAAGATTTATCGGAAGAAGCCATATATTCTTTATATATATCGGATGCAATAATCTTCTCGTACAATTCTTTGATAAAGTCCTGATCGTTTGCCCAGGTTCTTTTCTGGTTAGCTATAAACTCGCTCAATTGTTTATTTACTTCAAGTTGTGCGATAAACTTATTTTCCACAAACTTCATGTTAGGATACAACTCTTCTTTTGTCGGCGCCAATTTAGCTTTCGCTGTGTCAATGCGTTTTTGTGCATATTCCGTCAAAGCAATCATAAGCATCAGCAAATAGTTGTATAAGTCGTAAGCCTTAGAGAGGCTAAAGAACAACTCTTTCTCCGCTGAGTCTAAATTTTTGCTGCCGTTTTGATAGTAAGCATACACTATCTGTATGATCTTTAGACGAATAAGAACTCTGTTAATCATAATCTTAATTAATACTGTTATTAACGAATTGCAAAAGTAGACATTTTTAATGAGTTTACGCAAATAAATCACATTTTTTAATGCAGTATTTCATTCTCTTTCCTTTTTCTTTTGACGGTTTAAAAAAAATATCCAATTTTGAAGCCAATTATAAACAGACCTAACAATATGGAAGATTTTAAAAAGAAAATAGGAACAGACATGAATGATAAAGAGATTGTATTCTCCAAATCGATTAAAGCTGGTAAACGTATATATTATCTGGACGTTAAAAAGAACCGTAAAGATGAAATGTTTCTTGCTATCACTGAAAGCAAAAAAGTCGTAATGGGAGAAGGAGACGATTCCCAGGTAAGTTTTGAAAAGCATAAAATCTTTTTGTATAAAGAAGATTTTGGTAAATTCATGTCCGGTCTTGAACAAGCGATCAGTTATATCAATCAGAATCAAGAATATACCGAAGAATTAGAATCCGGAAAAAAAATCGAATCTGAAAGCGAAACTGAAACTGCAGTTTTAGATAGTGAAATTAAAATAGATATTGATTTTGAATAATTAAAAACATCAATTCTTTGATATTTCAGAAAGAAAGTGTACTTTTGCACCGCTTTTTGCACATCGTGTGATAATCACATCGTGTGATGGTGAATTAAGCAAGCAAAATAACTTAATTTAGAGTAACACAAAAAATTTCAAGAAATGAGATCAATTGAAGTTAAAGGAACTGCAAGAACAATTGCAGAACGCTCTTCTGAACAGGCAAGAGCTTTGAAAGAAATTCGTAACAACGGTGGTGTACCTTGTGTACTTTACGGTGGTGGAGAAGTTGTTCACTTCACAGTGACTAACGAAGGACTTCGCAATCTGGTTTATACTCCGCACATCCACGTAGTAGACCTGATTATCGATGGTAAAAAAGTGAATGCGATTTTGAAAGACATTCAATTTCACCCTGTAAAAGATACTATCCTGCACGTAGACTTCTATCAGATTGACGAAGCTAAACCTATCGTAATGGAAGTACCGGTACAACTTGAAGGTCTTGCTGAAGGTGTGAAAGCCGGTGGTAAATTAGCATTGCAGATGCGTAAACTGAAAGTTAAAGCTTTGTACAACGTTATTCCTGAGAAACTGACTGTCAATGTATCTCACTTGGGTCTTGGCAAAACAGTTAAAGTAGGCGAATTGAGCTATGAAGGACTGGAACTTCTGAATGCAAAAGAAGCTGTTGTATGTGCCGTTAAGTTGACTCGTGCGGCAAGAGGTGCAGCTGCTGCAGCAGGAAAATAATATCGCTATCCTTTATTAGAGATATCATTCAAACGCAGATTAATGCAGATTTCACATCTGTGTTAATCTGCGTTTTTATTTAAAAACAAATAAACTGAAAGATATGAAATACTTAATTGTCGGATTAGGCAACATTGGTCCAGAATACCATGAAACTCGCCATAATATAGGCTTTATGGTGTTGGATGCTTTGGCTAAAGCAAACAACCTATCATTCAAGGACGGTCGTTATGGCTTTACAGCTACCCTATCTGTAAAAGGAAGACAAATGATTCTGTTGAAGCCTTCGACATTTATGAATCTAAGTGGCAATGCCGTGCGTTATTGGATGCAAAAGGAAAATATTCCATTGGAGAATATGCTAATCATCGTTGATGACCTGGCTCTTCCTTTTGGAACATTACGTCTGAAAAGCAAAGGTAGCGATGCAGGTCATAACGGATTAAAACATATCGCAGCTATCTTGGGAACTCAGAATTATGCACGGTTGAGATTTGGCATTGGCAATGACTTCCCAAAGGGCGGACAAGTTGATTTCGTATTAGGACATTTTACGGAAGAAGACTGGACAACAATGAACGAGCGCCTGGAGACAGCCGGAGAGATTGCCAAAAGCTTTTGTTTGGCAGGAATCGACATAACGATGAATCAATTCAACAAAAAATAATAATTCATTTTCAATTTATAACCCAATGCCTGAAGCAAGAATAGATAAATGGATGTGGGCAGTCCGCATCTTCAAAACCCGCACCATCGCCGCTGAGGCCTGCAAAAAAGGACGAATCAGCATCAACGGATCGTTTGTGAAAGCATCTCGTATGATAAAGCCAGGAGACGTAATTCAAGTAAAAAAGCCCCCCATTACATACTCTTTCAAAGTATTACAAGCTATCGAGAAACGAATCGGAGCAAAGCTTGTATCCGAGATGATGGAAAACGTAACGACACCCGATCAATACGAACTTTTGGAAATGAGCAAAATCAGTGGTTTCATTGATCGCGCAAGAGGCACCGGACGCCCGACTAAAAAAGACCGTCGAAGCATTGAAGAATTCACTACTCCGGAATTTATGGATGACTTTGATTTTGACTTTGATTTTGAAGAAGACAATAAATAAAAATCCCCGACAGCCGTCACGGACACCGGGGAGGTATAAATAAATGGACTTATTTATAAAATCACCCACCCGACCGATAACCTATCGGCCGGATGGAGATAGAGGTCAAAACTTAAATCCGATCTTCAATGTCGGAGCTGCCAAAACACTGTAGTTATGGCTGTCTGCCGACAGATCGCCAAGACCGGCTTGCGGATTATACGTGGTCTTGTTGTACGTATAAGCAAACGGATCGATTTGCGCACCGACGTAGAGGGCAGGAAGAACATAGTAATCGACACCGATAGTCAAGGCGCCACGAAGATTCCAGCTTTCGGCAACCGATTTGCCCATAGAGGTCTCTTCATCATACTTCATTTCATTTTCGCCGTAAGCAAAACCTACGCGAACGCCTGTATACCACATCAGGTTAGGAACACGCTTGATGTTGAAATAACGATCAACACCTGCCGACACATTATAGGCGAACGACTGAGCATCGGCTACGGCACGGTAGTTAGGGATACTCCCATCACCGATCTCCGTATTTTCGTCTATTGTACCGGGAACAGCCGGATAACCGGGGTTATTCGTGAAGCTGACACCGCCACCCAAATTTAGTTTCCACTGATCTTTGAAGAACCAGCCCCCTTCGAAACCAACCATCAGCTTTTTGTCTGCCCAGTTGGTTGAGAGCGCTCTGACTTCATAGTCAGTCAGCAGCCCCGAAGGGGCTGTGACATTTGTGTAACTATTGTATCCAACAGTAGCCGCTACCGTAAAGTCTCCTTTTTTAGGAGTATTGTCTTTACTACAGTTCTGTGCATTAGCTGCAAGACACATCATGGGTAGAACGGCCAACACTAAAAGTCTTTTTATTTTCATACGATACTTTTTTTGATTTGTTGTTTTCTGCCGTTACTTTAGGTGATTATTCAGCTCTTAATTCTGCATCCAACGCAGCTTTTGCATTGTCAACAATAATTTTCTTAGCAGCAATCTCTTTTTCCAGATTATCCAACTCTTCTTTTCCCTTAGCTAATTGAGCCTCAGCATTCGTGATATTAGCTTCATAGAATTTAATCTGTTCCTTAGCCTGAGCAATATTTAATTCACATTGAGCAATTAATTCTTCAAGGTTCTGACTATTATTATAAAGTGCATTAAGAACACTATACTCACTCCAAAGTTTCATCGGAGTCTCATTTGCATCATTAAATGCTTTAGCAACAGTTTCATTCGCTTTAACCAATGCTACAATTGCACTAACGGCATCATTATATGCTTTTACATCAACAGCTGCAAGAGTAGCAGCAAATTCATCAGAAGCAGCCTTTTCTTTATCATACTCAGCTTGTGCAATCACAATACCATCTTTCGCAGAAGCAATTGCACGCTTTGCATTTTCTATAGCTTGCTCTTTAGCCTCCTTTTCTGCATCTGTTGTTTCACCCATCTTATTTGCATCTTCCAACTGTGCATTAGCAGAAGCAAGACGACCATAAGCAGTATTCTTATCCTTAGTATCTGCTGACGTACCCAAAGCATCTGCCGCATTTTTTACACGATTTGCAAAAGATGTTTCTGCTTCAAGTTTTTGGCTTTCACTTATATAAGCCCCTAAATTAACAACATCAGATTTAATACCAGTAGTCGATTCCCACTGCAAATATTCTGTTCCTGTAAATGCAACGACACCATAATAAAGATTATTTACCTCTTCAATTGCATCTCTATCCAAAGCATCAATAGCTTCCTGAATACCTTTGGCGTCTGCATCCAAAGCAGCACCTTCATTATTCATCACTGTACTATTGGCTAACCTATACTTTTGAAGAGCAGCCTCCTTTTTAGCGTTAAGCGCATCCTTATCAATATTTGCATTAACTGGGTCTTTCAGAACCTCCAATTTAGCAGTTTCCGCTGCGATACTTCTATTCAAAGTAATAGTGTTAATCTTAGCATTTGCTTCTGCTGTAGTTATACCTGCTTCTAACTGAGCAAGACCGGCTGTTCTGGTAAGAAAGTTTTCATTCAAAACAGCCAATTCACCAGCAGCTATAGTATACTGTCCGTATAACCACTGAACACGTTCATCAGCATTTTTTAAAATAGCCAGTTCAGCTTCAGAAGCAGCTTTCTTTGCTTCAGCAATTGCTTTTTCCGCCTCGGCTTTAATTCGTTCAATTTCAACAGCAAATTTCTGTTTAGCCTCTTCAGTCATTTCTTTCTGGTATTCAGCTTGTGCATTTTTTAATGCAGCCTCAGCTTCAGCTGTAATTTTCGTAGCCTCAGCTTGTGCATTTGCCAATGCTGCCAAGCCTTTCAACTGCTCAGCTTTAGCATTACGCACTGCCTCTACTGAAGTCGATTCGTTGTTATCAACGCAAGCTCCCAGTGACAAAGCACCCAGGAGCACTGCTACCATCACGAGTTTCTTTTTCATAATCTCAAAATTTTAATGAATAATAGTAATAATATAAATGTTATGTTCCACTCTGTTTTTCTTCTGCTACCAGAAGAGTGTTGTTTCACTTCTCTCAGTGATCCGCTGCAAATATATCCTAATTTATCTGATAAAACAAATAAATTATGAACAAAATACAAAAATAGACAGAGATTCTTTTATATCGATAAACCTAACTCTTCAGATTATGTTGTACTTTCATGCAAATGAAAAAAAGTAATATTTATATAGGTGAAATTATCAAGAATGTAATGTCTGAGAGACAGGTTACTAAAGCCGAACTCGCAAGACGGTTGGACGTTAAGCCTCAAAGTGTAGATTACCTACTAACAAGGAAAAGCATCGATACGGATACATTATACAATATTTCACTGGCGTTAGATTATGATTTTTCCCTTTTATATAGCATCAAAAAAGAACAGAGAAATTATGATAATGAAGATATCAGATATAAATTGGGAAATGCCAAAATTACAGTAGAAATAGAACTGCAGCAAGATGAAATTATCAAGCTAAACCTGAAAAAGAAAATAGCCGAGTTACTGGATGGAGGAGCTAATAAGTAGAGTTGTTTACACCTTATTATATATAGGGAACAAAAGCTATCAAAGCAAAGATATAATCATAACAGAATAATTTAACAATGTTAAGGAGAAAACAAAGATCGTTATTCCCTCTGTACAAAGAACAAATCTTTTAAATGCAAACAACTTGTTCTTTGCATTCAAAAAACAAGCTTTAACTCTATGTTAAAGTTAGCTTTATAAACATTCAACATTAGACTATTAATCACTTGATTAAAAACGATATAATCAATAAAGATAAGAACAGCAGATAAAAATAGAAAGTCAAGAGATGACTCACTTAATTGATAATATAGTAACTATCAACAAAAGGAGTCCGGACATACATATTGTGTATCCGGACTCTTTCATTTCAAAAAAATAACCAAACTAACCTTTTTACCACTAACCCACCTTTATTTCCACTTTTTAAGTTCTTTTCGGTCGGCCGGAGTAGCTTCTATCAGACTGAGAGCGAAACCTCCACTACGAGCCAATTTAGTAGAAATCCTGGTTTTATTAGTCACTATACCTTTTTTAATCTCATAAGAGGTAGGATTCTTCTCATAATCCGCATCTTTCCCATCAGCATATAAAGTGGCTACATACTGTTTCCCCGGATCCAGGAAATCAAGAACGAATGTAGAAGTACGGGATTTTTCACCTGTAATACCTCCAACGAACCAATTATCGGTTCCTTTGGCTTTTCGAGCCACCGTGATATATTCTCCCGGTTCTGCTTCAATATATTTACTGTCATCCCAGTCTACTGCCACGTCTTTAATAAACTGAAATGCATCCATGTGGCGCTCATAACTCTCCGGAAGGTCGGCAGCCATTTGCAGCGGACTATAAAGTGTAACATAAAGGGCCAATTGTTTTGCCAAAGTGGTATGCACAAAACTATGTTCACCACTCAAGAAAGACAATTGAGTGTCAAAAATACCTGGAGTATAATCCATTGGACCACCAATCAAGCGTGTAAAAGGAAGCAATGTAGTGTGGAATGGTTTATTCCCACCAAAAGCTTCATATTCTGTTCCACGGGCAGACTCGTTACCGATCAGATTCGGATACGTACGACACAATCCGGTTGGACGAACGGCTTCGTGAGCATTTACCATGATTTTATGATCGGCTGCTTTCTTCACTGCATAGAGATAATGATTATTCAGCCATTGCCCGTAATGATGCTCACCGCGTGGGATTATATTGCCTACATATCCGCTCTTCACAGCGTTGTAGCCGTTATCTTCCATAAATTGGTAAGCTTTGTCCATATGGCGTTCATAGTTACGAACAGATGCAGAGGTTTCATGGTGCATCATCAACTTTACCCCTTTATTCTTGGCATATTCATTCAACATTCTCACATCAAAGTCAGGATATGGAGTGACGAAATCAAACACATAATCTTTTGACTTGCCAAACCAGTCCTCCCATCCTTCATTCCAGCCCTCAACCAATACCTGGTCAAAACCGTGTTCAGCGGCAAAATCGATATAACGTTTCACATTCTCATTATTGGCACCATGACGCCCATTGGGCTTAGTTTTAGCATAATCGGTCTCACCCAACTTCACTGAATAAACGTCGTCAGTATAAGCCCATGTACTTTTACCCGTAATCATCTCCCACCATACACCTACATATTTGACAGGCTTAATCCAAGAAGTATCCTCCAATTTACATGGCTCGTTCAGGTTTAATGTTAATTTGGAAGTAAGAATGTCACGTGCATCATCACTGACCATGATTGTACGCCATGGAGACTGACAAGGAGTCTGCATATATCCTTTATCTCCCTGTGCATCAGGAGTCAGCCATGATTCAAAAACAAAGTTTTTATCATCTAAATTAAGATGCATACAAGAGTAATCCACTAAGGCAGCTTCATGAAGGTTGATATACAATCCATCACCGGTCTTCATTTGTAAAGCAGTCTGAACCCCGGTAGGAGAAAAAGGAGTCTGGGAAGCATTGGGAGTAACAGCTGTTTTCATCAGGCCACGTATTTCCGAAAGCTTCGATCGAGTATAATCATATTCTTGTGTATCATAATCGCCCGGTATCCAGAAAGCAGTATGATCGCCTGTCATAGCAAATTGGGAATGCTCCTCTTTTATCACAAAATAATTCAGATTCTTTTGCTGCGGAAATTCATAGCGAAAACCAAGTCCGTCATCATATAAACGAAAACGAATCAACATCTTACGATCCTGAGCTTTTTGGTCTAAAGTTACCGCAAGCTCATTATAATTGTTACGGATTTGCTTTACTTCTCCCCAAACAGGTTTCCAGGTTTCGTCAAAAGAAGAAGTCTTGGCATCGATCAATGTAAAACCATCCATCAGACCGGGATCATCTTTCAGTTCAAGGCCCAGTTTAGAAGGTTTAATCACTTCTTTACCCTTATAAGAAAGTTCATACACAGGCTCCCCCTTTCCATTCACCGAAAAGTTCAGTTTCAAGAGTCCATTTGGAGAAGTAATGCTTTCGGCCATTGCCACACTACTCACTAAAAGAGAAAGAAAAAAGCAAGCCAACTTAAAAGTCAGTTTATTCATGTTCTTCATGATATGGTTTAATATAAATTAGTAATCATGCAACAAAGATAAGCAAGAAGCAGATTCCGGTTCGACGAATAGAACTGAAATAAAGAAGATTTATCAGAAAACGTTTGCATAAACAGTTGACAGTGGTAACTTTGCCAACAAAATAAAAAAGATGAAAGAGATTATTTATATATTTATCGGAGGAGGCATAGGCAGTGTATCCCGCTATCTGGCACAAATAGCCGTCAACGAGAAACTTAG
Organism: Bacteroides sp. NGMCC 1.200775; assembly: GCF_040798045.1. Taxonomy (NCBI): domain Bacteria; kingdom Pseudomonadati; phylum Bacteroidota; class Bacteroidia; order Bacteroidales; family Bacteroidaceae; genus Bacteroides; species Bacteroides sp. NGMCC 1.200775. Next base: position 239,879 of record NZ_JASCQK010000006.1, on the reverse strand, counting down.
CCCTACTTTTTTCCCCTTTCCGTGGGGAACATTTGCCGTGAACATTGCTGGAAGTTTGTTAATAGGATTATTTTATTCACTTTCAGAACGTCTTGATCTATCCTTCGAATTAAGGCTATTTCTGACTGTTGGTTTCTGTGGAGGTTTTACCACATTTTCTACTTTGGCTAATGATGGCCTGAGTTTACTGAAAGGAGGCTTCTACGGCATATTCGCATTTTACACATTAGCCAGTATGATACTCGGGCTTTTAGCCGTATTAGGTGGAGGATACCTCGGAGAACATTTAAAACAATAGACTAATATATGAAACCAGCAATTAAGAAAGTCCAACCTGTTAAAGTCATAGCCCCATTCATCAATGAGCAGTCCGAAAGCATCACTCCGCTCGATATTTTGGTGGATGAAGAGAAAATTTCTGATTTATATTTCTCTAAAGGAGTTGTCCGACAAGTAAATAAGCCCTATCTAAGTATTAACAATTGTACTTTCAAACAACAAATATTCAACGAATGCCAGTTGAAATCAGCCCAATTAACAGACATACGTTTTGAAAATTGCGACTTATCCAACGTGTCCTTTGCCGGAACTACTTTCTACCGGGTAGAATTTATATCATGCAAGCTCTTAGGAACAGGTTTTCCGGAAGCCACCCTAAACCATGTCCGGATGGAGCATTGTTATGGACAATATATCAATCTTTCCATGACGAAAATGCGAACCGTTCGTTTCAGCCATTGTGATTTTCGAAACGCCAGCCTCAATGACAGTAAATTAATACCAGCAGCTTTCGACAATTGTGAATTGCTTGAAGCAGATTTTTCGCATACGTCTTTAAAAGGTATCGACCTCAGGAGCTCAAGAATAACAGGTATTCAACTAAACATAGCTGACCTGAAAGGGGCTATAGTCAGTTCATTACAGGCAATGGACTTACTGCCTCTGTTAGGAGTCAAGGTTGAAGACGACTGAACTTTTCCACCCCTCTCTTTGTTTTATAGTATAAAAGTGATAATACTGATTTATAGGGAAAGAGACCGCACGGAATACCTATTAATAGTTATTCTACCGCTTCCCATAAGTGAGTACATTTGCAGAGACTAAAAAACAAGAGAAATAATGAAAATAGAAAAAATTACAGGACGAGAGATTCTCGACTCAAGAGGTAACCCTACAGTAGAAGTAGACGTAGTATTGGAATCAGGCATCATGGGACGTGCATCCGTTCCGTCGGGCGCATCGACCGGTGAGCATGAAGCGCTTGAACTCCGCGACGGTGATAAACATCGTTACGGCGGTAAGGGTGTACAGAAAGCAGTAGAGAACGTTAATAAAGTCATTGCCCCACATCTGATTGGTATGTCAGCCCTCGACCAAATGGGCATTGACCATGCTATGCTGGCACTGGACGGAACAAAGACAAAAGCCAAACTGGGTGCAAACGCTATCCTGGGTGTTTCACTTGCCGTAGCCAAAGCAGCTGCCAATTATCTTGATATTCCCCTTTACAGATATATCGGCGGCACAAATACTTATGTTTTGCCCGTCCCAATGATGAATATCATTAATGGAGGATCACATAGCGATGCCCCAATCGCCTTTCAAGAATTTATGATTCGCCCGGTTGGTGCAAACTCTTTCAAAGAGGGACTGCGCATGGGTGCCGAAGTATTCCACGCCTTGAAAAAAGTATTAAAAGACCGTGGTTTGAGTACAGCTGTAGGTGATGAAGGAGGCTTCGCTCCGAATCTGGAAGGCACAGAAGATGCACTAAACTCTATCCTTGCCGCTATTAAAGCTGCCGGATATGAACCGGGTAAGGATGTAATGATCGGCATGGACTGCGCTTCTTCCGAATTCTATCATGACGGTATCTACGATTACACCAAGTTTGAAGGTGAAAAGGGTAAAAAACGTACAGCCGAGGAACAGATTGACTATCTGGAGAAACTTATCAACGAATATCCGATTGATTCCATCGAAGACGGTATGAGTGAAAATGACTGGGAAGGCTGGAAAAAATTAACTCAACGTATCGGCGACCGCTGCCAATTGGTAGGTGATGACCTTTTCGTTACTAATGTTGATTTCTTGGCAAAAGGTATCGAAAAAGGTTGTGCCAATTCTATTCTGATTAAAGTAAACCAAATAGGTTCGCTGACAGAAACATTAAACGCTATTGAAATGGCACACCGCCACGGATATACAACAGTCACCTCTCACCGTTCCGGCGAAACAGAAGATGCAACCATTGCAGATATTGCCGTAGCAACAAACAGCGGACAGATTAAAACCGGTTCGTTGAGCCGTTCGGACCGCATGGCGAAATACAATCAGTTGCTTCGTATAGAAGAAGAATTGGGTGACCGTGCTGTATATGGTTACAAACGAATTACCGTAAAAGGCTAAATAAAATCATGATAAGCATAGCATGATGAAAGGTTAGTTATTTTTATAATGATTGAATGTAAATGTGAAAAGGAGGTTGTGTCAAATACGCTTTGACACAACCTCATAGTATACGTAAAGAACAAGAGCAACACCATCTATTCGGTCAACAATCCTGCGAATGGAATAAAAGGAGTGTTCAGCAGGTGGTGGATGATCCACTGCTCTTGATAAAATAGTTGGTTGCCTTTTTCATTTTAAACCACTATTTTTTTGCTTTACCAACATGATTACAGGATTGTCTTCTTCATTCAACTTTGAAGCAATATCTTTCAATTTGCCATCTTTCAGTTGCTCTTTCTTATAAATCTCAATAAGTTGGGATGCACTTAAACTCGTGACATCCTCGATATCGCGATTTATTGATTTCGCCGTCATAGCTACAGTTCTTTTTTCTGCATAGTCATCATTATATACGGCAACTTGAAATATGGCTTTTTCCTTCTTGTCGTACACCAGCTCATCTGTATAGAATCCGTTACCTTTTTCAAAGTTAAATACATTTTTAACGGTTTCCATAAAGTAATAACGGTCGGTATGAATACCCATATAAAGAAAAATTTCAGGCTCCATAGTATTTGCAGAGGGGGTTCTTACAATAAAGGGGCTTAATGTACCATCCGGTGCATAGTTATACAATGTATCGGCTGATGCGTCCATAAGTGTCCATTTGCCGTTACTTAGGCGTATTTGGTAAGAATAATTTGCTATAAATCGATCTCCATCAGTCACAATCGGTGTGTTAATCGTTTTAAAAGGAATAAAAATTTCCCGGGTGATACTTCCATCCTGTTTTGATATAAGAATATGGTACGATTTGTTTCTATCTTTTCCTTTGTTATGATAATCTGACATATCATAACAGATCAAATTATGTTTGTCATAATCAAAAATAGATGAAATATCTCTACCAAGATTCAAACACCGTTTGAATTCTCCGTTAAGATCGTATACTAAGATTTTATTTCCCGGTGACTTTACGAATATTTCATCATTGTTTTCATCAAGAATAATCTCATTAATCCTTGCATATTCTTCTGCCCCTTGCCCTCGCCGATTTATCTTTTTTAATCCTTTACCGGTTTGCCTGTCAAAAATAAAAATATCCCCATCATTATTCCTATTGGTTACCAATAAGTATTCTTTTCCCACATCTTGTACTAAGCCTTGTGTAAGAAACTCATCTGTAGTTTCCAGCGCAACATATTCCACATTCATAAAATCCTGAAGAATCAATTCTTTTTTAGGATAGCTTTTCGAAACGTCCACGATGATTAAATCATCGTTTGATTGTTTATTTCTTCCACATCCAGTCAATACTACCAACAGAATGACTGTCAAAACAGTGTTTACTTGTTTCATCTTATTTGTTTTATTTGTTTTTTTATGTAACAAAGATTAGTACGATCAATAATTATTTTAAATTTTTCATATTCAATTCCTTTTAAGGTTAAAAAACGGGCTGAAGTGTTTCGGGGTAAATATACCACTATCTGATGTCTTAAGCAAGAAAAAAACATTAATATACAAGAAATCAAAAAGAATAAATTAAGTGACAAGATTCTATTATTGAAAGAATATCACAATATCGACTTCTCTTTTTTTTCCATCATTCGAACTGTTCGAATTGAATAATAGATTACTGCCTTTATCTGATTTCTATCTTTCTGCTTCAGAAATGCATAGGGTTGTGTGGGTTGGTTATAAACTATCTTTTGAGGTCTACATTCATTTCGTTATGATGAAATACCGGTTATACCTGTAACATGTTCATTGTCATCGGAAAAATTGTTATCTGAAGGATTGGAATATGATCAGGGGGGGGATAAAGAAATTCAGTAATATGTACCGGTGGGGATATCATCGTTATTGGGTGGACGAGGTATGATAGCCTTTTTATGTCTGAAAACGAGTAATGGAACTTGTTAATGGTTAACAATACAAGTGTGAAATGTTAATAAGTTATCGGTAACATTAAACCATGTTATAATAGAGCAGAATATCGTGCGTAAATTTGCTAATTAGTTGGGAATCGGTATTTTTGTATTGTGTTTTTTCATAAGTATTAGATTTAAGGTTAACAAAAGATTGGTTGCTCGGGACGAGTAGCCATTTTTTGTTTTATGCAGTAATGTGGTTTCGCTTCCGATGATATTTATTTCTTTAATTTCCCTGTTCCCTTTGTAATTTATAGATGGTTTTGAGAGCAAAACGACTTTTATATTGTTATTAGTGCAATATCAGCTATCTATAGGCTTGTTCTATTTACTAATTATTAAAGGAAACATTATGAAAAAGAATCTATTGTTTTTTGGAGCACTTGTGAGTGCTTTTCTGTTGGCCTCTTGTTCGGGTGGAAGCAAGAGCAAAGCTCCTGTTGCCAGTACGGCAGATATTGAAAATGCGACAGAGGTAATCAAATATTATAATACTTCTCTCGGAGTATTAAAAGATATGGTGAAGGAAAAAGATGTAAATGCCGTTTTGGATTATATGGAACAAAAAGGAAAAGTACCGGCTCTTACCGCCATCGCCCCACCGACAGTTGTTGCAAAAGATTCGGCGACGGTGATGAATCCCGGAGATTACTTCAATGGAGAAACCCGCCAGAATCTGGTGCAGAACTATGCCGGATTGTTTAAGGCGAGAGCAGAGTTCTACGCAAATTTCGATACCTATCTTTCTTACTTGAAAAAGAAAGATGTAACCAAAGCGAAGCAACTGTTAGAGGCGAATTATCAGTTGAGCACACAGATGTCTGAATACAAGCAGAATGTTTTTGATATTCTGAGTCCGTTTACCGAACAGGCTGAACAGGTGCTTCTGGCGGACAGTCCGCTGAAAGAACAGATTATGTCTGTACGGAAGATGTCTGCTACGATGCAGAGTATTTTGAACCTGTATGCACGTAAGCATATGATGGATGGCCCCCGCATTGACCTGAAAGTAGCTGAACTTACCAAACAACTCGATGCTGCTAAAAAACTTCCTGCCGTGAATGGTCATGAAAGCGAGATGAAGTCTTATCAGACTTTCCTTTCACAGGTAGAAATATTTATCAAACAGGTGCAGAAGGCTCGGGAAAAAGGAGAATACAGTGATGCCGATTATGATATGTTGACCAGTGCATACGAGACTTCCATTATTTAGAAAAATAGAATGAATATTATACTTTTCGATGGTATATGTAATCTCTGCAACGGGACAGTTTCTTTTATTGTAAAGAGGGATAAAAGAAAGCTGTTCCGTTTTGTTTCACTGCAATCTGAAGCGGGTAAAACTTTGTTGGGCCGGTATGCTGTTGAAAGTAGTAATAAGACTCTCTATTATTTTCGGAAAGGAGATTGTTATTCTAAATCTACGGCTATACTTTATATCTTAAAAGACCTGGGAGGATTCTGGCAGTGTTTTTATCCATTGATCCTGATTCCGGTAAAAGTAAGGGATGCATTGTATTTATTGGTTTCCAAATATCGGTATCGGATATTTGGGAAAGTAGATTCATGTACTAAGCCGGCGAGTTTTTCTGATGAAGAATCTAAAAGACCGGATTAATTTTAACTTATCTAAAAAAAATATATCTTTGTAGCAAAGATGTACATTTTTAAATGAAGAAATATGGATAAAGTAATTATTAATTCTTATGAAGATTTTGAGAAATTAGTGGGGCAGCAGATTGGAGTCTCTGACTATCTGGAGGTTTCTCAGGAACGTATCAACCTTTTCGCTGATGCAACATTAGATCATCAGTGGATTCATGTGGACACAGAGCGTGCTAAGGTGGAGAGCCCTTATCATAGCACCATTGTTCACGGATATCTGACATTGTCATTACTTCCTCATTTGTGGAATCAGATTATTGAAGTAAATAATTTGAAGATGATGATTAATTATGGTATGGACAAGATGAAGTTCGGGCAAGCAGTACTGTCAGGTCAAAGTGTGCGACTGAAGGCAAGTCTGCATTCTCTTACTAACTTGCGTGGTGTGGCTAAAGCTGAAATTAAGTTTGCGATTGAGATTAAAGATCAGCCTAAGAAAGCACTCGAAGGTATCGCTATCTTTCTGTATTATTTTAATTAAGAAAAGAATATGGCATACACAAGTTATAGAAAACTGTGTATGCCATTGTTTTATACTTCATATTGCTTCGAAAGACAAAAGAAAATCCTTCCTGTAACATTGGTTACAAATTATTTGTTTTCTGTTCCCTACCTTTGTCCTCTGAATAATAAAAGAGGAAAATATGAAAGATTATAAACTTATGACAGTCGGCCAGATTGTAGCCGATCGTTTTGACCACGCAAAGGTATTCAATAAGTATGGCATTGATTTCTGTTGCAATGGAGATGTCTCGCTGACTGATGCTTGTGAAAGAGCCGGAGCAGGGGTGGACAGTTTGTTGGAAGAGTTGAGGCAAACGCAACCGAACCATTCTCCGATTTTTGATTTTAAAAGTTGGCCTATGGATTTATTGGTAGATTACATCCTGAAATTCCATCATCGTAATATCCGTTACCAGGGACCGCAGATTCTTCAATTGCTTGATAAAGTTTGTGAGGTACACGGTGAGAAACATCCGGAACTTCATGAGATACGTGGGTTGTTTCAGGAGTCCTGGATAGATCTGAATAATCATCTTACCAAGGAGGAAATGGTGTTGTTTCCTTATATATACGATTTGTTCGATGCAGTGACCCAACACCGCCCCGTTCCGCCTTTTCATTGTGGCAGTGTCAGTAGCCCTATTTCGGTAATGATGCATGAACATGATGCCGAAGGTGAACGTTTTCGCCGGATTTCTTTATTGGCTCAGGGATATTTAGTACCCGATGATGCTTGTGACACCTACAGGTTATTGTTTGAGATGTTGGAGACATTTGAGAAAAATTTGCATCATCATATTCATTTAGAAAATAATATTGTTTTTCCTATGGCTATAGAGCTACAGGAGAACTGTGAACGAATGTGTTAATTGTTAACGTTTTTAGCCTAAAGTATTAACAAAACAAGATCGAGTATTAAACGGTGTTATAATACAGGATATTTTTGCTCTGATATTTGCTAATTGCTTGAAATTCGGTATATTTGTATTGTGTTTTTTTCATAAGTATTAGATTTAAGGTTAACAAAAGATTGGTTGCTCGGGATGAGTAGCCATTTTTTGTATTCGATACTTTGGTTATTTATTCTTCAATTAGAGTATGACGTTTAAAATCTATATCCCAGTCCTATTCTCACAGTAGGATAGATGGCGGAATTGCCGTTGGAGGACTTTATATAACCGGCTCCGCCAGATAGATCGAAAAGAAAATGTTTCCATACGCGTCGAAATCCCCAATATGGGGTGATAACATATATATGCGCTGTTTTTACTCCGCTGCTGATGGCTATTGGAAAAGAATATCCGAAACAGGCAGATAAATACCCACCGGAATTGCTCCAAGTACGCTTGCCATTGCGATGCCTTTTCTTCAGGTTATAATAAAAACGTGGTTCTATGGCTAAATCTCCGGTTACTAAATGATAGTCTTTGGTGGCGATATGAAATTCGCGAAGTGATTCCATTTTGAGTTGCCATGTTCTTCCAAAAGCATAAGAAGCTCCTGCGCTAAAAATAACAGTACCTTTCGGAGCAAAAGCATATTCATAACTATATGCCAGTCCGATACCATTTAAACTGATACTGTGACCGGAGACGGTTTGGAATTGGGCAGATGCATCTGGTCTTTTTTGAGGATTGTGCTCAGCATGGATAGAGAGGGCGAATAATGTAAGTAGAATTGTGGTGATAAATAATACTTTCTGCATATGTTTTCTGTTTTGGGTTTTATAATTGATTTCTTGATTATAAAGACAGAAAAAAGAAGAAGATTCCCTATTCGAATGAAGAGAATAATTTAACGATAAAATACAGAATCTAAAGTTTGGGCCAGTAGCGGTGAGGAGATCTACCTAAACTTTAGATTCTGTATGATAGGCAAAGTGCTTGTTATTTACGGATGCATCTGACAGAAAGAGCTCTGTCTGTTATATTGCCGTCTTTTATTTCATTTGTAGTATGCAGCAAATAGATTGCTTTATTTATTTGATTTCCAGATGAATTGGTAGACCAGTATACCACCGTATATAAGCCGTTGGTATACCCGTTCTTACTTTTTAGAATATATCCTTCCGGCATTCCATTGAATCCTGTAGTGTTAAGTATAGGAAGCTTGTCACCGTTTTCATCGCTTGACCATGGCCCAGATTTCAGTTTAGAAGCATCATTGTTTATATATTGCTTTAGTTGTTCCCACTCGGTTTCGGTAGGAATATTCCATCCTTGGGGTGATAACTTGCCTGAAATAACAGCTTCAGAATTGTAAAAGTAAAAATTTTGAGGCGCATCTTGATATTTCCCGGTGTAATAGCCTGCTGTTGCCGTGAAATCCTTTTTCAAAGTAATTGTTTTACCGTCGGTATAGCGTGTCGCTTCCAAACTACGTCCCATCCAATATTGGATTCCTATTTTTACTATAGGATAAGTTTTGGTTTCCGTATTCCGTATATCTGTCAAGACATCTTCTTGCAATCGTACAGGTAGAGGATTTTCCGGCTTGGATATTGATATTGAGTTATCTTCGGCTATGTAGAAATCGTTGATGACGCTTTGATTTCCGGGCGTGTAGGCTAATACATTATTAACTTTGTTCCAAGAGACCTTGCCTCCGTGAACGGCTGCTGTTTCGTCAAGTAAACAAATTACCGTGCCGTTGTTTAAATCTGTTTCTCCATTTAGAACAGGATAGGCGACGATGGCTTGTGCATCGATATTGTCTGCCAATAGATACTCTTTACAGATCTCTGCTACCTGCGTCCCTTCGTTAATGGCTTTATATACATTACTCTTACTGAATTTCAGTGCAGCCAGGTGAATTATACCTGATGTTTCCTGAGCTGTCGTTTCACCCGACTCCCCTTCTGTCCAGTCTGCAATGCTATGATCGAAGTTGTTGATTTGAATACCTTCGGATGATTTATAGATAATGCCTATGGAACAGCTTTTTTCACTGGACAGCTGAAAGTTGTCCGGAAATGGGCAACTATAGCTCTTTCCATCTATTTCCATATTTATGTAGTGACTGTCAGACTCTATTTTTTCGGGTATCAGTATCGCTTTTTTGCCTATAAGGGTATTATTCTCTATTTTCCATTCTCCATAAGGAATAATGCCGCTCGTTTGTCCCGATGACTCGAATTGGCCGGTGAGAAAATCATAAGATGCTTCCGAATGGAATCCGTTTAAGGATAAGGTAGGGTTATCAGCCAAGAGCTCTTGTAAGTCTTCTCCGGCTGCGGGTCTTATAATGATTTCCAGTTTGCAAAGTTTGTGTTTATATTCCATGGCAACCATGTTCTGGCTGGGTGTAATGTCATTGTTTACAGCGATCATAAAGTCGGAAAGTGATAGTCCGCCCACAGTACTTTGGTCGGTCCGTATCTGGACCTGCATTGTACTTTTGTCCGGTTCAATACCTGTTTCTTGAAAAGGATAATAACTGATGAAGTTACATTCTCCGTTTCCTTTAGGATAATAAATCGTTTCTTCCGGTTCGAAGCCGGAGGTTTGGGAACATGTGAAACGCATATTGTCAATGTATCGTTTCTGATTGATAGTTGATGGTTGTGTCAATACATACAAGCCAATGGCGTCCTTTTCTTGAAATTTGTTATCAATAACACGTGTGGGGTTGCATAAAATTTGTGTAGAAAGGCGGATAGGAATTTCTCCGGGAAGGGTTGTCGATTCTTCTGAAATTTCATTTACACAGGAAGTGCTGACAAGCAGGGGCATCATTATGAATTTTATCATAAAGGATGCAATTTTCATGTTTTTCATTGTAGTATATAGTTTAATTTGTGTTTTAGTTTCATTGTTTAACTATATGTTTAAGGAGTAACAAAGCTACTATTATTAATACAATTATTACTATGAATTATGATAATATTTTGTATTTATATAATAAATGTTTCACTACTGTTCCGTTAAAGTAAATAATAGTTCTTTGAAATGATTGAAATATAGTCGATTAAGTTATATTTTGAAATAAAACGGATTTGAATTTCTATTTTTGCAGCTGTAATGATGAATCAAGATAAATACACTTTTTCTCAACTTTTCCACTTTTTTGAACAGAACTCGGTTTAACAACTACGTTCGTAAGTACGATGTCAACCGTTATGTGAAGCATTTTACTTACTGGAACCAAATAGAAAAATCGCCAAGTTAGTATTTCTAACTTGGCGACTCTCACTTTTGCTCTTCAAGAGGGCACTGAAAAGCCATCTGTTTTTTCAGTGCCCTCGGAAATTTCCGGGCAGCTTTTTATTTTTCTCCGTTCAAACGGCGGAGTATTCTTACACAAGTTTAAAACTTACGTGTGTTCAGGTTCTTGTCGACCAAAACGCCATCAATAGCTTTCAGATCAAACTTCACGGCACGTTTCGCTTTCAGCTTCAGAATAAACAGATCGTTTGTTCCTTCAAGGGCTTCTTTAGCTCCAAGGTTAACGAATGTAGGATAGAGTGCTTTTGTACCATTGGTATGGAGTCTGTCGTAAGTCAGATTTTCCATTGCTTTAAGGTTCAAAGGTTCGACACCTACAAATTCATAATCTTGCTGATTGTATGGCAACGCAAAACTCAAGGCATTTACAGAACGGAGGTTGACACCTTTTACAAGCACTTCAACCACATCACCCTTACTGTAATTTCGTTTAGCCGTACTGATCTCAATAGTACCATCCAGTTTCTCAATCGGTTCATCACTGACACCATCTTCCAATTGTGTTGCCACAACAGAAATGTCATAAGCATCGATCAAACCATTCTGGTCGATATCACCTACGCTGATATAGCCTTCATAGTCGGAATCACCTTTTCTCAGACCGGTATAGTTGGTATACGAAGTTAAATCGTTATTATCGATCTTACCGTCGTTATTGATATCACCCTGCAAACGGCTCTCTGTTCCAGGAACTTTAAATACATACAATTCTCTACCCGAACCATAATTGTTCACACCTTCCGTTACAGCCAGTTTGATATAGCGTGCAGTCGGGCGCTCAGTAAATGTAAATACTTTCACATCACCATTACGTTTCCAGTCGATTGCTCCGGCCTCAGTCCAATTCTCTTTATCCATACTGTAATATACAGTACCTTTCAGAATCGTTCCGTTACCACCGTCGGTACGTGGCAGGTATTCGAATTTATCCAACTGGTTCACAGTTCTCAAGTCGATAATCATATCATATGGCAGCGCTTTTGCTCCATACTTCGTATGCCACATATCACCCAATTCGGCAAAGTCGAACAAACGATCGATATCAAATCCTTCCTGATTCTTCGCAGTTGTTTCACCCTTGATTCCGTGAAGAGCAAATTCCAGCGGGTTCGCTTTTGTCTTAGCGCTGAATTCAGCCCAATCCGAATAGCCATCCTTGTTTACGGCACGGATCTTGAATGCGTAGTCGGTTTCAGCAGCCAGCCCGTCAAACAGCAACTCAGTATCCTTAATTGTTGTATACAACATGCCATTGAACTCTATTTCATAGAAATCGGCATTCGGCACTTTGCTCCATGTAGGTTTCAAAGTGTAAGCTTCAATATTCTCGGCAGTAATCTGAGCTGCAGGAGCAGTCAGCGAACCGGACGTAACTCTGTAATTATCGGCAGGCGCATACTGGAAGCCTTCGATATTCATCACAACCTGATTTTTAGTAATGTCAGTAGCAGCCAACTTCACAAGAAGCTGAGGATTCTTAGTGATTACCTTCTTTTCAAATTCACTGCCTTTCGTAGCAAATTTATTCAGATTAGGAGCAGCATCATAGAAGTATACATTCTCACCTTTCTGGAAATCATCCATAGAGAGCACTTCGATCAACTTCACTTTGCTTTTGCCCACCTGAGCAGAAACTTTCTTTGGTTTGGCAGTAATATTTACCCTAAACTCAGTAGCTTTCTCTTTTACAAAACCGTCGAAATCACCCTGTGTAGGACGAATAGAAATCTTCACATTGTTTTTCGAATCAACATTTGACTCAATGAAAGTTGTGGCACCTTTACCATCCTTATATGCTTCCGATACACCGTCATCATCATATTCAACAGTCATCATGTGCTTATACGGATAGATCTCGTAGATACGAAGTCCTTTGTTGATTTCAGCAACGTTATTGTTAGGATTGGTCATCGGGATAATAGCTCCGTTCTTCACAAATACCGGAAGTTTCCAGAGAGGAGCAGCAAAGTTGTTGAGTACACAGTTACCCTGATATTTTTCTCCGGTGAAATAATCGATCCATTCTCCTTCAGGCAGATAAATACCGTCACGGATATCATTCCCTTCAGCATCTGCTTTTGTGGCTTTATAGATAGGTGCTACCAGGAAGTCGGTACCATACATAAACTGATACTGCGTGGCTGTACCCAGAGTATAAGCATTCGGATATTCCAGGAACATAGCACGAATAAGCGGCATTCCGGTTACAGCTTCTTTCGCAAAACTATAAGTATAAGGCATCAATTCCGATTTCAGTTTCAGATACCAGCGGTTGATAGAAGTGGCAGGTTCGCCCAAAGCATGCGGATATTTTTCGTTCGATCCCCATCCATCCATATTCAGCTGCATCGGAGTGAAAGTTTTCCACTGGAAGTCTCTGGTGTTGACAATCATATTCTTGCCGCCGAAGATACCATCCATATCCGAAGAGATGTTAGGCTGACCTGACAGACCTGAACCGATATAAGTCGGGATGTGGAAACGGATGTACTCCCATACACCGCCTGTCTGGTCGCCCGACCAGATTCCGGCATATCGTTGTGTACCGGCCCAACCATCGAGTGAAATAATGAACGGACGGGCATCATCTCCGTAATAAGGCATAATATGACCTACGTCTGCCACACCATTCAGTCCGAAGGAATATCCCCAGCCTACCCATGCAACGTCTGTTTTCAATACACGCACACCGGCATCTCTCACTTCCTTCACAATATCTCTTTGCAGCAATGCACTCACACCTTCTTTCGGATGCAAGTCAGACTGTGTCCACAAACCGATTTCGACACCATTCTTACGAGCATAGTCGCCCAGACTTTTCAGATTCTGGATGTTTCCGTCAAGGGTTTCGGTCTGTCCGTATCCGGCACCATATCCGTCGTTTGGCAGCAACCAGCCTAAAGGCATGTCATGATTCTTATAGCGATCAATCACTGCACGGGCCGAGAACTGATAATTATTCTTTTCTCCGTTCAATGATTCCTTGATTCCACCATTATCTTTCTGGCTTTCCTTATAGCGTTTTCCGTCTTCGAACAAGATTCCTTTTTCGTCTTCCTTCCAGTAGTCACGGTTATAAGCATTCAAGTGACCCTGATAAAAACCGAACTTAGGCAACAACACCGGATTACCGGTCAATTGATAAAAGTCATTCAGAATCCCTACGGCACCATCACTAACCATATAGAATACATCAAGGTAAGGAGAATCGTGCATAAGCTTCACTTTACCTTTTTCTTCCGCACCGAAATCATATTTACCCGGTTTGAAAGTATACCACATCATACCATAGCCGTTAGTAGACCAATAGAAAGGTGTGGGTGAAGCTACTCCACCGTCTGTCCAGCTATTTTCGTTTACAATATTAATTGCTTTTCCTTTGTGCGAAAAACGTCCGTTCTGCACACCGCCGCCATAGAAATATTCGTTGGGGTTCTCTTTCAGAGTTACAGTAACTTTTCCTTTATCAAAAAGTACCGGTTCGGCTTCTTCAAAAGCTACGGTATTCTTTTCCAAGTCGATCACTTTCATCAAAGAGGTATTCTTATCGATTTCCACCTTGATTTTCCCCGTAGTGATAGAAAGGAGATTACCGCCATCATTTAAGTCAAGCGTAGAGACTGTGTTTCTGGGATTATTTACCAGAATTTGTGCTTCAGGTTTCGCTTCCGGATCACGGATGATTCCTCCATCATTGTCCTGAAATACTCTGAAGATGTTCTCTCCGTAGAAATCGAATGTCATTCTCTGGTTATTAGAGAACAGTACTTCAATCGTAGTCGGATTGATTTTCTTTGCACTAACGATCTTCAAGTTTTGTTGTGTCACTTCTCTAACGATTTCGGACCGATGCATAGCCTGCATAGGCGAACCGGAAAACATCAGAGGCAAAGCGAGAGCGAAGAGCACTGCTTTTCGCTGCTTACAATTACCAATTGCGTTCTTCATGATTTTTACTATAAAATTTCAACTAAATATTACTCCATTCTGTCAATAGATTGAATACGCAAAAATAGGCAAAAGTATTCAGAAAAGGCATATTCTATGAAAATAAATACAAGTAAATACACTTGCTTCCTATAATTCAAGAAACACCTTCACACTCTATGCCCGTTTCCTCCTAATCATCAATCGAAAAACATGAGGGTGTTTTTCGATTGATGATTAGAACATAAGACTATCCGGTCAGCAAGATAAAACACTTACCTTATTACCTAATCCAACAACCGGTTCGGAATAGCGGTACGTTACTTCCCAAAACACACATTATTTATAGAGGAAATTAGCCAATCAGAATGAAAATCTTAACTTTGCAGGACAAAAATGAAATCATATATGGAAAAGCTAAAAATGGAATCTGTGAGTATCGCAGAGGACAGCCTGAATAAAATAGCCGAACTCTTCCCGAACGTAGTCACTGAATCGATGGGTAAGGACGGACAGCTACATAAAGCTATCGACTTTGATAAACTGAAATTCCTCCTTACAGCCAACCAAGCAGAAATGGGAGTGGTATATGATGACGACGAACGTTACGAATTAACATGGGTGGGCAAGAAGCAGGCGATAAGAGAGGCGGCGCATCCTATCCGCAAAACATTGCGTCCCTGCCCGGAAGAGAGCAGGAATTGGGAACAGACCCAAAACCTATACATCGAGGGAGACAATCTGGACGCAATGAAACTCCTGAAAAAGAGTTATGCAGGAAAGGTAGACGTTATCTATATCGATCCGCCTTACAACACGGGTAAAGACTTTATCTTCAATGATACATTCGCTCTTTCACAGGAAGAATCCGACGAGAAACAGGGAAGATATAATGAAGAAGGACAACGATTGTTTCAGAATACGGAGGCTAACGGAAAGTTTCACTCCGATTGGTGTAGCATGATGTATGCCCGGCTGATGCTTGCCCATACCCTGTTAAATGATAATGGCATCATTTTCATTTCCATTGATGATCACGAACTGGCAAATCTGATTAAAATAGGCAATGAAGTATTCAATGCTTCTAATTTCATCGATGTATTTAATTGGGCAAAGACGGAAACTCCGGAAAATCTCTCGAAAAAAAGCAAGCAAATCATCGAATACATCGTCTGCTATCAGAAGAAGAAAAACGACATGAAATTCCAGGGTCTGAAGAAGGAGTCGGTCAGTTCAAACGGTCTGTTGAATCAACCGAATTCCGTCGGCATTCTGACTTTCCCGGCCAACAAAGTAGTTACTTCCATCCCCGACGGAGTGATCAAAGCGGGCATGTACGGAACAGATGCGTATGACGTGGAATTACTGGAAGATACCACCGTACGTGACGGACTGTTTACAGCCCCCGTCAAGCTGAAAGCCAAATTCAAATGGAGTCAGGAAAATCTGGAGAAAGAGATAAAAAAAGGAACAACCATCAAAATACCGACTCTTAAGTTAAGTCCTTCGTACGAAAAACTGGAATATGACCCGGAAGTTCCACCCAACCTGATCAATTACAAAGTAGGAGTTGAAACTAATGAGCAGGCCGGTAACTATCAGCTACAGTTCTTTGATAAGAAAGTGTTCAACTTTCCGAAACCTGTCAGTCTGATTCAATATTTATGTGAGTTTATCGACACCAAAAACAAAGATTGTATTGTGATGGACTTCTTCTCTGGTAGTGGCACTACTGCCGAAGCGGTTATGCGGATGAACATGAAACCGCGTAAAAACAAGGTGAAGTACATTCTCGTACAACTGCCGGAAGATGTGACTGAAACAATAAAAAAGGCCAAGACTCCCAGTGAAAAAGAGATCATGCAAAATGCGATCGACTTTCTCACGGAAAAGCATAAAGCATTGAACATCTGCGAACTGTCCAAAGAGCGTATTCGACGTGCCGGAGACACGATTGAGGCGGAATGCAACCAACTTAAATTAAAGAACCGCCCGGACATCGGTTTCCGTGTTTTTCGGATTGCCGACAGCAATATGAAGGACGTGTACTACAGTGCAAAGGAATATTCACAGAGTGATTTATTCTATTTCACTGATAATATCAAAGAAGACCGTACCGGACTCGATCTGCTTTATGGTTGCCTGACCAACCTGGGACTATCCCTGTCACTCCCACACAATGAAGAGGATATAAATGGATATACGGTTTATTCTGTCGACAAGACCGAATTAATGGCATGTTTCGCTGAACAGATTCCCGAAAAAGTCTTCCGTGAAATAGCCGGCAGGCAACCGCGCCGGGTCGTCTTTCGGGATGCCTCGTTCAGGGATAGTGCCGATCGCATCAACATAGACGAGATATTTAAAACGTTATCTCCCGGTACTATGATCGAGATTCTTTAAACAGAGAAGGAAGGTACAGAAATGAAATTAAAATTCAAACATCAAAAGTTTCAGGAAGACGCAGCAAAAGCGGTATGTGATGTCTTTGCCGGGCAGCCATACAAGATGCTCGACTATCAAGTAGAGACCCGGAAGAAAGACGGACAGACCAGTTACGAAAGGTTTACAGGATTCCGTAACCACCCTGTCGTACCCCAACTCACAGATGAAATCGTTCTGAGACATATCCAGAATATCCAGCGTGCCCAACAAATCAAACCGTCGGAAGCACTGGAAGGGAAATACAACCTCACCATCGAAATGGAGACGGGTGTAGGTAAAACGTATACCTACATCAAAACCATCTTCGAACTGAATAAACGCTACGGTTGGTGCAAGTTCATCATTGTCGTACCCAGTGTTGCCATCCGCGAAGGAGTCCACAAAAGCCTGGAGATTATGAAGGAACACTTTGCCTCGGATTACAGCACCCCTCTGTCTTATTTCATCTACGACTCCAAACAGTTGGGTGAATTGAACGCATTTGTCACAGACAGCAGAATCCATGTAATGATCATCAATTCACAGAAGTTCAATGCTACGAACAAAGACGCCCGCCGCATCTACATGAAACTGGATGATTTTGGCGGCAGCTGTCCTATCGATGTGATTGCGCAGATGAATCCGATACTGATTATCGACGAACCCCAGTCGGTAGAAGGAGTCAAAACAAAAGAGGGATTGAAACGATTCAATCCCCTGTTCACACTGCGTTATTCGGCTACACACCGCGAACTCTATAACCTGGTCTATCGCCTGGACGCGATGGAAGCTTACAACCTGAAACTGGTTAAGAAGATTGCCGTCAAAGGTATTTCCATCAGTGGAACAACAGCCACTGAAGGCTTCGTCTATCTGGAAGGTTTAAATCTGTATCCGGACAAAAATCCGACTGCCAATATCGGATTCGAAGTAAAAAGAACCAAAGCAGTGAATCAGGTAGTACGGGCTCTGAAAGTAAATGATGACTTGTACGCTAAATCAAACCGTCTGGAAGAATACCGGAACGACTATGTAATTACAGATATCAACGGCGTTGAAAATTCCGTCACCTTCCGGAACGGCATCAAGCTTTATGCAGGTGACGTAACGGGTAGCGTCAACGAAACTCAACTACGACGTATCCAGATACGAGAAACCATCTTATCACATATTAAGAAAGAACAGGAACTGTTTGAGAAAGACATCAAAGTTCTCTCCCTTTTCTTCATCGATGAAGTAGCCAAATACCGCCAGTATAACCCGGACGGAAAAGGAGAATATGCCGAGATTTTCGAGCAGGAATATACCGATATCATAAAGCACTTGGACCTTTCGTTATTCAATCAGCCGGAATATATCAATTATCTAAAATCGACCGTGGCATCAAAAGCTCACGAAGGGTACTTCTCCAAAGATAGAAAAGGAAAGCTGATTGACAGTAAAACCGAGCGGGGAACCAAAGAATCAACAGATGAGGAGGCATACGATTTGATTATGAAAAATAAAGAACGCCTGCTTGACCGAAAAGAGCCGATCCGCTTTATTTTTTCACATTCCGCCCTGCGGGAAGGATGGGATAACCCGAACGTCTTTCAAATCTGTACCCTGAAACAAAGTTCGGCAGAGGTACGCAAGCGTCAGGAGGTGGGACGCGGGCTGCGCCTCTGCGTAAACGGACAGGGAGATCGCATGGACGCCAACGTTTTAGGCAAAGAAGTGCATCGTGTCAACCTACTGACCGTGATAGCCAGTGAATCGTATGAATCGTTTGCCAAAGGCTTACAGACAGAAATGGCAGAAGCCATAGCCGACCGCCCACAAAAAGTAACTATCCAATTATTCAAGGACAAGACTCTCCGATTGCCTAATGGTGAAACCATCATAGCAACCGAAGATATAGCACAAAGTATCTACGACTCTTTACTTGAAAACAAGTATATCAAGAAAGGAGAACTGACGGACAAATTCTATGATGACCGTAAACAGGGAGAAGTGATTTTCGACGATGAGCTCACCGATTATAAGGCGTCTATCATGACCATCCTAACCTCTATCTATAATCCAAGAGAGATGCAGCCGGACGATGCAAGGAAATACAACATAAATCTTCGGTTGTCGAAAGATAAACTTGAAAACAGCAAACTTCAGGAATTGCTAAAGCTACTATGCAGCAAGTCAACCTACACCGTAAAGTTTGACGAAAAAGAATTGGTAGAGAAAGCAATCGGGAGCTTAAATGAAAAGTTAAGAGTACCCCAGCTCTATCTTTCTGTCATTACAGGCCAAATGGACGAAATCAAGTCTAAAGCAACTTTGGTTTCGGGAGAGGCATTTAAAGTAGATCCCAATCAGGCGCACTATGAAAAGATAGATGCCATGGCAAACGATCAAGTAAAATATGACTTACTCGGTAAACTCACAAACGCCACAAATCTGACCCGAAAGGCAGTTGCTCAGATTCTTGCCCGGATAAAACCGAATGTATTCGCCCAATTCAGAAATAATCCCGAAGATTTTATTATTAAGGCTTCGGAACTGATTAACGAAGAAAAAGCGCGTCTGATAGTACAACATATCGAATATAGCCCAATCGACCAGTACTATGATGTATCGGTCTTTACCCAGGCAGCTGTTCAAGGATGTTTGGGAGTAAACACAATGAAAGCAGATAAACATCTGTACGACCATGTGAGATTCGACTCTCGAAATGAAAAAACATTCATGGAAAAACTGGAAGAAAATGACGAAATAGAAGCTTATGTAAAACTACCCAACAGTTTCTATATCCCTACTCCAATGGGAAAATACCATCCGGACTGGGCCATCGTCTTCAAACAAAAGTTGTCGAAGTATCCTTATTTTATAGCCGAAACCAAAGCCAGCGATTCTTCCCTGCAAGACCGGGAAATAGAAAGGGCAAAGATAGAATGTGCCAAAAAACATTTTGCGAATGTAAACGGTGGAAAGCTTAAATATGATAAAGTAAGTTCCTTCGAGGAACTTTTGAAAATTGTCGCACAAGATCCCGTTTAAATCCAATAAAATAGCATGTTTCATTCCTTCCAGACCTCCATTGCCGGCATCGAATTGCCCCACTTGTTTACTTATCCCTTCCATTACACTCCTCATCCGTTATGTGTAATGGCAGCAGGAGAAGTACAGGCTTACATAAATAAACAGACAAGATGGAAAGAAGAATTGGACAAAGGAAAAATGTTCGGCGTATTGATAGTCCGTACTTCTAACGGACAAATGGGATATCTGGCTGCTTTCTCGGGTAACTTGTGCGGAAGCAATTCACACTCTTTCTTTGTACCACCGGTATACGATTTGTTGCAACCGGATGGTTTCTTCAAGATAGAAGAAGAACAAATCTCGGCTATCAACCGCCGAATCGGACAATTGCAAAACAGTGACCGGTATGTGAAACTCCAACAAAGGCTGGCGAAAGAAACAGCCTCATCACAACAGATATTGACCGAAGCGAGAAAGACTCTGAAAACGGCAAAAGAAAAACGGGAACAGCGCCGGCAGCAGCAACCGGATGAAGATGAACAAGCTGCCATGATACGTGAAAGCCAATATCAGAAAGCAGAATTCAAACGTCTGGAAAGATATTGGAAAGAGCGAATTTCCGAAGTGAAAGCAGAACTGGAAAGTATTTCATCGCAGATTGAATCTCTCAAAGCAGAACGCAAAAACCGTTCGGCGGCATTGCAGCAAAAGCTATTCCATCAATTCAGCTTTTTGAATGCCAAAGGAGAAAGCAAGAACTTGTGTGCTATCTTCGAACAAACCATTCAGCAGATACCACCTGCCGGAGCAGGTGAATGTGCCGCGCCCAAGCTATTGCAATATGCTTACCTAAATGGATTGAAGCCCATTGCCATGGCCGAATTCTGGTGGGGAGAATCACCGAAAACAGAAATCAGGCGTCACGGTTATTACTATCCGTCCTGCAAAGGAAAATGCGGGCCCATTTTACGTCACATGTTACAAGGTCTGGATGTCGAACCGGATCCTTTGGCAACAGCCCCTGCCCCGCCAAAGGAAATAGAGATTCTCTTTGAAGACGAATGGCTTCTGGTTATCCATAAACCGGAAGGACTACTCTCCGTACCTGGAAAATCGGAGGAACTGTCCGCCTACAGTCTACTCAGAGCCCGCTATCCTGAAGCTACGGGACCGATGATCGTACATCGACTGGACATGGCAACTTCAGGATTGTTGTTGGTAGCCAAAACCAAGGAAGTACATCAGCACTTACAGGCGCAGTTTGAAAGCCACAGCATTAAAAAGCAGTATACAGCACTGCTGGAAGGTATCTTACCGACTGACGAAGGAACCATCGATCTTCCCATTTGTCCGGATCTTCTTGACAGGCCCAGACAAAAAGCAGACAGAGAATCAGGCAAAAAGGCTGTCACCCGATACTGCGTAATAGATCGCAAAAACGGACGAACCCGTATCGCTTTCTTCCCGCAAACGGGACGTACACATCAGTTACGCGTTCACTCCGCCCATCCGTCAGGTCTGAATTGCCCCATCGCAGGCGATGAACTCTACGGTAAGAGAGCGGAGAGGCTTTATTTACATGCGGAACGTCTGGAATTTACCCATCCGGTGTCCGGACAAAGAATATATATTGAAAAGAAAGCTGACTTTTAACAAATAACCAATGATAGAACAACCCCACATACACGAGTATGACGAGCTTCTTCAGGTTTGGGAGGAGGCAGTTCGCACTACCCACCACTTCCTGACCGAAACGGATATACAGTTTTATAAACCTTTGATCCGGAACGAATACTTTGCCGCAGTACAACTTTATGTCATCCGTGAAGATTCGGGAACCATCGCTGCCTTCATGGGACTGAGCACCGATTGTATCGAAATGCTGTTTGTCAGTCCTAAGGTCCAGAAAAAAGGCTATGGCAGTGAACTGGTTGAATTCGCCATCCGTGAAAAACACATTTATAAAGTAGACGTAAATGAACAAAACACGGCAGCATTAGGATTCTATCTACATCAAGGATTTGAAGTGACAGGCCGCGACGCGTTGGACGGAACGGGAAAGCCATTTCCTGTTTTACACCTGCAAATTCCTCCCGTCCGGCTGCGAAAAGCAAGGATCCAAGATATGGGTTTGCTGCAAACAGTGTTTACACAAAGCGTACAGAACACTTGTTCTGCCGATTATAATCACCTACAGATTCAAGCATGGATCGGACGAGGAACTCAACAACGTTGGCAGGAATTATTTCAAAGTGACTTATATTTTCTGTTAGCAGAAGATATCAGACAATCACAAATAGCCGGATTCACCTCTATCAACCCTAAAGGGTATCTGCACAGCATGTTCGTCCATCCCCAATATCAGCATCGGGGTATCGCTTCCAGTCTGTTGAGAAAAGCTGAAGAGTATGCCCGCAATTGTCGCGCTGTATCGGTTCACTCGGAAGTAAGTATCACCGCCCGGCCTTTTTTTGAAAAACACGGATATATCACCGAAAAAGAACAAACGGTCGATGTGAACGGCATAGAAATGACTAATTTCTTGATGTATAAACGAATTTAACAGAACAGACTGAGATTTTTTTATAGCTTTGCGACAGATAACTATTTAAAATCAGCTCATGTTACAATCCAAATATCTGTTTCTTTCGCTTCTTTGCCTGCTGGCACCGCTCCGGCTTCATGCACAATTCATGGATTACGGGTCGGATCCCGCCCGGTTTAAATGGAACATAGCGAAACTGCCTCACTATGATCTGGTATACCCGCAAGGAAATGATTCAATGGCCTATCGATATGCTCTCTTTCTTGAAAATGTATATCCCCATATGTCCAAGACCATCGGAAAGCCGATCAAAGCCCGTTTCCCGGTCATTCTCCATCCGGCCAGCATGCAATCCAACGGAATGGTTTCCTGGGCACCGAGACGGATGGAACTGATTACAACTCCTTCTTCGGACCTAAGTACTCAAAGCTGGGATAAACATCTGGTATTGCACGAGTCGCGCCACGTATTCCAGACCGGAAAGGTGATGCATGGTATCTTCAAACCTCTTTATTATATAATAGGTGAACAGGCAGCCGGCGTGGCCTCCTTTTTTCTTCCGGTGTGGTTTCTCGAAGGAGATGCGGTAAGCACCGAAACTGCCATGTCAAACGGCGGACGGGGACGTCTTCCGGAATTCAACATGATCTATCGTGCCCAATTATTAGCAGGCGGAAAGCCTTATACTTTCGACAAGTGGTTAATGGGATCTTACAAAAATTATACAGGAACTTATTATGCATTGGGCTACGATATGGCTTCATATGCCCGCCAGCGTTATGGAGCTGATATCTGGGATAAAAGTACCAGCCGTTATGTCCGGAATTTATTATTTGAAGGCTCTTTCAAGCATTACACAGGAAGCAGTTTCAAACGGCTTCAGCACGACACATTCGATTTCTTGCGGAAAGAATGGGAAAAACAGGATACCTGTACACTTGTGCCCGACTACCTCTCTTCTACCTCAAAAACCTACACCTCTTATCGATATCCCCAATCGATCAATGACAGTGTAATTATTGCCGTCAAATCCGGACTGAAAGATATAAACTCTCTGGTAGCCATCAGCAACGGTAAAGAAAAGCATCTGAGTTATATCGGAAGTATCAATAGTCGTCTCAACTTCCGGAACAACCGGATTTACTGGAGTGAATTGGTTCCCGGGCTCCGTTGGACGCACGAGAACTATTCCGTTCTGAAATATTATGATTTGGATAAAAAGCAGATAAAAACAATCACCCCGCGCCAACGTTATCTGGCCCCGGCTATCGACAAGTCCGGTCGGACCATTGCGGTCTCCCGCCCCACTGTAGAAGGCAAAAACCAACTTGTATTGATAAATGCAGAAAAGGGAAAAGAGCTATCCTCTTTCGACGTACCTGACAACGCATTTATCAAAGAACTCACATTCGGAGAAGGCCTTGATATTTTCTCCATAGCCGTAACCGATTCGGGAACCAGTCTGTTGGAATTCAATCCGCGGTCCGGAGAGTGGAAGGAGTTGATAAAAACCACCTCGGCCAACATCACCTCTCCTACTTGGAAAGACGGAAAACTCTTTTTTGAGTCGGGAGCCAACGGCACAAATAATATCTACTGTCTTCATCTCTCCGACAAACAGGTTTATCGGCTGACAGCCGCTCGTTTCGGTGCATTCGATCCTTCATTTTCCCAGTCAGGCAACCATCTGCTTTTTGCTGATTATCAAGCAGACGGATACCGGATTGCTGCGTTACCGACTGACAGTTTGCTATTTGAAAAGGCCGATTTAGCCCGTCCTGCTCCGATGCCATTCGTTGAAACATTGGCTGCTCAAGAACAGTTCAACCTTGACTCTGCCCGTCTGGATGGCATCGATTTCACCCCCAAACGCTATCATAAAGGTACACATACTTTCAAGATACACAGCTGGGCACCTTTCTATTATGATGTGGCCGAAGCAATGAACAGCAGTGCAAGTGATTTAAGTACAATTGTCAAGCCGGGAGCAACCATTATGTCACAAAATACACTGAACACTGCCATCATGCAGGCCGGCTGGTATTATGACGAAGGCTACCATCACGGTAAACTGTCATTCACCTATCAGGGCTGGTTCCCTATAATCAATCTTGCTGCCGACTATGGTGATAAGGCTTTCAATATCAGCTGGACCAAAGATGACAAAGGTCAGGATATCACCAAAGGATATTATCCCGGACGCAATCTACTGGAAGCGGAAGCGCGAGTTTACCTCCCTTTCAACCTGACACGTAACCAACGCATACGAGGCATACAGCCTGCTTTTACTTACTATTTCACAAACAATAAGTATCAGGAGTATCATAGTGGAAAGTATCGCAACTTCCAATACATTCTCCCGGAAATCCTATTTTATGATTACAGACGAAAAGCACAACGCGACATCCTTCCCCGAAACGGTTACCAGCTTCGGCTGCAATACTTGAAAACCCCGTTCAATAAGGAGAATTTCGGTAGTCTGTACGCTGCCCGGCTGACTACCTATTGGCCGGGTATCATCAGGAATCACGGATTGATGCTACGCTTGGGTTACCAATATCAAGACCTTGACAATAAATCACTGTATCTCCCCAAACATCTGCTGGAAAAGCCTCGCGGATATCATTTCCAATATCAAACCCGCCAACAATGGGCCTTCAAAGCAGATTATGCTTTACCCCTGCTTTCGCCCGACCTGAGCATCAGTTCACTGATTTACATACGCAGGCTGCGTGCAAATCTTTTTTATGACTTGTCACGCAACCAAGCCAGTCGCAAAAGCAACTGGAGCACACAAAGCTCTTACGGAGGCGATCTTATTTTCGATTGGAATGTGCTACGTATGAGTTATCCGCTCACGACAGGCGTACGGCTGATCCAGCCGATCGACTATGGAAAATTCCAGGTAGAAGCACTGTTTTCAATCAGCTTCTAAGATTGAAAACAGCCTACTCTACCTCAAAATCTTCCGAACTGAAGTTTCCATAACGCCTGCCGGTGATAGCGGTAAACTTCAGTACACAATAGTCCGGATCTGTAACGCCAAGCGGATAGTAGAGCGTATCGCCTTCTCTCCATATCATTTCTTTAGTGGAATTATCTGTAAGAACTTCCATCTTACCTTTCAGCATAACTCCCCTAAAAAAGCGAGAGTCACAGAAGTAGACACAAGCATGATGGTTCTTCAGGTATTGAGTGGTACGCATAGAAGAGGTATTGGTGGTAAAATAAAGAATCCGGATACCTTCGCGCTTCCGGGGCTGTAACATTGCTTTAATATTGGGGAAGCCTTCTATATCAACAGATCCGATAAATGCGATCTTTTGCTTATCAATCAGATTCCCAATCGTTTTCTCTACATCTTTCATTGTTCTAAATTTTAATAGTTTTACACTGACACAAAGGTACAGAAAGAAAAAAGAGGGTATGTGACAGAAACAAAGGCAGAAATGACACTTTTTATGGTTTATGTCCCCTCCGGTAGCCCAAAGGAGTTTCTCCCGTATACCGGCGAAAACAACGGCTGAAATAAGAAACCGTTTCATAATTCAGTTCGAAAGCTATTTCGGCAACCGGCAAATCCGTGTAAGCAAGCATCCGCTTTGCTTCTTCCATCACTTTATTCTGAATATATTGCTTGGCGCTTATCTGCATAGCGGTACTCACTATTTCATTCAGATAGTTAGGAGTAATACACAGTCTTCCGGCATAATACCGCACGGTACGGTATTCACTGAACCCACGGTCGACCAACTGTACAAACTGAACAAGATACGGACTGCGTCCTTCCTTGTTTATCCCTGCATCCGATACGGTCTGCACGTAAAAACGGTCAAGCAGCATCAACGCTTCATAAAGTTGCGCTCTCAACACATGAACGTCATTCTGTCTGAACAGATCAATCTCCTCCTTAATAGATTGCAGAAGTTGCAACATACGCAGAAAAGAGCGTTCCGGCAAATGTATTTTCAACGATTCCTTCACCGGATTGAAAAAGGAAAGATGCTGCACAAACAAAGAATCTTTAAAGAAAGAAGATAAAAACTCTTCTTCAAATATCAGAGCATATCCATTCACAATCGCATTTGTATCCCAGCTACGTATCTCTCCCGACTTGGAGAAGAACACATCTCCCACACCGCCCCGGTAGGTATGATTATCAAGAATGAAACTTCCTTCCCCTTCGGTGATAAAGGTAATGTCATAATAAGTCAGGGTATGAACAGAACTTTTAACGACATATTTCTTTATATCTTTCAGTTCTACTATATCCACCAGCAACTCACTGCCGTACTTATTCTTTAAAAAGGTATATCGAGGGATAAGTTTTTTCATAACCTTGTCTTTCAAACTATCTGAGAGCGACAAATATACAAACTGTAAATGGATAAGCTCTGTCAGTCACTCATGAAATCATTCTGTCAGCTACAACATTATTATAAATAAGGTATAATCGTTATGTAAATACCCGTAATGATAGCCGAAGTGATTACTCCTGAAATGTTTGCACCCAGTGCATCCCCCAGGATGAAAGAGTTCGGATTATCTTTACTTACCAACTTCTGGGCAACCTTTGCCGTAGTAGGCACACAACTCACGGCAGCAATACCGATCACCGGATTATAGTTTCCTTTCTTAATGAAATACATGATGTAACCACCCATGATTCCCCCGATACCCGACAATAACAAAGCAAGCATACCCAACACCAAAAGTTTCAGAATTTTCGGATCGAGCAACAAATGGGCGTCACAGAGCACACCCAACAGTAATCCCAGCATAAAGGTAGAACCATAAAGCAACGGACCACTTACAAAATCATAGATATGCTTCATGCCGGACTCGCGTACAGCTACCCCTAAGAACAGAGAAAAGAATAGTGGAGAAGCAACCGGAAACAAGAAACACAGCACAGCACACAGAATAGCAGAAAAGGCAAGTTTCACTTTCGCGTCATAATTTTTAGGAGCTTTCTTCTCCACCATCTTGATAGCACGCAGACGTTTAGGAATCAACAGCTTTACCAAATAAGGATATCCCCCGTATGTTAATCCCAAATACAGATAAGCCACCACCGTAATAGGCACAAACAAGTGTTTGGCCAAGGCAAGCGAAGTAAACAGCACCATCGGTCCATCGGCTCCGCCGACCATTGCAACAGAAGCGCTTTCCTTTAAAGACAACCCCAGACCCGAAGCGATAGGCACTGTAAGAAAAGTCCCCAACTCAGCACAAAGGGCCAGGAAAATACTGGCAAACGGTTTCTGCAACAAGAATCCGACATCGAGCAACGTACCGATTCCCATAAACACAAAGCAGGCTATCAATCCGTTACTAAACGTCAATGTATATACCGGTTGCAGAAAGTCAATCTGCATCGTATTCATCAACGCGTCCGTATCCGATAACATAGGGTCCAGAAAAAGGTTCCCCAATGCTCCGTCGGGCATAATCAGTGTTCCGCAATTAATGGCTACCATCCCCAGTCCCATCGGAATCATAACCATCGGCTCAAGTACACCCTTCCAGCCCAGATAGATGAGCAGAAATCCCAAAGCTATTAAAAACATACGGGCACTGGCCAGAAACCATCCGCTGGCCATCATTGTTCCAAATCCCTGAAACAGGGTTCCAAAGTCTATACTTTCCATACTATCAAGATTTATTTGTTTTTATTGGTTGAAGATGCTTTCTTATTGTTCTTTTTGTCATGCTGTAACATTTGTTCTTCTTTGCGAAGAAACATGGATCTTGTATCTTCCGGATAAAAATAATCCATCAGTCCGCGTTCCGGCTCACCGGGACTGACACCGTGATAGAACCCGCGATTGTCTCCGGGATGTTTGGTGATGCCCCTGCTGAAGTCTTCACGCCCGTCACTCCCGTACTCCTCGTCGCTAAGGGCACTTTCGGTTATCAAGACAGCTACTTTCTGATGAAGTTTCCGAATACGTTTCAACCGGGCAAGCTCTTCCTGATGTGAACTGTAGAAAGCCAATGAATCAGCCGCAGAAGCAATCAGCTTTATTACTCCGGCAACGAAAAAGCCAATGACGAAGGTAAGCCCCATCATGGCAAAAGTGGATAACAATAAACTAAACATAACATGGTATGATTTTAGATTGAAAAAATAAAATGCAACGAATGACGACTGCCGGAGGGAGACAAGACACACTTCCCCGGCATTTATCGGAACAGATAAATGGGGTTACCCAATCACTTCAATACGGAAGTGTGAAACCGAAAAGCTAAATCAGGATATGCCCTAACGAGTATACATAATACCCGCTGGAATATTTAATGAAGTTATGATTGAAATCCGGATAAGCATCTCCCTTCTCCGACTGGCGGATATGAAAGGTATTAAGCAAGCGGATGGCAGTCTGTAATTTAAGTTTTAATACTTTGGATGAACCGAATTCCCGTGAAAAAGAACCGTGGGGAAGGATGGCATCACTCACTTTCGAGTCAGCCGTCTGGTCGTTGAATAAAGAGTGGTCTCCGGCACATTGCGATATAAAGGTTGCAGTAACTCCCGCAGGAAGTTCCGCATTCTCTTCTGCAGGGGCTGTGCAACCGGCTCCATACATTAAGAAGATACCTATCAATATGCAGAATACGTACTTTATCATAGTGACCGCAAACGTAGTAATAAATTTGAGATAAAACAGGATTCGTTGTTTAATTAACGAATATTTTATAATGATTGTTCCCGGAACAGACAGATAAATGACAAAAAAAGCGGAGAATCATCCGATTCCCCGCTTCTTATTCATATAATATAGGTGTGTTTAATTACATGGTAACCTGCTTTGCAAGCAGTTTTTGAAGTTTGCCATTCAACAGCTGGCACATTGTTCCATTTCCCATTGCTTGGTAACGTTTGATACGGTACTGCAACATCATAATTTCATTTGCATTCTTTTTCATAATTTTGGTCCTCTTTTTTTGCTCCCCACGTTTTGAAGAGCGGTTTTACATCTTGTTTTCTTTATTAACACTGCAAAGATACGAAATGTTTTCGAAAACATGTTCTAAAACATAAGAAAAGTGTGTTATTAGTTGATTTTTCTTTTTATATGGGCAGATTTGGCAAGTGCATATTACAAATATATTGCATAACTTTGCACTTTATCAAGAAAAACGACTATGCTAAAACGGATACCACACACATACACCATCATTTCTTCTGTCATCTTGCTCTGTGCAGTGCTTTCCTGGATCATTCCCGCAGGTGAATATGTGCGCGAGACCATTGACGTCAACGGCACTTCCCGCACAGTCATTATAGACCACTCTTTCCATCGGGTAGAACAGACGCCACAGACCTGGCAAGTGTTCAGCGCTCTTCTTGAAGGCTTCGAACGGCAAGCGGGAATCATCGCCTTCTTATTGATCATGGGAGGTGCCTTTCAGATAATGAACAGCAGCCGTGCCATCGATACCGGCATCTTTTCATTCCTGAACTTTACGAAGGGGCTTGAAAAGCACAGACTGATTAAATCATTGGGGGTAAACAATGTGGTGATTTCCTTAGTCATTATTCTCTTCAGCCTCTTCGGCTCCGTATTTGGCATGAGTGAAGAAACCCTGGCCTTTGTCATTATCATCGTCCCGTTGGCCATTTCGATGGGATATGATTCCATCACGGGGCTTTGCATGGTATATGTTGCTGCCCACATAGGTTTTTCGGGTGCCGTACTGAATCCATTTACCATTGGCATTGCACAAGGCTTGTCCGACTTACCGCTATTTTCCGGATTTGAATATCGCATGCTTTGCTGGCTGATACTGACCACGGTCCTGATAGTCTGTGTACTCAGATATGCCGCCGTCATTAAAAAGCATCCGGAGAAATCGCCCATGTATCATGCCGATGCTTATTGGCGGAAACGGGAAGAAGAAAGCAACGGAGAGATATCCCGTGTCACGACTCGTCCGGCATGGATCGTCTACATACTGTTACTCATATCCTTGTGCCTGTTTTCCATCATTTACCCAACCAGTACTTTCGCAATAGGCGAAGCGTCTGTCACCTGCTATGCAGTGCCCGTCCTGTCTGTTTTGTTTGCCGCCTTCGGCTGGCTGGGTTTACGTAAATCCAACCAGTTCTTCATACTGACCCTGCTTGCGTTCACCATTCTTTTCCTGATTACCGGTGTCATGGGACATGGCTGGTATCTGCCGGAGATCTCCGCCATCTTCCTCGCAATGGGTATTCTCTCGGGATTTGCCAACAGTGAAAAAACAGATAACATCATCGGGCAATTCATGGACGGAGCCAAAGATATGCTATCAGCTGCCATCGTGGTAGGTCTGGCAGGAGGGATCATCCAAATACTGCAAGACGGACATATCATCGACCCGATCTTACATTCTCTGGCTTCACTGATGGGAGAAACCGGAAAAATAGTATCTTTGGGGGTGATGTACCTGATACAGACACTGATCAACCTGATTATCCCGTCCGGATCGGCCAAAGCTGCATTAACCATGCCTATCATGGCACCTTTTTCCGATGTCATCGGGCTTTCACGGCAAGCTACAGTAATGGCTTATCAGTTTGGTGACGGATTTACCAACATGATCACACCTACTTCCGCCGTATTGATGGGAGCCTTGGGCATTGCCCGCATCCCCTACGAGATATGGGTGAAATGGTTCTGGAAAGTACTTCTTTTATTCATCATTCTGGGAATGGTATTGCTGATCCCCACAGTACTCTTCCCTATGAACGGATTTTAGGAAATAAAAAAAGAAATCATAATCAAATATATAAACCAACAGCATTCACTCCTCCCCTCTCTCCGGGAGAGAAAAAGGAGCGAAGCCTTATTTAACAACAAATTGTATGAAAATCCTGACCCGCTTTCTAATCATCCCGATGTTGTCGGTTGCGTTTTTTTCATGCAGTGAGTCCCACTTCCTGAAAGATGAGACTTACCGTAGCCAAGTGACGCAAGATTTTGAAAAGAAGAAGCAACAGCTCCCTAACGGAGATCTGTTCGCAGTGTTTAATGAAAAACTCACCACTCCCGAACAGGAGGCCTTGATGTTCCTCTATGCCTATATGCCCACAGGTGACGTGACGGATTATACAGGTGACTACTATCTGGAGAATGTCAGACTCTCCGATCAGGCGCGTCGCGAAATGCCTTGGGGAAAAGAGATCCCCGATGACGTATTCCGCCATTTCGTACTCCCTATTCGGGTAAACAACGAAAATCTGGACGACTCGCGCCGGGTATTTTACAATGAACTGAAAGATCGTGTGAAGAACCTGTCTCTGCACGACGCTGTGCTTGAAGTAAACCACTGGTGCCACGAAAAAGTAGTCTACACCCCAAGCGATGCCCGTACCAGTTCCCCCCTTGCTTCGGTAAAGACCGCCTATGGCCGTTGTGGTGAAGAATCGACCTTCACTGTAGCCGCTCTCCGCTCGGTAGGCATTCCGGCACGGCAGGTTTATACTCCGCGTTGGGCGCATACCGACGATAACCATGCCTGGGTAGAAGCCTGGGTAGATGGTAAATGGTATTTCTTCGGCGCCTGCGAACCGGAACCGGTACTGAACCTGGGCTGGTTTAATGCTCCTGCCAGCCGTGGCATGCTGATGCATACCAAAGTATTCGGACGCTATGCCGGACAAGAGGAAATCATGTACGAAACTCCGAACTATACGGAAATCAATGTAATCGACAACTATGCTCCGACAGCCAAAGGCTCGGTATTGGTGACAGATGCCGAAGGGCAGCCGGTATCCGATGCCACTGTAGAGTTCAAGGTGTATAATTATGCTGAATTCTACACCGTAGCCACTAAACATACGGATAAGGCAGGACGCGCATCGCTGACTGCCGGCAAGGGCGATATGCTGGTATGGGCCTCTAAAGACGGACGGTTCGGTTATTCCAAATTGTCATTCGGCAAAGATAACGAACTGAAGATCGCACTGGACAAGAACGCCGGTGAAACCTATTCACTCCCACTGGATATTGTTCCTCCGGCCGAAGGTGCCAACCTGCCCGAAGTGACTCCGGAGCAACGTGCTGAAAACGACCGCCGCATGGCACAGGAAGATTCCATCCGCAATGCTTACGTAGCCACTTTCATTACCGAAGAGCAAGCCCGGACTTTTGCCAAAGAGAACAAGCTGGATGAAACCGAAACAGTGCGCCTACTGATAGCTTCCAGAGGTAACCATCAGACTCTGACAAATTTCCTTTCTGCTGCCGTAAAAGCCGATAAAGCCGGTCAGGCCATCAGCCTGCTGAAAGTAATCTCGGCCAAGGACCTGAGAGATGTTAGTCCGGAAGTACTGAACGATCATCTGAACAACTCCGGTCTGCCCGGTTCCGAGGACTTCTACAGCAACGTACTGAACCCTCGTGTGGCCAACGAAATGATCACTCCCTACAAAGCATTCTTCCAGAAAGAGATCCCGGCAACTGAAGCGGAAGCTTTCCGAAAGAATCCACAGGCTTTGGTAGAATGGTGCAGAAAAGAGATCACTATCAACAATGAACTGAACTCACAACGTATTCCGATGTCTCCAATGGGAGTATGGAAAGCCCGGGTAGCAGACGAAAAGTCCCGTAACATTTTCTTTGTATCCATGGCACGTAGTCTGGGTATCCCCGCCTGGATAGACGAAGTGACCGGAAAAATTCAATACCGGAGTTTCAATGACAACGATCTAAAGAACGGTAAAGTCTACGACGTGGATTTTGAAGCAGCACAGCAGACACAGGCACCGACCGGAACACTCGTAGCCCGCTACCAGCCTATCCCTTCGTTGAGCGATCCGAAATACTATTCACACTTCACTCTCTCGAAATTCCGCAACGGGACTTTCCAATTGCTGAACTACGATGAAGGGGACGTAGATATGGGCGGCGGAGCCACCTGGTCGAACTTGCTGAAAAATGGCGCCCGCATGGATACCGGATACTACATGATGGTAACCGGAACCCGTATGGCAAGTGGAGCAGTGTTGGCCAACATCACTTTCTTCACCATCGAAGAGGGAAAGACAACAACTGTCGATCTGGTGATGCGCGAAAGTAAGGATCAGGTGCAGGTGATCGGTAATTTCAACTCCGAATCCACCTACCTGCCGATAGGAGCCACCGAACCGCAAAGCATTCTTCAGACTTGCGGACGGGGATATTTTGTAGTTGCCGTGTTGGGAGCCGGACAAGAACCGACAAACCATGCTCTCCGGGATATTGCGGCCCTAAGCAGCGAATTCGAAAAATGGGGCCGCAAAATGGTACTGCTTTTCCCTAATGAAGAACAATATAAGAAGTTCCGCCCGACAGAATTCCCCGGACTGCCCTCAACCATTACCTATGGTATCGATGTGAACGGAGCCATCCAGAAACAAATTGCCGAATCAATGAAATTGCCTAACAGCACCATCTTGCCGATGTTTATTATCGGTGATACGTTCAACCGGATAGTTTTTGTTTCACAAGGTTATACCATCGGACTGGGCGAACAACTGATGAAAGTGATACACGGATTGTAGCAAACAGATTCCGGCAGCTTTAAGGGCTTTTCCGGAGAAACCGGCAATTCCCCCGGATGCAACCGGGAAAAGCACCGGGAGCCGGTTGCTCCGAAAACGAATGAAGTAAGCACTTGCCGGAAACAGAGACTCTGCAGAAGCAGAACAGAGGCTCTATCCGTACCAAACAAAGGCTCTGTTCATAGCAAACAGAGCCTCTATACAGAAGGGGAGAAGTTTCGGCTTCTCCCCTTTCTTATATATCATAAAACGAGGACAGACATTCAGGCGGCTGTCCCGAGCCACCATACTATCCCCCAAATATAAATGTAGCCTTTATGGACATATCCCCCGGAGAGTAACTCGTTATTCCTATTTTCCCTTCATAAAAGGAACTCTCAACCACGACCGTTACCTTCTCCGTGTTATTTAATAACAGTGACACATCTTCTTTCCCATCAGCAGACAATGCTATATCAGGAACTATTTCCTGTCCGCGATATTCCAGAACTCCATCCGGAAGATAGCGGAAACCTGCAATATCCATCGAATATATTCCATAATAAATATATACTTTAGCATTATAATCCGGATGTATTCCGGATCCGTCGTTATATTTCACAATGAAGTTCGCGGTTCGTTCGTCGGTCGGAGGTATATCCTCCCTGTCTTCATCGTGGCAACTACAGAACAACGCAAATAGTAGCAACAAGAGAATTGGACATCTGCTCAGGTTCATGATCTTTTATAATTTATTAGTTCTCAATGCCGTATCACTCCCAAAGATAAGAAAAATAATACTAAACAGATACAATCACCCGACTATTTCATCCCCGCATCCCGATCTTTAACTATTTTCCCCAGTCACTGAACTCAAAACTCAATTGTTCCCACACTCCCCGATGCTCATTTGTCTCCTCTCTCGGATTCGACACCGAAAGCCCTATCAACCGAATGGGATGTTGCTCATACTCCACCTCTTTCAGCAACTGTTTGGCAAGAGGCAGAATTCTTTCAAGGCTCGTCAGTTCCTGAGCCTGCGTCATGCTCCGTGTGATCTGGCTAAAGTCATGAAATTTGATTTTCAGCGTCAGCGTCTTTCCCCGGAAGTCCTTCCGTTGCAACCGTTCCACAAGTTCCGTAGCTACGTGATAAAGTTCTATAATCACAGCCGATTTCACATGAATATCTTTCTCCAACGTATGTTCGCAACCGATTGATTTACGTATCCATACCGCTTCTACGGGACGGAGATCGACTCCTCGTGCAAAATCGTAATAGAGCAGTCCTACTTTACCAAACTGCCGTACCAACATTTCCGACGAACAGCCACGTAGCTGAAGGCCATTGTGAATACCCAGCAAATGCATCTTCCGGGCAGTCACCGGTCCTACTCCCCAAAATGACTCGATGGGCAGACGGGCAATGAAATCGAGCGCCTGATCGGGATGGATGGTACAGAGTCCGTCGGGCTTGCGAAAATCCGAAGCAATCTTTGCCAGGAATTTATTATAAGATACACCCGCCGATGCTACCAGGTTCAACTCTTCACGGATGCGCTGTTTAATAGCCCTGGCTATATCTACCGCCAGTAAAATTCCCTGTTTATTCTCTGTCACATCCAGGAATGCCTCGTCCAACGAAAGGGGTTCAATCAAATCGGTGTATTCATGAAAGATCTCGTGTACCCGGCGGGAAACCGATTTATATATGTCCATCCGTCCGGGAACAAAAATCAGTTGCGGACATAAGCGCTTTGCCTTCTGTGACGACATAGCCGAACGCACTCCGTACCGACGCGCTTCATAGCTTGCCGCCGCCACTACTCCCCGCTCCTCGGCATGCCCGACAGCAAGCGGTTTACCACGCAATTCCGGATGGTCTCTCTGCTCTACGGAAGCATAGAAAGCATCCATATCAATATGTATAATCTTACGTTCGCCCATTTCTGCAATAATTCTACATCGCAGTTCACATTTTGAGAAGCAAAGATAAGAGTTATTCTTTCAATCCCACTGACAGGATTAGTTAATAAAATGAAGACCGGCAAGGCACTCCCCCGGCCGGTCTCCCGTTAACTTACAAATTGCTTATATACTTTGTCGGTGAATCTCCGAAACGTTTCTTAAACACGATCCTGAAATATTTCGGATCACTGAATCCCGTCATGTCGGCAACCTCGGCTACAGTATATTTCCTACTCATCAGCAAGATCAGCGCCTTGTTAAGGCGTACACTACGAACATAGTCTGCGGGTGCATGGCCGGTTATCTCCTTAATCCTATTGTAAAAGCTCGAACGGCTCATATTCACACAATCACTCAGTTCGTCAATCGTAAACCTGGAATCGGTGAGTCTCTCTTCAATCAGGCTTCTCACCAGACTGATAAATTCCTGATCACCATCCGACAACGGCACATCGGCTTCGACGTCATCCGGAGCATCAACCCCTAATGTCAAACGGATATACCTCTTGCGGATAATCTCCCGGTTGGTAATCAGACTTTCAATCTCTGCTTTTAAGAACGAAATGGCAAAAGGCATTGTCACATAAAGATCGGCGTTCCGTTGGGTCTCCTTGCTGTCTTCGCCCGGTTTCACGAGCAATATCACAGGTACATGTGCTACCCTGTCATCCGATTTAATCCGGACAGCAAGTTCTTCCCCCGAAATTCCGACAAGGGCTGAAGAGGCCAGAACAGCATCGGGATGCTGTTCACATATAGTCGTAAAGGCCGTTTCCGCATCGCAAACCGATACAACTTCGTAATCCGGCATCAGGATTCGCACAAGATAATTACGTAATTCTTTATGGGTTTCGACCAATACCAAAGAACGTCCGTTGCGTCTCTTCTCCCGATGTTTCGGTAATGGAGTTTCCATTGCCGGCAACGTTTCGTTAGCCGGTAACAGTTCGCTGTCCTTGGTCGGAAATTCAGGTACGGAAAGCAGATCGGAAAGGTCGGAAAATTTCTCCGATTGCCGGATAGCAACAGGAAAGACTAAGATAAGAACCAGTTTATGCTCTTCTTTATAAGTAAATTTGATTTTGCCTTTATGCAAACAGATTAATTTGCGTATAAATAACCAACTCATGGTCTCGGCAGAGCCTCCCGAAACCAATCCCTTATAATTTAGAATTTTTTTTTAAGAAGTCCATTATCTTCAGACTCCAGCCTCAACTCCCAGTTTTGAGTATTGCACGATGTACTCAGAAGTATTTCCCCGCCCCTGTCTATACTGTCGGTAAAAGCCATCAAAAGGTTCCGGAGGATTGCAGCCATCTTCTCCCTATCCAGACACACGGTAACAAAAGCCGGCTCGTCCACCCAACGAAGCGTAATACATTTTTCGTTTGCGTAATCACTGAAACGGTTCACCGTCTCTTTGAGAAACATGGATAACTCATGATCGGCAAGAGACAGGCACCCGGGAGAAGCCGAAATACGGCTGATGCTTTCCAGGTCGGCCAGCAGATTGTTTACACCCTTAATCTGTTGCAATACGTTATTGACAAGTTCGGAAGACGATTTTTCATAAAGATACTCCAACGGAACCTTTATCAACGTAAGCGGCATGCAGAGGTTACGGGTAGTATTCATAAACAATTGTATCTTTTCTCTTGAAAGATTCCTGTCTTGCCAGATGAACCATGAACGAACAGCTAAAGACCCCAGCGTAATAGCCAAAACTCCATAACAAAGAAAAGCGCCATTTGTCTTCCAGAGCGGTTTACGAATCACGATATTCATATTCCTCTGTGCAAACGGACGTCCGTTACCAATGGATATTGCCCGTACGGAGAAGACATATTCACCCGGAGCAAGGTTCGAAAAACGAATTCTATTCTCCGGCGACGGATTACTCCAGTCCGTATTATCCAGTTTCCAGCTGTAAGCTATATCCTGTATTTCATCGTAGCGGACGGCAGTAGCCGTAAACGAAAAAGTGTTTTCATCATGATCCAACTGTAAGGTAGCTGTATAATTCAGTGCTTTTTCTAACGGAGTATTTTCTGTTTCTACGGTCATATCCTTATCCAGCACCCGAAGCCCGTCCAGATA
Source organism: Bacteroides sp. NGMCC 1.200775 (assembly GCF_040798045.1). NCBI lineage: Bacteria > Pseudomonadati > Bacteroidota > Bacteroidia > Bacteroidales > Bacteroidaceae > Bacteroides > Bacteroides sp. NGMCC 1.200775. The sequence continues at coordinate 201,618 of NZ_JASCQK010000006.1, read as the reverse complement.
AAATCCCAGGCAGGTCTTGTGTAACGAACGAGGCTCTTGTTTGTCATAATCAATTGCTCCCTGGTATGTACCCAGTATCTGCCTGCCGTCTCCAATAAAAGCTCCCGACGTAATCCGGAGTCCTTTATTGGGAAACCGCCGAAACGAATGCTGTACAGGATCAAATGAAAAGGCAAACTGATCACTGCTTCCTATCAGCCGCTTCTTGTCATCCTCCCAAACAGCGTACACATTAGTAACTCCTGAATTTTTCACAGTATCCAGCCGGGATTGCTCCGGACGGTAGACCAGCAAACCGTTTCCTTCGGTTCCAATATACAGGCAATTGCTATCGGACTGATACAAGGCATGAATGTGCAGACCGGACAAGGATTTCACTTCTACAACACCATTATCATTGGGACAATAGAGAAACAAACCTTCATCCGTCCCAATCCACAACCGATCTTTATCCTCACGGCAAAGTGCATTGACCCCGGAAATGCGGGCATACGGAACAACCTGATTATTATTCTTCTTACGGATGATGTACAAGCCGTGTACATAGTTTCCGGCACATATCTCTCCGGGACCTGTTTCGCTAAGTGCAGTATACATCTGGCAAGGAAGATCTGTAACAATCCGTTCCCATCTGCCTGTCGACGGGTGAAAACAACTGATACCACGATCCGTCGCAAACCAGACATCCCCGTCCGAATCATGTAATACCGCATTTACCCGGTTGTTCGCCAATGAATGCGTATTTCCTGCCTGAAACCTATACCACTTATAATCATCCGGAGAATCCATATCAATCATTGATACGCCTTCCGGATAATCCGCCACCCAGATATGTTTCTGATCATCCACAAACAAATCGACAATCCGGTTCGTACGAATTGAATTACCATTCTCAAAATCGGTATGTACAAAAGACCTGATTTCCGGGTTAATAATGTCCATGCGATATAATCCCTCACCGTCCGTTGCTACTAAGACATTCCGGTCGTCCAATGTTCGCAAACTACTAATCCGGCTGTTCACAGGCCTGTCCCATGTATAAATCATCCGCTCCGACTTCGTGTCCCACACCATTAACCCTTCCGAATAGTCTGCGATAATCAGTCTGCCGCTATACGGATGAAAAAGCATTTCATGTATCCGGCGACATCTCTTCCCGGACAGTTCGCCGGATTGTTTTTCTATGGAATAACCCTTCATGGTTATCTCAAACAATCCTTCATCCGAGCCCACGAAATACTCTCCCGGAGCTACTTCTACCATACCGGAAATCTTTTTCAGATTGTGATTCACCCGATAGAAAGTATTAGTAATTCCCCGATAAGCAATCAACCGGTTTCCAGCGGAAAACCAGATATGCCCCTGACTATCTGCACAGAGAAAGCGCACTGACGCCTTATCCTGGTTCGGCAGATGGTTTCTGCACTCAAACTTATCCAATGACGGATTATACGTCCATAAATCTCCGTTTCGGGTAACCGCCCATAACCAATTCTCTTTGTCCGTAAGCAGCCGGCAACAGCCCATATAATAATCCACAGTCTGTCCTTCGGCAGACAACTTATAGTGTTTCAGCTTCGTTCCATCAAACCGGCTTATTCCGGTATGGCTCATAAACCACATATATCCCAAGGCATCTCTCCGTATCTGATGCACTTTACGAGTATTCGTTTCACTTATTTCTACAATGTGTTTGCAAACGATGGCATGGTATAACGAACCATATATCATCATCATGAAGTATAAAATATATTTCATTCTTTTTGTTTGTTATAATTAAAATGGAGTAGTTTTATTAAAAGTGGGAACCCTATAGTAAGGTAGTCATGGGGGAAAGAAAAACACTACCTTCTGCACATCACGTGAGTAGGTGACCGGATTTGTGGCGCTCCTGAACGCCTTAAATCCCTCCCTGTTGTCGTAGAGGATACTAACAAAACAATAGTAATGAGATGTTCACATCGTTTATCGGTGAGCAACAGGACATCAAGAAAGGCGACTCACATGAAAAATCAATCTGATCTACATTATAACGAGACAATATTCAGTTTGTTTCCCCAATATGGTTTTTATTAAGAAAAAGATAGATTGGCAAGGGCATTTACCGGAATATGAATAAACAATAAATATGAGCAGACAATAATTTCTTTAACCATACTTGGGATTAGACCGTTTCTCACTTGTCGACTCTCTATGACGAATTGCTCAGAAGTCAAATGTAGAGTGTTTATTTTAAAAGACAAAATAAAGTACCCGGACAAATAACAGCAGTTTAAATGCCGATAGGCAGCTACCTATCAACGACTTACGTTGAGAACGTAACAAATAACCCGGACAATCCGGATATTCTTAACAAAAAATCCCCCTGAACTTACCGGTTCAGAGGGACGTTTCTGTCATAAAGTGGAGCTGGAGGGATTCGAACCCTCGTCCAAACGAGGAAATCATAAGCTTTCTACATGCTTATCTTTGCCTAAGTTTTTCGTGCAGGAGCAGAACCAAAGCCATCAATTCCTGCCTTATCCTCTAAATTTTCATCCGAAGCGCGAGGCCACTTCTGACTATCCCCGATGTAACTGCACCACTGAACCGGAATGCTTCGGAGCAACAGCTTCCGAGTGATGTCTCGTCCTGGCACCTGGTGCCTGGATTAAGCTAATCTACTATGATTCGATTAAGCAGCAAGAGCGTAATTAGTTTCGCCAGATAAAATTTTGATAACTGAGATTAAAGTGCAAATCACCGACGCACTGCATGCTTACCCACCATTTCTGCCCGCTGTCAAAACCAGTCAACCCCTTTTGAGATGAGGAAGTGGTAACCACTTATGTGGCTGCAAAGATAGGGAATATTCATCATAAAGAAAGAAAAAGAGGATGGATTTTAGATATTTTATTCATTCCGGAAAGAAACACAGGAGATTATACTAACTTTGTGTTTTCAGAATATAACGAAGGTAACCAACAAACCCTCAAAATAACATCTATTTATTATGGTCGAAAAAATCATTAGTATCTGTGCAGTCGGCATGCTTGTAGCCAGTTGTTCTCCAAAGAAGACAACCGCACAGCCGGCAGATCCAACAACAACTGACAACGAACTGACTATGCTGGTAGGAACATATACTTCCGGCGACAGTAAAGGCATTTACACTTTCCGGTTCAACGAAGAAACCGGAGCATCAGTACCACTCAGTGATACAGAAGTTGCTAACCCATCATACCTCGTTCCGTCGGACGACGGAAAATTCGTTTATTCCGTCAATGAATTTAGCAAAGACCAGGCATCTGTGAGCGCCTTTGCTTTCGATAAAACCAAAGGAACGCTTCGCTTATTGAATACTCAGAAAACAATGGGGGCCGATCCGTGCTACCTGATCACCAACGGAAAGAATGTTATCACTGCCAACTATAGCGGAGGGAGTATCACTGTCTTTCCCATCGGAAAAGACGGTTCTCTGCTACCCGCCTCCGATGTAATCGAATTTAAAGGTTCCGGACCGGATAAAGAACGACAGACAATGCCTCATCTGCACTGCGTACGTATCACTCCGGATGGCAAATATTTACTCGCCGATGACTTAGGTACCGATCAGATACATAAATTCAATCTCAATCCGAATGCCAATGCCGATAACAAAGAGAAACTCCTGACAAAGGGTAATCCGGAAGCTTTTAAGGTTGCTCCGGGTTCCGGTCCCCGACATCTGATATTCAGTCCGGACAGCAAGTTTGCTTACCTTATTAACGAAATAGGAGGGACGGTAATAGCTTTCCGGTATACCGACGGAATGCTAGATGAAATTCAAACCATTGCAGCCGATACTGTAAATGCGCAAGGCAGTGGCGATATCCACATCAGTCCGGACGGAAAATATCTCTATGCCAGCAACCGCCTGAAAGCAGACGGAATTGCCATCTTCAAAGTCGACAAGACCAATGGTACCCTGACCAAGGTAGGTTATCAGTTAACGGGAATCCATCCGCGTAACTTCATCATTACCCCCAACGGCAAATATTTGCTGGTAGCGTGCCGCGACACCAATACCATTCAGATATTTGAAAGGAACCAGACTACCGGACTATTGACCGACATCAAGAAAGATATAAAAGTAGACAAACCTGTTTGCCTAAAATTTGTAGACTAACAGAACAGGAACTTTAAGGAGAAACAGACAGTTTTACCTTGAAAAGACGAAAAGGAAGACGTTTTTTATTATTTTTGCATCACTTTTATTAACCCAAAGAGATTTCACAAATATGAAAAGACACGTCTTCCTTTTGGTAACCTTGTTTACCATGGGTACCATTACGGCCCAACAGCAACCCATTATTTCCCCAAACGACTCTATTTCTTCTGTAGTCCAACGCATCACCGGAAAAGAAAACAAAGGATTCTCCGCTCACATGAACCTGCAACTCTACACCTCATGTGCTGCTTCTTTTACCGAGAATGAATTAGAGGAGGTCGCTTTCAAACTTAATCGGTTCAAATTAGAAATTGTAGGAAATATCAACCAAAAGTTCTCTTACCATTTCCGTCAATCTTTTAATAAATACAGCAATCCCTTTGTACTGGACAACCTGTCTTCTTCCGTAGAGTATGCTTATCTGACCTATCACCTCTCCGAACGCTTTTCCATCACCGCCGGAAAACAGTTCCTCATGCTGGGTGGCTACGAATACTATGTCAACCCGATTAAAGTGCGTGAGTTCAGTGAGTTTAATAATTATGTCAACTGCTTTCTGGCAGGTGTATCTGCCACCTGGAATGTAACCCCTACTCAGGAATTGAACTTCCAGATAGTAAACAACCGTAATGGTGGGGATGAAGATACCTATCTCCACGGGCTACCGGCAAATGTAGAAGCTACCAAAGTTCCCCTGATCTCAACTATCAACTGGAACAGTTACTATCTGGATAAAGCCATCCAGTTAAGATATGCCGCTTCATGGGGACAGCAGGCCAAAGGAAGAAACATCCTGTATCTCACTGCCGGAAACGTCTATGAAAAAGGGCCATGGATCGCTTATGTAGATTTGATGTACTCCCGACAGGGGATCGACAACAAAGGCATTATCAGTGCCTTACCCCACACTGACCTGGAGAATCCACAAACGGCCCAATATACCGAATACTTCACTACCATTGCCAATGTGGACTACCGTCTCCATCCCAATTGGAATGTATACTTGAAAGGTATCTACGAAACCGGTAAGATTTATAAAACAAACGGAATCTTTGAGAAAGGCACCTATCGTCGTACCTGGTGCGGGCAAGCCTGCGTAGAATACTATCCGATGCGAAACAGCGAACTATTGATCTTCCTCCATTATCAGTACAAACGGAACGAACTCCTGAAAGCTGCCCGCCGTTTAGAAGCTATAGACCCGAATACACAGCGGATTTCGCTAGGCCTGGTATATTCCATTCCGGTTTTTTAATACCGGGCAGTTCATAAAGGAAAGGCGAAAGAGTTTTATACTTAGGGGGAACTTTTTCGCTTTTCAAAGCTTTCACAATAATCCCTTTCCCCTTCTTCGTACATTGCAGATAATCCTTGCGCAAAGTGCGTTTATCCATATCAAAAATAAGACCGGGATTAAAATGTTGCCCGTTAATCCGCGTTTCGAAATGCAGATGTTCCGTAGTAGCCCGCCCGGTACGTCCGGTCAGGGCAATAGCTTTTCCCGCTTTCACAGCATCTCCGCTTTTTACCAGATTCTTCACATTATGACTGTACACCGTTTCCAATCCATTGGGATGGCGAATCACAATCACATTGCCGTATGCACCATAAGGTTTTGCCATACGTACCACTCCGTCAAAAGCAGCGCGAATCGTATCACGGGCACAAGTTTTTATATCATCCCCACTATGTCCGCCACGGGTTCCATAACCGGAAATGACTTTACCTCCCGGCAAAGGAAAAGAGTAATTCCGAGACAGGGAATTCAGATTGAGCATGATGCAATTCTCTTTAGCAAAAAGTCCCGGTGTAGCCACCCGGACATGATTAACTTCCATATCCGAGAATTTGGTTTGTGCACTGCGTTGTGCACTCGTACACAACGAAAACAGAGATAAAATCAAAAAAGTGTGTATGTTCTTCATGGACGCTTGTTATTCAAAATAGGTAATCGTTCCTCCGTCCGATCCTGCATATCTTCGCAATAAAGTCTGTATCATCCCGGCAGCCTCCTGCAATCCTTCCTTCCCATTATAACCATTAACGATGGCTAATATATGAGTCGTTTCCAGATCCATCTTTGTCCGCTCATTATCACTGGTAGGTGTTCCTATTCCTCCCACGGCATCGCGGTATACCGGAAGTCCCTCTATGTTCAGTACTCCACGGCCAATACCTTCGAAAGGCTCTTCTTTTTTGCCTATCCCCAGCTCCAGATTGGTGCCCGCTATCTTATCCGCATCAAAACCACCTATCGAATGCCCGGTCCGAAGAGAAACCAGATTGATCAAATCGACCAGAGTATCAATCTGATACAAGGTAATTCCCCGCATCAGCCTGCGACGTAATGCTTCGGCCGATGGGCGATATCTTCCGGGGTCTTTTCCACACCGTTTGTAAGCCTCACGTGTGGCAGCTATCACTGGTTGTTTTTTAATATCTTCCAACTGGGTTGTTGTAGTGAGCTTTTCTGTAAAAGATTGAATCTCCTCCCAAAGTCCTTCACAATAAGAAGTGTTTTTCACTTCAGCATATACAGCAGCTCCTGCAAAAACAGGACATGCTTCTTTTAACTCTTCCGATATAGTAATGGTATACATAATAAATCAAAATTTTGTCCATCAGCAGTTTATCATAATACCCGATAGAATACGTCCGGACTTTATGCCTAATCTTCTCGCTGAAAAGAAATCTTCATAATGGATGTAAGTACAGATATCCGCTACTTCAATCTGAACTCCCGGCACACCAAAGTCTAATAGTTGCTGCCGGTTTGCCTCCCATAAGTCAATATGGTACTTATGGGTAACCGAATGTCGGAAAGAGATACGCGACATATCAAAACCATTCAAACGAAAAGCTTCATAAACTTCGTCCCCTACTTCGAATGATTGAATAGAAATACCCGGGCCGATACATGCAATCACATCCCGTCCCTCCGTACCAAATGCCGCCCGCATTTTCTCAAGCGTGTGTCCCACGATATACCCCACAGTTCCCCGCCATCCGGCATGTACGGCTGCTACCCCCCCATGTACTTTATCATATAGCAGTACCGGAATACAATCTGCCGTTGAAATACCGATACAACACCCCGGTTCATTGGTAATCAATGCATCTATCCCGTCCAGCATTTCCTGTTGACATTCTATAGAAGTCTCCAGAAAATCCTTATTAATCAGAAGCACTTTTGTTCCATGCGTCTGGAAAGGGAGGATCAGATGTTTCGGTACTTGCGGTAACGATTGAAACAATAAAAGCTGATTCTTTTTTACTTTTTCAAATTCATCCCCCGAGTAAGGAGAACAATTAAAAGAAGCATACGCTCCCTCACTATAACCTCCATGTCGGGTCGTCACAAAATGAGAAATGTTGGGGTATGCGCCCAACAGCCCATACCCCAACATTTTCTTATCGTCGGTGAGTGAAATCATTTATCTTCCCAATCTTCTTCTTCGTATTCGTAATCCAGATCATCTTCATCACTATCGTCCTCATACTCATAGTCGAGTTCTTCATCCTCTCCCATGTCTTTGAGTTCCTGTTGCAGTCTGCTGACATCCTTCGGACGATGCACAATAGCCTCTATTTTATTGCTCTCTTTATTCAGTTCCGTCCACAGAATATCCTTCAATACTGAGATACCCAGACCAGATACGGACGAAATGAACACATGAGGGATTCCCTCAGGCAATGTCGGCTCTATTTCATCCATCAACTCCTGATCGAGCATATCACTTTTGGTGACTGCGAGTACCCGTTGCTTATCCAGCATTTCCGGATTAAACGTTTTCAGCTCGTTTAGCAGCACTTCATAATCTTTACGGATATCGTCACTATCTGCCGGTATCATAAACAGTAATAAAGAGTTACGTTCAATGTGACGTAAGAATCGTAATCCAAGCCCTTTACCCTCACTGGCTCCCTCGATAATTCCCGGAATATCTGCCATCACGAACGACTGTCCGTCACGGTAAGACACAATACCCAGGTTAGGCTCCAAAGTAGTAAACGGATAATCAGCTATTTTGGGTTTTGCCGCAGAAATAGCCGACAATAACGTAGACTTTCCGGCATTCGGAAAACCAACCAGACCTACATCTGCCAACAGCTTCAATTCAAGGATCACTGTCATTTCTTGCATCGGTTCACCCGGCTGGGCAAAACGGGGAGCCTGACGGGTAGCTGTCTTGAAATGCCAGTTTCCCAATCCGCCTCGGCCACCCTTCAGGAGAATGACTTCCTGTCCATGTTCCGTAACATCACATACATATTCTCCCGTTTCGGCATTGTAAACTACCGTACCACAGGGGACTTCAATAATCTTATCTGCGCCGTCTTTACCAAAACTGCGGTTCTTGCTCCCCGATTCTCCATGACCGGCCATAGCATGACGGTCATACCTCAGGTGAAGCAATGTCCAGTAGTTCCGGTTACCACGCAGGATAACATGGCCTCCTCTACCACCATCTCCTCCATCGGGACCACCGTTAGGAGTATATTTTTCTCGCCTCATGTGCGTAGAGCCTCTTCCACCCTTACCCGAGCGGCAGTATATCTTTACGTAATCAACAAAATTCGATTCAGCCATAATCAATAAATTTTCAATGTGATCATGTGCCGACATACCCATAATCCATGCTATCATCTTAATGAGCACATCGGCACATATATAATTATAATGTATCTACCGCTTTACAAATATCTTCGAAGATACCTTCCATGGTTCCAAGACCATTGATATGCTGGTATTTGCCTTCGCCTTTATAATATTCTTTCAACGGTGAAGTCTGTGTATTATATACAACCAGACGCTTTTTGATAGTCTCTTCATTATCATCAGCCCGACCTGATTCCTGACCACGCTTAATCAGACGAGTCATCAACTCTTCTTCCGGAACATCCAGATCCAGCATCACAGAGATATCCTGTCCACGTTCTTTCAACATCACTTTCAACGCCTCAGCTTGCGGAATAGTTCTTGGGAAACCATCAAAAATAACCCCTTTACTATCCTTAAAGCTATCGAATACGCTTGCCAGAATGTCTACCATCAATTCATCCGGAATCAACTGTCCCTGATCAATGTAGCCTTTAGCTGTTTTACCCAGCTCTGTGCCGTTTTTAATTTCTGCACGCAATACATCTCCTGTTGAAATGTGGTTAATTCCGTATTTCTCTACAATACGTTCGCTTTGTGTTCCCTTTCCTGAACCGGGAGCACCGAAAATTACAATGTTCAGCATCTTGTTAATTTATAATTCTACATTTTACCATTACTGGTATACCTATTATTTATTTTATGTTAGTCTATAACTGTATAAATATCCGGATAATTACGCCCGAAACCGTCGTAATCGAGTCCGTATCCTACAATGAAATCATTGGGAATATTCATTGCGACATATTCAATATTCAGATCCACCTTAAGCTTATCCGGCTTTACCAGCAACGAAGCAATGTGGATTTCCTGTGGCCCGCGCGTTCCCAGTGTTTCCAGCAAACGCTGCATAGTCAGTCCCGTATCTACAATATCTTCTACGATAACAACAGTACGTCCCGCTATATCTTCATTGATACCGATCACTTCTTTAATAGTACCGGTAGACGATACTCCCTGATAAGAGGCTAACTTTACAAATGAAATTTCGCAGGGAATCGTTATATGTTTCAGCAAATCGGCAGTAAACATGAACGAACCATTCAACACACTGAGGAACAAAGGGTTCTTACCTGCCAGGTCACGATTAATTTCATTCGCCACGCGAATCACTTCTTTTTGAATCTCTTGTTCCTTGATAGAAACAGTGAATAGTTTATCTTTTATCTGAATGGTATTCATAACCGGTTATTTTAAAAAAGTTGGTTGCAAAAATACGATTTTTATTCCACTCCTTACACCATCTCCTGCAAATTCTTTAAGAGAAGCGGCAGAATCCCTCCGATATGCGAGGTGAGAAAAGCCATCCGGAAGCAGAACTGATTATTTCGATGGAATTAGTATTAATCGTCATCTGTCTTTTACCTATTTTTAGGTATTTCACACTCTTTAAGTACCCTATATCTTTGCTGATCCAAAAACAAAGATTATGATAAGAACAAAATTTGCATTACTACTGACTTTTATAGGTGCACTCCCTTTAGCAGCACAGAATGTACGGCAAGAAAAGGACACAGTTTCTTATATGAATGATGATCCTTTCAACCTTGAACAAATTGTGGTTACAGCCACCCGAACTGAAAAAAAAATAAAAAATACACCGGTTATCACTCAGGTAATCACCGCAAAACAAATAGAAGAAAGGGGAACCGGTAACATCCAGGATCTCTTGACCCAGGAAGTACCCGGACTCAATTTTCAGGAAGTCGGTTATGGAACCAGTATCGACATACAGGGCTTGGGCTCCAAACATATCCTTTTCCTGATAGACGGTGAACGCATAGCAGGAGAAAACGGTGGCAACATTGACTATTCACGAATCAATCTTTATAATATCGATCATATCGAAATAGTCAAAGGGGCCTCTTCTGCCCTTTACGGCTCACAAGCTATGGGTGGAGTCATCAATATCATTACCCGTAAAGCCAAAAAGAAGTTTGAAGCCTCCGCAGGGATACGTTATGCGGGAAGAAACCAGCAAAATTATAAAGATACCCCCAAGGACCATTCACAATACAAGTACCGGACCCATTTAGATAAACCCAATCTGAACACCAATTTATCCCTTGGATTAAACTTAGGAAAATTCACGATGAACACCGATATACTTTATAAAAGTTTCGACGGATATCAATTATATGACAAAAAGCCGTTGGTAAAATTCTTTCCGGCCTATAACACCACAATTACCGAAGAACTCAACACAACTCCCACCAGCATATCGGGATACGAAGACGTGCAAGTAACCCATAAAATGGATTATCGTTTCAGTAAACGACTGAAGGTCCAGTTAAAGGGAAGCTATTATATGCTAAACAAGTATGATTTTCAAGCAGATAACATTTTCGAAAAATCAGAAGACTATACTTATGGGGGCACAATAGACTATACGATTTCCGATAAATCGGCTCTGGTTGCTTCTATTCATGCCGACCATTACAATCGTTATGATAAATACGAATTGAAAAGCGGGCGCCGCCTTGAATATAAAAACAATATTATTCAGCCACGCGTCGTTTACACTACCACGGCATTGGACAAACAGACCATCACGGGCGGTTTGGAATTTTACAGAGAGTCATTGTTCAGTGATAAATTCGAAACCGGTGTAAAAGAGAACAAAAGCCAATGGTATGCTACCGCTTTCCTCCAGGACGATTGGAGTATCAACAAGCAATTCTCCGTTGTGGCGGGAGTGCGATGTGACTATCATGAAAAATATGGTGCCAACGTCACTCCCAAAGCTTCTGTCATGTATAAAGTATTCCCATTCACAGTCCGCTTCAATTATGCACGCGGATACCGTTCGCCCAGCATTAAAGAACTCTATATGAACTGGGATCACCTGGGGATGTTCTGGATATATGGCAACAGTAAACTGAAACCTGAAACCAACAATTATATATCACTTTCAGGAGAGTACGTGAATAGTTGGATCAATATCAATGCCAACATCTACAGTAACTGGTTCCGAAACAAAATAGAAGGAATGTGGAGTAATGACCAAACCGAACTCCATTATACTAATGTGGGGAAAAGTCATCTGGCAGGAGTTGAAACCATGTGCAAGGTACAGATAAACAGACACATCAATGTACACGGAGCTTACAATTACCTCTACACAAGCAAAGACGCTGACGGAGTCCGGTTAAGTTCTTCCAGTCCACATTCCGGCAACATCCGTGCCGAATACAATACACGTATCCCCCGTTATGCCACAGTTGTCAATCTGTCCGGCAATATTATGGGGAAAAAGAAATTCGATGTGTTGGATGAACTGGAAATAGACGGAAAGAAGGTAGAAGCCTACTATCAGGCTAAAGTAAACCCTTATTGTCTTTGGGATCTGACAGTATCTCAATATATCATGCAGAATCTGAGAATCACAGCAGGAATAACCAATTTGTTCGATTATACTTCAGATCGAGTGACTTTCAATACTTCCACTTCACCGGGAAGAAACTATTTTATCGCATGTAATTATACACTATAAATTAAACTAAAACAAGTATGAACAACAAAAGCAAATTCAGATTCGCCATTCTATTATTTGGCGTACTATCAGCATTTATCAGCACCTCCTGCTCAGGTGACAATAACGGTTCTCTGCCCGACGATCCCTCACAGGGGGGAGATGCTTTACCGGTAAAACAGGTAAGCCTGAGCCGGAAAACAGCATATGGGAACGACTGGATTTATTATTCACTTGAAAAAGGAAAAGAAGTAAACGTCAGTGAAGAAACCCATGCCGAAAATACAGATTGGGATATCGCATTCAACCGTTACAATGTGCGTACCAACAGCGGCGCGTCCGGTAAGGGAAAAGGCGGTGCTTTACTCACGAATATCAAAGATATGGCAGCCTGTACGACAGTTCCTCAAGGAACATTCACTGTCGATGCATCCTATACCATTACCGCTCCCGGCACCGGATTTCCTCCTCCTACCATGGAGTCTACTGCCAACGAAGTACTTTGTAAAGCAATCACTTTTGCCGGCCCCCCTCCCACTTACACGCCAAGTGATTATGTATTTATCGTCCGCACAGCCAGTGGGAAATATGCAAAACTAAAAGCCAAAAGTTTTTATGATGACGAAGGCAATAGTGGCATTTATTCCTTTGAATACGCCATTCAGCCGAATGGCAGTACCAATTTAAACTAAGTAACAATCTCTAATGAAAAATTTCTGGAAGAAATACCATAAATGGGTAGGTTTGTTCTTTAGCTTCTTTATCCTGATGTTCTGTTTCTCAGGCATTGTACTCAATCACCGTACAATTTTCTCAAAAGTTGAAGTCAACAGAAACTGGATGCCGGAAAGCTATCACTACAGAAACTGGAATAATGGAATTATAAAAGGAACATTACGCCTTCCTGATGGGAAAATTCTGGCATATGGTAATGCAGGAGTCTGGCAAACAGACTCCTGTTTCATCACCTTTACCGATTTCAACCAAGGTCTGGTTCGGGGAATCGACAATCGCAAAATAAGTAATATCATCCGCCTTGCCAATAACGATATTTGGTGTGCCGGATTATACTCTGTCTATCTCCTGAACAAAAACAAATGGCAGGAGTATCCGATATCCGGAAACGAGGAACGAATCTCAGATATAACCCAACGCGGAGATACTCTGGTTGTGCTCACACGTTCTAATCTGTATACCAGTGTGTCTCCTTACCATCAATTCAGAAAAATAGAATTAAAAGCCCCCGAAAATTATTCACCGAAAACCTCCTTATTCCGTACCATCTGGCTCCTCCATAGCGGAGAGTTGTTCGGTACACCCGGCAAACTGGTAGTTGATTTTCTGGGAGTAGTATTAATCATTCTCAGTATAACGGGAATCATATATACTTTTCTTCCCTCATTCATTCGCCGAAGACACAGAAAAAGGCTCCCTGTCAAAACACAGGCAAAGGCCTTGAAAACGTCACTGAACTGGCACAATAAATTGGGTACATGGCTGATCGTACTGACCATATTGTTATCTGTTACGGGTATGTGTCTCCGACCGCCCTTAATGATACCTTTTGTTCTGGTGAACACGAACCCCATCCCCGGAACAACTCTTGATTCAGACAATCCGTGGCATGACAAACTCCGCAGTATCCGATGGGACGCATCAAAAAATGTCTGGTTATTGTCTTCGTCAACCGGTTTCTATCTTATAAACGACTTTACACTGCCACCGGTTAAATTAAAACGAACCCCACCGGTAAGTCCTATGGGAGTTAATGTGTTTTATCCGAAAAACCCGGACGAATGGTTAATCGGCTCTTTCAGCGGACTGTTTATCTGGAATCCATCTACAGGAAGTGTTCTCGATTATTATACAGGGCACCCCCCGGCAGCAACTTACGGGAAACCGCTCGGCGGCAGTCTCGTTAACGGATTCACCGACGATTTAATCACACGGGAGGTAATCTTCGAATACGACAACGGAGCACGCAATAAAGAGAATAATTTAGCATTGCCGGCAATGCCTGTTTTTATGCAACAGCAACCCATGTCATTATGGAATTTCTGCTTAGAACTCCATGTCGGTCGCTGCTATTCACCTCTCTTAGGTGTTTTCTCGGATCTATTCGTTTTTATCTCCGGACTTCTGCTAACGTTGATCCTCATTTCGGGATACATCGTGTATAAAAGACACCATAAACGAAGTAAAAAAATAAGGATGCATTAATTGCATCCTTATTAAAACAGTTTATAGAAACCGGAAAAGTAAGTTATAGCTTATAGAAGGGATTATCAGGCATATCCTCCAACTATGAAAGGATTAATAACGACCATACCCCAAATTATCATAAATATAATAATTATCTTTTAGGTAAAAGATGCAAGTGAAAATATTTGCTCATAAAAACAATATATATTCCACTCAGCAAGAGGATACAACCCAATAAATACCAATAACCATAATCCCGGCAATATAAATACCCGATGATAATTACAAATTGCGCAATCATATACACCAACGATACTGCTACGTGCGGTATTCTCAATTCATTAGCCATAATCTGATATAAGTGTTTCCGGTGCGGCAGACCAATATTTTCGTGAAGCATCAATCGATGAATGATAGTCAACACACTATCTACTCCATATACAGCAAGTAATACGAGCCAACTAAAATTCTCTGTTTTAATAATTAAACTTCCGATCAGAAAAAGGATCACAAAAGCTATACTGACCGACCCAACATCACCGGCGAAGCATCTCGCTTGCTTGCGAAAATTAAAAAAATTAAAGATCAATACTGCGCAAAGCATGGTATAAATAAAGTCCGTTTCAACAAATGGAACATATACCCTATTTATATAGGCCAATGCTATCAGAATGATCAATGAATATCCGCCTGTTATGCCATTAATACCATCCATAAAGTTGTAAGCATTAATAATCCCAGTACAAATGATCAGGGCAACAAGGATTGTCCACCAAGGCAAGCTAAACAATCCCCATTGATAAAACATCAAAGCCATTGCCGTAAAATGAAAGACTAAACGCAATCCTTGCGAAGTAGAACGAATGTCATCTATAAAACTGATAAAAGTTATCAGACTCAAAGCCAGCATAAACCATGGATATTCAAAGTGGTTTGTGAGAAAATAGACCAACACCCCAAAATAAAAGATGATTCCTCCACCACGCAGTGTAATCCGGGTATGTGAACTACGTTCGTTAGGCTTATCGATAATGTTACACTTATCCGCAATACGGAAATAAAAAAGTTCTGCCAGGAATAGCAGAACTAAGATGATTAGATAGTACATAAGTTATTTAGTTTCCTCAAATGAACGAATGGTCTTCATCAACCCCTCTTTGGCTGTCACAGGCATTTTATCAATCCCGAGAGCGGCTTTGATCTTAGCGTTACTTACTACATAATTCTCCGTCAGTTTACGAAGTCTTTCCGTATTCAAAGGTAAATGCAGCAGAGTACCCAAGCCGGCACATCCTTCCATAAGCCCTTTGTTCATCTTCCAGATATGCGGCTTTTTTCCCATTGCTTCACACATGATGCCAATCAGTTCATTTGTTGACAGAGCTTCATCATCTCCCATATGGTAGATGCCCGTAGGTACATCCTGATTCAAAAGCCCCTCAATCACATAACAAAGGTTATCAATTGAAGTAAACGAACGACGATTATCAAAATCACCGAGAGGCCAAGGGATTCCCTTCTTCACTACGTTATATAATAAATTTAAATTTCCCTTGTTTCCAGGACCATGAATCATACAGGGACGAAGGATATATACCTGTTTATTCATAGCCGTCCTCCCCTTATCTCTCTCCAACCGCAAAGACTGATCCTCATCAATAGAAGCAGTTAGAAACATAAAATGCTCTTTTATATACTCTTCCGCCTTTATCTTGCTCTCCCCATAAGGACCAACCGGGGTCGGAATCACGTCTTCAGTAAGTACGTCTCCCACTACGCTATCGGCAGCAGCTTTCACCGAACTAAAGAAAATGAATTTCTTGGCAGAAGACTCCAAAAAGAAATCGAATATCTTTTGAGTCAAACCGGTATTGATATCAAAATAGGACTGAGCAGCCGATTGGTTTTTCGTATCATGGGCCTTTCCGGCAAGATGAATAATGGCATCGAATTGAGGAAGAGTTTGAAAAGGGAAAGATGTGGGTTCGAGATCTTGCCAAGAAAAAGTTTTCAACACACCTTTGAATATAGAGCAACTAGTACTAAGGGCATATAAAATATGTTTATCTTTTAAAGCTATCGCGAAATTAGAGCCAATAAAACCATGAATTCCAGTAATTAATATGTTCATGTACTATCCTCTATATTTAAAAAAACTGATGAAAGCCCAGTTTATTAAGTAATAAATGCTTTTGAACAATCCTAATTTTTCAACTTTATAATAAACTAAAAAGTGTGGTTTTATCACTTTCTTTTTATCACCCGTTGTACTTGAATTCATAATTCTATATGAAGCAAGAACTTTTTGATTCCCATATGCATATCCGCCTTTACGTAATATAGACAACCAAAAAACATAATCATCTCGCATACTACCCATTTTCTCATCAAAGAAAACGTCACCTGTTTGTTCTTTATCAAATAAAGCGGTTAAGCAAGAAATACAACAGGACCTTAGTAATTTATTATAATTTACTTGAGTCGGTACAATAAAAGGTTTTAATATCTCTTGCCCAACATCATTAATCCTTTTATATGAAGCATAAACTATTTTTGCTTGTTTTGCTTTAATAAATACGATTTGCTCCTCCAAAAAATTAGATTCCCACAAATCATCAGAATCCAAAAAACAAATATATCTTCCTTTTGCATTTTTCAGTCCATTATTTCTAGCAACTGAAGACCCTCCATTTGCCTGTCTAAATAACTTAATACGTCCATCTTTCTCAGAATATGTTTGGACTAACTCGGCTCCATTGTCTTTTGAACCATCATCAACAATTATCATTTCCCAATTCGAATATGTTTGGGCCAAAACAGAGTCTATTGTATAACTAACATATTTTGCTCCATTATACATAGGAGTAATAATTGAAATTAAATCCATCTCTTTTCTCATTACATTTATATTATTTTTACTATACGATATGGAATATATTGAAAATGTCCTGTTGAAGGTTCTATTGATGATAAGTTTTTAGTAAGTAACAAAAAACAATATAATAAGAACAAAAAATAAAATATCAATTTATTTAGTTTATCCTTAGGTAAAGTGTGAATAATCATTGGGATAATAAATGCAATACTTATATATAGTAAACTAGTAAACCGCTCTACAAAAACACCATATTGATTAAACAATAGAGCAAAGCATATAGCCCAAAACAAAGAATTCCTTAATAAAAGAGCATAAGTATAATTCTCTATTTTTTTCCAATAATATAGTAACATGAAAAATAAAATAGTGTATACCATCAATCCCAAAGTAATTCCTGCAGCGGAAGAATTTTCTGTTGCATAATACTCCTCAGTATAAAAAAACAACTTATTTCCTATAATATTATTTACAGGTATCACAGCTTGCAAAAATCGAAATATTGGAATATAAAAACCGATAAAATAAGAAATAATAATACCCAAAATACATTTTTGAGGTTTTATATTATAATTAAGAAGCCAATAAAAAGGGATGAAGAAAAAACCTATAACATGAAACAACCCTCCCAAAAACACATAAATAAAAAACAACTTAAAATTACGTGAAGGAATATAAGTAAAGCCCAACCAAGTACACATAGCCATTATACCATGCCTTATTGTATTAAATTCAAATCTCAATAAAAAAAATGAATAAAAGATCAACAATACAACTAAAGTATACTGAGGTAAAATACGTTTAGATACAAAATAGAGTGACAATGTAGTTATAAATGAAGTAAAAAAAAATAAAACTACAACATCCCCACCAAATGTCTTAACCGTAGAATTCAAATACCAAAAGCCCCAATCGACTAATGGCATAGTAGAAAATAAACTATCCCATTGGGGAGTAATTTCAAAAATACCTACATATGATTCAAAATCAGTTCCAACTCCATCACGTATAGCAGTTATTGTTGCAAAGAAAATAATCCACAAAAAGAAAAGGATTGATTGTATTCTATTATATATTTTCCCTAAGAGTACGGATAAAAATAGAAATAAAAAAATCATATAATAGAAAGTCATTTGCTATATCTCAAAAGATTTCTCAATTCTTCAGGAGTACGAATATATGATTCTCCCCAATATTCTTCAACGATCTCTCTTTGCTTCTCTGTTATATCTATTTCATATTGATTGAAAGCCTCACATATTTCCTTCAATTCCCATTCATATGTAAGGTTATTATCTTGATTACTAGCATCACTTAAATGCTTTTGTGTCTTCTGATCTTTAGCATCATAAAATACTCTTTGTTGAAAGATATAATGTGGTTTATTTAAATGTATACAATACCCCACATGAGTACCTAAATTATTAGACATTGTATAATCAGCTAATTCTATAAAACTCCTTTGACGAGATAAGAAATTCAGATCAAAACGATGACCCGAAGTAACTATTTTATAGCCCAAAGCCTCATATGAAGCCACCAAATCAGGTTTCAAAACATCAGTCCAATATAAAGATATCAAAACAGTGTCAAAATCCTTTCTAACTCGTTCTATTTCCTCAATAAATTCATCATTATTGAAAGTCGCAGTAACACCAATAATTCCATGTGACGGAAATACAAGAAGGGTTCGTCCTAATTTGGCTTTCAAATCAGATTTCTCCTGATAAGATAGTAATGATTGTGCATAATGGATATATGGTCCAACAGCTATAATATTCTTATTTATTCCACCATACTCTAAATGTTTAATTCTACGATTACCAAAAGTTATCATCGACTTAACCGGATACAATCTATCATCTTCGCGAACTAAGTTTCCAAAAAATACACCATGCTCAATTGAAGCATCTAATGATTTATTTACATCTAATCCTGCATAACTTTTTAACCAATATGCTATTCCATAAAGATTATTATCAATTACTAATTCACTAGGACTATAAGGGATACTTACAACAAGTTTGTCATAGTCAAATAATGACAACATTTTCCTTTCTCTTATTATTCGATTGAAACGTTTTCTATGAATAAAATTAAAGCATCCATTTATTATTTTCAACAACCATTTACAGCGAATAACCGCATGTCTAAGGGAATGATTCATACATTCAATAATTTCTTATATTTTTCAATCATACTTTCTATTGTAAAGCAAGTCTCATAATGCCTTCTTGCCTCCTTTCCCATCTCTTTGAGAGAGTATTTACTATTATTAATACTTTGTAATGTGTCATATATACTCTCAACACTTGGATACATTAAAATTCCTTCTTTTCCATTTTCAAACATCAGATCTATTGCTCCCACATTGGTTGCCATTATCGGTAGACTATACTGCATAGCTTCTATAATAGAGATAGGCATTCCTTCATCACGACTACATAATATAAAGAAATCTGCATCAGCTAATACCTGGGCAATATACTCTTGTGAAAGTGCACCTAAAAAAGAGATATTATCTAAGTTTTTTGATGACTCTATAATGCTATTATCTTGAATATTGCCTATACAATAAATATGAATTCTATTTGAATCAATATTCAGCTTTTCACAAGCACTAACTAACAAGTCAAAACCCTTACGAATTCCAATAGTTCCTACAGATACTCCAATTAGTTTGCCATCCTCTTTTCTCTGCCTAAATTTATAGGGTAACTCCGCTCCATTACTAACTACAAAGTATTTTGATTTTAGATTTAAAATAGAATATTTCCTAGTAGCAACTTTTAAAGCATTCTCAGAAAGTAATACAATATTATCAAGATGCCTTAGTAGTAAATTTTCCTTGTGTTCTATTATTTTTTTTATATACTTACATTTGAGTTTAGGGAAATTAACAAAAAGCATTTTCGTCAAGTCACCATCGTTATGAAAAATCAATGTTTTATTGTTTACACATGAATATTTTTGAAGAAAAAAATAACAAACAAAAGGGTCATTAAAAATCCATTGATCATTTTCTCCAACTTCCTTTATTTGTGACACAACTCTTTGGGCATGACGTAAAATAAATAAATAAAATACAACGAGTGTCAGTATTATGCTATACCTACTATATGACAAAATTAAACGACGTAAAAAGATGCTATGACGCATTTTCCCATTATTACTAACATTATTATCATGAAAAACCTGAGTTAAGTTCTGGCAATAAAATCTCGTAACACATCTTTCACTATTGAACTTATTCCTGTTTTCAATAAACGTTCGAAAAAATGTAGCAGCACCATTTGGAGCATCTGCATAGCCTAAGTAAACAAAATTTAATATTTTCATTTCTTATTACAAATAAAATCAGCATCAATTATATGACCACATCTCTCACTTTCAGGTGGCAATCTCCTATAATCTCCAAATGCATCACGCAGAAATGCATCACAATCAGCAGGAGCATTAAATTCTATATCTTCAAATTTGATTCGCTGGAGAGGAAAAATATATTGAGGATTCCTTTTCATAATATAACCACTACCTAACTGATCATAATAGTATTTAGGTTTAAACAGTTTCGACACCAAACGTAAAATAGAATAATATCCATGCGCAACATGATAACAACAATCATCAAAAGCTCTTTTTATTCCCCATTTGTCATTTTTATGTCCACACAAACGAATATAGCATCGAGCAATATTAGCCAATTTTATAATTATAGGAGTCGTTTTCTCCAAGGCAAAAATGTCTATAAATAAACCTCTATATTCATAATTTACATCAATATTATTCTGTTCACATATGTGAGATTTTAAATCTCTAATTTTCGTATGAGTAAAAAGATAACCAGGATCAGAATGATGGTCTTGATAGATTAAACCATACTTAGGAAGCTCTTTTTGCAAAATTGGTATAAGACGCAATAAATCTTCACGCAATAATTCAACATCAATATCATCATCCCATGGTATAAAGCCACCATGTCTAACTGCCCCTAGTAAAGTTCCAGACGAAAGCCAATAAGGTATCTTATACTCTTGGCATATCTTATCGAATACTTTCAAAATCTCTAACATATGGAGTTGAATCTCACGTAATACACTTCCATCCTCATTATATTTAGACAAATTTCCCATTTTTTATAAATTTATTGCTTAAAAACATCCATATCACTATCAACTAAAAATTATAAATTTATCAAATATGTCTTATAAACAATATTATTTTATTTGCAACAACAAAAGGCCAAAGAAAAGCAAACAAAACATACAATTCAAACTTTAATAAAACCTCTATTCAGTAAAATCAAAAATAGTTTTCTCTTATATATTTTATTCTCACTACAAATAGAAATAATAAAGCAGCATAGTTAAATAATATTGAATAAATTATTTAAAAACAATAATTCTATATTTTACACAATACCAAAGTCTATATATTACAATATAACTTTCGATAATTACCAAGCAAGCAGAAAACATATATAAATTAAAAATATTTCCCAAGTACAAAATTAAATACGCAGCAATAAGCAACAAAGTAGAATAAATCACACTAGTATTAAAAGGTTTAAAGTATCCAAATGCAACTAATACTGGAGAACCCAAATATAGTGACATACTACACATTAATACATATCCTGAAAGAATATATGTAACATAAACAGCTTCTATTATTTCTTTACCAGATAAAATTTTCACAAAAAAATCAGCAAACAATACAGTTATTAACATCAAAACGACCCCTAAAGCAATCGAAACATACAACATCTTTTTCACAAAAGAAGTATTTTGTTTTTTAGCATTATATGGAAATAATGCAGTATTTATTGTTTGTAGAGGAATACAAGCTGCACCACAAATTTTATATGCTAAATCATAAACGGCAACCTGCTCCATACCTAAAAAAAATCCCGAAGCCACTTTTGCCAAAGTTTGATTCATTAAACTAGCCAACCTTGAGGAGAAAAAAGGTAAACTTTCTTTAAAATATAATTTAGCTGTATCCAATGGAGGAATATAAAAACTAAGAGAATGTTTTATAAAAATTAAATAATAAATCATTCCCCCTCCTACAACTCCTCCAACTCCTTGCAATAAATTAACATAAATATAATCTTCTGGAGAACGGATTACTATAAATGTCAATGCAGTAAATACTGAAACAACAGTAAAACGTATCAACGTAATATATTTCATTTGTTCTATTCCTTGAAAATACCAATACGGCAACATTATGTCATTAAAAACAATAGACAATGACAATATATACAAAAGTTTATGAGATGCAAAAAAGGATGAAGTGAATACTATAATAACAAAAATCAAAGCCACCGATAGAAAAAGCAGGAACTTTAAATAGGTAATGGTCAATACTATCTCACTAAGCTTCTTTTTATCCTCTCTGTAAACTGCGATGTCTTTTGTCGCTTTAATCTCAAGTCCGAAACTTATCAATATACTCAGATAAGCAATTATAGATTGAGCAAAAACAACAAGCCCATAAATGTCCACTCCTAATACTCTGAAAAGATATGGAACAGTCAATAATGGAAATACAACTTTTAAAACTTCTAATACAGATAAATAAGAAAAGTTGCTAATAAGCCCCTTATAAGGTTTTATCCACTCAACACTTTTCGCCATTCAAATATCTAGTTAATTCTTGAGCTTCAATTATATTATCTTCTATTGAACAATAAGTCCAACTACCATAACGTCCAATAGAGAACACATTATTTAATGCTAACCGCTTCTTTAACTCATTCACGGTATCTATGCTTCTACGATTGATATGTACATAAGCAGGATCCATTAGCACAGAATTGTAACTTACTAATTTTTGGTCAGTAACAATTCCTTTCTTTTTTAAATCAAATAAGACTCTTTCTAAATAAGCTTCAATATTAATATTTACAGTATCTTTTGCAAATCCTATTTCTACATATAAAGACATTTTATCTGTTCCCATAATATTATCATAAAATCCGACTCTATAGAAAATAATATCAGAATCAGGAATATATATCCAACTATTTTTAGTTTCACTTCCTTTCTTATCAAATCCCAAGTTAAAAACTAAGACTTTATTCCACGTAAATATATTAGAATCATACTTAATATTACATTTTTGCAATAAATC
Source organism: Bacteroides sp. NGMCC 1.200775 (assembly GCF_040798045.1). Taxonomy (NCBI): domain Bacteria; kingdom Pseudomonadati; phylum Bacteroidota; class Bacteroidia; order Bacteroidales; family Bacteroidaceae; genus Bacteroides; species Bacteroides sp. NGMCC 1.200775. The sequence continues at coordinate 178,082 of NZ_JASCQK010000006.1, read as the reverse complement.
AGGAAAAGGAATCGTTGAAATTAAGTTATCATAATTAAGCATGCGTCTATTTGTTTTCACTTCCTTCTTGCATACATCAATACTAAGAACCTCCTCTGACAGAAAAACTTTTTCTTCATTTAAATTCTTAAATAATGAATTAATATACTCAATAGCCCCTCCTTTTGGATAAACAAAAAAAGAATTATATGAATTATTATGACAACTGTTTTTAAAATTCAATATAATTTCCTCTTTACTAGCTTTTGGGAAAAATCTTCCCATAGCTCCACTATCTAATAAATCTAAATCACATGCATACAATTTTTGATTATAAGGAATTAAAAATTTATCAGCAATACTCTTACCTAAGTTAGCATAAACCATATCCTTAAATGATTTAACATCTTCTGTTAACTTTTTCACAGAAAAAAGATCATACAAGCAATCTATAAATTCTTTTTTCTCTAATTGATGTATGTTTTTTTGAAAAGGAAAATCAACATATTGATCCTTATACAATATTTGTGTCCTTTTCTCAACCATATTTAATTCTTCTGGAGAGATATTACGAGTTACTATAGATTTAATATCAGAATTTCTAAAATGGAAAAAATGTCCAGAGTAATCCCAAACATACCCATCTTTTTTAATAGTTCTACAGTATCCTCCTATCTCTTTCTCTTTTTCAAGAATAATATACTCGCTTTTGGTAAAATTGGCATAACTAATACCTGAAACTCCTGCACCTATTATAATATCCATAACTTTAATTAATGAGATTTAGTTGAAATTTCGCACCTTTTTTAACTTCACATCCTATTTTTTTTCCTAATATTTCTTTTAGATACTTCGGATGTAATCCATATCCGGGTCTTACAGAACGAACATTCTCTTCTGTTATAATATCACCCACTTTCATGTCTTCAGCAACATATAATGAACGACAAAATTCCCTCCCAGATTTCATTTTGTCTGTCAATTCATAAGAAACCACACCAATTGACTGCTCAGCTATACGAATATCTTCCACCATTCGGCCAAAATGCTTTTCATCCATGGAGAAAGATGCGTCAGGACCACCTATAGAAGCATCTATTATAAAGTGCTTTTCAAGCATAACTGCACCATACGAAACTGCAACGATTGGTGATAGGCTTCCAATCGTATGATCAGACAGTCCCGCCTTCACTCCAAAACGCTCTGATAAATCTTTGATCATACATAAATTGGCTTCTTTTATAGGGGCCGGATACGATGAAGTACATTTCAATAAAGTGATATCATTATTACCTACAGCACGACAAGTTTCCACGGCCAGTTGGATGTCCTCCTGCATAGCAATCCCTGTAGAAATAACAATAGGTTTCATTGTTCGGGCAGCATATTCTATCAGAGGTATATCTGTTATTTCAAAAGATGCTATCTTATAAATAGGATTATTCAAACCTTCGAGAAAATCAACAGCTGTTTTATCAAACGGAGAAGAAAAACAAACCAGTCCCTCCTCTTGGGCAACATGAAAAAGTTCTTCATGCCATTCCCAAGGAGTATAAGCTTGTTTATAAAGATCATACAGATAGCCACCGTCCCAGATAGTTCCTTGTTTTATCTTAAAATCTTCACTCTTACAATCTAACGTAATAGTATCTGCTGTATAAGTCTGTAGTTTAATGGCATCAGCTCCAGCACGTTTTGCAGCTTTAATAGTCTCTATTGCAACTTGCTTATTTCCATTATGATTGGCTGACATCTCAGCCACTATGAAACATTTACTCATATTTTCTATTTTATTTTATCTAAAATCGACTCTAATTCCGCCAAAGTATCCGTACTAAAAATAATGTAACCTAAACGGTCCAGAGAACTCTTTATTAACGTTTTTGAATAAGGACGGATATCATATCGACTGATATGGGTATCATGTGATTCTATAAATTCCACGCAACGAGTATAATTCTGTGGATTCAAAAACTGCACACAGGAATAGCGAGACCTCTTTTTAGTGACATCAATCGTTTCACCCAACGATATTTTAACTAAATTCCCAAGCATATCTACACCGGTCGAAAGAGGAACTAAATCCGATGTTATATAGTCTCCCCCCAAACGGCATGCAATCTCTATGATGAAAGCTCCTCCGGAATTCAACTTTACTTCTGTATGTGACGGGCAATTATCTAAACCTATAATATTTATAGCCTTTATAACCTCTGCGGCAATAATTCCATATTCATCAGCAGTTATACGGGCTGGTTCAATGTGTGTATCTTCTACAAAAAAGCCTTCATCCTCACCTATTATTAGCTTTTCCGTAACAGCTATAATGGAAGTTCTTCCTTTTTGAGTAAATGTTTCCACACTAAATTCACGCCCATCAATAAAATCCTCAATCAGAACCTGTCCTTTTCTTGAATAGCTCAAAGCTAAATCAAAAGCATCTTTCAATTGTGCCAAACTGTCTACACGCTGAACCCCACGACTAGCTGATGAATCGACAGGTTTTACCACATAAGGAAATTCTTGATATAAGGACAAATCTGTTTGTTGATCGCATAAATAAAAAGCAGGAGTATGAACACCACTTCTCAAAAAGAGTTCTCGCTGCAAGTATTTATTCGTACAAATTTTAGCTACATCTTCAGGCATCGCTGATAGATGTAGTTTTTTAGATATTGATGCAACGACATTTACAGGATAATCTGAGGTTGTTAAGACTCCATCAAGATTATTATTTTCAGCATATTTCATGAGTTTATCAGTATCCAAAGTACTAATAGCCAGCTGTTCATCGGAAAATTCAAAACCAGGAGCACACGAATCCATATCTGCCACAATACAATACAAACCCAATTCCTTAGCTTTTAAAATAATTGGCACTTGAATGTTTCCAGCACCTAATATCAAAATTTTTTTCATAGTTATATTAAAGAGTTTATGATACGGCAAGATTTAAAAACAAACTCGGTATCAACCCGAAGATCATTAAATAAATTCAAAATACACATAGATTTTACTTCTGCTATAGGAGAATGGATACCACTGAACATATAAGAAACAGATGGGAAATTTGTCCCAGCAAATAAACCATTATCAAATAATGCTTTTAGAACTAATGCCCGATTAGGAATACAAACAAGAAATCTCCAATCACAATATTTTAAACCATATTTTATATCATTGGGCAATTCAGCATCATAAATGGCATTAAGTCGTCGCTTATGTAAATCAACAATCTCTTTTTTTTCTAAAACTATTTTCCTATACTCTTCAATAGTCCAGTTACTCCCTGAAATATCCAGCCAATCGGAGTCATGATAATAATATCGTTTATTATCTGACAAATATTGTTTATAGCAATCCATTTGGGTCTGATAGTCAGAATTATCATAGGCTAAAAACTCTCTTTTATAGGAAAAGGAGTCATTCATAATGCCAAATCCCCCATACAACAGTTCTACATATTTTGCATATCCTGTACTATAAAGAGTCAAATCAATATTGTTTTGATTCTCACTAGGAAACTCCGGTGGACATAAACATCTATCATCAATAACAACAATAGATGAATCGAATTCTTTTATCTGACAATAAAATTTTGAGGTATCATATTGATGCCCATAAGCATGTACGAACAATACACCCTTTACACCTCCTAAACAAATAGCCTTTAGTGCCAAATGTTGGTCCATCGCATGTGTATCGTCAATATCTATAAAATCAAAACTTAAACCGGCCTTCAGAAAAGTGGTCGGAACTATCGGACAAACATTAGCGGGCAACAAAAATTTACCCGATCTTATATTACTTCGCAAAAAGTTATATAGAATAACAGTAGCTCGATTCTCTAAAATCAACATAATCCCAAATTTTCCTTTATTACTTGAACAATAGAAATCATTCCTTCTCCAACAGATAGAGACAAAGAAGTATCCGATATAAACTTACGGCGTTCAAAAGAAAAAAGTTTTCTTAATTCTTGAATTAAGTGCTCAAACAAATAGGGATCATCCCATTGAAAAGCATTGCTCAATGTTCCTTTTTTTAAAAAGCCGGAAACATCTTCCGACTGGTTATCTACTACCTGAATTGCTATTGTAGGAAGCCCCACTGAAGCCAATTCATACAAAGTTTGTCCGCCAGCAGAAATTGCCACATCCGATTCCAGCATTAACGTTTTCATATGCTCAGCATCTAAAGAATAAAAGAAACGAATATTTCTGTTATTTAATAAAGACAAATCAACATGTGTTCTTGAACCAATGACAATATTGTATTGTAAAGTAGAATATGAATTTAATAATGAGGAAACTATAGGAATGGTTAAACCACGCACATCAGTTCCGCCCATTATTATAAAAACAGATGTAACTGAAGGTTTTACCGTATAAAAAGATTTTAAATTAAAAGCATTCCGCAAAACAGAATATTGCAACCCCAACAAATACAAGTTACTGGAATTCCATTTATGCCGGTGGCTATTTTCAACATTAGGAGTCCAATCAATGATAATAGAATCACGGTAATATCGACGACGATAATCATCGATTACAATTAATTTATAAACATGATTCTGTAGAAAATCAACCATTGACTGATCCGCCTGAATAGAATCCATAAATACCACTTCATCTTTAATGTAATTTTTTAAAAGTGCTATATCTTCTAGCCAGGGAATATATTCGACATTTCTGTTAGAAAGAAGTGAAGTTACAGAAGTATCTCCATGAATTATAAAACGAACATCAAAACCCTCGTTTAAAAACGCATCATAAAAAGCCAGACAACGGCAAATATGCCCTATTCCCCAATCAATGCTACCTTCTGTTAAAATTGTTATCAACATGATATAACATTTGATATTTTATTTCTGCCATCCGCCAATCCTCATATGTATCAATATCTTGAACTTCCAGATCTGATAATTCTATCATACCACTATTATCACAAAATATTTCTTTCACTTCCATAAATTTAGAAACAGTCATCCAATAAAATAGTCCAGAATCATGATACATCGGTTCTAAATCTTGTGAACGAGAATGAATATACTGAGGTTCACGCATCACAATTTTTCCGTCAATTTGTCTCAAAGCACGTTGAATAGGATATGTAAAACGCAAAACAGGAAATAACGAGTCATATTGCCCATCTAAAAATTTAATATGACTATTAATCAAAGACATTGATCTCAAAAATGGAGCCGTAGACAAAATGCAGCAGAATGAATCAAAAGATTTATTTTGACAATAATATTCATTTAACACTTCTTCTATAACATCTTCCATTGTCGCATGGTCATCAGAATTTTTTTTTGACCGCATAAATGGAACATTAGCCCCATATTGTTTTGCCATTTCAGCTATCTCTTCATCATCTGTTGAAACCATTACCTCATCGAATATGCCTGACTGTAATGCCGCCTCAATGGAATAAGCAATAATGGGCTTACCCATAAAGGGCTTAATATTTTTCCGAGGAATACGTTTACTACCTCCCCTTGCAGGAATTATTGCCAAATTTTTCATTTTCTCACAAATTCTATCACTTTATGAATCACGTATTCCTGTTCTTCATCTGTCAAAGTTGGATACATAGGCAAACTTAAACAATGATCATAATATTCTTCAACAACAGGCAAACTTCCCTTTTTATTTCCGAATTGCTGATAATAAGGCATCAAATGCAAAGGAGCATAATGGACCTGTGCATAGATATTATTATCATGCAAATAGTTATATAATCCCAAACGATCTGCCACTTGGATAATATAAAGGTGATAAGCGTGGAAAATGTCACGATCCACACGAGGTGTACAAATACCTTCTAGCTGGGAAAAAGCCTCAGTATAGCGTTGAGCTATCTCCTGACGACGTGCCAGACCTGAATCAGCACGCTTCAGTTGAGAAATGCCTAAAGCCGCCTGAAAATCAGTGAGCCGATAATTATAACCTAATTCTTGCATCTCATAATACCAACCACCATGATGCTCTTGAAGTAAATCAGGATTTTTTGTAATGCCATGCGTACGGTAAAGACACAGTCGGTCATATAACTCTTTGTTATTAGTAGTCACCATACCCCCCTCCCCCGTAGCAATATGTTTTACAGGATGGAATGAGAAAACTGAAACATCGGCAAAAGAACCATTCCCACAATACTGTTTCTGCCCATTACCATCTACAAAATATCCACCCGGAGCGTGACAAGCATCCTCTATGATCCAGAGCCCATACTCATCTGCTAACCTGCGAAAAGCCTCCATCTGCAAAGGATACCCGGCGAAATCGACCGGAACAATTCCCTTATAAGTCCCTTTGGGAGACAATTGAAGTAAAGATTCAAGTTTGTGAATATCCATTAGATAAGTATCCTTATCAATATCACAGAAAACAACCTCACCACCACAGTAACGAATACAATTAGCACTCGCCGCAAAAGTCATGGGAGTAACAATTACTTTATCACCGGGACGGACATCCAATGCAGTAGCCGATAAATGGAGACCTGAAGTAGCATTATTTACGGCCACAGCATATTTGGCACCTACATATTCTGCGAAAGCTGCCTCAAACTCCTTAATCTTAGGCCCTTGAGTCAAATAATCAGATTTCAAGGTTTCAATAACAGCCTGTATATCCCCGTCTGTTATACACTGGCGACCATAAGGAATAGGGTTACTGATCATTTGACTTCAAAATTTGGATCCACATATTTCTTTATATTTTCACGCATGCTCTCCACCGTTTCCCATTCCTCGTTTTTATCTGAACTGTAATGGAAATCACCGGGAACAGCAACGGCATGATGATGGAGGATATAATCCTCTTTACTATAATTAAACGACACTGAGGGAAGTATCGCATAATAACGGCCTAAGTCAATAGTATTCAAGGCGTCCGTTGCCGTAATCATTTCTTCATGGAGTTTTTCACCCGGACGAATACCAACTTCAACCAAAGGAAGGTTGGGAGCAATAGCCTTGGCTACATCCACAATGTGATAGGATGGGATTTTAGGAATGAATATTTCACCGCCTAAATGATGTCCGATAGCAAACATCACCAAATCCACACCGGCCTGAAGAGAAATATTAAAGCGGGTCATTTTCATATCGGTTATAGGTAATTCTGTTGCTCCATTATCTCTTTTGCTTATAAAAAAGGGAATAACAGAACCACGTGAACCCATTACATTACCATAACGAACGACTGAAAACTTAATATCTTTTGCACCTTTTATATTATTCGCAGAAACAAACAACTTATCAGATGTAAGTTTAGTAGCACCGTACAGATTAATAGGAGCGCAAGCTTTATCCGTAGAAAGAGCTACAACATGCTTAACGCCTGTTTGCAATGCTGCATTTATTACATTCTGAGCGCCATGAACATTCGTTTTAATACATTCTTCCGGATTATATTCCGCTGTATCAACTTGCTTGATCGCGGCTGCATGAATAATCACGTCAATACCTTCACAAGCACGCTTCAAGCGTTCACCATCACGAACATCACCTATAAAAAAGCGGAGTTGGGGATATTTAGATTCCGGATATTTTTGTTTAAGTTCAAATTGCTTCAATTCATCACGAGAATAGATGACAATTCTTGTAACATGCGGATAATCCCGAAGGATTGTTTCCACAAACTTCTTACCGAAAGAACCTGTTCCACCGGTAATTAAGACTGATTTACTATTAAGCATATATTACATTTATATATATTTTTAATCACCTATATTCTTAAATACATTTTTATACGACTATAGCTTAAAAATTATTATTTTTAAATACCTGACATATATCAGCAAAATAACATTATATTAAAAAGCATATAAGTTTTGTAACTATTTACACTATAGGAATTCAACATGTTCACCCCTTCGGAATTTTTCTATAATCCCAGCCATAGTAATCATTTCAGAATAGGTTAGCCGATGCGTATTACAAAGTCCATTGTTTATGCAGGATACAAATTCCTGTAATTCATAACGGAGACCCTCGCCCGCATAAGTATAAAAGTATTTCTTATTTTGATTTGTATCTTCATAACGAAGTTCAAAATAATCAGTCTTCCACCAAGGTGCAGGAACATAAGCATATCCTTTAGTACCTGAAATTACCAGATTCCCTTCCGTCTTGACCCCAAGCCCCAACTTAAAGGAAGCAATAGCCGAATCATAGCGTAATATCCCTTTAGTGAAAATATCAACGCCATCCTTAAAAGAAGAAAAGAACATTACCTCTTTATAATTAGTACCCAAAAGTTTAAATACCGGAAGTAAAGCAAAAGAGAGATTTTCAGTCACACTACCACCGGCCTGAAAACTGTCAAGTTCTCGCACTCCCTGAACCTTTAAAGTGGATAAAGAAGCATCTATATCAACGATGGTACCGATCAAACCGGATTTTATCAATGTAATCAGATGATTAAAAGCAGGGCAGTGAGCTGTTTTGTTAGCTTCCATGAAAGTCAATCCTTTGGATCTGGCAAGTTCACAAAGTTGCTGTGCCTCGGAAAAGGATAGTGTCAAAGGAGTTTCGCATAAAACGTGTTTCCCACAATCCAAAAGTTGTTTAACATAGTCATAATGGGTTAAATGTGGAGATGCAACATAAGCAGCATCTATATGTTTACACAATTCGGAAAAAGAACATGACACATGGGATATACCAAATTGCTCTGAAAATGAAGATGCGGACTCCTGATCAGGATTATAAACTGTAGTTATGTTAACTCCATTGACAAAAGCAACCTCAGGAATAAACTTATGGGCTATGCGCCCTGTGCCGATGATACCAAGACGAACACAACTCTCATTCCTCAACTGTGTACTGGAAATCCCCTCTGTACGATCTAGATAAACAACATCACAATACTCTTTCAGATAATCAAAATGGCCTCTCCAATCGGAACCAATTGCAAATACATCAATATTATAGCGCTGAATATCATCTATCTTTTGACCGACATACTCTTCTATGATAATTTCGTCAGCCAACCCCGTTCGACGAACACTTTCGATACGCTCCATTACATTATTGCGGACATTTAGCTTACCCCGATCCAAATCAAAATTATCCGTAGTCACACCAACAATCAAATAATCACCTAACGATTTGGCACGACGAAGTAAATTCAAATGACCTTGATGGAGCAAATCATATGTACCGTAAGTAATAACCCGTTTCATCGAATAAATTATAATTGTTCGATACGATAAATTTCCTCAGACAAACAAAGCAAATCCTGCTTATCCTGTACTCCAAGATGAGATACCCGAAAATAATTAGGTGTTCCCCCCGGCATTATGTAAATCTCCCTATCAAGTAATTCTTTGAAAAGAATATCGCCATTACGATTGATAAAAAAACCGGTGATGCAATTAGACGGCACTTCGGCAGGAACAATCCAATTGTACTTATTACATAAAGTACGAAAAAACAAAGCACGTTCACGAACTCGGGAAATAATGCTGTCTACTCCTATCTGAACATTACGTTTCAGTCGTTCATGCAATTGTAAAAAAATCGTAGTAGCCGGACTATAAGGGGTCTGCCCGCGTTGGAGATTTTTTAAATTTTCATTAAAATCAAAATAATAACCGGAACTGGCAAAGTGCATATCCGAAATATTTTGAGAAAGAATGACGAAAGAAAGCCCTGGAGCTATATTAAGGCCTTTTTGGCTACTGGTAATGCAGATATCTATTCCCAAATCAGACATATGCAGAGGATCAGCCAAAAAAGAACTGATTGCATCAACGACCAAAGAGACATGATATTTCTTACAAATATAGGAGATTTTATCTAAATTGAACATTTGTCCAGTAGAGGTTTCATGCTGCTGGCAAAGAAACACATCTGGATGCGATAATGCAATCTTGGCCTCAAGATCTGAGTAATCTATATCTTTTGCGAAAGGCACTTCATACAAATCAACATCAATATCATAATAGTCGCATAAACTTTTCCAACGATAACCAAAAGAACCGCCAGCAACAACAAAAGCTTTATGCTTTAGAGAAACATAATTGGTTACAACTGCATCCATCGCACCTGTTCCGGAAGCTGTATAAAAAATAACCCGCCCATTAGGGCAACCAATCAAACGAAGCAACATACTCTCACAATCTTGCACCAAAGATGAAAAAGAGGAAGTACGCATGTAGGGAATGGGAAGAGAAGAAATACCAAGGATATCCGACTCTATATTACCAGGAAATACAAAAGAATTCATAAATAACTCAAATTTTAAAACTACTAAGCTAATCGATTTACAATATTTTTCACTTCTCTTATCAGCTCCTCATCTCCCATCTGTTCAAAGCACTCCAGCAGCAATTGACATTTCAATACAGAGGCTGGTAGTTTTTCTAAAACAGTCATTGAACGATCCAATAATTCTTGAACAACCTGTTCATTTTCTAAGGAGAAATTAAACAGCATGGTATCGTAACCTTTGAACAAAGTAACAAGAATTTCCGCCTCTTCTTCGGGGGATTTTCCTTTCTGAAGAAGAAGATCGGCACACAAGTTACGGAGTTCTTTATTTAACGCAGTAAGTTCATTCACATAGACAGGAGTACCGTCCCCGCCATACTCCAAGAGTTTCTTCACTACGGAGGACACAGAATTACACAGAGAATTTTTCATTTTAAAAAGGAATGAATTATGATTCGTCGATTCTTTTTCGGTTTTTATTTATATAGAAAAAGTAACTTCAGTTTCAGAAGTAGATTTACGCCGTCTGAACCGATATACTTATGCCTTTCTTCAATTAACATTGTTAACGTCTTTTTTAGACTGTTTGGTTCTTGTGCGTAAACAACAGGCCTTTTGCATTTAAAACACTCGTTATTTGCATCTAAAGAACAAGCTTTAACACTGTGTTAAAACGAAACTTTTGTAGACAGAAGGCTTGTACTTTGAAAGCATTACTTTTCAAACAGTTAAGTGTTAAATTCACTTTTTCCTCCCACCGATAGCCTTTTCGGTCGAAAGCTGGGATACTTACTTTTTTGTCAACTATAAACGAGCACTTGCACTTCCGAAACCTGAAGAAGAGTAATAATATCCAATAGAATTATATCTAACGACGTAACGAGGCATTACATATATTGTTATCACCCGTTACATATATTGTTATCGCCATTACATATAATGGTATTTTCTTTACATATATACTTTTTATTTCTCTTTCCGGATGTAGCTAGCCGGAATTGTAACCATAGCGCTACCGAACATATCGATACGTACTAAAATATGATATTTATTATTATAGCGGACCAATTCTCCCCGCAAGCCTTGTAAATCGCCCTTGGCAACTACTACACGAGTACCTTTGGGAATGGACTCTCCTGTCAGGATCACCTGATCCTGGGAGTAATCGAGCATATAGCGAAAATCAGCCATTTGCGCATCAGGGATACAGGTAGGAGCCCCGGTGGAACGATCACGAAGGAAATCGTATACATTCAGTGTGCTTCGGACGGCGGCCATTTCCTGACGGGAGATATGAACGAAAACCATACGGGGCAACAAAAGGCGCTCACGCTCAATGCGTTTTCCTTCACGCTCTATGACACGGTTTTGTACAGGAAGAAAGGTATCTACCTCCTGCAATTGAAAATAATCCCGAACTTTACGTTCTGAGTTAGTTCGTGTCAGTACGACATACCAATGTTTATCGCTATCTGTTGTCTCCAAGACTACGTTCGTAAGAAAAAGTTTCAGTAATGACTAAGGATGAAAATTTGTTAAAAACAGAAATATTCAAAAAACACGCCTTATTTTCAGCAGTTTACAAATTAAGTTTTTTAATGATTGGATATAGAAAAAGTATTCGCATCAGATTTGAGAACCATCTGATACGTTGAATTATTTTATTTGAAATATATATTCGATTCAAAAAAGAGTATTCACACGCATATATATTTTCGGTTGCAAAGGTAAAACCTTCTTTCGAGTCTCCAAAACTTTTCACAGATTATTTTCACAAAACATGGCTATACCCATGTAAATCAAAAGTATAATTCAAATCTTCATAAAGAAGGGAAGTACTATAATATATGTATTATAGAAAAATATAAAAACAAGCATTTAATTAAGTAACAAGAAGTATTAATGCTAACTTGATAAATTGACAACTTCATATTTTAAATGTAAAAGGATGATTCTACCTGAACTAAACAACAAACATATAATCATCTGATTTCCTGCAAACAGGGTATTAATAAAATGATTATAGGAAGTTAACTTTAACACAGTGTTAAAGTTAACTTCGTAACCATAGGATATTAACTTCATAAAAATACGAAGTTAATAAGTTATCGGCAAGCAATTAAACTTCTCTTCTTACCATTAACATTGTTAATACATTCAGTAGTAAGCTAACCATCGGTATCCTTTACAACTGCATCATTTTCTTATGCCCTATTATACATAATTCCTCTTTTCTGCGGCGGTACATGGCTATATTGGTAAAACCGGCATTAACAAGAATAGTCTTCAGCTGATCATCGGAATACACCACCATTCCTTCGACACGACTGGTCCATACTTCATTCGTCGGATCACTCATTTCGCAACAGATAAGAAAAGCACCGCCAGGCTTCAAGACACGTGCCACTTCAGTAAAAGTATGCTGTAAGTCACTCCAGAAGTAAATGGTCTCAAAAGCGGTGACCACATTAAAACTGTGATCGGAATATGGAAGTTGATCGACACTCCCCTGCTCTACAAAACAACGTGTACCAAGTTGCCTTCTGTTTCTTTTTCGTGCAAAAGCAACACTTTCCGGTGAAATGTCTATGCCAAAAGCCTTACCTTGCGGGCAATATTTGAGGATTTGCGCCAGGTTGGCACCACCACCGCAACCTATATCAAGCACGTTCCATCCCTGATGCCACTCCATACAAGACATTCCCCAATGAGCCAACGAAGCATGTCCCTGATTCATTCCCCAGAGTATCATTCTTCCAAAGAATCCTTCGGGTTTACGGACATTCTGCAAGATTCTGTTAATAAGGCTTTTCCTTTTCATTTATTATTTGTTTTGGTTTCACAAACAAAGTTACAGATTCCATATAAACAGGCAATACCTAAAAGTAGGGAATTTATTCGATAGAAGCACAGTATGAATTTCGTTTCTATTTCATAAATATTACATAAACATTACAACATAACTCTTTCATTATCAATATCTATTAATAATAAATATTCATATATTCAGTAACAGGTCTGTAATACGAGGGACCTATTTTTGCGCCAGAAAACAACAAGCAGATGTTATGGACAATGTACAACAAGTAAAAACTAATTCACAAAAGAAACTTTCCGATTTCCTTTTCATTCTTTGGGCAGGTGGTGCTGCATTGCTCTCCTACTCACTGGTTTATGCACTAAGAAAACCTTATACGGCTGCCGGATTCGATGGACTTGAGGCATTTGGAATGGATTATAAAGTAGTGGTCACTATCGCACAGATATTAGGATACGTACTTTCCAAGTTCATTGGGATCAAACTCATTTCAGAGTTGAAACGGGAAAACCGGATGAAATTCATCCTGATCTCCATTGTACTGGCAGAAGCTTCGTTGATACTGTTCGGACTACTACCTGCACCTTATAATATAGGAGCTATGTTTCTGAACGGTCTTTCATTGGGATGTATGTGGGGAATCATTTTTAGTTTTATAGAAGGACGCCGCATGACGGACATACTCGCCAGCCTGTTGGGTGTCAGTATGGTTATCAGCTCGGGAACAGCTAAGTCCGCCGGCTTGTTTGTTATGGACACTTTAAACATAAGTGAATTCTGGATGCCGGCTCTGATCGGAGGTATTGCTTTACCCATACTCGCCCTATTGGGTTATTCTCTGAACCGGCTCCCACAACCCACGGCCGAAGATATCGCCATGAAATCGAAACGGGAAACACTGAACGGCAAACAGCGTTGGGATATCTTCAAGAATTTTATGCCATTTCTCACCCTGCTCTTCATTGCCAATGTAGTATTGACAATCTTAAGGGATATCAAAGAAGACTTCCTGGTGAAGATTATCGATGTCTCCCAATACTCTTCGTGGATGTTTGCTCAGGTAGACAGCGTAGTAACTATCATTATCCTTGTCATTTTCGGGTTGATGGTTTTTGTACGAAGCAACTTGAAAGCATTATCGATATTACTGGGATTGATCATCATCAGCATGGTAGTGATGGCAGTGGTTTCATTTGGCTACGAACAATTGCAATTAAACGCTATTGTCTGGTTATTCATTCAGAGCCTCTGTCTTTATCTGGCTTTTCTCACTTTTCAGACCATTTTCTTCGACCGTTTTATCGCTTGCTTCAAAATCCGGGGTAATGTAGGTTTCTTTATTGCCATGAATGATTTTCTCGGCTATACGGGTACGGTTATCGTATTGGCTGTCAAGGAATTCTTTTCACCTGACATTAACTGGACCGCTTTCTACAACTTGATGGCCGGCTATGTAGGAGTGATTTGTTTTGTCGCTTTCGTATGTTCATTTATCTATCTGTACCAACGTTATCGTAGAGAGAACTACGGAAAAACAGGCGTATTCAGAAAAAAAGAAGAAGAAAAAGAAGTTCCTGATTTCGTATATTAATTGCTATCTTTGTGGGTCAAAAAACTTAAAATAAAAGTTCACCATGAAGATTTTTCCAAGTAGCAGCATCAAAAAACTGGATGCTTACACCATAGAACATGAACCGATTGCATCGATCGACCTGATGGAACGGGCAGCGCAGGCACTGACAAAAGCCATCACTGAACGTTGGGACATCACAACTCCTGTCACGGTATTTGCGGGACCGGGTAATAACGGCGGAGATGCCCTTGCCGTGGCCCGCATGCTGGCGGAAAAGGAATATAAGGTTGAAGCCTATCTGTTCAACCCGAAAGGAGAACTGTCAGCCGACTGTCAGACCAACAAAGAGTTGGTGGAAATGATGGATAATGTGAAGTTCAGTGAAGTAAGCACACAATTCGTACCTCCTACCCTGACAATGGATCATTTGGTAGTGGACGGACTTTTTGGTTCGGGACTCAATAAACCGTTAAGCGGCGGTTTCGCGGCTGTAGTGAAATATATCAATGCATCGCCTGCTACAGTGGTTGCTATCGACACCCCTTCGGGATTGATGGGAGAAGAAAACACATTTAACGTAAAAGCCAATATCATCCGTGCCCATCTGACACTGAGCCTGCAATTGCCCAAACTGGCTTTTCTCTTCGCAGAGAATGCCGAATTCGTTGGTGAATGGAAATTGCTGGATATCAACCTCAGCCATGAAGCCATCGAAGAAACAGAAAGCAATTATGCCTTATTGGAAGCAGAAGAGATACATGCTTTGATCAAACCCCGCAGCCCCTTTTCACACAAAGGAAATTTCGGACACGCCTTGCTGATTGCCGGATCGTATGGTATGGCAGGGGCTTCAGTGCTGGCGGCCCGTGCCTGTATGCGTTCGGGGGTAGGATTGCTGACTGTACACGCACCCATGCGTAACAATGACATCCTACAGATTTCCGTCCCGGAAGCAATTGTCGAATTCGATGCCAGTGATTCCTGCTTTGCTTTTCCCACAGATACAGATGACTATCAGGCGGTAGGTATCGGTCCGGGAATCGGACGCTCAGAAGAAACAGAAGCCGCATTGCTCGAGCAACTCAGTGGATGCCAGACTCCTTTGGTGCTGGATGCCGATGCACTGAATATATTAGCCAACCACCGACATGCACTGACCACGCTCCCCAAAGGCTCCATCCTGACCCCTCACCCCAAGGAGCTGGAACGTATGGTGGGCAAATGCCAGAATTCGTACGAGCGACTAATGAAAGCTTGTGAACTGGCTCGTACCGCTAAAGTACATATTATATTAAAAGGAGCTTATTCAGCAATTATCACCCCTTCGGGCAAATGTTATTTCAACTCCACAGGTAATCCGGGCATGGCGACAGCCGGAAGTGGAGATGTATTGACGGGTGTCATACTGGCTTTACTGACACAGGGATACCCGGCTGAAGAAGCAGCTAAAATAGGTACTTACGTACACGGTCTGGCCGGCGATTTCGCACGCAAAAAGCAGGGCGTTATCGGTATGACAGCCGGAGATATTGTCAATTATCTGCCAATGGCCTGGCGTCTGGTAAGCGAATAAAGGTTAACAACTTATGATTTTCCAAATAACTTCATTAACTTTGTTTTTTAAACCAGTTAAAATAAACCGGAAAATGAAAAAGCTAATTATACTGACAGGACTGTTACTTTCTGCCTCGGCATATGCCCAGACAGAAGTTACAGCGGGAGTTACCCGGGGAAAAGATTACGGGGTGACCTATGCACTTCCTAAAACAGCAATCGACATTGAAGTCAAAGCCAATAAAGTGACATACACTCCGGGAGAATTCAGCAAATATGCCGACCGTTATCTGCGGCTGACCGATGTGTCGGGAGAGCCTCAGGAATATTGGGAACTGGTCAGCGTCAAAGCCAAATCTGTCGGTATCCCCGATAGTGACCATACCTATTTCGTCAAACTGAAGGATAAAACAGTGGCTCCGTTGATAGAGTTGACCGAAGACGGTATTGTTAAATCGATCAATGTACCGTTAAGTCCGAAGAAGTCTGCACCTATACAACCAGCCACTACGCTGAGAAAAAAAGTAAATCCACGCGATTTTCTGACAGAAGAGATTCTGATGGCAGGTTCTACAGCTAAAATGGCTGAATTGGTCGCCAAAGAAATCTACAACATCCGCGAAAGCAAAAACGCCTTAGTACGCGGACAGGCAGACAACATGCCTAAAGACGGAGAACAACTGAAGATAATGCTTGCCAACCTGGAAGAACAGGAAGCTGCCATGACCGAAATGTTCTCAGGTACACTGAATAAAGACGAGCGGATATTTACTATCCGCCTGAATCCGGAAAAAGAGATGGATAACGAAGTGGCCTTCCGCTTTTCCAGGAAACTGGGTATAGTTGCCAATAATGACCTGGCAGGAGAACCGGTTTACATTACTCTGAAAAATCTGAAAACAGTCAATGTACCGGAAGACGATGGCAAAAAGAAAGTAGACGGCATAGCTTATAACGTGCCCGGTAAGGCACAAGTGACGCTTATAGAAGGAAAAAAAGAATGGTTTAACGGTGAACTTCCCGTTACACAGTTCGGAACAATTGAATATCTGGCTCCGGCTCTTTTCAATAAAAAATCGACCGTACAAGTTACTTTCAATCCGGCTACAGGAGGATTGATTAAAGTAGATAGGGAAGAAGGAGAATAAAACTGATAAAAAAACTCCGGCTGATCTATACAGGTCAGTCGGAGTTTTTTTTATTTTCTTAAATTGTGCTTTTCAAACACCGTCAGTTTGTAACTGCTAATTTCACAAATCCGTCCTTCTGCAACTGGGTGATATAAGCAGTAATACGCGATTCGTAATTTTCTTCGTGATCGAAATGCTCTGCAAGTTCTTCAATAATCTGGCGTACGGTCCGCTTCCCGTCAATTAACTCCCATACGGCAGTACCATGTTCTTCCAGCCGGACATGAATATCCGGAGACATTCCTTTGGGCAATAAAAAACGCCGCATCCATTCATATTTAAACCGGGGGAAAGCAATGGTAACGGTACCATCGCTTCCCTTTTCGGCTGTAATATTCTCACTACGGAAAGGAATTACATCCAGAAGATTTATTTTCTCTTTCGCGTCTGCCATATTCTGTTATTTCTTAATATTCGCTTCCTGCAATCCGTATCCCTTCTTCTTATCTTCAGCTTTCAGCATCAAAGCCACAATCAGTGCCAAAACACCAAAACAAGCAAAGATAGACATAGGCAAAGTATAATCATAGGTCTGTGCACCATCTACAACGGGACCTTTGCAATAAGTATTCAGTACCCATCCGATCAACAAAGGAACACCCATCAATCCCCAGTTCTGTACCCAGAAAATCAGGGCATAGGCTGTACCCAGTTGTTTCTCCGGAATAATTTTCGGAACAGAAGGCCACATGGCCGAAGGCACCAGTGAGAAGGCAATACCCAGAATTATCATAATTACAGTGGCAAACCACCATACATTAAGGATAGGAAGCGCAAACAAAGTATGTACGCCAATCAACATAACGGCACCGATAATCATCAATGTAGCTCCCTTACCGATACGGTCATAAAGAGTACCAAACAACGGAGTCAGGAAGATGGTCCCTATCGGTAGTAATCCTGGGATATTTCCGGCCAATTTAGGATCTACGTTATACTTCTGCACCATCAAGTCAGTTGCATATTTAATAAAGGGGAAGACAGCGGAATAGAACAATACACACAATAAAGCAATCAACCAGAATCCCTTATTAGTAACAATAAGCATAACATCCTTCATACGGAACGGTTCCTCCGGTTCTTCTCCCTGAGCATCTAAAGAAGCATCAAGTTTCTTATCATAAAAGGTATAGATAAAGAAGGCGATAGTACCGATGCACAGCATAATCAGACACAACAAAATAGGCATCGGAATATTGGTATGGAAACTGCCACTTTCATCCGTATAGCCAAAATAATCGGCAATAGGAACAGTAAGTACCATTGCCAAAGTAGTACCGATACGCGCGGTTGCCATCTCAAGTCCCATGGCTAAAGCCATCTCTTTGCCCTTAAACCATTTTACAATAATCTTGGAAACCGTGATACCTGCAATCTCTACACCTACACCAAAGATAGCATATCCTAAAGCAGCCAGAAAGACCTGAGTTTTGAAGCCCATAATCAAAGCGCCTTCGGGGAAAGTTGTAGAAATAGCATAATATTTCAGTCCACAACCCAGCACCATCAGTATACAGGCTCCCATTCCGGTGAAACGAACTCCCATCTTATCGAGAATGATACCACCAAAAATCAACATCAGCAGGAATACATTAAACCACCCGTAAGCGCTGGTAAAGAATCCATAATCCAAACTATCCCAAAGGAGCTCTTTTTCGAGCATGGGTTTCAAAGGAGACATTACGTCGGTAAGGAAATAGCCGCAAAGCATAGTAAAAGCGACCAGAGCGAGCACACTCCAACGAAGTGTTTTGGAGTCACTCAGTTTGTTTCTCAATTGTTCTGTCATTGTAATATTTAAACTCAGAAGTTAGTAAAAGTGTTATAGCGAACAAAGGTAACTAAATCCGCCTTGTATGCCTAACAAAAAGATACATTTTACGGCTAAAAACAAGTGAAGCTGCAAGTTTCGGTTTGAAATTGCAGCTTCACTTATCGTTTCTTAAAAAGAATCTGTTGTTAGTTTGCCGGGGTTGCCGGAGTTTCTGTTGCAGGTGCTTCAGCCGGAGCAGCATCCGTCTTCGGTGCAGTAGTACCTACAGGCAGGTTATACGGGTTGGTCTGTTCTTCCTGCTGAGCCTGTTCCATGATGACATCTTGCGTTTTAGAAGAAGAAGTCGGAACAACATAAGCAGTAGCAATGCTCATCACAACCATAAATGCAGCTAAGCCCCAAGTTGCCTTTTCCAGAAAGTCTGTAGTTTTGCGTACACCCATAATCTGGTTAGATGACGAGAACCCAGAAGCAAGACCACCGCCTTTTGAGTTCTGAATCAACACAATGAAGCACATCAGTATGGCTGCAATAACCATTAAGATAACTAATAATAAGTACATTTTGTTATTTTGATTTAGCGTTAATAATCAATTTCTCTAAAAATCTGATTTGGTCTGCAAAGTAAGCATTTTTTTTTGGATATTTCAAACTTAATTTTTTAATAATTTCAAGTGCCTTGGAATATCGGTGCTGTTTGACATATATTTTGGCTAATGTTTCGGTAAAACAGCTATCATCTTCATCTTCTTCATGATGCGCCTCCCCCTCTTCTTCCACGGGAAGCGTTTCATTGTTAGCTGCGGGCTGCAGACGAATGGATGTTTCTCCCTCACTTCTCTCGATAAAGCCATCGATCAATTCATACCCACGAAGTTTCGGAATCTCCGACTGTTCCGGAGCGGAATCTTCTTCATCTTCCTGTAACAGATAAGTAGTATAATCCGTTGAATAGTCCAGACTTGTCTGCCCGGAAACCTCTTCAGGCACAGTGGCCAAAAAAGCATCGATCAGGGAGAGTGTACGATCCAGACCGGGCTCTTCCTCCAACACTTCTGCTTCGGAAGGCATATTCTTTTTACGGGGCTTCAAAATATACCTCTCACCTTCAATCAGATAAAACAGCTTCCGGCGATCTGCCACATATAATATGGCTTTACGAAGCTCCGCACCGAAAGAGATATCGTGTAACAGATAAAGATTTTTAAGATAGAGTAAACGCAGCGACTGGAAATAAGGATAGCGTGTGACAAGTGTCCGCAACTCGTACAAAGTATCTTTATTCAGCGTTTCAGGATGCTGAATCCATTGTTGTAAATTAGCAGAAATCATCCCAATTACCAATTTGCTACCGTTGCATTAAATATTTGATCTGTAATCTCTTTGGTCATCTCCGCAATCAGTCCGTCCTGAACAGCTGTCAGTAACTCCCTTGAGTCGTAGACACGGAAAGCCGAGAATTGCTGTTCGAAGTCCTGCTCATGGTTCGTATTATTCACAAAACGAACATTTACCGTAATCGTCAGCTTCGTTTCAGAAGAGTATCCATCGGCCGAAACAGCTTGGTTATACTGGTTGTATCCGGTGATTTCTCCATCAATCTGAAGGTCGGCATTATTATTCACCAGCTTCAGGCGAGTCTGGCGAAGGAAGATATCTTTCAGATCTTCATTGAATTTAGTACCTAACGGTGCATAAACATAGTCCGACTTTATAGGAAAGTCGGCTATAGAAATAGTCTTTACCTTATCGTAATTGATATTACCACCATTAAATTTATAAGAAACAGTACACGAGATGCCCACTACCAGCGTGACAACCAGTAGTGAGATTCGCATTATCTTTTTATTCCAATCCATATTCTTTTATTTTTCGGTAAAGGGTACGCTCAGAGATATTGAGGTCCTTTGCCGCACTTTTTCGTTTGCCATGATGTTTCTCAAGGGCTTTACGTATCATTTCTTTCTCTACCTCGTCCAGCGAAAGAGACTCTTCAACATACTCTTCGGTATCCTGTATGTCATCGTCATCGGGACAATTAGGCTTGACCGGATGGATCAGGGCAGGTACAGAAGGCGGAGGCGTCACAACAGGAGCCGGGGCATAAAACGTACCAACATTGGAAGCTACAGCTCCGCGTTCGGACATGATTTCGTGCACAAGCTTTTTCAGTTCGGTCACATCCTGCCGCATATCAAAGAGAACCTGATATAAAATTTCACGTTCACTTTCAAAACTCTTCCCGGCCTTTACACCGAACAAAGCCGGCAGTCGTTGTGTATTCTGGGCAGGCAGATAGGTCCGCAAAATAGAAGCATTGATTTCACGATTTGTCTCAATGATGGAGATCTGTTCCGTGATATTCTTCAATTGGCGCACATTACCCGGCCATGAATATGACAATAAAACCTGTTTGGCATCTTCGGTCAGTTGTATCGCAGGCATACGATATTTCTCCGCAAAATCACTTGCAAATTTGCGGAACAGCAACAGCACGTCTTCTCCACGTTCCCGCAAAGGAGGAATCTGGATGGGTACCGTATTGAGACGGTAATACAAATCCTCACGAAAACGCCCTTCAGCAATGGCTTGTGTCAGATTGACATTGGTAGCAGCCACAATACGGACATCTGTTTTCTGCACTTTGGAAGAACCTACTTTTATAAACTCTCCGCTTTCAAGCACACGAAGCAAACGCGCCTGAGTAGGCAAAGGCAACTCCCCGACTTCATCCAGAAAGATAGTCCCGCCGTCGGCCTCGCCAAAATATCCTTTCCGCTCACCAATAGCACCTGTAAAAGCCCCTTTTTCATGCCCAAATAGTTCCGAATCAATGGTCCCCTCAGGAATAGCACCACAGTTCACGGCAATATACTGGCCATGTTTACGACGGCTATACTGATGAATAATCTGAGGAAAGCTTTCCTTGCCGACACCACTCTCTCCGGTTATTAGCACGGACAAATCGGTAGGCGCTACCTGTATGGCAACATCTATCGCACGCGTCAAGGCTTCAGTGTTACCAATAATACCGAACCTTAGTTTTACTTGTTGTATTTCCGCTTTTGTCATATTCGCACTAAACTCCCTTCCTGATTAAATATCGTCATCTACTGTATCGAGCTTCAGTTTATCACTGTCGTCTCTTTTTTCGTAATATTGTTTACGCAACGGATTGGCATGTGCTGCCTTTTCACGCTGGCGGTTACGGAATACATCAATCGCTACATAAATAGCTTGCCGGAATGAATCTTCACAAGCAACCCCTTTTCCTGCAATATCATAGGCTGTACCGTGCGCCGGAGAAGTGCGTATCACAGGCAGACCTGCCGTATAATTCACGCCTTCATCCATGGCCAATGCCTTGAAAGGTGCCAGTCCCTGATCATGATACATAGCGAGCACTCCGTCAAAATGGGTAAAATTACCCGATCCCATAAAGCCGTCAGCCGGATAAGGACCATAACATAAGATTCCTTTAGCGGCCATCTCCTGGATAGCCGGAGAAATGATCTCCTGTTCTTCCGTACCGAGCAACCCGTCATCTCCGGCATGTGGATTCAGTGCCAACACTGCAATGCGAGGTGCGCCGATTCCAAAATCCTGTTTCAACGAACGGTTGAAAATGACAAGTTTCTCCTGAATCAGCTCTTTGGTTATCGAAGAAGCTATCTCCCGAACCGGAATATGACCGGTCACCAAAGCCACACGGAAATCCTCCTTCATCAGGATCATCAGAGATTTCGAACCGTCTCCCAAACGCTCTTCAATATATTCAGTATGTCCGGGGAAAGCGAATCCTTCGGACTGAATTGTATGCTTATTAATAGGAGCTGTCACAATGACATCAATCAACCCTTCCCTGAACTCCTCTATCGCTTTTTCAAGTGCCCCTAAAGCTGCTTTACCGGCCTCCGGATCGGGTTTTGAAAACTCGACTTTCACTTCGTCATCCGTACAATTGACTACACTCAACCGATTGTGTGCAGCTTCTGCAGCAGTATTGACAATACTGAAGTTAGTAGGCAGATCGAGTGATTTACGGTGATATGCAGCCACCTTCGGCGAACCGTAAATGACCGGTGTACAAAGTTCCAACATGACGGGGTCGGCAAAAGTCTTCAATATTACTTCGTATCCTACCCCGTTTATGTCTCCCTGAGTGATACCAATTTTTATTTTGTTATCTTCCATTTTGTTATTTGTTAGTTTTCTCCTCCTGCTCTATGCCCATCGGAATCTGCTCCTGCTTCTTCTCGGTAGGAAGTTGCAAAGTATACAGAGATGCTTCCAACATGCGCATCAGGTTACGTTTCAATTTATCTGGTGAGTAAATAAATACCTCTACAGTGACAATACGATGGTTAGCCTTGTCCAGACGAGTGTGCGAAACAAACGGACCACCCATGAAGTCACCCTTCATACGCCAAAGCCCACGTGCTTCCATTGTATAGTCGCCATGAATATCGATTGGACGAACCTCGACTGTAGTCGAGTCTGTCGACATATACATACCTTCTTTAGCTCCCGGAATATTAGCTTTCATCACAGAATCGCGTTTATGGATGAAAAACTCTTTCGTAAACGTATCCTTATCGGTATACGGATAAGAGTAGATCACAAAATTCTGATCAGCGGAAGCTGTATTCGTACCTGCCCAGAAGAAATCCTCTCCAGTCTTTGAACTGCCCAACTCAGCCGGAAGCCAGATGTCGCTATCGAACATACTGTTAACCTTCTTCGAAATGAAATCATTGTGGTTTTTCTCTAACAGGGAAATCTGGCGATTCATCTCGGCACGGGTAAAGAAGTCGATAATTGCTTGCTTATTTTCATTCACAAACTTTTCAAATGTGGCTTCGTCCGGAGCCTGAATAGTCAGAATCATCTGGGGAGATGCATATACATCCTTGGCATACTTAAATTTAGGCTGACTATAGATGTCCTGTATATCTACGATAATAATATTACGTACCAGCTTCAGGATAGCATCGAAATTGTTCGCAGAAGTAGACATGATTCTGAACGAACGTTCCGATTGCGGAAGTCCGGGTACATCTGTATCAAGCACATTGTACAAAGCTCTACCGGCAGGACGCTCCCACACAGGATTATCAACGACCACCAGGATTTCGTAAGCACGTCCGCTGGAAGTTGGAGTAAACACACTTTTCTTGCCGCCTTTACAAGAAAACAATACTACTGCTACAAGAGCCATACTGAGGTAAAACAGGTACTTTTTCATATGCATCAATTTTAATGTTTTCACAAAACTACGAAATCACCGTATACATATAGTCTACAAAGCTGATAATTTATATTAATTCTTGTCACTCTCTTCCTGCTTGGCAGTCGATAACATACCACAGGCAGCAAAAATATCTTCTCCCCTTGAAGCGCGAATCGTAGTAAACAATCCGTGCGACGTCAGATAATCACGAAATGCCATCATAGTCTCCATATCGGCACCTTCAAGATCCACTCCGGGAATGGCATGAAAACGAATCAGATTCATCCGGCAATCAAGCCCACGAAGTAACTTTACCAGCTCTTTGGCATAAATCAACGAATCATTGACGCCTTTAAAAACAATGTATTCAAACGAAAGTCTGCGTTGTTTACTAAAATCATAGTTTTTTAACAGATCGACCATCTCTTTTATCGAGAAGGCTCTTTCGGCAGGCATCAACTCTGAACGCTGTGAAGGAAAGGGAGAATGCAGGCTGATGGCCAGATGGCACTCGCTTTCTTCAATAAAACGCTGTAGTCCCTTCCGTAACCCCACCGACGACAAAGTTATACGTTTTGGACTCCAACCGTATCCATACGAAGCTGTCAGGATATGCAATGCTTTTAAAACTTCATCCAAGTTGTCAAGCGGTTCACCCATCCCCATCATAACGACATTGGTCAACTTGTCCCGCTCCGGCAATGCCGCGATCTGATTTAAAATCTGATTGGCAGTCAGACTTGCTGTAAATCCTTGCTTGCCCGTCATGCAAAATTTGCAGTTCATTTTACACCCCACCTGGGAAGACACACACAGTGTCGCCCGGTCTTCATCAGGGATATATACCGCTTCAACAAAATGGTTCTCTCCCACGCGATAAAGATACTTCACCGTACCATCTACGGAACGCATAGCATCCACGGGTGCGACTACTCCCAAATCGTACTCGCCTTTCAGCAATTCTCTATGCTTCAACGACAAATTAGTCATTTCGTCAATAGAAGTCACTTTTTTATCGTACAACCAGGAAGCTATCTGTTTGGCCGCAAAAGCCGGCATCCCCAAGTCTTTGGTAACAGATTGCAATTCGGTAAGAGTCATTCCTAAAAGCGGATATTTGGGCATATTTACTACAAATATTTATTTATTCATGCAAATGTAAGGAATAAAAGTTGATTTTTGAAAAGAGAAAGGACAAAAGTTAATAAGAAGAAGGAAAGAGAGAACAAAAAGAAAAGGCCATTCCACAAGGAATGACCTTTTATCTATAAAACTATTTTCTGAAAAAAACGAGTCTTGTTTTTAGAAGAACAGGTAACGCTTGTCTTTTACATCACCTTTCAGATAAAGATCGTTCATGAAACGGGCAGCCAGACGGGCATGCATATTTTCCAGAGTAACCTCCTCTGCCTTGGCATCGAATGTTTCATTCAACTTATCTTTGGCATATACCTGCAATACAAATACACCGCCATTACCTTTGATAGGAGCGCTCAGTTTATTAATATCGGCTACCGATGCATAAGCACCTACCAGCGGTTCGCTACTACGCAAAGCAGCTACATAGGCAGGAGCCGCAAATGTTACGTGTTTCACAGAATCGCTCACTGCATTGGCCATTGATTTATACTGATCGAAAGAAGTTGCATTGGCAGCCTTCATGTCAGCCATAATTTTTTCAGCCTTCTTATCACGAATGATTTCTGCTCTTAACTGATCCTGAACCTGAGCCAAAGGACGATAACCTTCTTCGATCACGTTAACCAGGCCGACAACCAGCATACGATCGCTCTCACCACATTCATACAAACCGGAAACTTCACCGGGTTTTGCAGCAAATGTCCATTTCAGAGCTTCTTTGGTTCCTCTGATACCACCGATTCCGTGTTCCGAGCTATACAAATCATTTCTTTCAAGCAATTTATAACCTGCTTCTTCAGCATTAGCCGCCATCTTTTCTACCGTCGGATTGGCTGCGATAAACTGACTGAAGTCATTATATGCCTTATTATAAGTTTCTTTGCTGAAGTCAACTGCGCGTTTGATTACGGCAACTTTATATTTATCTTTCACAGCTTTCTTGTCAGTAACCTGCAAAATGATGTTACCCTGTCCCAATGCTACATTAGAGAGTTCGTTCACTCCCAGGTTGTTGATCGTGGTGATAAACTTCAGGTTGTCACCATCAATCTGTGCATTTTCGTAGTTAGCAGAAGAAATCCAGTTGGATTCACCTGTCTGTCCATACTTTTTAGCCAAAGCGGTGAAGTCGGCCCCACCTTTAATTGCTGTATAAATACTATCAGCCAAAACTTTTGTTTTAGCAGCATCTTCAGCATAAACCTGAATCTGACGGAACTGTACAGAATCGGCAGCAGCCACTTTAGACAAAACCTTGAAAGAGTTAATGGTATTATCACCGGCATTATAATAAGGACCATATACCTGTCCCACTGAAGCTGAATCCATCCGTGCAACTACATCTGACGGAAAAGCTCTTTTAGTGTAATACAAATCAACGTAAGGATATTCAGATCCTGTCGAACGGATGAAAGTAGTATAATCACCATTAGCAGTAGCCAACTGATTTGTATAATCAGTCACTTCCTGCTGAATAGCGGCTTTATCTTCCGCACTGGCAGTCACCTGTACATCGATATATTTGATATTGCGTGTTTCAACATATTGTTTGAACTGTTCTTTCTTCTTATTATAGAGATCTTTCAGCTCTGACTCTTTCACTGTAATGGTAGAATCAACAATTGAAGAATAAGGCACAGCAGCCAACAGTACATCCGATTGGTTCACTCTTGCATCGAAAGCATCTTGTGCTTCAACCGGGTTAGAGAAAAGAGCCTTTGTCACCAATGCCTGATATTTTTCAGCCAGACGGCTCTGAATCAGAGTTTTTTCAACGAATGACCAAAGTTTATGCATGCCTTCATAGTATTCTACATATTGAGACGGCATCTTAGTTTTGTCCATTTTAGAATAGTCAGACAAAAATTTCTTCAACATATCTTTATCGAAAGCACCCGTTTGCGGATTGCGGAACGGAGTCTGTTGCAGCAACGGATTCACACCTTCGTTGATGATAGACTGAATTTCAGCCTTTGAAACTGTAATCCCCAGCTTCTTCGCTTCTTTTTCAATCAGTTTATTGTTCACGTAGCTACGCCATACTTCGTCTTTCACCTGATTGGTTTGTTCATCGTTCAATGAACTCATTCCGCTGGAGAACTTGATGACTTCAGTATATTCTTCTACCATATTCTGGTAGTCCTGAGCAGAAAGAGTTTCTCCGTTGACTTCGCCTACATCATGCGACTGGTGTGGCTGGAGAACTTTCCAGGCATCGCCCGCAATGAAAGCAAACAAAGCCAAACCAATAACGATCACCAACAGGGGTCCTTTGGATCTAATGTTTTGTAATGTTGCCATTTTGATTAATACGATTTATTTGTTATTATTATTTTCTTCATCTTTGGTTTTAGCGCACGAAGATACAAAAAATGCTAATATGCATCTATTTATTAGCTAAAAAATTACAGTTATCGATCATTATTCCATCACTTTCAGCCGAACAAGTTCGATTTTCGTTGCTGTAACCTTAATTATTTTAAACTGATATTTACCCACGGATACCAATTCGTGCAATTTTGGGAAACTCTGATACTGATTCAAGATTAATCCTCCCACTGTCAGATAGTCATCGGACTCCGGGAGGTCCAAATCGAAAGTTTCATTTACTTTCTCTATTTCAAGACGGGCCGAGAGCACATATTCATGCTCTCCGATTTGCTTGCAGATATAGGAAGTATTGTCATGTTCATCCTCTATGTCACCAAAAATTTCTTCAACAAGATCTTCCAGACTGACAATGCCCGAAGTTCCTCCGAACTCATCCACTACTACGGCAATAGTCTTCTTTTGCTGCATAAACAGTTTCATCAGCTTATGGGCAGCCATTGTTTCGGGCACAATAGGTACCTCTTTCACATGGTCGCGCCAGTCTTTCGGGTTACGGAACATTTCCGACGAATGAATGTATCCCACGACATTGTCTATGTTTCCGTCATAAACAATTATTTTTGATATTCCGGATTCCACAAACCGGTTTTTAAGTTCCTCAAGCGAGGTATCCAATGCAACGGCTACTACTTCCGTACGGGGAACAATGCAATCTCGTATTTTAACCGTCGAAAAATCAAGAGCATTCTGAAAGATTTTCACTTCTGTATCCAGGGTCTCTTCGCTTTCGGCATTATCTATACTCGACTGGACAAAATAATCGAGGTCTACTTTTCCAAAAGCTTTTGCCGAAGCCTCCTTATTCACTTTCATCCCGAACAGGCGAAGGAAAAGATAAGAAACTCCCGACGAGAATTTGGATATCGGATAAAGAATGATATAACAGATAAAAAGAGGAAGCGCACATACGTTCAGAACCAGATTCGGATTGATCTTAAAAAGTGTTTTTGGCAAGAACTCTCCTGTTACCAGGATAATCAATGTAGAAATAACGGTCTGTATCAATACCATCACAAAATGATTGGTAATCCACCCGGCCAGCAAATTATCACCGATAATCTGTGCCATCAATATACCATAGATAACCAAAGCAATGTTATTCCCGACCAACATGGTAGAAATAAAATCATTCGGGTTCCGGAAGAAAAGCGAAAGAATACGAGACGACACTCCCCCTTTCCGATCCATTTCAAAACGAAGTTTGTCTACCGAAACAAAAGCAATCTCCATACCGGAAAAGAAGGCGGAGAATGCCATGGTTATCAACAGGTAAATAATGATACTCATAACTAATTTACAGAATCTGTTTTTGCCTTTTCGGCATCTTGGTCAACATAAAATATACCGGCAATATTGTGAACAACCGGCTTCAGAAATCGGTCATCCGACTCAAAACCATATCCGGTTATCACCTGATCGGGCTGCTCCATCTGGACAAATTTGTCGGTATATACTTTCTTGGTGGCTTCATTCCAGTATAATAATTCGGTACTGACATGATCTCCTTTCAGACTTTTAATGTCTACATTCCCAATAAGCTTCCAAAGCCGGTCACGGTCGTAATAATAAGCCGTATCTGCCTTTATACTTGCATCTACATGAAACAAGGAGTCGAACTGCTCCAAATAAATTCCTTTCTCAAAGGCCCAATACGAGGGTTTCTTCTTGTCAAAAATCAGCCACTCTTCAGTATTGACCCGATAACGCGTAACTCCGGAATCGGATATAAGAGTCGTCACCCCTCGCGTGTCCATGACAGGCAGGGAATCCCGTTCGGTAATGGCATCGGCCATTGCCTTATTTCTTCCGCCACAGGAAGAAAATAAAAGAAGCATAACAATTGCCCCGAAGACAATTGTTATGCTCAAACTTTTATTTAATAAACTGTTACTTTGTTGTCGCAACATAAATTTATCTGATCGTTGTAGTCTCTCCAATCCAGCCACCGATAGTGATGCGGTCACCAGCTTTGTAACCCAACATGAACAAGTCTTTAGCCTGCGGAGTATAAGCGGAATATCTACCGATCATTTTGTTAGCCTCTTCTGCAACACTCGGATCTACAGATTTAGCTTTCTGCAACTTATCAATAACCACAAAATAAGTACACTTATTCAATGCTGATTCATCACTCCAGTTCGGACTCATTGCATACAGGTTAGCAATAAGGATATAAGGAGCACCGTAGTTTTCATTGAAACTGATTGCTTTCTGAGCATATGATCTTGCCTGAGATAACTTCTTAGCAGTAGTTAAAACACTGGCAGCAGCATAAGCTTTTTCCGCTTTCTTCGCATTATCCGTTTCCAGATTAATCGCTTCATCAAAGAACTTCACAGAAGTTTCAATATCCCCCTTCTTATAAGC
Organism: Bacteroides sp. NGMCC 1.200775; assembly: GCF_040798045.1. Taxonomy (NCBI): domain Bacteria; kingdom Pseudomonadati; phylum Bacteroidota; class Bacteroidia; order Bacteroidales; family Bacteroidaceae; genus Bacteroides; species Bacteroides sp. NGMCC 1.200775. The sequence goes on along the minus strand of NZ_JASCQK010000006.1, from coordinate 147,841 downwards.
TTGGTAGGCACATCCTGTAGCAGCTTCAGCTGAAGGCTCTATTTTATACACATAGAATGAAGCTTGTTGATAGGCTTCACTATCTGTACATTTCATCATCTTCATAATGTCGATAACTTTCTTTAAATAAGCCAGATCTGTCTGATTAGCTTCTACTTTGGGAGCATAGATTGCTTGCAGTGATTCACAATCGGCTGTACCGCTATTGATGAACAGAGCTACCAGATTGTCTTTGATACCAGTAAGCGCTTTCTTTGTACTCTCTTTATCAGCAGCAGCTATGGCAGCGTCCACATATTCGGATGCACTCAGGTAATCCTGAATAAACTGTTCTTTGTGGGCAGGATCTGTTTTCAGTTTATCATGTGACATCTGCAGGAAGTAGAATATAGTAGCTCCCGAAGATTCACCTTTTACAGCATCTACCGACTTTTTCAGCCACTTATAAGCTTGGTTTACATCCATTTTAGGAGCAAAGGCAATATAATCAACAGCCTTGATTCCCAAAGCTTCGTCCTCTGATGATACTTTCACACCTTTTCCCAAAAATTCCTGAGTATACTTCATACGAAGATCATGGGTATTCATCAACTCGTCAAAATACTGTTTGTATTCAGCAGAATTTCTGTCTTTGATCTGTCCCAGCAACCCTTTCAGAATTTTATAACCGTCTGTGAAGGTATAGAAACGAAGAGTCGGACAGTTCTCCAAAACAGCTTTCCACGGAGTATAGGCATCTTTAAAGTTGCCTGCTTTCACCGCTTCGTGAGAAATACTACTGTTCGAATTACAATTAGCGTCGTCCTGTGCTACCACAGTTGTTGCTCCCGCCGAAAGAAACAACACAGCCACAAGCGTTTTAATTTTCATTGTATCTAAATTTTAGTTGTTATATAATACCGTCTATTCTTTCTGTTATTTTACTTTACGTTTGAAGAACCAGCCTTCATTAAAGGTAATTCCAAGACTCAACCGCAATGTATTTTCATCTACCATACCAGCTCTCAGTCCGTGTACTTTAATGTATTGGGCTGAAACATTGATTAGCGAACGTGACCCCGGAAGCGGTAACCCCAAACCGGCTGTCACTCCATACTCACGAGAAGCTCTCTCTCCCCCTATCTTATAGTAGGGTTCCGAATAATATCCGCCAACACGATATTTAATATGTGCCAGATAACTGCGTGAAAAACGATTCGGCATATATTCGGCACCTACTGAAATTTTCATTGCATCGCAAAAGGCGTTAGGTTGATTCATATAGGTTACATCTCCCCATTTCTGCAAATTAAAATCTGCACCAATGATCAGACGTTTGTCATATTCGTAGGTGAGTCCCACTCCAAAACTGTTTGGTGTCCCATAGGTGGCCACCGTATCGATAGTGCTCACAGCAACTGTCTGGTTACTATTGGAATTGGTAAGTGTTGCCCTTTGCACATAAGCTTCATTATGCAAATCTTTTTTAGGTGAGAACACAACTCCTAAAGTAACAGCATGTTTTCTGCCAAACTGTTGTGTATACTGTGCCCCAAAATCCAATTTATAGTCGCGAACGGACAAATAATCAACATTTTGAAAAGCAAAAGCATTTTCATTATTCGGGAAAGCAATGCGTGCCGTACGTGTTATTTCACCCCAAAAGTAAGACACATTCGCACCGACAGACAAATTTTTAAGCACTTTCACTCCAAAACCTACATAAAGCTGATGCAACCCGCCGTCTCCGGAAAATGTAGTCACATTCTGCGCATCTTCCGACGCAACGTCTTTATCTGCTTTTGCCATGCTATAGCCGACACTCGAATAAGGCAACAAACCAATACTCATGGCTATCCATTTTTGCAAACGGAACTGCATGGCGATGTAGTCAAAACTTGAATTTTTCGCATTCAGCTTTGTTCCTTCACTACTGAAGTTGGTATTTTGCATCGAAAACCCTCCGTCGAAAAGAAAAGTCAACGAATCAATCGCTGTGTAAGAAGCAGGATTTAACGGATTAATATGTGATCCATTGCGCAACCCATAAGCAATCCCTCCCATTGCTTTACTATTTGCAAATGCCTGATCAGCCAACTGACCATAGCCATATCGTGTATAAGGAGAGTTTGTATTATTTTGAGCGATTGCCACTCCGGGTAATAATATCGTGAGCAGAAGCGCACAAAGTGTCTGTTTATATCCTACCATTATTATAGTTTAATATTCTATTTAATCCTTTCAACACTAAAAATCTATCTGCAAAGATGACACTTTTTAATTTCGTATCAAAAGAAAAATCATCTCCGCCCGTTAAAAAAACCAAAAGTTCAGGATATTTATGCTTCATAGCCGTAATATACCCTGCAATTTCGTATTCTATCCCTTTTTTCACTCCGGAACGAATGGCTGTTTCAGTATCTTTTCCCATATCCGGCAGGCGTCCTTCCGCATTGATCAAAGGCAAACGCCCGGTGAACTGATGAAGCGCTTTGAGACGCATCCATAATCCGGGCGAAATATTTCCACCATGATATTGCCCCAAAGAGTCAATAAATTCATAAGTGATACATGTACCCGCATCAATCACCAGAATGTCTTTACCGGGAAACTGATCGTTGGCCGCTACAACAGCAGCCATCCGGTCATAGCCGAGAGTTTCAGGTGTTTCATACAGATTCGTTACCGGAAGCGGCGTATTGCAATTCAACCATAAAATGGGTACAGGGAGCTTACCCAACTGAGCCAACACACATTCGTTTAAGTCTATAACAGTGGCAACAATTGCTTTTCGAACATTATATTTGCTGCAAACTGCCTCTAAACAATCCAGAGATTGATTAGAATCGTAAACAACTTCTACCATAGAAGTTTGGTCGAAAAGCGCTACCTTGGCTACTGTATTTCCAATATCGATAATTAAGTTCACTTTCTCTCTGTTTGAGGGTGCAAAGATAAGGGATAAAATTTATTTGCATACTGAAATAAGAAATAAAAAAGCATTGGGAGGCAAAGAAAAGCCCCCAAAAGACGACTTGACGAGCTATCGAAGAGACACGTTTTAAAACAGAAAACCCGCCTGAAAAAGCACACGAAAAGGAAGGCAGAAAACCCAAAACCAAACATCCAGTTTTCACCACTGATTAACAACGCCTTACGTATGTATAAAAACCCAGAAAAACCTACAATACAATACAGAACAATACAATACAGAACAATACAATAACAGAAGAAACAAGATACCGCCGCTGCCGATGCCATCCCCGGTAAACTTATCACAAAAAGATTTATAGCCCGGCGCTCCGGTCCCCGTAGCCCGGCGGTCGGATGTATGCAGCCCGGCGCTCCGCAATCTGTAGCCCGGCGCTCCGACACAAACAGCCCGGCGGTCGGGAAAAAGTGACAGATTTATTCACTTAATCGAGTATTTTATCCCACAAAAGCAGTATCTTTGCCACATGAACTCAAAGTTGCGACATTTGCTCCTGATATTTTTTTCTTTCTTCACCATCCTGACATGGGGAACAGAGAGTCCATCCTCGCCTGATTCTGTCCGAATCAGCCTGCTGACGTGCGCTCCGGGGGAAGAAATCTATTCGTTATTCGGACATACTGCCATCCGCTACGAAGAACCGGCACGGGGTATCGATAGGGTGTACAACTACGGCCTGTTCAGTTTCAACACTCCTAACTTTACGCTACGTTTTGCACTCGGCAATGCCGACTACCGGTTGGGAGTGGAAGATTACCGCCATTTTGCCGTCGAATATGAATACTTCGGACGCAGTGTATGGCAGCAGACGCTCAATCTGACAGCCGAAGAACAACAACAGTTAATCACCCTTCTGGAAGAAAATTACCGCCCGGAAAACCGGATATACCGCTATAATTTTTTCTACGATAATTGTGCTACCCGACCACGGGACAAAGTGGAAGAGAGCCTGCAAAAAAGTGGCAGCCAACTACTCTTCAGCAATACATATACCGAAAATAACGAAACTAAATCTTATCGGGATATTGTTCACCAATACACGAAAGGACACCCCTGGGCACAATTCGGAATCGACTTCTGCATTGGCAGCCAAGCCGACCGCCCCATCAGCGAAAGACAAATGATGTTCTCACCATTCTATCTGATGGATGCTTTTGACAAAGCGCGCATCGTTAACGCATCCGAAAACAGACCATTAGTGACCGCCACAAAAAAAATTATCGACTGCGAACCGGATGTATCCGCACCTGCAGAAAGTGATATTTGGGATACACTTACACCCATCCGCCTATCTCTTCTGTTTTTCATCGGCATCGGCATAGCTACGGTCTATGGCCTGCGAAAAAAGAAAAGTCTTTGGGGGCTGGATATAGCAGTATTCGCCGCAGCAGGTATCGCAGGATGCATTATTGCTTTCCTTGCTTTTTTCTCCGAGCATCCTACGGTGGGAGCCAATTATTTGTTATTTGTCTTTCACCCGGGACATCTGCTCTGTCTCCCTTTCTTCATAAACGATGAACGGAAGCAGCGCAAAAGCAGGTATCATCTGCTGAATTGCATAGTTTTAACACTTTTTATAGCGTTTTTCCCTGTAATACCACAAAATTTCGACTTAGCAGTATTACCTTTGGCACTCAGTTTGCTGATACGTTCTGCAAGCAACCTTATACTGACATACAAAAAAGCTAAATGAAAGGACTATTAACCTCCATACTGACCGTACTTACTTTTACCGGGCTGCAAGCCCAGCCACTCCCCACTACTCCGAAATTAGTGGTGGGACTTACAATCGACCAGTTACGTACGGACTATCTGGAAGCTTTTTCAACTTTGTATGGCGACAAAGGCTTCAGGCGGCTTTGGAAAGAAGGACGCGTATTCCGGAATGCCGAATATACTTTCTGTGGCACAGACCGCGCATCGGCCATCGCCGCCATTTATACAGGCACCACTCCTTCGGTCAACGGAATCATCGGTAAACGCTGGATGGATATGTCGATCCTGCGCACCGTGAGTTGTGTAGACGATCCTTCATTCATGGGTAATTACACGAATGAAAGTTCTTCTCCTTCACATCTCCTGACCTCAACAATTGCCGACGAACTCAAAATAGCTACCCGCAACGAGGGATTAGTATATGCCATCGCCCCCTTCCGTGACGCTGCCATTCTTGCAGCCGGACATGCCGGAAATGGCGCATTCTGGCTCAACAATACTACCGGAAAATGGTGCGGAACAACTTATTATAGTGAATTTCCATGGTGGGTGAGCCAATATAACGATCGGAATGCCGTAGACTTCCGCATTGCCGATATGACGTGGACTCCTGTCCACCCCATGCAAAATTACACATTCCTACCCGAATGGAGGGACGCAGCCTTTAAATATAAATTTGACGATGACCGCATCAATAAATACAAACGGCTGATTACAAGCCCCTTTATCAACGATGAAGTTAACTTGCTGACCGAGGAGCTTCTGGATAAGAGCACAATGGGAAAAGACAATACTCCCGACATGCTCTCACTCACCTATTACGCCGGCAATTATGCTCACAAGAGCGTACAGGAATGCGCTATGGAGATGCAGGACACCTACGTTCGCCTCGACCGCAGCATTGCTTCTTTGCTGGATATCATCGACAAGAAAGTAGGCTTACAGAACGTTGTCTTCTTTATCACTTCCACCGGATATACCGATACTGAATCGGCAGACCGGGGACTCTACCGGGTTCCGACCGGAGAGTTTCACTTGAACCGTTGTGCGGCCCTGTTGAACATGTATCTGATGGCTACTTACGGTCAGGGACAATACGTGGAAGCCTACTACGACCAGCAAATTTATCTCAACCATAAACTGATAGAAGAAAAACAACTGGATTTGGCAGATATTCAGGAAAAAGCCGCTGAATTCCTGATCCAGTTTAGTGGAGTAAATGAGGTTTATTCGGGTAGACGCCTGTTATTGGGGGCCTGGACACCGGACATCTCAATGATACGGAATGGTTTCCACCGTAAACGCTCGGGCGATCTGTTGATCGACGTATTGCCGGGCTGGACCATCGTCAATGAAAATACATCCGACCATAAAGTGGTCCGGAAAGCACATATTCCGTCTCCGCTTATTTTTCTGGGCAGTGGCGTAAAACCGGCCGTAATCAACACGCCCGTAACCGTCGACCACATAGCTCCTACCGTAGCTCACATCCTGAGAATACGGGCTCCGAACGCATGCACTGCAACTCCGATTACCGACATCCGGTGACACTTTCCACACAAAAAACAGTGTGCAAAGCGCAAATAAATCAGCATTTTAATGTAACTTTGCGCAGTTGAATCAATTTAGTAAATAATAAACATAAATAATAGATAATGGGATTTAATGAATTTTTAAGCTCGATTTTCGGAAACAAATCCACACGAGACATGAAAGAAATTCAACCCTGGGTAGACAAGATTAAAGCCGCTTACCCAGAGGTTGCTAAGCTTGACAATGACGGCCTCCGTGCAAAAACAGAGGAACTTAAAGAATACATCCGCAACTCGGCAAGCAAAGAACGTGCTAAAGCTGACGAACTCAGAGCAGGCATCGAAAGCGTGGAACTGGAAGACCGCGAAGAAGTATTCGCTCAGATCGACAAAATTGAAAAAGAAATATTAGAGATATACGAAAAAGCACTTGACGAAGTATTGCCGGTGGCTTTCTCCATCGTGAAAGAATCTGCCAAACGTTTCTCTGAAAACGAAGAAATAGTAGTTACAGCTACAGATTTCGACCGCACCCTGGCGGCTACCAAAGACTTCGTACGCATCGAAGGTGACAAAGCCATCTGGCAGAATCATTGGAATGCCGGTGGAAATGACACGGTATGGAACATGGTTCACTACGACGTACAGTTGTTTGGCGGTGTAGTACTGCACAAAGGGAAAATTGCCGAAATGGCGACCGGTGAAGGTAAGACTCTTGTAGCTACGCTTCCCGTATTCCTGAATGCCCTGACCGGAAACGGCGTACATGTAGTAACCGTGAACGACTATCTGGCTAAACGTGACTCCGAATGGATGGGACCGCTTTATATGTTCCACGGACTCAGCGTGGACTGCATCGACCGTCACCAACCCAACTCTGACGCACGCCGCCAGGCTTATTTGGCAGACATCACTTTCGGAACGAACAATGAATTCGGTTTCGACTATCTGCGTGATAATATGGCTATCAGCCCGAAAGACCTTGTGCAGCGCCAGCACAACTATGCCATCGTCGACGAGGTGGACTCTGTATTGATTGACGATGCCCGTACTCCGTTGATTATTTCAGGCCCCGTGCCCAAAGGCGAAGACCAGCTCTTTGAGCAACTCCGCCCATTGGTAGAACGCCTTGTGGAGAAGCAGAAAGAGTTAGCAACTAAATACTTATCGGAGGCTAAGAGACTTATCAACTCGAATGATAAGAAAGAGGTGGAAGAAGGATTTCTCGCTCTGTTCCGCAGCCACAAAGCACTGCCTAAAAATAAGGCATTGATCAAATTCCTCAGTGAACAGGGAATCAAAGCCGGTATGCTGAAAACGGAAGAGATCTACATGGAGCAAAACAACAAACGCATGCATGAAGCAACAGATCCATTGTACTTCGTGATTGACGAAAAGTTGAACAGCGTAGACCTGACAGATAAAGGTGTAGACCTGATCACCGGTAACTCGGAAGATCCGACTTTATTCGTATTGCCGGACATAGCCGCCCAACTTTCGGAATTGGAAAACGAACATGGATTGAGCGACGAACAAAAGCTTGAAAAGAAAGATGCCTTGCTGACCAATTATGCCATCAAGTCAGAACGTGTACACACCATCAACCAGTTGCTGAAGGCATACACCATGTTCGAAAAGGATGATGAGTATGTGGTAATCGACGGACAAGTGAAGATCGTTGACGAACAAACAGGACGTATCATGGAAGGCCGCCGTTACTCAGACGGACTGCATCAGGCCATCGAAGCGAAGGAAGGTGTGAAAGTAGAAGCTGCCACACAAACTTTTGCCACCATCACTCTGCAGAACTACTTCCGTATGTATCATAAACTCTCGGGTATGACCGGTACGGCCGAAACAGAAGCCGGTGAGTTGTGGGACATTTACAAACTGGATGTAGTCGTGATTCCGACCAATCGACCGATTGCTCGCAAAGACATGAATGACCGCGTTTATAAAACAAAACGCGAAAAGTATAAAGCCGTAATCGAAGAAATAGAACAACTGGTACAGGCAGGACGCCCGGTATTGGTGGGTACTACTTCGGTAGAAATCTCCGAGATGCTGAGCAAGATGCTAACCATGCGCAAGATCGAACACAACGTATTGAATGCGAAACTTCACCAGAGGGAGGCAGACATCGTTGCTAAAGCAGGTTTGAGCGGTACGGTAACCATTGCTACAAACATGGCCGGTCGTGGTACGGACATCAAGCTGAGTCCTGAAGTAAAAGCAGCAGGCGGTTTGGCGATCATCGGTACCGAACGTCACGAGTCACGTCGTGTAGACCGTCAGTTGCGCGGACGTGCAGGACGTCAGGGTGACCCAGGTTCATCTGTCTTCTTCGTTTCACTCGAGGACGACCTGATGCGCCTCTTCTCTTCCGACCGTATCGCCAGCGTGATGGATAAACTGGGATTCCAGGAAGGTGAAATGATCGAGCACAAGATGATCTCCAACTCCATCGAGCGTGCACAGAAAAAGGTAGAAGAAAACAACTTCGGTATCCGTAAACGTCTGTTGGAGTATGACGATGTAATGAATAAGCAACGTACGGTTGTTTATACCAAACGCCGCCATGCGCTGATGGGTGAACGTATCGGAATGGATATCGTTAATATGATTTGGGACCGTTGTGCCGCCGCTATCGAGAACAATGCAGACTACGAAGAATGTAAGCTGGACTTGCTCCAAACGCTCGCAATGGAGGTTCCTTTCACAGAAGAAGAGTTCCGCAACGAGAAAAAGGATAAGCTGGCAGATAAAACATTCGATGTGGCAATGGCTAACTTCAAGCGCAAGACAGAACGTCTGGCACAGATAGCCAATCCGGTGATCAAGCAAGTGTACGAGAACCAAGGACATATGTACGAAAACATCCTGATTCCGATCACGGACGGAAAACGTATGTACAATATCTCTTGCAACCTGAAAGCTGCTTACGAAAGCGAATCGAAAGAAGTAGTGAAATCATTCGAAAAATCGATCTTGCTCCATGTCATCGACGAGTCTTGGAAAGAAAACTTACGTGAATTGGACGAACTGAAACATTCGGTACAGAACGCAAGTTACGAACAGAAAGATCCGCTATTGATCTATAAACTGGAATCGGTGACTTTGTTTGATAATATGGTAAACAAGATCAATAATCAGACTGTATCCATCCTGATGCGTGGTCAGATTCCTGTAGCCGAACCAACTGAAGAACAGCAAGAAGCGGCCAGACGCGTAGAAGTACGCCAGGCAGCTCCGGAACAACGTCAGGACATGAGCAAATATCGGGAACAAAAACAAGATCTGAGTGATCCGAATCAGCAAGCCGCTGCCCAGCAAGATACGCGCGAAGCCGTGAAACGTGAACCCATCCGTGCCGAAAAAACAGTAGGACGCAATGATCCCTGCCCATGTGGAAGCGGAAAAAAATATAAAAATTGTCACGGACGGAACAGTTAAGTATATAAAGAACCCGTAACTCCTTAATAAAAGCCTTGAACGGTTAAAAACTGTTCGAGGCTTTTCTATATTCAATCAAAATCGTATTTTTGTTCTTTCAGAAAAGTAAAAAAACAGGCTATGACAAAATATCCGTATATTCTGTTCGTATTGCTCCTTGTGTCTTTCAGTTCCTGCCAGACTGTTGAGCAACTTTCCATTGATTATATGCTCCCTGCGGAAATCAGTTTTCCTAACGAGTTGAAACGGGTGGCAATCGTAAATAATGTCAGTGCCACACCTGATAATACCTTACCTCCCAAAGAAAATAAAATAAAAGATAAAAATGAACTCAGCCGGGCAGTATCCTATCACGACGGCCAGCCCGTGCTCACTACCGAGGCACTGGCCAAAGCCATAGCTGAGCAGAATTATTTTAACGAAGTCGTTATTTGTGATTCGGCTCTGCGCGCACGGGACTTCAGACCTCGTGAATCAACTCTCAGCCAAGAAGAGGTCCGGACCTTGACACAGACTTTAGGTGTTGATTTCATCATTTCACTTGAAAACTTGCAAATGAAATCAACACGTGTTTTCAGCTATATTCCCGAATGGAACACCTATTATGGTACATTAGATACTAAAATCTATCCTACGGTAAAGATTTATCTTCCGGGACGGAAAAGCCCGATGGTAACGATCAACAGCAACGACAGCATTTTTTGGGAAGAGTACGGAAATACCGAAGCGTTTGTCCGCTCACGTCTCCCGGATGACAAACAAATGATTCGCGAGTCCTCTGAGTTTGCCGGTAGCATCCCGGTAAGCAAGATACTGCCGTACTGGAAAACAGCCTATCGTTACTACTTCATCAGTGGCTCGGTAGCAATGCGCGATGCAGCCGTCTATGTGAAAGAAAATGAATGGGACAAAGCATCAAAACTTTGGGAACAAGCTTTCGAAGCAACTAAAAATGACAAAAAGAAAATGCGTGCAGCTTTCAATCTGGCCCTATACCACGAAATGAAAGATAGTGTGGAAGAAGCAGAGAAATGGGCTATCAAAGCACAGGAATTTGCACGTAAAATAGATAAAATCGATTCACTGAAGAGCAGTGATATAGACTTTAGCAGAATTCCCAACTACTACCTGACCAGCCTTTATGTGAACGAATTGAAGGAAAGGGCCGAGGGATTAGGCAAACTTAAAGGCCAAATGAGTAGATTTAATGATGATTTTTAAAGAAATCATGCAAGGGTTCTTATTTTTTTTATACCTTTGAGCTAAATAAAAAGAGCTAAAAGATATGAAACTTAGTCAGCAGTCACAAGCCATTATCGAATCTGCGATTCAAAAAGCAATTAACAAATATACCTGTGGATGCGAACAGACCATCGTCACAGATATCCATATTCAACCGAACCAAAATTCCGGTGAGCTCTTCATCTATGATGATGAAGATGAAGAATTATCCAGTGTAACCATTGATGAATGGACAGCCTACGAGGGAGATGACTTTTACGAAGATGCTGAAAGAATCTTCCGCACCATGCTCTGCCGTATGAAAGAAGGTGGAAGTTTCGATAAGTTGACTATCCTTAAACCTTATTCTTTCGTATTGGTAGACGAAGATAAAGAGACGATCTCCGACCTTTTGCTTGTAGACGATGATACACTGTTAGTAAATGATGAACTTCTGAAAGGGCTGGATAAAGAACTGGACGATTTTCTGAAAAACTTATTGGAAAAATAGTTCCGCCCCCTCCTTGTGATATAACTGAAAGAGGCTATCCGAATAATTCGAATAGCCTCTTTTGGATTGGGTTCATGACGGACACATGGATAATCAATACCTTGTCACCTTGTCCGAATGCGCCTTCAAGTATTCAAAACGATTGATTAGTTCACCCAACTTTTTAGGGTACTTCTCTGCCAGATTCTCCTGCTGACCGATATCCGATTTCAGATTATAGAGTTTATAGCCATAGCCTAAACCGATAAAGTCACCGTCTTCCTTACTATAGGGATTATAATAAGGGGGAATCAGCGCCCAGTCACCCTGACGATAAGCATAATTGAACATCCCTTCGATCACTAACTCTTTACGCCCCTTTTTACTCTTACCTAAAAAAGCATCCATCGTATTCTGACTATCCACTTTATCCGGATAACTTTGTCCCAGAAGTGAAGCAAATGAAGCTAATAGATCCATCTGGCAAACAAATACATCTGATACCTGAGGCTTCACCCTGGCCGGCCAGCGAAGCATAAATGGTATACGGGTTCCCCCATCAAACATGCTTGTTTTACCTCCGCGTAAAGGACCGGCTATTTGGTGATCACCCACCAATTCAACAGCATCATCTTTGTAGCCATCATCAAGTACCGGACCGTTGTCACTTGTCAGAATCACGATGGTATTCTCTGCCAATCCCAGTTTATCCAATTCTTTCAGAAATTGATCTACACACCAATCAGCTTCCAGAATCACGTCGCCACGAGGCCCCATACCCGACTTCCCGACAAAACGTTCGTTAGGCACACGAGGTACATGCGGTTGATGAAGTCCATAATAGAGAAAGAAAGGTTTATCCTTGTTTTCATCAACAAATTGTTTGGCTTTATCCAGAAATAATCCTGCCATTTCTTCATCTTTCCACTGTGCCGCCTTACCGCCTTTTTGGAAACCAATACGAGGCACCCCATTCACGATGGAACCTGCATGCCCCACACTGGGGTGCATACGCAACAACTCCGGATTGTCTTTACCGGTGGGTTCGCCAGGGAAATTTTTCCGATAATCCACATAAAGGGGGTCATTCGGATCCAGCCCGACCACTTTTCCATTTTCCAGAAAAACACAAGGAACACGATCATTCGTCGCTGCCTGAATGAATGAATAATCGTAACCGATCTCGGCAGCACCGGGATGTACCTCCTTATTCCAATCTACATGCCCGTCTCCCAGACCGATATGCCATTTACCGACAGAACCGGTAGTATACCCTGCCTGCTTCATCAGCTTTGGCAATGTTATCTTCTGTGGATCAATAATCAACGCGGCATTACCCGGCAAAATCTTAGCTTCGACATTGCTCCAGGGATACTTCCCGGTCATGACCGAATAACGGCTCGGAGTGGACGTAGCTGCGGTACAGAATCCCTGTGTAAACCGAATACCTTCATTGGCTATACGGTCCATGCCCGGAGTCTGTATTCGATGGGCACCATAACAACTTAAGTCTCCGTATCCCAAGTCATCGGCAACAATCAGGATAATGTTGGGCTGTTTTTCTGTTTTTTCTTGTGCAGACTGCGGCACTCCGGCCAAAGCAGTAGCCGGCAAAGATACCCCCGCTACCACCCCTAAGGTACAGTTTAGCAACTTCATTTTTTCGTTTGTCATATTAAATTTGTTCAAGAGTAATTTCTGATGAGGTCAATGGAGCCTGAGTACAAAGATAGGCAAGAATCTTGTTCTGTCATGAAAATAATGAAATTAAATATAAAGCACATCTAAAAAAGATGCCGCCTCAACGATATTATCATTAAGACGGCATCCTGTTTCTGCCAAGAAGTTTTCTAAGGTTTCAGATTTTTCATCCGGACATGCCTTAATATATTCTGTAATTCAAAAACCCGCTCCGGATATAAAGAAGCTTCGTTCTTCCGTTCCGCCACATCATCTGCTACATGATATAATTGGGGGGTACTCAAATTACCGGTTTCTATTTTAGGTCCCCAGGTAATCATGGCAGGTCCGTCATTCGGCTCAATATACTTCCAATCTTTGGTACGGACCGACAAAGTGTGATTTGAAGCCTGCTCTATCACCCATGGACGATCGGACTGATTCTTGCCTAACCAAGTATCCAGAAAGTTAAAACTGTCAGGTGCCGCTCCTTTGGGTAGCCCTGCTCCAACCAATGAAGCCAAAGAAGCAAACCAATCAATTTGTGAAACTAAAGCATTGGAAACCTCGGCTGAAGCAGCTCCCTTCGGCCACCGGACAATAGCGGGAATACGGGTTCCACCTTCAAAAGCACTGTACTTATTACCACGTAACGGTCCTGCGGGACTATGCCCGTTCAGCAACTCCTCTGCCCGATCCTGATAGCCATCATCAACAACCGGCCCGTTATCACTGGACAGGATAATGAGGGTATTTTCTGATAATCCCAGCTTATCAAGTGTATCCATAATCTGACCTACACTCCAGTCAAACTGGACTATTGCATCTCCGCGCAATCCCATCGGATTTTTACCACGGAAGCGATCGTGCGGAAAACGAGGGACATGAACATCGTTCGTCGCAAAATACATAAAGAACGGCTCGTCCTTATGCTCACGAATGAAACCTATGGCATGTGAAGTTATCGAATCAGCAATATTCTCGTCTTTCCACAAGGCCTTGCCTCCCCCTTTCATATATCCGATACGACCAATGCCATTGACAATAGCCATATCATGTCCATGGCTTGACTTCAGATTGAACAACAACTCCGGGTGATCCTTTCCCAATGGTTCTCCTTCAATCGGTTTACGATAACTGACCTCAATCGGAGCAGAGGGATCATAATTGGCCACCTTGCCATTTTCTATAAAAACACACGGAACACGATCAGCGGTTGCAGCCATTATATAGGAATAATCAAAACCGATATCTCCTAAAGCAGTCGGCAACGGAGCATTCCAATCTTGTTCCCCATCCTTATCTCCCAATCCTAAATGCCATTTGCCGATAGCAGCAGTGGCATAACCGGCGTTTTTAAACATGTCAGCCATCGTATAACGCTCGGGGCGGATAATCATCCCTGCATTGCCTGCCGCAATATCCGTGCCCGGACGACGCCAAGCATACTCTCCGGTAAGCATGGAATAACGGGATGGGGTACTTGTAGCTGCTGTAGCATGGGCATTATTAAAGCGGATCCCCTCAGCAGCCAAACGGTTTACATGGGGTGTCTGCACATTCTTTGCACCGTAACATTCCAAATCACCATAGCCGAGGTCATCAGCATAGATAAACACAACATTGGGGAGTTTCCGATCGTTTACTTTTTGTTGGGCTTTCCCTCCCTTCTGACCGGTAGCAGCCATCAAGCATGCTACCGGAGAGAGACAAGCCAATAATACATATTGTCTCATTACTTAAGCTATTAAATTAGTCGCGTAAATTAGGATTAATATTCTGTTCAGACTGTGGAATCGGCCATGTATAATCTGTCGGATTGCGGAAAGCACGTTTACCAACATACCAACGGCACTTCCCTGTCGGATCAACCTCCTTGGTCGTTGTTGCATACTGAGTTGAATTTGGATAGGGAGCACCCCATATTTTCTGGGACAACACTTCATGTGCAATCCCCCATCGCATGATATCCCAGTAGCGAATGCCTTCCATAGCCAACTCAATGCGACGTTCGTGACGCACGATCTCACGAAGTTTAGCCGGATTCACTTCGGTAATAACAGGCATCTTCACACTGGCCCGACCTCTCACTGCATTGATTGTCTCGTCCAATGTTCCCTGAGTGATCGTTTGATTATCTTCAACCAGACATTCCAGATATCCCAACAACACTTCGGCATAACGAATAATCGGAGTCAGTCCGTTTGCGCTCTGTACATCGTTTATAGGTGTCGATTCTTCAAAATATTTCCTCATCATAAAGCCGGTTCTGGAAGCCTCGCTCGTATAATCGAGCTTCTCTTTCTTGGCTGCACTATAGTCAGGACTCATCTTATACTCTGTACCCATAAAGATGGCACCATTATAGTAAATTGTATAATCCAGACGCGGATCGCGATCCTTTCCTAAATTAGACGGGTCATATCTCGGATCATCATAGCTGAAAGGAGTTCCATCCTTAAATTCATACGATTCGTATAAATCAGCAGCCGGATTGACCAGGCTCCAGCCCCCGTCTTTGGCAGAAAGTGCATGCTGCGGCAGACCGGTACCCAGATAGTTTTCCAGATACTGGATGTAGAAAATATTCTCCTTGTTCGAAGTTCCGGTAGAAGGATAAAACAGCTCCTGATAGTTGGCGTTTATCGCATTATCTCCCAATTCCATAATATCGTGGAAAGCCTTTGCTCCACTTTTCCAATCTTTCTGCAACATGCAGGTACGTCCGAGAAAAGCAAGGGCCGCCTGTTTACAAGCACGTCCGGCTTCTCCCGCCGGAATGGCGGAGAAACGGGGCAAATCGGCCGCAGCTGCAGTAAATTCGGTTACACACCATTTCAGGATATCGGCCTGTGAAGTCTTTGTCACATTGTTGGCTTCTTCACCCGTCAGCACATTCTCTACCAAAGGAACATCCTTGAAGTAGCTGGCAAGATAAAAATACTGGGTTGCACGTAAAAAGCGGGCCTCAGCAATCATCCGTGTCTTTTTTGCCGATTCGGAACTATTCTGAATGCCAACAAGAAAACGATTGCAGTAACCTATTCTCTTATAAGACGTTTCCCAATATCTTTTAATAAATGCATTATCAGCCGTCAAATTACCACTTGAAATCTTGAAGAAAGGATTATTCTCCCCCCGACGGTCAAAAGCATTATCCGAAAGATGCTCCATCATAATCATTCCGTGATAGGACCACCAATCCGAAGGGTTATACTCTACGCCGTCTGTCAGGCTTCCTCTATAAAGAGAAGTCAATGCCAGTTCCGCATTCGATTCGCTATTCCAAAAAGTCTCTTCAGACAAGTCTGTCAGTGGATAGCGCTCTAAATCACAAGCTTGAAACAGTCCTGCCGCCAATGCCAATGCTACTATATATTTTAAACTCTTCATCTTACATCAAAATTTTAAGGTTAAACCAAATGTATAAGTTGACAGAATAGGATAATAACTACCGTCTGTATTAATTTCCGGATCCCAGCCTTTACGATATCCGCTGATGGAGAATGGATTATCAAGTGATATATAAAAACGAAGGTTGGAGGAACCGAACTTCTGAGTTATATGTTTGGGCAATGTATATCCTAACTGGATATTTCTCACTTTGAGATAAGAGGCATCCAGAATCCAGAAGTCAGAACCCAGCGTATTGTTGCTACCCGCATTCGACATCACCTCGAGACGGGGATATTTAGGATACCGGTTCGACTGATTATTCGTCCAGGTCTCTTCTGCCTGCCATTTCTGGATATTACCTTCCTGGAAGAAAGCATAACCGGCATAATTAGTCAACTGTCCTTTTACTTTGGCCACTCCTTGAAGCAATATATTGAAATCGAATCCTTTGTATTCGGCACCCAATCCTAAACCAAATGTATATTGAGGTATCTTCGATCCCAAATAAGCTTTATCGGCTTCATCCACCTTTCCGTCACCGGAAATATCCACATAACGCAAATCACCCGCTTTGGAGTTAGGAGCAATCTTACTCTGATCATGCCATTCTTTTACTTCTTCATCAGTCAAGAATACGCCATCCGTCTTATAACCGTAAAACATATTCATCGGATAACCCAGGAACAGATTGCTACCATTACCTATCATTCCACTCTTTTGCTCCACATCTCCTACACCCAGACTGATCACTTTATTCTTGATAATGGAAAAGTTTCCGTTAACATGATAACTAAATTCACCAACCTTATTCTGGTGCCCTATTTCAAACTCCCATCCCTTGTTTTCAAGACTTCCCGTGTTGACTTGCGAAAGTGCAAGACCGAAAATAGAAGAATAACTTGCGCTCGGTTTATACAGGATGTCTGTTGTCTTACGATAGAAATAAGCTGCATTAAACGTCAGTTTGTTCTTCCAGAAAGCAGTCTCGATACCGACATCCGTAGTACGGGTCTTTTCCCATTTTAGAGTCGGATCAACATAGGTAGTCACTGCGGCACCCTGAGTATAAACACCCCCGAATACATAGTTCATTGCTTTTCCAAGAGCATAAGTAGACTGATAAGGATAGTTACCAATATTGTTATTACCCAGAATACCGTATGATGCTTTCAGCTTCAGATTATCAATAAAGCTCAGTGACTCTGCTTCTTTGAAAAATTGCTCCTCCGATAAACGCCATCCTGCAGCAACAGATGGAAAGAAACCAAATTTATTATCTGTCGGGAAACGGGAAGAACCATCATAGCGCATCGTGGTTTCAAACAAATAGCGTTGGTCATAATTATAAGTCAAACGTCCGAAAACAGACATAATGGCCCAATCATAGCCTCCACCGGAATTGGTTTGCCCATCAGCTCCTCCGGCGTTCAGGTAGGGGACTTCATCCGATGGGAAATTCAGGCGGCTTCCTCCTACGGTTCTCTGCGATTCATCTTCCCAAGTATAACCGACTAATACAGACAAATCATTCTTGCTGAATTTCACATTGTAATCTGCCAATGCCTGAAACGTTTTATAGACCGTTTTATACATGGTATCCGACAGAGAAGAAGGACCCAACTTTTTACCGCCTGTAATCTCCATAGCCGAACGATAGTGACGAATCTGCTGACCGGTATAATTATATCCTCCGATAGCTTTCAAAGTTAAACCTTTCACCGGTGTAAACGCCAACTCTACATTAGAACGGAATTTATCAAAGTTTTCATCATAAAAAGAACCACTATCCAACCATGCCAACGGTGTACCAAGCACCTTGGGTCCTAAACCGTACGAACCATCTTCCAATTTGGTAGCCCACAATCCTGGGAAACGAAGTGCATTGCTTGAAAAAGCTTTAAATCCTGCAGAATCCATTCCACCCGGAGTAGAAGGCTCGCTTCTTTTTGAAACGACACCGCCTAAACGTGTGGTTAATGTAAGGTTTTTAGCCAATTCTGTCGTCAGATTCACTCTGCCGTTATAACGATCATAGTGATTGTGTTTCATCAGCCCGTTCTGTTTTACATAGCCAAAGGAAACCATATATTGTGTTTTATCATTGCCTCCGTTCACAGTCAGTTCATGTCCGGTTTGCAGCCCTTTGTTACCCAATAATTTGTCCAGATAGTGTTCATTAGGATAATTGTACGGATCGGAACCATCTTTATATTTCTGAATCTCTTCTGCCGTATAAACCTCCTTGCCCATTGCTTTATTGTACAGTTCGGCATACTCCCACGAATCACACATTTCAGGTAATTCAGTAGCCTGATTAAATCCGACATAACCGTTATAACTTACGGTAACCTTACCCTTTTGACCACCCTTGGTTTTCACAAGTACAACACCGTTCGCAGCACGCGAACCGTAAATAGCAGCAGAGGAAGCATCTTTCAAGATTGAAATACTCTCAATATCAGCTGGATTCAAATCATTCAAGCTACCGGGAAGTCCGTCAACCAACACCAAAGGATCGGGGGTTGCTCCAAAAGAACCGACACCACGTACACGAATTGTACCTTGATCTTGTCCGGGATTACCGCTCGATTGTGTAATTGTTACTCCGGATAGTTGTCCGGTCAGCATATTCGAAACGCTGGGAGCGGTTCTGGATTCAAGTTTCTTACTATCCACCGCAGCAATCGAACCAATCACGTTCACTTTCTTCTGTGAACCATATCCAACCACGACCACCTCTTCCAAAGCCCGGGTATCTTCTTTCATCGTAACACTTAATGGTTTTCCCGAAACAACTTTCAGTTCCTGAGTCTGATATCCGATATAAGAAATCTCAATCACCGCTTTCTCCGAACTCACTGATAAGGAGAACTCTCCCTCTAAATTAGTTATGATACCGTTTGTTGTCCCTTTCTCAACGACACTGGCACCAATCACCGGTTCTCCGTTCACATCCGTCACTCTTCCCGAAACTCTTACCGTTTGTTGTTGCTTCGATGTCATTTCGGTAGATAAAATAATCTTTTTATCCAAAACGGAATACTTCACATTAGTCCCTTCAAAGATTTCATCCAGCACTTTAAATATATCACTCTTGTCAACTGAAACGGAAACCATCCTTTTCAGGTTAACATGTTTGTTATTAAAGAAAAAGCCAAAGCCCGATTGCTTTTCTATTTCTTTCAGAACTTTCTCTACAGTTTGATTATGTATATCAATACTGATCTCCACCTTTTGTGCAAAAACATCTGTGGCATGCACAAAACTCATAGAGCAAATTAGGAATAGAATAAATAGTCGCATAGTTCTTGGTATTTTATTCGAGGTCAGCCAAAGCGAAGACTTTACCACCCGCAATAATTGGATGCTAAAATAATTTTGCATAATTTTGTATTGACTTAAAGTTAAAAAAATAGTTTATCTTAGCTTGTCGCTAAACAAGCTCAAAAGGTTTACTCTTTTACGTATGGAAGGATACGCCAATATCTTTCCGTACGTTTTTAGTAATTCAGGGAGATTTGTTTTTCATAAGCATTTCTTTTAAGGGTTAATTAATAAATTTCAATTTTACTCCGTTCATCCTGAATATCAGGACTCTCCAGGTATCTCCATTGTATCTTGGACGAAATTTTAAAGTATTCCAATATGCGTTCAAGCCGTTGTTCGGTGAATGTACCCGTAAACGCATTTGTTTTTAAACGTGTATTCTTTATAATGAAAGTTACATTAAAACGTTTTTCAAGCATTCTCAACGCTACTTCCAACGGCGTATTACTGAATATGATCTTGCCATCTTTCCAGGCGGTTTCCGACAAGCCAGATGTAGCATATAGCCGCACATCACCGCTTGTCGAACTATAAACAAGCTTTTGTCCGGGTTTCATAACAACTTTCTTAACCCGATAATCTCTATCATTAAAATGAAAACAAACATGTCCTTCTACCAACGTGGTCGAGACGTCCGGTTCATCTTCATAAGCCTCCACATTAAAATGGGTACCCAATACTTCTATCTTTGATGCATGTGGAGTAGAGACGAAAAACTTCTTTTTTAAATCTTTTGCTACCGCAAAATAAGCCTCTCCCCGCAACTCCACATCTCGTGTATCACCTTCAAAAAAAGTTGGATAACGTAAAGAAGATTCCGAATTCAGATAAACGACCGTACTATCTGGTAGTACCACCGAAGTTGTCATTCCCGGATTCGTCTTAATCTCAAGCATCTGACTCAAGACAGGTTTACTATTGTTCATGTATTGCACCACAAAAGCTATAAACAAAGGAATGAATAAAACAGCAGCGGTACGTTGTATCCACTCCCACCAAGTTGTTTTCTTTACAACCATTCTACTCCTAACCTTATCCAAGGCCTTCTCCGTATCCACCTTACGCATTACGTTAACTGTATCTACAGCCAGATAAAGAGTATTCATCTGATCAACCATCTTCCGGTTCTCTTCCGATTCTCCTATCCAGGCTTCCACCTGCCTGCACTCTTCTTCCGTAGCCAGTCCTTCACAATAGCGAGGTAGTAAATGGTCTATATCTTCTTGATTCATATTTATAACTCAACTCTTTTATTAATAAGACAGGTGGGAAAATAGGATTCCTAAACTTAATTCCATTTTTTTTTAGAAAATCTTTGTTTTAATAAGAAAAGACTATCTTTGTATATAAATTAAATTCTTAGATCTATGAAGCCAAACCGGACAAGAGAAGAGATTTTATTGCTTTCCAAACTTCAACAAGGGGATAAAAAGGCTTTTAACGCCTTGTTCAGAAAATACTATCCAACGTTATGTGCATACGCCCACCGGTTTGTGGATTTGGAGGATGCGGAGGAAATTGTACAGGATGTGATGCTTTGGCTATGGGAGAATCGTGAGATATTACTTATTGAATCATCACTAAGCCAATATCTTCTAAAAATGATATATCACCGTGCATTAAACCGCATCGCGCAGAAAGAGGTAAAATATCGCGCAGATACACTATTTTATGAAAAAAATCAGGCAATGATTTACGATGTAGACTTCTATCAGATAGAAGAATTAACAAAACGGATTCACACAGCCATAGCAGCGTTACCGGAATCTTATCGAGAAGCATTTATCATGCACCGCTTCAAGGATATGAGTTACAAAGAAATTGCAGAGCTCCTTAATATATCTACTAAGACCGTAGATTATCGTATACAACAGGCACTGAAATTACTACGCAAGGAACTCAAGGAATTCTTATCATTGGCATTAATTTTTCTGGCAGCGTAGTTCGCACAGACGAAAGATAGACATTATAAAAGGAGGCAGAGTTACCGAATAAAAAGAAGGAGTTGTGTCAAAAGTCTTTTCACCACAAAGGACACAGAGTAGCAGAGATTATTCACATTGATCATCAACGACTTAAAGACACATCTGTGTTATTCTGTGTTCTCTATGGTGAGTTTCGACACCCCCTCCTTTACACATGCACTGTTTATTCTATCGTAATATCAAACTGATCATAAGAATCTGTTCTCCACGATTTATCGCAAGTCAGAGGAGAGAGAGCAAAAAGAGGAGAGAAAGTCTTGATTTTAATCGTTTTTCCATCAGGCATAAATTCCATAATTCTCAGCCACCCGTCTCCACCGTTACCAAACCATTGTCCATCTGCTGTCTGTGCATTGAACATCATTTGAGGAACATTTTTACCGGATGCATTTTTATCAATCCGGAAACTGACATTATCCTTATAATCGGCTATCTCACATTCGTGTCCACAAATCACCATACAAATATTCTTTGAAGGATAAACCAACTTGTCCCAAATAACTTGTCCATAATTGGCAGGTGTCATTTTATAATTCTCTTTTTCAATTATTTTTCCTGTCCATGCCAGATATGAATGCGTCAACAATATCACCTTATGATCCTTATAGCGAGGTGAATCCACCACTTTCTTCGCCCACTCCAAAGCTTCATCACGAGGAGCAAACTCCAGAGAAACAACTAAAATCTTACCCCAGGTATCAGTCACGAATTCATAAGCAGCATTTTCCAGTGTTGGTATGCCCTGATAGTTATTTCCTACAGCAACCAGACTTTCTCTCCAACAAGAATTTCTCTCTGAAGGAAAGTAATCAGGAAAATGACACAAACGATTTTCTGCTTTTTGATATCCATAATCATGATTGCCGGTACAAATCACATAAGGCAGCTTTCCGTCCAAGCGCTCAAATGCACGCGAGGCGGCACGCCATTGTTCTTCACTTGTCTGATTCCCGTTCACTCCATCCGGAATACGGATTTCATTCTGCTCCACCAAATCACCGGTACAAAGCACTCCTTTTATATTCAGAGACTCAATGCTATTAGCCACCCATGCTGTCTGCAACTCAAAAAGAGGTTGGTTGGCATCGAACTTTGTATAGCTCTGTGGATCGGGCAACAGAATCATTGAAAAAGAATTTTTATCGGTAAGTTTTGCACGTACCGGATAAACTTGCGCAGAAACAAATAAAGTCTGCATACAAAGAATAAAAGCTAATAAGTAGTTTTTCCTGTTCATAAGTATTACATTTAAATATTTCAAATAAAATTAAGTAGCAAAGATATAAATACTCACTGGCAATAACCCCTGTATCCTCCTAATTATTTCAGAAGAAAAGTGGCCATTACAGCTTTATGATCCGTCGGCCACACCCCTAACGGGGTTATAAATAAATCTTTGCTTCTCTCCTCTATACGTTTACTGCGGACAATCGATTTTGAAGGTCCTACCACAGATACATCCTTCAATTTCAATTTTTTGTCAGGCCTGAAATAAATAAAATCAATACGGTCCCGTTCATCAGCGTCAGGTGCCCACGACAGCTTTTCTACAGCTATACCTTCATTATCAGACGGAAAAGTAAATCCCGGATGTGTGATCGGATTAGGATATTTTGTCCGGTAGGCATCTTTAAATCCCGCATTTTCAAGGAGAACGGAACAATCCCACCGAACTACCGTCCCGTTATGATCCCACAATTTCTTCGTATTTTCGTTCCAGTCCAAATGTGAAGGTTCATTGAAATCACCGCCTAATAAAACAATATTCCCCTTTTCTTTCCGGGCATCTTCTATCACATGACGAATCGCTTCATCACGCAAAGATTCATTATTGGCTTTCTCAATCACCGCTACATCCAGTACCGGTGCATCCAACTTTTTCCATGTAACGCCACTATATCCTCTTGGCAGATAACAGGCATAATGTGTATAATCCAAATGTGCGGAATATACAACAACATCTCTTCCATTAATGCGTATGCGGGCTTTCAGTACGGAACCGGCATCATCTTCCAAGGGACAATTAGGAGCCTGTTCTTCAATTTTATATTTAGATAAAATACCTACATCCAACTTGCTGTTTTCACCATAATATCTCTTTCCACGTTCTTCCAAAGCCTGTAGTATACGCGAAATAAATTGTTTTCCATGATAGTTTCTCACTTCACTAAACATCACGATATCCGGCTCCAGACGAGCCACCTCGTCAGCTATTGCCTCAAAGCCCCCTTTCACCATGGTACCTTCCTGCCAGATATTCATTTGGAGGACTTTAACTTCGTTTCCCTTGCCATAAGCCATTACAGTAGATAGCCATAAGACTATACTTAATAAACTATATCTCAACATCATATTAATAAATGTATTAAAAACCAGAGGAGGTGCGAACAGAAAGCATTTCTCTCCATTCTGCACACACCTCTTCTAAAACTCTATTTTATTGCAAAATCCACATCAGTTTATTAACGTCATCTACTCCCCCGAATTGACGTTGCAAAGCCTCGTTCTGATGCTCCAGATTATAATCAGACTCTGATTTCGGATACATCCAGCGCATAGGCAGTCTGTCATTCATCGTATTCCGGTTGGTTGCAGGATTAATCGGTAATATCGGATACCCTGTACGACGGTAGTCATAATAAACATCATACGGATGTTGCATGAACGATGCCAGATAACGTTGTGTCAATATCTTCTCAAGGTCTCCCTCTCTCTCACCACTTAACTGTATAGCCGGTGTTTCAAGAAAAGCCGCAATCGCTTCCTGCGTCAACGGATGTCCATGATGATAGATCTCTTCATCCGGAGTATTAGCAGCTATAAACTCCATGTGAGCTCTGATTGCCTTCTTGTAATAAGTAGTTGCATCACCCGAAATCCATCCTCTCACGGCAGCTTCTGCCAGAATGAAATTCTGTTCGGCATATCCCAATCGGACAACCGGTTCTCCGGAAGGATAATCAGTATACCGCGCATTAAATCCAGAATATTGTTCTGTGGCATAAGCCTTCTCTATCTGCTCAAAAGGCAATGACGGATCAGTCCCGATATAAGCATCCCAACTGTCAGCGGTCACTCCTGCATCAAGTTTAGCCTTTGCCGGTTTGGCATAATAGAACATACGGATATCTCCGGTTGCCTTAAACTTATCAATCAGCATAGTAGAAAGCATGGCATAACCGGCGTGTTTAGTATTTGTGTTATGGAAAGGATATACAGTATTCGCTTTATCCGCATATTTCATCTGAAGATTATCATCGTTTGATTCCATTAAGCTACCCGATGCCACGATCCGGGCAAAACGTTCTTTCACATTCAAATCTACATCACTCTCTTTCTTCGAAAGATGCATCAGAACTTTCAACTGAAATGCTGTAGTCGCTTTCTTCCATTTGCTGATACTACCTCCCAGAATCGGATCACCATCAAAATCTTTAGCTGAGGAAAATAATTCGTATGCTCTTTCCAGATCACTCAAAACAAACCCCATCACTTCCTTTTGGGTATTGTATTTAGGGCGCACCAACCCTAATTCACCTTGCAAAGCCTCCTCGTAAGGAAGGTCACCCATTTCCATCGACATATAGAATATTTTGTAGGCCTTTATAAAATGCGCCAGACCATCGTATGCATTCACATTATCATCCGTAACAGATTCGACCATCTTCTGTGCATTAATCAGTGTCGTGTATCCTCCGAAACCGGAACGTCCGAACACATTATACTGGTAATCTTCCATACTTTCGCCCCATGCCATCTGTTTGGCAAGCAGATCGTCATATATAAATGATTTACTGGCACTGGACGATGTAATATCCAAAAGTAATCCGGTCGCCAGCAGTGAAGAGGTAACCTTAGTGGTTGCATCGGGATTTGTGTTGATTTCATCGAACTTATCGCAAGAAGCCAGCAAGGTAGTTACCAATAACAACGATATGTATTTATTAATTCGTTTCATATTATTCTATCTTTTAAAAATCCAATTTTACATTAAAGCCTAAATAACGGGTGGACGGAGAACTTAGGTTATCTGAGTCACTGTCGGGATCGGTAAAGCGGAACTCTTTAGTCCATACAAACAGATTTTGTCCGACAAAAGCCAGTGTCAAACCTTTCATATGCAGTTTGTTGCAAACAGACTTAGGCATCTGATAGCTCAGCGAGAGGTCACGCAGTTTGAAGAACGTCTCGTCAAATACATTCTGACGTGTCACGGTACCTATATACGGGTTAGTACTTTTCATATACGACTCGTAAGATACTTGTACGTCGTTCGGAGCAAATACTCGATCGTCATGGATAATTTTTCCGTTCGAATCGTAATCTACACTCCCGGAAACGACTTTCACTCCGGTACCTACAAAATTGGTCTTCTTATTCACCACTTCATCATATCGCCACTGATTGTCCGAATCAATATGTGCCCCCGAGTTCCACATCGCCTGATTGGTTTTCGAGTGTGCCATACCTCCTACCCGTCCGTCAAGTGTAAAGGAGAGAGTGAAATTCTTGTAAGTTATCGTATTCGTCCAGCCCCATATCCAATCAGGATATTCATAACCGATAACCGACTGGTAATCGCTCTGTTTAGGATAACCATTGTAATTGATAATATTTCCTTGAGGATCGCGTTCCCAATCGTAAATTCCGTACCAATCCCAACGTTTACCGACAGCTACCCAAGGCTTCTGTGTAGAATATACCGGGTCTATTTTGGTATAATACCAACGGTCACGTGACCAGTTGAAAGCCGACTCCCAATTCCAGTCTCTTGTTCTGATAATATCGCCTGACAGGGTCAATTCTACCCCACGACCCACATATTCTTCATCAATGTTGATCAATGTAGACGTAAATCCGGAAGAGTTGCTGATGCCGGCACTACGAGTCAGATTGTAATAGAGCTTATTATAATAAGTAAAGTCTACTTTCAGACGATTTTTAAACATATGGACTGCCGTACCGATTTCATAAGAACGTGTAGCCGAAGGTTTCACCGCAACACCACGGATAGATGTGGGATAATATGCAGCACTCTCACCATTCCACAAATCGGTAGACACACTATAAGTATTGTTAGTATCATATACTCCCAGGTCACTCTTAGTTTGTGTCCATGCACCTCTCACTTTCCAGAAATCAATAAATTTAGGCATTGGGATAAACTGCGAAAGCACAACACTGCTGGCCACAGACGGATAGAAATAAGATCGTGTCTCCGACGGCAAGGAAGATGACCAGTCATTACGTCCCGTTACATCCAGAAATAAAGTACTCTTCCACGAAACAGAAGCTTTTGCATATACACTGGTCACCAGTTTTTTAGTAATACCACTGGTTGTTTTCAACGGGTCTACAGATGATTTCAATGAGTAATATCCCGGAATTTTCAGACCATTTTGTGTTTCAGCCAAAATATTATCACTCTTCCAGTAATAAACGTTTCCACCCACGAAACCATCGACATTGAAATTACCGAATTTATGATCGGCAGACAGTATCAAGTCATTGTTTAAACTATATCCGCCTAAGCGTTGCAGACCATAATAACCCTGTTTATGCCAACCACCCACAGCACTTACAGCATTCCGCCACTCTTTTTTCTGTGAATACGAGTCCAGCCCCGAACGCAGTGATAAGTTCAACCAAGGAGTAAAATCATAATTGGCAGAAAGATATCCGTTAATCAAATCATAATCGCTTGAACGCGTAATTTCGTTCGCAATGAAATATGGATTATCATACCATTTGGTATCCATCCAGTTCTGCTGTTCATCCTGTTTAATCCAGTAATTTTTATAGTCCCGTATATCATACTCAGCCCCTGACCATACCAACAAATTATAAAGGAAACCACTTCCACCATATCCGGCTCCCATATCGTTGGGGTAGAAACGTTTGTTATAAGTCAGACCTCCGTCAAAAGAAAATTTCTTCCATTTCATATCGCCCGATACTGAGTAAGTAATCTTATTCAATTTTTGATTCGGATACTGCCCTTTGTTATATACATGGGTCAATGAAGTACGTACGCTACCATATTTACCTTTCTGGGATACACTTACATTGTTGTTTGTCACCAAACTCAATTCTTGAAAGTTCTTTAAGTTATTTCTACCTTTCGAAACCAAAGGCATATCCACCCATTCGTGAGTATACGGATCATATTGCAATGCTGTACGTCCGATGTCCAGTTTGTCTCCCCATACATATCCTCCGGTGGAATAAGTCCCCTGCGACCCGGAACTATATGAAGTTTGTACCTCCGGCTTTCTCAGATATCCGGCTGCAAACATGGTACTGCTGTTTACAGTCACATTCAATCCTTCTTCCTTACCTTTTTTAGTGGTAATCATCACTGCACCGGCACCTCCACGGGCACCATAGAGTGCCGAAGCCGTAGCTCCTTTCAGGACATCAACCGATTCGATATCATCAGCTGCTATATCATTCAATCCCACATTACCATAAGGTACACCGTCGATAACTAACAGGGGGGCAGATGCACGCAACGAGAGTGAAGGAGCTGTATTGAACTCTGTACTGTTTTTTACATTCAATCCGGCAATCTTGCCCGTTAACGAAGTAGCAACATTCACTGTTTTTACAGCAGCCAGCCGATCTCCGTCCACTTTTTGCACGGCATACCCCAGAGCCTTCTCTTCGCGCTTGATACCTAATGCCGTTACAACAACCTCATCGAGCAGTTTCGTGTTCTCGGCCAACCGAACAGTAAGTGAAGTATTATTACCCACAGGAACTTCTTTGGTGATGTACCCGATATACGAAATGATAATTGAGCTTTTAGTTCCTACAGAAAGACTAAAGTTACCGTTGACATCTGTAATCGTCCCGTTTCCGGAATCCTTTTCTTTAATATTAGCTCCGATAATGGGTAAACCGGCCTCATCAGTAACCAGTCCCTTTATCTTTTTAGTGGTCTGCTGTTGTGCAGCAGTCGTTTCCAAAATCTGTTTAGGAGACAGGATAATACTATTCTCCAATATTTTATAACCGATATCCGTACCGGCAAACAGCTGATTCAAAACTTGGCTGATCTCTTTTTGAGTACTTTTAATAGTCACACTCCGAGAGATATCCACCTGCTTATTATTATAGAAAAAGTGGTATTCCGACTGCTTCTCTATTTCATCCAGCACTTTCTGAAGACTGCTGTTGCTGACATTCAATGTCACACGTACTGACTGGCTATAACCCTTAGCCGCAAATGCCATACTGGCAAAGACAAACAACATGATCGCTGATAGTTTCATACACAAAGGTATTTTTTTCAGAAGCGAAAAGATATTCTGCCTCCCGAAAAATTGGAAGTTTAAGTAAATTGTCATAGATTTGTAGTGATTTTGATTTAAAAAATTCTATTAACCGCACAACTTGTCGCCAAACAAGCGGACGGTGGACTTTCATACAGGAAAATACGCCAATATTTTCCTGTATGTTTTTTTGTTTTAAGGTGGACGTGTTGTCATAGGTATCAGATTTTAAAAGTTTAATATTCAAATGGTCAATATAGCTCTATTTTCATTTTCTGCTGTATTGTCTGCTGTGTGTTATGTTCCAGTTCTATAAATCTATACTGTATGCCCGAAGCAAGCCTGAAGTGTTCAAGAATCAGAGGTAAGTGCTGTTCGCTGAATACTCCGGTAAATGAATTTCCATAAAGAGTAGAATCTTTTACGATAAACTCCACATGAAACCGCTTGGTAAGTATTTTCAAAGCCTCAGACAGCGGGGTATTCCTAAATACCACCTGACCGTCTTTCCAGGCCGTATAAGTTTTCACATAAGGTTTGTCGGTCCTCACTGTACGTGTTTTCGGATTATAGATAAACTCCTCATCAGGCTTCATCACAAAGGTCCGTTGCTTGTCACCCTCACCCAGAAATGACAATTTCACAGAGCCCGATACTAAGGTAGTTCTTACCACACTGTCCGTCCGATAAGCCTCTATATTGAACTCCGTACCCAAAACCTCAGTCTGAATACGGAAAGGCGTATTAACAATAAATCGCTTACTTTTATCTCTATGCACCTCAAAGTAAGCCTCTCCATCAAGTTCTACGTTACGTATATCTCCTGTGAACCTGGTAGGATGTTTAAGTGAAGATCCCGAGTTCAGCCAAACTTTAGTTCCATCCGGCAGATTCGCTTCAGCAACCATACCGGGATTTGTCCGTATCTCCACATACTCCACGGGGGAGTTTTTCAAAATCAGATAAAGGGTGGTGGCAAGCAGCGGCAAAGCTAAACAAGCAGCAATACGCTGCCCCCACACCATCCATGAAACTCTATGTTGATGTTTGTGTATTCGGTCCTTTACCTGATGGAAAGCCCCAACAGAATCTACATGCTTCATGTAGTTCAATGTATCGGCTGCCCGGTAAAGCTGAAAAATATCCCGTGCTGTCTTCGTATTCTCCTCCGAAGTAGCGATCCACTCTTCTACCTCCTTTTGTCTGTCAGCAGGAAGCTCCCCGGCAAAATAGCTTAAAAGAATTGACTCATTTATGTAATAGAATTCATCCATAATTCGTGCTTTTATAGATAAGACGAATGAAATCAGAAATCTCCTAACCTAAAAACGTATTTTTTTTGAAAAAAATATTATTTTTGCCCAAAACGAGGGTTTACATGCACAACAATACATCGCATACAACAAGCGACGAAATTCTTTTTTATCAGATACAACAGGGAAATGAAGACGCATTTGAAGCGCTGTTTCTCCGGCACTATCCCGCCTTGTGCGCTTACGCCAAGCTGTTTGTGGAACCGGACGACGGACAGGAGATTGTATCGGATGTAATGGTCTGGCTTTGGGAAAATAAAGAGATGCAGGCATTTGAAACTTCTTTGAAAAGTTACTTGTTCAAAGCTGTTAAAAATCGTTGCCTGACTCTTATCAATCGGAACGAAGTCAAACAAAGAATCGAAAAGATGATTTTCGACAATCTCCAATCACAGTATGATGATCCCGATTTCTACGTCATGCAAGAATTAACCGAGAAAATAGAAGAAGCTTTGGCACGACTCCCGGAAAATATCCGCGAAGCATTCGAGCTCAATCGTTTCCAGAATCTGACCTACAACGAAATAGCCGAACGCTTAGGAGTATCTCCCAAAACGATAGATTACCGGATTCAGCAGGCACTGAAACAACTGCGCATCGATCTGAAAGATTATCTGCCCGTCCTGCTATCCTTCCTGCTGCGTTAAAACAGCGGAGCATTCAGCAAATACTATACAGAAGTCCGGTAGGGTAAAGTAAACCAAAAAAGAGAGCCTTTACCAACCTCGGAGGTAACCCCGATCTCACCTCCCAGTTTTTCAATAATCATCCGGCTGATAGATAGTCCCAGCCCGGTACCTTGTATAAAAGGATTATATTTGACAAAACGTTCAAACACATGCTCACACTGTTCGGTAGACATGCCACAGCCTGTATCAGACACATAAAAATATAATGTTGCGGCATCTTTCAACCGATATCCCATCCGTATCTCCCCTCCGGAAGTGAACTTAATCGCATTGGTCAACAAATTAATAATGACTTGTGTCAGCCGATTCTTATCAGTATATAAAATACATTGGGGCAATTGTTCGTCAAAAGTTAGAACGAGTTCTTCCGATTTGATACGCAGTTTACCCACTTGTTCTATCTCCGACATCATTTGATTGACATCCGCACGGGTTATATGAAAATCATACATTCCGGACTCGATCTTCGACATGTCCAGAATATCGCTGATCAGTTGAAGCAGAAGATCTGTATTGGTTTCAATGATATCGGCATATTCTTTCATCTCTTCTTTATCTTCTACCTGCGAAAGCAGGTTTGAAAAACCGACAATAGCATTCAGAGGGGTACGTATTTCATGACTCATATTCGCAAGAAAAGCTGATTTTAATTGATTAGCCTCCTCCGCTTTCAGACGTGCCTCTTCCAGGCGTTGATGAGTTTTCTTAAGAATATGAATATAAAAGCCAATGGCACCTGCTACCAGAAGCACAACAAATACCGTTAGTAAAATCTCCTTTTTATACTGCTCAAAGAAACTCATAGGAAGATTGACATATACAGCCCCTTCCGGATAAAGCGAAACAGGGATTTGGTAGGACTGCAAAGCCGGATAACAAAGATAAGCGGCCGGCTCACCCCCTAATGCAGACGGAATTTCGCGGGGTTGCTCTCCTTTCAACACACGTTCAATCAGTTGCAATAATGAATCTCCGAATGCCTCCACCGATACATAATACCCTCCCGCAAATGTGTTATTGGATAAATCCTCAGCAGCCAGCAAAAACAGGGGAGAGTGCACAAATCGGGTAATAATCTCTTGAATATGATCAAACAAATAGTTATTGTCGTCTTGGTTATGCGATTCAAACCACGAATAATAAATCAATCCGGTGTTTTTATCATATCCGCTCAAAGTATCGAGCAGCATTTCAGTAGAAATATTTTTGGTTGACAACTGCTCCAGACTCAGCTCCGGGAAGTATCTGCCCACAGCCTGACTGACATCACCACGAACTGCCTCACTGATATATCGGTCATCGGATATAAAAGCAACTCGTTTCATCCCGGGCATCACTTGCCGCATCAGTTCGATAGTCTCTTTTACATAATACGTTTGCCCCAATGTAGTCACATTATATCCTTTGCGCCATTCTTTAGCCGGAACGGTATTGGTATCAGTCAACGGTTCGTGAGACAGCAAAACATCAAGTGTTGCCGGCAAGCGGTCCCGGGCATTAGTAATGATGACCGGCACATCTCTCCATTCATCATCAAAAAGCTCCCGACAGACAATCCATCCCGGGTCACCTATAAAAACAACCAATCGAGGAGGTATATCATGCTTTCGACGTAACTGTTCTACAATTGCAGTTGCCTCTTTACGGCTACAAAGGGCTGGTACAGACAGAGATTCAGCCGTTACGGCAACATCTTCCTTCTGCAATTCCTGATGTACATACCAATATATACTTTTTGCCCAGGGAAGATTAAAGTTAATAGAATTCAGAAACAACACATCTCCACCGGACCTGTCCTTGTGAGCCGATAGCCGACAGTTCATTCCTCCCAACAGAATCAGAAGGAAACAGAAATATCTGAATTGCATTTGTTTCATTTGTAACGGTCGATTGCTAAAATCGGTGACAAAGGTATCATTATTATTCGTATACAGAAAAAGGCACCCTATTATTTTAGAGTGCCCTTTTATATTTATCTTCTAAAAAGATCTTCTTACGCGTTTCTCAGAGATGCAATACTCTCTTTGAGCGATTTAATGATACTTTCGGCATCAGCCTGTTTCTTGCGTTCCATTTCAATAACGGCAGCCGGCGCATTACTCACGAATTTCTCATTGCTGAGTTTCTTCAAAACGCCCTGCAAGAAGCCCTCTTTATGTTTCAGTTCGGCTTCCATACGTGCTATCTCAGCTTCCACATCGATCATATTACCCAAGGGGACTGCAAACTCAGTCGTTCCGATCATGAATGAAGAAGCTCCGTCAGCTTTTACATCCACTACCTGAATAGCAGACAAGTTACACATTTTAAAGATAACAGGGTTCATTTTCTCTACCGGGTTTACTCCTACCACTTGTAACTCAAGCGGTTCTTTCATTGCAATATTCTTTTGCAAACGGATGGCACGCACACTACTGATTATCTCTTTAGCCGTTTCAAATTGTTTCAAAAACTCCTCGTTCACTTCTCCGACTTCTGCCAACGGTTCTACCATCAGACTTGCCCCCGGCTCACGCTCACGCAACTGCTGCCACAATTCTTCCGTAATAAATGGCATGAAAGGATGGAGCATAGCCAACAGACGTTCGAAAGCACTCAAAGTCATTGAATAGATAAATCCGTTTACAGGTTGTCCATAAGCAGGTTTCACGATTTCGAGCAACCATGAAGAAAATTCATCCCAGAACAGTTTATAAATCAGCATCAACGCTTCGCTCAAACGGTACTTGCTGAATAAATCGGCTACCTCAACTGCGGCAGCATCCAGTCTTTGGTCAAACCATTGTACAGCCAGGTGTGCATCCGCCGGAATATCGATTGTTCCCATTCCATTCTCCCAACCTTTCACCAGTCGGAAAGCATTCCATATTTTATTGCAGAAATTACGTCCCTGTTCGCAAAGTGCATCATCAAAAAGAATGTCGTTTCCGGCAGGAGCCGAAAGCATCATCCCCATACGTACACCATCTGCTCCGTATTTCTCTATCAACTCCAACGGATCCGGTGAGTTGCCGAGCGACTTGGACATTTTACGTCCCAATTTGTCGCGGACAATACCCGTAAAATATACATTTTTAAACGGCATTTTACCTTCATACTCATAGCCTGCCATAATCATGCGAGCCACCCAAAAGAAGATAATATCCGGACCGGTCACCAGGTCACTGGTAGGATAGTAATAGTTAATTTCTTCGTTACCCGGATTATTGATGCCATCGAACAAAGAAATAGGCCACAGCCAAGAAGAGAACCAAGTATCCAGACAATCTTCATCCTGACGAAGGTCAGCCATTGTCAGATGATCGTTGCCTGTTTTTTCTTTAGCCAGTTTCAATGCTTCTTCGTCAGTAACGGCTACTACATATCCGCCTTCCGGAAGGAAGTAAGCCGGGATGCGGTGTCCCCACCACAACTGACGACTGATACACCAGTCTTTGATGTTCTCCATCCAATGACGATAAGTATTTTTATATTTGGCAGGATAAAACTTAATCTCATCCTTCATCACCGGCTCAAGGGCAATCTGAGCCAAATGCTCCATCTTAAGGAACCACTGCATAGAGAGTTTAGGCTCTATCACTACATTGGTACGTTCAGAATAGCCGACTTTATTGGTATATGCCTCCGTCTTTTCAAGTAATCCGGCGGCTTCAAGATCTTTCTCAATCTGTTTGCGAACTTCAAAACGGTCCATACCGATATACATACCGGCAGCTTCGCTGATAGTCCCGTTATCATTGAAAATATCAATACTTGGCAAGTTATACTTCTCACCCAGCATATAGTCATTCACGTCATGTGCCGGAGTCACTTTCAGACATCCTGTACCGAATTCGATATCTACATAATCATCCTCAATCACCGGGATGACACGGCCTACCAGCGGAACAATAACCTTCTTACCTTTCAGGTGCTGATTTTTCGGGTCATTCGGATTGATACACATAGCGGTATCGCCCATAATCGTCTCCGGACGAGTAGTCGCAACAACGGCATAACTGTCTTCACCCTCTACCTTATATCTCAGATAATACAGCTTTCCATGCTCCTCTTTGTAAATCACCTCCTCGTCAGACAAAGCTGTCAATGCCTTCGGGTCCCAGTTTACCATACGCACGCCACGGTAAATAAGTCCCTTCTTGTAAAGGTCTACAAATACTTTCAGCACACTTTCGCTACGCTTTTCGTCCATAGTAAAAGCAGTACGGTCCCAGTCACAGGATGCCCCCAACTTACGGAGCTGTTTCAGGATAATCCCACCATGTTCATCTGTCCATGCCCAAGCATGCTTCAGAAACTCGTCACGAGTCAGATCAGTCTTTTTAATACCCTGTGCAGCCAACTTATTCACCACCTTTGCTTCGGTAGCGATAGAGGCATGGTCGGTTCCCGGCACCCAACAAGCATTCTTGCCTTCCATACGTGCACGACGAACGAGGATATCCTGAATGGTATTATTAAGCATGTGTCCCATATGCAGCACACCGGTGACGTTAGGCGGCGGAATAACGATGGTGTAAGGTTCACGTCCATCGGGTTTCGAACTGAATAATTTATGGTCCAGCCAATACTGATACCACTTTCCCTCCACGTCAGCAGGGCTGTACTTACTTGCTAATTCCATGTTGTATATATCTATTTTATTAGTTTATTGCGAAAGATTGGCGCAAAATTAATAAAAATAAGTAGAATATAGGGACAGGAATATGTACTTTTGTTCCTCGAAAGAAAGAAGTAGCAATGAAAAGCAAAAAGCGAGTCATACGGTACTCTGTTTTAGGAACTTTAATTATCCTTGTCTGGGTCACTCAGGCGATCCCGGCAATGGGGGAAGGATATGCACGCTCGGTCTATCCTGTTATCTCGTACGTCCTGTCCGGTTTTTCCAATTTCTTTCCTTTTGCTTTGGGTGACCTGTTCATAGCATTCAGTATTACAGGGATTATTCTTTATCCGGTATACGCACGCATCCGCCAAAAGTTAAGTTGGAAAACAATCCTGAGAAGGGATACGGAATATCTGGCATGGATCTATGTATGGTTTTACCTGGCATGGGGACTCAACTATTCGCAAAGAAACTTCTACGAGCGTACAGGGATACCATATATTACCTATACTCCGGAAAATTTTGACCACTTTGTAAACCAATACATCTATTTACTGAATGAATCATACGTTCCCATAACCCGGATCGACAAGGAAACCATCTGTAAAGAGGCAGTCAGCCAGTACAGTCTGATCAGTGACAGTCTCGGCGTACACCATCCTCCACACTCCATGCCACAGGTCAAAACAATGTTGTTCACTCCACTTATTTCAATGGTAGGAGTAACAGGAAGCATGGGACCGTTTTTCTGTGAGTTCACGCTGAATGGTGACTTGTTACCTCCACAATATCCGGCAACCTATACGCATGAACTGGCCCACTTATTGGGTATAACCAGTGAAGCGGAAGCCAACTTTTACGCCTATCAGGTCTGCACACGTTCTACAAATAGAGAAATCCGCTTTAGCGGTTACTTCTCTATCCTGGGACATGTGCTTGCTAATGCCCGCAGATTGATGACAGAAAATGAATACCGGGAATTATTCAGTCGGATACGTCCGGAAATCATCGAACTCGCCCGGAAGGATCAAGAGTATTGGATGGCTAAATATAGCCCGTTGATAGGTGATATTCAAGATTGGATATATGACTTATATCTGAAAGGAAACAAAATAGAAAGCGGACGGAAAAACTATTCGGAAGTCATCGGTCTGCTGATTTCATACAACGAATGGAAAAAAGAATCAAATAAAGAATAAACATGCATACAAGAGAAGAACAGATGGAAGCCTTCGGGCGCTTCCTGGATATACTCGACGAACTTCGGGTAAAATGTCCCTGGGATCGCAAACAGACCAACGAAAGTCTGCGCCCCAATACTATCGAAGAGACTTACGAATTGTGCGACGCATTGATGCGCGATGACAAAAAAGATATTTGTAAAGAGTTGGGAGATGTATTGCTGCACGTGGCCTTTTATGCAAAAATAGGCTCAGAAACCGGTGATTTCGACATGAAAGATGTTTGTGACAAACTCTGCGAAAAACTGATTTTCCGCCATCCACATGTTTTCGGAGAAGTAAAAGCCGACACAGCCGGACAAGTATCCGAAAACTGGGAACAGCTGAAACTAAAAGAAAAGGACGGAAATAAAACTGTATTAAGCGGAGTCCCTACTGCCCTACCCTCACTTATCAAAGCTTACCGGATGCAGGACAAAGCACGTAATGTAGGATTCGATTGGGAAGAAAAAGAGCAAGTCTGGGAAAAAGTCAAAGAAGAAATTGCAGAATTTCAGGTAGAAATAGCCCATATGGACAAAGATAAGGCGGAAGCCGAATTCGGTGATGTCATGTTCAGCCTCATCAACGCTGCCCGTCTCTACAAGATCAACCCGGACAATGCCTTAGAACGTACAAACCAAAAATTCATCCGCCGATTCAACTATCTGGAAGAACACACCATTAAGGAAGGCAAAAACCTGAAAGAGATGTCTCTCGCA
This sequence comes from Bacteroides sp. NGMCC 1.200775, assembly GCF_040798045.1. Classification (NCBI taxonomy): domain Bacteria; kingdom Pseudomonadati; phylum Bacteroidota; class Bacteroidia; order Bacteroidales; family Bacteroidaceae; genus Bacteroides; species Bacteroides sp. NGMCC 1.200775. Next base: position 110,246 of record NZ_JASCQK010000006.1, on the reverse strand, counting down.
GAAATGGATGCAATCTGGGATGAAGCCAAAAAGAAAGGACTGTAAAAAGTCCTCTCTCCTCTAAAAGGATAATACCAAAATTCCACTGCAAACTAACGGATTGCGCAGAGTATGTAATTGACGGATCAATAAATATCCCCAATTAGTGTTTATCTGTGCAATCCGTTAAGTCTGTGGTAAATTCTCCCGCTCTTGCAGGAAAGCAATTTTTCATTCTATTTTTTCTTTCCTTTGTTATCACGAACCCCTTTCAACAACTCTCGGTGAAAACGCATTTCCGCTCGCTGTATCAGATAAATTTTCTTACACGGAAGTATCTTTTTAAACTTCTCAAAATAAGTTTTATCCAGACGGTCTGAAGCAATACGGGCATCGTATACCCCTTCCAATATTTCTCCATATTGTGCGTCAGTGGTTTTATCATCTTTGCCACTACGAAGCAACTTCCAGGCCTCGTCATTCAGTTGTTTTTTCCGGTCCTGTAATTCAAAGTAAACCGGGAAGAACTTTGCTGCCTCTTCCTTAGTCAAACCGGCTTTTTCTGTTATAAATGCTCGTTGTTTGGCCCTGAATTCTTCGGGTGACAAATGTTGGTTAGGATCTCCCATGGCATTCAGTGCCGGGATACAACTACAAACTATAATCAATAGAATAATCAGTTTCTTCATTTTGCTTTATTAAATCAGTTTAGTTTACTTATTCAGCTGTAGCATCACTGAGATAGACGTACAAAGAGTAATCGTCCAGCATCGAGCGATCCAGTGCTACATCAATATATTCATCCGAAACAACTTCGGTTCCTGCATCATTTGCAGTCAGTTGATCATCCACCGTTGCCGGCTGGTGATTTGAAGAAGCCACACGGATAATCAATGCAGCTCCTATAAACATAGCCGCCATATAGAATAAAGGTTTCACCCTAGTCCACATTGTGGGTTGCTTCACTTCTTCAAAAGCAGGCTTCTCTTTTTCCGGAAGTTTACCCATCACCTCTGAAGTCAAGTTTTCAAAGTATCCCTCAGGTACTTTAAAGGAATTCTCCCTCCCCACTTTCTTCAATATGTTATCTTCTTCTTTCATACGTTCTTCTCCTCTCTTCTTCTTAGACATTATGCATATTAAAAGGTTTAATCAGCCTCCTCCAAAAACTTCTCGATTTTTTTCACGGCATGGTGATAAGAAGCTTTCAGAGCCCCCACCGAAGTGCCGAATATCTCCGACATCTCTTCATATTTCATTTCCTGATAATATTTCAGGTTGAACACCATCCGTTGCTTTTCAGGAAGGGTCAGCAATGCCTTCTGAAGCAATAACTCTGCCCGATCCCCCGAGAAGTAAGGATCGCTCTCCAGTTTCTGAGTCACGTCGGCCTCCGGATCGTCAATGGCAATTGTATTCATAGCCCGTTGTTTATTCAGGAAAGTGATACATTCGTTCAGGGCAATACGGTAAAGCCAGGTAGACAGCTTTGCCTCAGCCCGGAAATAGTCAATGTTTATCCATGCCTTAATGAAAGTATTTTGAAGAAGGTCATTGGCATCGTCATGTGAAAGTACCATCCGCCTGATCTGCCAGTATAATTGTTCGCTATACTGCGAAACGATCTGCTCAAATCCCTGCTTCTGTGTCCTCTCATCCTGAAGGAGTGCCAAAACCTCTCGTTCATTATAAGGGTTCATAGGTTCGTTTGTAATTCGTATATGTTATTTTAGACAATTCTATTCAACAAAGGTTTAATCGATCTCCCGAAATTAAAGACTTATACACAAGTTTTCTTTTGCAAGTATAGTATCCGGAAAGATAGCCGAAGCTTCTTTCAGCAAAACATTTTCATCTTCGTAGCGGGCAGAGAAATGACCGATCACTAATCGCCGTACACCAGCTTCCACAGCTATCCGGCCGGCTTGGGCGGCTGTAGTATGGTACGTTTCTTTAGCACGTGCCAGTTCCGATTCGGCAAATGTAGCCTCATGAAAAAGCAAGTCAACACCTGAGATCTGTTCCGCAATCTCCCGCCGGAAAATCGTATCCGAGCAATAGGCATACCGTCTGGGAGGATCCGAGGGGCGGGTCAAGCGCACATTAGCAATCACTTCTCCTTCCGGAGTTATGTAGTCTGCACCGTTCTTTATCCGATTCAGTTCATAGACCGGTACTTTATAGAAATCGATCATATCACGGATAATATGGTTCGGCCGGGTCTTTTCCGCAAACAAAAAGCCACAACAGGGAATACGGTGCTGGAGCGGGATGGTGGTGACTGTCATCGAACGGTCTTCATAAATCACCGACGCTTGTCTGGTGTCAAATTCATGGAAAATGACTTTATATGCCAACGTATGGCAAAAGAAATTAAGCATAGGAGCCAATAACTCCTCCAATCCTTTTGGAGAATGGATATGTAACTCTGCCGTGCGCCCCAATAACCCGAAAGTGGAAATAAGCCCCATCAATCCGAAGCAATGATCACCATGCAGATGCGAAATGAAGATATGGTTCAGCCGCGAAAATTTCAACCGCGACTTACGCAATTGCATCTGTGCCCCTTCTCCGCAATCGATCATAAAAAGTTTATCACGCAAGTTGACTACCTGCGAAGTGGCAAAATGCCGGGTAGTAGGCAATGCGGACCCACAACCCAATATATGTAATTCAAATTTTTCCATCTTTCAAACTGTATTTGCAAAGATAGACAATTAAAGTTCAGCGCAATGATTCAACATACAAAAAAATGAAGGGTATCCCATTGAATGAGATACCCTTCTATATCAATCTATGAAAGATTTGAATTACTTCTTACCTTCCAGCTGTTCTTTCAAAGCAGCCAAAGCATCGATATCACCCAAAGTAGTAGAAGCAGCCTGATTTTGGATAGCAGGAGTTTCTTCTCTCTTAGAAGATTTCTTTGCGTTAGAAGCAGCTTTCTTCTCAGCTCTTTCTTCCGCCTTGGCAACATCTTCGAAAATGCGGCTATGAGATAGGATGATTCTCTTAGCGTCTTTGTTGAACTCGATTACTTTGAATTCCAGTTTCTCGTCCATCTGAGCCTGTGAACCGTCTTCTTTAACGAGGTGTTTCGGAGTAGCGAAACCTTCAACGCCGTAAGGAAGAGCAACTACAGCACCCTTATCCAACATTTCGATGATTGTACCTTCATGTACAGAACCTACAGTAAATACTGTTTCAAATACATCCCAAGGATTTTCCTCAAGTTGTTTGTGACCAAGGCTCAGACGACGGTTTTCTTTATCGATTTCCAGTACCTGAACTTCAATATCAGCACCAATCTGAGTAAATTCTGACGGGTGTTTAACCTTCTTAGTCCAAGACAGGTCAGAGATGTGGATCAATCCGTCAACACCTTCTTCGATTTCTACGAATACACCGAAGTTAGTGAAGTTACGAACCTTAGCAGTATGTTTAGAACCTACAGGATATTTTTCTTCGATAGTTTCCCAAGGATCTTGTTTCAGTTGTTTGATACCCAAAGACATCTTACGTTCTTCACGATCCAGAGTCAGAACTACAGCTTCTACTTCGTCACCGACTTTCATGAAGTCCTGTGCAGAACGCAGGTGCTGTGACCATGACATTTCTGATACGTGGATCAGACCTTCAACACCCGGAGCGATTTCGATAAATGCACCGTAGTCAGCCATAACCACTACTTTACCTTTCACTTTGTCACCTACCTGGAGGTTCGGATCCAAAGCATCCCATGGGTGCGGAGTCAGTTGTTTCAGACCCAAAGCGATACGTTTCTTCTCGTCATCAAAGTCGAGGATAACTACGTTCAACTTCTGATCCAGCTCAACCACTTCCTTCGGATCGCTTACGCGGCCCCAAGACAGGTCAGTGATGTGGATCAATCCGTCTACGCCACCGAGGTCAATAAATACACCATAAGATGTGATATTCTTAACGGTTCCTTCAAGAACTTGTCCTTTTTCAAGTTTACCGATAATTTCTTTCTTCTGTTGTTCCAGTTCAGCTTCGATAAGAGCTTTGTGAGAAACAACCACGTTTTTGAATTCCTGGTTGATTTTAACAACTTTGAATTCCATTGTTTTGCCAACGAATACATCGTAGTCGCGGATCGGTTTCACGTCGATCTGAGAACCCGGCAAGAATGCTTCGATACCGAATACGTCAACAATCATACCACCCTTAGTGCGGCACTTGATGTAACCCTTGATAATTTCTTCATTTTCCAGAGCAGCATTAACGCGATCCCAAGAACGGGTAGCGCGGGCTTTTCTGTGAGACAGAACCAACTGTCCTTTTTTGTCTTCCTGGTTTTCGATGTATACTTCTACAGTGTCACCTACTTTCAGATCAGGATTGTAGCGGAATTCATTCAAAGGAATGATACCGTCTGATTTGTAACCGATGTTCACAACAACTTCACGTTTGTTCATTGCGATTACAGTTCCGTCAACAACCTCACGGTCATTTACTTTGTTAAGCGTACCGTCGTAAGCTTTTTCAAGTTCTTCGTGGCTGGCACCAGCGAAGCTCTCGCCGTTTTCATACGCATCCCAGTTGAAGTCTTCAATAGGAGCAACGTTCTTTAAGTTTTCCATTAATAATTAATTGTTTAGTAATTCTTTAATTAAATAAGACATTATATTGATTATATAAATCGGGCGCAAAGATAGAACTATTTTCTTGAATTAGAAAAGAATAACAAAAAAAATATCAAAAAGAGCTACAATCGGTATGTCTCACATCAAGCTCTTTAAAGCCGCGATAGAATCGGATACATATCGGTTATCCGGTTCTATGGAACGCCAGTAACACAGATTGCCCAATAAACGCTTCAGATAAACCGGATCGGTGGAGCCAATATGCTCCTGATGACTGGCCAATCCTTTTGTCAGGACGTAATGCACATTCTTACGGATCTCCCTCTTTTTAGTTTTGGGAATTGTCATCTTCGTGCCCGAACTAACTGATACTCCGGTAATTATCTTACGTTTATGCTCAGGCAGAAAACGGGTTTTCTTCACATTCATCGTAAACCCTTCCTCCCTGATAACCTGATCAATCCGTGACAAGACTTTATCCTTCGGCAGAAAATCTCCCGAAAAGGTCAGGTCATCGGCATACCTCGTATAGACCAGCCCGTATTCATCGGCTAACGCCATCATTTTTTTATCCATCGGATAAGCAATAATATTGCTGAGAGCCGGACTTGTAGGCGCACCCTGCGGAAGGCACCTGTTACAACAGCAGAGTTCCGCCAGTACTTTCGCTATAGGACGTGAATATCCCATCTCCCTGAATGTCGCTCTCACTTTGGGCGAACGTATGGAAGGGAAAAAGTCATGAAGATCTACTTTCAATACATTTTTTCGTCCCAAATGAACCCGCGCATTATCGGATACAGATTTACCAGGACAGAATCCGGTAACAGCAGGATGCACATTGGCTAACAATAAAACTCGTTGGTAAATGGTCTGCTGCATAACTCGCAACTGACCTTGGGGAGCTGTAATGATCCGGACTCCTCCGCTTCTCTTCTTTATATAGAACTGGGTGTATTGCCTCGGAACATAATCCAGCACCTCTCTCAACGTGTCTTCTTTGACTCCAAGTAAACTGGCACACCAACTGACAGCTCCGGCATCGAACCGCTTTGAGCCGAAAGCCACGGCTTTCCTACCAAAAATATTCTTCAGGGACGAAACACTTTCCTTCTTCTCTTTAGCATAAGGATTCTCACCGGCATAGTTTCCGGCTTTCCATCTTTTATATCCTTCCTGGCCTTTACTTGAACGAATGATACTAAAAACCAGCCAACCGGTAACGACAATCACAATAGCTAAAAGTAGTTCCATCCTTATACCTTAATTAATATATAGAAGCAAGTAAAAAAGAGGATGAGAGTATTTACTTTTCTTTATTATGAGTATCTTAATAAAGAAATCCAGAAAGACCCTGAATTCACGAGGCGACTGCACCTCTTTTTTGCTAAATCTTTATCTCATCCTCTTACGGGCAAAGATAAAGGTTTTCTCCTCCCCGACAAATAATAACAAGAATAAAATTAGCGGTTGAATAACTCAAACGTAAATTTACAGCCAACCTCGGTATACCTCCAGTTCTCACTTCCTACGAAAACGCCGAAATCGAAAATGTGAGTGCCGATTCCATATCCCAGCTCAATATAAGGCTGAAGATGGGGTACCGATAATATACTTGCATACAACCGTTCGTTTTGCACATAGCGTGTATACTTGATCAGATGCTTTAGAAGTAAAAAAGGAGCTTCATAGGTGAAATGCCCCCGTATGTACTTGCGTGAAGCATTGTACCAACGTCGGTCAAGAAGCTGAAATACTCCGCCAATTTCATCATTCCAACCTTCAGGAAGATTGCTACGGGTGAAATTATTAAAGTCAACAAAATACATTTCTTTCTGGTTAGTAAACATACCGAAACCAAAACGATAATAGATATTACGCATCAGTCCCAAAGGGATATGGTGTTGCAGGTCAAACTCCAGACGTTCATATTGCCCGGTGCTGCCAAACACCCCCTTGATACCCCTCTCCCAGTCTATTGAAAAAGTGGGGTATTTAGAACGCAGGTTGATCTTACGATGGCCGTTCATATAATAGTAAAGGCAAGGGGTCCACTCCAACCGGACCCGGGGAGCAAAGCTTAAATAGGTATTCCTGATTTTTCCCTGAATATCTTCGTTGGGAAGTTCCAGGCTCTTGGTCAATGGAACCAACTTGGAGGGTTTCACGGCTTTTCGTCTATGGGTGGAAAAGCCCACACTCAATTCCAGTCCATTAATAATTTCGATACTGTGCCTGAAGTTAAAGTATAAGTCATAGAAATAATCCAGATGAATCTGGTTGAAATCGAATACACTATCCGGTATGGCCTTCAGGTCATCGAGCACATCACTGCTGTAAATCCGGTTTCCGTTACCAAAGTCCACGTGGAAGGTCCCCATTTTCTCGGGCAGATAATTAAATTCGGAATTGACAGACCAATAAAACTCCTTGCGCGTAAAGTTGTAACCCAACTTAGGCACCACACGCAACAGCCGGTCGTGCTTAAAAAGCCGGTTGTACTTAAACGATTGCCTGTAAGAAAGCCCGTTACTCCCACTGTAACTCAATAAGAAAGGATTGATTATGGGCGAGCACTTCACACTTCCCAAATTGGACAGATTCAATTTATAATCACTGATCAGCACATCTCCTACCTGTCCCCAGAACACCTGGCTCTTACTCTTTGGCTTGATATTGCGCTGAATGGTGTCTTTACGCAGCGCATCTTCCTCGTACAATTTACGCTCACTTTCCGACAAGGGAATAGGCCGTAATGTTTCAAAGTAGGCACTATCCGTATGATAAGAAGCAGTCTCACATTGCAGGTTGTAAGAGTCTGAAAGATCATATTTACTTTTTCCTTTTGTCCTTGCCCTCACTTTTTCTTTCCATTCATTCTGGTTTTCTTCAAGTACGATGTCATGGTAGTTGAGTGATGCCACATAAACCCCGTTGATACGATTACCCAAGAAATTAAACTGTCCCTCGACATTGTAGCTGACAGGCAGAAATTCATCATCTTCTCCAACTCCTCCCATCTTTATCAGACAACTGAACAGCAAAAGCTCCGACCTGCCGGAAAATCGTATCTCGCGGACACTCCATACATCACTGCTCACAATCATATACCCGCCCACCAACTGGTCGCTTTTGCTTTTGGGGATAAACCGTATCTTATACTGCCGGTTATCTGTCCCACCCATAATGGAATCAATCAGATACTTATAATACTTCCGTCCATTTTTGGCCAAGGGCGAAAGCAACCGATCATAAAGCAGCGTAGACGAATAGAGGTTGATATTGAAATACTCCAGCATACCCGGCACTCCCCGGCTATTGTGTACCGTACCTACAGAGGCTTTCACTTTTTGGTCATAAATATTAGGAGCCGTAAAATGCAGGTCACTATATGTTTCCACCATATACTGGCGCACTCCTTTCTGAAGACGGAACATGGAAGGCACATACCGGAGAATAAAATTTTTGCGTTTGATGTCCATCGTACCTTTTATATAGAGGTCGGCTCGGTAGTCGGTCACCAACTTTTCATAAAACGGGGCAAAGGTCATCACATTATTTAAAATGGAATCGGCAGAAATCGGACGTTTGGTCTGAGGATCAAGAACAACGTTAGCCACTCCCTTTTGTGAAAAAGAGAGCAAGACAAGCCCAAACACCCATATCCATATCTTGTATCTCAAATAGTAATCTCCTTTATTCAAGGCAAATATAAAAAAAATCCGATTATACGACTAATAAATTAATGATTTATACGAATCCGATCTACCTTCTTAAAACAGGGTGTCATCTTAAAAAAGAGACTAATTATAGAAAATACCCCTATAAAAATAGGGGTTATCTCAGAAAAAACACATAATTTTGCGCCCAACAACCGATAAAAAAGGCACCATTATGTCAAAAATGAGATTTTTCGCATTACAAGAGCTATCTAACAGAAAGCCCTTAGAAGTTACCACTCCCTCAAACAAACTATCCGATTATTATGCCAGCCACGTATTCGACCGCAAGAAGATGCAGGAATATCTTCCCAAGGAAGCATACAAAGCAGTGGTAGACGCTACCGAAAAAGGTACACCCATCAGCCGTGAGATGGCCGATCTGATAGCCAATGGTATGAAAAGCTGGGCTAAATCGCTCAACGTGACACACTATACACACTGGTTTCAGCCACTGACGGACGGAACTGCCGAAAAGCACGATGGCTTTATCGAGTTTGGCGAAGACGGTGAAGTCATCGAACGCTTCTCCGGAAAATTACTGATCCAGCAAGAACCGGACGCTTCTTCCTTCCCCAACGGCGGAATCCGAAATACATTCGAAGCCCGCGGATATACAGCATGGGATGTATCCTCACCGGCTTTTGTGGTAGACACCACTCTTTGTATCCCGACAATCTTTATCTCCTATACGGGCGAAGCGCTCGACTACAAAACTCCGTTACTGAAAGCATTGGCCGCCGTTGACAAAGCTGCCACCGAAGTGTGCCAGCTTTTCGACAAAAACGTAACCCGCGTATTTACCAATCTGGGTTGGGAGCAGGAATATTTCCTGGTCGACACCTCTTTATATAATGCGCGTCCTGACCTCCGACTGACCGGACGTACCCTGATGGGACACTCTTCGGCTAAGGATCAGCAATTGGAAGATCATTACTTCGGCTCCATCCCTCCACGTGTCACAGCCTTTATGAAAGAGCTTGAAATAGAATGCCACAAACTGGGCATACCGGTGAAAACCCGTCACAACGAAGTAGCTCCCAACCAGTTTGAGTTGGCCCCCATTTTCGAAAACTGCAACCTGGCAAATGACCATAACCAGCTGGTGATGGATCTGATGAAGCGCATCGCACGCAAGCATCATTTCGCCGTACTCTTCCACGAAAAGCCATACAGCGGTGTCAATGGTTCGGGTAAACATAACAACTGGTCGCTTTGTACTGACACAGGTGTCAATCTCTTTGCACCGGGCAAGAACCCAAAAGGAAACATGTTGTTCCTCACCTTTCTGGTCAACGTGCTGATGATGGTTCACAAAAATCAGGACCTGTTGCGTGCTTCGATCATGAGCGCCGGAAACAGTCACCGTTTGGGAGCCAATGAAGCCCCTCCAGCCATCTTATCCATCTTCCTGGGTTCGCAACTGTCGGCTACTCTGGACGAAATTGTCCGCCAGGTGACCAATTCCAAAATGACTCCGGAAGAGAAGACTACCCTGAAACTGGGCATCGGACGTATCCCCGAAATCTTGCTCGATACTACCGACCGTAACCGCACCTCTCCATTCGCATTCACCGGAAACCGCTTTGAGTTCCGTGCCGCAGGTTCATCGGCCAACTGTGCCGCTGCCATGATTGCCATCAACGCTGCCATGGCCAACCAGTTGAACGAATTTAAAGCATCGGTAGACAAACTGATGGAAGAAGGCATTAGCAAGGATGAAGCCATCTTCCGCATCCTGAAGGAAAATATCATCGCCTCCGAACCCATCCGTTTCGAAGGGGACGGTTATTCGGAAGAGTGGAAGCAGGAAGCTGCTCGTCGCGGACTGACAAACATCTGCCACGTACCGGAAGCCCTGATGCACTACATGGACAACCAATCGAGAGCCGTACTGATCGGTGAACGCATCTTTAACGAAACCGAACTTGCCTGCCGCCTGGAAGTGGAACTTGAAAAGTACACCATGAAAGTACAGATCGAAAGTCGTGTATTGGGTGACTTGGCCATCAACCACATTGTCCCCATTGCTGTCAGCTATCAGAACCGCTTGCTGGAAAACCTTTGCAGAATGAAAGAGATCTTCCCAGCAGAAGAATACGAAATCATGAGTGCCGACCGGAAAGAGCTTATCAAAGAAATCTCGCACCGTGTGTCTGCCATCAAGGTACTGGTACGCGACATGACAGAGGCCCGCAAAGTGGCAAACCATAAAGAGAACTTTAAGGAAAAAGCATTTGCCTACGAAGAGACCGTACGTCCCTATCTGGAAAGCATACGCGATCATATTGACCACCTGGAAATGGAAATCGACGACGAAATCTGGCCGTTACCGAAGTATAGAGAACTACTATTCACAAAGTAAGCCCTATACTTTATAGAATAGGACTCTGTCAAAAGTCTTTTCACCACAGGTTACACAGATTATCACAGATTATCAATACTGATAATCAATGACTTAAAATTCACTCTGTGTTACTCTGTGGTGAGTTTCGACACACTTTCTTTTTTTATTTATAAATGTTCCACTACAAGCACTAATTCCTTCACCTTAAAACATCCTCATGTTTTACCATAAAACATCCGGATGTTTTACACAACAACATGGGGATGTTATCATCATAAACACCCGGATGTTTTAGATATAGAGATCAAAAGGTATACAAGGAACAGCCAAAGAATGCAATACAAAAGATACAGAGTTCACAGGCTTTTAATCATTTATGAATATATCTTCAAAAATATAGTTTCACTGTGCCCTCTCTACTTCTGTAATGAAAGAAATAAACCCTGCATACATCTGTGGAATCTGCGGTATTGCAATGCCAACATGGCAAACTTTTCCCAAAACTATTCCGTTTTTCATTTTTTCTTTCTACATTTGTGCTTTATAACACAGTTTTGCAGCAGTCATGGTAAAGATGAATTTGTCAGAAATAAACGTTCCCGAACGTATTGCAGAGATGTGGGCTCCTCTAAACGCAGAGCAGAGAGAGTTCCTGGCCAATAATTTCACTCTTCAGAATTACAAAAAGAACGAAACAATCTATTGCGAAGGCGAATCGCCTGCCTATCTGATGTGTCTCCTTAGCGGAAAAGTTAAAATCTACAAAGACGGTGTAGGAGGCAGAAGTCAGATTATCCGCATGATAAAACCTACGGAATATTTCGGTTACCGGGCTTATTTTGCCAAAGAAGACTATGTGACCGCTGCTTCTGCATTCGAACCTTCAACTATCTGCCTGATTCCCATGAGTGCCATCATGACACTGCTCGGCCAGAACAACGACCTGGCCATGTTTTTCATTCGCCAGTTGTCTGTTGACCTCGGTATTGCTGACGAAAGAACTGTGAACCTGACCCAGAAGCATATCCGCGGACGTCTGGCCGAATCGCTACTCTTCCTTAAAGAGAGTTACGGACTGGAGGAAGACGGCTCTACCCTGAGTATCTATCTGTCCCGTGAAGACCTGGCCAATCTGTCGAATATGACAACTTCCAATGCCATACGCACGTTGTCCAACTTCGCAACCGAACGCCTGATCACCATCGACGGAAGAAAAATCAAGATCATTGACGAAGAAAAGCTTAAGAAGATCAGCAAAATCGGTTAAGACGCTTCGTCACTATTTAATAACTTAACACATATTTATCAGACCATGAAAAAAGGAATTACTCTTCTTCTTTTGTCTCTACTTTTCATCGCCCCCGGATGTAAACAGTCAAAAGAAGCCATCGTGAACGAGTACAATATCGTTCCGTTGCCCAACCAAATGATTCCCCAACAGGGGCGATTTGAAATAAGTAAAAAAGTAAGAGTCATCACTACTGCTTGCACACCGGAAGTACAGACCATTGCCGACAGCCTTATCAACCGATTGAAGTTGACGTCCGGAATCACAATGAAACAGACTTTCGAAAACATAACGGACGAGCCCGTCATCCGCTTTGTCCCCCAGGACGGAATGCCCGAAGAAGGATATAAACTCTCGGTCACACCGCAGAATATCACTCTCAGCGCCTCCACCCCCAAGGGATTTTTCTATGCTTACAGACCCTTTACCAATTGCTTCCTCCCGCCGTATATGGCACAGAGAAAGTAAAAAACGCAGAATGGTCAGTGCCGGCTGTCGAGATAGAAGACGCCCCGCGCTTTGCATACCGCGGTATGATGCTGGACGTATGCCGCCACTTCTCTCCAGTGGAATATGTATATAAGTTCATTGACATGCTGGCCATGCATAAAATGAATACCTTCCACTGGCACCTGACCGATGATCAGGGATGGAGAATTGAAATCAAGAAATACCCGAAACTGACCGAGATAGGCTCCAAGCGCAAAGAGACACTGATAGACTATTATTATGTGAACTATCCGCAAATATTCGACGGCAAAGAGCATGGCGGATATTATACACAGGAACAGATCAAGGACATTGTAGACTATGCTGCCAGTAAATTCATCACTGTAATCCCTGAGATCGAAATGCCGGGACATGCAATAGCTGCCATCGCTTCTTATCCGGAGCTTTCGTGTACACCGGACAGTACATGCGATGTGACGGGAACCTGGGGCGTATTCGAAGAGGTATTCTGTCCTTCGGATACCACTTTCGAGTTCCTTGAAGGAGTGATGGACGAAGTAATGGATCTCTTCCCAAGCAAATATATCCACATAGGCGGTGACGAATGTCCGAAAACGGCCTGGATCAAAAGTGAATATTGCCAGTCACTGATTAAACAACTGGGACTGAAAGACGATGTCACTCCCAACGTTATTGACGGGAAGAAGCATACCAAAGAGGAGAAATTACAGAGTTACTTCATCACCCGCATGGAGAAATACCTGAACAGCAAAGGACGCAACATCATCGGGTGGGACGAAATCCTGGAGGGCGGGTTGGCCCCGAATGCTACCGTCATGTCCTGGCGGGGAGTAGAAGGCGGAATGAATGCAGCCAAAGCCGGTCACAACGCTATTATGACTCCGAATCCATACGCTTATCTGGATCAATATCAGGAAGAACCGGAGATAGCCCCCGTTACTATCGGCGGATATAATACACTTAAAAAGACCTACAGTTATAACCCGGTACCGGACGATGCAGACGACCTGGTAAAAAAACACATCATCGGAGTACAAGGCAACATTTGGACCGAATACATGCCGAGCGACAATAACCGCGACTATCAAGCCTTCCCGCGCGCAATAGCTATTGCCGAAACCGGTTGGACACTGAACGCAAACAAAAACTGGAATGACTTCTGCCAGCGCATGGTTGAAGATTTCCGGCGAATGGACGTGAAGAATGTAAAAGCCTGCCGTAATTTCTTCGATGTGAACATAAATACTCATGTAGACGAGAGTGATACGCTAAAAGTGATACTGGAAAGCTTTTATCCCAATGCGGAAATTCATTATACAACAGATGGAAGTACTCCAACCGTAGAATCGGCCCTCTACAATCGCCCTTTCACCCTCTCGGGCGAAATTGAAGTGAAAGCAGCCGCTTTCAAAGACGGACAGATGCTGGGCAAGGTCACCGGAAAGAAACTGTACGGCAACCTGATCAGCGGAAAGAGCTTCACAGTCACTCCGGCCATTGGAGGTGCCAAAGGCGACATCTTTGGTGAAAATGACGTTCTCGGCACGGACATAAGTACCTTCGGGCTTACCAACGGTAAACGCGGCAACACCGCCTCTATGACTCCGTGGAGCGGATTCCGGATGGATGATAACTGCAAAGAGATGGTATTCATCGTCGAATTCGATGAGCCCACTACTGTCAGCAAAGTAGTCTTCGGTTCTCTATACAACCCTGCGTCAGTTATCCTCCCTCCGAGTGTTGCCACCATCGAAACCTCTTCCGACGGACAAAAATACAGCAAAGTCGCAGAAGCTTCCTTCAAACGCAACTATCCGGAAAGAGGCAGAAAGGCATTTACAGACACCTTAGCCTTCGAACCGAGAGAAGTAACCTATCTCAAAGTCACCCTTCAGAATGGCGGTACTTTGCGAAACGGCATCGACTTCGTAAAAGACCCGGGCAGCAAAGAGGTGGTTCAGGCAAACCTGTATCTGGACGAAATTGAAGTATACTAATTTGTTTTTCCATCGATTGACGATTACATAAAAATAAATAATCCCAATTATCTTCTTCTCAATGTAATCTGTTAATCGGTGGTGAAATGAAAACTACCGGAAAAAGAACTTCATCTATCCGGATAAGTGATAAATATAAAACAGAATCAAGCCTGAGATGACTCTGATACAACATATAGAATTGAACAAGACGAATTTGCAGGGTGCCATAGGGGCTTGATCTCGCAAAATCAATAAAGAAATAAGAAGTTATAAAAAAACTACCGGACGCAACCAGCTCTCTTATCAAGCATGGTTGCGTCCGGTATATTAATAAACAATATCTTACGACTATCAGATCAAACCCTTCTCCGACAGATAACGCTCGGCCTCAATGGCAGCCTTACAGCCGCTTCCTGCAGCAGTAATAGCCTGGCGATAGTGTGAATCGGCTACATCGCCAGCCGCAAACACTCCGGGAACCTTAGTACGGGGACTATCACCGTCAGTGATGATATATCCCACCTCATCGGTATCCAGATAAGGTTTGAAAATGTCCGAATTAGGCTTATGACCGATGGCAAGGAAAAATCCGTCGATAGGCAACGAATAACGTTCTTCGTCCGGTTCTTCCCAACGTTTTACGAGATTCATACCTTCTACACCGTTATCTCCAAAGAGTCCGACTACATTATGCTCGAAAAGGACTTCAATCTTATCGTGCTTCATCACACGCTCTTGCATGATCTTTGAAGCACGAAGATAGGGTTTGCGTACAACCAAATAGACTTTAGAAGCGAGTCCGGCCAGATAGATGGCTTCTTCGCAAGCGGTATCGCCACCACCCACAACAGCAACTACCTTTTTGCGATAGAAAAATCCGTCACAAGTAGCACAAGCACTGACCCCCATACCGGCATATCTCTTTTCATCATCCAAACCTAAGTATTTGGCTGTGGCACCAGTAGCGATAATCAATGAATCGGCTTCAATTACTTTTTCACCATCAATCGTGATTTTGTAGGGAGCTTGGCCAAGGTCGGAAGCAGTAGCGATTCCAAAACGGATATCGGCACCGAATCGTTCGGCCTGTGTACGAAGATCTTCCATCAATTGCGGTCCGCTGATTCCCTGAGGATAGCCCGGGAAATTTTCTACATCGGTAGTCGTGGTCAACTGTCCACCCGGTTGTATTCCTTCGTAAAGCACCGGTGACAAATTTGCACGTCCTGCATAAATAGCGGCTGTATAGCCGGCTGGTCCTGAACCTATAATAAGGCATTTAATTCTTTCTGTTTCCATATTCCTATTTTACATTCTACGATTTATAATAAACGATCGAAGTTACTCCTCTTGACCTATCGGAGATCGATCACCTCGGCATGAGGATAGAGCTTCTTATCAAACACAAACATACTGTCGGCATATTTCAATCCTGCCTGATAGCTGGTCACCGTGATTTCGCTACGGCTCTTATCACGTTGTTCCATCAGAATGAAGAGTGGCTGGTAAGTGTCTTTACTGACATAAAGCACAATTCGTGATAAATCCCGTTTCTTGTCGGTAGCAGTCAGCACCACTTCATAAATCGATTTGCCACCAAAATTCTTCAGTGTTCCAAGCTTATAGCTGAAACCATGGCGATAAATCTGCAAAAGTGCGTACGGATTAAGACTTTGCAGTTCGACTCCGGTTGGATTGCTGATATTGACCTCGTCACTACCTGCCAGATAACTCCATTGGGTCTTGCCATCAAACCACGTGGTACCATCGTCCGTTTTCAGCACGAACTTCTCTCCCCTGAGTTCAATGACTCCGGCAGATTGTCCCGCCATCCGGCCTTTATTGAACACCGTCACGTTGAATCCCGCACGAATACCCCCTGCTTTCTCAAATGTGGCTGCCGTTTTATCAAGCACAACCTTTGCCTGCATTTGTTGTTGCGCAAACACAGGCAAAGTCAGTAAAGCTATCCAAATGCTAATTATAATCTGCTTCATTGTATACACTCATTTAACGTTTGATTATTGAATATTGTTCAAACGCATTTCAAGGTCGTTCTCGTCAACACAAAGTACGTCGCGCGCCTTGCTTCCTTGCGAAGGACCCACAATGCCGGCCTTTTCAAGCTGATCCATCAAGCGTCCGGCACGGTTGTAGCCAATGGAGAATTTACGCTGTATCAACGAAGTTGACCCTTGCTGATGAATTACGATCAGGCGGGCAGCATCTTCAAACAAAGGATCGAGGCGCCCCATATCGACATCTCCCAGATCGCTTCCGCTGTCTTCACTCACATATTCGGGCAGGAAGAAAGCGGTAGGATATCCTTGTTGGCGTGAAATATATTTGGTAATTTCTTCCACTTCCGGCGTATCGATAAAAGCACACTGCACACGCACCGGATCGGCCCCTTGCAAGAAAAGCATATCACCACGCCCAATCAGTTGATTGGCTCCCGGACGGTCAAGGATGGTACGTGAGTCCATCATGGCCGACACACGGAACGCAATACGCGCCGGGAAGTTGGCTTTGATAGTACCGGTAATGATATTTGTAGTCGGACGCTGGGTTGCAATAATCATGTGGATACCTACGGCACGTGCCAACTGCGCAATACGGGCAATCGGCAACTCGATCTCCTTGCCGGCAGTCATGATCAAGTCTCCGAACTCATCGATGACTACCACAATATAAGGCATAAATTTATGCCCTTTCTCCGGATTCAGGCGGCGGTTGATGAATTTCTCATTGTACTCTTTGATATTGCGTACATGTGCCATTTTCAACAGATCGTAACGACTGTCCATCTCTACACAGACTGAGTTGAGGGTCTGCACCACCTTGGTCACATCGGTGATGATAGCATCCTCACCATCGGGAAGCTTCGCGAGAAAATGATGCTCAATAACAGAATAAATACTGAACTCTACCTTTTTAGGATCCACCAGAACGAACTTCAGTTCGGCAGGATGCTTCTTGTAGAGCAATGAAGTGATGATGGCATTCAAACCGACAGATTTACCCTGTCCGGTAGCACCTGCCACCAGCACATGAGGCATTTTGCAAAGATCTACCATGAATACCTCGTTCGTAATGGTCTTACCAAGCGCAATGGGCAAATCGTAAGTCGATTCCTGAAACTTCTTACTGCCGATGATGGACTGCCCCGAAACAATCTTAGGATTTGAATTAGGTACCTCGATACCGATTGTACCTTTTCCCGGTATAGGAGCTATAATACGGATACCCAAGGCAGAAAGGCTTAAAGCGATATCATCTTCCAACCCACGAATCTTTGAGATGCGCACTCCCTGTTCCGGAGTGATTTCGTAAAGAGTCACCGTAGGACCTACCGTAGCTTTAATCGTACTGATTTCAATACCAAAACTACGCAATGTATTAATGATACGGTCTTTATTTGCGTTCTGTTCCTCCATATTGATGGTAGGCTCACTATTTTCATAGTGCTTCATCAAATCGATAGTAGGGAAATGATAGTTTTCCAGATCCAACTTTGGATTATAGGGTTCGGTTTCCGTTCCCTGATAACTTTCGTCATCGGCAGCAGCCTCTATTTCAAACTCAGGCCCGTTATCTGCCGACTCTGCCCGAAAAGGGGGCACAGGATCAGGAGTTGTCTGTTCGAAAGTCATGGTGACATCACCATCGGTTGCCGTATTTCTGCTTTCCGTAACTATTGGAGACTCAGAAGGAGACTCGACAAGCAGATCGGATACGGTAGGAGTTTCCACCTTCTTCACCGGTACCTCCTGACGGAAAGTGCGATTAACATCGAATTCCACTTCCTGAGGTTTCGGATTATCATATTCACGGGGATCGGAATCCTGCTTCACCTCTGAATGTTCTTCTTTTTGTTTACGTTTCAGGAAACTAAGAGTGAAAAGCTTACGCAACCAGATGACTGTGCGGGCACTCATATATATAAGAAAACAAATGCCTGTCACCAAAAGAATAAGCCAAACACCGGGAATACCGACCTGCGAAATAAGCCAGTTACTGATATTATATCCATGCAATCCACCCAGATAAATGAATGAATCCTGATAATGATCCATAAAAATAAAGCCCAGGAAAACGGAAAACCAAATGAGCAACAGCGTACATCCGATGAACCACTTCCAAAGACGCACCACACGCACACGCATCAGCTTCAATCCGGCTACAGCCAGATAAACCAAAATAAAGAAAGAGGAGACACCAAAACAGTCATTGATCAGATAACTTGCCAGCTGAGCTCCCCGGGAACCTGCATAGTTTTTTACATGATTATTTACAGCAGCAAGATCCTGGGCATTCCCGCTATCAATGATACTCTGGTCGGCTGCTCCGGTGAAAAAGAAGGAGGTAAAAGCCAGCAACAGATAGACTGAAAAGATGACCAATACCAATCCGATCACAAAGTGGATTGTTTCGTTTCTGAAGAAAGCCAAGTACTTATTAGTGGAAGCCGGCTTCTGTTCTGCTTCCTTATCTGATTTCTTTTTTGCCATGTGGATGAAGAATCTTAAGCTATATGATTAATGATGCAAAAGTAGTAAAAAAAAGAATTTCATTGGACTACCCACAACTTTTTCTTACCTTTGCGTTTCAATTCAAGCTGATATGAAAAAAGAAAGCCAAGTAATATTTGATAAGAATGTGGTAGAATTCGTTACGGTAGCTGCCGAGTTCTGCGCTTTTCTGGAACGTGCCGAAGGCATGAAACGTAGTATGTTTGTTGACACCACCCTGAAAATTCTTCCTTTACTTTATCTAAAAGCGTCCATGCTTCCAAAATGCGAAATGATAGGCGACGAAGCACCGGAAACATATGTGACGGAAGAAATATACGAAGTGTTGCGCATCAACCTGGCATCCGTATTGGCGGAAAAGGACGACTATCTGGAAGTATTCCTACCCGACATGGCTTACAGCGATGAACCCATCAAAAAGAATATTTCGGAAGACCTGGCCGATATCTATCAGGATATTAAAGATTTTATCTTTGTATTTCAACTGGGATTGAACGAGACGATGAATGACTCCCTTGCCATTTGCCAGGAAAACTTCGGACTCTTGTGGGGACAAAAACTGGTAAATACCATGCGTGCCCTGCATGACGTGAAATATAGTCCGAAGGCCCGGGGAGAAGACGAAGAGGAGGATGAATACGAACCCGAAAACAATGAAGACTGTCACTGTGAAGATGACGACTGCCATTGTCACGATCATGGCTGTCATTGCCACGACGATGAATAAACGAATATGATTTTAAAAAGAACCATAAGCAAAGAAGAGGTGAAGGAGATGCCCAAAGCGGCATTCCCCGGACGGATTCATGTAATACAAACTGAAAGTGAAGCGGAAAAAGCAGTGGCTTATCTGCAATCCCAGGCAATTCTGGGCATCGACAGCGAAACCCGTCCCTCATTCACCAAAGGACATTCCCATAAAGTAGCATTGCTCCAGATTTCATCTGACGAATGTTGCTTCCTGTTCCGCCTGAACATGACCGGGCTGACCCAACCCATCATAGAGTTGCTTGAAAATCCGGAAGTGATCAAAGTAGGACTCTCGTTGAAAGACGACTTTATGATGTTGCATAAACGGGCTCCTTTCAACCAGCAGGCATGCATCGAGTTGCAAGAGTATGTCCGTCCGTTCGGCATTCAGGATAAAAGCCTGCAAAAGATATACGGTATCTTATTCAGGGAAAAAATCTCAAAATCACAACGTCTTTCCAATTGGGAAGCAGATGTACTGACGGATGCCCAAAAGCAATATGCAGCTACAGACGCATGGGCTTGCCTCAACATATACCACCTACTGCAAGACCTAAAGCGTACGGGTAATTACGAACTGGCCCCGGAAGAAGAAACCGTAGAGACGGTGAAAGCAGGTTCGGATCAATGATAAAAATAAAAACAACATAATAAATTTATGCATAAAGTATATCTTAAACCCGGCAAAGAAGACTCACTGAAACGGTTCCATCCCTGGATTTTCTCCGGGGCCATTGCTCACTTCGACGGCGAACCCGAAGAAGGAGAAGTAGTGGAAGTGTATACCTCAAAAAAAGAATTCATAGCTAAAGGGCATTTCCAAATCGGAAGCATTGCCATACGTGTTCTTTCCTTTAAACAAGAAGAGATCGACCATGACTTCTGGAAACGCAAGTTGGAAGTGGCTTATGACATGCGACGCAGCATCGGCATCGCTACCAACCCGACTAACAACACTTACCGCCTGGTACACGGAGAAGGCGATAACCTGCCAGGACTTGTTATCGATGTTTATGCCCGGACCGCCGTAATGCAGGCACACTCTGCCGGCATGCACGTAGACCGCATGGCCATTGCCGAAGCATTGTCCGAAGTAATGGGCAACCAGATTGAAAACATCTACTATAAATCGGAAACGACTTTGCCATTCAAAGCGGACCTTCTTCCGGAAAACGGTTTCCTCAAAGGAGGAAGTAACGACAACATCGCTCAGGAATATGGATTAAAGTTCCATGTAGACTGGCTGAAAGGACAAAAAACGGGATTCTTCGTAGACCAACGCGAAAACCGTGCTTTGTTGGAACGTTATGCCAAAGACCGTTCGGTATTAAACATGTTCTGCTACACCGGCGGATTCTCCTTTTACGCCATGCGTGGAGGTGCCAAACAGGTACATTCGGTAGACAGTTCTGCCAAGGCCATTGATTTGACTAATAAAAATGTAGAATTAAATTTCCCGGGTGATACCCGTCATGCGGCTTTTGCAGAAGATGCTTTCAAATATCTCGACCGCATGGGCGACCAATACGATTTGATCATCCTCGATCCGCCGGCATTCGCCAAGCACAAAGACGCATTGCGCAACGCCCTCCAAGGTTATCGCAAACTTAATGCCAAAGCATTTGAGAAAATCAAACCGGGCGGTATCCTGTTCACCTTCTCTTGTTCACAGGTAGTGACCAAAGATAATTTCCGTACTGCTGTATTCACAGCAGCAGCCATGTCCGGTAGAAGTGTACGCATACTGCATCAGTTGACTCAACCAGCAGATCATCCGGTAAATATCTATCATCCGGAAGGCGAATATCTCAAAGGATTGGTACTGTATGTCGAATAATCGCCTTAATAGCATAAAAGCAGAAGCTACAAAGTTAATATGAGTTAACAAACAGAAGATTTTCACCAAATCGTTATGTTCTATAACATAAAACCCTTTATCTTTGCAATGTGTTTTTCATGGTATTAGATTTAAGGTTAATAAAGATTGGCTGTCTGGGATAGATAGCCTTCTTTTTTTATATACCCTTTCCTTCTTTGCATTTCCAATTTTCTTTTGCTATTTTTCCCTTTCTTCCTCCCTTTTATCCCGTGCTTTTTCCACTCTGTCAACTAAAAATATTATATTTGCAGCTGATCTGCCATATATTGGCACGACGGGAAACACATCAATAAAGTTATGAATATAAAAAATCGTTTGATTATTATGAACTTCCTGCAATTCTTTGTATGGGGGTCGTGGTTAATTTCATTAGGTGGCTATATGGAAAGAGGCCTCCATTTCGAAGGTGGACAAATCGGAGCTATCTTCGCTACAATGGGAATCGCATCTATCATCATGCCGGGAATAACCGGTATTATTGCCGATAAATGGTTCAACGCCGAACGTCTTTATGGTATTTGTCATTTATTAGGAGCCGGCTGTTTGTTTTACGCATCCACCGCTACCGACTATAATCAAATGTATTGGGCCATGTTACTCAACCTGATGGTTTACATGCCTACCCTTTCCCTTGCCAATACAGTTTCATATAACGCACTTGAACAATATAAATGTGATTTAGTAAAGGATTTCCCGCCTATCCGCGTATGGGGAACCATCGGTTTCATCTGTGCCATGTGGGCAGTAGACCTTACAGGATTCAAGAACTCCAGTGCACAACTTTATGTAGGAGCAAGTTCAGCCTTACTTTTGGGGATATATTCTTTCACGCTGCCTCCCTGTCCACCGGCGAAGAATGAAAATAAAACTTTATTATCTTCTTTCGGACTTGATGCCCTCAGCCTGTTCAAAAGAAAAAAGATGGCTATTTTCTTCTTTTTCTCTATGCTATTGGGTGCGGCATTGCAAATTACAAATACCTATGGTGATGCATTCCTGGGTAGTTTCGCCAAAATACCCGAATTTGCAGATTCCTTTGGTGTCAAACACTCGGTAATTCTACTATCTATCTCACAAATGTCCGAGACCCTGTTTATCCTGGCCATCCCCTTCTTCTTGAGACACTTCGGAATCAAGCGTGTCATGCTGATCAGTATGTTCGCCTGGGTATTCCGATTCGGGCTGTTTGGATTCGGTGATCCGGGTACGGGCATCTGGATGCTGATTTTATCCATGATAGTATATGGTATGGCATTTGACTTCTTCAACATTTCCGGTTCTTTATTTGTTGAATTGGAAACAAAACCTGAGACAAGGGCCAGCGCACAAGGCTTGTTCTTCATTATGACAAACGGACTTGGAGCCGTCATCGGAGGATATGCCAGCGGTGCTGTAGTGGACGCATTCTCCGTATACGAAAACGGAATGTTGGTAAGCCGAGATTGGCCGACCATCTGGTTTATATTTGCAGCATACGCACTGGCCATCGGCATTTTATTTGCCGTTGTCTTCAGATACAAACATCAACCGGGAGAACTTAAGAAAGTGAATAATTAACAATGGATAAGAAAGTAGAACTACAGGTATTGAACATTTCTAACAGCCAGGCGCAGGTGGGTGCCTATGCAATGGTACTGGGAGAAGTAGATGGCGAACGGCAGTTACCTATCATAATAGGACCAGCCGAAGCGCAAGCCACAGCCATTTGCCTGAAAGGAATAAAAGCCCCTCGCCCGCTGACACACGATTTATTTTACTCGTGTTTGAATGTTCTGGGAGCATCTTTGCTCCGGGTACTGATTTATAAAGCAAAAGAAGGTGTCTTTTATTCGTATATCTACTTTAAAAGAGACGAAGAGATTATCCGGATAGACGCACGTACTTCGGATGCGGTAGCATTGGCCGTGAGGGCAGATTGCCCCATATTTATATATGAATCTATCCTTGAACGCGAATGCATTCGGATGACAGACGGTGCTGAACGTCCTGATTCACCGGAAGAAGATGATAACTCACGTACGGAGGCAGTCAGCATCATTTCCCTTGAAGAAGCCTTAAGCAAGGCCATTCAAGAAGAGAATTATGAACTTGCCGCCCGACTGCGTGATGAGATAAACCGACATAAATAAAAGATATGCACGTATTTTATACCCCTGATATACAAACCAATGCTGAGCTTCCGGAAGAGGAGGCGCAGCATTGCGTGCGTGTGCTCCGTCTGACAGCCGGAGACGAAATCACCCTGACCGACGGTAAAGGAAACTTCTATCGGGCAGAGATCAGTGCAGCAACCAATAAACGTTGCCTGGTGAATATTAAAGAAACTATTCATCAAGAGCCTTTATGGCAGGGCCATCTGCATATTGCCATGGCACCGACCAAGAATATGGACCGTAATGAATGGCTCGCTGAAAAAGCGACAGAAATAGGTTTCGATGAATTGACGTTTCTGAACTGTCGCTTTTCCGAACGAAAAGTGATCAAGACGGAACGTATCGAAAAGATATTGGTATCGGCCATCAAACAATCATTAAAGGCACGCTTGCCCCGGTTGAACGAAATGACTGACTTCAATTCGTTCATTGAAAAAGACTTCTCAGGACAAAAATTCATAGCCCACTGTTATGAAGGAGAGAAACCTCTCCTGAAGGATGTACTGAAAAAAGGAGAAGATACATTAGTATTGATCGGGCCGGAGGGCGACTTCAGCGAAGAGGAAGTGAAAAAAGCCATCGAAAAGGGATTCATCCCGATCAGTTTAGGCAAATCACGACTACGAACAGAAACGGCGGCATTAGTGGCTTGCCATACAATGAATATGTAATTTACAGAACTAAATATATAGTAATTATGGTAAAACGAATGATTTCCCGACTTTCGGTACTGGGAGTACTGATTGTTTTCATGGCAGCCTGCTCAAAGAAAGCGGAATATATCCATGTGATTCCTGCTGACGCTTCGGCTGTTGCCTCCGTCAATCTGAATACGCTTGCCGACAAAGCCGGCCTGAATGATAAAGAAAACGAAGGAATGAAACAAAAAATGATGGAAGCCCTGAAAAGCGGAATGAATGCGGCCGCCTTCCAGCAATTGGAAAAGATAATGAAGGATCCTTCCCAATCGGGTATCGATATCAAGGCCCCCGTCTTTGTGTTTACTTCCAAAACGTTCATTACCCCCGCTATGGTTGCCAAGGTTAGCAATATCGACGACTTGCGTGCTTCTCTTGACTTAATGGCCAAAGAGGGAATCTGCCAGCCGATAGCAGAAGAAGACGGATACAGTTTCACTACTCTGCAAAAAAACAGCTTGTTGGTTTTTAATGAAAACGCAGCAGTCTTGACAGAAGCCTACGGAACTTCACAAATGGATGTTGCCAAACAAACCATCTCTACTTTACTAAAACAGACGGAAGAGAACAGTATCATGAAGAACAGCGGTTTCAAAAAGATGCAAAATCAAAAAGGAGACATTAACTTCTTTGCTTCAATGGATGCCGTTCCTAAGATATACTCACAACAAATCAGTATGGGACTTTCTTCACAACTCGATCTAAGCGAAGTAATGGCCGTAGGCAATCTCAACTTTGAGAAAGGAAAGATAGCTCTGCAGATTGAAACTTATTCGGATAACGCCGAAACAGACGCACTGCTAAAGAAGCAGGCTCAAGCTGTGAAAAAACTAAATACAACTTTCCTCCAGAATTTCCCGGAATCGACTCTTGCCTTTCTAAACATAGGAGTCAACGGGGCAGCATTCTATGACCTATTGCTCAACAACGAAGAATTCCGCAGAAACGTTTCACTTGCAAAAGCCGAGGAGGTGAAAAGTTTATTCGCATCTTTCGATGGTGATATCTCTATCGGTCTGATTAACGTAACCATGAACAGTGCACCCACTTTCGCTGCTTATGCCGACGCAAAGAACGGAAATGCCTTGAAAGCATTGTACAATAAAAAGAAAGAATTGAAATTAGGTAGAAATGAAGACATCATCCAACTGGGCGAAAATGAATACGTTTATAAGTCCAACACCAATAATGTGTTCTTTGGCATCCGTAACAAACAAATGTATGCCACCAATGACGAGCTCCTCTACAAGAATATCAGTAAGCCGGTAGACAAATCAATCAAAGATGCCGGATATGTATCGGATATGAAGGGCAAAAATGTGTTCTTTGTCATCAACATGGATGCCATTTTAGATCTTCCTGTCGTGAAAATGATAACCGGTTTCGGTGGCGAAGAATACCAGACTTACTATAAACTTGCTTCACAGATTTCTTATATTGAAGCATTCAGTGACAGCGAAGGTAAGACTGAAACAGCCATTCTCCTGAAAAACAAAGATGTCAACGCTTTAAAACAGATAGTAGACTTTGCCAAGCAATTTGCCGGCATGTAACCTTCAGCGTATGAACAGCATTCACTTACAGCAAACACTTCCCCAAGTGTTTGCTGACCGTAACTCGGTCATTTCGGATGTATGGCATCAAGACCTCTTTTTCCATAAAGGAAAATCTTACTTGATCGAAGCAGCATCCGGTACCGGAAAATCATCGCTATGCAGCTATATCTATGGCTACCGAAACGACTATCAAGGAATTATCAATTTCGATGAAACCAATATAAAAGCATACTCGGTGAAGCAATGGGTTGAACTCAGGAAGCATTCACTGAGTATGCTATTTCAGGATTTGCGCATTTTCACAGAGCTGACTGCCATCGAAAATATCCGGTTAAAGAATAACCTAACCGGATATAAAACCCGGAAAGAGGTATTGGCATTGTTCGAAGCACTGGGACTTTCGGACAAGTTGAATGTAAAAGCAGGAAAACTATCTTTCGGACAACAACAAAGAGTGGCGTTCATCCGGTCACTTTGTCAACCCTTCGACTTTATTTTCCTGGATGAACCCATCAGCCATCTTGACGATGACAACGCACATATCATGGAAGAGTTAGTGACGGGAGAAGCCGAGAAACAAGGGGCGGGTATCATCGTGACGTCCATCGGAAAGCATATCGAGTTAAAGTATGACAGAATATTAAAATTATGAACAACTTAGTCTGGAAGCTGCTCCGTCAGCATATCAGCATCGGTCAGTTGACCGGTTTCTTTTTTGCCAACCTTTTCGGGATGGTCATTGTGTTGCTCAGCGCACAATTCTACAAAGATGTACTTCCCATCTTTACCGAAGGAGATAGTTTCATGAAGAAAGATTATATTATTGCTACCAAGAAAATCAGTACATTAGGGACTTTCGCAGGTAAGAATAACACCTTCTCCCCCGAAGAAATCGAGGAACTGAAACAACAGTCATTCACCCTAACAGTAGGCGCTTTCACCCCTTCGCAATTTAAAGTATCCGCCGGTCTGGGAATGCAGGAAGCAGGAGTACA
Organism: Bacteroides sp. NGMCC 1.200775; assembly: GCF_040798045.1. Taxonomy (NCBI): domain Bacteria; kingdom Pseudomonadati; phylum Bacteroidota; class Bacteroidia; order Bacteroidales; family Bacteroidaceae; genus Bacteroides; species Bacteroides sp. NGMCC 1.200775. Next base: position 83,293 of record NZ_JASCQK010000006.1, on the reverse strand, counting down.
CCTTTCTACGGAAATGTTTTTCGAAGCCGTCCCTGACGAATTCGTAGACGTCAACCTCGACAAATGGTACTTCGATGAAAATACCCATACCCTCCCCATCATCATTCCACGCAATTATCTGAACCTGTATAACTTTGGTTTTGCCCAAAGCCGAAACCTGCCTAAACTCTCGGAAGGCCTGATGAGTCTGATCCAGATGGACATCCTGATGAAGGGGAATGGACGGGTAGAGCAATACAAGGGGAATATCGTCGGCTTTTCCAACCGGTTGAACACCATTCTGGTTCCGCAATCGTTCATGGATTGGGCTAACAAGAACTTCGCACCGGATCGTCAGGCAGATCCTTCACGACTGATTGTTGAAGTAAACAACCCGGCTGACGCCTCTATCGCAAAATATTTTCAGCAGAAAGGTTATGAAACGGAAGACGGGAAACTGGATGCCGGTAAAACGACTTATTTCCTGAGACTGATTGTGGGTATCGTTCTGGCTGTGGGACTATTCATCAGCTTGCTCTCTTTCTATATATTGATGCTCAGCATTTTCTTGTTACTGCAAAAAAACACCACCAAGCTGGAAAGCCTGCTTCTGATAGGATACAGCCCTTCGAAAGTGGCACTCCCCTATCAGACCCTGACAGTAGGACTTAATATTGTAGTGATGTTATTATCCATAGGAATTGTTTCGTGGACACGTGCATCTTATCTCGAAACACTAAACTCACTTTTCCCACAGATACCCTCCGGATCACTTTGGCCCACATTCACTATCGGCATATTGCTGTTCTTACTGGTATCATTCATCAATATCATTGTTTTGAAAAAGAAGATGTTATCTATATGGATGCACAACGCATAAGAGAGATTAGGACATAAAAAAAGGAGCAACGCCTTGCTCCAACCTTTGTTAACCTTAAATCTAATACTATGAAAAACACATTGCAAAGATACGCACTCTTTGGTTATCTGCAAATAATACAAGAAAAAAAGCATGTTTTATAACACCATTTAAGAGTTTAACATCTGCTTTTCACTTCCTTTTTCATATCTTTGTCCAATCATTAATAAAGTTATGACCATGCCGGACTATGATCTGATTGCCATACTTGGCCCCACCGCTTCAGGTAAAACCCCTTTTGCTGCCGCATTAGCTGCAGACTTAGATACTGAAATCATCAGTGCCGATTCACGCCAGATTTACCGGGGAATGGACCTCGGAACAGGCAAAGATCTGGAAGATTACACCATCAACGGGCAGCAAATTCCCTATCACTTGATCGATATTGCCGACCCGGGTTATAAATACAATGTTTTTGAGTATCAACGTGATTTCCTGACAGCTTACGAGACTATTAAACAAAAAGGGCGCCTTCCCGTTCTATGTGGAGGTACGGGACTGTATCTGGAATCGGTACTGAAAGGATATCGCCTGATTCCCGTCCCCGAAAATCAAGAATTGCGCACACGTCTGGCGGAAAAATCATTGGAAGAACTGACCGGCATATTAAGCCAGTATAAGACACTTCATAACTCGACAGATGTAGATACCGTTAAACGGGCAATCCGCGCCATCGAAATTGAAGAATATTACGCAAAGACGCCGATAGAAGAAAGAGAGTTTCCACAACTGAACAGCCTGATTATCGGAGTGGACATCGACCGGGAGTTACGACGGGAAAAAATCACCCGCCGGCTGAAGCAAAGGCTGGATGACGGCATGATAGAAGAGGTACGCCGCTTATTGGCACAAGGAATCCATCCGGATGATCTGATTTATTATGGGTTGGAATACAAATACCTGACTCTGCATGTTATTGGGAAAATGACGTATAAGGAAATGTTCACGGGCTTGGAAACTGCCATTCATCAGTTTGCCAAACGGCAAATGACCTGGTTTAGGGGAATGGAGCGAAGGGGCTTTACCATTCATTGGGTAAATGCTTCACTTCCGATGGAGGAAAAGATTAACTTTGTAAAGCAGAAACTCAAAGAGTTTTAGTAACTTTGGCGAAGTTCTTAACAGCCTTTGCTTTGTTCATCAACTCGTCCCGCCTGCCTGGGCTCATTAGCCCGCGTACGCGGGCTAATGAGCCCAGGCAGGCGGGACGATGAGCCCGCGTATGCGGGACGAGCTAAAGGACGAGGGAAAAGCTAATAAATAACCAATGTCAGACGGTTAAAGTACGGTAAGTCCGTTGTTAATAAACGAATGATCTACCGCTTAAGCAAGAAACCGGTTCGCTGACAGAGAGATTGAATTAGAAGTACGAAATAATAAATGTAAAATCCATGAGCGTAGAACCTGGGAAATGGGGTGTAATCTACAATCCCAAAGCAGGCACACGAAAAGTGCAGAAACGATGGAAAGAAATTAAAAAGTACATGGACTCTAAAGGAGTGTCATACGACTATGTGCAGTCCGAAGGTTTCGGTTCAGTAGAACGACTTGCCGGAATTTTGGCCAACAATGGTTACCGAACCATCGTAGTTGTGGGGGGAGACGGTGCACTGAATGACGCCATCAACGGCATTATGAGCTCGAATGCAGAAAAAAAAGACGAAATAGCCATTGGTATCATCCCTAACGGAATTGGAAACGACTTTGCCAGATATTGGGAACTGAACCTGGAATATAAGCAGGCAGTGGACTGGATCATTAACAACCGCCGAAAGAAAATAGATGTAGGTTACTGCAATTTTTACGATGGCGAGAAGCATCGGCGACGTTATTTCCTGAATGCCGTTAACATAGGGTTAGGGGCACGTATCGTAAAAATCACCGATCAAACCAAACGTTTCTGGGGCGTAAAGTTCCTCTCCTACCTGGCAGCTCTTTTCCTGTTGATATTCGAACGTAAGCTATATCGCTCACATCTCAAGATTAACGACGAACATATACGCGGCCGGATCATGACAGTCTGTGTAGGAAGCGCTACCGGATACGGACAAACTCCAAGCGCTGTTCCTTATAATGGCTGGTTAGATGTATCAGTCATCTACCGTCCTGAGTTCCTGCAAATAATATCCGGACTTTGGATGCTTATCCAGGGACGTATCCTGAATCATAAAGTCGTGAAGTCTTATCGCACCCGGAAAGTAAAGGTATTGCGTGCACAAAATGCCGCAGTCGACCTTGACGGACGTCTCCTGCCACGTCATTTTCCCATCGAAATAGGAATTATTCCGGAAGCAACCACATTGATTATACCCAATTGATAAAATATAAATGTTATGATAGAACAACTGAAAAACAATAAGACGGGAAACTTTTTCCTATTGGCCGGACCATGCGTTATCGAAGGTGAAGAGATGGCCATGCGAATTGCCGAAAGAATAGTAAACATCACCGATAAACTGGGAATTCCTTATGTATTCAAAGGTTCATATCGCAAAGCTAACCGCTCACGCATGGATTCATTCATGGGAATTGGTGATGAAAAGGCATTAAAGGTTCTCGAAAAAGTGCACAAAACCTTCGGAATACCTACCGTAACAGATATTCACGCTGCCGACGAAGCGGCCATGGCGGCCAGTTATGTAGATATTCTGCAAATCCCGGCCTTCTTGTGCCGACAGACGGACTTGCTGGTGGCGGCAGCTAAAACCGGAAAAACGATTAATATCAAAAAAGGACAGTTTCTCTCCCCACTCGCCATGCAATTTGCAGCCGACAAAGTGATAGAAGCCGGAAACAAGAACGTGATGCTGACTGAACGTGGAACAACATTTGGTTATCAGGACTTGGTGATTGATTACAGGGGTATACCGGAAATGCAATCTTTTGGTTATCCGGTCATTCTGGATGTAACCCACTCATTGCAACAACCTAATCAGACAAATGGAGTAACGGGAGGAATGCCGCAATTGATTGAGACGGTGGCCAAAGCCGGTATCGCTGTCGGCGTCGACGGACTTTTCATTGAAACGCACGAAAATCCCACAGTAGCCAAGAGTGACGGTGCCAATATGCTGAAGCTTGACCTATTGGAAGGATTATTGACTAAACTGGTGAAAATTAGAGAAGCGATTATGTGATTTACTTCCCGGCAATGCGACTGATAGAAAAAACAGAAACAAGATTATTCACCACAGAACGCACTGAAAGCACAGAATCTTGTATATAAAAACATCAAAAACGAGAGTGTGATCAGTGTATGCTGCGGTAGATAGAATTCAAAAACAGTATAGCAATGAAACATTTATTCCGTGGTTTACTTTTCGTTGCAGTCATCCTGTGCTGCAACTTCCAGCAGGCCTTTGCACAGCAAATGCCGCCCATCCCTATTGACAAGAATGTACGTATCGGAAAGTTAGACAATGGTCTGACTTACTACATCCGTAAGAACAATCTGCCCGCCAACCGTGCCGACTTCTACATTGCCCAGAAAGTGGGCTCTATCCAAGAAGAAGAAAACCAACGTGGATTGGCACACTTTCTGGAACATATGTGTTTCAATGGGACCACTCACTTCCCGGGTGATGCGCTGAAACAGTATCTGGAACGTATCGGAGTAAAGTTCGGTGAGAATCTGAATGCATATACTTCCATCGACGAAACGGTTTACAACATCTCCAATGTACCGGTCAACACCCCCGGAGCAGTAGATTCTTGTTTACTGATCCTCCACGACTGGAGCAATGACCTGACCCTCGATCCGAAGGAAATTGATAAAGAACGAGGTGTCATCAATGAGGAATGGCGTACCCGTATGAGTGCCATGATGCGTATGCAAGAGAAACTTCTACCGATGATGTATCCGGGCGATAAATATGCCAACAGTTTCCCCATTGGAACCATGGACGTAGTGATGAACTTCAAACCACAAACACTGAGAGACTACTATGAAAAGTGGTACCGTCCGGACCTACAGGGAATCGTCATTGTCGGTGATATCGACGTAGATGCCGTAGAAGCCAAGATCAAAACAATGTTCGCCGATATTCCGGCACAGCCGAATGCCGCCGAACGCATCTATTATCCGGTTGCCGATAATAAAGAACCGATCATCTGTATCCTGAAAGATAAGGAACAACCTCATGTACAGGTTCTTCTTTTCAATAAGCACGAAGCAATTCCTGATAATCAGAAAGGCAATGTGGACTACCTGATACAGCAGTATGCCAAGGATCTGATCAGCAGTATGCTGAACGCACGTTTAAATGAATTGGCACAAACGGCTAACCCGCCTTATATCTATGCCGGAACGCAAGACGGCAACTTTTTCGTATCCAAAACCAAGGATGCCTTTCTCGGAGTTGTGGTCTGCAAAGAAGACAGCATAGATAATGGTATCGCCACCCTGCTGCGCGAAATAGAACGTGCCCGCCAGTTCGGCTTTACCGAAACAGAATACAACCGTGCCCGTGCAGAATACCTACGCCAATTGGAATCGGCTTACAACGAACGGGATAAACAGAAAAATAATAAATATGTGGACGAATATGTCCGTCACTTCCTTGATAACGAACCAATACCGGGTATTGAAAACGAATATACTTTTATCAATCAGATAGCTCCAAATATTCCGGTGGCAGCAATCAACCAATTGATGAAAGGGCTTATTACGGACAATAATCAGGTAGTAGCTCTTTTCGCTCCTGAAAAAGAAGGTCTGAAACTGCCTTCCGAAGCGACCATAAACAAACTGCTGAAAGATGCAAAAGCGGAGAAACTGACTGCTTATGTAGACAAGGTATCAGACGAACCTTTGATGGCCGAAGCTCCGAAAGGGGGGAAAATTGTTTCCGAAACGAAAGATGATATCTTTGGAACAACTACTCTGACTCTATCTAACGGGGTAAAGGTAATTATAAAAAAGACCGATTTCAAAGCAGACGAAATCCGTATGAAAGGTGTCAGTCTGGGAGGCAGTTCTTTATTCCCCGATTCGGAAATCATTAATATAAGTGGTCTGGATGCTGTCGGCGCCGGTGGCTTAGGTAACTTCAGTGCGGTAGATCTTGAGAAAGTGCTTGCCGGAAAGAAAGCATCGGTCAATTACAATATCTCACTCACGACCGAAAACGTTTCAGGAAGTTGCTCTCCCAAAGATTTTGAAACGATGATGCAACTCACTTACCTCACATTCACCGCCCCGCGCAGAGACAACGATGCATTTGCATCTTATAAAAGTCGTAGTAAAGCCACGTTAAAGAATCAGGAACTGAATCCGAATGTGGCATTCAACGACTCCATTCAGGCCGGTGTTTATATGAATCATCCGAGAGCCAGACGCATAAAAGCCGATATGGTGGATCAGATGGATTACAATAAGATTCTGTCTATGTATCAGGATCGTTTTAAAGATGCAAGCGACTTCACATTCATCTTTGTCGGTAACGTAGACGTAGAAAAGATGAAACCGGTCATTGCAGAATATCTGGGTGCACTCCCTGCCATCAATCGTCAGGAGACTTTTAAAGATAACAAAATAGAAGTGCGTCAGGGTGTTTACAAGAACGAATTCACCAAGAAACAGGAAACGCCCAAAGCTTCGGTATTCGTGTTTTATAGCGGAGACTGCAAATATGATCTGAGAAACAACCTTCTGCTCGGCATGACAAGCCAGATACTTGATCTGGTTTACACAGAAAAAGTACGTGAAGACGAGGGAGGTACCTATGGAGTATACGTAGGTGGAAGGTTACAAAAATATCCCAAAGAAAAAATATTTTTGCAGATTATCTTCGATACAGCCCCCGACAAGAAAGAGAAATTGATGAAAATCATCTTTGACGAGATAACCGACATAGCGAAAACCGGTCCGTCAGAAACCAACTTGAATAAGGTGAAAGAGTACATGCTGAAAAAGCATACCGAGGACCTGAAAGAGAATAGCTACTGGTTGGGAAGTATCGACGAATACCTGTATACCGGCGTTAACCGTGTGAATGACTACGAAAAGATAGTCAACAGCATTACGGTAAATGATATCCGGAAATTCGCAGACGACCTGTTCAAACAAAAGAACGAGGTGGAAGTGACAATGGTCAGTGCAGAAAATAAATAATCAATCCTAAAAGCAAAGAGCATCAAAAAATCTTTTCCACCACAGATTTCACAGATTAGAATCACAGTCATTCAAAATCCGAGAATGAAACTCAGACAATGAAAACCGGTGTAATCTGTGGTGGTTTTGCTCTCCCCCCTCCCTTAAACTATAACAAACTATGCTATTCAACGAATTGCGTCGACACGGCAAACTTGCTGCCAAACGGCATCCGATGTACGAAAAGAATAAAATCGGCAAATACATCATGTATGCCTCCTTTATTTTCTGGGGTGCTTACTTTATATTTATTGGCATCGGTCTGGCAAAAGCCATCAGCACAGAAGTTCCCAATATGGAAGCCTATCATATTTTGAACAGTGGACTGATATTTGCGCTTGCCCTGGACTTTGTAATACGTTTCCCCTTCCAAAAAACTCCTACACAAGAAGTAAAGCCTTACCTGCTACTTCCGGTAAAACGAAGCCGTATACTCGACTTTCTGCTTCTCCGCCACGGACTCAGCTCTTTCAATCTTATCTGGCTGTTCCTGTTCGTGCCGTTCGCAGCACTCACAGTCTTTCCTTTTTATGGAATATCAGGAGTTCTCACTTACAGCATCGGCATTTGGTTACTGATGGTTTTCAATGGATATTGGTATCTGCTTTGCCGTACGCTGATTAACGAACATATTTGGTGGGTGTTACTTCCCATCGTTGTCTACAGTGGAATTGCCATCGCTATTTTTATTCCCAAAACGGAATTTATAAGTGACTTTTTCATGAACTTGGGAGAAGGTTATATCGAAGGAAATCTACTTGCTTACCTGGGTACATTGGCAGCCACTGTTCTGATATGGTGTATCAACCGTAAAGTGATGACCGGTTTAATATACAACGAAATCAATAAAGTAGAAGACACAAAAGTAAAAACCGTATCCGAATACCGTTTTCTGGAACGTTACGGAGAAGTGGGCGAATACATGCGCCTGGAGTTGAAAATACTCCTACGAAACAAACGCTGTAAGGCCTCACTCCGATCGGTAGCAATGCTCGTAATCATCTTCTCCATCATACTGAGTTTCAGCAGTACGTATGACCACATGAAGAGTTTTGTCCTGGTATACTCTTTCCTTGGATTCGGTATGGTGATTCTGATACAACTTATGGGATTTGAAGGAAACTATATCGACGGACTGATGACTCGCAAAGAATCTATCAAAAGCCTGTTGACAGCCAAATATTATATCTATAGCTTGGCGGAAATCATTCCGCTGATCCTGCTGATACCGGCTTTTGTGATGGGAAAAGCCAGCCTGCTGGGTGCTGTCGCACTAATCTTTCTGACAACAGGTCCCGTCTATTGCATCTTGTTCCAACTGGCGGTATACAACCATAAAACCGTACCACTCAATGAAAGCATCACAGGCAAACAAAGCACGAATAGCGGAATGCAGATGCTAATCAGTCTTGGAGTTTTCATCGTACCAACCACACTCTATGGTACGCTCCCCATGCTGCTGGGACAAACATGGGCCTACATTGTTATATTAATCATCGGATTAGGCTTCACCCTGACCTCCCCTATGTGGATAAACAATGTGTATGTCCGTTTCATGCAACGCCGCTACGAAAATATGGAAGGATTCAGAGATAGTAAATAACGATTCAATATTTATCAAACAAAAAAGAATATGATTACCATACATAACCTCCGAAAAAATTTCGGTACCCAAACAGCTATCGATATCGATAGCTACACAATCAATCAAGGAGAAATGATTGGCCTGGTAGGTAACAATGGAGCCGGAAAAACAACTTTATTCCGTTTAATGTTAGATTTGCTGAAAGCTGACTCCGGAGAGGTCATTATTAATGACATCCATGTGAATCAAAGTGAAGACTGGAAAAGTTTCACCGGTGCATTTATCGATGATGGTTTTCTGATCGGCTACCTGACTCCGGAGGAGTATTTCTATTTCATCGGCAAAATGTATGGACTGAAAAAAGAGGAGGTGGATGAACGTTTGACCGCTTTCGAACGTTTTATGAACGGAGAAGTACTGGGGCAAAAGAAGTTTATCCGTAATTTTTCCGCGGGAAATAAGCAAAAAATAGGAATCATATCGGCCATGTTGCATTATCCCAAATTGATAATTTTGGATGAACCATTCAACTTTCTCGATCCGAGTTCGCAATCCGTAATCAAGCACCTGCTGAAAAAGTATAATGAAGAACATAATGCCACAGTCATCATTTCGAGCCATAATCTGAACCACACGGTAGATGTTTGTCCCCGCATCGCAGTACTTGAACACGGAATTATCATCCGTGACATTGTGAACGAGAATAATTCGGCTGAAAAAGAACTGGAAGATTACTTTAATGTAGAAGAATAAAAACGTATGAAGAGACATCTTTTTAATCTGCTGCTCCTTACTGCTTTGGTTGTCAGCCTGAGTGCTTGCCGTACTTCTGTCCCCAGACTTGATTATAAGGCACTCGCCCGCGCTTCTGTACGCCTGGGTGTGGACATCGGAATGGAAGATAATCACAAACTTTATCTGGAGGCGGCCCAGTGGATAGGTACCCCTTACCGGGGAGGTGGGGAGACGAAACGTGGTACTGACTGCTCGGGAATGACTTGCCAGATTTATAAAAAGGTGTATCACATCAAACTGCAACGAAGTACAGACGGCCAGAAGAAAGAGAGCAGCAAAGTTGCCCGGCGGAATCTTCGGGAAGGTGATCTGGTATTTTTCAGCAGCCGGAAATCGCGCAGAAAAGTGGCCCACGTGGGCATCTATCTCAAGGATGGAAAGTTTGTTCATGCCAGCACCAGCCAAGGGGTAATTGTCAGCAGCCTCAACGAGCCTTATTACCGTACCCATTGGATATCGGGAGGCAGAGTGCGCAAATAAGCTTTATTGAAATAAAAAAATCACTATCTTTGCCGAAAATTCCGCAAATGAAATACACGGTTTATTTATTCGACTTTGACTATACGTTAGCAGACTCTTCACGCGGTATCGTAACCTGCTTCAGAAGCGTGCTCGAGAGACACGGCTACACCGGTGTCACCGATGATACCATTAAACGTACCATTGGGAAAACGCTTGAAGAATCATTCAGCATCCTTACAGGAATTACTGACGCCAGTCAACTGGAAGCATTCAGACAAGAGTATGCCAAAGAGGCAGATGTATATATGAATGCAAACACCATCCTTTTCCCGGATACTCTCCCCACGCTTACGTACCTGAAAAAACAAGGGGCCCGTATCGGAATCATTTCAACCAAATACCGGTTCCGGATACTGAGTTTCCTGAAAAATCACATGCCGGATGATTGGTTTGACATTATTATCGGAGGTGAAGATGTGACACATCATAAACCCGATCCTGAAGGTTTGTTACTTGCCATTGACCGATTGAAGGCATGCCCCGAAGAAGTATTATACATCGGTGACAGTACAGTGGATGCAGGAACGGCCGCCGCTGCCGGAGTTTCTTTTGTCGGTGTTACCAGCGGTATGACCACTGCCGAAGAGTTTCAGGCTTATCCCTACGACAGAATCATCAGTTCCCTTGGTCAGCTAATTTCCGTTCCGGACGACAAAGCCGACTGTTCGCTCTGAGCAATCAACCGGATGTTATCCATTCGCCGAATAACGGTGCAAAAAGAAAGCAAACATCTGTTTTTTATAACAGAGTCCTTGTCCGTTTCCAATGCTCTGAGAGAAGAAAAAAGCCCAACGGAGGCTTAAGGGGCCGGAGAGCCGGGCTTCCGAGGTTGAAAAGCCGGGCTTTTTGCGAAAAGAAGCAGGCATTTTAGCAGAAAGAAGTAAGCATTTACCCGGAAAGAAGTAAGCATTTACCAAAAATGTCCTTGTGTTTTGAAAATATCTCCTATTGTTTTCTCCAATATCTCCTATTGTTATTCAAAATCCGGCTTGAAAGGAACACTCCATCTTCCGGTTGGCACCCGCAGGCAGAGCTTTCTGGAATGACAGAATAACCGGGATACGATCTCATCCGCAACACTTTCACCGCCGTCAAGACATTTTTCTTTCCTCATGTATACAATCAATCAAAAATCCAAAGAAATATGTCATCAGGAAAAAACTGTAGAATGCGTTTTTTCATTTGGGCAAGCGTCCCCGTCCGAAATAAACGATTCTGAGGAGTTCCGATTATCAAAGTGACAGAATGAATAAAGTCATATTCCATTTAGTAATCAACCTTCTAACTGCCCTTGCCTGAAAGAAGAAAAAGAGTAAAATAACATACTGAACAACAAAAAAGAAAAAGAAAAACTTGTCCGAAACAAATAAAAGCAGTAATTTTGTGCCCTGATTATTCCGCACCGGGTTTGAGCAAGTGTTTTTTAAGTGATTAAAGACCACCCGACGGAGCTAACTTACATTTATTTATATAAGATGTACGCAATTGTAGAAATCAACGGTCAGCAATTTAAAGCTGAAGCTGGCCAGAAATTGTTCGTTCACCACATTCAGAATGCAGAGAATGGTGCAACTGTAGAATTTGACAAAGTTCTTTTGGTAGACAAAGACGGAAACGTTACTGTAGGTGCTCCTACTGTAGACGGTGCAAAAGTAGTTTGCCAGATTGTTTCAAGCCTGGTTAAAGGTGACAAAGTACTTGTTTTCCACAAGAAAAGAAGAAAAGGTCACAGAAAGTTGAACGGTCACCGTCAGCAGTTCACAGAGTTAACAATTACAGAAGTAGTAGCTTAATCAATTTTTAAAAGTAAGAAGAAATGGCACATAAGAAAGGTGTCGGTAGTTCTAAGAACGGCCGCGAATCACAGAGCAAAAGATTAGGCGTTAAGATATTTGGTGGCGAAGCTTGCAAAGCAGGTAACATCATCGTTCGTCAAAGAGGTACTGAATTCCACCCGGGTGAAAACATCGGTATGGGTAAGGACCACACTCTTTTCGCTTTAGTAGACGGAACTGTAAGTTTCAAAGTAGGTAGAGAAGACAGAAGATATGTTTCTATCATCCCTGCTGAAGCAACAGAAGCATAAATTTCCGGAGTTTAAAGGAAATTGTAAGAAATTGAAGAAAGAGATGCAATCGGTTGATTGCGTCTCTTTTCTTTTTTATACAAGACGTATCCTCTTATCTTATTTTTATATATCTTTGTAAACTCAAAGAAGAAAGTTCATAAATAAAGTATAGATATGCTTACCATTAAACAAATTACAGAAAACACAGATGCGGTAATCCGCGGTCTGGAAAAGAAACACTTCAAAGGGGCCAAAGAAACAATTGCCCAAGTGATTGAAGTGAATGACAAAAGACGTAATACACAAAACCAATTAGATAAAAACCTGGCAGAGGTAAATTCGCTCTCGAAAACCATCGGCCAGCTAATGAAAGAAGGAAAAAAGGAAGAAGCCGAAGCTGCGAAAACCCGTGTAGCCGAAATAAAGGAGACCAACAAAACACTACAGGCTGACATGGATCAGGCGGCCAACGACATGCTGAATCTGCTGTATACTATTCCCAATATTCCTTATGACAGCGTACCCGAGGGTGTTGGCGCCGAGGATAATGTTGTAGAAAAAATGGGAGGCATGGAAACTCAACTCCCAACAGATGCACTTCCTCACTGGGAGCTGGCTAAGAAATACGACCTGATCGATTTCGACCTGGGTGTAAAAATCACCGGTGCAGGTTTTCCGGTATACAAAGGTAAAGGTGCTCAATTGCAGCGTGCACTGATTAACTTTTTCCTGGATGAAGCACGTAAATCGGGATATACTGAAATCATGCCCCCAACGGTTGTCAATGCAGCTTCCGGTTACGGAACGGGACAACTTCCGGACAAAGAAGGACAAATGTACCACTGCGAAGTAGACGATCTTTATTTGATCCCGACAGCCGAAGTTCCGGTAACCAACATCTACCGTGACGTGATTCTGGATGAAAAACAACTTCCTATTAAAAACTGTGCTTACACACAGTGCTTCCGCCGTGAAGCCGGTTCCTACGGTAAAGATGTACGCGGCCTGAACCGTCTCCACGAATTTTCTAAAGTAGAATTGGTACGTATAGATAAGCCTGAGCACTCCCGCCAGTCACATCAGGAAATGCTGGATCACGTTGAAGGTTTGCTCCAGAAGTTAGAACTTCCTTACCGCATTCTCCGTCTTTGTGGCGGTGATATGAGTTTTACCGCCGCTCTCTGCTTTGATTTCGAAGTATACTCCGAAGCACAGAAACGCTGGCTGGAAGTCAGCTCCGTATCCAACTTCGATACTTACCAGGCTAACCGGTTGAAATGCCGTTATCGCAGCGGAGAAAAAAAGACCGAGCTTTGCCATACACTGAACGGATCAGCGCTGGCGTTACCCCGTATCGTAGCAGCCCTGCTGGAAAATCATCAGACCCCGGAGGGCATTCGGATCCCGAAAGCATTGGTTCCTTACTGCGGATTTGACATTATCGACTAAAAACAAAACAAGATAAAAGAGCAACCCCTGTATCGGAGTTGCTCTTTTTTTACCTTAAAACACATTTTTACTAACCTCAAAACTCCTATTTTATGAGCTCTACTCAAAAAAACTTTGCTCTGCCGTTAGCATTTATCGGCATCATGTTCTTTGCCATCGGATTCGCATTAGGAATTAACTCCGTTCTGATTCCGGTTTTACAAGGTTCTTTAGGCATCACTTCCGCTGAATCTTATCTTATTATCGCAGCTACTTTCGTACCTTTTCTTATTTTTGGTTATCCGGCTTCGATGACTATCAAAGCTATCGGGTACAAACGTACCATGGCACTCTCATTCGCCATGTTTGCCATTGCTTTCGGTTTGTACATTCCGTCTGCCAGTCAGGAAAGTTTCGCACTTTTCCTGGTAGCATCTTTCGTTAGCGGTACGGCAAATGCATTCTTACAAGCATCTGTTAATCCGTATATCACTATCCTCGGTCCATTGGACAGTGCCGCCAAACGTATCAGCATCATGGGTATCTGTAACAAGTTAGCATGGCCGATTCCTCCATTGTTCCTGGCCTTCCTGATCGGTAAGGAAGTCAGCGACATTACCGTATCAGACTTATTTACTCCGTTTTATGTAATCATCGCCGCCTTCATCTTATTAGGAATCATCTCGCTGATGGCTCCACTGCCGGAAGTAAAAGCAGCCGGCGAAGACGACAGCGAAGGTGGTGCAGAGGCTTGTCCGTATGCAGCCGGCAAAACGTCTGTATGGCAATTCCCGCATCTGCTGTTGGGATGTCTTGCACTCTTCCTCTACGTAGGTGTAGAAACGGTTTCATTGGGTACTCTTGTTGACTACGCCAACAGCCTGCATCTGGAAAACGCAGCAGCTTATGCCTGGATTGCTCCAATCGGAATTGTAATCGGATATATCTGCGGCATCATTTTCATACCTAAATACCTCAATCAGGCTACAGCATTGAAAATCTGTTCCATTCTTGCCATTGCAGGTTCTATCCTGGTAGTATTGACTCCGGCTGATATCTCGATCTACTTCATAGCATTCATAGCATTGGGATGTTCACTGATGTGGCCTGCACTTTGGCCACTCGCCATGGCAGACTTAGGCAAATTCACCAAGGCCGGTTCTTCTTTGTTGATAATGGCTATGGCCGGCGGTGCTGTCATTCCTACCCTGTTCGGATATATCAAAGATATAGCAGGAGCACAAAATGCTTACTGGATCTGCCTCCCCTGCTTCCTCTTTATCCTCTATTATGGAATGGCGGGGTATAAAATCAGAACAAAATAAACAAATATACTCACCTTGAGGACAAAGCCATCCCTTCAAAAGGATGGCTTTTCTTTTGTTATTTACAAATTAGCAGTATCTTTGCACACTAAGAACATTCTGATAGCAATTACGTAATAAATCCAACAAATTAATTAGATAATGAACAAAATCATTAGCAAAGAACATTTCTCGGAGAAAGTATTCAAACTTGTAATTGAAGCTCCGTTGATAGCAAAATCACGCAAGGCTGGTCATTTCGTGATTGTGCGTGTCGGTGAAAAGGGAGAACGTATGCCACTGACCATTGCAGCCGCCGACCCGAAGGCAGGAACCATCACACTGGTTGTTCAGGAGGTAGGACTCTCTTCTACCCGCCTTTGCGAACTAAACGAAGGAGACTATATCACTGACGTAGTAGGCCCGCTGGGACAGGCTACACACATTGAAAACTTCGGAACCGTTGTATGTGCCGGAGGAGGTGTGGGAGTTGCTCCGATGCTACCGATCGTACAAGCGCTTAAAGCAGCCGGCAACCGTGTGATCACTGTATTGGCCGGACGCAGCAAAGAACTGATTATTCTTGAAAAAGAAATGCGCGAAAGTTCGGATGAAGTGATCATAATGACCGATGACGGATCATATGGCCGTAAAGGTCTGGTTACAGAAGGAGTAGAGGAAGTGATCAAGCGGGAGAAAGTGGACAAATGTTTTGCTATCGGCCCGGCTATCATGATGAAATTTGTTTGTTTGCTGACGAAAAAATACGAAATTCCGACCGAAGTATCGTTGAACACAATTATGGTGGACGGTACCGGAATGTGTGGTGCTTGCCGAATCACCATCGGAGGAAAAACCAAATTCGTATGTGTAGACGGTCCGGAGTTTGACGGTCATCAGGTGGATTTCGACGAAATGTTGAAACGCATGGGCGCTTTTAAAGCCATTGAACGTGAAGAACTGCACAAACTCGACGAATGTGAAGCAACTAAAACCATAGACGAAAACGGACGTACCGCTCCTTGGCGCGAAGAACTCCGTAAAGCAATAAAAGCAAAAGACCGTGCAAACATCGAACGCTGCAAAATGAATGAACTCGATCCGGAGTATCGTTCACACAGCCGCAAAGAGGAAGTTAACCAGGGATTAACTAAAGAACAGGCAGTCACAGAAGCACAACGTTGTCTGGATTGTGCCAATCCAGGTTGTATGACCGGTTGTCCGGTAGGTATCGATATTCCCCGTTTCATCAAGAACATCGAACGTGGAGAAATTCTTGAAGCGGCTAAGACACTGAAAGAAACCAGTGCCCTGCCTGCCGTATGTGGCCGTGTATGTCCACAAGAAAAACAATGTGAGTCAAAGTGCATCCATTTGAAAATGGGTAAAGAAGCTGTAGCCATCGGTCATCTCGAACGGTTTGCCGCCGACTACGAACGCGAAAGCGGACAAATCTCTGTTCCGGAAATTGGTGAGAAGAACGGTATCAAAGTAGCTGTCATCGGTTCAGGTCCTGCCGGACTGTCATTTGCCGGGGATATGGCCAAATACGGATATGATGTAACTGTATTCGAAGCGCTGCACGAAATCGGCGGTGTACTTAAATACGGTATTCCTGAATTCCGTCTGCCCAACAAGATTGTAGACGTTGAAATAGAGAATCTTGCCAAAATGGGGGTTACTTTCATCAAGGATTGCATCGTAGGAAAAACAATCGGTGTGGAACAATTGGAGGAAGAAGGCTTCAAAGGCATTTTTGTAGCTTCCGGTGCCGGACTCCCTAACTTCATGAATATACCGGGAGAAAATTCTATCAATATTATGTCTTCCAATGAATATCTGACTCGCGTAAACCTGATGGATGCGGCCAGTCCCGATTCCGATACTCCGGTAGCTTTCGGTAAGAACGTTGCTGTAATTGGGGGTGGCAACACCGCTATGGACTCTGTCCGTACAGCCAAACGCCTGGGAGCAGAACGTGCCATGATTATCTACCGTCGTTCGGAAGAAGAAATGCCGGCACGTCTGGAAGAGGTGAAGCATGCTAAAGAAGAAGGGATAGAATTCCTGACCCTGCACAACCCGATCGAATATCTGGCTGATGAGCAAGGACGTGTGAAACAAGTGGTTTTACAGAAAATGGAACTGGGTGAACCGGATGCTTCAGGGCGACGCAGTCCGGTGCCCATTCAAGGAGCGACAGAAACCATCGACATCGATCTTGCCATTGTCAGCGTAGGCGTGTCACCCAATCCCATTGTTCCCAGCTCTATCAAAGGTCTGGAATTGGGACGTAAAGGTACGATTACCGTTAATGACCAGATGCAATCGTCTATCCCTACCATTTATGCAGGAGGAGACATTGTACGCGGAGGGGCTACCGTAATCCTTGCCATGGGAGACGGACGCCGTGCTGCAGCAGCGATGAACGAACAGTTAAGCTCTAAATAAAGAATCGGAAATCTGCGTTGGTAAGTAATCTACGGTTCGTGATCTCACAACCAATTGCTTACCGACCGCAAATAGACTCTTTGGGCAGAAAGTAACATCAACACGGATCTACCCAATAAAACAATCCCTGCTAATATTCTGATATTAGCAGGGATTGTTTATATTCTTCGGTTGAACGGTTTCTTACTTCACCACACTGTTTGTAGTTGGATCCGGAAAAATCACCGTTGGTTTAAATGTCTTTGCTTCCTCAAAATCCATCAACGCATACGACATAATAATCACAATGTCGTCCGGTTGTACTTTTCGGGCAGCAGCACCATTCAAGCAGATTTTACCTGATCCGCGTTCACCTTTGATAATGTAGGTCTCAAAACGCTCACCGTTATTATTATCAGCGATGTATACTTTCTCACCGGCAATCATATTGGCTGCATCCAGCAAATCCTCATCAATCGTGATACTACCCATATAATTCAGATTGGCTTCCGTAACACGGGCACAATGAATTTTCGACTTCAACACTTCAATCATCATAAGGACTTCGTCTTTTTTAGTTTAAGATTCTTTGTATTTAATATTATCAATCAGTCTGACATCTCCACAGAATACTGTAATACAGCCTACTGCATAGGATGTTTGGTCCCAATTCCCAACCTTCTGCAAAGTGTTTCCATCTACTATCTCAAAATATTCCAGGCGTAATCCCGGTGCAGCAGCAATAGCATCTTCCACAAACTTTTGCGTTTCGCTCACTGTGTGAGTAGCTGCAAAGGTACGACTTTTAAATAAGGTCTGAGATATTTTTAATGCATTTTCACGTTCTTCTGCCGACAGTCGCGCATTCCGGCTGCTCAAAGCCAGCCCGTCCTCTTCACGGACAATGGGACAGCCTACAATTTCAAGATCGAACTGCATCTGGCGAACCATCTCATGGATGATGGCCAACTGCTGAAAATCTTTTTCACCAAAATATGCGCGATGTGGTTTTACTGCTTCAAACAGTTTACTTACGATCTGGCATACCCCATTAAAGTGGCCTGGACGGAAAGCCCCCTCCATCACAGTATCCAGAGGAGCATAACTGAATTGGCGAGTATCCGGTTCCGGATACATTTCTTCCACCGAAGGAGCAAAAGTATAAGTCGCTCCGCAAGCCTCGAGTAATTTGCAATCGGCATCCAACGTACGGGGATACTTTACAAGGTCATTTTTATCATTAAACTGGGTAGGGTTCACAAAAACACTCACCACCGTTACTTCATTCTCGTTTACACTACGTTTTACAAGAGATGCGTGCCCTGCATGCAAAGCACCCATAGTAGGTACCAAACCTACCTTTTTACCCTGGGCTTTCAAAACCGACAGTTCAGCCTGCAAGTCCTTGATCGTATGTATTACTTTCATTTTAATTGGTTTATGATTCTTAGTCGTTTGAAAAACGGTGCAAAATAAACCATAATTTACCATATAAAGAAGAAATATCGTAAATTAATGCAAAAGATACCGAAGTAGGAACCTCAACAACCAGACGGTTTACAACTGAAAAACAAGCACTTAACAATTCATAAGGAATTATACCGCCTGAGAACTTGCTTTAATGCCCGTTTTTTTTTATATCTTTGCAGAATATTTACGAGAACGATTGTTATTATGACAAAGGCTAACAAGGTTTTATTTATTACACAAGAGATTACTCCTTACGTTTCAGAATCCGAGATGGCCAATATAGGCAGACATCTACCACAAGCTATCCAGGAAAAAGGCAGAGAAATCAGAACATTCATGCCCAAATGGGGAAATATCAACGAACGCAGAAATCAATTGCACGAAGTGATACGACTCTCCGGTATGAACCTGATTATCGATGACACCGACCATCCTCTTATCATCAAAGTAGCTTCCATCCAGTCAGCACGTATGCAGGTTTATTTTATCGACAACGATGATTACTTCCAGAACCGGCTACAAACAGCAGACGAAAACGGAGTAGAATACGATGATAACGACAGCCGGGCTATTTTTTATGCAAGAGGAGTGTTGGAAACGGTAAAGAAACTACGTTGGTGTCCGGATGTGATTCACTGTCACGGCTGGATGACTGCTCTGGCTCCTTTATATATCAAAAAAGCGTATAAAGACGAACCTTCGTTCCGTGATGCGAAAGTGGTATTCTCCGTATACGAGGATGATTTCAAAGGTACGTTCAACCCTGATTTCGCAACTAAACTGATGCTGAAAGGCATTAATAAAAAGGATGTGGCTACTTTGAAAGATCCGGTAGATTACGCTACACTTTGCAAATTGGCTGTTGATTACTCAGACGGAGTAGTACAGAATAGCGAACATGTAAATGAAGAAGTCATGAACTATGCCCGTCAATCGGGTAAATTGGTTCTTGACTATCAGGCTCCCGACGCTCTTGCAGACGCTTGCAACAGCTTCTACGATCAGGTGTGGGAAGCTGAACAAAAATAATAAGAACCAAGATACGACGATCATGAAAGCAAAATATGTATGGGTAGCACTGCTTGCCTTGACTTTCTTCGGGTGTGATGATAATACAGGTACTCTCGGATTGGGAATGCTTCCGGAAAGCGACCAAAATATCAATGGAAGATACACCACTTACGAGTTGACTACAAATTCCGATTTATCAGGTCCTGTTTTTGCCAAAACCAGCGTAGGTTATGTCGGTAAATTCACCGATAAGGAGTTCGGAGATTACGAAGCCAGTTTCCTCGCACAATTGAATAGTCCGGACGGGATTTCCTTTCCCTCGGTTTACGATCCGGAAACCAATCCCAAAGGTGTTATGGCAGGAGACTCTATCCACACTGCTGAATTGATATTGTACTATCAAAACTATTTTGGCGATTCTATAAGCCCGTGCCGTATGGCTGTGTACGAACTGGACAAAAACCTAACCCAGAATTATTATACAGACATAAACCCATTGGAATATTATAATCCGAACAACTTACTTGCGCGGAAAGCCTACACTGCGGTCGATCAATCACTCAGTGATTCCATCAGAAAAACTGAGAATTTTTATCCCAATGTCCGTCTGACTTCTGAGGAGATTACTAATTTAGGTAAAAAGATTTATCGATTAAACAGAGATCATCCTGAATATTTCAAAAGTTCGGAAGCTTTTATCAACAATGTGTTCAAAGGTATTTATGCAAAAAATGATTATGGTAACGGAACAGTTCTTTATGTTGATCAAATCAACCTGAACGTTGTAATCAGATGCCATGAAAAAGACAGTTTAGGAAATAACCTGAAGAAAAAAGACGGTACTGATTCTCTGTACTACACAACCCGTACTTTCGCTACAACAAAAGAGGTTATTCAAGCCAACAAGTTTACGAACTCCGCTAAGTTAGAGGAAATAGCCAAAAAGACCGATTGTACTTATCTGAAATCTCCGGCAGGTATCTTCACTCAAGCTACACTGCCCATCAACAAGATTTATGAGGAATTAAGCAACGACACCATTAATGCAGTGAAGTTGACTTTCAACAACTATAACCAAGTAGATAATGGGCAATTCAGCATGCAAGCACCTACATATGTGTTGTTATTGCGTGAAAAAGAACGGCAAAGTTTCTTTGAGGAGAATAAACTTACAGATAATATCACTTCTTATCTGGCGGTACACAATGCAACAATTAACAGTAAACCTACAACCAATCAGTATGTGTTTACCAATTTGACTCGTCTGATCAACACTTGTGTCAACGAAAAACTGGAAGCCAAGAAAAAAGCTGGGGCCAGTTGGAATGAAGCTGCTTGGGAAGCCGAAAACCCGGATTGGAACAAAGTAGTACTCATTCCGGTACTTGTACAGTATGACAGTTCTTCCAACAAGAACATGATCAGTATTCAGCACGATTTACAACCGGGATATGTAAAACTGGAAGGTGGCCAGAATGGTCCAAAACTGAAGTTAGAAGTGACATACACCAACTTCAACGGTAAATAATAACAAAAGATTTTCATTATATAATCAGGGCGGTGTGAATAGTTTCCCTTTACACCGCCCTGATTGTTTTCTATACGCCCCCTTCCTTTTCATTAATTCTGAGATGAGACAAAAATCTAATCATCAAATGCCCCTTCTATACTAAAAGAGGGTGGAGAATGTAAATCCTCCGCCCTCTCTATTTGAAAAGCTTTCGCTAAAGCAAACTTGCACTATATTCAGTCTTCTTTCTTTGCAGCTGTCTTCTTTGTTGCAGGTTTCTTTGCTGCTGCCTTTTTAGGAGCAGTAGCTTTGGGTTCCGCTTTTGCTTTGGTAGCTTTTGCTGCCTTTGCTTCCAGTTTATCAACCTCCTTATGCAACTCGGCAATTTCTTCTCCCTGATTCTTGATCGTTGTCAACAATGAATTCAACTCTTCATTGTCAATATCTTCAGGATAGAGAGAATTTACACGCTTAATGAAATCACCCAAAATATTCATATAGTTGGTAAACGCATCATAAGGAGAATCATAAATACCACGATTCAACCCTACACCGGTATTCTTGGTAGTCATAAAGCGGAAGTTGTTGCTGGCCTGCAGATAATCCCAATCTTGCTTGATACGGCGATCATCACAGAGATGTACACGCTCGGCCACACTATATAACTTATTGAAAGCTTCACGCTGCAGGACATTACCCAACCAGCTGCTGGTATCTCTTTCTTCATCCACCCATGACATCGGATATGGTACGTCCAATTGAGAAACTGATTTCAATTTTGAAACAATCTCCGATGGGGTAGAGAAAGTAATTCCTTTTTCTTTTGCACAATACGGAAGAGCTTTCAGGAATTCCAAGATATTGGATGATAACGGCTGAGCCAGCCCCAGTGCTTTCAGTTCCATAAAGATATTGATAACTTGTTCTTCTTGCGGCAAAGCATCGATCCAACCAATATATTTATCAGCGAATAACGGATACTCGCTCCAATCGGAATTAGAGAAGCGCAGGCTGATATCATCGGACAACTTAAAATCTCTCAACAGCAGTTTCAGGCTGGGAGCCTGATTGCAATGGTATACATAATGCGGGCTCTTCCAACCCAATATGTGTTTAGCGCCTTCAGTCAGCATACCTTTGAAACCCATGCTTGCTACCGTAGCTCCTATTTCATCCGAATAGATCAGACTGGAATTGCGGAACACTTTCGGTGCTTTACCAAACATCTGTTTCATCTTGTCGCTCTGACGCATCACTTCTTCACGGAAACAGTCTTCATTGGCCAATGATGATAATCCATGGGAATATGGCTCGGCCAAAAATTCGCAGCAGCCTGTATCGTTTAATACATGTAACAAGTCAATTACAGCAGGTGCATGAATTTCAAGTTGTTCCAATGCTACTCCCGAAATAGAAAGAGCTACTTTAAAGGCCCCCCCGGAATTCTTCACCATTTCAATCAATGCATTGAGAGCCGGAATATAAGAACGTTCGGCAACCTCATTTATACCTGTCTCATTGGCATAATCATCATAATAGTAATGATCGGCACCAATGTCGAAGAAGCGGTAACGTTTCAGATGAATAATTTGATGTATCTCAAAATAAAGACAGATTGTTCTCATATCTATATTGTTTTATTGTTTTCCATAATTTTTTATAACCTCGTCGTAGATGCCGCGAACTTTGTAGCCTACATTCTCCCACTTAATTTCATCCACCTCTTTCTTACCTTCATCACGGAGATACTCGTACATAGCCGGATAGGTACAGATAGAATAGATAGCATCCGCCATAGCATGTATGTCCCAGTAATCGGTCTTAATACACTTTTCCAGAATCTCGGCACAACCGGATTGTTTGGAAATGATGCTTGGCACACTACACTGCATGGCCTCTAACGGAGAGATACCAAAAGGTTCGGATACCGAAGGCATAATGTATACATCACTGGCTTTTAGTACCTCGTATACTTGTTTTCCTTTCATAAATCCCGGGAAATGGAAACGGTCCGCAATCCCCCTTTCAGCAGCCAGACGAATCATCTGATCCATCATATCACCGCTACCGGCCATCACAAAACGTACATTCCGCGTACGCTTCAACACCATTGCAGCTGCCTCCACAAAATATTCCGGTCCTTTCTGCATCGTGATACGTCCCAGAAAAGTGACAACCTTTTCTTTCAGATTCTTATTGGGTACGATATCCTGTATCTCTTGTGATAAAGGAGAGACTGCATTGTGCACTGTCGACACTTTCTTCGGGTCTTGGAAGTATTTATGAATCACTGTCTGACGAGTCAGTTCACTCACACACATGATATGATCGGCGTGATCCATACCATTTTTTTCGATGGCATATACAGTTGGATTCACATTGCCACGGCTACGGTCGAAATCGGTAGCATGTACATGAATCGCCAATGGTTTACCCGATACCTGTTTTGCATGTATTCCTGCCGGATAAGTTAACCAGTCATGTGAGTGGATGATTTCAAACTCCTGCTGGCGTGCTATTACTCCTGCCACAATCGAGTAGTTATTGATTTCTTCGTGCAGGTTATCCGGATAACGCCCAGAGAACTCAATACATCCCAGATCGTTTGCATTCAGATAATTGAAATCAGCATAAATATGATCGCGCAGGTCAAAATATAACTGGGGATCCATGTACGAACCGACACGTCCTTTCACATAATCCCAGTCTACATTCCTCCACACAATCGGTGTACTATTCATACCGATTATTCTCAGGAAACTTTGGTCTTCATCCCCCCAAGGTTTGGGAATACAGAACGTAATCTCCATATCCTCTTGTTGAGACATCCCTTTCGTCAAACCATAGCTGGCAGTTCCTAAACCTCCTAAGATATGCGGGGGGAACTCCCATCCAAACATTAAAACTTTCATCTTCGTCCCTCCTCCTATAAATTATATTTAGACAACAGCTTCAAGATACGCAAAATCTCTGCCACATTCATTGCAAACGATACCGCTCCTCTACCTTTGAAAGGCGGGTTTCCATCAAACAACTCGGGCAGTGAACCAACGCAATGGCTGGTCATCTCGTCTTCAAAGCCGATTAACTGGCGTTCTACAAACGAGATACCGCTCATCTTATAGATTCGCAGATAAGCCTCCATGTAGAACCCCATCAACCACGGCCAAGCCGTACCTTGATGATAAGCATAGTCTCTCTGGATCTGAGGACCCACATAATTCGGATTATATCCGCCGCTCTTCGGACTCAATGTTCGAAGTCCCTTCGGAGTAAGCAATTCCTTCGTCACAGTATCGAGTACCTGTTTTTTCTGTACCCGGTCAAGAGGAGAATAATCGAAGGCAACCGTAAATATCATGTTGGGACGTACGCTCCAGTCCATCATATTTCCGTCTACATAATCCAACAGATAACCATATTCATTACGGAATACTTCCACAAACGATTTTCCGGTTATTTCAGCCTGTGCATCCAGCGAGTCGGCCAACAATCCGTTACCACCCTCGCGAACTAAATCGGCTATAAACCGCAAAGCATTATACCACAAAGCATTTATCTCTACAATATAACCCGTGCGTGGAATAACCGGACGCCCGTTAACCGTGGAATTCATCCATGTGATCGCCCTATCTGCACCATTGGCATAAAGCAACCCGTTTTCGTGCAGGAACAGATTATCATGTTTACGCTGACGAATAAAATCAATGATTTCTTCTAACAAAGAACCATATTTAGCACGACATTGTTCACGACTTGTCTCCTTTGCATATTGCTGCAAGGCCCATACAGCCCACAACAATACATCCGGATCATCCATCTCGTATATCTTACAGCCAATCGGTTCACCTTTAATATAGTTACCAATCGCTTTGCGGGCTGTCTCCATCACATCTTCAAATTCATCTGTCTCGTCCACAGCAAGCGTCAATCCCGGCAAAGCCACGAACATATCGCGGGCACGGCATTTAAACCAGGGATATCCGGCCAGAATATAATGGTCATCTTCCTGCTTATTATGGAATTGATGGGCAGAATTCTTCAGGCAGTGATAGAAGCTATCACGCGGCGTACGGTCGGCCACTTCCGCATCAAAAGTTTGCTTTAGCCGACGTGGAGAAATTTCTGAAATACCGGCAGAGAAAATAATACTCTCTCCTTTCTTTATATCAACTTCAAAATATCCGGGAACATAAAGGTCTTCATTGAAGTCATATCCTCTCTCTTGTTCTTTCGGATATTCAATTCCTCTATACCAATTCGGATCAAAGTGGAATTCATTCTTCTTATTCAATTGCATGAACAGTTCCGGATATCCGGGATACATACAAGTTTTAATGCCGTTCTCTACCAATTGATAGTCACGGCTCGCCTGCGAATTCTCGTGTGTATATTCTCGTACACTACGGAAAGCGAGGAACGGGCGGAAGCGAAGAGTGGTAGCAGAGTGTGCATCGACCAAGGTGTAACGGATCAGGATCCGATTCTCATGATGTACAAAGATTTTTTCTTTACGAAGTATGACTCCTCCCACACGGTAAGTTGTTGCCGGAATATGTTCGCAGTCAAACTCACGGATATACTTATGTCCATTCGGACTAAAGTGATTTCCTTGATACTTATGCAATCCCAGGTTAAACTCCGCACCGTGTTGAATTACCGTTTCATCCAAAGAAGACAGCAGCACATGATTTTCATCGTCCAGATTGGGTACGGGAATCACCAGCAATCCATGATATTTGCGTGTGTTACAATCTACAATCGTTGTACAATGATAAGCTCCTGATTTATTCGTCCGGAGAATCTCCCTTGGTAAAGATTCCTCAAGATTTATCATCAGAGTCTTGTCAAAATGTAAATAACTCATAGTTGTGCATTATTTAAAGGTTAATTATTTCGGTTATCATAGTATATAATATAAGTATGATGCCCAAAAATACGAATTAAAGGTAAAAAACAAAATAAAAAGGAACTTTATTTTTTATTTTCAAGGCAAATATTCGTAGCATTGTATAAAATTTAAAGAAATATGCCAATATGAAGTCAGATGTTCGACGAATCCTGATAGCGATGGTGCTTCCTATGTTCCTAATTTTTATCCTTTATACAATAAAAGTTTTAGAGGTGGGCATGGACTGGGACTTTACCAGATTAGGAGTATACCCATTGTCAAAAAAAGGGATGTTTGGTATTTTCGCGCATCCTCTTATACACAGTGGCTTCAAACATTTACTGGCCAACACTTTACCTCTATTCTTCCTTTCATGGTGTCTTTTTTACTTTTACAGGAGCATTGCACCTCTGATTTTTTTTATCATCTGGATAGGATGCGGAACCATCACGTTCCTTATCGGTAAGCCCGGTTGGCATATCGGGGCCAGCGGCATTATTTACGGTTTGGCTTTTTTTCTTTTCTTCAGCGGACTCTTACGAAAATATGTCCCCTTGATCGCGATCTCTCTTTTAGTAACCTTCCTCTATGGTGGACTGGTGTGGAATATGCTTCCTTATTTCGCACCATCGGGTACTTCGTGGGAGGGACATCTGAGTGGAGCTGTCACCGGTACCATCTGTGCCCTTGCTTTTATGAATCATGGTCCACAAAAGCCTGAACCATTCGCAAATGAAGAGGAAGAGGAGGAGGTTGCCAATGAAGCAAATGAAACCGATAACGACGAAATCAATAGCGACGAAACGGACCAAAAAGACACAGAGTGTGAAAAAGAATAGTTTTTCACCCCGGTTTCTACAACAGATTAATGGGGATACCTATTACTTCTGTAATGCAGCAATCAATAATGTGATATTGGCGGTAAACAATCTGACAGAAATAGCCAACAGAATGATACCAAAGAATTTACGAATAATATAGATGCCTCCCTTGCCCAAAAAGCGTTCCACACGTCCTGTCATACTGACAACGAAATACACCCACAACATATTCAGGATCAAAGCGATCACAATATTGATACTGGCATATTCGGCCCGCAAAGAAAGCAATGTAGTAAATGCACCGGCACCTGCCAGCAGAGGGAATACCAAAGGTACAAGCGTAGCCTCTTTTATCGGTCCCTGGTTCTTAAAGATTTCCACATCCAGAATCATCTCCAAAGACATCAGGAAGATAACAAATGCTCCCGCCACGGCAAAGGACTCAATATCAACATGGAACAGTTTCAGCATAAAGTCACCGGCATAAAAAAAGCCAATCATTAATGCAAACGAAATAACGGTCGCTTTCGTGGCATTCACATCTTTTCCCTTCTCCTTCAGATTGATGATAATAGGAATAGAACCAATAATATCAATCACAGCAAAAAGCACGATAAACGCACTGACCATCTGTTGAAAATTAAAGTTTGCAAACATGACTTCCTCCTTTTTCCCGCAAATATACTTCATTTTTATGCATCTCGCAAGAGATTGTTTTAGGTAATCACTACCATCTTTAAGAAATAATAAAAAAAACAAAAAGAAGGGGAAGATGGTTTCAGTCAACCCCTATTATCGTTACATTTGCCTTCAAATTAGAAGATTACGATATATGGAAACCATGTTCGACACCTTGTTACAACTCCCCCTGTTTCAGGGACTTTGTCATGAGGATTTCACAAATATATTAGAAAAAGTAAAACTTCATTTCACCCGTCATAAAGCAGGAGAACCGTTGATAAAAAGTGGTGAAGTATGTGACCAGTTACTTTTTTTGCTAAAAGGTAAGCTCTCTTCCGTCACCGTATCGGAAGACGAGACACTGACTGTCATAGAGTATTTCGAAGCTCCTGCCGTATTGGAACCTTACTCCATGTTTGGAATGAACACCCGGTATATATCTACCTACATTCCTCATAATGAAGAAGCACAAATGGTAAGCATCAGCAAATCATTCGTTATGGGTGAACTGTTCAAATACGATATTTTCCGCCTCAACTATATGAATATTGTCAGCAATCGTGCACAGAACCTTTACACTCGTTTGTGGGATAGAGCTCCCAAGGACATTGAAGATAAAATAATATGTTTCATATTGGCCCATATCGAAAGAATGACAGGTGAAAAACTGTTTAAAGTGAAAATGGATGATCTGGCACGCATACTGGATGATACTCGCCTGAACGTATCAAAAGCCCTCAACGGATTACAGGAATTAAATCTGCTGGAACTCCACCGGAAAGAAATCCGCATACCCGACTTAGCACTCCTGACAGAGTGGAACGAAAAACGATAAAGAGCCGGTGCTAATCCCTCTATCAGTCGTTTGGCCCCACCTTTGTCATTATCCTCACACTATCCTTGCGAACAGTTGCTCTACAGGCATTGTGCTCCGACAAACGGTAAACCACGATTTGCCTGTCGAGTCTCTGAAAAACGAGTCCCGATCCTTCTAAAACCTTCTCCATCACTCTTTGGATAGGTTCTTCCGAAACACAAATACTTATTTCCTTATGAATCTCGGTGTCTATATCGCAAGCCCACGCAAAGACAAAATCACTCTTTTGCTCGATTTCATCAAAAACCCGGATGATCGGCACACGTTTCAGATTAAAAGAAAATTTCCAGTCCGGCATCTTAACATCCTCTGACGATAAAGCTGCCCCATTACAGCACATAATGAAAATAAAGCCAAACAATACTCTATATTTTATTCTCTGTTTATCAATGTTTTCAGTTCTTACTATACGTTCTCTTTTCATGCTTTGTTCCAGTTGTTATAATACTAATTTCAGGCCATTGCATCCCTTCCCGGAGGGCATAACCATGCTTCCCGGCTCTGATATGTAGTCGTGTGTGTAAGTTAGAGGAAGGATATCACTCTATCCTTTTTGTGGGGGTTGTGTGTGTGCGTGTGTCATAGTGTTCAGTGTCATTCCATAGGCTCTACCATTTTATGGGTTCTCAGATATAAAAATAGTCCGCTCTTCTTTCCTGTAATCAGTAGAATACAGCAATGATATAGTCGTCAATACATTATCAATATTATCGGATAAATAGATCTTTCCCGAACATCTCTTACCGGTCAGTTGCTTCTTGTCACCGAAGTTAAACGACAGATTATAATATCGTCCTATCCGATTCAGTACATCCACCATATTGGCATCATCCAATTCCAGATAACCTTCCTTCCAACAGGTATATCTGGAGGCACTAACTTTTCTTTTTTCACATTGCTTCCCATCGTAGAGCACTTTTTCATTTGCTTTCATGCGTATCTCAGGACCGGACTCCGGCCGAAATCCAACTATGCCGTCCACAAGTACACACGAAGGAACCGCCTCGTCTTCATAAGCCGATACATTAAATCGGGTGCCATATACCTGCACATCGAAATGTGCCGTATGCACTATGAAAGGCTTCTTGCTATCTGCGGCTACTTCGGCATACATTTCGCCTTTCAGGCTCACTTCCCTTTTCTCTCCCGAGAAATGGGTAGGAAACTTAAGAACAGAACCGGAATTCAACCAGATTTCTGTTCCGTCCTCCAGCTTCACCTTCGACCGTTTACCGTAAGGAACCACCAACTCATTGACCTCATTCTGTTCCATCCTGATCTTTTCTTGCCCGCTGTTGGGGTGGTAGACCATGGCTGATCCATCCTTACTCAAGAGCAGGTGTACATTTTGCCGGAACGAAGTTATACTGTCGCCACTTACCAGACGAATATCTTCTGATTTCAAAGGTTGCCATACAATCTCCGCTTTTTGTTCAGCAACAGGCGCTACCGGTTCCACCCTCTCATAACGATTCAAATAAGAAATGATTCCTAATGCAATAACGATGCACACGGATATACCATAATAAGCGCCCCTCCTGATGGTTCGTTTTCGTCGAAACATACGCAGAGAAGCATGGATCCGCTGACGAAGACGCTCATGATCATCTTTCGAGAGGCGCTCCCTGTTCATCCGAACGCTCTTGAATTTTAACCACTGGAAGAATTTCTCTTCATCTTTCAAAGGATCAATATGTCTGCTATCCCGCTTCGTTTTTTCCATTCAGAATAGGTGCTTAAAGAGTTTAATAACACTATTGTCTGCATAGAACACGAACGGGCACAGGTTTCATACCCACTTTTCCCGAATAAAATTTAAATTGGTGCCTTATTTAACCAACATTAATAGAAAGCAAGAGATAGAAGAGCACTAACGTATTATTGTGCTTCAGTTTAAGTAAGGTCCGATAGAGCAGTTTACGACAAGCAGGAACACTGATTTGCATGATCTCCGCAATTTCCTCATAGGAACATTCCTGCATATAGCGTAAATAAATAATCTCGCGTTGGCGTTCGGTCAGCACACTCAGAATTTCATCGACTTTCTGTGACACTTCCGCCTGTTCTTCCGCCGCGATCATTTCATCCTCCACGGTGATTTTGATTCTGTATGGAAGTTCATCGGTAATCTCACCGGTAAGAACCTCCGAATAGTTCCGTTTAAGTTTATAGGTGTCAATCAATTGGTTTCGCAGGGCACGCAACAAGTAAAATTTAGGATTCTGTATCTCCTGAACATCCTTCTCACGAATACATACCCTGCAAAACACGTCATGAATGGCATCCATCGCTGCCTGTTTATCAAACCCGAATCCTAAAGCATACGAAAACAAGTCGTCGACATAGTCCTTATACAGACTATCAACCGTATGTTTCGTTCTCTCTTTTTCTTCCAGGTTTTCTTTTTTTGGCAGCATTGTATAAAGTTTGTAAATGATAAATTTAGCTTTTCAGAGCCTGTATGATATCTTCCAGCAGGTCATCAGTCCGTTCCAGCCCCACCGAAAGGCGAATGGTTTTCTGACTGATGTCCATATCCCGGCGCTGCTCCTCGGTAAATGAACCGTAGATTGTGCTTGCCGGATGGATAGCTAACGTTTTATTATCAAATAAGTTCGTGGCCCTACGTATGATTCTCAACCGATTTATGAAACGAAAACATATTTCACGCGATGGAAGGTCGAACGTCAACATCGCGCCCGGAAGAGAACCAAACTGCCGGGTACTTAATTCATAAAACGGATTGGTCTCCAAACCGGTATAATTCACCGACTCAACCTCCGGCAGTTCTTGCAAACACCGTGCCAGTTTCAAACATGTTTCCGCCTGCCGGGCAAACCGGACTTCCATTGTTTCAAGCCCGAGTGTCTGCATATAAGCTACCTGGGGAGTCATGTATGCTCCGAGATTACGATGAATCTCCCTACGGAGTTTGGCGGTAAAAGCCTCCTTCCCGGTATCTGTACTCAAAGCTGCCAACTTACCGGAATGCCCCCAATCAAAGGTGCCATAGTCAATTATCAGTCCTCCAATGCAGGTAGCACCTCCCGAAATATATTTCGTACTGGACACAATCTCAATATCGACTCCGAAATCCGCCGCACGAAACACATGGAAAGGAACCGCCGTTGTATCTGCCAGCAATGGTACTCCGGCACTATGGACAATACCGGCAAGGGCTTTCAAATCGGCCACTTCCAGCTGCGGATTGGTAATAACCTCCAGAAAAAGCGCACAAGTATTTTCATCGATCTGCCTCTCCACTTCTTCAAGGCATGTCAGGTCACAGAAACGTACTTCTACTCCAAAAGCTCCTAACGTACTTTTCAGGAATGAATAGGTATTGCCGAATAAATGCGCCGAAGTCACGATATTAGCTCCTGCACTTGCCAAAGTGATCAGAGCATTGCTGATGGCAGCCATTCCGGAATTCAACGCCGTCACGCTCAGCGCACCGGTCACAGCCTGTACACGTTGCTCGAAGTACTGCACCGTAGGGTTTGTAATTCGTGAATAAGCATGTCCGGCTGTCCGTCCACAGAAAGCAGCTTCCATCTCTTCAGCAGTTTCAAATTCATAAGCAGCAGTATGATATACCGGCATGGAAAGAGAATGATATGCATCCTCTTTCTCAAAAGGAGTATGCAGTATTTGTGTCTCGAAACTATTTTTTTTCATCCTGAAAGTCTTTTTATATAAATTCCACAAATTATGCTATTGTGTCATGCTTCTTCCCGTATGCCTGCTTTATCTGATCCAGTGCCTGCTTCAGCACACTTCGCGGACAAGCCACGTTAAGACGCATAAATCCTTCTCCCTCTTTACCAAACATTGCACCATCGTTCAGTGCCAGATGTGCATCATCAACAAAGAAACTTACTAATTCTTTCTGCGACAGTCTCAGTTCGCGACAGTCCAGGAAAATCAAGTAAGAAGCCTGGGGACGAATCATCCGTATTGCAGGGATATTCGCTTTCAGATACTCGTCCGTAAAATCAATATTTCCCTGAATGTATTCCAACACCTGATCCAACCACTCCGTTCCATTACTATAAGCAGCGGCCACTCCAAGATAAGCAAACAAATGTCCTTCACTGAACTCACTGGCCTCCATATACGTCTGGAAACGACGACGAATGTCTTCATCCTCTATGATACAGTACGAACTGGCAAGTCCAGGCATATTGAAAGCTTTACTGGGCGACATAAACACGAGTGAATTCCGACGGGCTTTCTCCGATACCAACGCAAAAGTGGGATGCGTATATCCGGGCAATGTCAGGTCGGCATGGATTTCGTCCGAAATGACCAAAACCTGATTATCATAACAGATTTCCGCAATCTCAGCCAACTCTTCCCGGGTCCATACACGTCCTCCCGGATTATGCGGATTACTAAGGATCAGTATTTTGCATCCTTTCACATCGGTACGGAAACGTTCGAAATCGATCTGATACTGTCCATCTTCCAAGACCAACGGGCTATAGACCACTTCCCGATGATTATGTTCCGTTACCAGAAAAAACGGATGGTAGACAGGAGGCATCACCATCACCCGATCGCCCGGAGCAGTGAAACATTGCAAAGCAAAAGCCAGTCCACGCACAATTCCCGGAGTAAATGTCAGCATCTCCCGGGTAATATTCCACCCATGGCGTTCTTTCTGCCAATTGATAATGGATGTATACCAGGCTTCGCAGGCAAAAGTGTATCCCAACACTTCATGATCCAACCGGCGACGGATAGCTTCTATCACAAAAGGTGGAGTACGGAAATCCATGTCGGCCACCCACATCGGAAGCAGGTCATTTCTTCCCCAACGTTCCAGCACTGCGTCATACTTCACCGAGTCTGTCCCCCGGCGTTCTATCACTTCATCAAAGTTATACTTCATAAGGGTTCTCTTTTTAAGTTCAGCCTGCAAATGTACAATTCATCTGTTTCATAATGAAACCAAATGAGCTATTTTAGCAGACAGCAGTTAAAATTTACCATCATTGTGCTATTCAGTTACTCTATATCAGGCTTTTTCAGTACATTTGTGCTCCATTAAAGAAAAGACGTATGATAAAAGCCCTGTTTTTTGATATAGACGGGACGTTGGTTAGTTTCAACACGCACGAAATTCCTTCGTCTGCCCTCTCGGCCATAACCGAAGCCAAAGCTAAAGGAATTAAGATTTTCATTGCTACCGGACGTCCGAAAGCGATTATTAACAACCTGTCGGCCCTCCAGAAACAAAGTTTGATAGACGGTTACATCACCATGAACGGAGGATACTGCTTTGTAGGAGATGAAGTGATTTACAAACATTCCATCCCGGCAGAAGATGTCAAGACACTTGCTGCCCTTTCGGACGAGAAAGGTTTTCCCTGCATCTTTGTCGCCGAACATACCGTAGCCGTCTGCAACCCCAACGAACTGGTAAACCAAATTTTCCACGAGTTCCTGCATGTAGACATCCTGCCCGTTCAGACTACTGCCGAAGCTACCCAAACCGAGATTTTCCAGATGACCCCGTTCATCACCACCGAAGACGAAAAAAACATATTGCCTTTACTCCCGCACTGTGAGTCCGGACGCTGGTTTCCGGCATTCACAGATGTTGTGGCAAAAGGTATCCGTAAGCAAAAAGGGATAGACGAAATCATCCGCCATTTCGGCATCCGCCTGGAAGAGACAATGGCATTCGGCGACGGAGGCAACGACATCAGCATGCTGCGCCATGCAGCCATCGGAGTGGCCATGGGCAATGCAAACGACGAAGTCAAAGAGGCAGCCGATTATGTGACTGCATCGGTGGACGAAGACGGCATACAAAAAGCATTAAAACATTTCGGTATCATCTGACGTGGAATTTACTATAGACACCGGCAATAAAGAATTTCAGGATGCACTGAACCTGATTCAGTACACCCGGCAATCGGTTTTCCTCACCGGAAAAGCGGGGACGGGTAAATCGACTTTCCTGAAGTATATCTGCAAGAACACCAAGAAAAAGCATATCGTACTGGCCCCCACCGGCATCGCCGCCATTAATGCCGGTGGCAGTACTTTACACAGTTTCTTCAAGCTCCCCTTCCATCCATTGCTGCCCGACGACCCCAACCTAAGCCTGCAACGGGGACGTATCCACGAATTCTTCAAGTATACCAAGCCCCATCGGAAGCTGTTGGAACAGGTAGAGTTGGTCATTATCGACGAGATATCGATGGTGCGGGCAGATATGATTGATGCCGTAGACCGCATCCTGCGAGTATACAGCCGCAACCTGCGTGACCCATTCGGCGGGAAACAGGTTTTACTGGTGGGCGATGTATTCCAGCTGGAACCGGTGATCAAAGGAGACGAACGAGAAATTATCAACCGCTTCTATCCCACTCCTTACTTTTTTTCGGCACGGGTTTTCAACGAAATAGAGTTGGTATCCATCGAATTGCAAAAGGTATACCGGCAGTCGGACGCGGTTTTTGTCAGCGTACTCGATCACATTCGCAGCGGAGCTGCCGGAGCCGCCGACCTTCAGTTGCTCAATACCCGTTATGGCGCTCCCATCGATGCCTCGGAAGAGGATATGTACATCACCCTTGCCACCCGTCGCGATACGGTGGAAACCATCAATGACCGACGGCTTGCCGAACTCCCCGGAGATCCGGTAGTATTCGAAGGCGAAATCAACGGAGATTTTCCCGAAAGCAGCCTGCCGACATCCAAGGACCTGACTTTGAAACCCGGAGCACAGATCATCTTTATCAAGAACGATTTTGAACGCCGCTGGGT
Source organism: Bacteroides sp. NGMCC 1.200775 (assembly GCF_040798045.1). NCBI lineage: Bacteria > Pseudomonadati > Bacteroidota > Bacteroidia > Bacteroidales > Bacteroidaceae > Bacteroides > Bacteroides sp. NGMCC 1.200775. The sequence continues at coordinate 48,071 of NZ_JASCQK010000006.1, read as the reverse complement.
GAACGGGACCATCGGTGTAGTAAGCGGAATCGATAACGACGGTATCATCTATGTCATCACCGATGACGGTAAAGAGTGCGATGTCCACCGTGAATCATGGCGAAACATTCGCTATAAGTACAATGAAGAAAAGAAAGAGATCGAAGAAGAAGAGTTAGGCACCTTCACTCAATATCCCATTCGGCTGGCATGGGCCATCACCGTACACAAAAGTCAGGGATTGACCTTCAGTCGCGTAGTTATCGACTTCACCGGCGGAGTGTTCGCCGGAGGACAGGCATACGTAGCTCTCAGCCGTTGTACCTCGCTCGAGGGCATTCAATTAAAAAAGCCTGTCAGCCGTGCCGACATCTTTGTCCGTCCCGAAATCGTAAGTTTTTCCGGAAGGTTCAATAACCGGCAAGCTATCGACAAAGCTCTGAAACAGGCACAAGCCGATGTGCAATATGCCGCAGCTGCCCGTGCTTTCGACAAAGGAGATTTCGAATCGTGTCTTGAACAGTTTTTCTTGGCCATCCACTCCCGTTACGACATAGAGAAGCCTACCGCCCGGAGACTGATCCGCCGGAAACTGGGTGTCATCAACCTGTTGCGTGAACAGAAAAGGAAGTTACAGGAACAAATGGCCGCACAGCAAAAAAGTCTGCAAAAGTATGCGCGGGAATATCTGCTGATGGGCAACGAATGCATCACCCAGGCACATGATACCCGGGCTGCACTGGCCAATTACGACAAAGCAATCGAACTGTATCCCGAATACACCGATGCATGGATACGGAAAGGAATCACACTTTTCAACGAGAAAGAGTTCTTTGATGCCGAGAGTTGCCTGAACCGGGCAGTAAGTCTTCGTCCGACAGATTTCAAGGCACTCTACAACCGGGGCAAACTCCGTCTGAAAACAGAGAATACGGAAGGCGCCTTGGCCGATCTCGACAAAGCAACCACCTTGAAACCGGAACATCCGGGTGCACACGAACTTTTTGGAGATGCACTGCTGAAAGTGGGGAAAGAGACAGAAGCGGCCATACAATGGCGAATCGCAGAGGAATTACGAAAAAAGAAGAAATAAGATAAGTTCATTTCTTCAATGGTCTTGAAGTCGATTCACCACAGAGTAACACGGAACTTCACAGAGTTTTAATCTTTTATTATAGGTACTTAAATTTTCTGTGAGACTCCGTGTTACTCTGTGGTAAGCTTAACTTGCTCCTATCCAAACATAATCCATCATCACCTTGGACTTCTCGTCTTTTATTATTAACTTTGTTACCACTATCAACCTAACAACCAGTGCAATTATGAAAAAAGGACTCAAAATTACAGCAATCGTCATCGGTGTCATCCTGATACTGATGTTTCTCCTTCCTTTTGCCTTCCGCGGCAAAATTGAAGGTATCGTAAAAACCGAAGGAAACAAAATGCTGAACGCCCGGTTCGATTTCAGCAGCCTCGACATCAGCCTGTTCCGTAATTTCCCGAAAGCTTCCGTTACCCTAAACGATTTTTGGCTGAAAGGAACAGGAGCGTTTGAAAACGACACGCTGGTGAAAGCCGGTGAAGTTACTGCCGCCATTAACCTGTTTTCGCTCTTCGGAGACAGCGGATACGACGTTTCCAAAGTATCTGTCACAGATACCTGGCTACATGCCATCGTACTTCCTGACGGCAAAGTCAACTGGGATATCATGAAACCCGATTCAGCCGCCGTCAGCGAGACATCGGAAAGCAGCGAATCTTCTCCCTTCCGGATTAAACTTCAGCGTTTTGTTATCAAGAACATGAATGTGGTGTATGACGACCGACAGTCCGCCATATATGCCGACATACACAATTTCAACGCGCTTTGCTCGGGCGACCTGGGCAGCGACCAGACTTTGCTCAATTTAGAAGCAGAGACCGAAGCCCTGACTTATAAGATGAATGGTATTCCCTTCCTCTCACAAGCCAACATCTATGCCAAAATGGATGTGGACGCTGACCTCGTACATCACAAATTCACACTGAAAAAGAATGAATTTCGCCTCAACGCCATTAAGGCAGGCATCGACGGATGGGTAGAACTGAAAGATCCTGTCATCGACATGGACCTGAAGCTCAATACCAGCGAAGTGGGCTTTAAGGAAATTCTGTCCCTGATACCAGCCATCTACTCCAAAGAATTCAAGAATCTGAAAACAGACGGAACCGCTACCCTCGAAGCCACGGCAAAAGGAGTATTGCAAGGTGATACCGTCCCCCGGTTCGATGTGCGGTTATCAGTAAAGAATGCCATGTTCCGTTATCCGTCCCTGCCGGCAGGAGTCGACCAGATCAACATTGACGCACAAGTACGTAACCCGGGAGGTAATATCGACCTGACAGAAATCAACATTCGTCCTTTCAGCTTCCGTCTGGCAAACAACCCGTTTAGCCTGACTGCCGATATAAAGACACCGGTCAGCGATCCGGACTTTACAGCCGAAGCAAAGGGAGTGCTTAATTTAGGAATGATCAAGCAAGTATACCCGTTGGACGACATGGAACTGAATGGCACCATTCGTGCGGATATGAAGATGGGCGGACGCCTTTCGTACATCGAAAAAGAGCAATATGACCGTTTCTCCGCATCGGGTACCATCGCCCTTAGCGACATGAAACTAAAAATGAAAGAGATACCTGATGTAGAAGTCAGACAATCACTGTTCACTTTCACTCCGAAATATCTGCAACTCAGCGAGACCACAGTAGTTATTGGCAAGAACGACCTTAGCGCCGACAGCCGGTTCGAAAATTACATGGGTTATGCTCTGAAAGGCACTACATTGAAAGGTACATTGAATGTCCGGTCGAACCATCTCAACCTGAACGACTTTATGACAGCCTCAACCGATACTACCACCCAAACGGCACAGGCAGTTTCGCCCGATGAAGCAGCCAGCCTGATAGAGGTTCCACGCAATATCGATTTCCAGATGGATGCCAACCTGAAAGAGGTATTGTTCGACAAGATGGCCTTTACGAATATGAATGGAAAACTGGTTGTAAAAGACGGAAAAGTGGATATGAAAAACCTGTCGATGAACACCATGGGAGGCAAGGTTATTATGAACGGATATTATTCTACCGCCGACTTAAAAAAACCGGAGATGAATGCAGGGTTCCGCCTGGAGGGACTCAGCTTTGCACAAGCCTACAAAGAATTGAATATGGTACAGCAAATGGCTCCTATTTTCGAGAATCTGAAAGGAAACTTCTCCGGCAACATGCATGTGCAGACTTTGCTCGACAACCGGATGGAGCCCGTCATGGATACGATGCAAGGCAATGGCAGCCTTTCGACCAAAGACCTTAGCCTCAGCGGTGTAAAGGTCATCGACCAGATAGCCGATGCCGTGAAGAAGCCTGAACTCAAAGAAATGAAAGTGAAGGACATGACGCTGGACTTCACCATCAAGGAGGGAAGAGTGTCTACCGAACCGTTCGACATTAAGTTAGGAGACTATGTGATGAACCTTTCAGGAAGTACGGGACTTGACCAGACCATCGACTACTCGGGAAAAATCAAGCTACCGGCATCAGCGGGTGATATTGCCAAACTGACTACACTCGACCTGAAAATAGGGGGCACTTTCTCTTCGCCCAAAGTTTCACTGGATACGAAAAGCATGACCAACCAGGCAGTGGAAGCAGTCACAGATAAGGCAATCAGCGAAATAGGGAAAAAACTGGGACTAGATTCGGCAACTACGGCCAATAAAGATTCCGTGAAGGAAAAAGTAAAGGAAAAAGCCGTAGAAAAAGCACTTGATTTCTTAAAAAAGAAGATTAAATAACGAACAATTATGATACTCAAACTTTACGAGAAAAACAATAATCCCCAGGACCTGCAACGGATTGTGGACCTGCTGAATGACGGGGGACTGATTATCTATCCCACAGATACCATGTATGCCATCGGTTGCCACGGCCTGAAGGAACGTGCCATCGAACGCATCTGCCGGATTAAGGAAATAGACCCAAAGAAAAACAATCTCTCTATCATCTGCTACGACCTGAGCAGTATCAGCGAATATGCCAAGGTAGACAATAATATCTTCAAACTGATGAAACGCAACCTGCCCGGTCCCTTCACCTTTATTCTGAACGGAACGAACCGGTTGCCTAAAATCTTCCGTAACCGGAAGGAAGTGGGTATCCGTATGCCGGACAGCCACATCATCCGGGAGATCGCGCGTCTGCTGGATGCTCCGATCATGACCACTACCCTGCCCCATGACGAACATGAAGACATAGAGTATATCACTGACCCGGAGCTGATAGACGAGAAGTTCGGTGACCAGGTAGATCTTGTGATCGACGGAGGAATCGGCGGAATCGAACCTTCGACCATCGTAAACTGTACTGACGGAGAGGTAACCATCGTCCGGCAAGGCAAAGGGGAACTGGAAGAATCCTGACCCGGGCAAACAATTTTCAAATACACGGTGTTAATATATAAAACCTAAACAATAGTATTTGATTATGAAGAAAGTATTATTCCTTGCATTAGTACTGGCCATTGCCACCGCATGCAGCCAAACAAAGGAGTCGTATCTGGACGGCTTCAAGCTTTTTGTCGAAAACGTACAGAAAAACGCCCAGGACTATACAAAAGCCGACTGGGAAAAAGCTGACGAGCAATTTACGAAGCTAAAAGACAGTTATAACAAATTCAGTGAGCAAATGACCTCGAACGAAAAGGACGAGATAGTAAAACTGGAATCCACTTATGCCGCCCTGAAGCTGAAGAAAATAGGCAATGACTTGAAAGAGGGTGCCAAAGACGCTTTTGAGAAAGCCAAAGACACAGCGAAGGATGCAGCAAAAGATGTGAAAGAAGGTACCCAAAAAGCTGTGAAGAAAGGCGAGAAAGCAATGGAAGGGATCAAAGACGGTCTGAAAGATTAGCCCCGCCCAACCGGGCTTCATGTATCAGACCGATAAAAAGAAGAGGATAGGCCGAAAAAACGATTGACCTATCCTCTTCTTTATTTTTATGCTTATGTATTACTTCAGCAACGATTGCGGATCGAGATGATCTGCTTCGATGTCCTTGAAGTAACGGTAAGTACCTACTTTCAGTTCGGCAGTAGCAGCATCGTCACAAACGATGATACCCTTCTCGTGCATCTGTAACGCACTGATAGTCCACATCTGAGTAATAGCACCTTCTACGGCATGATACAATGCACGTGCTTTGTTGTGGCCGTTTACGATAATCATCACCTCACGGGCAGAAAGCACAGTACCTACTCCGACTGTCAACGAAGTTTTGGGAACCTTGTTGATATCATTATCGAAGAAGCGGGAGTTAGCGATAATCGTATCCGTAGTCAGTGTCTTCTGACGAGTGCGAGAGCTCAGTGAAGACCCCGGCTCGTTGAAAGCGATGTGACCGTCGGGACCAATACCTCCCATAAACAGGTCGATACCACCATACGATTTGATCTTCTCTTCATAACGTGCACATTCAGCATCCAGATCGGCAGCATTCCCATTCAGAATGTTCGTGTTCTCCGGTTTGATGTCGATATGGCTGAAGAAGTTGTTCCACATAAAAGAATAGTAGCTTTCCGGATGTTCCTTCGGCAGTCCCACATATTCGTCCATGTTGAAAGTAACAACATTCTGGAACGATACGATTCCTTTTTTATTCAGGTCGATCAGTGCCTTATACATACCCAGAGGAGATGATCCGGTGGGGCAACCCAATACGAAAGGTTTTTCCGGAGTAGGATTGGCAGCTTTGATCTTAGCAGCAACATAATGTGCTGCCCATTGAGAAACGGACTGATAGTCCGGCTGAATGATTAGTCTCATGTTCGATTGTTTTTATCAGGTTAATAAATTAGGGGTAACTTATACTCTGTCTTTTTTTAAACGGTCGGCCATGGCACGTGCCAGATTCTCACACTGTTGATAGGTGATATCATTCATGGCCTGTTTCATCTCTACAGGGTCGCCGACCAGTTCGAATTTACTTTTTTCGGCAAACTCGGCCATACGTTTCACGGCGGCACCGGCCCATGTGAACGAACCGAAATAGCCCAGATAACGTCCTTTCAACTCACGTACTAGTATTTTGGACAAAAGCGACTCTATTTCCGGGAAAATCTGGTTGCTGTAAGTCGGGCTACCGACAATCAATCCTTTGTAACGGAAGATATCGGCAAGGATATAAGAAGGATTGCTCTTGCTGACGTTGTGCATCACGATGTTTTTAATGCCCTGGGCCGACAGTTCGGCAGCAATGGCCTCCGCCATCTGTTCGGTATTGCCATACATGCTTCCGTAAGCAATCACCACACCTTCGTCTGCATCGTAACGGCTCAGTTTATCGTAAATGCCTACCACCTTAGTGATATTTTCAGTCCATACCGGACCGTGTGTAGAGCAAATGGTCGAAATGGGAAGTCCTCCCAGTTTTTGCAAAGCTTTCTGTACGGGCGAACCGTATTTTCCGACGATATTGGAATAATAACGCACCATTTCGCCCCAATAGTGATCGATGTTCATGCGTGTATCCACAAACCCGCCATCCAGCGTACCGAAGCAGCCGAACCCATCACCGGAGAAGAGTACACCATCCGTTTCGTCGAATGTCATCATCGTTTCCGGCCAATGCACCATCGGAGTAAGGTAAAAACGCAGTTTATGACGTCCGAGAGCAAGGAAATCACCATCTTTTATCAGATATTGCTCGCCGGTCACACCATAGAAGCCTTCGATCATTCCGAAAGTCTGCTTATTGCCAACGATTACAATATCGGGATAGTGCTGTTTAATCAATCGGATAGAACCTGAATGGTCCGGTTCCATGTGATTTATAATCAAATAGTTGATAGGACGGTCGCCTATGATACTTCTAATTTTACGAAGATATACTTCGAAATAGCAAATATCCACTGTATCAATCAGTGCCACCATTTCATCATCAATCAGATAAGAGTTATATGAAACTCCATAGGGTAAAGGCCACATTCCCTCAAAGAGGTGCCTGTTACGGTCGTTAACTCCCACATAATGAACGTTTCCTTTAATTCTTGTTTTCTGTTCCATTCTATATTTTAGTTTAATTAATTACGGGGCACGAGTAACAACACCCAACGGCACTCTAAACTTGCAACTCGTAACTCGCAACTCATTCGCTTCGCAAAAATAGTTCTTTTTTTCTAAACCGAGTATGCCTTTCCCTGATAAGCACCTCTTTCTTTCATTCTTTTTTGCACGCGGGCCGTAAATTCATAATTCTTCAATCCCCAGTCGGGTGCAATCAAGAGTTCTTTAGGTGATTGTGAAACAAAACGTTCGAGTATCAGGTCGGGACGCAGATGTTCCACATAATCGATTACCAGATCGATATACTCGTCGACACTAAAGAGATGAAAATCTTCGGGATGGAGTTCAAACTCACGTGCCATTTTCGTGCCACGTATCAGCTGCAACTGATGCATCTTGAGAGTAGTCAGGGGCAAACGTGACAACTCTGCCGCCTGGGCAATGATTTCTTCGCGGCTCTCTCCCGGAAGACCGAGAATGACGTGTCCCCCGGTTAAAATACCACACGCTGCGGTCCGGTGGACAGCTTCTACCGTATCGGCATAGGTATGCCCCCGGTTAATACGTTTGAGTGTAGCATCCCGGGTGGTTTCAATGCCATACTCCACCAAAAGGAAAGAGTGTTTATTCAGCTCTTCCAGATAATGCAGCAGAGGATCCGGCATGCAATCGGGACGTGTACCGATGACCAATCCCACTACACCATCTACGCTCAGAGCTTCTTCGTATTTCCGTTTCAGTCCTTCAAGTTCGTCATAAGTATTGGTATAAGCCTGAAAATAAGCCAGATATTTCATATCCGGATATTTATGGGCAAAGAACTGCTTCCCCTCTTCAAGTTGCCGGGTGACGGATTTCTCCGTTTTGCAGTATTCGGGATTGAATGTCTGGTTATTACAATATGTACAGCCTCCCAGTCCCTTCGTTCCGTCCCGGTTGGGACATGTAAAACCCGCATTGAGAGATATCTTCTGCACCTTGTAAGGAAAATATTTTTTCAGAAAGAAAGTAAACTCGTTGTATAAAGGCATCGGAGCCGATTCAGTCATAGAATATTATATTTTTGCAATTAGTGCAAATATAATAAATCTATTCCGGCTACCGGTCCTTTCTCCATAAGATTTTTATGAAAGGGTGTAGCCATCCGGAGGAAAGGGTGTAGCCCCAGGCACAAAAGGGTGTAGCCATCCGCTTCGTATGGCTACACCCTTCCGTTTATTCCCAGATAGGAGTTATTATAGCTCCAGCCGTTCTTTCAGCAGCTTATATCCGGAGTTACTCACTTTCAGCTTGACCCCATTTTTCAGTAAGAGTTGATAGTTCTCTTTCCCGAAGAGTTCCACCCGTGATATTTGTGTCACGTTTACTATCGTAGAGCGATGTACACGCACAAATCCGGCCGACGGCAGATGGGCATCGAAGTACTTCATCGTCTGCTCTTTGACATATTGTCCCGAAGGGGTCACTAATGTGACGTAATCGCCACATGCCTGTATGTACAGCAATTCGTCGGTACAGATCAGGTGAATATGCGTACCGTCTTTCACCGTGATGCGGTCAATGCATTCCGCCTCTTCCGACGACGCTTTCTCTTCGCGGCATCCGGCCTGCTTCAGTTCTTCACGAAGGGCTTCTTCTCTTGAAACAGCCTCTTCTAATATCTCCTCCTGAACAGTGCTCAACGACTGTAAACGATACCACAACATCATCACTCCCCAAGCCAATGCTCCGAACAGTATGCGGAAAGGGAGCGTCTCTCCGAAAGACGCATAGACTTGTCCCAGGTTCTGTTCCATCACATATTGCACGGCAAAGCCTCCCGCCAGCCAAAAAAGCAGCGCCAGGGCGGCTATCAGCAGATCTGTTTGCAATATGGAGACGAGGCCGATGACATACCATGCCAGATAGGCCAGGAGGCAAAGCAAACCGACGGATAAAAAGCCGTCTATTGCAGCCGGAAGCGTGTCGGCCCCGGCATAGCCCCAAAGTAATGCTGTTTGTATCCCTGCTGCGGCAACGGCCAATATCAATGCCGTCATCCACCGTCGGGAAGATTCTTGTATAGGATGTATATCCATGTTTTATTTTCAACTTTTTATTTCAATACCTCCGAATGTCAAGTCGCCCCGGATGACCAATATCCGGTTCTGGTCGATCACACCTCCACCAAAACGTTTGTCTTGACATCCGCCCAGGCAGGTGTTACACCGAAACACTACTTTCCAATCGGAAGGCACATAAATTTCTATTCCACCAAATGTACAATCAATATCGAGAAACGTTTCACCTTCGGGAAGGGTCGTACGCCGCAGGTCAATAATCGTCCCGCCAAACGAATTCTGTATCGTCCCGCCTTTAAAGAATTCATCGAGCACCACTTGTCTGATACCGCTGAAGGTATTCTCCGAGTGAAGCACTCCATCCGTAGAGTTATATTGGCTGCTGGCAAAGTTTCCCCTCCGCATCCGTTCGTGCCGGGCACGTTTCGGCCTGAATAAAAAAGCGAGTCCAATAACAATCAATATAATCGGGAAAAGAGTGATATGGACTCCCGCCGGAAACCATCCCAGATGCGGGCTTATTAAATAGGCCCCGATGCCAACCAGAATCAATCCCCGCAGAATCTGACGGCGCAGCATCAGGTATACTCCCAAGAGAATCAGAAGCATTTGCCAGGACACCAATAGGTCAAACAGGGCATAAGTAATCCATCCCAGATTACGGGCCAGTAGAAGCACTCCTGCCGTTATAAAAATAAAGGCAATAAAAAACTTACCGTATCTCCGAGCGGGAGATGAAAACTCTTTCTTTTCCATATATCATTTCATTGTTAATTATTTCATTTAATCTTCGTCCACAAAGATAGGTCATTTGCCACCACCCGGAAAGGCTTTTTCGTCAATAACGGTAGCAAAACCGATGAAAGGGGGATAACTCCCGACAAATCCGGAATCATTTCTCACCGATTGCGCACGATCTGAACTGATATATTCATATATCTTTTTTTGTTAGTATTTATTATATGGCCCACCAATCGACTTCAGTCAGTTTTTCGAACACGCTCAAACGCCCATGAATAAAGGGATACAGCACTGTTCGAGAGGTGGCTCGGAGGCTGGCCCACTTTCCGTGTCTCCAACGTCTGGGACGGAGCCTCCGTTTCTGCTCTCCGGAGGCTCTGTCTGTACCCGGAAGAGCCTCTGCCCGGAGCCAACAGAGGCTCTGTTTTTTTCGTTTCCGAACGCTATTTCACAGATATTTTAACCCTCTCGTTTTGAAGGCTCACCGTTTATCCTTACCTTTGCCGGCACTATAGAAACAACCTAAAAATCATCTAAAGCCAATGAAAAGAAAATTCATTTTTCTGTTTTTCTGTCTGTGCTGCCTTGCCGGCTTCGCACAAGGAGGCAAAGCGCTCGACCTGAAAGAGATCAACTCAGGCAAGTTCAGTCCCGAAAACATCTATGGTGTGGTTCCCATGCCGGACGGCGAACACTACACACAAAGAAATGCCGAAGGCACACAAATCGTGAAATATTCCTTCCGCACGGGTGAACCGGTGGAAGTGGTATTCGATGTGGCCAAAGCTCGCGAATGTCCTTTCAAGAAATTCGACAGCTATCAGTTTTCACCGGACGGATCAAAAATTCTGATTGCAACGGAAACAACCCCTATCTACCGTCACTCTTATACGGCAGTCCACTATCTGTATCCGGTGAAACGGAACGATAAAGGGGTTACTACCAACAATATCGTAGAAAAACTCTCGGACGGCGGCCCGCAACAAGCTCCGGTATTCTCACCGGACGGCAATCTGGTGGCATTTGTCCGCGACAATAACATCTTCCTGGTGAAGCTCCTGTATGGCAACAGCGAATCGCAGGTGACAGAAGACGGCAAACTAAACAGCGTGCTGAACGGTATTCCCGATTGGGTATATGAAGAAGAGTTCGGTTTCAACCGTGCCCTGGAGTTCAATGCCGACAATACCATGCTGGCTTATGTCCGCTTCGACGAGTCGGAAGTGCCATCATACACCTTCCCGCTGTTTGCCGGCGAGGCTCCACGCAACAATGCGTTGCAGGACTACCCGGGCGAGTATACGTACAAATATCCCAAGGCAGGTTATCCCAACTCTAAGGTATCGGTACATACGTTCGACATCAAATCAAAAGTGACCCGTCAGGTAAAACTGCCGATAGATGCCGATGGTTATATCCCACGCATCCGTTTCACACAAGATCCGAACAAACTGGCCATCATGACACTGAACCGTCATCAAAACCGCTTCGACATGTATTTTGCCGATCCCCGCAGTACAGTATGCAAGCTGGCTTTACGTGATGAATCTCCTTATTACATCAACGAGAACGTATTCGACAACATCCGGTTCTATCCGGACAATTTCAGTTTTGTAAGCGACAAGAGCGGATATCCGCACCTGTACTGGTATAGCATGAACGGCAATCTGATTAAGCAGGTGACCAGCGGCAATTATGAAGTAAAAAACTTCATCGGATGGAATCCGGATACCAACGAGTTCTATTACACCAGCAACGAAGAGAGTCCGATGCGCCAGGCTGTATACAAGATAGACCGTAAAGGCAAGAAAGTGAAACTGAGCAATCAGCAAGGAACCAACAGCCCGATCTTCAGCAGTTCGATGAAATATTTTATGAACAAGTTTACCAGCCTCGATACTCCGATGCTGATTACACTGAATGACAATACGGGTAAAGTATTGAAAACTCTGGTGACCAATGATAAACTGAAAGAAAAGTTAGCCGGATATGCCATACCGCAAAAGGAATTCTTCACTTTCAAGACCACAGAAGGAGTAGACCTGAACGGATGGATGATGAAACCTGTGAACTTCGATCCCTCAAAACGCTATCCGGTACTGATGTTCCAGTATAGCGGTCCGGGTTCGCAACAGGTTCTGGACGAATGGGGAATCAGCTGGGAAACATACATGGCAAGTCTTGGCTACGTAGTGGCTTGTGTGGACGGTCGCGGCACAGGAGGCCGTGGAAGCGAATTCCAGAAGTGCACCTATCTGAACCTGGGCGTAAAAGAGGCAAAAGACCAAGTGGAAGCTGCCAAATATCTGGGTGGCCTGCCTTATGTGGACAAAGGACGCATCGGCATCTGGGGATGGAGCTTCGGCGGATACATGACCATCATGAGTATGAGCGAAGGTACACCGGTATTTAAAGCCGGAGTCGCTGTTGCCGCACCTACAGACTGGAAATATTACGATACTGTATATACCGAACGCTTCATGCGTACTCCGAAAGAAAATGCCGAAGGCTACAAAGCTGCCTCAGCATTCAGCCGTGCAGACAACTTGCATGGAAACCTGCTTTTGGTACACGGTATGGCAGATGACAACGTTCACTTCCAGAACTGTACCGAATATGCCGAACACCTGGTACAGCTTGGAAAACAGTTCGACATGCAGGTATATACCAACCGGAATCACGGCATTTATGGCGGAAATACCCGGAACCATCTGTATACGAGGTTAACGAACTTTTTCCTGAACAATTTATAAGAAATCGTTCGAAGAGATGTCAGAGTTCACCACAGATTACACAGATTAACACAGATTATTCATGTTGATAATCAACGATTTGAAAACTAATACTGTGTTAATCTGTGTAATCTGTGGTGAATATAACTTTTGAGACAGCCTCTCTATCATTAAACAAAACAGTACTATCATATGGGAAACGATCAACGGGTACGCAAACCCGAATGGCTTAAGATCAGTATCGGAGCCAACGAACGCTATACGGAAACCAAACGTATTGTCGAATCGCACTGCCTGCACACCATTTGCAGCAGCGGGCGCTGCCCCAACATGGGCGAGTGCTGGGGAAAAGGTACGGCCACGTTCATGATTGCCGGTGACATCTGTACCCGCAGTTGCAAATTCTGTAATACCCGGACCGGGCGTCCTTTGCCTCTGGACCCTGACGAACCGTTGCACGTTGCGGAATCGGTTGCCTTGATGAAGCTCTCACATGCAGTCATCACATCGGTGGACCGCGATGATTTACCCGACCTGGGCGCCGCCCATTGGTCGCAAACAATTCGTGAAATCAAACGCCTGAATCCGGAAACGACCACCGAAGTACTGATCCCCGACTTCCAGGGGCGCAAGGAACTGGTTTCCCAAGTGATAGAAGCCGGTCCGGAAATCATTTCCCACAATATGGAAACCGTAAAACGTATCAGCCCACAAGTGCGTAGTGCGGCCAATTATCACACCAGCCTGGAGGTGATCCGTCAGATAGCCGAGAGTGGTACAACAGCCAAATCGGGTATTATGGTCGGTTTGGGCGAAACTCCTGCCGAAGTGGAGGAGTTAATGGACGACTTGATTGCCGTCGGTTGCAAAATCCTTACCATCGGACAATACCTGCAACCGACCCATAAACACTATCCGGTTGTGGCATACATTACCCCGGAACAATTCGCCATCTATAAAGAAACAGGGCTCAAAAAGGGATTCGAACAAGTAGAAAGCGCACCATTAGTACGTTCATCATATCATGCGGAAAAACATATCCGATTTAATAAGAAGTAGTAAGAACATAACAGGCTCCTTGTTTGTTTTACAAGTAAACGGCAAAATAATACAATAAAAAACATATGGGTAACAAAGGAGTACTTTCTTCCGCATTTAATATGTCATTGGGCTTTATCCCTGTTATTGTTTCCATCCTTTTATGCGAATTTATAACACAGGACATATCAATCTATATCGGTACAGGTATCGGACTTATCTTTTCATACAGGTCCCTGTCCCGTAACGGGGCGCGTATACCCAATTTTATCCTTTATATCTCTACGGGAATTTTGACACTATTGGCTCTGGCAAGTCTCATTCCCGGAGATTTTGTCCCGGTAGGAGCTTTGCCCCTGACACTTGAAGTCAGTATACTGATTCCAATGGTTATTCTTTTCTTACACAGGAGAAGGTTCATTAACCACTACCTGCGCCAGAGTGCCCAGTGCAACCGCCGACTGTTTGCCCAGGGAGCGGAATCGGCTGTCGTATCGGCACGGGTTGTTTTGATTCTGGGTATTCTGCACTTTGCCGTTATCAGTCTGACTATCCTGATAGCACACCCTCTCACTCCGACTTCCACGCTGGTGCTTTACCACATATTGCCGCCTGCCATATTTATCCTCAGCATTCTGTTCAACCAGATAGGCATCCGTTATTTTAATCATGTAATGGCCCATACAGAATATGTGCCCATCGTCAACACCCGTGGCGACGTCATTGGAAAAAGCCTGGCCGTAGAAGCCATCAACTACAAGAATGCTTATATCAACCCGGTAATACGCATTGCCGTCTCTACCCATGGCATGCTGTTCCTTTGCAATCGTCCGCAAAGCTGTATTCTCGACAAGTTCAAAGTGGATATACCGATGGAATGTTATCTCCGGTACGGAGAGACGTTGACCGAAGGTGCCAACCGCTTATTGAGTAATGCTTTCCCAAAAGCATCGGATCTGAAACCTACATTTACCATCTCCTATCATTTCGAAAATGCACAGACCAACCGTCTGATTTATCTGTTTATTGTCGAAATGGAAGATGATTCTATCCTCTGCGATCCACGGTTCAAAGGAGGAAAACTGTGGACTTTCCAACAGATAGAACACAACTTAGGCACTCACTTCTTCAGCGAATGCTTTGAGTTGGAATATGAACACCTGAAACAGGTTATTGGTATAAGAGAAAAATACAAGGTATCTTAGTCAGGTCGGGCACTTTTCCCTGCCACTCTTTGATGGTCTTGGTGCGGATGTACTCACCCTCACAGGTGATATTCGCTGCAATGCAAAGACGTGTTTGCGGACGGCAGTTATGCAAAATATCCTCCACCATCTTATTATTCCGATAGGGCGTTTCTATAAACAGCTGTGTCTGATGTTCGGCATATACCCGTTGTTCAAGAGCTTTAAGCTTTTTGGCACGCTCAGCCGGCTCTATAGGCAGATATCCGTGAAAGGCAAAGCTTTGTCCGTTAAATCCCGATCCCATCACAGAAAGAATGATAGACGAAGGGCCCACCAACGGCACTACCTTCAGGTTCTTACGTTGCGCAATAGCCACGACATCGGCTCCCGGATCGGCAACGGCCGGACAACCGGCTTCCGAAATCACTCCCATAGACAATCCACCGATCAACGGTTTCAGGTAACCGGAAATATCTTCAGGAGAAGTGTGCTTGTTTAAGGGATAAAAGGTGAGCGAATCGATGTCAATCTCACGATCCACCTTTTTCAGGAAACGGCGGGCCGAACGGACATCTTCGACAATAAAATGCTTGATTCCCAGAATAATTTCTTTATTGTAGGGTGGTAATACAGACTCGATGGGAGTGTCGCCCAATGTAACGGGCAAAAGATAGAGAGCGGTATCCATGAACAAGGGATTTTTATAATAAGAATTTTACGGATTAAAACGAGATTCGGTGAACATACGTTCGTAATCGTTCATTTCGAGCAATTGCCGTAAGGTTGTTTTTTTATGATGTTTCATATACGAAGTGATGATTTTTGTACCAATCCAGGTACCCACCATCGAAGGCGCATTCTCGCCCAGAGTATTAGTGAAAGGAGCCGGACGGGTATATTGGCGTACCACCATCGGATCTGTTGCATGCAGATGATCTTTTTCAAGAATATATCTCCACATCTGCTGCTGGTTCTCTTTGCACCATTCTCTCTCTACATCCGAATAGCCCAATGCTTCTTCCGAAGAGGAATAATCCAACAGGTGCTGCACCACATAATTAATTTTACCGAAGTGCATCATCACATCGAGCAGTGTACGGGAGTAATCCATCGGGAAAGGATACTGGCTCATCAGATAGTATACCAGACAATCGGGTACAATCCGGTCGGGACGCATGGTGCGTCGCTGATAACCATAATAGAAACGCTTGTAAAGCGGATAATCTTCGCCCATATACTTGTCAAGGCTGATGCCCAGTACGCTATCGGACAGAACGATGGATTCATTGAATGCCGAAATTTGTGTGTATATCATGGGGATCATAATATCCGGCACTTCCTTTTGCAGTTTCCCGAAGCCTTTGGTCAACTCTTTCTCGACAGATCCCAATTCGGGATATCTGGTTTCCACATCCTCTATCAGACGGATCAGAGTGGTGTCCGAATAGAATGTTTTCAGTCGCTGGAATATATGATCGTCACTTACCTGCCCGATGGCCAATACATCTTCAATCAGCAGTTTAGTAGGCAGAGAATATTCCAGATTCATTTTTTGTAAAGCAGAAAAGCTGTTGAAACGAACGTATTCGTCCAACAGCTTATCATATCTGACTACGGAAATCCCCTCTTCCTCCATTGGGTCTGCGACAGGCTCTGCCTTCCCCACCCGGCAGGATGCGAAAAGCAGACTTAGCAAAACAAGGAGAATATAGTTCTTCCGTATTTTCATTGCCTTAACCGTAAATGATATTACCGTTTTCGTCTTTATATTCGTCCAGACCCTTTTCGTAAGTAGCCATCGCCCGAAGACTCATACCAACACTCGAGAAACCACCATCGTGGAACAGGTTCTGCATGGTCACCTTACGGGTAAGATCAGAGAACATTACGATGCAATAATCTGCACACTCGTCGGCAGAAGCATTGCCCAACGGAGACATGCGGTTGGCAAAATCATACAGTTTGTCCATGCCCTTCACACCGGAACCGGCTGTGGTAAAGGTAGGCGACTGAGAAATCGTATTTACACGTACATTGTGCTCACGACCATAAATGTAACCAAAGCTGCGGGCAATAGATTCAAGCAATGCCTTAGCGTCAGCCATATCGTTGTATCCATAGAAAGTACGCTGTGCAGCTACATAACTCAATGCCACGATAGAACCGTATTCGGCAATTGCGTTTTGTTTCTTGGCAGCCTGGATCATTTTATGGAATGAAACAGCTGAAACATCCAGGGTAGTATTCAACATATTATAGTCGAGATCATCGTAAGTACGTTTCTTACGAACGTTCGGTGACATACCGATAGAGTGCAATACAAAATCAATCTGACCACCGAGAACTTCCATCGAGCGTTTAAATACGTTCTCCAAATCTTCTACGTTAGTGGCATCTGCAGCAATCACTTCGCAATTCAACTTCTCAGACAAAGCAGAAACCTGTCCCATGCGGACAGCAACAGGAGTATTTGATAATGTAATAACAGCACCTTCTTCAACGGCTCTTTCGGCTACTTTCCAGGCAATAGACTGCTCGTTTAATGCACCGAAAATAATACCTCTTTTTCCTTTCAACAAATTGTAACTCATACCTTTTAATGTTAAATTAGGTTGCAAAGATATAGATTTTCTGCATAAAAGCATGAAAAGTGTGCAAAGAAAAGACCGAAACCACAAAAAATACACTAAAATAGGGTATTTATTACATATAACAGCCACTCCTGTCACTACAAAGGCCGGATTATTAAAGCAACCGTCTGTCGCCTTAAATGACGGCAGCATTCGTCGTTAATGCCGGTTGCATTTACAGAGTCTCCTGCCCTGTCCATATCAGTAGTCCATAAGAGCAGATATATTATTCACAATTGTTTATCGGGATTGAAGATCAAAGAGATCGGTCGTGGAAACAAAGAAAGAGAAGTAATTCAAGAAAAATAAAAAAATAGCAAAGTTCTGATGGTACTTTACTATAACTGCTTTTCGCCATCAATGGGTTTTCTAATATTAAGTTAATAAACCCATTTTATTCGTAACAAATAGCTACCAACGGGACAAAGATAATAATATATTTTAATAAATCACAAACAACGCTTCTATTTTTTCAAATATATCATAAAAAAACATTTCGTCCAAGATATAATAACTCACTTATTAAAAAAAACAGGTAGACCTTTGGTAATTTAATAAATTAAAGTTATAAGGACTATTACAGGCAACCGACATTCACTATAATCAACTAATATACAACAGATAGCAGTTTTAGCGTTCAACACTTATCCGCACTCCTTTTACAGTATTTCTGTTTGTCATAATCAATTAAGTACCATCAGAACTTAATAGAAACTTGAAATTAGAAACAATTGTAAATATATGTCATAAATCACAATCAATACAACAACCCTAATAAAGAAGCTTATGAAATAAAACAGAGAAAAGACTTTAGCACAGATTCCGAAGGAACCGATTCCCCGGAAAATTTAAGAAACAAACTATTCAAAATGATGTTTAACCGAACAATTTAGTGTATGACAGAAAAAACTAACCTGTTTCCGAGCCTAATCCGGCTTCGAGAAACAAATCGCCTGAAAATGGCAATCGCTGCTTCTATCATGCTATGGTGCGCAACACCGCAGCAAGCAGCAGCCAATACTTACGAAGAACACGGAATTGAAACTGTACAGCAGGCCAACACCAAAGTGAAAGGTACAGTAGTGGACGAAACCGGAGAACCGATGATCGGTGTATCCGTTAAAGTCCTGGCAAATAACACAGGTACGATTACGAACCTGCAAGGGCAATTCTCTATCGATGCCCCCAAAGGAAGCAACATCGAAATCTCGTTCATCGGCTACAAAACCGTTACAGTAAAAGTAACCGGCGCTCCTATTAACGTTACCATGAAAGAAGACTCGCAACAACTGGATGAAGTGGTCGTTGTAGGTTATGGCTCACAGAAAAAAGTCAACGTGACAGGTGCCGTAGGTATGGTCAATTCCGAAGTGCTTGAGGCACGTCCGGTACAAAATGTATCACAAGCCCTGCAAGGTGTGGTACCGGGTTTGAACCTCTCGGTCAACAACGGTGGGGGTGCACTGGATAGTGAAATGAACATTAATATTCGTGGTACAGGTACTATCGGTGACGGTTCCGGTTCATCTCCATTAATATTAATCGACGGTATCGAAGGTAGCCTGAACACGGTAAACCCCAATGACATTGAATCTGTATCAGTGCTGAAAGATGCCGCATCAGCCTCTATCTATGGTGCACGTGCGGCATTCGGCGTGGTACTGGTAAAAACAAAAAGCGGACAGTCGGGAAAAGCAAGAGTTACCTATTCCGGTAATGTACGTTTCTCGGATGCAACCAATCTGCCTGAAATGCTGGACTCTTATACTTTTGCACAATATTTCAACCGTGCGGCATTAAATCACAATGGTGGAGCAGTTTTCAGTAAAGAGCAGCTGGAACGTATCAAGGCGTACCAGGATGGTACCCTTAAATCATCAGCGACCTTTGACGAACAGTCACGTAACTGGAACTACTATACAGGTTCAAATGCCAATACAGACTGGTTTAAGGAAGTATACGAAGACTGGGTTCCTTCCATGGATCATAACATCAGCATCAGTGGTGGTACGGATAAAACCCAATATATCGTCAGTGGAAGTTTTCTCGACCAAAAAGGCCTGATACGCCATGGGAAAGATACTTTCCAACGCTATACCCTGAATGGTAGAATAACAAGCAACATCACAGACTGGTTTACATTGGGATATTCAACCAAATGGACACGCGAAGATTTTGAACGTCCAAGTTATCTGACAGGACTGTTCTTCCACAATGTGGCACGCCGCTGGCCAACTGTACCCGTATATGATGACAACGGGTACCTGACCGGACCTTCTGAATTGATTCAACTGGAAGACGGAGGTAGGCAAATTAATCAAAAAGATCTTTTCACCCAACAATTGCAACTGACCTTCGAACCAATCAAGAATTGGAAAATTTATGTAGAAGGAAGTTTGCGTGTGACTGCCAATAACCAACATTGGGAAGTACTTCCCGTCTATCAACACAATGTAGATGGCGAACCGGTAGGTATGACTTGGGATGCAGGTGTGGGCAGTTATCCGATCGGCGGTTCAAAGGTATCTGAATACGCATATAAAGAAAATTATTACTCTACTAATATCTATTCGGATTACTTCAAGCAATTGGATAATGGGCACTACTTCAAAGCAATGGTAGGTTTCAACGCCGAATTGTACAAAGACCGTAGCGTGAATGCAGACAAATCGACCTTGATTACCCCTTCTGTACCGACTATCAACACGGCAGTAGGTGAACCCAGCGTAGCAGGCGGATACAGACACACTTCAGTAGCCGGCTTCTTCGCCCGCTTGAACTGGAACTACAAAGACCGTTATATGCTGGAAGCTAACGGACGTTATGACGGTTCTTCACGCTTCATAGGTGACAAACGCTGGGGCTTCTTCCCTTCTTTCTCCGGTGGATGGAATATCGCCCGCGAAGCATTCTTCGAAGAGGCTGCCAACAAGTTGAATATCGGAACCTTAAAACTAAGAGCATCGTGGGGACAGTTGGGTAATACCAATACCAATGATGCCTGGTATCCTTTCTACCAGACTTTACCCCAGGGACAGAATTACGGTTGGTTAGTGAACGGCACACGCCAGAACTATGCCAGCAATCCGGGTATCGTGAGCAGCGAAAAAACTTGGGAAACCATCGAGACGTGGGATGTGGGTTTAGACTGGGGATTACTCAATAACCGCCTGACAGGGTCATTCGATTATTTCGTACGTTATACTTACGACATGATTGCGACTGCTCCGGAACTTCCATCAATTTTAGGTACAGGTGTTCCTAAAATCAACAATGCCGACATGAAATCGTACGGCTTTGAGTTAGAAGTAGGATGGAGAGACAGAATCAAAAACTTCTCTTACGGAGTAAAATTCGTACTCTCGGATGCACAACAGAAGATACTGAAATATAATAATCCGGATAAAAGCCTCAGCAATCCCTACTATGAAGGACAAAAATTAGGAGAGATCTGGGGATATAAAACGATCGGCATTGCACAAAGTGATGAAGAAATGAACCAGCACCTTGCCAACGCTAAACAACCGATGGGCCAAAAATGGGCAGCAGGTGACATCATGTATGCCGACCTCGACAACAGCGGTTCGGTAGACCAAGGCAACTACAAAGTGGGAGACTCGGGCGACTGGCAGATAATCGGTAATAACACACCTCGTTTCAACTACGGTATCACAATAGATGCCGCTTGGAAAGGTTTGGATTTCCGTGCTTTTGTGCAAGGTATCGGTAAACGTGACTACTGGCTGAATGGCCCGTACTTCTGGGGATTCTCCGGAGGCGGCGAATGGGCTTCTGCCGGATTCAAAGAGCACTGGGACTTCTGGCGTCCGGAAGGCGATCCTTTAGGAGCCAACACCAACGCTTATTTTCCACGTGTCATCCGTAATACATCAAAGAACCAACAACGTCAGACACGCTACTTACAGGATGCTTCGTATTGGCGCCTGAAAAATATCCAGATCGGATATACATTGCCCAAAGTATGGACAAAGAAAGCGGGAATGGAATCAGTACGCGTCTATGTATCAGGCGATAATTTACTGACTGTATCTGATATCACCGGAGTATTCGATCCGGAAAATCTCGGAACACAATGGACTGACCCGGGTAAAGTATATCCGTTACAGAAAGTGATTGCAATTGGTTTAACCGTAAATTTCTAAAAAACGAATCATTATGAAACTAAAAAACAGAATCATACAACTATGCGTACTGACAGGGGGAGTATTACTTTTCCCTTCGTGTAATGACTTTCTGGACAGAGAACCGCTGGATCAGGTTACGCCAGAATCTTATTTTCAGAATGCAGACCACCTGGCAGCCTACAGTATCTCACAATACCAAAGCTTGTTCTCAACACATGGCGGGTTCAATGCAGGTACCGTGAATAACGACGGAGCTACCGATAACATGGTTTCAGGTGAAAGTAGCGGAAGCGGAGTCCAGAACTACTATACCAAGGATGTATGGAAAACAGAAGCAGCCAATGGCAACTGGGATTTCTCTTTCTTCCGTTATTGCAACTATTTCTTTGAGAAAGTACTTCCCAAATATGAAGCAGGCGAAATATCGGGTAACGCCGATGACGTGAAACATTACATCGGTGAAATGTATTTTATCCGTGCATGGAAATATTTCCAGAAGCTAAGATTGTACGGAGACTATCCCATTATCACTGAAGTATTGCCGGACAACGCAGAAATACTGATAGAAAAAGGAGTGCGCCAACCACGTAATAAGGTGGCACGCTTTATTCTTGAAGATCTCGACAAAGCCGCCGAATATATGCATGACCACGGCTTTGCAGGCAATAACCGCCTGAATAAGCAGTGTGCATTGTTAATCAAATCGCGTGTAGCTCTCTATGAAGCCACTTTTGAGAAGTATCATCAAGGGACAGGACGTGTACCGGGTGATGCTAACTGGCCCGGCAAACGGGTTCATCCTGACTATAAATATGATGCTAACACAGAAATAAACTTCTTTCTGGATGAAGCCATGGCAGCTGCCGAACAAGTGGCTGATGTCGTCAAACTGACCGCTAACAGCGGTGTATTCAATCCGGCAAACGATAATGATATTTCCGGCTGGAATGATTATTTCGATATGTTCTCCGCCGAAGACATGAGCGGATTCGAAGAAGTACTCTTCTGGCGCGACTACTTCTCCGGCGATTTTACCATTGCGCACGGTGCTACAGCCTATATAGCTTCAGGAGGAAATAATGGAATGCTACGTAATTATGTTCAGTCTTTCTTAATGAAAGACGGCATGCCTTGGTATGCAGCTACTGCCGCATGCCCCTTCAAAGGTGACCAACGGGTAATGGACGAAAAAGCAAACCGAGACGAACGCCTGCAGCTCTTCCTGTTCGGCGAAGAAGATATGATACCAGCTGTATCGAATGCTACAACCAATGCAATGAAGACATATCAAGAATCGGATTATCCCAGGATAATTATAGCAGAATCAGAAGTTAGAGATTTGACTGGATACCGCATTCGTAAATGTCTCTCCTACGACCAGAAACAATACGTTTCAGGACAAGCACAATCAACAACCGGTTGCGTTATCTTCCGTGCAGTTGAAGCATACTTGAATTATTTGGAAGCCTATTGTCTGAAAAATAATGGAAATATTGCAGGCAAAGCTGCCGAATACTGGAGAGCCGTACGCATTCGTGCAGGGGTTGATCCGGATTTCAATAAAACCATTGCTGCAACAGATCTGAGCAAGGAAAACGACCTGGCTAAATATAAAGGTGAAAACGAAATGATCGATGCAACACTTTACAATATCCGCCGCGAACGCCGTTGTGAGTTTATTGGTGAAGGTATGCGTATGGACGACCTGATCCGTTGGAGATCATTGGACAGATTATTAGTTGAAAGATTCATTCCCGAAGGATTCAACTTCTGGGGAAGCGACGCTTACAAACGTTATGAAGGAGAAGATGCTAAATTTGAATACATCGAAGGTCCGGATAATGCAATGGCTAATGTTTCGTCCAGAAAGTTATCCAATTATTTACGTCCATATTCGGTTGTAAAAAAGAACAACGAAATATATGACGGCTATAGTTGGGCTAAAGCACATTATCTCTACCCGGTACCTATCCGGCAAATAGAGTTGTTATCCCCGTCAGGTGATATATCTTCGTCAGTTATCTATCAGAACCCATATTGGCCTGAAGAGAGAAATGCACAAGCTGTAGAGTAGATATATCTATTAAAAAAGTATTGATTTTTAGTATAATAATAAGATGTTGCGGTAAGAGATTTATAGCAACTACATAAGGTTTAAAAAAGGAAAAAGGGAAGGGAGGTCCGTGAGGATGTCCCTTTTCTGTTAAATCATAATCGCATTGTACATACATTTAAAAAAGAAAGCCGCCCGAATTTCTCCGAACGGCTGTCTTTTATATATACCATCTTCAAACGGCTTATTCCCATTCAATCGTTGCAGGTGGTTTTGAACTGATATCGTAGGTTACACGGTTTACACCTTTTACCTTATTTATAATATCATTTGACACTTTACCGAGGAATTCATAAGGCAAATGCGCCCAGTCGGCTGTCATGGCATCTGTTGAAGTCACAGCACGCAAAGCTACTGCACGCTCGTATGTACGTTCGTCTCCCATTACTCCTACAGACTGAACCGGAAGCAAGATAACACCTGCCTGCCATACCTGATCGTATAATCCCCAGTCGCGTAAACCTTGAATGAAAATATCGTCAGCATCCTGTAAGATACGCACCTTTTCGGGAGTAATATCACCTAAAATACGAACCGCAAGTCCCGGCCCCGGGAAAGGATGACGGGTAATCAAGTGCTCGGGCATACCTAACTCACGGCCTACACGACGAACTTCATCCTTGAACAGCAAACGAAGCGGTTCACAAAGTTTCAGGTTCATCTTTTCAGGAAGTCCCCCCACATTGTGGTGACTCTTGATAACAGTACCGGTGATGGAAAGAGACTCGATACAATCCGGATAGATGGTACCCTGAGCCAACCATTTCACATCTTTCAGTTTATGTGCCTCTTCATCGAATACATCGATAAAGCCTTTACCTATAATTTTACGTTTGCGTTCGGGCTCGGTTACACCTTCCAGTTCTGAGAAGAACTTACGGCTGGCATCTACACCGATCACATTCAGTCCGAGGCATTCGTAATCATGCATTACATTCTTGAATTCGTCTTTGCGGAGCATACCGTGGTCAACGAAAATACAAGTCAGATTCTTACCGATGGCCTTGTTGAGCAGCACAGCGGCTACTGAAGAATCAACTCCTCCGCTTAAGCCTAATACTACTTTGTCATTGCCCAACTGAGCCTTCAATTCGGCAACAGTACTTTCGATGAACGATGCCGGGCTCCAGTCCTGCTTGCATCCACATACATCGACAACGAAATTACGAAGCATCTGTGTACCGTCCTCACTGTGGAAAACTTCCGGATGGAACTGTACGCCCCACACTTGTTCACCTTCCACCTGATAAGCGGCAATAGCCACTTTGTCTGTAGACGCAATCGTTTTAAAATTCTCAGGAACAGCAGTAATGGTATCACCGTGGCTCATCCATACCTGCGTACCCTCTCTCACACCTTTGAACAACACATTGTCCTTGCAGAAAGAAGTCAGGTGAGCACGTCCATACTCACGGGTACCTGCCGGTTCTACTTTGCCACCATTGGTATACGCCATAAACTGTGCACCATAGCAGATGCCCAGAATGGGGTATTTACCTCTGATTTCGCTCAAATCAACCTTGAACGCACTCTCGTCATACACGGAGAAGGGGCTTCCCGACAGAATCACTCCCTTGACAGTTTCGTCGTCTTTGGGGAACTTGTTATAGGGGACAATCTCGCAATACGTATCCAACTCGCGCACCCGGCGACCGATAAGCTGCGTGGTCTGTGAACCGAAATCAAGTATTATAATTTTCTCTTGCATATATAGATATGTTATGAATTTGGCGCAAAATTACTGCTTTTCTTTCAATAAATCACGTATTTCAGTCAACAATATCTCTTCTTTTGTAGGTGCGGGCGGTGCAGCAGGAGCAGCAGGCGCCTCAGCTTTCTTCTGGGTCAGCTTTGTAATCAGTTTAATAAATAAGAATATAGAAAAAGCGATAATAAGAAAATCGAAAGTTGCTTGCAGAAAGTTACCATAATTCAAGGTAACAGCAGCCGCAGTTTCTTTCCCATCGGCTCCGTACTGCGCAGCTTTCATTACCCATTTCAAGTCCGTAAAGTTCACTCCCCCAATGAGTAACCCCAGGGGAGGCATAATGATATCGGCTACAACCGACGAAACGATTTTGCCAAAGGCACCACCAATAATCACACCGACAGCCATATCCACCACATTCCCTTTCATGGCGAAAGCTTTAAAGTCTTGTAAAAAAGTACTTTTTCCCATCTTTTTTTATATTTAATATGAATTTAATATGCGAATATAAAAACATTTTCTTACTTTTGCACCGCATTCTAATGAAACAAATGCGAATTTAGAAAAGTATTTGAACAAATATTATAAAACCCTTAAAAGTTTAAACAAAATGATTAAAGTAGGTATTAACGGTTTTGGCCGTATCGGACGTATGGTATTCCGTGCAGCAGTTAAGAACTTTGGTAACGACATTCAGATCGTAGGTATTAACGACTTGTTGGATGCTGAATACTTGGCATACATGCTGAAATATGATTCAGTACACGGTCGTTTTGAAGGCGAAGTTGCTGTAGAAGACGGTGCTCTGATTGTAAACGGAAACAAAATCCGTCTGACTGCAGAGATGGATCCTGCTAACTTGAAATGGAACGAAGTTGATGCTGACGTTGTAGTTGAATCAACTGGTTTCTTCCTGACTGACGAAACAGCTCGCAAACATATCCAGGCTGGTGCTAAGAAAGTTATCATGTCTGCTCCTTCTAAAGACTCTACTCCTATGTTCGTATATGGTGTAAACCACACTTCATACGCTGGACAGGACATTATCTCTAACGCTTCTTGTACTACTAACTGCTTGGCTCCTATCGCTAAAGTATTGAACGACAAGTTCGGTATCGTTAAAGGTTTGATGACTACAGTTCACGCTGCTACTGCTACTCAGAAAACAGTAGACGGTCCTTCTAAGAAAGACTGGAGAGGTGGCCGTGGTATCCTGGAAAACATCATCCCGTCTTCTACAGGTGCTGCTAAAGCTGTAGGTAAAGTATTGCCGGTATTGAACGGTAAACTGACTGGTATGGCATTCCGCGTTCCGACTTCTGACGTTTCTGTAGTTGACCTGACAGTTGTTTTGGAAAAAGCTGCTACAATGGAAGAAATCAACGCTGCTATGAAGGAAGCTTCTGAAGGCGAATTGAAGGGTATCCTGGGCTACACTGAAGATGCAGTTGTTTCAACTGACTTCCGTGGTTGCGCTAACACTTCAATCTACGACTCTAAAGCAGGTATCTCTTTGGATTCTAACTTCGCTAAAGTTGTTTCTTGGTATGACAACGAATGGGGTTACTCAAACAAAGTTTGTGAAATGGCTCGCGTTATCGCTGCTAAATAATCAAGCTAAGATACAATATATGGAAAGCTGTTTCGGGAAACCGGAACAGCTTTTTTATTTTACAGCTCACCCTAAAAAACGTACGAAGACACGGAATGCTTATTTTACAGTTCTGCTCTTCTCTCCGTCTCCCATAGCAAAAACTACAGTGAAACACGTTAAATAAGAAGAAAACTATACGGAAGTCTGTGATACTCTGTGGTGAAATTTGTAATTTTGTAAATGTAACATTGATATTACTTGATATGACAAATATAGCAAATGCACAAAATCCATTCTTCGAGAAATATACAACTCCGCATGGAACCGTTCCTTTTGATAAAATAAAAACAGAACATTATGAACCGGCCATTCGCGAAGGTATCAGCCGTCAGGCAGCAGAAATAGATACCATCGTCAACAATCCGGAAACTCCTACATTTGCTAACACCATTCTGGCCTACGAACAGTCCGGAGAATTACTCGACCGGGTAACAACCGTATTCGGCAATTTACGCAGTGCCGAAACTAATGATGACTTGCAGCAGATTGCCCAGGAAATGGTGCCGCTGCTAAGTGAGCACAGTAATAACATCAGCCTGAACGAGGCACTGTTTGAACGCATCAAAGCTGTATACCTGCAGAAAGATTCTTTAGGACTGACTCCGGAACAAATGAAACTTCTGGAAAATGCCTATGACGGATTCATACGTCGCGGAGCCAACCTACAAGGCGAAGCCAAAGAAAAATACCGTGAATTAACCAGAGAGCTGAGCAAACTAACGTTGGACTTCAGCGAAAACAACCTGAAAGAGACCAATAACTATCAGCTGGCACTGACAGACAAGAGCCAACTGGACGGTCTGCCTGAAAGTGCTATAGAAGCCGCAGCCGAAACAGCACGGGAAAAAGGAGTGAATGGATGGGTATTCACACTGCATGCCCCCAGTTACATCCCCTTTATGACGTATGCCGATAACCGCGATTTACGCCGCGAACTCTATATGGCCTACAATACGAAGTGCACGCACAATAATGAATATAACAACCTGGAAATTGTAAAAAGGATAGTCAATATCCATATGGAAATCGCACAATTACTGGGTTATGACAATTATGCAGAGTATACACTGAAGAAACGCATGGCCGAAACCAGCGATGCTGTATATACCCTTCTCAACCAACTGCTGGATGCTTATACTCCCACAGCACGCAAAGAATATGAAGCAGTACAGGAGTTAGCCCGCAAAGAGCAGGGAGACGATTTTGAGATAATGCCCTGGGATTGGAGCTACTACTCCAACAAGCTGAAGGATCAGCAATTCAACATCAACGAAGAGATGCTTCGTCCCTACTTCGAACTGAACAAAGTGAAAGCGGGAGTCTTCGGATTAGCCACTCGATTATACGGAATCACATTCCACAAGAACCCCGATATTCCGGTATATCATAAGGATGTGGATGCTTATGAAGTAATGGACAAAGACGGTAATTTCCTTGCTGTGCTCTATACGGATTTTCACCCGCGTGAAGGTAAACGCTCCGGTGCCTGGATGACAGAATTCAAAGGCCAATGGATAGAAAGCACAGGCGAGAACAGTCGCCCGCACGTATCGGTAGTGATGAACTTCACCAAGCCGACAGAAAGCAAACCGGCTTTGTTGACTTATGACGAAGTAGAAACTTTCCTCCACGAGTTCGGACATGCTTTGCATGGAATGTTTGCCAACTCAACTTACCAGAGCCTGAGCGGGACGAATGTCTATTGGGATTTCGTAGAACTCCCCTCACAGATTATGGAAAACTTCGGCATCGAGAAAGAGTTTCTTCATACCTTTGCCAGCCATTATCAGACAGGAGAGCCTTTGCCCGACGAATTAATCCGGAGACTGGTAGATGCCTCTAACTTTAATGTAGCGTATGCCTGCCTCCGCCAAGTCAGCTTCGGTCTGCTGGACATGGCATGGTATACCCGCAACACTCCATTCGACGGAGACGTAAAAGAGTACGAACGCCAGGCATGGTCCAAAACACAGATACTGCCTATGGTACCGGAAACTTGTATGAGCACTCAGTTCTCACACATATTTGCCGGAGGATATTCGGCCGGATACTATAGCTACAAATGGGCGGAGGTTTTGGATGCGGATGCGTTCTCTCTGTTCAAGCAAAAAGGAATCTTCAACAAAGACGTAGCTGACTCCTTCCGAAGTAACATCTTGTCGAAAGGAGGAACAGAGCACCCGATGGTACTATATAAACGTTTCCGGGGACAAGAGCCTACCATCGATGCATTACTTATCAGAAACGGAATAAAAAAATAGAAAGATATGAAATATAAATACTTATTATTACTACTTTTGATGCTCCCTTTTGTATGCGGATGCAATGATTCGGACGATGTGAATGGTATCTTTACCGGAAAAGTATGGAAACTGACGTACATAACTAAAAAGAATGATCATAAACCTTATGATTTCTGGGGTGACAAAGATAAATACGAGCAGTCCATCAAGAATTATATCAATAAGGAGGGTGCATACACCATCAAGTTTGAGGGAGAAAACATAGACAATGTCATCAGCGGAAAATTTAACGGAACGCTTCTGACACATACCTATACAGGAACCTGGAGCGCCAACGGTGAAAGCAATGCCTTCTCCGCCTCAGTAAAAGGTTCTGAGAGTGATCCGTTAGGATTCAGCAACAAGTTTGTCGAAGGACTCAACAGAGCTACTTCGTATAAAGGAAATTACGACAACCTTTTCATCTATTACAAGGATGAGGGAGGCAGGGACTTATGTCTTGTATTTCATGTTGATAAATAATATAGCAGCGAATGGACACAGCAAACAGAAAACAATCAGATTTAGACAAACGTTATATCCGAATGGCTGCCATCTGGTCAGAAAATTCTTATTGTCAGCGCCGTAAGGTAGGAGCGCTGATTGTCAAAGATAAGATGATTATCTCGGACGGATACAATGGGACGCCATCGGGCTTTGAGAATATTTGTGAAGATGATAACAATGTGACTAAACCCTATGTCCTGCACGCCGAGGCCAATGCCATCACCAAAATAGCACGCTCCAACAACAGCAGTGACGGAGCCACGATGTATGTTACAGCTTCGCCTTGCATCGAATGTGCTAAACTCATTATACAGGCAGGCATCAAACGAGTGGTATACTCCGAGCACTACCGCCTGGAAGACGGAATAGAATTGCTGAAACGTGCAGGTATCGAAGTCGTTTTCGTCGATACAAGTGAAAAATGAAACAACATACATAAATAACTGACTACAACACAGCTCTACCCTGCAGTTTGTCGTCTGTAGCCAATAATGATTAAAGATATGAGTACAAAGAACTCTTCACGATTTACCCCTGTCATCATTGCTATCAGTGTGGTAATCGGAATTCTGATAGGTACATTTTATGCCAAGCACTTTGCCGGTAACCGGCTCGGCATTATCAACGGATCTTCAAACAAGTTGAATGCCCTGCTACGCATTGTCGACGACCAGTACGTGGACACTGTCAACATGACCGACCTCGTGGAGAAGGCAATGCCACAGATTCTGGCAGAGTTGGATCCCCACTCCACCTACATCCCGGCACAAAATCTGGAAGAAGTGACATCGGAACTGGAAGGCAGCTTCAGCGGTATCGGTATCCAGTTCACCATCCAGGACGACACCATACACGTGAACAGCGTTATTCAGGGAGGTCCTTCGGAAAAAGTAGGACTGATGGCAGGTGACCGCATCGTAATGGTGGACGACAGTTTATTCGTAGGGAAGAAAGTGACCAATGAACGTGCCATGCGCACTCTGAAAGGCCCGAAGGGTACTCAAGTGAAACTGGGCGTGAAGCGCGCTACGGAGAAAGAACTTCTGAACTTCACCATCACACGTGGTGATATTCCGCAAAACACCATCGACGCAGCTTATATGTTGACAGATGACTTCGGCTATATACAGGTCAGTAAATTCGGTCGTACCACACATGTGGAACTACTGAACGCCATTGCTCTCCTGAATCATAAGAACTGCAAAGGGCTGATTATCGACTTACGTGGCAACACAGGAGGATACATGGAAGCCGCAGTGCGCATGGTCAACGAATTCTTACCCGAAGGTAAACTGATCGTATACACAGAAGGACGCAAATATCCTCGTGCCGACGAGTTTGCCAACGGAACAGGCAGCTGCCAGAAGATGCCTATCATCGTACTGATCGACGAAGGTTCGGCTTCAGCCAGCGAAATCTTTACCGGTGCTATCCAGGATAACGACCGCGGTATGGTTGTAGGACGCCGTTCGTTCGGCAAAGGTCTGGTACAGCAACCCATCGATTTCAGCGACGGTTCAGCTATCCGCCTGACCATTGCCCGCTACTATACTCCATCCGGACGCTGTATCCAACGTCCTTACCAGAATGGCAAAGACCGCAACTACGAAATGGATTGGCTGACGCGTTATGAACATGGAGAATACTTCTCGAAAGACAGTATCAAGCTCGACGAAAATCTGCGCTACTCTACAGCTCTGGGACGTCCGGTATACGGTGGTGGCGGTATCATGCCGGATGTATTCGTTCCACAAGATACAACGGGTGTTACTTCATATCTGACCGAGGTACTGAGTAAGGGACTTACCATTCAGTTCACGTTCCACTATACGGATAACAACCGCGATAAACTGAAGAAATATGAAGATGAAGAATCATTGTTGAACTACCTGCGCCGCCAGGGACTGGTCGAACAGTTCATACGCTATGCTGACAGCAAAGGAGTCAAACGGAGAAATATTCTGATTCAGAAATCATATAAGTTACTGGAAAAGAGCATTTACGGTAATATCATCTACAATATGCTGGGAAAAGAAGCCTATATTCAATATCTCAACCAAAGCGATCAGACTGTGAAAAAGGCCGTCGAACTACTTGAGAGCGGAGAAGCATTCCCCAAGGCTCCCGTCAGCGTAGAACCTCAAAAGGAGGAAAAGAAAGATGGAAAGAAAAAAACAACTGCGCAAGTGGATAGCACAGGAGAAGAAGAAATACTCCGACTCTACGCTTAAGGCATTGTCGGAGAAGGTGCTAACCACCCTTGAAGCATACCCTGAATTCCAAAAAGGGCATACCATACTGCTCTATCACTCAATGAAGGACGAAGTACAGACTCACGCCTTCATTGAGAAATGGAGCCGGTCAAAGAAAATTATACTTCCCGTAGTGATAGGTGACGAATTGGAACTACGTGTCTACACAGGACCTCAGGATCTTGCCATAAGTTCGTATGGCATTGCCGAACCGACAGGAACACGATTCACCGATTACCGGGCGATCGATCTGGCAGTCATTCCGGGTGTCGCTTTTGATCGGCACGGACATCGTTTAGGGCGCGGCAAAGGTTATTATGACCGTTTACTCCCTCAGATCGCGGCACCCAAAGCCGGAATTTGTTTCCCGTTTCAATTGATTGAAGAAGTTCCTGCAGAAGAATTTGACTTCCGCATGGATACCGTCATAGCACAATGAAAACGAATTATCATACACATACCACTCGCTGTATGCATGCCGTAGGAAACGACGAAGACTATGTGCGCAGCGCTATCAAAGGTGGTTTTCAGGAACTGGGCTTCTCTGACCATAGTCCGTGGAAGTATCATACGGACTTTGTATCAGATATACGTATGCTGCCAGAGG
This sequence comes from Bacteroides sp. NGMCC 1.200775, assembly GCF_040798045.1. Classification (NCBI taxonomy): domain Bacteria; kingdom Pseudomonadati; phylum Bacteroidota; class Bacteroidia; order Bacteroidales; family Bacteroidaceae; genus Bacteroides; species Bacteroides sp. NGMCC 1.200775. Next base: position 15,335 of record NZ_JASCQK010000006.1, on the reverse strand, counting down.
AATTACCGGAATACGTAGAAAGTATCCGCGCCTTGAAAGAAAAATACCGCAACCGGATCAGTATCAGAATCGGATTGGAATGCGAATATTTTCCCGAATACACCCATTGGCTGAAAGAAATCATTAGAGAGTACCGGTTGGACTACATCCTTTTTGGGAACCATCATTACCACACCGACGAAAAGTTTCCATACTTCGGACACCACACTACCAACCGGGACATGCTCGACCTCTATGAGGAAAGCTCTATTGAAGGAATGGAGAGCGGACTATTCGCCTATCTGGCCCACCCCGACCTCTTTATGCGCTCCTATCCGGAATTCGATACACATTGCACCAGCATTAGCCGCCACATCTGCCGGGCTGCGGCACGACTGAACATCCCGTTGGAATACAATGTCGGTTATATGGCCACCAATGAGGCCCGGGGAATAATGACCTATCCCTGTCCACAGTTTTGGCACATTGCGGCCAATGAAGGATGTACGGCCATCATCGGACTGGATGCACACAACAATCTCGATTTAGAAAATCCGGTCTATTACGACCGGGCCTGCAAAGAGCTGAAAGAGTTGAAAATGCCGGTCATAGATACCATTCCATTCCTGGAATATTAAGCAAACAACGTTTCACTGAAACAGAGGCTTTATCCACTCCGGACAGAAGCTCTGTTAACCCAAAACGAAGGCTCTGTTTGTATCAAACAGAGCCTTCGTTCTTGGTAGAGATAACGGCTGTCAGCGAAAAATAATATTAGTAATCACCGTAGCACCGACTTTCTGGTTAAGATTACGAACCAGCAGTTCCCTTCCCATCATCAACTCCTGACGAAGGGCAGCAGAAGTCAAATGCACATATAATACTTGATTACGAATATATAAATCTCTTGTATACGACATTATGGTAGGTCCCAACACTGTTTCCCAAGAATCCAGCAAACGCTGTTCGTTCAGTGGAGATTCCAGACTCTCTTGACGTAGATATTTCTGAATCAGTTTGCCAATAGGCTCCGCATCATTCCGTTTCATTGGTCTTTTTCCTCCATTTCATTAATTGCCCCGTTTTCTACACGGAACATTTTATAATCACTGCCTACCTTATATAATATACGATCCAAATGCTCACGATTTGTATCCGTTATAAAAATCTGCCCGAAATTGTCACCCGCTACCAACTTCACGATTTGTTCTACGCGCGAAGCATCCAGCTTGTCGAAAATATCATCCAACAGCAACAAAGGCACCGTGCTTCCCGTACGTTTCAGAAAATCAAACTGGGCAAGCTTCAACGCTACCAGATAAGTCTTGTTCTGCCCCTGTGAACCTTCCCTTTTAATGGGAAAGTCACCCAGTAACATATTCAACTCGTCCTTATGTATCCCCCGGAGTGAATATCCCATAATCTTATCCCGTACCCGACTCTCCTTCAAGACTTCAAGCAGAGCCCCCCCCCTTGCATGTGACTCGTAAGTCAGCCCTACCTGCTCCTTATCCTGCGAGATATACGAATAGAATGACTGGAATATAGGGATAAACTCACTGATGAATGCCTCCCGCTTCCGGAACACCACCTCACCGGCCTGTGCCATCATTTCCTCCCAAACCAAAAACAATTCTTCTTCCACCGGCTGTTCACTCTTCAGCAGCGTATTTCGTTGCACCAATGCTTTATTGTAACGGATCAAAGCATCCAGATACTCTTTGTCATACTGTGAAATAACCACATCCATAAACCGGCGCCGCTCGTCACTACCACCGGCTATCAATTCCGAATCGGCCGGCGAAACCATTACCAAGGGAATAAATCCGATGTGATCCGACAAACGGGAATATTCTTTCTTATTGCGTTTGAATTGTTTTTTCGACCTGCGCTTCATTCCACAATAAATCTCCTCAGGCGTTCCGTCCATCGCCTCGTAGAACCCCTGAATCACAAAAAAGTCCTGTTCGTGACAAATATTCTGCGAATCAATCGGATTTCCGGCACTTTTACAAAAAGACAGAAAGTAGACAGCATCGAGCAGGTTGGTTTTTCCCATCCCGTTCTGTCCGAAAAAGCAGTTCAACTTAGCCGAGAAATTCAGTTCCACCTGCTCCAGATTCTTATAATTCAGTATAGATATACGCTTCAGTATCATGTATGCACATTGAGTTTGGTTACAAAAGTAGAAAGATTTTCGGGGTTTTAGGCCGTAAAACAAAAAAAGATGCCTCTAAATTTCGTTTATATATATAAAAAAACTACTTTTTCTTGGAAACGCAATTCATTTATTATGAGCGTTGTTTTTAAGTGAGTTAATCAGTAAAAAGCTCGTTTTGCCATAAAAAGAACTAAGTTAAGAACGAGAATCAATCTCAAACTTTAAGAACAATATGGAAGAACAGCTTTTCTTGAATTTCAATTTAAACTTTAACCTACGCAATCAAAAGTGTGAAAAACCAAGTCTTATATATAGTGTTGTGACGTGGCAAGGAAAACAACTAAAAGTAAGTACGGGCATAAAAGTTTTTCCCGACCAATGGGACAAGAAAAAACAACTATGCAAAGTAGGAACAGGGTTAAGCAAATTGGATAATCGAAATAACACCATCGCAAATAACAAAATTAAAGATACATTATTTGCATTTTCAGAGCTAAAACTTTTCCTTTGTGAACAAGACGAATTCAATTATGAAGACTTTTATACAATCTTACGCAAATATTTAAATCCCACATTAAAAACAAAGAAATTAATTACAAAGAATATGGAAAATGCAACAATTACAATATCAAGGCACATAGATAAAGGTAGTCAGTCTGAACAAAGTAAGAAAATCTATCATGGAAACATCAATACTTTTAAAAAATTTCTAAATGTCAGTGGCATACAAGACACATGGGCTAATATAAATAAAGATACTATAGAAAAATACAAGCAGTGGTGCATTGATAAACACGAAGTTTGGAATACTACAAATAATAAAATAGATTTTATTAAAAACATTCTTAAAGAAATTGATGAAATAAACGGAATATGGGATTACAATAAGAGTAAAATAGATAAAATCAAAAGAATTCCCTGTAAACTTTCCAATAAAGAACAACACGAATTACAATTGGCATTAAATGAAAAGGAAATAATAACCTTATATCGTCTTAACCAACTAAGTGAAGAAGAAACTGAAATAAGAGACATTTTCATATTACAAACCTTAGTAGGGCAGCGCATTGGAGATATGCACAAAGTTTTTGATGGAAGTATAGCCATAAACGAAAATGCTACAATCACAATTACACAGCAGAAAACAAAAGAAAGTGCCACTATACCAATTTTCCCACTAACCCAAGAATTACTACAAAAGTACCAACAGGGATTTCGGTATATTGATACAAACCTAAAAAAAGACCAAGATAAAATCAATACAGCCATCAAAAAGATAGCTGCACAAGCAGGACTAACCACATTGCAAACATACGTACAACAATACGGATATGACAGAAAAAATATAAGTAAAAGAATGTGTGACAGAATTCACACACATACAGCAAGACATTCATTTATTACTATGATGTGCCTATGTAATGTGCCAAAAGAAGATGTTATTATTGCTACGGGACATACAGATACCAAAATGATAGATAAGGTCTACTTGCATCTACAAGATGCAGACAAAAGGAATAAAGTTAGTAAGTCATTCGCTAATTTAGACAGTTCCATATTCGGAGGATATAACTCTGATTGTATATCCGAAAAACAAAATAACAATCCTCCCACTTCTTTAAGTAGTAATTCTGAAATAGGTGCAATCAAAGAATTAGCCAAAGAAAATGTCATATTAGAACAAAATAACAAGAAAGTACAAGAAAAACTCAACTCAATATTAAATATAAATGAAATAGTTAAACAACATGATGAATATACCACAGAACGTCTGCAAGAGTTTATAGAGTATGGTTCTCTTAGCGGATTTGAGGATAATGACATTGATGATGATTTGGACATTGATATATCCGATAATAGCCTGAAATAATACAGTTTGGCAGGTGTATTGTTTTTCAATTTGTCGGGTTATTATATTTCTTCAAATCATTGTTTGACATATTTACAACGCGGTTTGGGGGGATTGGAGAGGTTGATAATGAAACAAAAACACGCAAGTATGGTACTACGTATCCCCGCTTTTAAAATAGCAGAATATCTTCAACCTTTCTACTTCACAGCCGTTTGCCGTGTAAATCATTTTTTTTTCAGAAAATAGTGCAGTTAAATATTGAACTTTCCTACTCTTTTAACTACTTATCTATATAATATTAGATTAATATATGAAAGAGGAAACAAAAAAGAAAATTAGTATGCGTTTGCGAGGACGAAAAAAATCTGCAACTCACTGTAAGCACATCTCCCAAAGTCTTCAAGCATTGAAGAAGACTAAAGAGCACAAAGAACATCTTAGTGCTTCGTTACGAGAGTACCATAAGAATAATAAAACAAAAATAGAAAGAGATGAGAAAGAAAAAGAGTCTAATTAGCATCGATAAGTTAACCCTCTGTTATCGAGCAACGGATGAAGTTATACAAAAATTAAACGAATATAACGAATTGGTTGATAGTGATGATAGTTTTACGCTTGTGCGTGTGCCAAGTGATGAGGCTTTGTTTGCCAATAGTTTTCATGTAATGATTAAGTTTCCTTTCGGCGAAGCCGGTAACGGCTTCGTTGAAAGGAAATTTGCTACACTAAAGACTAAATTACGTAGCATGGAAGATGATAAAGTTAATTATGTGTGGTTGTATATCGAAAATTGGGTCTTCTATGAAGTGTTTGGTATATATGATGGTGGTAAATTTAATTGGTTGGCTTGTGTGGATTACGTTGCGGACGAATTGGGGTTAAGCCTCAACAACATTACAGATGTACACGTAGCGTTAGATACGAATATTAATTTCGCAAAGAAGATTAGACATGCACAGTTTGATGATGATTATGAAGTGATATTGAACGGAAAGGCGCGTTTAGACAAGAAAGAAGTGTTGGATGAAATTTTGCATGTACAAACGGGAGACCAATGTCGCTTAAAAACTTTAACTATTTATATTAATCCAAAAAAACAAGACGGGTTGTCGTTGAAGATATACGATAAGAAAAGAGAATTGGAGAAATCGAATAAAAATTATATTCCACAATGGAACGGACTTAAAGATAAAAACTACCGAGTAGAATTAACGATAAAAAATGAGCATCTAAAAGAGTTTTGTCAGTGGAAAGGCGAAGCTATCCCTGATGAATTGCTGATGGCTACGCTAACATCACAATCCCAAAGTCAAGACATACTCTTTGATATGCTGTATTATTTCTCCAATAGATTACTACGTTTCCGTTATGGTGGAAAGGTTATCTCAATTTTCCAACTCTGATTTGGACGTATAAGGTTGGTCTCGTGGGGGTATTAGCAAAGCCCCCTGCGAGAGCAGCCTTTTTTGATTTAATTAATTATCAATTAAAGTCTTATATGGTACAAAAATGCGTAGCATTATATTTTCTGTATTCAAATTAAAAGTGTATTCAAAAAAATCAGTAAACCATTAAAAAGAATACTATATTTTGTATTCAAAATATTCTTTGATTAATTTGCATACAATAAAAGGAAGTGTTATCTTTGTTGCATAATAAAAAGCCAAATTATGAAAGCAGTAATATATGCACGTGTGAGTTCCACAAATGACCGTCAATCAACAGATAGACAAGTGGTTGAGCTTATGAAGTATGCTGAATATGTAAAAATGGATGTTGTCAAGGTGTTTGAAGAAAAAGTATCGGGTGCGAAACGGAACTCTGAACGCCCTGTTCTTACTGAAGCATTGAACTATTGTCGAACGGAACATATTGATATGTTATTGGTTTCAGAATTAAGTAGATTAGGAAGAAATGCTCTTGAAGTTCTTTCAACCGTAAAAGATTTGGCTGATGATAAGATTAATTTATATCTTCATAAAGAAAAGTTTACCTTACTTGATGATAATGGTGAATTAGCAACATTTGCAACAATAATGCTTGCAACACTAAGTACTTGTGCACAACTTGAACGAGAGAATATTAAATACCGTTTGAGTAGTGGACGGAAACAATATATTGAAAAAGGCGGTAGGCTTGGCAGAAAGGAAGGCAGTACTAAATCTATGGACAAGAAGAAAGAAGAGTACAAAGGTGTCCTTAAGTACCTTAAACAGGGATTACCTATAAGGCAAGTTGCAAAATTAACTGATGTGTCAGCCTCAACAGTACAACGACTAAAGAAAGAGTTCGAGTTGTAAATTAAAAGAGCCTCACTTGGAGGCTCTTTTTTGTCGTGTACAATATCAGTCAGGGATATACTGTATTGTACCATTAATGATTGTTTCAGCCTTACCTTTGTAGTTTGTAAAACTAAAATCTTTAAGTTCAAGTGTCAAATTCTTGCCATTGATACTTTTTACAATTACAGTACCACGTGGACTTGAAGCACCATAAGTCTCTTCATCACTCATGCTCGCTCCTAAGAAGAAGAATAGTTTGCGTGAAGAAATTATTAAATGACTTCCTGCTTTTAAATTACCAATCCCTGTAAAGTCTTTAACTTCGCCATTATCCGTATCTTTATATTTTTCGACAAGGAACTGAAACTCATACCAAGAGGTGGCATTTTCACTTTCTTTAAAAACTGCACTAAAGCAGATTTCATTGCTTGATACAATTTGACTTGCTGAATAGTCTACATAGTCAGCACTAATGACCTGATAGGTATTAACTGTACCTGTAGCAGCATACTTAACAGATACTTTACTGCTGCCATTACCGTCATCTGTGTTGTCGTCATCATCATTACTACAAGCAGATAATGCGAACGATAAAATAGCTACAAGAACCATAAACGATACTTGGAGAACACTAATAAAATTCTTTTTCATTTTATATAAGATTAATTTGTTCAGCAGACCCGACCGAACATTTATAAAAATAAGGAGGCGTGGGCACTGTAGTTTATCCGTTGTCGGGTATCGCCAAACACCTTGCTACAAACAAACAACAATAGCCCACGCCATAAAACAAGCGTGGGCGTTCAGTTGTTCATCCTCGTAGCAGTTGGAAATTGGCGATTTCGACAACAAGGATTTCACTAAACGCTTCCGTTTATACTCTTAAAATCGTTGCAAAGATACAAAGTTTTTTTTGTTTGGCATGGAAGAAAAGAATAATTCATTATCTTTGCGCAGAATTTATGGCAGCAACAGTAACAGGTGCTAATAACCAACTTTATAATTAGTTGTTTTTCAGTACCCAATATAAAAAAACTACTTTTGCTGACCAAAATATCCAGTTGAAAAAATAACAAAAAGAATCATATAAAAATGGCAGAACAAAAGAACCACAACAACGAACTGAATGTGGAAGATGCACTGACACAGTCGGAAGCATTTCTTGTTAAAAACAAAAAAGCAATCATTGGCGCCGTTGTAGCCGTAATCGTAATCGTAGCAGGCGTGATCCTCTACAAGAATTTCTATGCAGAACCCCGTGAAGAAAAAGCGCAGGCTGCTCTTTTCAAAAGCGAACAGTACTTTGAACAAAGCGCATACGAGCAGGCACTGAACGGTGATAGTATCGGTTCTATCGGTTTCCTGAAAGTAGCCGATCAATTCAGCGGAACCAAAGCAGCCAACCTGGCAAAAGCTTACGCCGGCATCTGCTACCAGAATTTAGGTAAATATGACGAAGCAATCAAAGCACTCGACGGCTTCAGCGGAGACGACCAGATGGTGGCTCCTGCCATTCAGGGTGCCATTGGCAACTGCTACGCTCAGTTAGGCCAACTCGACAAAGCAGCTTCAACCCTTCTGAAAGCAGCAGACAATGCTGATAACAGCACTCTGAGCCCCATCTTCCTACTGCAAGCCGGAGAAATCCTGATGAAGCAAGGCAAAAACGATGATGCTGTAAAAGCCTTCACCAAGATCAAAGACAAATACTTCCAGTCTTATCAGGCTATGGACATCGATAAGTACATCGAGCAAGCCAAACTGCTGAAAAAATAATAACGGGGTATATACCTTATTATATAGAAAGCTACCCAAACGAACCTGGGTAGCTTTTTTTAAACCAACCAAAAACATATATATTATGGCAACAGCATATCATAACTTATCTGATTACGATTTTAATTCGGTTCCGAATGCAGAAGAAATGAAATTCGGTATCGTTGTTTCCGAATGGAACGCCCATATCACCGGCGCCCTGCTGGACGGAGCTGTGAAAACTTTAAAGAAACACGGAGCAAAGCAAGAAAATATTCTGGTGAAAACAGTACCGGGAAGTTTCGAACTAACTTTCGGCGCCAATCAAATGATGGAAAATTGCGATGTAGATGCAATTATTATCATTGGTTGCATAATTAAAGGAGATACTCCACATTTTGATTATGTTTGCATGGGAGTGACACAAGGCGTAGCACAACTGAACGCAACTGGCGATATACCAGTTATTTACGGATTAATTACTACTAATACCATGGAGCAGGCTGAAGATAGAGCCGGCGGCAAACTGGGTAATAAAGGAGACGAATGTGCAATTACTGCAATAAAAATGATCGATTTTGTTTGGAGTTTAAATAAATAGTTGTATCTTTGCATCGCAATTGAGAAACAAACCTACTTAAGAGAAAGCAAAGGGACTCAAAAGCGAACAAAAGGGCAAATACCAGAGTGGCCAAATGGGGCAGACTGTAAATCTGCTGTCTTTCGACTTCGGTGGTTCGAATCCATCTTTGCCCACAAAAATTGCGGAAGTAGCTCAGTTGATAGAGCATTAGCCTTCCAAGCTGAGGGTCGCGGGTTTGAGCCCCGTCTTCCGCTCTAAAGAGAATCTGAGAAATTAGATTCTCTTTTTTTATATATAACCCTAACATCCTAACCACATATGAGAACTCCTTCACAAACACATGTGCTCGGACTGGCACATCCTCCCATCCCCATTGTGCGCCTTGCTTTCATTGGGCTTGGCAATAGAGGTGTATTGACTTTACAGCGTTATCTGCAAATCGAAGGAATCGAGATTAAAGCACTATGCGAAATCAGGGAAGGTAACCTGACTAAAGCGCAGAAAATTCTCTGGGAAGCAGGCTATCCCCAGCCGGATGGTTATACCGGGGCGGATGGATGGAAACAAATGTGTGAACGGAATGATATTGACCTGGTGTTTATCTGTACCGATTGGCTGACACATACTCCCATGGCAGTTTATGCTATGGAACACGGTAAACACGTAGCCATCGAAGTTCCGGCAGCCATGACCGTAGAAGAATGCTGGAAGCTGGTAGATACAGCCGAGAAGACAAGGCAACACTGTATGATGCTTGAAAACTGTTGCTACGATCCATTTGCATTGACCACACTGAATATGGCACAACAGGGTGTATTCGGAGAGATAACGCACGTAGAGGGAGCATACATACATGATCTGCGCTCTATCTACTTCGCCGACGAAAGTAAAGGAGGATTTCACAATCATTGGGGGAGGAAATATAGCATAGAGCATACCGGTAACCCCTATCCTACTCACGGCTTAGGCCCCATTTGCCAGGTACTGAATATTCATCGGGGAGACCGCATGAATTATCTCGTTTCATTATCGAGTCTGCAAGCCGGCATGACGTCGTACGCCCGTAAGACATTCGGAGAAAATTCTCCCGAAGCCCGTCAAAAGTATCGGTTGGGAGATATGAACACCACCTTGATTCACACAATGAAAGGCAAGAGTATCATGGTTCAGTATAATGTCGTCACTCCACGCCCGTACAGCCGCCTCCATACAATCTGTGGTACAGAAGGCTTTGCCCAGAAGTATCCCGTTCCCTGTATCGCCCTTGAACCCGATGCAAGTGCTCCTCTCGAAGGAAAAGCGCTTGAAGATATTATGGAACGCTACAAACACCCTTTTACAGCTACTTACGGTGCAGAAGCCCATCGGAGAAATCTGCCCAATGAAATGAATTATGTCATGGATTGCCGTTTGATTCATTGCCTGCGCAACGGGCTCCCATTGGATATGGATGTATACGATGCCGCCGAATGGTCATGCATCACAGAACTAAGCGAGCAATCGGTATTAAACGGTAGTATTCCTGTAGAAATACCGGATTTTACAAGAGGAGCATGGGAAAATAATTAAAACTATATAAAAACAAGAAAAGGGACCGGTTTTAAAACCGATCCCTTTTTTTCAACCTTTAATTAAGAGATATCTGTGTTAAATTAATATCCCGGGTTCTGATCATTTTCCAATAATGGATTAAGAGTAATGGCAGTCTGAGGGATCGGTTTCAGACGCATACGTGAACTCCATTTCATAGTTATCACGGTTTCACCATCAGGCATAGAGATAGGCACATTATTCATCTCACTTTCCCAATAAGAATCTTCATAACGAGTCATATCGTCTCCACGGAAACCTTCACCCGCCAATTCTACACGACGTTCACGACGAATCAAGTTAAGAGCTTCATCCTTAGTTAATGTAGCAGGTACATCCGGCATACCGCAACGATCACGCAAATCATTCAAGGCATCACGCACACTCTGATCATAACCTGTTGTTTGTGTATGAGCTTCAGCATAAATCAACAGAATCTCAGCATAACGAATACACGGATAGTCACCCGTAGCATTAGCATTATCTTTTGAGTCTGTAGTTAATGCAACCATCTTACGATAGTTAAAACCGGTCTTCGATTCATTGTTACCACCCTTAATCCATTCATAAGCATATCCGGCACCATAGTTTGTTTCATGCCATGTTTTGAATGGAAACAGAATAGACGCATACATACGACTATCGCGATTACGATACTCTTTCATATAGTCATATTTTGTCAATGTTCCATCAGCAGTCTTCTTAGCTACAAATGTCAGGAAAGGAGTAGAACCTTCTTCTGCTGTTTCTTTTTTTACATCGGCAACTATCTTATCATAAGCCGCAGCACGTGCCTCAATAGAAGGAGCGGCAGGAACAGTATGACCATCGGCACTCCAATAAGCATCTACCAGATTCTGTGTCGGAGTTACAGATGACCAACCTCCCAACTGATTAGGACGCATTGCTGTATAACGCACCCAATCTTCCTGATCAGGATCAACATACTGGCGAGCCAAGATATACTCAGGATTATCTACTGTAGCATTTTCAGTGAACCATAAAGATTCGTAATTAAACATGCCCTTCACAAACTTCTCTTTCGCAGCTTCATCTGCAAAATCTACATAAATAGACATCTCTTCACCTTCCTTCTTCTGAGCATCTGTTAGACTGGAAATTCTCCACAAAGAATATCCGCCATTATCCATCACATCTTTAGCAGCAGCTTCAGCAACATCATACTGACCGAAATAAAGAGCTGCTCTTGCTTTAATTGATAAAGCAGCGTATTTAGTGATACGTCCTTTTTCATTAAACTCACCACCTCCGCTGTAAGACTCAGGAAGATCTGCTGCAGCTTCTGTCAGTTCTTTAAGAATGAATTCACGAACTTTACTCACTTCATCACGCGGCACATTCGGAGTATCATAAGCAGGTACATCTGTAATGATAGGTACTTTTCCGAACGTCATAGTCATAGCTAAGTACTGTAATGCCCGCATCGTACGCACTTCAGCTTTGGTACGTGTTTTAAGTGCCGCATCCATGTCGCAATTATCTACTTCATTCAAGTACACATTACATTTGCGGATCGCTTCAAAATTCCATCCTTCATCATTCAATGCACTAAATCCATCCTGCTGGAAAATAGCTCCTGCAGACTCCCAAGAGTATTGGCAATAGCCATCAGTAGTATAAGTTTCACCATATACCCCGACTCCAGATATTGTATTGGCATATACAGCATTCAAATTGTACCAGGCATCTTTTGAAGTCTTCCAATAGGTTTCAGCTGCAATGTTAGAAGGTGGATTTACATCCAGATCGCAACTTGTAACCGTTGCACCGATCAGAGTGCAAAGCGTTAAATATTTTATTGTTTTACCAAATCGTCTCATAATAATCTTTCTTTTTAGAATGTAACGTTAACACCAAGTGATATAGTTCTCGTTCCACGAACCATACTACCACGACCGGTAGCAGATTCCGGATCAAAATCTTTCATGCGATGATCACCACGGATAGTAAACGGATTTTCAGCTGCTACATATACTTTCAATGCATCCAGACTGATGTTGCTTAACATCGCTTTTGGGAATGTATAACCGAAAGTAATATTCTTGATTCTGAAATAGTCTGAATTAAATAACCAGAAATCAGATAAGCGGTTATTGAAAGTAGAGTGTGAGCTGGTACGAGAATAAATTCTAGGATAAGCAGCATTCGGATTCGGATTCTCGGTAGTCCATCTCTGTAAGTGCCATTTACGGGGGCTGGCATAGTCAGAGAATGCCCAAGCCTGTTCTTGCCAGAAATACACTTTGGTACCTTGAACTCCCTGCCCAAACATACTCAACTCAAAGCCTTTATATTGCAGATTCAAGTTCACACCATATGTGAATTTAGGAACATCACAACCGATAAAGTCTTTGTCACCGGCATCCAGCTTTCCATTATCATTCAAATCGACATATTTAATATCACCCGCATTAGGCTTAATACCATCAGTAATATAGTTACCACTGTCAATATCCTCTTGAGTCAACAGACCGTTTGTACGGAAACCATAAAATGTTCCGATAGGTTGTCCTACTGCTTCAATCCATGTAGAGCTACCATCATACAAATCATCTACCCCACCCAAATTAGTTACTTTGTTCCAATTACGAGTGAAGTTTGCTCCTACAGAGTAAGTAAACTCACCAATTGTATTATTATGTGTAATACCTATTTCCAGACCTTTGTTACTTACACTACCGATATTCTGTGAAGGCCAGTAATCTTTTTTAATACCGACTTCCATTGGAACTCTATAACCCAACAGGATATCATCCGTCACTTTATTATACCAGTCCGCTGTAAAACGCAGTTTACCATTCAGTACATCAAAATCAAGGCCGATATCTGTGATAGTAACGGTTTCCCATCCTAAATTCTTATTAGCGGGTTTAGCTTCAATGATACCGTTTCCTACTACATCATTAAAGTTATAGTTATCACCCTGGATATAAGAAGAGAAGTAGTCATAATCACCTACGTTGTTAATATTACCTAACTGTCCCCAAGACCCGCGGATCTTCAAATTATCAATCCATTCGATATCTTTCATAAATCCTTCCTCACTTACACGCCATCCGGCTGAGAATGAAGGGAAGTATCCCCAACGATTGTCTTTATGGAAACGTGAAGAAGCATCAGCACGCATATTTACCTCTAACAAGTAACGGTCCATCAATGTGTAATTCACACGTCCGAAGTAAGACATCAATTTATTTTCATTGCTGCCACCTTCTGTATGAGTATCACTTGATGCACTTGAACCACCGTTCATATCCGTCATATTGTTAGTCGGAAAATTCTTACGTGAAGATTTCTGTTTCTGGAACTGATAATGTTCATAAGATACACCCAGTAATGCATTGATGTTATGAATGTCTTTACTCCAAGTATAATTAGCCAGTCCATTGTATATCAAGCGGGTAGACTCTTGCCAATCATATTCCATCTTAGAGTTCTCAACAGCAACCTGTGTACCGTTCAGTTCCTGACCGGTAAGGAAATCTTTGATCTTCGAACGACTTGCAGTATATGTTTTAGCTTTGTAATCCCAAATACGGTAAGACATTTCACCCGTAACAGTCAAACCTTTTACAGGCTTCAAATCTAAAGCAAAATCCATTAAAGTATTTTGCGTTCTGCTATTCGACCAGTCGCCTGACTCAATACGCCGTAATGGATTACGTTGCATACTTACTTGTGAAGCTGGTTTACCGGCTTCATAACTACCATATTCACCATTACTTTGACGAGCCACATAAGTAGAAGGAACAGTCAACATTTCTACATAACTGACTCCACCTTTTGAATTATCGTTATAGGTTTGGTTATAGTTGATATTTGCACGGAATGCCAACCACTCCTTAACATCAGCCGAGATATTAGTAGTCATATTATAACGATCAGTAGTAGCTCCAGGAGTGAACTTGTCATTATACAAATATCCTAAAGATGTATAATATTTCACCTTATTACCTCCACTGATACTTACAGTATGCTTTGTTATTGTAGCATTATCTTTCAATACAAGATCATACCAGTTTGTATTCGGATACAAATCAGGATCAGTTCCATCGCGGAATTTGGCAATTTCTTCGTCTGTATAAGGTAGTTTGGCATTAGGATTATCATTTAATGCGGCTTCGTTGGATAAACGAGCATACCATTCAGAACTCAATACGTCAGGAGTGTAAAGAGCCGATTTAAAACCTACATATCCGTCATAAGTCACCTTCAAATCACCTTCTTTACCACCTTTTGTTTTTACCAATACAACACCATAAGCAGCACGCGAACCGTAAATTGCAGAAGATGCTGCATCTTTCAAGAACGAAATGCTTTCAATAGAGTTCGGGTCAAGGCTTGAAAAGAAATTTGCATCAGCAATTGCACCGTCAATTACATACAGAGGTGATGAAGTTCCCAAGTTACCGCGACCACGGAAGTTAATACTTGTAGAACCATCCGGACGGGCAATAACCGTGACACCCGGAACCTGTCCCTGTACTGATGCTAATACGTCTGTATTTACACGACTTTTTAACTCTTCAGTACCAACAGAAGATACTGCACCTGTCAGGTTGACCTTTTTCTGAGTACCATAACCAACAACTACAACTTCATCCAAAGTTTTTGTATCTTCCTTCATTATGACATTGTAATTGTTAACTCCCGGTTTAAGTACGATGGTCTGAGGTACGTAACCGATATAAGTAATCTGAAGTTCCTTACCGACAGTATTCAAGGTAAATTCACCTTCAATGTTAGTGATAGTACCATTAGAGGTAGTACCTTTTTCTACTACAGATGCTCCGATGATGGCTTCACCCATTGCGTCTTTCACGACTCCGGTAATTTTTCTCTGCTTCTGCTGTTGAACAGCCTGCACATCCTTGGCAGCTGCAGTCACAGTAGATACTACGATCTGATTATCCACGATCTTATAAGTGTATCCCGAATTCTTGAATACTTCGTTCAGTACAGTTTCGATCGGAGCATCCGACACGTTGATGGATACTTTCTTGTTCAGCTTTACCTGATTGTCATTGTAGAAGAAAGTATACTCGCTTTGTTTTTCAAGTTCACGCAGTACACTCTCGATGGATACGTTTGTCTTCGTCATTGAAATCTTTA
>NZ_JASCQK010000005.1:14662-411186 GCF_040798045.1 Bacteroides sp. NGMCC 1.200775 | reverse complement strand
AGAGGAGTTCGGACACAAGCCTACTGATGAGGAAATCCGCACATTGGTTATGTCATGGTATAACAGCCAGACTGATGCAGCTATCCTATCCGGATTCGCCTATAATGGCGCCCCTGTATGGCTTTCTACGGAGAACCAATACAACTATAAGGCAGCATACGATTTGGCCGTTCAGACGGGCGGAGAGACCCTTCCAGTTACATTCAAATTCGGTTCGGATGAACAACCCGAATACCATACCTTTGATAATTTGGATGAACTGAAGGACTTCTATGTTCAAGCGGTCAGACACATCCAAAACACACTGGCTGAAGGATGGAAAAGGAAAGATGTATTCAACTTGGATTTATATCGGATTGAATGATTGACAATCCCTTCGGGGGAAGGATAAAAAAAAGCCCCCGGCCTGTTAAATAGTCGTCTCACTTACCATTTAAACATAAAGCACCTCTTACCGGCACGACCGGGGGCAGATACCCTCGTTCGCCAGTAAGAGGCTTTTTTTATGTAAGCGCTATTCTGCGCAATGATAAGTGAGACGGTGCAAATGTACAAAATTTAACTGGATATGAAAGTAATTGAGATACTAAAATTGAACAGAGAGCTTTTAAAAACGTGCCATTACATGGGCATACGACCCGATGACGTGCAATATATAGAACTATATAATGAATATAACAAGTTGCAGACCAATGGTGAAAAAGTGTCTTATATCGTAGCTACGCTTTCCCTACGATATGGCATCAGTGAGCGAAAGGTGTATGACCTGATCAAGCGTTTTAAAACCGACTGCAATTTGTGTGCAGTGTAATCAGGACTTCCTCCCACTAAAGGCAAACTCCCCTACCCTACCTTTGTATCGCAATAAATAACATTCATATCATGGACAAGTATTATCAAATCTTAGGCAAGGTGCTTTCGTCCGGAAAGATGCAAAGCAATAAAAAAGGGAATATCCGCTACCTACTGAATGAACAGCTGACGCTGCTCCCTGCCGACCTTCTTGATATATTCGAGGGGCATACCATAGCGCGGAAGAAGTTAAAAAACGAGTTACAACTGTTTATGAGGGGCGAACGAAACGTGGAAAAATACAGGGAGGCCGGAATCAACTGGTGGGACTACTGCGGCTCTATCCTTGTGAACAGCTACCCAACCTATTTTGAAAAACTGCCGCCACTCATCGAACGCATAAACAGGGAAAAAAGGAACAGCAAAAACTATATATTGTTTCTCGGATCTACAGGAACAGAAAGCAACCAGGCTCCATGCCTTAGTCTTGTTCAGTTCCAGATAGAGCAAGGAGAACTGGTCATGACCGCCTATCAGCGAAGCAGCGATGCGAATTTAGGACTGCCGGCAGATATTTATCATTTGTATCTAATATCAAGACAGATTGAGTTGCCACTAAAATCCATCACCCTGAATCTGGGGAATGTGCATATTTACGAAAACAACATCGACAAAACAGAACAGCTGCTTGCCGGCAATGAAAATGTAAAATTTGAATTGAACGTATGAGAAAGATGTATCTGTCAGCCCCTCTCCCATTTGTCGGGCAAAAGCGTATGTTAGCCAAGGAATTCATGAAAGTGCTGGAGCAATATCCGGATGGAACATTGTTTGTTGACCTGTTCGGTGGCTCCGGATTGTTGTCTCACATTACCAAATCCCTCAAGCCCCACTCTACTGTTATCTATAATGACTTTGATAACTACCGCTTCCGCATGAAGCACATTCCGCAAACGAATCAGCTGCTTGCTGACATTCGCGAAATGGTAGGGAATTCCGTACCACGTCATAAAATCATTAAAGGAGAACTGCGTGAACGAATATTCAGCCGCATCGAGCAGGAAGAGAATAGCACCGGATATGTGGATTTCATTACCCTCTCCTCCTCTATCTTGTTTTCCATGAAATACAAACTGTCTGTTCAGGATATGCGGAAGGAAGCTTTATACAACAATATACGCAAGACCGGCTACCCGGAATGTACGGACTATCTCGAAGGGCTGGAAATCGTATCTTGCGATTACAAGGAAGTATTCAACCGGTATAAAGATATTCCTGGAGTAGTATTTCTTGTTGATCCGCCCTATCTGTCCACTGACGTAGGGACCTATAACATGTACTGGAATATGGCAGACTATCTGGATGTGCTGAATGTACTGAAGGGGCATTCATACGTATATTTCACATCCAACAAATCTTCAATTCTGGAGCTGTGCGAATGGATAGGTAAAAATAGGGATTTAGGTAATCCTTTTGAAAACTGCACAAAGGTGGAATTCAATGCTCACATGAATTACAACTCTTCTTACACAGATATGATGCTTTACAAGAAAGAGGCTGCCTGATTGCGTTTACTTTGCCTGTATTGAACAAAAAAGCCGCAGACGGTAATTTGTACGTCCGCGGCTTTTTCTGTCTAATAAAGACGGCTATTGCAGCCGCTTGATGGCCACACACTGATATACCTCGATACTTTCCACAATATCCTCATGGTTGTGATTGGTATCACTCTCCACCAGATCCAGCTCCAAAAAGGTCTCCCCGCTCAATCCGGCAAGCTGTGCATGAAGCAGTCCGGACAGGTCAAACACCTTCAGCGCATCCTCCTGCAGCTCGCTGCCCTCAGCACTCGAACCTTCCCAGTCCGTCACGATGTGCAGTTTAATCAAAGGTTCTGCCCGGTATTCCACACCGGGAACAATCGCATTCCACTGTATAGGGCAGAATTCCACAAAGACAGCCGGACGCTCCCAGTTTTCTTCCTGTTCGATGAATTCCACATTATGGTTCCACAAGTCTATGTGCTTGATAAGGTCAATGGCCTTCAGCTCCCGGCAAAGCATCCGGTAAAGTTCTTTTCTCATTTTCTTATGATATTATATTCAATGGTAAAATACTCTGTTAGGTTCTCTTCTACAATCTCACGGACGGCTTTTTCCACTTCAGGCGATGTGCCGAGGAAACGGCGTCGGGGAATCCTGATGGTGCTTCCTGCTTTCTTTAAAGCCATGAACATCCAAAAATCGGCTTCTGTATCAAGCCGGACATTTCGTTTGTCTTTTCGAAGTTTGCCGTCTTTTCTTCTACCGAACGCTCCGGTTGCCTCATAATACTTATGCCAGAAGAAACGCTTCATCCGCTTGGTCACCACTATTTCACCGCCATCATTATGAATGGCCGCATAGGGCAGAGAGGTAAAGAAGGTAATGCTGTTTTCCGTTGTCCGACTTCCGATACTTTTCCGAAGCGCCCCGGTATCTGTTAGTATGGCTCTACCTTCATTCCGGATGGGGCTTTTCCGTCGCTGCCATTTCTCACTGAAAAAAGCCTGCCGTTCAAAGTTCTTGTCAAACTCATCACTCATTTCCACCTGAATGTCTTTCAGTATCCGGGCCACTACTTTTTTTACGTTTTCATTCATTCCCAGTCAAAGTTAAATTTCAATTGTACCGTATCGTCCGGCAAATCATTTTTAGGGTCTGCGGACGCTTTAAGCATATTGTAGAATGTACGCTCACTAATAGCATACACAGGATATATGTACCGCCGCCATATTTCACGGTTCGGTACACCGTGACTGGCATAATGGTCATATATCCTGTTTACTTCTACTACACGCTTCTGATAACTGACTCCGTGCCGCTTTCCCATATAGGTTTAATCGTTCATAGACGGTTCTACTTTAGGTTTATAGGGACGGATGTCAAGCGTCATTTTTGCGCTTACCGTTACCCGGCCACTTCCTTCACACTGTCTGCAGACTTCCTCAACGGTTTCGCTTCGCTTCTTTCCAAAGATCCGAGAGGGATATTCTACAACTTTCTTTACTTTACCTGTACCGTAGCAAGCACGGCACAGGGCTACTTTCGGAGATTTCTCCACTTCTTGTATCATAGTTCTATTATTTATGATTCTGTCATTCCCAGAGGGATAGGTTTCCACATTCCGTTTTCGTTTTTGATTTCAGCACGGATAAACTGTTTGCTCACTTCCGGCTGGTAGGCTTCCTCAATGATACGCACACCTTCAATGAAACGGTCATCTCCGGTTTCCATGGCCACTTTGCGAAGCTGCACGATGCGTGAAGCCTTCAGCGTTCCCTTGGCATCACGGGCCAACAGACGAAGCACCATGCTCACCAGTGCCTTGGTCTTTTCATCTTTGGCCAGACCTTCGATGTATTCCTTCACAATGGCTATACCGTCTTCCACCGTGTCACGGTAACCGTCGGTCACATACACACCCAGCGTGATTCGTTTGTCGCCTTCACTGTTAGTAAAGGTATGGCTGCGCTGGTCATCCTTCACCTTGGTCTTGAAAAGGTCTGCCTTCATTTCCAGAATGGTTTTGAAGTTGTCCATCACAGTCTGCTTGCTTGCCTTGATCTGCTCACTGATGCCCAGCAGTACCGGAATGGAGTTTGCTATCTCCTCATCCACCATCTGTTTGTACATTTCGCGGTCATTCTTGGCTTTTTCCTCTGCCGCTTTCTTTGCTTTTTCTCTCTGGAAGGCTTCAAATTCCGCCTTTTCCTCTGCCGTCATTACCACGGTCGTTTGTTTCATTTCTTCCATGATTCTTGTTTTTTGGGGTTATTGGTTTTCATAATCCTGCATTTCAGGTTCGTCTTCCATCAGCATAGCCTCTCCGTTGGCGTATGCCCAGTCAGCCAATTCACTATAAAACTCGGCTGCATCTTGCTTCTCCATATCAGAGGCAAGCAGGTTGATTTCCTTTTTCAGATTCTCTAAAATCTTTGTGTTTCTATTTTCCATATCCTATCAGTTTGCCGGAGCATCAGGGTCAATCTGAATGAGTGATACCATGCTCACGGGGTTAATCGTTTGCTTTTCTTTCCTGGGCTTCAAGCCGCCTTTCCGTTGTATGGACCGAAGCTTTACCGCCAGTTCATCCAGTTCGTCCACCGTAATCTGTCTGAACGCTTTGCC
This sequence comes from Bacteroides sp. NGMCC 1.200775, assembly GCF_040798045.1. Taxonomy (NCBI): domain Bacteria; kingdom Pseudomonadati; phylum Bacteroidota; class Bacteroidia; order Bacteroidales; family Bacteroidaceae; genus Bacteroides; species Bacteroides sp. NGMCC 1.200775. The sequence continues at coordinate 406,225 of NZ_JASCQK010000005.1, read as the reverse complement.
GACTATTCGGGGATTACTGCAGAAGTCATTGATTCGTGCCCAGTCGGATGTATCTATGCCCAGCTTCTGCATCAGGTTCAGACAGAGACTCCGTTTCCGCCGCAGCTCCTCACGCAGCTTCTGTCGCCATTCGTCTTGTCCGCTCAGCTTCTCCAGAGCCGTACAGCAGGCTTCATACTCCTTGGCTGTCATTTCCTTCAGACTGTCCGTCCGGTTCCACGTGTACTGCAGCACAATGCTTTTCTTGAATTCTTCCCGGTCTCCTGTACAGGGCAGCTTGTTGAACAATGCATAGAACCGGGCGAAATTGGTTACTTCCTGTGCCATATCATTTGCCATTAAGAATCATTTCACATTCAGTTGATTTGGTACTGACACGATAAATTATCTTATCCGTCTTCACTGATTTAGCTTTGTATTCAGCCTCAATTTGCCCAGCAAATATCTTTTTGAATTCAGCACCCATTTTAGAAAGTATTTCCTTGTTGTACTCCCCGCAAAATCCTATGCGTGAAGATTGGATTTCACGAATATTTCCTCTATATACCGTAGCAGTCAACGTCATCACCACAACACCGGTTTCCATTTTTATTTTTCCCATATCGACCATTTTTACTCAAACAATACTTTAATGCCACACGAACTGGCCACATCAAGCTCCAGTTTAGCACCTTTGCTCAGTTCCCAATCCTTCAGCATATAGATATACTCACAATCCAGCAACAGGCGTATATCCGCCCGCATGTGCTCTCTCCAGTGTGCTTCATCCGGAAGTCCGTTTTTAAATGGATTCACCGGATTGAACCCCATAGCACGCAATCTGTTTTCAGCATCGAGGAACGCACCTTTGCGCTCATCGATATTGTAGTGGGCTATTGCCCCACTGATGTAAACTTTGTCTTTTTCCATATCACTTCTTTTTGATGTTGACTTTACAACTTGGATTCCATATCAGCACATTACGTGCAAACAAGACATCACCCGTTTCTATTACGACATGACCGGGCGTTTTCGCTCTTCTCACTTTCAGGTCACTTTGGATGTTTCGCTCCAGCCAGTCATCCAACACTGCCCTGCTGGAACTTCCGTCCAGCAGAATCTGGAACACTTCCGTTCCGGTGTAGCTTTCAAAAGCCTTTTCGTTATTATCCATAATCACTTTGGTAAATTATTACTTGTTTGAATGATTCCGTCTTCCCATACCACATAATAGCTTCCCGGATCTCCAATGGAGCGGCCTTGACAATAAGCTTTATAACCGACCACCCGAATCTTCATATCACTGATATACCTTAGCCGCAACGCACCGCCACCCATTGGCTGGCTCTTCTTTTCCTGGCTGATCCAGATGAAACATTTCTTCGGAAAGGTTTCCATCAGTTCCACAGCCTGCGGATAGTCCCACCCGGCCACCTGAAAGGAATCAATGATGATGAACTTCGGGCTTTTCGGCTTTTTCAGCCGGGCAATCACTTCCTCCAGACTGCCTTCTGTCACCACGCGAAACTTGCCCTGCACCTCATTCATCTTCAAATAACCCATACGCCGTTGGAAACTTTGGTTGATTTTCTCTTCGTAACTCATGTACAGCACCGGCCCATAGTTACACAGTTCCTTTCCAAGCTGCATTACAAAGCTGCTCTTCCCGCTGGCACTGGCACCACTGATGAACCACGAAGCGTTCTCTGCCGGGAACCCGAAAGGTTTGCTCCATTTCTCATTCCACGGCAGAGTAACCCATTTCTTGGCGGCTATTTCCTTCGGACTGTACGCACGCTTCATTATTCCGCTGTCATTTTAAGTTTTTCAATCTCAGTATAGACTCTTCTCAAACCACCGCGTGTCTTCCGTACAATCTGGGCTATATCAGCACCTGCCGGGGCATTTACCTTGGCCACAATACGTGCCTGGTTATTCAAGAACTGTTCGCGCTCCTTGCCATCATCCGGAGTCACCTTGCTGTACCGGTCACCATAACGGCTCAACATTTCGGTATAGCCCACCTTCTTACATTCTATGGACCGGTTGATTTTCTCTTTCAATCCGTCTGCCCCCATCATGTACCAGGCGCAGCAGCGTTCAGTGGCATTCCATAGGGCCTTCAGTTCCAGGAAAGCTTCATACTGCAGGTCGCCTGCTTCATCGAGGATGATAAGCGGGGTTTCCATCGAACGGAGGTAATATACCAGGTCTTCATACACATCAGAATACTTCCCCTTGCTGTCCACACCAAACTCTGCAGCAATCTTGCGTACCAGCTTCAATTTTGTCTTTACCTGCGAGCAGTCGATATAAACGGCATTCTTGTGGCTCTGCACATAATAACGTGCCGTGAAAGTCTTGCCGATATTGGGCATGTCGCACAAGATACCCGACAGGCTGGACTGCTGTGAAAACTCCAGCTGGGCTGTGATATATTCAAATGTCGGGGTCTTGGCTGCTTTCCATTCCATTTCACCACGGAGGTTCACCCCTAATTTCCGGGCAATGCTTATCCAGTTGGCATCGCTCAGGGCTTTGTCTGTCTGTCCGTTCTTGATTGCACTGTACACAGACGTACTGATGGCCAAAGAGGCAGCATGCTTGGCATCACTGGGATAGTTCACACGGTTGCCGGCTATCGCTGCTATAATCTTCTGTTTTTGCGCTTCTGTAATCATAATTCTAACGCTGTTTTAATGTTGTTCTAATTCTGTTCTTACATATCACTGATGGCTCTCATTGCCTCGCTTATTCCGGAATGCCATTCATAATCAGATTCCGGATCTGCCGACAAATCGGCTGGCAAATCATCGGATAGTTCCACCGGGGGAAGTTCCAGTTCCTCTTCCGGATCATCCGTTGGCTGATCGGGTGTACCGGTGCCCACCTTGCCGATGGCGTGGTCTTTGAGGTATTTGCTGAAATGACTTACAATCTTAGCCTGCTCTGTATAGGCAGCCCGGTCTTCTTCGGTCTGTTCTGCCATCACCCGGTTGTAAGTCACTACCGGACGAACCTTGTCAAGGTAGCGGTCGTTCTGGTACAGGAAGACATCCGTAGGCTTGCCCTCTTCATCCGGCAGATAGTAAGCCGTCACCTTGCGGTTGTTTGGTTCCAGCTGCTCCAGCACTTCCGGACCGCTCAGCCACCAGTCCGCATTTGCCACACGTACTGTGGAATTTCTACGAATACTGGTATCTGCCTTTTCTCCGATATATCTGCTCAAGGTCAGTTTATCAAGCGGTCGAAGGGTCGGATTGATTTTGGCTACGAGCACATCCCAACGGGTCATTCCGGGATATTTCTTTTGATTGGGGTGAAGCGTATTGTTCCATTCTTCACAATCGCGACGGTCATCCGCCACAAGCTCTTCAAACGTATAATACTTTCTGTCTTCCCAGGTGTGGTTGCTGCTGTCGCTCACTTTCTTCTGGTCCACCCGCCGTGCACCCTTACCATACCAGCGGCCAATGCCTTCATGGTTCTTATGTGCTATGGTTGTCTTGAACACACCGTTCAGAACTTCAGAATATTTCTCCTGTGAGTTCTGTGGAGCACAGAAATGCACAAACTTAAATACCTCGCCTGCCTTCAGAAATCCTCCTTTATACTTGCTCATCAAGTGCTGCTCCACCTCAATACCGGCTGGAATACCCCATCCGTTGCGTTCGATGAGCCGGAACATATCACGGAAACAGTCCACTACCAAGGCATCATCCTTATCCCGCCCGTAGGCCAGCCCGATACGGCACTGGCTCACCACATCATAAGCATAATAGGCATGCACATACTCGCCGCCTTTCATCCGACGCGGCAAATCCACGTCATCCATCGTAATTTGTGACAAAGAGAACTCACCACCATGGCGGTGCATGTGCGGCATTTGCTCATGATAAAATTCCATACGTCCACGCAAGGCTTTTTCTATCAGCAGCTGGCTTGCCGGGTTATTCAGTATGTTCCGGATAGTGCTTTCGCTCAGTTCTTTCGGTTCCCCGTTCTTATCCGTAAAGTTTTCCGGATTGAATATCTCCCCTGTTTCCAGATCCCATACTTCCAGCTCACCGCATACAAACGACAGATACATTTCATGCACATCACTGCCGTATGGTTGGTTGGGAAGTACTTTCAAACTCATTACCAGACGTTCGTCCATGTGAGTTACCTTCCGTTTGTTCTGGTTGCCGAATTTTCCGGTTATCAGACATTCGTAACCGTACTGCTTGTATTCGTTCACTTTCTTGCGGAAACGCAGGGTACTGGCAGGAAGGTCATGACCAAAGTCTTCGCGTAAGGTCTCGATGGTAGTGGCCATCATGTCCCAGTTATATTTTTCACCCATCAGTTTGCGGTAATCATTGCTTCTGTTATAAAGCTTGATACAAGTATTCAGAACTGAAGCATTCACCGCATATTTCCGGGCAAGTTCGTCTGTAGCTCTGTTGCTGGAAGAATGGGAAGCCCAATCCAAAAAATAGGCTACTGCAGCCTGATCCAGCACATAGTTTGATAGTATCCAGTGGCGAAGTGCCTGCTCTGTTCCTCCGGGGTTGTCTTCCTTTACCCGCTCCAGGCACTCGGTAGGCAGACTATTGAGGGCGACCAACGCGCAATTTCCAGCAGCACCTCCACCACGGCGCACCACCTTGATACGGCCACGGTTCACCCAATTGTCATAACAGGACTTGGTGATATAGCCTTTATCTATGAGCTCGCGTGCAGAAATACACTGTATGTTACCGTAATACACCAACATAGTCACCTCCTATCTTAATGCAGATGCAAACGCTTGAATTTGGTTAATATCGACAACCGTCACATGCTCGTAAGTCTTAACCGTCTCTCCCTTGAATATTACTTGCCCGCTACCATCTTTGCGGTCAAGTTCAATCAAAGCACCGTTCGGACAATACTGACGCATCACTTTGTCATAATCATGAAACGTTTCTATTTCCGGAGCAACAACCATCACAATACCGCCACGATCCATCGCCAACTTACGAATCTTTGCAGAAAGTTCGGAGTTGCCACGACGGTCATCAAAACGGATAGCGTTATAAACAGTCTTCTCTGTCACGTTGAGCGCCTTTGCAATAAAGTCGCGGTCAGCTTTCGTAATGTGAATGTACCTCTTGTTCATATCTCACTTGTTTTTAATATTATAAATTGTTATATTTGTTGCGTTTTCTAAAATGAACACATGATGAAGTATGTTATAAGAATATTGATTCCAGACTGCACCGAACCCAGCTATATCGAGAAATATAAGCGAGACCTGTCAGCGTTTTGCCGAGTTGCTCAAATTCGCAAGCCGGTACCGCAGTCCCTGCCAAGTGGGGATGCTCTCGTAATAGACTTAAAAGGTCTTTCCGAACATAAACAACTTCTGTGGCTCCACATACTGTGCGATCTTGCGGCATTGAACCATCATTATATTGTCGAACTCTATCCTCTACCAGATGACTGGCCACTTCAAGAGGTATATTGACTGTTTCTTTCATATCTCACTTATTTTAATGATTAATATTGGAGGGAGTCCGGGGAATCGAACCCCGGCACAAGAACCATGCACTCCCGTGTGTCTTTCCACACCGTCACCCGTCTCTTAACGCCTTCCGGGTCGTCACGCTGGGTTATCCTGAGTATCTTTACTTGATTGATTCTTTAATTCCACGTTCCGAATGGTCTGCAGCAGCTCTGCTTGAAAACATACACACATTGTATAGACCTCATCTTTAAATCTTGTATTCTGCACTGGTTCTACATCTTTCATCTGAATAATGGCACTGGTTAATTCGTTCATCAGGTTATCCAGCGTCTTGGGATTTACTTTCATCAATAATGTCTCTTTCATAATCTTATATTTAAAATTCGCTAATCACACGCCTTTTTCGTATATTTGTCGCGGTGTTCTTTTTTGAACACGTTGCAAATATAATACGCATTTGCGAATATACAAAGTGTTTTAAGGAGAAATATTCGCATTTGATAATATTTTTATTGATTATGACGGTTAATGAACGCTTTGAGACAATTATACGAGTACTGTTTGGAGGTAACAAACGAGCATTTGCATTGCATGTAGGCATTAGTCCTACAGTGGTTGAGAATGTAGTCGGGACACGAAAAGGGAAGCCCTCATTTGATGTCCTTGAAAAAGTATGCGCAAATGCGAATATATCTGCAGAATGGCTCTTGCTCGGTAAAGGGGAGATGCTAATGGACATGTTCGAAATAAGAAAACCTATGCGTTTTAGCTCAGACCCTGCTTATTACGAAAATATTAATCACGAAACACCTACACCTGATGAAGAACCACAACCAGCAAACACAGATTTTTCTCAGTTTATAAACAAAATAGCAAAACAAGCTGAAGAAATAGGGCAGTTAAAAGAACGGATCAACCAACTTGAACGCGAAAAGGAAAAACATGTATCGGATGCGTCCATTTCCGGTACTGCAAATGTCGGGTAGGCGGATTTACTGTTACCATACACCGGTGATGGAAAACGAAGCGTACCCCCTATCATCCCCCATGATGCCCCCCTCCCAAGCAATCCCCCTCCCCTACCTTCATATATGGGTATAAAAACACTGATATTTGGGCATTTAAGAACTAAAGCGTGAAAAATGATAGGTTTTTAGGGGGGGGCTATTAAATAAAAAACAAGAGGTATTTTTAAAATTATAGTATTTTAGTACGTCTGTATCGCACACCGCCAAAACCCTATTTTGAATGTCCAGTTCTATAAAAGTGAATGTCCACTTTGAATGCCCACCTGAATGTCCAGCATCAAAAAAGACCGATTTCAAGCACAAAAAAAGGGAGGTATAACCACCTCCCTACACCGGATCATTCTAAAGCCATTTTTATTGCGTTTTTGGCCGCTTATTATTCGTCTGACACATTTCCACTACGCCCGCAAGAAATGAGCGTAGATTGCTTTATTATAGCCTTTTTGGTGCATATAGTGCCGTTCCCAGATAATCCTGCATGCAGCAAATAATTCTTCGTTGCACCCACCTGCTCAGCTGTAAAAACGGTATAAACCGCCGAAATGCTGCTGAAATACCAATCTTTCCGCTTTGTTCCTTCTATTCCGTGCGTCAAATGCACATGTATTACCTTTGCCATACTAATAATATTTTGGCACAAATATACCAAATAACTATTATATGGAATAAATTAAGCAATATTATATCAAATAATCAGGTACAAAAAAAAGCAGCCGCAGCTGCCATGCACTCCCCCACCCGAATCAACCATGTAAGCTCTATGTAAACCCAATTAAACCTATCTGCAAATCTGTATGCCTAAAAAGCACCTAAATGTAGCTGCAAATTAAACCCACGTAAACGTTTCGTTTTGCAGAGCCATCCACTCATACATTGCACAACCTTTTGTATATCAATAGGTTTGATGTCTTTTTCTCCCAACCCTCAATATACGTTTCGTTCTGTGCCCCATACAGTCAATGCGGACATCATCGCCTTTTTTACCCAATATTTCCTGATTGCGGCTTCCTGTCTTGAGGTATACCAAATCACCTTCGGTAAAGCTTTCGGCTACGGCTTCTTGATGAGGTTGGTCGAGTGCCCACTGCGGACCGGCTTCAAAATAAAGTTCTACGTTATGTGTTTTTCCATCATTCGAAGCTACTTCATATGTAAGGTAGTTCACCGGACGAGCCATCAAATCGAGATTGTCCATAAAGAGAGGTGAAGTGAAGATAAGTTTCAGATCCACCGGTCCACAAGTAAATTCGTAATTGGTCTGCATTGCCTGCACATCTGCTGATTTCTGCACGGCTGTCTGAGTAAAGTTCTGTGTATTGTCCTTCTCTACCAACAGACCGCAATCGATCAGACCGTTGGCAACACGGTTGTTACAGTAAATTGCAATCAGGTTCTCTCCCTGTTTCAGTGCGGCCACAGCCTCTTCCGGCAGTTTGGCAAGCATGTGTTTTTTAGCCGAGTTACCGGTATCCACCACCTTCACGCCATTCACATAGATGATGGCGTCATCGTCGTGAGAATATTCCAGATATACATTTTTACCTTGCAGGTTGTCTTTAATATCCGCTTTACGGCGTATCCAGATATACTCTTCTCCCCATTGGGTTTTGGCTGTACTTTCATTTTCCATAGTACCGAAAGCGCCCTCGCCTTCTTTCCATGCAGCATCATTAAAATCGGCATTTTGCCAGCCGTCAGCCGGTTTCGTTGTTGTATACTTAGCTGTCCACTTGCCCTGTTCCGAGGTCTTTACCAGCGGAAGCAGCTCCAGTTCTTCCGTTCCCATGAAACGGTAAATCTGTCCGTCTACCTTGGCAACACCCAGGAACGGGAAATCCTTACCCGTCCAGTGTTTCACCGGTCCGTCATACAGATTATCCGTAAACGACCAGGCACTGGTATAAGGGTCAATTGTCACCAACGGATAAGCCGGCGCACGCAACTCATTTTTGTCACTCTTGATGTCCTGCGGTGCACCACAACTGCTCAGCATGGCGGCTGCACCTAAGAACAGAGTCGATAGTTTAAGTTTCATAACTTCAGATTCTTTTTTTATAGTTTTTACCATTCAATATCTACTTGCACGCCGGCGGGATCATTCTCAAACCTCAACAGTAAGGTACCCGAACGCTCTTCCCACAATTTTCCCGGTTCAAGTTCTTCTTTCCCGTTCACACAAACCCGTCGCGGTTGTTTCGGAAGAAGCACTCTCGAAACATTGGTTGTATGCAACGGGCTTTTCGCAACAAATGAATAACTGCGTTTTCCTATCTTTTCATCATATATCCGGGAAGCACCGCAAAGGACTTTTGCCTTTGTCCCGCCCGGAACCCGATTGACATTATATAAATAACCCTGTTCACCGGGACGAATTGCTTTACGAGTCAGCACCGGAAGATCTTTATCAAACAGATCGATATATAATCCCGAAAGTTCCATCGGAGCATCAGAGACGCTTTCGTTCAATACGGCAGCAATGGTATAGGGTCCCCGTTCAAGCAGGAAACTATTTTTCAGTTCTATTTCTTTCTTGGCAGTCTTTCTGTAAGCAGCCGAAACCGTGTCAAAATATCGTTGGTCATTCCCACTTTTCAGCACAAAATGTTTCGGATCCTCACGCAGGACGGTCACTGTTCCTTTCCCACAAGAATAAGTCCCGTTGACAGGCGACTTATCCAGTCCCAGCTTTTCGAACAAATGTTCCGAAGGGACTTTATACCGGTTACCATTGGAGTTCCACCATTCCAGCACTGACTGATAGGGGTCAATATCTTCACCACAATAAATCAAGGCTCCCCCTTTTTTCACCCAGGTTGCCAGGAAATCATGGTAACGGGGTTCCATCGGCTTCATATTCGAATAAGACATGACCAACACTTTCAACCCTTCAAACGTCTCCTCAAACGGAGTATTCTCCATATGTACCAATTCTACCGGTATTCCCCTTTTAAGTAATGGCAAGGTCTGCCCATAAAAACTGCTGAATTGCGGATCGTCATAACCATCGTGGTCGGGAAAGCGCTGGAACATCAGTGAATTTGCCATCAGCACTCCGATGCCGTGCGTACCGCTTACCCGGGTTTCCGAAGTCCGTATATCGTTCAGCGTATTTACCATAATCTGCATTTGTGTAGAGTAGTCACGCGGAATACGTTCTTTCCGGTCTGTCCCCGCCACACGATACAATCCCTGATAAATACGATCCGGCCAAGGCATCACCTCGTATGTGTCTACTGTCGGATACATCAGTTGGGCAGCAAAAGTAGCCTGATAGTTTATCTTATAGTCAAGCCAGTCCTTCGCCCGATCTTCAATAGGGTCCGTCAGAAAATATATCTTACGGTTCAACGGAGCCGTCATCGATTTCATACATCCATATTCGAGAAAAGCATTCTCAAATACCCGCTCCTTCTTCACTCCATTATAATAGTTCGGTTCGCGAGCAGTTCCTGTCCAGACTTGCGCTATATATCCATCTACACAATCCAGCGAAGCCAGACTCGCTTCGGGGCTTACAATCTGCCACGACGTATAATTGACCAGTGAATGTGTAGGCACAAAGCACTTCACATCCAGCCCCTTCGATTTTCCATATGCTTTGGCATACGTAAATATCTCGTTAAGAGCATTATAATAAAGATAATATTTCAGTTTATTCGATAAGTACGTATTCTCAGGAGATTCCTGTTGATCTCTCCAGGGAAATCCGTAATATTTCTGCCATTCGGACTTGAAAGCTTCACTATATCCGCCCCGCATCCAAAATTCCGGTTCTTCCAGATAAATAGAAGTAATGCCCGCATCGATCACCCGTTTGATCTGCTTTTCCTGCATGTAACGGATAAAGCTCTCGGTAGGTACGATATAAGGAATCAGGTGCCCGTGCGCAATTTCCCGTCCTTCGCGGTCACGCTGCCCCTCTTTGAGGTGATCTTTCACCCCATCCCATTTTCCAAGAAAATAATCCTGATAATCTCCCCAGGCCACCCCTGTCATAAACTCGGCCCGGTATCCTTTGTCTCTCCACGATTGTACGCGTTGCTCAAAAGTAACGCCTTTCTTATCCAGCGTTCCGTATACCATCACGGCATCGGCACGCACATCTGTTTCCGGTTTCCACGACTCTGCTGTCTGGAAATTCGTTTTTGTGCCTGTGGCGGTTTGAGAATAGACGCCGCCACAGGCCAAAAACAAACCAATCAAAACTAATACCCTCTTACTCATGTGTTTGTGTTGTCACGTGTTTGTGTTGTTATTTGAATGGAGAAATCACTTGCATCAAAGCGGGACATCCGCTGGCATCATAGCTTTCCATCACACCTGTCGGACAGGGTTTGGCTGCATCTTTGAATGTCACGTTGCGTTTCACATCCCGATTGTTCCACGCCACGTCTATGTTGTGGCGTAACCAATCCATATACTGAGGCTGATTGCCATCTTCTATCAAGCGAATGATGTACTGTGCAAAGATGGCGGCATAAATACCTTGTTCCACTCCGTTCTTGAACGGCAGCAGTCCGTCAGAATCACACATCTCGTTGCGAACATAGTCCGCAGCCAGAATGGCATCGTCCAAGTAAGACTTTTCGCCGGTTGCTTTGTAAAGCATCACTGCCGATCCGATGAATGTAGCCTGATTATAAAGTTGGGTGGTCCAGTCAATATCCATACCATTCTGTCTCTGGAAATGATAGTGCATATTGTCTGCTATACGACCTTTCTCTTTATCGAAGAAAACATCCCTCGACCATGCATATACGTTTTTAGCCTTTTCCAGATAATCGGGATCTTTGGTTACATTATAAAGAGTCATGGCACCTACTGTAGTCGGATAGTTGATGCAAGCCATCTTGCCATCGTGCTTGAAATTCCACCACAAGCCACCCCGCTCTTTATCGTACGACTCTTTCCAGACATGGTAGAATCCCGAAGAGGCATGTGCCAGATATTTCGGATCATCGGTGATTTCGTAAGCACGCGCCAACGAAATAATCCACCACATCATATCGTCATAAATAAACCATTCGATTTTATTGTCCCAATTGTATTTATCGTATTGTTCGTATCCCCCTTGATACACCTCTTCTATCAACTGGCGATATTCAGGAGCCTTCGTACGTTTATACGCGTTCATAATCATATCCCAATAGATAGCCTGTACCCAGATGGCAGCTCTTCCTTTCATATCCGAAGAAATGGCATACAGTTTCATCTCCGGATTATAAAAAGTAGAATGAAAAGCATCGATTGCCGTCGTTGCGTCTTTCTTCGTAAAGTGCTTCAGTTTTCCATCCCCGGGCTGAGCAGCCCATGCGAGTGTACAGGGAAGAATTAATAAGATAGTTACCAGGGTCAGTACTTTGTTTTTCATGTCTTTGCCTCAGATTTTAAATTTTGATGTTACAAAGATTGGGGAAATATTGGAGAAAGGAGGATAATTATTATTCAATAAATAGCAAAAACTGACCAAAAACAAGGGATAGAACACTTAATATCAATATTGGAACATTTGTAGCAGGCTTTTGACCTGAATTTGTTCATTCCATATTCTGCGTGACCAAGAAACACATTCAGCAATATGAAAAGAATTCATTTGTAGTTCTCGCTATGCCGTCTCTCATACAAAAAATGCATTCCAATCTTCCATCTTCCACCTTTCAACGATTATCATTCTAATAATCAGCAGGATGACTTGGTGGAAGATCGCGTTTTCAGCCCGTTTATCTTCCACCTGTATCTTCCATCTTCCACCCACTGTTTTAGGAGAATAATTCAGAATAAAGAACTGATTCACAAAGAATAAAGTCGAGTTTTCTAAGCAAATATGCCGTATAAAGCATTTTGTTTTTCCCTATTACTTAGCTGAAAATGGTGCGATGTTTACCCCGTCCCGTATACCCGGGCCCATGAGCCCGCGTGCCTGTGCCCATGAGCCCGCATACCCGGGCCCGTCAGCCCGGGTATGCGGGACGAGATAGAGATAACGGAATAAGACGTAGCATATCGGTATACAGACCATTAGAAGTATGGTAGCATACTGATGTTTACCCCCTTATTTATGCCGGATAACAGGCGCTTTTGCTTGCAACGATGGTGTATTCCCCTCTACAACAGGCCATCCTTTTTTCCAGTTTACACGGTCGAGCATCAACACTCTTCCTTCAGGATTGGCTACACTGACAGCGTGATAAAACATCCAGTCCGCTCCTTTATCATCTGTTACGATTTCAGAGTTATGCCCGGGGCCCACGAATGCTGCATTTTTATCAATCAGCACTTCGTGGTGATTCTCCAGCATCGATGCCCCTTTTTTATCTACGTAAGGGCCGAATAAGTGTTTCGACCGCCCCACTACCGTGGTATAGGTACTCTTTAACCCTTCACAACAGCGCCCGATGGAAGCAAACAAATAGTAGTAACCTCCCCGCTTGTGAATATAAGTTCCTTCATAGGCTGTGCCTGCCACCTGCTGTGGTTTCATTCCTTCTTTCAATGAGAGCCCGTCATCACTCAACTCGGCTCCATAAATGCCATGAAAACTCCCCCAAAAAAGATATTTCTTGCCGCCATCTTCTATATAGAAAGGATCGATACAGTTCTGAATCCCTATTTCGTTACTGCGGAAGAGTTTTCCATGATCGGTAAAAGGCCCTTCGGGTTTATCTGCGACAGCCACACCGATACCACAGGTCCACTCTCCACCCCAAACAGACATGGAGTAATACATCACATACCGATCACCGATTTTATTCATATCCGGCGCCCAAAGATTTCCTTTCGGCTCGAATGTAGGGCGGGTTTCATTGGTAAAAGCCGTACCCACAAAGCTCCAGTTTACCATATCTTTCGATCGGTGAATAGGGAGATTCCGGATATTTTCCGTTGCATACAGGTAATAATAACCATCATCTGCCTTGATAACCGTAGGGTCGGGAAGGCTGTAATTAATAACGGGGTTGGAATACTGCTGTGCAATGGAAGGAACACAGAAAGAAAAAACAGTAAAAAGGGAAAATAAAAGTTTCTTCATGCTGAATATATAAATTAAGAAAAGTCCCCTTATTCAGTTTATCAGAAATAAACCCAAACATAGGAGACTTTAATTTTAACCAGTTATCAAATTATCTTTCTCTGATATAATAATACCGAGTTTCATATTTAATAGTAGAGCTACTACTACTCTCATTGTAACTGGTACTTATGGTAAAAGCTTCAGTATTGATCTCATCAGTTATAATTTCTCCTGTCCAACTATCGGCTGTATAAAATAAACGATCATCTGGTACAATACCATGCCCATGACAGTTGATCTCAACATGCCCTCCTCTTTTAGTCATAATTTTTAGTTTTCTTTGAGAGGAATCTAAAAGTTCAATAGAATAAAAAAGACCAGATCCACTCTGTCCCGCAGCTTCTAAATAATACTCAGTAGCTGTCACTTTATTCGTGCTACTTACTTCTGCTACTTCATCCTTCGATGTATTAGCCATTACATTTGTCATACCAAAGAATGCAAATGCCAACATTGCGATAAAGAATTTCTTGTTCATAATACAATTAATTTAAGAGTTAATAAAAGGTTTATTGAAAAAGAAAAAGGTATCAGGAAAGCCCGATACCCTTTTCCCTATTAAACATTGATATGAATTATTTCAGTCGGATTACTTCAGAGTAAATTCCTTGATCAGAACCTTTTGGCCATATACAAATACGGCCGAAAAGAGTACCTCTTTTCAAAGCTGTTTGAAACATTTTATTGTCTGTATAGTCCTTAGGAGTAAACTCATAACGTGCACCTGTTACATTTATTTCCGCCATTTTGGCACCATCTGCATCATCAAAACGATCAACATTATGTTCACCATCATTTATGTATTGAGTTGTTCCTAACATAAAGAAGACACGGTCTATTTCTTTCCCCGCAATCTTTTCTACATTGAAGGAAGCTGTCACTACATTACCATTCAGTTTCATCTCAGCATTTCTGACCATGTAATAAGGAACGACCTCTACATTTTGTACAGTATTACCAGAGACAATAACATTAATAGTATCGCGGCCTTCTTCTGACCAAGGGCCATTACCACTTTTGGTGATCAATTGATACTCACCATCAAATAAGCATGCGGAATAAGCTCCGTCTTGATTTACAAAAACTTCAATCGGATCATGCTTTTCATAACCACGCTGATAAAGGAACAATCGGACCGCCTCATTTCCACGTAGTTGCAAAGCCTCTCCTTCATAAACGACCTTTCCAGTCAGCATTGATTCCGGAGCATCATAATTATCCTTTGTACAACTGGTAATAACTATCATTACCAATAGTAGTGCTGAAAAAATTTTGGATATTGCTTTCATTATTTCTTTCTAATTTAAGATTATTGATACGGGTTCTTCACCAGTTTCGGATTGTTATTCAGCCAACCATTATCTAACTCAGCATAATAATGTTTAGGTAGACATTTCAACGGATTTCTATAATAACGATTCATGTTTTCTTCAAAGAACACCCATTTTCCATTCTTATCATCGTCAGAGACAACTAAGAAAGGCCACAAGCCACGGCGTGTAGCCGTGATATCCATTTCTGAGCCTGTCCAGATCTTATCAGCTTGACGCCAACGTTTCAAATCCCACCAGCGATGGCCTTCAAAGGCAAACTCTACTTGATTCTCATGCATAATCTGTTGATGGTTAACAGAAATCAATTCTTTAACACCTGCTCTGGAACGTACTGCATTTATATATTTCAAAGCAGTAGCATCACTTCCACCATTAAGTTCATAAGCAGCTTCTGCAGCTATCAAATAAGCCTCAGAGAGACGGAAATAAACATTCCACATTTCAGATCCACGGTCGGTTCCCGCAGAAGTCGTTTTATCAAGATATTTACGGATATAGAAACCTGTACGATTACATTCACGTTGGTCATTACGAACCATCGGACCATTCAAGGCTGTAACATATCTTCCTTGATCATCTTTTTCTCCAAGGCTCTGACCCAATTTCTGTTCCCACTGTCCATCAGCGTTTTTAATCCATTGCCCTGTTTGCAAAACGACAGTTTTATCTCTAAAAGAAGAACCAGGATAAAGAATCGTTCCGGCTAAACGAGGATCGCGACCTTCAAATAAATCTTCGGGATTAGTATAAAATTTAGGATCATCCTTTGTACCAACATCAAACTTAGCCCCTTCTCCCGGAGTATCTGTAGCTATAGGTTCAAAAGCTTCTACCAGATTTAGTAATGCAGATAAACGGCTATTTCCTCCATCTTCGGCACCATCATGGGGCTGTACTGACTTGGTATAACCATGAGTTTGTCCCGGATAAATATAATCACGTGACCAAATGACTTCTGTATTGCCATTTTTTTCACATACAGCCTTAAAGAAGTTGTCTGCTTTCTCTTGCGGAGTAGCATCATCAGCAACTCTCATCAAAGAATATTTTCCACTATTGATAACCTCTTCTGCAGCAGCTAACGCTTTCTTATAATAATCAGTTGCTTTCTCTGAAGAGATACCTACTACTCCTGTTTCCGGATTCAACAATGGATAATCGGCAACTGTATTGTATCGGGCAATAGAACCTGCATAAACAGCTGCTCTTGCTTCAAGCATTTTTGCGGCCCATTTAGTTGCACGAGCTCCATTCTTTGAAGGTTCGGTCGGCAACATTTCCGCAATGGCCTTACACTCTTCTATAATATAATCATACATTTCAGACTCTGTTGCACGAGGAACCTGAAGAGTAGTAATATCCATACCAGAAGTATAATCGTACACTTCATCGCCTACAATCGGCATTCCTCCCAAAGTACGACAAGTACAGAAATAAACCCATGCACGTATAAAACGAGCCTCTCCTTCCATAGGAGTTTTATCAACTTCAGACAATGCGGTCGATTCTCTCAATCCTTTTAAGAATTGGTTGATATTACGGATCAATGTATAATCATATGTACGCCACCAGTTACGATCAACTTCCTGATCATCTTTAGTATCATAAGTAATGGCCTCATCCAACAGAGCGAACCCATCCGTATCTCCTACATGTTGGCCTAATGATATACGTTCATAGAAATTAGCCAATACAGATTTTGTCAGATTGACATCTCCATAAACTTGATCTTCCGTCATAATGCGATCTGGCTTTTGGTCCAGAAATCCACTACAACTACTTAATGCCAGTGCACAAGCAGCAACAGCTATAAAATTTCTCTTTTTCATTGTTTGCTAAAATTTGAGGTTAATACCAAGATTTATAATACGTGGCGTTGGGTAAATCAAGCCATTATCTTTAGAACCTTCCGGATCAATAATAGGTACATTAGTCAATGTCAACAGGTTGGTTCCAGACAAATATACACGCAAATTACTAATACCCGATTTTGCTAACAAAATTTTCGGTAAAGTATATCCGAACTCCAAATTACGCAATTTGATATAACGTACATTATGCAGCCAGAATGTACTCTTTTCATAAGCAGATACTTCAGCATTATTCATACGTATCAAAGGATATTTACCAGGAATCAACTCACTATCAGCATCCCAAACATCTGCTAAATGCCAAGCATCCTTCAATACTTCATCGGGACTATTTCCATCATTCTGGAATGGACGTGCTGTTTCCCATTTTTGCATCCATGAAGTCATTCCGGAACCTGTCCAGTCCATCGAGAGATCAAAGCCCTTCCAACTAGCAGATAAATTGATACCAAAGTTCAGGTTAGGAGTTCCATCCTGTCTGTAACCAATAGGACGTTCATCCATAAAATTAATAACACCATCGCCATTTACGTCCTTGTAGATGATATCACCCGGCACAACTGTACGATTACCTTTACGGTCAATATCTACCGGATAAGTCGCTATCTGCTCCCAATTTTCAAAGCGTCCGACAGCCTCATATCCCCAGTTTATATAACCTACACGATGCCAAATACTATTGCGATATCTATCCCAAGAGTTACTGCGACGATCATCATATTGTTCCCAATCATAGAAACGAGAATAAGTCACATTAGCGCCAGCGCTATAATTGAAATCATTGATATTATCTGTCCAACGCACCATTGCATCATAACCAATATGGAGATCTGATCTCAGATTCTCTTTCGGCAATCCAAAACCAACCTCAGAAGGTAACAATACATCATAACGTGATTCCGGGATACCTGTACGTAATCGGCGGAAGAAGTCAAACTGAGCGGTCAACCGATTATTGAAGAAGCCCATATCCACACCAATATCCAATATTTTGGCTTTTATCCATGATAATGTCTGATTGGGCAATCCACGAGGAGCAGATCCTACAACATACTGTCCGTCGATAACCGAACCTCCTTTATTGTAGTCATAACCGGCCAAATAATCAAATGCAGAATAATCACTTACATTATCATCTCCTACTACACCATAAGAACCACGAATCTTAAAGTCAGAGAAAATATTTGCCAATTTACTCTCTTGCCAGAATTTTTCCTGAGAAATTCTCCATCCTAAAGATGCTGAAGGGAAGAATCCCCAACGATTTCCCGGACGGAACTTCCAAGAACCATCCCAACGACCAATAAATTCAATTAAATATTTATCAGCATAACTATAATTGATGCGTCCTAAATATCCCATTCGAGCTTGGGTATCATTTCCGTTATCATTAAACGTTTTAATTTCTTTAAATTGAATCAAGTTCAAATTATTAGCTACCGGACTTGAGATTATATTGAAATTCGGACTCTTGCGCTGAGAAGCTTCAAAACCGGCAATAGCATTAATATAATGATCCCCAAACTTACGATCAAAATTCAATTGGAAATTAGAGAATAAATCTTCATTTCTATGACGAATACGTTCACGATAAGGAGTATTCATTGATTCAGCTACTTCATAAGTATCATTAGCCTGATTATATCGATACAATTTAAAAGGATATTCATGATTTTCCATTTCTCTATAAGCGAAATAGTATCCCACCATTCCCTTGGCCTTCAATCCTTTCAGTAGTTCGTATTCTGCTGTAGCCTGCATTTGAAGCACACGCCAATCATCCGTCATCTTACCAGAGTTCTCATAGTTCAAAAGGGCAAAATTGGTATTAATATCTGTTGAGACCTTTTGCGGATAAAGAGGATTATCATTCGCGTACGGCCCCATTGTCGGCCAGTTCTTCAAGTTAGAATACAAAGGAAGATCATAATCATCACCTCCCGGAACTCCAGGATTCTTACGTGATTCGATACGACCATTCATACTTGCTCCAATCTTAAAACGATCATTGACTTTCATATCAATATTCATCTGAACATTGGTACGTTTGAATCCACCATAATTACGAACTGTGGCATCTTGATTGATATGTGACACAGATACATAATAGTTGGCTTTATCCGAACCTCCGGAAAAGTTAGTATTTACATAATATTGTGGAGATGTCTTCCAAATATAATCTCCCCAGTCAAATCCTGTATAACCTTTCTCCGTACCAGCCATCCACTTATCATAATCCTCTCTTGAGAATTTACGTTCTCCATCAGTTCGGCCGGCCCAAGTCTCAGCAGCTGTATATGCATTTACATACGTTTTAGCATCAGCGGGTTGAATCCATCTTGAGTTTTTCTGCCAGCCATAATAAGCATTGACAGAAACTGTATTTTTACTCTTCTGTTGTCCTTTCTTAGTAGTTACCACTACTACACCATTAGCAGCACGAATACCATAAATAGCAGCAGAAGCATCTTTCAATATTGAAATGTTTTCAATATCATTAAAGTCCATATTATTAAATTGCCCCTCATCCGACTGCACACCATCAATCACAAACAGCGGGGTACCCATATTACGAATCTGCAATGCAGTAGAAGCACCAGGACGACCATCTTGCATACGAGTATTCAGACCTGCGATCTTACCAACCAATGCTCCTGAAGCAGTAGATGCAGCTGAACGCTCGATATCCGTTGATTTAATCGCAGAAACGGCACCTGTCAAAGTAGCTTTTTTCTGTGACATACCGAAACCGGTAATAACGACTTCATCGAGTACTTTTGTGTCTTCCTGTAGAATTACTTTAACTGTGTTTGATGCGCCTACGTTTACTTTTTGTGTTGTGTAACCAATAAATGAGATTTCAAGTGTAGCTTTAGGGCCGACACTCAGCGAGAATTCACCGTTCATATCGGTGATGGTACCAGTCGTGCTTCCCGGCTCTTTTACATTAGCACCAATTACCGCTTCGCCATTGGCGTCGATAACTATACCCTTTACGGTCCGTTGTTGTTGAACGGAGTTCACAGCCCATACAGTTTCTGCTGCCGGGTTTTCGGCGCTGGCGAAACTGTAGGCACTTGGCAAAAGCGAAAAGGCAGCCATACAAAGTGGTATGCGCCACATTCTGCTACGACTTGCGAGCCAAAACATTTGTTCTTTTTTACGCATAGTACATAAATTTAAAAAACAGGTTCTATAAATCTTTAATGTATAAAAGCATCGTTATGGAAATAATCCCCGGGATATAAGACGGGATGTATTTCATAGTATAGCTCTTACGGTTTCGAAACATTGCAAAGGAAAGTTATATTTAGCTAATAAGACGATAATTTTCGTTCAATAAACAACAAAATCTGTTCTTTTTCAATATTTCAACCCTATTCACAGAGCCTC
This sequence comes from Bacteroides sp. NGMCC 1.200775, assembly GCF_040798045.1. NCBI lineage: Bacteria > Pseudomonadati > Bacteroidota > Bacteroidia > Bacteroidales > Bacteroidaceae > Bacteroides > Bacteroides sp. NGMCC 1.200775. Next base: position 386,057 of record NZ_JASCQK010000005.1, on the reverse strand, counting down.
AAAACGACATCTGAACAGATTCTGCTATTTATTGAACAGTATTTTTCATCTCCTTTCTACGAATTTGGTCACTTTTGTATGATTCCTCATTTATTAATTAAATAATGTATTAAGCAAACATGAAATTACACATTGCTATGCTGGCAGCTACCCTGCTGTTATCCGGAGGAGCCTCGTACGCCCAAGGGAACAAACAGGAAAAAAAGGCGAAAGCCTACATGGTGGCAGATGCCCATCTGGACACTCAGTGGAACTGGGATGTACAGACTACCATTAAAGAGTATGTATGGAACACGATCAGCCAGAACCTGTTTCTGCTGAAAAAGTATCCGAACTATGTGTTCAACTTTGAAGGCGGAGTGAAATATGCCTGGATGAAGGAGTACTACCCTGCACAATACGAAGAAATGAAGAAGTACATCGGGGAAGGCCGCTGGCACATTTCCGGAAGTAGCTGGGACGCAACGGACGCTCTGGTACCTTCGACTGAATCGTTCATCCGCAATATTATGCTGGGACAACAGTATTACAGACAAGAATTCGGAGTAGAAAGCACGGACATCTTCCTGCCCGACTGTTTCGGATTTGGCTGGACACTGCCTACCATCGCTTCACATTGTGGACTGATTGGTTTCTCTTCACAAAAGCTGGACTGGCGTGTGCATCCATTCTATGGTAAGAGCAAGCATCCGTTTACAATCGGCTTGTGGAAAGGAATAGACGGATCGTCTATCATGCTGGCACATGGATATGATTATGGCAGAAGATGGAATGACGAAGACCTTTCAGAAAACAAACAACTGAAAGAGCTGGCAGGCCGTACACCTCTTAATACAGTATACAGATATTACGGTACAGGCGATATCGGCGGATCACCGACACTGGGGTCCGTCCGATCTGTGGAGAAAGGGCTTCAAGGGAACGGTCCGGTAGAAATTATCAGTGCGACCAGCGACCAGCTTTATAAAGACTACCTTCCTTATAAGAATCATCCCGAACTACCGGTATACGACGGTGAACTGCTGATGGACGTTCATGGTACAGGATGCTACACCTCTCAGGCTGCCATGAAATTGTACAACCGCCAGAACGAATTGCTGGGAGATGCTGCCGAAAGAGCTGCCGTAACTGCCGAATGGCTGAATCAGGCCAAATACCCGGGAAGCACCATCAATGAAGCATGGAAACGCTTCATTTATCATCAGTTCCACGATGACCTGACAGGAACCAGCATACCGCGTGCCTACGAATTCTCATGGAACGATGAACTGATCTCACTGAAACAGTTCTCCAATGTACTGACTTCCTCCATCCATGGCATCGGCAAAGAATTGGATACACGGGTTAGCGGTATTCCGGTAATCCTTTATAATGCACTGGGATTTACAGTTTCAGATATTGCCGAAATCGAACTTGACCTTCCCAAAGCTCCTAAAGGAGTAACAGTATACGATGAAAAGGGCAAAAAAGTATCTGCACAGCTCATTTCTTATACCAACGGAAAGGCACGCATCCTGGTAGAAGCAACAGTTCCGGCTACAGGATATGTGGTATATGACGTACGCACATCGGGAACCGCCACAGGTGATGTTGCCCCCAACGTCAATACTTTGGAAAACTCCCTGTATAAGATTACATTGGATAAAAACGGAGATATCGTCTCTCTGACTGACAAAAAGAACGGCAAAGAGCTGGTGAAAGCCGGGAAAGCAATCCGCCTGGCACTCTTCACTCAAAATAAGTCGTATAACTGGCCGGCATGGGAAGTGCTGAAAGAGACAACTGACCGAACTCCGGTTTCGATTACAGATGATGTAAAAATGACTTTAGTAGAGAACGGAACCTTACGTAAATCGCTTTGTGTAGAGAAACGTCATGGAGAATCGGTATTCCGCCAATATATACGCCTATATGAAGGCAGCCACGCAGAACGCATCGACTTCTATAATGAAGTAGACTGGCAATCGACTAACGCACTGCTGAAAGCCGAATTTCCTCTCAACATTGAGAACGAGAAAGCTACATACGACTTAGGTATCGGAAGCATCGAACGTGGAAATAATATCGAAACCGCTTATGAAGTATACGCACAATATTGGGCCGACCTGACCGATCGTGACGGAAGTTACGGTGTATCGGTGATGAACGACAGCAAATATGGATGGGACAAACCGGATAACCATACACTTCGCCTCACACTGCTTCACACACCGGAAACACGCAACGGTTATGCATATCAGGATCACCAGGATTTCGGACATCATGTGTTCACTTATAGCCTCGTACCACATCAGGGAAAGCTGGACAAGCCCGGTACTGTGGAGAAAGCTGAGATACTGAATCAACAGTTGAAAGCCTTCCGTACTGAAAAGCACAAAGGAAATGCCGGAAAATCGTTCTCGTTTGCTTCTTCGGACAACCGCAACGTACTGATCAAAGCACTGAAAAAAGCGGAAGAAACCGATGAGTATGTAGTGCGCGTATACGAAACCGAGGGTCGGAAAGCACAGAGTGCCACACTGACTTTTGCCGGTGAGATCATCAGTGCCAGCGAAGCCAACGGTACGGAAAAGGCAATCGGCGATGCAACTTTCGAAGGAAACAAATTGCAGGTAAACATTACTCCTTATTCTGTAAGAACTTACAAGGTTCGCCTCAAACCATCGGGACGTGAGGCATCTCCGATCGAATATGCCGCTTTACCGCTTGACTACGACCGCAAATGTGCTTCTTATAATGAATTCCGTGGAGAAGGCGACTTCGAATCGGGTTATTCTTTTGCAGCCGAACTTCTGCCGGATTCACTGATAGCCGGTCAGATCACTTTCCGCTTGGGAGAAAAAGAGATTGCGAACGGAATGACTTGTGAGGGTGACACCTTGCAACTGCCTGCGGGAAACAAATACAACCGTCTCTATATCCTCGCCGCCTCTACCGAAGGAGACAATCAGGCCGACTTCCGCATTGGCAAGCAGACCGCTTCATTCGTTGTGCCTTCTTATACCGGCTTCATCGGCCAATGGGGACATAAAGGACACACCGAAGGATATCTCAAAGACGCCGAGATTGCCTATGTCGGTACACACCGCCATGCATCCAACGGTGATCAGCCTTATGAATTCACTTATATGTTCAAGTTTGGTATGGATATTCCGAAAGGAGCTACCAGCGTAATCTTGCCCCGAAATGAAAAGGTGGTTTTATTTGCTGCTACCTTGGTTGCCGAAAATGAACCGGTTACAACCGTAGCCAGTGCTCTTTTCTGCACCAATAACGTAGGCAATGCAGCTACTGCCGGAGAAGGTAAAGAAGTAGTACGGGAAAATATCCTGAAAGGAGCTAAAATCATTGCTTGTTCAGGATACACCAACGATGAAGAAAAACCGGACTTCCTGCTGGATGGCAAGACGGATACAAAATGGTGTGACGTTTCACAAACGCCGAACTATGTAGACTTCGATCTGGGTAAAGCACAAAACATCAGCGGTTGGAAGATGGTGAACGCCGGACAGGAAAGTCACTCATACATCACCAATGGTTGCTTCCTGCAAGGGAAAATGAACCCGGGCGATGAATGGACCACTCTGGATGCTATCGACGGTAATCATGCAAATGTCATTTCACGTCCGCTGAACTATGACGGAAAAGTACGTTACATCCGTCTGCTTGTGACCCGTCCTACACAGAGCACCGGAGGCAGAGATACACGTATCTACGAACTGGAAGTTTATAAATAATGCAAATCAGTAGTGGAAGATTTGAAATTCAACTACTAACTTGCATAAACAAAGAAATAAGAAGAGTGGCTAATGGTTATGTACTGTTAGCCACTCTTTTTTCACATAACTCCCCTCAGAGTTTGATTTGCCTTGACATATCCCTGAATTTCAGTGCATCCTTCCTATCCAAGTTGGCCAACCTCGGTGAGTTAAGCAGACTGGGCCTACGGCCAGCATTGATTCACACCCAAACATCCTTATTAGTTAATTAGTTAGGAGCTCCAATGGAGTATCTTCTATAGGGAAATTAAGAAAGGGTTGTGTCCAAGCCGAACAAGCTTTGGATACAACCCTTAACAGTAAACTCTATTATATACCGGTTCTTATTATTTCTGCATTTTATCCATCAATACCTTCATCCAATAACCACCGATTACAGAGCGTGCCTTGAAACCAACAAATTTACCACTATCGGTATAATGCCAGTCACTCAGCGGAACGCGTGATACGGTTTCGTTGGCATACTTATATACCGGAGAAATAAACTTCTCAAAAGTCGCTTTGTCCGAAGACATGGCAGCACTCCACATAATCCAGTCGGACTTAGTATATTCTTTGCGGGAATCCAACGGGAGACCATAAAGATTTTGTTTGGTCAGATAGTAAGCGACTTCTTTCTCCATCACATTGTTGGGGAAAAGGTGCAGATTCCACATTTTGTCCCAAATCATATTATATTTCTGACTCCAGGTATTCTCACGGTCGAAAGCCAGACGGTAATGATCGCCTTCGCGTGCCATTTGTTCCCATTTAGTAGCCATAGCTTTGGCTTTAGCGGCATACCGGTCGGCTACATCATTCATATCGAGCATACGGGCCATTTCGCTATAACCGGCTACTCCCATGATGGCTTTTACCGAAAGATTGGCATTGTGTGCCCAGTGCCCGGCAAAGTCATCAGTACAAAGTTGATTTTCGGGATCTTGTCCGTATTCTACCAAATAATCCGTCCAGATAGTCAGTAAATCCCAATACTTCTTGGCATAATCGGCATTTCCTTCAACTTTGGCAATAGCAGCGGTCAGAACCACCATATTTCCACCCTCTTCAATCGGCATATCTCCTCCGTAAACCTGTCCGTTCGCAATAGGATATGTACCTATGTCATGAGCCGGGAAAGGTTTGTTCCAACGTCCGCTGGCACTGTATTCAAAAATACTGGTCATCATACCTTTCTGCAATTCGGGGTTATAAGCCAGGAAGAGCGGGGCAGACGGATAGGTAAGGTCGACGGTATTGATACAACCGTTACTATTGTTCTCTTTAGAGAAGAAGAGCAAGTTACCATCCGCATCCTTGAACAGCTTATGGGCGGCAATCACTTGGCGGTAAGCGAGCGCACACAGTTCAGAGTATTCTTTGCCACCTGCTTTTTCTGCATCGTTCAGAATCATTTGGTCGTAAGCGCGACAGCGTTCCATAACAGATGCATAATTGGCCTTGGCACGTTCGAAGGCATCAAAGATAGTCACTTTACCGTCATGTTTCCAGTAAGCCATACGAGGCTGGTAGAAGTATTCAATAGCTGAGATATCATCATATCCCAACATCAGGAAGCCGGATTTGCCATCGGCACCTACTTTGCCCAGGTTATCGGTATAGGCCATAGCCGGCATCTGGTCGGCACGACGGGTCACGCATTCGGCTTGCGTGGGCAATAAAGTACCCTTAGTCGCAAATTCGTTCTTCATGCCATAATAGTTACCCAGGCTTACAGCCGTATTGGCACCTATATTTCCGGCCAGATAAGCATATCCCCAGTCAATGCAGATTCCATCTCCTTTTCGTCCGAGGATAGGCTGATCGATGGTTCCCGCCTGTACGTAATTGATACCGTTACGACGGATCACTTTCGAACGGGTAGGTTGTGTCAGTTCATTGATGGCAAGCTGTGGAGTGGTCTCCACGTACATCTGCACATCGTGCTGTTTTTTATCCAGCGAACGAACGCGGTAAGAAATATAATTAACGGGAGTAGACAACAAATCGAGGTCGTCCATCATCAAAGGTGCGGTAAACACCAGGTCCAGTTCCACCGGACCGCAAGTAAACGTGTAGTAAGTTTGTGTGGGGAGTACGCTTACCGATTTCTGGACGGCTGCCGTCTCAAAGCCCGTCGTCTGTTTGTTCAGGCGATAAAGGCCGAAATCTACATAAGCACCTCCTGTTGTGTTGTGACAGTGTGCGGCAAGTACGTTTTTTCCTTTTTGCAGCTTCTTCTTGGCTGCGTCCGATAGTTCGAGTAATACGTCGTTGTTCCATGAATAGTCCGTAGCAACCAGCTTTTCACCATTCAGGTAGAGTTCGAATACATCGTCGTGCGAATATTTCAGATAGATGGTTTCTCCGTTCAGGTCGTCATTGATCTGAAATTCACGACGAACCCAGATATCCGGAGTAGTCCAGCGAGTCTGGACACGAGGCATATCGGGAGTACCGAAAGCACCTTGTCCCTCTTTCCATCCGGCAGCATTGAACGAAAGGGTATTCCATCCCGCAGCCGGCTGGTCAAAAGTATAACTTCCCTGCCAGGTATCGGTATCCGTCATCGGAACAAGAGTCTCAAGGTTCAACTTATCTTTGCCCATAAAACGATAGGTTTTCCCATCCACACGTATGGCACCCAACAAAGGATGTTCCGTTCCGGTCCAATGCATCGTGCTGCTTTCATTCAGTGCATCTGTGGGCGACCAGATGGACAGATAAGGGTCGGAAGTGATGAGAGGCACTGCCGGAGCACGCAAAGCTACATTTTTACTCGCTTTGTACAAATCGGCTGCCTGTGCATTACATAGCATACCGACTGCAAAAGCCATTGCAAATAGTTTTTTCATTATTTTATTTATTTGTATGTTTCACTCAAAATCGTATCCTTCAACAATCTATACCTTAATCAAAAACTTGTGTACCTATCGACACCCTACTCTAATCACTTATTTAAAGAATTGCATATCTTGGTATTGATAGCCTTCACCTGGGCTTCATTCACCTTAATCACCTTACGGTCGTATGTCATCAGTCCGTTCACTTCCATTTCCACATCAGTGGTCTGTGTGTAGACAGCAGCCGAGAAACCTCGCTGAATCAACCGGTACAATTCATTGCCGTACTCAACATATTGTTTCGTTACTTCCTCCGGAGAATTGAACTTTACGTATCCCCAGTTGTGATTCGGTTCCCAAAGGTGTTCGTTTAATGCCAGTCCGATACCGCCATATTCACCCAATACAGTAACACGTCCGGCATCATAGAAGTCGAGGGACGGATTGGGATAATGATGCAAATCGAGAATGTCACCACAAGGGAAGTGATTGCCGCCACTTGCCGGGTTCACCAAGCGTGAAGGATCATACTTCTTTGTCCATGCCGCAATATCTTCGGTCTTGAACTGTCCCCAACGCTCGTTGAACGGAACCCATACACCGATGCAAGGATAGTTGTACAAATAGTCCATGATCTCTTTCCACTCTTTACGATAAATCTGTTCCGACTCTTCACTACGATTCAGCTCGTTACCCGTGAAGTAATTATACATCTGCCATTCCGGCTCACGGTCACCGTTCGGCATATCCTGCCATACAATGATACCCAGTTTATCGCAGTGTGTATACCAACGTGCCGGTTCCACCTTCACATGCTTACGGATCATATTGAATCCGAAGTCTTTGGTTTTCTGGATGTCATACACCAATGCCTCGTCTGTCGGAGCTGTATACAACCCGTCGGGCCACCAACCCTGATCGAGCGGACCAAACTGGAACACATCTTCATTATTCAGTTGCAGACGTACAATTCCGTTCTTGTCACGACGGGTAGAATATTTACGCATAGCTGTGTAACTGTCTACTTTATCAGTCACTTTACCATTATTCAACAGAGCTATCTGCATGGAATAGAGAGCCGGAGAGGCAGGACTCCACAATTTTGCATCGGCAGGCATCTGAATGTCGATGGTCTGGCCATTCAGTCCTTTTCCGGTAGCAACCAATTGTTTGCCATCGAACACTTTCACTTCAATAACTTCGGAAGGACAACCGGTACTGGTAGCAACATCTACGGTCAGTTTCTTTCGGTCGATATCCGAAGAAGTACGAACATTCGTTATATGACGTTCGGCCACAGGTTCCATCCAAACAGTCTGCCAGATACCTGTCACGGCCGTATACCAGATACCTTCGGGACGGTTCACCTGTTTGCCGCGAGGCTGAGGTCCGCGGTCTGTCGGATCCCATACTTTCACTACGAGCTTATTGTCTCCCTTAGCAGCCAAAGCAGCTGTAATGTCAAGCGAGAAAGGAGTAAATCCGCCGGTATGCTGCCCTACTTTAATATCATTCACCCAAATATCGGCTTTCCAGTCTACAGCACCGAAATTCAGCATCACCTTTTTACCTTTCCAAGTGGCAGGTACAGTGAAGTTACGCTGATACCAGAGTTCCTCATCGGGACTTACTTTCTTACCAACACCTGAAAGGCTGGACTCTACGGCAAAAGGAACCAGGATCTGTCCTTCATAAGCCGAAGGAACGGCTCCCTTTTCTGTGATGGCATAATTCCACAAACCATTGAGGTTTTTCCACTCTCCCCGTTCCATTACCGGACGCGGATACTCGGGCAGTACATTCTCAGGATTTACCTGTTCAGCCCACTTTGTCTTGATTTTGTCTCCTGCCGGTTTCCATTGTGCAAAAGCGGAAGTAGCCATCGACGCTGTCAGAACTGCAATTAAAATGCTCTTTTTCATTGTCTTAAAATTATGTTTAACCTATTGATTACGCAATACGTTCCCCGGGGCAGGTAGTCGGCTACCTGTCAAACTAAGGAAAAACGTTCTAAATAACTATTTTATTTCAAGGGAATACCCGAAGGCTTCGGCAAGGCGACTCCTGCACGAACCGGAATCCCTAAATCGGGCATTCCGTTAGCATCCCATCCTATTTTCTGTATCCGCGGATTGCGGGTCTCAGGACTACCGGTATCTCCGTTGGTTACCTGACGGGCATGGTAAATCATATACCACTCCGTGCCATCGGGCGAAGGAACAAACGAGAGACCACCCGGACCGTATACTTCGTTTTCCAACGATTGCTGGAATACCGGAACCGGACTTTTTGTCCAAGAGGCCGGATCGAGCAGATCACTTTCGGCATCGGCAGTCAGCATTCCGATGCAATAATAAGGTGACCATGAACCACTGGCGGCATAATAGAGAATCAATGTCTTATTATCCTTCGAATGGAAGAACTGAGGTCCTTCATTCACATAAATAGGATAAGCCGTACGGCTACCATCCGGATTTACCCACTGGCGTTCCCACTCATATTCGGGTCTGGATATCAAGACACGAGGAGAGTCAAGTGTCCACGGGTCTTTCATCCGGGCAATATAGATACATTGAGTTTCAGCATTGGTTCTTCTCTTGGGCCAACCGGACCAGGCTAAATAACGAACTCCCTTATGTTCGAAAGTAGTGGCTTGTATACCCCAATTCCATTCGGGATTGGTCATAATGCTCCCCTTCATTTCAAATTTACCCTGCATGGGATCGGGAGAAGAGTTTTCAAGTACGTACAACTGATGGTTGTCCGTATTGCCATCATCGGCAGCATAATAAATATACCATTTATCATTTATATAATGAATCTCCGGTGCCCAGAGGTGACAACAATTGGACGGATCTTCCGGACGCCACACCATTTTACAAACAGAGTGAGCCATATCGGTAATGTCAGACGTTTCCCAAAGCAGGATTTTATCTTCTGTCCCATGTGTATAATAATACTTGCCATTATGGAACAGAGCACTCGGATCGGCTCCTTCCGGAAACAAAGGATTTACATATGTATCCTTTGCTGCACTTACCGACCTCTGTTTCTGCCCGCCGTTCTTGTTTCCACAACCGGCGCAGAAGAATAAGGTAGTAATAAATAGCAGGTAGATCTTTGTTTTCATAGCTTTTCGTTATTAAGATGCTACAAAGAAAAAACATTTTCGTTGAATAAAGGGATAAATACTGCTCAATAAACAAAAGAAACTGTTCTTTTTATGCTCCTATTGTTCACTGAACCTGTATTTCACATCTTATTGGTCAGTAATTGCTATTTATTGAATAGTTTGTTTCACACATTTCATGCAGAATTCACAAACTTTGTAGCATGATATCAGACGAAGCTACTGATTTGTATCGAAATAACCCCTAAATAATAACCATAAGTAAAAACACCCAAACATGAAAAAGATGAAAAATCTGAAAGGAGGCCTGGCAGGAATCCTGATTACCGCCGGATTACTGGCAGCATCGTGCACTTCCGATCAATCATCGTCGGCAGTAGCTATAGTGAATCGGCCCGACTGTGCACAAACCAACGTAAATTATGTAGGAAACCGCCTGCCACTGAAACCGATTAACTTCATTAAACTACCTGTAGGAAGTATCCAACCCGAAGGATGGTTAAAGAAATATCTGGAACTACAGAAAGATGGACTGACGGGGCATCTGAATGAAATCAGCGCATGGTTGGGTAAGGAGAACAATGCCTGGCTGACCCAAGGAGGAGACCATGGATGGGAAGAGGTTCCCTACTGGCTGAAAGGATATGGAAACCTGGCCTATATATTAAAGGATCAGAAAATGATCGACGAGGCCAAGATATGGCTTGAAGGTGCATTTGCCAGCCAACAGCCTGACGGATATTTCGGTCCTATCAACGAACGAAACGGAAAAAGAGAGTTGTGGGCACAGATGATCATGCTCTGGTGTCTTCAATCCTATTACGAATATTCAAATGATCAACGGGTTATTGACCTGATGACCAATTACTTCAAATGGCAACTGAGTGTACCGGATGAACAGTTTCTGGAAGATTATTGGGAAAACAGCCGTGGCGGGGACAACCTGTTAAGCGTATATTGGCTCTATAACCGTACAGGAGATCAGTTCTTACTGGAACTGGCTGAGAAAATACACCGCAACACAGCAGACTGGACCCGTCCGTCGGCATTGCCAAACTGGCACAACGTGAACATCGCGCAGTGTTTCCGTGAACCGGCTACCTATTATATGATGACGGGAGACTCGACCCTGCTGAAAGCATCTTATAATGTGCACAACCTGATCCGCCGTACTTTCGGACAAGTGCCGGGCGGTATGTTCGGTGCCGATGAAAATGCACGTATGGGATCAATTGACCCGCGCCAGGGAGTAGAAACCTGCGGATTGGTGGAACAGATGGCCTCGGACGAGTTGATGCTGTGTATGACCGGCGATCCTTTCTGGGCAGAACACTGCGAAGAGGTGGCATTCAACAGTTATCCGGCTGCCGTAATGCCGGACTTCAAGGGTTTGCGTTATATCACTTGTCCCAATCAAACTGTCAGTGACTCAAAGAACCATCATCCGGGCATCGACAACCGGGGACCTTTCCTGGCAATGAATCCCTTCAGTAGCCGTTGCTGCCAGCACAATCATGCACAGGGATGGCCTTACTATGCCGAACATCTGATTCTGGCCAGTCCGGATAACGGTATAGCAGCCGCTATGTATGCTGCCTGCAAAGCAACAGTGAAGGTGGGTGACGGAAACGAAATAACTCTTCACGAACAGACTAACTATCCTTTTGAGGAAACGATCCGGTTTACGGTAAATACTCCGAAAGCAGTAAGTTTCCCCTTCTATCTGAGAATTCCTTCATGGACAGAGGGTGCGACTATCTTTGTTAACGGCAAAAAGGTAGCGGCCAACCCCGAAGCCGGACAATATGCCTGCATCCATCGCGAATGGAAAGACAATGACCAAGTGGAAATTCAGCTGCCGATGCAACTTTCGATGCGTACATGGCAAGTGAACAAAAACAGTGTAAGCGTAGACTACGGTCCGTTGACAATGTCACTGAAAATTGACGAAGATTATGTGAAAAAGGACAGCCGCGCTACGGCTATCGGTGACTCTAAATGGCAGGAAGGCGCCGACGCCAGCCAATGGCCGACATACGAGATCTATGCAAAAACTCCTTGGAACTACGCATTAGTACTCGGCAAGGACAAACCTTTGAAAGACTTTAAAGTAGTACGCAAAGAATGGCCGGCAGATAACTTCCCGTTCACCGTAGCAAGTACACCGATTGAAGTAAAAGCTATCGGACGGAAAGTTCCTTCATGGATCATCGACCAATACGATTTGTGCAGCGAACTCCCTGAAATGGATGCACCGAAAGGAGAGAAAGAGGAAATTACACTGATACCGATGGGAGCAGCCAGGCTGCGTGTTTCCGCTTTCCCGAACACCAGAGAATAAAACTTTCTGTACCCAAACATTAATAGAAAAACACTCATGAAGAAAAAGAATACGTTTACATATCTGCTTATCGGACTGGGCCTCTGCTTCTCTTCTTTAGGAAGCGGGCTCCGGGCCGATACCCCCGAAAATTATACTAACAACCGCTATCCGTTGGTGCGCAAACCTTTTATGGAACTGCCATTGGGCAGTATCAAAGCTAAAGGATGGCTGCAGGAAATGCTGGTCAGACAGAAAAACGGGGCAACCGGGCAAATGGACAAACTGTATCCGTTAGTGATGGGCGAACGCAACGGTTGGCTCGGCGGCGACGGTGACCAATGGGAAAGAGGACCGTATTGGATTGACGGATTACTTCCACTGGCATACCTTCTGGACGACGCACAGCTGAAGGCCAAAGTACAACCCTGGATAGAATGGGCTTTAAATAGCCAGCGGGAAGACGGATTCTTTGGCCCGGCCAAAGACTATCCGGGAGAGACCGGCATACAACGGGACAACTCACACGACTGGTGGCCACGCATGGTAATGTTAAAGATACTTCAACAATATTATTCCGCCACCAATGACCAGCGGGTTATCCGGTTCATGACCAACTATTTCCGCTACCAACTGAAAACTTTACCGGAAAAACCACTGGGCAACTGGACCTTTTGGGCAGAATTCCGTGCTTGTGATAATCTTCAGGCTGTGTATTGGCTTTATAATATCACCGGAGATTCGTTCCTCCTTGATCTTGGCAAACTGATCCATAAACAGAGTTTTAGTTTTGTAGACATGGTGAACCGGGGTGACCTGAGACGCATCAACACAATTCATTGCGTCAACCTGGCGCAAGGCATCAAAGAACCTGTCATCTATTATCAACAAGAACCGGACAAGGCATATCTCGATGCAGTGAAACGTGCTTTCAGTGATATTCGCCAGTTTCACGGTCAGCCCCAGGGAATGTATGGCGGTGACGAAGCTTTGCATGGCAATAATCCAACTCAGGGTTCCGAACTTTGTTCGGCAGTGGAACTGATGTATTCGCTGGAGAAAATGGTAGAGATCACAGGTGATATTGACTTCGCCGACCATCTGGAACGGATTGCATTCAATGCACTGCCTACCCAAATTTCTGACGATTTCATGACGAAACAATATTTCCAGCAAGCTAATCAGGTAATGGTGACACGCCACCGCCGCAACTTCGATCAGGATCATGGAGGAACGGACAACTGTTTCGGACTATTGACAGGATATCCTTGTTGCGCATCGAACATGCACCAAGGATGGCCCAAATTCACGCAGAGCCTTTGGTATGCCACACCGGATGGCGGACTGGCTGTTACAGCATATGCCCCATCGGAGGTGACGGCCAAGGTAGCAGAAGGCTGCATGGTGACTTTCTGTGAAGACACTTACTATCCGATGGATGATAAAATCAGTTTCACACTCCAATCTATGGACAAGAAACGGAAAGAAGTCAACTTTGCCCTTCAGTTACGCATCCCCAAATGGTGCAAACAAGCCGGTATATCAGTCAACGGCCAGCTTCTTCAGCATGTGGAAGGTGGACGGATGGCTGTTGTAGACCGTATCTGGAAAAAAGGAGACCGCGTGGAACTACACCTGCCGATGGAAGTCACTGCCGATACCTGGTATGAAAATTCGGTAGCCATTGAACGTGGCCCATTGGTATTTGCCCTGAAGATGGAAGAGAAATGGGAAAAGAAAAAGTTTGAGGAACCTTGGTACGGCCCGTATTATTATGCAGTGACTCCAACAGAACCATGGAATTACGGTCTGGTGGACTTCAACCGCAGCAAAGCGAATGAACATGTCCGGGTAACGATTCATCCGGAAAAGCAATCTTCCATATTCCCCTGGAATAAAGAAAATGCTCCGATAGAGATACGGATGAAGGCAAGGCTGATACCGTCATGGAAACTTTACAACGAGATGGCAGGGCCTCAACCCTATTCTTTCTGTAGTGGAGGTGAGGGACCGGAAACGGAGATCACATTGATTCCTTACGGATGCACTACCTTAAGAATAACGGAATTTCCGGTAGTAGGAGCTTCCCATTGATTTCCGCAACAGACAGTGATAACAAAAACAACTTAATATTCACACATAAGCCTTCTTTCCTCTTCTCCCTGTGGGAAGGGATAGGGAGGGAAAGAGGCTTCAAACACACAATTACAATGAAAAAACTTTTAGCAGCAGCAATGCTATTCATGCTGAACAGTTGGTCTTGTTTCAGCGCAGATACTCCGCGAGCGGAGTATCCCCGTCCACAGTTCGAAAGAGAACAGTGGATCAACCTGAACGGTACCTGGACATTTGATTTTGATTTTGGAAAGTCGGGAAAAGACCGCCGCTTGCAATCGGCAGAAAAATTTGATAAAAACATTACGGTACCTTTCTGTCCGGAAAGCAAACTCTCGGGAGTGGGCTATACCGATTTCATCGAACAGATGTGGTACCAGCGCAACATCACCATTCCATCGGACTGGAACGGAAAGAAAATCTTCCTGAACTTCGGTGCCGTAGATTATTGCGCAGAGATTTTTATCGACGGTAAGTTCGTACAGCGTCACTTCGGCGGTTCATCTTCGTTCGCTGTAGACCTGACCCGTTATGTTACACCCGGAAAGACTCATAACCTGGTAGTATTTGTGCAGGACGACCTCCGCTCCGGACTCCAGACCGGAGGAAAACAATGTGGTAACTACTATTCGGGAGGTTGCTCATATACCCGTACTACCGGTATCTGGCAAACCGTATGGATGGAGGCCGTTTCAGCCAATGGACTGAAATCGGTATTCATCCGTCCGGATATCGACCAGAAGCAGTTGGTCATCGAACCGGAGTTTTACAATGAATCAGCCAACACATTGGAAGTCACTCTAAAAGACGGAAACAAAACCGTGGCCAAAAAGAGCGTAAACTGCGCCAATAGTTCAGTGGTGGTTCTACCGGTTAAGAACATGAAGCTGTGGTCGCCGGAATCTCCGTTCCTGTACGACCTCGTTTATCAGGTAAAGGATACCAAAGGCAACGTAGTGGATGAAGTAAAATCGTACGCCGGTATGCGTAAAGTACACACAGCCAACGGACGTTTTTACCTGAATAACCAGCCTTATTTCCAGCGTCTGGTACTCGATCAGGGATTCTATCCGGAAGGTATCTGGACAGCTCCGAGTGACGAAGCTTTGAAGAACGATATCGTACTGGGTAAAGAAGCCGGTTTCAACGGAGCACGCCTCCACCAGAAAGTCTTCGAAGAGAGATATTATTACTGGGCCGACAAGTTAGGCTACATCACTTGGGGAGAATCGGCAAGCTGGATGCTGGATGTAAACAAGGAACTGGCTGCCCGTAACTTCCTGGGCGAATGGAGTGAAGTCGTAGTCCGTGACCGGAATCACCCTTCGCTGGTGACCTGGACTCCTTTTAACGAAACCTGGGGTGGCGGTCCGGATGCTTATGTCCGCCTGATCCGCGACGTATACAACATCACGAAAGCCATCGACCCGACCCGTCCGGTAAATGATGCCAGTGGCGACAATCACGTGATAACAGATATCTGGAGTGTACACAACTACGAACAGGATCGTGTCAAACTGACGGAGCAGTTAAAGATGGAAGAGGGCAAAGAGCCTTATCGTAATGCACGCGACAAAGACTTTCTGGCTGTTTACGAAGGACAACCTTACATGGTTGACGAGTTCGGAGGTATCCCCTGGATGGCAGAGAAAGACCGGAAAAACTCATGGGGATACGGAGGCATGCCGGAAAATGCAGAAGCATTCTACAAACGTCTGGAAGGTCAGATCGATGCCTTTATCGCCTCACCGCACGTGACGGGATTCTGCTATACACAGCTGACCGACGTGGAACAGGAGAAGAACGGTATCTACTATTACGACCGTACTCCCAAACTGGATATGAAACGGATCAAAGCTATCTTCGAGAAAATAAAGTAAAGGAGGGAGCCTCGCGCCCGGGGATGTACCAAAACTCACCACAGAGGATACAGGGTAACACAGAGTGATTTCTAAGTCACGAATGGTTAACATGAATAACCTGTGTAACCTGTGGTGAAAAGGTCCTTGCACCCCGGGAAGCTCTCGACTGCAATCTACAATTTTACTGTTTATGCGAATCAGTAGTTGAGTTATTGTCAAGTCGCACAGCCCGCTCACCGGATTAACGCCTATGAACACCGTGCCACCTGCCCGACCACCGATCGCCATTATTTGAATATAAGTATGAGAAAATCATTCATTGCCCTCACCTTCTTGCTGGTTCCTGCCTGTTTGTCGGCACAGTTGGGAGGTAAAGTCTACCTTCAAAGAGCCGATTCACTCCTCCAACAGGTACTGTCTCTCTATGAGGTAAAAAAGTATGGATTGCTGATGGAAACTTATCCACGAAATCCGAATCAACAAATTACGTATACAGCCAACACCGGCTCAGAGGTTACCCAACAAGAAGTATCCTTTTTGTGGCCTTATTCGGCAATGGTGTCAGGCTGTGTATCGCTCTATAAAACATCCGGCGACAAAAAGTACAAGAAACTGATGGACAAACAAATCAAGCCCGGACTCGACTTGTACTGGGATACTACCCGCCAACCGGAGTGTTATCAGTCTTATCCCGCCTTTGCCGGCCAGAACGACCGTTACTACGACGACAATGATTGGGTAGCGATTGACTTCTGCGACTATTACGCAGCCACAAAGAATAAGGAATACCTGAAGAAAGCCATTGCTTTGCACGATTACATCTATTCCGGATGGTCGGACGACCTGGGAGGCGGTATCTACTGGTGCGAACAGAAAAAGGAATCAAAGAATACTTGTTCGAATGCTCCTGCAACAGTTCTCTGCATGAAGCTCTACAAACTGACCAAGGAGAAAAAATACCTCGACCAAGCCAAGGCAACTTACCAGTGGACACGTGATAACCTCCGTGACCCGTCTGATTTTGTCTACTGGGACAATAAAAATCTGCAAGGAAAAATCGGTTATGCCAAATATACGTACAACAGCGGACAGATGATCCAAGCAGGCGTACTGCTCTATCAGGCTACCGGCGACGAACAGTACCTGAAAGACGCACAGCAGACGGCCAAAGGTGCCTGCCGGCATTTCCTGAAACCGCAGCCTACGGTAAAAGGGGAAATGAAGTTCTTTCCGTCAAGTCCGTGGTTCAACGTCATCCTCTTCCGCGGCTTGAAAGCTCTTTACGAGGTTGATAAAAATGATACATACGTGAAAGCCATGATAGACAATGCGGACTATGCCTGGCAGTATACCCGTGACGAAAACGGATTGCTGAACAATGACTGGTCGGGCAACCGTAAAGACAAGTTCAAAAGCTTGCTGGAAAACTCCTGCATGATTGAGCTGTATTCGGAAATCAGCGAGCTCTGACGCCATCGGCCCACCACAGAGTTCCACAAAGTTTTAATCTCTTGTTTAACTAAGAAATAGATTCCCTGTGGAACTCTGTGTCCTCCGCGTGGTTGACCGATTCACGTTAAAATAGCCTAAACTTGACCCTCTCCGCCTTCAGCCCCCTCAAAAGGTATCTATATTTGTAACGTTGTTGTAAACCCCAAGCCTATGAAACTCATACATATCCCGTTGCTCTTGCTGGCACTCATCTGCTGTCCGGCTTGTCAAAACAAAAAAGCTCCCGCATCCAAGGAGGTCCCTTCCGGAGCCACCTATACCAACCCCCTACTGCCCGTGGGAGCAGAACCATGGGCTGTTTTTCATGAAGGCAAGTATTACTATACACAAGGAGCCGAGAATAAAATCATCCTTTGGGAAACGAATGATATCACCGATCTGGAGCATGCAACCCGGAAAGAGGTGTGGATACCGAAGGAGGTGTCCAGCTCGTATCACCTTTGGGGACCGGAAATACACCGGATTGACGGAAAATGGTACGTATACTTCGCCGCGGACGACGGCAATATGGACAATCACCACATCTATGTGATCGAAAATGTCTCAGCCAACCCGCTGGAGGGTGAGTTTGTGATGAAAGGGCGGATCAAAACGGACAAAGACGATAACTGGGCAATCCATGCCAGTACGTTTGAGCATCGGGGTGAACGCTACCTCATCTGGTGCGGATGGCCCAAACGACGGATCGAGACCGAAACCCAATGCATCTACATAGCCAAAATGGAGAATCCATGGACACTCTCGTCGGACAGGGTGATGATTTCGGAACCGGAGTATGAATGGGAACGTCAATGGATTTCGCCCGACGGCAGTAAAACGGCCTATCCGATCCATGTCAACGAAGCCCCACAGTTCTTTGAGTCGAAAAACAAGGACAAAGTGCTGATATACTACTGTGCAAGTGGAAGTTGGACCCCTTATTACTGCATCGGACTGCTGACTGCCGATGCCGGCAGCGACCTGACAGACGCAGCATCGTGGAAGAAGCTGGACACGCCTGTCTTTGAACAACAACCCGAAGACAGTGTCTTCGGACCGGGCAGCCCTTCTTTCGTACCTTCGCCGGACGGAAAGGAGTGGTATATGCTTTATCATGCCCGAAGAATCCCGAATGACGCTCCGGGCGCAACAGACTCACGCAGTCCCCGCCTGCAAAAAATAAGCTGGGATGCCGATGGAATGCCTCTCCTGGGAAAACCTCGCAAAGAAGGGATCAGTGAGAAGTGAAAGACACCTCTCCGGCCAGCATTTCATTTGTAAAAATTAAAGACCATCCCGACTTCTATCTTTAAAAGCGGAAACAGAGGGTACCGGACGCTACTCCCCTCTCCGCCCCGATCACTCTTTCTCCCCAAACACCGGCCAAAAACCGCCCCACAGCACCTTCCTGAAGGAGTCGGATTTACGTATAGGCGGAAGTAAATTTACGTGTACGCGGAAGCAAATTTGCGTGTACACGTAAATCCGCCCCTCTACGGGAGGCCTCCGAAAGGCCGGGCCAAGCCATCCTTCAGTAAATGGTTTCGTAAAATATTATTCATCGCAGAGGATGATCAATGATAATCCTTAGGCAACACTCCAAACTGAATCTTAAAGCATTTGGCAAAATAAGACGAAGAACTGAAACCAATCTGCTCACACACGTCAGTAATGCGTACCCCGTTTTTCAATAACTCGGCAGCCTTGTTCAGGCGGATCGTCTTCAGATAGTCATTGGGCGGCATGCCGGCCAGTGCCTTTATCTTGCGATAGAAGTTGGAACGGCTCATATTGAGGGACTCCGCCAATGTGTCGACAGAGAAATGCTCATCAGAGAGCTGCGCCTCGACGGCTGCCCGCACTTTAGCCATCAGTTCACAATCTTTCTGCGAAACGGAATATTCTACGAGACTGACAGGCGAAGCTCCACTGTTGCCGGACAATTCGGTCATCATTTTATGGAACGACTGGCGCAACTTCAGCAGGTTTTCAATCTGTTTGTGCAACTGGCGGATGGAGAACGGCTTTTCGATATACACGTCCGCTCCATACTCAAAACCTTCAACCTTAGCTTCCAACGTAGTTTTTGCCGTCAGCAGGATGACAGGAATATGGGAGTATTCAATATCTGTCTTGACTTTAGCCGTCAACTCCAAACCATTCATCTCAGGCATCATCACGTCGCTGACAATCAAGTCTACCGTTTCATTGGCAAGCACTTCAAGCGCCTGCCGGCCGTTCTGGGCTTTCAGGACCTTAAACCAGGTGCTCAGTGACTCCCGCGTCAGATTCAACAGATCTACGTTATCTTCTACCAGCAGGATGGTAAACTTACTGCCCGGCGCCTCGGCAACCGATCCTTCGGCAACCGGATTCTGACTTTCCGGTATCAGCACTTCGGGCTCTTCAGAAGCCACCTCCTCGCCCCAAGGCAAAGTGAGCACGAAAGAAGAACCGCCATACACGCTGTCCTCAAGACTTAACGTACCATGATGTGCTTCGGCCAACGACTTGGAGAAGGCCAGTCCAATGCCTGTACCCACCGCACCCGACTTACCGTCCTTCACCTGGTAGAAGGCCTCAAACACTTTCTGCTTCTCTCCATCCGGAATACCCGGACCGTCATCGCTCACCGAAACCCGGAAACCTTCACCGGAAGATACCAATTTAATGTCGATACGGCTCTGGGCATATTTCACCGCATTACCTATCAGGTTGACAATAATCTTACAGACCTTTTCGCGATCCACCGAGGCAAAGATCTCACCTTCCGGGAGATCAAGCATCACCGAGATGCCTTTCAGTTCGGCAGGGCTTGTAAACTGCCCATAAACATCGCTTACCAGCTGATTAATATCACACTTCTTCAGATTCAACTGTACTCCGCCGTTCTCCATCTTCTGAAAATCAAGCAGTTGATTGGTGACTCCCAAAAGGTAATTGACATTCCGATCGATCACCGACAGGTACTTGGCATCCCGTCCTTCCCGTTTATCTTCCAGCAACCTTTCAAGAGGAAGACGGATCAGACTCAACGGGGTGCGGATTTCGTGCACCAGATTGATGAAGAAACTAATTTTTGATTTGTAGACTTCCTTCTCCTTTGCAGTCTGATACTCTTCCATCCGGTGTTTGTACTTCTTCTTCACATGCCGGTTCCATCGCCAGCCTGCATAATAGGCAAATCCGATCAGAAGAAGCGTATAGATGCAGTATGCCCATGTAGTCAGCCACCATGGAGGCGTGATTACAATCAGGAGAGAGGTAGTCTGGTCATTCCACTTATGATCATTATTCGAGCCTCTTACTTCAAACACATATTTGCCCGGAGGCAAATTGGTGTAAGAAGCCGTATTCAGTTCTGAATTGACCACCCACTCTTTGTCCACCCCTTTCAAGCGGTAGGAATAACGGTTCTTCAACGGATCTTCGTAACTCAAGGCAACGAAGCTAACTGAGAAAGTATTATATTCGTAAGGCAACGTAATGGTCTTGGCACGATAAAGAGGCTCTTCCAGATGAAGAATATCCTGTACCACCCGTTCATCTGTCGTATAGGGCAGACGTATTTCGGTGATATATACAGAAGGGATGTACTGGTTATCCATGAACTGGTCGGGAACAAAAGAATTGAACCCACTGATTCCGCCGAAATAAAGCTTGCCGCTTGCCGTCTTCAAAGATGACTGGGCAGTGAACTGGTTACCTTGTAGACCGTCATTGACCGTGAACTGGCGGAAATGCTGCTTGGTGATCGGGTTAATCGTTATCAGTCCCGCATTGCTTGATATCCAGAAATCGCCCGTCTTATCCTGCTCGATGGAGTAGATGACCCGATTGGGCAATATGGTATTGTCCGGATCAAAGTCAACGAATGTCTCCGTCTTCGGATCAAATGAACAAAGTCCTCCACCGTTCGTACCAACCCACATGGTACCTTTCAAGTCCTCAAACAGTGTAATCACGGAGTTGTTGGTAATGGTAGTCGAATCATTCCTTTCGTGCTGGAAATGTTTCCAGTGTCCGTTTCGTGTGTTAAAGCGGAACACCCCACTGTTGGATGTGCCAATCCACAAATTGTCATACATGTCCTCCAGAATATCGACCACAGATACCATCGATCCTACCGTAGTGATGGTTGAAAAGTTATCTTCCTGAGGATTGTAACGGCACAGCCCCCAACTGGTCCCGACAAAAATATCTCCGCTGCGATCTTTGTAGACAGCCAGAACATCGTCACTGCAAATCGTGTTCGGGGTGTCCTGCAGATGATTGTACGACTTCACATGCCCGGTCCGGAGATCGAGTACCTTCAACCCTTCGGCATAAGTGCCTATCCACAGACGGTCACCATCCAGCAACAAAGAGCGTATGTCATATTTCTTGTCTGCTTTCCCACCGATCGGATAAGCGGTCAACTGATGAGTGGACACGTCGAAGAAACATAAACCATCGCGAGTGCCCACCCAGATATTTCCTGCGGCATTCTCACAGAAAGGACCTACCACTTTCCCGGCAGTTACCCCTCCATCCCGGTAGACAGGAGGATAATAGTCGAATCTTTTGGTAGGTTTAGCCAGATAATTCACTCCTCCGAGATTGGTCAGTACCCAGATTCCACCTTCCGCATCACGCATCATCGCATTGATCGACTGGTCACTCAGGCTTCTGGGGTCTGACGGGTTATCGATCCGCGAAAAAGTTTTATCACGCAAGTCAAAAAGGTAAAGCCCGTTGTCAGTGCCTACCAGAAGTTCTGTTTCCGAATAACTCAGCAGGCAGCGGATAACACCGAAATTCAGATGGGAGGCATTATAACTGTCCAGCTTTCCGGTGCGCTCGTTCAGGCAATACAGCAGATTGCTTCCGGCTCCGAACCAAATATCGCTGCGAATATCGAGCAAACAGTTAATGCGGTAATTATCGGGATTATTCCCCGCGGATAAAAGAGGATAAGACTGTAGAAATTTGCCGCTCTCATCGAAGCAAAGCAAGCCCTCCTGTAAGGAGGAAGCATAAATGTGGCGGGAGTTACTTTCACAGACATCCCATACAAAAGAAGTCTGAAGGCTGTTTTGTGTCAGCACATCGGTCTTAGGATCATAGACAAACAATCCCTGCCCCAGAGTGGCAATCCAGATCAATCCGCTCTCGGTCTTTATGATTTTCTTAATCTCACTGCTGATAAAGACTCCATAGCGGGTTTTCTTGTCGAAATAGCTGAAACGGTCATGTTCCCGGTCATATATATAAAGTCCCCAGTTAGTTCCCACCCATATATTCTGATTCTCTTCCTCAAAAAGCGCCTGCACAAAGTTATTCTCCAACGAGAACTTATCATTCAGGATATTCCTGTAAACCTTGTTGCCCCGCCCATTATAACAATTTAAACCGTCGCTCGTGCCCAGCCAGATAAAGCCATAGCTGTCTTGCATGGCACACCAGACTGTGTTATGTGATAATCCGTCTTCTACCTGATACTTCTTAAAAGAGAAATAGGAGAATGCCTGTAACGGTGTTATCCCCAAAGCAAATAAAGTAATTAGTAGAGTGATGATTCGCATGTGTTGTATTCATTTAAGATTTAAAAAACGACTTGTTGTTATTGTATGTGCCTATTTACCCAATGAAAGCGTCACCGGTTCAACCACGGTTCGGGGTTCAACTTATCCCTCTCTCTGCGCAATTGGAAATGAAGGACAGTCCGCCCATTGTCACTGCCATCTGAGAAAATCGGACCGATAGCCTGCTTGGTGGTTACCGTATCACCGGATTTCACAGAAGCAGACGAGAGGTTACAATATACCGAAATGTAATCCCCGTGACGTATCAGTACATTAAAAAGCCCGTTCAACTGGAACACGGCTGCTACTTTACCATCGAAGATAGCACGTGCCTGTGCACCCGGCTTGCCTTGTATATCAATTCCTTTATTATCGAGTTTCACATTACGTAACCCTTCCACGGCATATTGTCCGTAATGGCTGGTAATGATGTAAGGACCTGTGATAGGCATCGGCAGTTTGCCCCGGTTGCTCACGAAATTACCCGAAAGTTCCCGGTCGGCCTTACTCATAGTGAAACGTTCCAGAGGCGCCGCCTTTTTCTTTGCCGGAGCAGTGCCGCTTCCCGTTGAGGAGGTCTTGTCCTCTTTGGCAGCCGCTTTCCGGCGGGCGGCTGCTTCCCGGCGAGCTTCTTCTTCGGCACGCTTGCGGGCACGCTCTATCTCTTCTGCGATCAGCTTGTCGATTTTTGCATTCAGTTGGTTAGCCTCACGCCGTTTTTTATTAATTTCGCTTTGCAGCCCCTTCTGTTTCTTCTGAAGGCTGGCCACCATCTCACGTTTCTCTTTCTCCTGTGCTTCCAGTTTAGCCTTTTCGCCCTCCCGTTCACGCAACAGGTTTTCTTTAGCGGCTTTCACCTGCTGAAGTTCTTTCTTCTTACGGTTCACCTGTTCCTGTTTCTTCAAGATCTCTTCTCCCTGCAGACGTTGATAAGTGGCATATTCTCTCACATAACGGAGGCGCCGGTAAGTCTGTCCAAGGCTTTTCGCAGAAAAAATAAACATCAGTTTCTCTTCAACCGATTTATTCTTATACAAGTACTGTACGGATGACTCATATTTCTTCTTTTTATCTTTTAAGTCACGCTGAAGCCCTCTGAGCTGACGCTCCAATCCGGAGATTTCTCTACCGACAGCCTCTACGTCATTGTTCATGGCAATGATATAGCGCTTTCTCTCCTCTATCTGTCCGGTAAGGGCGGCAAGCCCGTTCAACTGGCTGCCTACATCTTTCTTCGTATTCTTCAGCAATGACTCAGTCTCCGCAATCTGTTGTTGCAAGGCACCACGCTTACTCTCCAGCTCCTTAATCAGTTTATTGGACTGAGCTGAAACAACAGTTGTCAAACAAAGACAGCTTACCAGAATCAAAAGAAAGCGGTTCATAGTTTCATCAGCATTTTTAGCAAGTCTTCCAATGCCACCTGAGTATATCTGGATGATACCTCGGTGGGGATTAACTCAAATTCGGCGGTCGAAAAATCAGACAGTCTCACTTTGGCTTTCTCCAAAGAAGGAATCCCCAATTCACGTCCTGTAAGCTCTTTCTTCTCTCCCGGAAGGGAAGCCTTGAACAAAAGTTTCTCTAACCGGTCGAAATCGGCATTCTCAGGCAATAACTCTTTCAGTTCATCACGGGTTGCCCGTACATAACGTTTATTCATACGGTCTATCAGCAATACTTCATCCGGAGTGACCTCCATGCGCATTACTTCCGAACGGAACACCGGCATCAGGACAGACAGCTGAATCCGTTCGCCACTTTTCATTTTCATACTGCCACTTACAGTAATACTGCCGTTTTTGTTAGGCACTGTCAGCTGCAGCTTAGACGAAAGGTAAGCCGGTTCCACCGGTGCGGTCTTGACAACCTTCGATGTTTTACAACCCGCAAGCAGCATTACCAAAAGTAGTAAAGGCAGCAGGTATGACTGTCTGATAACAGATTTCTTAAACATACATCCTTTCATTCCGCAATGTATTTCTTCTTTTCTATTTTCTGTTTAAGTGTTTTCGATTCAGTACCCAGTTCGAGTGCTTTCTTCCAATATTTCAAGGCACCTTCTACGTCACCGGTCATAAAATAGATATCCCCGCAATGTTCAAACACCACGCTGCTCTCTTCTTCCGGTTTGGTATTCTTGATGGCATCGTCAATATAGATACGGGCCTCAGCATAGTTTCCTTTCTCAAAAAGAATCCAGGCATAAGTATCCAGATAGGTCGCATTGCTCGGTGCGGCTTTTACGGTTTTATAACTCATCTCCTCCGCCTTATCGAGATCCCTGCGCTCTACCGATAAATAATAAGCATAATTATTTAGTGCACCGATATTGGACGGATTGTATACCAAAGCCGAATCATACGCTGCATACGCCTCCTTCATCAACTTTTTGGTATGATATACATCACCCGTAATTGTATAGAAATCGGAGACCATTTGCTTGTCACTCTCCGGAGTGACATGTTCCAGTGCTTTCAGGCTGACTTCCAGTACATCGTCCCAACGTTCGGCCTGATTATATGCAATAGCCAGATAAAAATAAAACTCCAAGGCATCCGGAGTTGCTTCAATCCCCGGCTCACAGATCTTAATCACCTGTTCATAATCATTCTTTCGGATGGCGGAACCTAATAAAGTCATGCGTGCAGCTTTATTGGTAGGATCTATCTGTACTACTTGTTCCAATACCGGAATAGACTGTGCCTCCATCCCTTTGGATAGTAGATACTGTGCATAAAGCATCGGAATTTGCGCGTCGTCCATATCCATTTGCATCATCCGGTCAAACAGTCCGATAACCTGTGTACTGTCTTTTCCCTCCTGTTCGCTCTGGACGATAAACTGCCTCATCACATTCACCTTTGTATCCGAAGGAACTTTCCGGTTCAGTAGCAAAGTATCCATCTGTTGTTCAAACAGTTCTTTCTGTCCGGTCTGCTCGTAATACGAAGCCAATGAAAACAATGCCATCGGATTGTCCGGTTCTGCGGCAAGTACTTTCTTATAAGTATCATAAGCTTCCTGCTTCTTGCCATTCTGCATATAGACATCGCCCAGAATCACCTGATAGCGGTAGTCCATCGGATACTCATTGACCAGACTCTCTATTTCTTCAAAAGCCTTTTTGTCATCCTTCATTTGCAGATAGATACGAAACTTCTCCATTGTAATCTGCTCATTCTTCCCCATTTTTTCCTCTATACGGTTTAGGGTAGAAATAACTTTGCCATAGTCTTCCTTCTGATTATATAAATCGAGCAGGTTGAACAACGGATCTTGTTTAGCGGGAAAACGTGTCGCCATCTTTTCGAGTATTCCGATCGCTTTTTCTTTCTGATCCTGCTGTTGGTACAGACTGGCCAATGCCTGACTATACCAATAATTATCAGGAGCATAAGCAACTGCTTTCTCCAATGCTTCCTGCCCCTGCGGCACTTGTTTAAGAAAAAGATAATACTGGGAAATCTCGTATAGAGCTGCCGAACCGGTTGGATTAATAGCCAAACAATGTTGTAACAGGTCGAAGGCGGCCGTATACTCCTTTTTCACTTTCAGACGCGATGCTTCAAGAAAGAAATAGTCATATTTACGTTGCTGCTCCGGAGCGAGTTTTATCTCCTGAACGGCAGCTTGCCCTGACGGTTTCTCCACCTTACGGGATGAACCACAGGAGGCAAACAGAAGCAACAGCACTCCGAAAAGCAATTTATCTATCTTCATTTTACTACAATTATTGATTCAATCGAACTTCTATCCTCTTCCGGTATGCCCGAAGCCACCTGCACCCCGTTCCGTTTCGTCCAAGATCTCTACTTCTTGCCACATCGCCTGCTCATGACGTGCAATCACCATCTGTGCAATACGTTCCCCATCTTCAATGACAAACGTCTCAGCCGAAAGATTCACCAGGATAATACAAATCTCCCCACGATAATCGGCATCAATTGTTCCGGGAGAATTCAAGACAGTAATCCCTTTCTTCAAAGCCAGTCCGCTCCGAGGACGAATTTGCGCTTCAAATCCCTGTGGAAGAGCGATAAACAGTCCTGTAGGAACCAGACACCGTTGCATCGGATCTAAAGAAATCGGTTCGGAAATATTAGCGCGGATGTCCATTCCTGCAGAAAGTTCGGTTGCATATGCCGGAAGCGGATGCTTCGATTTATTGATTACTTGTACGTTCATATTCAGTATGTTTACTATTTAACGGGCGAAAATACGCAATTTGAGCCTAAAATTCATACTTTTGCAGTTAAATAATGTGCAAATACCCAATTGTAAAGATCATGATGGACTGGAAAAGATTGATTTCAGCTAAACGTTTCGGCATGGAAGAGTTTCACGAGGAGCGTCAGGAAAACCGTTCGGAATTTCAGCGGGACTACGACCGCCTTGTTTTTTCTGCCCCTTTCAGAAGGTTACAGAACAAAACACAGGTTTTTCCGCTCCCGGGCAGTATATTTGTTCACAACCGATTGACGCATAGTCTTGAAGTATCTTGCGTGGGACGCTCTTTGGGCAATGATGTATCAAAAGCGATCCTCACACGGCAACCCCAATTACAAGACTCTTTTCTGCCGGAGATAGGCTCTATTGTTTCTGCCGCCTGCCTGGCACACGATTTGGGTAACCCTCCCTTTGGACACTCCGGCGAAAAAGCGATTTCCACTTTCTTCTCGGAAGGTAAAGGAACACGGCTGCAAGATCAGCTTTCACCGATGGAATGGGATGATTTGACACATTTTGAAGGAAATGCCAACGCTTTCCGCTTATTGACACACCAGTTTGAAGGACGCCGGAAAGGGGGATTCGTACTAACTTATTCTACCCTGGCTTCTATTGTCAAATATCCTTTTTCATCGAGCCTTGCAGGAAACAAGTCCAAGTTCGGTTTTTTCACGACCGAAGAAGAAGGATTCCGCCGCATCGCAACGGAACTGGGACTTATCCAGATTAGTGATCAGCCATTAAAATACGTACGCCATCCATTAGTTTACCTCGTAGAAGCAGCCGATGACATCTGTTACCAAATGATGGATATCGAGGATGCCCACAAGTTGAAAATCCTGACTACGGAAGAGACTAAGGAGCTGCTTCTGGCTTATTTCACAGAGGAACGCCAATCACGTATTCGTAAAACGTTCAACATTGTCAACGACACAAACGAACAGATAGCCTACCTCCGTTCTTCTGTCATTGGCCTGCTGATCAAGGAATGTACCCGGGCATTCTTAGATAACGAAACCGAAATCCTTTCCGGCACATTTGAAGGACCTCTTATCAAGCACATCTCGGAGCGTCCGGAAAAAGCATACAAACATTGCTCGGAAGTATCGTTTAAGAAGATTTACCGTTCACGGGACGTACTGGACATTGAGTTAGCAGGTTTCCGGGTCATCAACACGCTCCTTGAATTAATGATAGATGCTGTCACTTCGCCGGAGAAAGCCTATTCACAGCTGCTTATTAACCGCGTATCAGGGCAATATAATATAAAAGCGCCTGCACTCTACGAAAGAGTACAGGCGGTGCTTGATTATATTTCGGGCATGACCGATGTCTTTGCCCTGGATCTTTATCGTAAAATTAACGGGAACAGTCTTCCTGCGGTGTAACCACTTTCGGAGTGAAAACTTTATTTACACCGGAAGTTATCTGGCAGTCTTCCGGATCGTTCTTAACAAACGATTCGATGTGACGCATGCGCTTTTCTTCAAGAATTTCGTCTACAGCAATCAGGATACCGGTTTCCTCCACATCTCCAAATCCATAATTAATAGCCGTGCCAAACATACGCATAGTCGGGCTCAGACTCATATAAGCATTTACCAGAGGGGGGATATTAAAGCCAAGCTTACGGATCTCACCGTTCAGTATCCGATAATCATCTTTAAATGAATCTTTGCAGAAGATTCTCGCCAGTTCCGCCTCTTCTGTTTCCATCTCAAGCGGTTTCATCGGGGTAATGAGTCCGTCTTTATCCCCAAAATGTTTCTTCAGGAAATACAGAATCATGTCTCTCCCCTGACGGTGATAACTGGGATACATGGTTACTTTACCAAAGAAATATTTCACATTCGGCATAACTACTGTCAATGCTCCCAATCCGTCCCACAAATTATCCAAGGCAAATAATCCCTTGCTTCCGGCACGGGTTGACTGATATTCCAACGTAACGAACGAACGTCCAAGTTCAATAGTCGTAGGCAGGAACTCCTTCACAAATTTATCCGAGAAATTAAACATGTGTGAAGTAGCGAGAACCGGCGCACCATGCTCGTCAAAACGTACGTCTGTCCCCAGAATGTACCGATAACCTCCCAGAATTTCTTCTGCTTCAGGATTCCAGACAATCAATTGTTTATACGGATTCTCCATGGTGTCATACTCATCGATATCCATCGATAATCCCGTACCGCCTCCTGCTGCCCGAAAAGCAATCTCACGCAAACGCCCGATCTCCCGCATAATATTGGGAGAATCCTGATAAGTAATAATATATATCTGGTTATTACTCTTATTGGTCATACGTAGCCGCTTGTCTTCAGTCAACTCAGCTTTAATCAGCTCCTTGCTTACCGGTTCAATAACTTCTTCCATATACTTTGTTAGTAGTTGTTCCTTAATCTGTTACAGTTTATACACGATATCTTTCACATACTGTGCCCACTCTGCCGGAGTTTTCGATTTATCGAAAGTCTGCCATGGAATGGGTTTACCGAAAGTGACAGTAAATGTTTTATGACGATTTTTCAGCATCTCGTCTGCCAAATAAAGCATAGCAATATTGAATTTGATCCCCAGTGTCTTGCAGACATTAGCCAAATTATAAAAGAAATCAGAATTACGACCCTCAAAATGGACAGGAACCACATCACGCTGGAACTGGACACTTTTTACGATAAATGTTTTCTTCCAGTCAGGGTCCCGGATCACTCCATTCCGACGCCGGGAACAGAGTCCCGCAGGAAACATAATGAGTTGGTCATCCGACTTGAATCCGGCTTCTACCATCTTCGGAAAATCTTTGGCCTGCTTGCCCGTTTTATTAATAGGAATACACAAGGGTGCCAATCCGCGAAGATTCATCAACAAATCATTTACCAGATACTTCACCTTCCCGTCAAAACGGCGTCCCAAAATATACCCGAGAGAAACTCCGTCCTGTCCTCCCAACGGATGATTGGACACAAACGTATATAAACCATCTTTCGGAATATTTTCCAGTCCTTTCACATCCAGCTTTGCATCCAGAAACTCAAGACAAGCCTCCAGAAAATCCACTCCCACTTTATCTTTTGAGTCGCGCAGAAAAACGTTTAGTTCCTCCTGATGAACGATTCTCTTCAGATAGGAGACGACAAACTTTGGTATGTACTTGGAGTGCTTCGGAGCTTTCGTCTGAAGTATCTTATCAATATCTATTAAAAATAAAGAGTCGTCAGCCATTCTTTTTAGATGAAATGATTGCGCAAAATTAACTGTTCTTTTTTATTAATCGCAATAAATCGGTAGAAAATGCAGATTTTGTCCTATCAAAAAAAGAAAAAGAAGGCGATTTATGAGAAAATGGAGAAGAAAAAAGAGAAGAAAGAGTGCTAATAATCAAGCGATAAAGAACAATACACAAAAGAAGGCCATGCCCGAAGACGGGAGTTTAAACTTCCCATCCGTCGGTATGGCCCTGTCCATATTCAGGTTCAGGTATTCCACTTAATCATGGTGATGCTCACTCTCTACACCGCCTGTCGTACTTAATACGATATTACGTGCTACGTAAGTTTCATTACCAGACCGGTCCAAACAGTATACCATCAGATGATAATTTCCCGGAGTGGCATCTGCCGGTATCTTAATGTCATGGTTATGTACACGCGCCTGTTTTTGGCCTGCCTTATCCGTATATGTTCTCTCAAAAGCAAAAGGTTTGGTTGTTCCTCCTTCTGAAGCTCTGGTATGCGAATGGCCGTCAAAATTATTATGAATATTAATCTTATAGGAAGCAATTGCTTCGTTATCAGCTATATCCATCTCAAAATGCACTCCGTTAGCATCTCCGATCTTCAACACTGCACCTTCTTCAGGTTCCAACAGATTAATAACGGGCTTTACCGTATCGCCTTCGTCATCTTTTGAACAGGACACAAACAAGAAAGAAAAAGCCATCAGGCCGATTATTGATAAATAAATTCTGGTTTTCATTTTAATAAACTTTTAAATGGTACTTTAATTAAAATCTGAAAGTTACGTCCCGGTTCCGGGATTTCAACTTTCCGGTAAAAACTAAGGTGATTAAGATATCCGGTATCGGATAAATTCCGACCCGATAAAGTAATTTCTGCTAATACACCTCCCATTCGGAGATTGGCGGATATCCCGGCATTCAGTAACTGCGCTCCGGGAGTAGGATCCTCATTCCGTGCTACCCGGTGTTGTGCGGCAATGTGCTGTACCTCACCATAAATACTGAAGTTTTTATACCTCCACGTCAGCGTATTGCGAAGGGAAGCCGGAGGGGAAAAACTCAGAGGAATATGTTCGTCACAATTATAAGTATAGACATATTCTCCACTGATACGATAGTTGAAATGACGTAAAAAGTCAATTCCCACTGTCACCTCACCACCCGCAAACAACGCTTCCGCACCGGTATAACGGTAAATCTGTCCGGCATGGGGCAACACCGACCATTCTCCGGTAGGCCGAAGAAAGATGTAATTGCTGAACCAACTGATAAATGGCGAGAAATTGACCGATAACGGACCATTCTCATAGGTATACGAGACATCCAGTTGCCAACCACGCTCGGACGAAAGAGCCGCATCTCCCTGTTCATGACGGAAAGTGCCGTGATGAACACCGTTCGATGCCAGTTCATTGGCCCCCGGCAAGCGGAAACTATGCCCGATATTCACTTGAAGCATGTGTCCTCCGGAAGGGGTCCACACCACTCCCAGCGAACCGGAATAGTCACCAAAATGGCGATGGACAGCATAGCTACGCCACTCATATTTCCGGATAAAATCATCATCATATCCCTGCTCCCGCAGATAAACCGCAAGATAAGGATCAGTATAAGCAGATGCATCTATCTTTCCGTAATCATAGCGAAAGCCCCCACTGACTGACAAAGCAGGACTCGGACGGTAAGTTGTCATCCAGAAAGCCCCTGTGGTGAATCTCCGGTAAGCAGGCAAAAGAAATGAATATCCGGAAATGGTATTCCTCTGATACTGTATATCCCAACCTGCTATATGTTGCCACGAAGCAGCTCCAAACAACTTCAACTTAACAGCCGAACTATAAGTATTCAATATAAAAGCCAACTCTTTGTCAGGATCCTTCTCCGGAACAGGCTGAGTATCATAATGGGTATGAAACCGGCTCCATTCCTCACGATGATTCTTCTGATAGCCGATATCCCATATCAATGCCGATCGATCCCACAAGAAGCTCTGCTGGGCAGATACCTTCAGATGGTTCACCTGACTGTAAGGTAGTTCTATATTGCGGCTGCTCCCGTCATCCTGCAAACGCGATATATCAGGAATACCGTGTGCTCCGGGAAAGAAACCGGTTTTCTGAAAAACATTACTTACTGAATAGGAAGACTTGTATCGTCCATACCTGAAACCGGCTGTCCAACTGACATCTCGCTCAAAACCTGCCGTGTTTTTCAGTTTCCGGTGATAGACAGGCATCCGTTGGGTAAGATACACAATGGTATCTGCCGGAATACGATAATCGCCAAAATGCTGCTCCGAATATCTCGCCCAGGTATACCAGGCGTCTTTCTTTATTCCAAGCATCAGCGAGCCTCCCAACGTTCCGTTTACAGATTTTCCCAGCAAGTCCGCTTCACCAAACAACTGGTTACTGGTGGGTAATGGTAATGGAGCCAATTCAATAGCACCTCCCATAGCATCACTGCCATAGAGCAGTGAAGCAGGTCCTTTACGGATAGTCACCTGTCCTGCATTGAATGCATCCAGTTCCAGCCCATGATCGGCTCCCCACTGTTGTCCCTCTTGCTTGATTCCATTCTCTACAACCGAAATCCGGTTGAATCCCATTCCCCGGATCATCGGCTTAGAAAAGCCCGAACCGACATCCATCGAATGTATTCCCGGAATCGTTCCAAGAGTCTGTATCAAATTGCCAGTGAAGTGTTCACGCAAAAACTCCTTCCCTACCACCTCCATATGCCATGTCGAATTCTTATTCTTCAGATGTCGGTAACTCTCCGTCACCACCACTTCGGATAAGGACACAGCTTTCAGTGAATCGGGCTCCTGGGCATGCAAGGTGGAGGTTAAACACAATCCACCCAGCATACCCGAAATAAATCCGATACGCATACTTAATCGTTTTAGTTAGATAAAACTGATAAACGGGCAAACAACAGATATCTGCCCGAAAAATTATACGATATGACGAAAATTGGAAGGAGGTCCGCGAAGATAATGCGGATAAAAAGCAGTAGCAAGCTTCTTATCCTGAAAAGTTCCGGTCTCCCATCTTATATAGAAAGGTATATAAGTCAAAAGAGCAGGAGACGTCTCGATGAATGGAGAAAGCATGAATTGGCAAATGGGACAGGTGTCACATGCGTGATGTGTTTTCCCGGGCTGCGTATTTGTGCAGGTTGCCGATGTTTCATCGCAATGATTATGAAAAACCTTCACGACGGACAAGGGCATGAATGTCATCAGCAACATCCATGCAAGCCAAATCCTATGTATAGTATTTCTCCTCATGCCCATTCATATTTAAACCGACGCAAAGA
The DNA here is from genome assembly GCF_040798045.1 of Bacteroides sp. NGMCC 1.200775. Taxonomy (NCBI): domain Bacteria; kingdom Pseudomonadati; phylum Bacteroidota; class Bacteroidia; order Bacteroidales; family Bacteroidaceae; genus Bacteroides; species Bacteroides sp. NGMCC 1.200775. The sequence goes on along the minus strand of NZ_JASCQK010000005.1, from coordinate 352,185 downwards.
TAGAAAACCTCTTGTCTCAAAAACACCCAAAAACTATCAAAATACACCTAAAAACTATCATTTGACAGTTTTCGCCCTGTTTTAAGCCTAAATTTCCCCCATCACAATTAAAAAAATGCCGTAAACTTGCATCATCGAAAAACAACGAATATTCACAATTTAAAAAGCAACGTTATGAAAAGTTTAAGCTTCAGAAAAGATTTAATTGGAGTTCAGGAAGAACTACTTCGCTTTGCATACAAACTAACAACCGACCGTGAAGAAGCAAACGATTTGTTGCAGGAAACCTCTCTTAAAGCGTTAGATAACGAAGATAAATATACTCCCGACACTAACTTTAAAGGATGGATGTACACTATCATGCGCAACATCTTCATTAACAACTACCGTAAAGTGGTACGCGATCAGACTTTTGTAGATCAGACCGATAACCTCTATCACCTGAGCCTTCCGCAAGAGTCCGGATTCGACAGCACCGAAAGCCGTTATGACTTGAAAGAAATGCACCGCATTGTCAATTCATTACCCAAAGAATATAAAGTACCTTTCTCCATGCATGTTTCCGGATTCAAATACCGAGAAATAGCCGAGAAACTGGACCTGCCGCTCGGAACAGTAAAAAGCCGCATCTTTTTCACTCGCCAGCGTCTACAGGAAGAACTGAAAGACTTTAGACAATAGGCCACATACATTGTCGATTTCAATAAATCATTTTAGTGCAGATTTTTAGTTGTGTATCAAGGAGCAGGAAGAGAGATTCTCTTTTCCTGCTCCTTTTCTTTCGCACCATTTGAAACATAAAACAAAGAAACGTCCCGTATTTCCTTGCTAATATTCTCACTTTAGCATATCTTTGCTTAAAATTTATGATTAAAAACATCCGGATGTATTAATATAGAACATCCGGATGTTATTCTATAAAAGACCCGGATGTTTTATCCATAAACATCCGGATGTTTTTAATCATTAGATATAGATGTTATAGATTAACACAATAAGAGAAAGACAGAGAAAGTATACACATAAAAAAAACGAAGTACTAATGTCCATCAACTACGCAGTTACCAAGAAAGTAGACAAAAGTAAAGGTGTCGTCAAAGAACGATATTATGCCACAACACGAGCTTTACAGAAAAAGCCTGTAAACAGTGTACAGATTGCTAATCAGCTCGCAGAAAGAAGTTCTCTTCAAAACGGAGACGTACTCTCTGCACTTACTCAACTATCGGACATTATTGCCGCCCACTTGAAGGAAGGCCGCACCGTTTCTATCGATGGATTGGGCAATTTTTATCCCAGCATCACCAGTGAAGCGGTGGATAAACCGGAAGAATGTACCGCCAACAAAGTATGGGTATCCCGCATTTGCTTCAAAGCCGCCCCGACTTTCCTGAACAACGTGAGGAAAACCGATTTTGTCAGTCTGCAACTAAAATACGGACGGAAGCCCACAAAGCCACAAAACGGCTCCGGGAAGGATACAACCGACTCTATCCCCCACCAGCAAAGCATCTCCGAACATAATTCATTATCAGACGAATAAGCAATTAACAATCGGTTGAAAACTTCTCCGAAAGTTTTTGGTGGAAAATTGTGGGGAATTGTGGGGAAATACCTACTTTTACGGTCGCTTATTATAATAAGGTGAAATGATACGTTTTTTAGGCAATATTGAAGCTAAGGCGGACGCGAAAGGAAGAGTTTTTATCCCCGCCCAATTCAGACGGCAGCTACAAGCCGGTTCTGAAGACAAGCTCATCATGCGCAAAGACGTATTTCAAGACTGCTTGGTACTCTATCCGGAAGAAGTCTGGAATGAAGAGCTGAATGAACTCCGGCAACGACTAAATAAATGGAACGCTAACCACCAACTTATCTTCCGCCAATTCGTCAGTGATGTAGAAATTATCACGATAGACGGAAACGGGCGGATATTAATACCCAAACGCTATCTGCAAATAGCCGGCATACAAAGCGACGTGCGCTTTATCGGTGTAGACAGCAAGATAGAAATATGGGCTAAGGAACGTACGGAAATGCCCTTTATGCCCCCCGATGCATTTGGTGCAGCCCTGGAGGAAATTATGAAAGAAGAACGGTGAACAACGAACAAAGAGGTAAAATGAAAGAAGAAGAAACAACATATCATGTACCGGTACTGCTGAAGGAAAGCGTAGATGCCATGAACATTACCCCGGACGGGACGTATGTAGACGTTACCTTCGGCGGGGGAGGACATTCCCGCGAAATACTTTCGCGTCTTGGAAACGGCGGACGCCTGTTGGGTTTCGATCAGGACGAGGATGCCGAACGTAACATTGTAAACGACCCGCACTTCACTTTTGTACGGAGCAATTTCCGTTATTTGCATAATTTTCTGCGCTACCACGATATTGAAGGAGTAGATTCCATATTGGCTGATCTGGGAGTATCTTCACATCACTTCGATGACAGTGAACGGGGATTCTCTTTCCGCTTTGACGGAAAACTGGATATGCGCATGAATAAGCGTGCAGGCATCACAGCGGCCGATGTGGTAAATACATACGAAGAAGAACGCCTGGCAGATATTTTTTACCTATATGGTGAACTGAAAAACAGCCGCAAACTGGCTTCCGTCATAGTCAAAGCACGCAGCGGACAGAAAATAGAAACGATCGGTGAATTTCTTGAAGTAGTGAAACCGCTTTTCGGACGCGAACGCGAAAAGAAAGAATTGGCAAAGGTATTTCAGGCACTCCGCATTGAAGTAAACCAGGAAATGGAAGCACTGAAGGAAATGCTGATGGCAGCAACAGAAGCATTGAAGCCAGGAGGACGGCTGGTGGTAATCACCTATCACTCTTTGGAAGATCGCATGGTGAAAAACATCATGAAAACCGGTAATGTAGAAGGTAAAACAACGCAGGACTTTTTCGGCAACCTGCAAACTCCCTTCCGCCTGGTAAACAACAAAGTAATTGTGCCCGATGAAGAAGAGATAGCACGCAATCCGCGTTCACGCAGTGCCAAACTGAGAATAGCCGAAAAGAAGTAAGAGAACAGAGTGAAATAAGAGAAGTGAAATGGAAGATAAAGAAGCAAAAAAGAAGAAAAGCAATTCCCTGAAAAGTATTCTGGGAGGTGATATTCTGGCAACGGATTTTTTTCGCCGCCAGACTAAATTGCTGGTACTGATTATGGTGCTTGTCATTTTCTACATTCATAATCGTTACGCAAGCCAGCAACAGCAAATCGAAATAGACAAGTTGAAAAAAGAGCTGATTGACATCAAATACGATGCACTGACCCGAAGTTCGGAACTGATGGAAAAAAGCCGCCAGTCACGAATAGAGGACTATATATCCACCAAAGAAAGTGATTTGCAGACATCGACCAATCCACCTTATTTAATCAGAACGAAATAAAAGATGGCTGTAAACAAGAAAAATATAATGACCCGTTACTTCTTCGTCATCCTGCTGATGGGATTGATTGGAGTAGCCATTGTTGTCAAAGCAGGCATCACGATGTTTGCCGAACGTCAATATTGGCAGGATGTGGCCGACCGTTTCGTCAAAGAGAATGTAACGGTAAAGCCCAACCGCGGAAACATCATCTCTTCCGACGGCAAACTAATGGCCAGTTCGCTGCCGGAATATCGCATTTATATGGATTTCAAAGCCGGTGGAGTAAAGAAGGACACCATGCTGATGAATCATCTGGACGAAATATGTGCAGGACTCCATAAGATATTCCCTGATAAAAGTGCTTCGGAATTTAAAGCGCACCTTAAAAAAGGACGGAAACAGGGAAGTCGCAACTATCTGATTTATCCAAAACGTATTTCATACATCCAATATAAAGAAGCCAAACGCCTGCCGGTATTCAACCTGAATAAATACAAAGGCGGTTTCCACGAGTTAGCTTATAACCAAAGAAAAAAACCTTTTGGTTCACTTGCAGCCCGCACACTGGGGGACTTATATGCTGACACCGCCCAAGGTGCCAAGAATGGCATAGAGTTAGCTTTTGACTCCATACTGAAGGGGCATGACGGGATTACCCACCGGCAAAAAGTGATGAATAAATACCTGAATATTGTAGATATTCCTCCGGTAGATGGTTGTGACCTTCTTTCTACGATTGATGTAGGCATGCAGGATATTTGTGAAAAGGCCCTGACCGATAAACTGAAAGAGCTGAATGCCAAAGTAGGAGTAGCCGTATTGATGGAAGTAGCGACCGGAGAGGTTAAAGCCATCGTAAACATGATGAAAGCCGGAGACGGCAACTATTATGAAATGAGAAACAATGCCATCAGTGATATGCTCGAGCCGGGTTCTACCTTTAAGACAGCTTCTATCATGGTGGCACTTGAAGACGGTAAAATCACACCGGAAGATGTAATAGACACAGGCAATGGTGTCAAGATGATGTACGGTCGTCCCATGAAAGATTGGAATTGGCGCAAAGGCGGATATGGTCCATTGACAGTTACACAAATACTGGAAGTATCTTCAAATGTGGGTACATCCAGCATTATTGATAAATATTATGGTAGTAACCCGCAAAAGTTTGTCGACGGACTGAAACGAATGAGTATCGATCAGCCTCTCCAATTGCAAATAGCCGGAGAAGGTAAGCCTAATATCAAAGGTCCGAAAGAGCGTTACTTTGCAAAAACTACTCTGCCGTGGATGAGCATCGGCTATGAGACCCAGGTACCACCGATGAATATCCTTACTTTCTACAATGCCATTGCCAATAACGGTGTTATGGTGCGTCCCAAATTTGTGAAAGCAGCCATAAAAAATGGTGAAATAGTGAAAGAATATCCGACAGAAATTATCAATCCGAGAATCTGTTCGGAACGGACCCTGAAACAAATACAGGAGATTCTTTATAAGGTTGTGCATGAAGGTCTGGCAGCCCCGGCAGGCTCCAAACAATTTGCCGTTTCGGGTAAGACGGGTACGGCGCAGATCTCACAAGGTGCTGCCGGATATACATCGGGAGGAGTGAACTATCTGGTCAGTTTCTGCGGATACTTTCCCTCAGAAGCTCCAAAGTATAGCTGTATCGTTTCCATACAAAAGCCAAATCCTCCTGCCTCCGGAGGCTTGATGGCCGGTAGCGTTTTCAGCAAAATTGCCGAAAGAGTGTATGCCAAAGACCTACGTTTGGACATTCGGAACGCAATCGATACCAATACGGTAGTGATTCCCGATGTTAAAGCAGGCGAAATGACAGAGGCCAGACAAGTATTGGAAGGATTGAATATTCAGACTCAGGCAGAGTTTAAAACTAAAAAGAATAAAGAAGTTTGGGGACATGCACAGGCAGCTCCCAAAGCAGTGATCCTGCAGGGAAAGGAACAATTACGGAACTTTGTACCCAGCGTTATCGGCATGGGAGCCAAAGATGCTGTTTACCTGCTGGAAAGCAAAGGATTGAAAGTGGCTCTGTCGGGAGTTGGCAAAGTGAGAAGCCAATCGTTGCCCCAGGGTACTACAATAAAGAAAGGACAAACCATCAGTATCCATCTGAATTGATTATTATAGATTAAGGTATGAAATTAAAAGAGATTCTAACATCTATCCATCCGGTAAAAATAACCGGAAATCAGGATATCGAAATAACCGGAGTTGACATCGACTCCAGACAGGTAGGGTCCGGCCATTTGTTTATGGCCATGCGCGGTACACAAACCGACGGACATGCCTATATCCCGGCAGCAATTGAGAAAGGGGCCATAGCCATTCTCTGCGAAGAGTTACCTGCAGAACTAAACGAAGAAATTACCTACATTCAGGTAACCGATAGTGAAGATGCTGTTGGTAAAGTAGCTACGGCTTTCTATGGAGACCCGACTTCGAAAATGGAACTGGTGGGTGTCACCGGTACAAATGGAAAGACGACGATTGCCACCTTATTATATAATACATTCCGGTATTTCGGTTACAAAGTGGGGCTTATCTCTACGGTATGCAATTATATAGACGATGAAGCCATCCCTACCGAACACACTACTCCTGACCCGATTACGCTGAACCGTCTTTTGGGACGTATGGCAGACGAAGGCTGCAAATATGCTTTCATGGAAGTAAGTTCGCACTCCATCGCGCAAAAAAGAATCAGCGGACTGAAGTTCGCCGGCGGCATCTTTACGAACCTGACACGCGATCATCTGGACTACCATAAAACAGTAGAGAATTATCTGAAAGCAAAAAAGAAATTCTTCGATGAACTGCCTAAAAGTTCTTTCAGCCTCACCAATCTGGACGACAAAAACGGACTCGTGATGACGCAGAATACGAAGTCGAAAGTATACACGTATTCTCTCCGCAGCCTGAGTGACTTCAAAGGGAAAGTACTGGAGTCACATTTTGAGGGAATGCTTCTTGACTTCAACAACCATGAGCTCGCAGTGCAGTTTATAGGAAGATTCAATGCTTCGAATTTATTGGCCGTATTCGGCGCCGCCGTTTTACTGGGTAAGAAGGAAGAGGAGGTATTGGTTGCACTTAGTACGTTGCATCCTGTTGCCGGACGTTTCGATGCCATACGCTCTCCGCAAGGATATACAGCGATCGTAGACTATGCACACACACCGGATGCTTTGGTCAACGTCTTGAACGCCATACATGGAGTGCTTGAAGGAAAGGGCAAAGTGATTACTGTAGTCGGTGCCGGTGGCAACCGGGATAAAGGCAAACGTCCCATCATGGCAAAAGAAGCAGCCAAGGGAAGCGACCGGGTTATCATCACCTCAGACAATCCACGATTCGAAGAGCCACAGGACATCATCAACGACATGTTGGCCGGACTGGACAACGAAGACAAGAAAAAAACACTGAGCATTGCAGACCGTAAGGAAGCTATACGCACAGCTTGCATGCTTGCTGAAAAAGGAGATGTGATTCTGGTTGCCGGAAAAGGACACGAGAATTATCAGGAAATCAAAGGAGTGAAACATCACTTTGATGATAAAGAGGTTTTAAAAGAGATTTTTTCATTGACTATTTAACGGACAATGATTGAAGTAATTCCGATGCCAAATGCCTGATTCCTTCAATCGTAAACCATAAATCGTCTCATTGTAAATAAAGTTATGTTATACTACTTGTTTGAATGGCTACATAAACTCAACTTTCCGGGTGCCGGAATGTTTGGGTACACCTCGTTCCGGGCATTGATGGCTGTCATCCTGGCGCTACTCATTTCCAGTATCTGGGGAGACAAATTCATCAATCTGCTGAAACGGAAACAAATCACCGAAACGCAGCGTGACGCTAAGATCGATCCGTTTGGGGTTAATAAAGTAGGCGTACCCAGTATGGGAGGTGTGATCATTATTGTAGCAATTCTGATTCCCTGTTTATTACTGGGAAAACTGCATAACATCTATATGATATTGATGTTGATAACTACTGTATGGCTGGGATCTTTGGGGTTTGCGGACGACTATATCAAGATATTCAAGAAAGATAAAGAAGGCCTCCATGGCAAATTCAAAATCATCGGACAAGTGGGACTCGGGCTGATTGTCGGACTGACTCTATATCTGAGCCCTAATGTAGTAATCCGCGAGAATATAGAGATTCAGAAATCAGAAAACGAAATCGAAGTGATACATGGTACCCACGACCTGAAATCAACCCAGACCACGATTCCATTTTTCAAAAGCAACAACCTGGACTATGCAGACCTTGTGGGCTTCATGGGAGAACATGCCCAAACGGCCGGATGGATTTTGTTTGTCATTATCACTATCTTCGTCGTAACAGCCGTATCCAACGGTGCCAATCTGAATGATGGTATGGATGGTATGGCAGCAGGCAATTCAGCCATCATCGGACTGACACTGGGTATACTGGCCTATGTATCGAGCCATATTGAATTCGCCGGTTACCTGAATATCATGTATATTCCGGGAAGTGAAGAATTGGTAATTTTTATATGTGCCTTTATCGGCGCATTAATCGGTTTCTTATGGTACAATGCTTATCCGGCACAGGTATTCATGGGTGATACAGGCAGCCTGACCATTGGAGGAATCATCGCAGTATTTGCTATTATTATTCACAAAGAATTGCTGATTCCGATTCTCTGTGGTATATTCCTGGTTGAGAACCTGTCAGTACTCCTGCAACGCTTCTATTATAAAGCAGGCAAAAGAAAAGGGGTAAAACAACGTCTTTTCAAACGGGCACCGATACATGACCATTTCCGCACTTCGATGAGCCTGGTGGAACCGGGATGCAGTGTGAAATTTACAAAACCGGATCAACTGTTTCACGAATCCAAGATTACAGTCCGCTTCTGGATTGTAACCATCGTGTTGGCAGCCATTACGATTATAACACTAAAGATAAGATAACCCAAAGTGACAGGTAACAGGCTACAAGCTACAAGTGCCTGCTGCCGATCACTGAGTATGAACCTCAAACTTGTAGCATAGAGACAAAGGATTTACCAACCGTACACAAAACTCCGGTTGATAAACCATAACTAAAAATCATGAAAAGAATTGTAGTATTAGGAGCCGGTGAAAGCGGTGCGGGAGCAGCCGTTCTGGCAAAAGTAAAAGGATTCGATACTTTTGTATCGGATATGTCTGCCATCAAGGATAAGTATAAAACTCTCCTTGACAGCCATGGCATTGCCTGGGAGGAAGGCCAGCACACAGAAGAACGGATTCTGAATGCAGATGAAGTGGTGAAGAGCCCCGGAATTCCTAATGACGCCCCCCTAATTCTGAAATTGAAAGAGCAGGGTACGCCCATTATCTCTGAAATAGAATTTGCCGGCAGATACACTGATGCAAAGATGATCTGTATCACCGGTTCGAACGGAAAAACAACTACGACCTCACTTATCTATCACATCTTTAAAAGTGCCGGATTAAATGTGGGACTTGCCGGCAACATTGGTAAGAGCCTGGCATTACAAGTAGCGGAAGAGGAGCATGACTATTATGTAATTGAACTGAGTTCATTCCAGCTGGATAATATGTATAAGTTCCGTGCGGATATCGCCGTGCTGATGAATATCACACCAGACCATCTGGACCGATACGATCACTGCATGCAGAACTATATCAACGCAAAATTCCGTATTACACAGAACCAGACATCAGAAGACGCTTTTATCTTCTGGAATGATGACCCTATCATCAAACGTGAACTGGATAAACACGGCATCTGTGCCCATCTGTATCCATTCTCGGCAATTAAAGAAGAAGGGTCTATCGCTTATGTAGAAGACCATGAAGTAGTGATTACCGCACCAATTGCCTTCAACATGGAGCAGGAACAATTGGCTTTGACGGGACAACATAACCTTTATAACTCTTTAGCTGCCGGGATTTCTGCAAATCTGGCCGGCATTACCAAAGAGAATATACGAAGGGCGCTCAGCGATTTTCAAGGAGTAGAGCACCGTTTGGAAAAAGTAGCACGTGTACGGGGGATTGATTTTATCAACGACTCCAAAGCAACCAACGTCAACTCTTGCTGGTACGCTCTGCAAAGTATGACCACCAAAACAGTGTTGATCCTCGGGGGTAAAGATAAAGGGAATGATTATACGGAAATAGAGGAGCTGGTTCGGGAAAAATGCTCGGCATTGGTTTACCTTGGATTGCACAACGAAAAACTCCATGAGTTCTTCGATCGCCTGGGACTTCCCGTAGCAGAAGTACAAACCGGTATGAAGGATGCTGTAGAAGCAGCCTACAAACTGGCAAAAAAAGGTGAAACGGTATTGTTAAGCCCGTGCTGTGCTTCATTCGACCTTTTTAAGAGTTATGAGGACCGTGGTGACCAATTTAAGAAGTATGTAAGAGAATTATGAAATAAGAGTCTCTGAGCTTTAAAAAGGCAGGACTCCTAAGAGCTAAAAACTAAAAGCCGTGGATTTATTAAAGAACATATTCAAAGGTGATAAGGTAATCTGGATCATTTTCCTTTGCCTCTGCCTCATCTCTATTATAGAGGTGTTTAGTGCTGCCAGTACACTGACTTATAAAAGTGGTGATCACTGGGGACCCATCACACAGCATTCCATCATCCTGATGATCGGTGCAATCGTGGTGGTTTTGATGCACAACATCCCTTATAAATGGTTTCAGGTGTTCCCGGTCTTCCTGTACCCCATTTCGGTAGTGTTGTTAGCTTTCGTCACATTGATGGGAGTCATCACAGGCGACCGTGTAAATGGGGCCGCCCGCTGGATGAGTTTTATGGGATTACAGTTTCAACCTTCGGAACTGGCCAAGATGGCAGTAATCATTGCGGTTTCCTTTATTCTTTCCAAAAAACAGGATGATGAAGGAGCCAATCCGAAAGCCTTTAAATATATAATGATACTGACCGGACTGGTGTGCATGCTCATTGCTCCGGAAAATCTTTCGACAGCTATGCTGCTGTTCGGGGTCGTAGTATTGATGATGTTCATCGGGCGTGTCGCCTTCAAAAAGTTAGCTATGTTATTAGGCGGACTGGCACTGGCTGGGTGTCTGGGAGTAATCTTCCTGCTGGCCATACCTAAAGACACCGACATTCCGTTCCTCCACCGCTTTGATACCTGGAAAAGCCGTATCACCAACTTCACTGAGAAAGAGGAAGTACCGGCTGCAAAGTTCGATATTGACAAAGATGCCCAGATAGCCCATGCACGTATAGCCATTGCTACCAGTAACGTGATAGGTAAAGCTCCGGGAAACTCAATTCAACGCGATTTCCTGAGTCAGGCATTCTCTGATTTCATTTTTGCCATTATCATTGAAGAGTTGGGGCTGGTAGGAGGAGCCTTTGTGGTTATTCTCTACATCTGGCTGTTGGTTCGAACAGGCCGAATCGCCCAGAAATGTGAACGTACATTTCCGGCATTCCTTGTCATGGGAATCGCCTTGATGCTGGTATCACAAGCCATATTGAACATGATGGTAGCTGTCGGTTTGTTTCCTGTCACAGGACAGCCCTTACCACTAATCAGTAAAGGAGGTACAAGTACCCTGATCAACTGCGCCTATATCGGAATGATATTGAGTGTCAGCCGTTATACCGCTTATCTGGAAGAGAAAAAAGATAATCCCGCTCCCCTCCTTACCGGAGAAGAAGGGAGTGAAACCGTTGCAAGCGAAGCCCAAACAGCAGCTGAGCCTACAGCGGAAGTCTTAAACAGTGATGCTAAATTCGAAGAGTGATATGAATAAGGAAAATAATAAAGAGGGACGGGATGACACTTTAAGGATCATCATCAGTGGCGGTGGTACCGGAGGACATATTTTTCCGGCTGTATCCATTGCAAACGCCATAAAAGAATTACGTCCCGATGCACAAATCCTGTTTGTAGGAGCCGAAGGAAGAATGGAGATGCAACGAGTACCGGATGCAGGCTATCAGATCATCGGATTACCCGTAGCAGGATTCGATCGCAAACATTTGTGGAAAAATGTTGCCGTATTACTGAAATTGGCACGCAGCCAATGGAAAGCGCGCAGCATTATCCGTCAGTTCCGTCCACAGGTAGCAGTAGGAGTAGGCGGATATGCAAGCGGTCCGACATTAAAAATGGCCGGAATGATGGGTGTACCCACCTTAATACAGGAGCAAAACTCATATGCCGGAGTAACCAACAAACTATTGGCAAAGAAAGCACGGAAAATCTGTGTAGCATATGATGGGATGGAAAAATTCTTTCCGGGCAGCAAAATCATTATGACAGGCAACCCGGTACGTCAGAATCTGTTAACGGAGAAGCCGGAACAAAAACAAGCTATTCGCTCTTTCGGACTGGATCCGGAGAAGAAAACCATTCTGATTCTGGGGGGAAGCCTGGGCGCCCGCACAATCAATAATACATTGATTGCCGGATTGCAGTTGATTCGTCAGACTAAAAATGTACAATTCATCTGGCAAACAGGAAAAATCTATCACCAACAAGTAACGGAAGCCGTAAAAGTTGCCGGAAACATTCCTAATCTGTATGTGACAGACTTCATTAAAGATATGGCTGCCGCTTATGCTGCTGCCGACTTGGTTATTTCGCGTGCAGGTGCCGGCTCCATTTCCGAATTCTGCCTGTTGAATAAAGCAGTTATCCTGGTTCCGTCTCCCAACGTAGCAGAAGATCACCAAACCAAAAATGCATTGGCATTGGTGAACAAACGAGCTGCCATCTACGTAAAGGACGCAGAAGCGGAAGAGAAATTATTATCCGTGGCATTAGAAACCATAGCAGATTCCGGAAAACTAAAAGAACTTAGTGAAAACATCGCTCACCTGGCCCTACCGGATTCTGCCATCGTGATAGCAAAAGAAGTTATAAAATTAGCACAACAGCCATGAACATAGAAACTATTCAATCTGTATATTTTGTCGGTGCAGGAGGTATCGGAATGAGTGCCCTCGTACGCTATTTCCTTTCTAAAGGGAAGGTAGTGGCAGGCTATGACCGTACCCCCAGTGAACTGACTCAACACCTTATAGAAGAAGGAGCACAGATTCATTACGAAGAAAATATCAATCTTATCCCGGATGCCTGTAAAGACCCGGCCACGACACTGGTCGTTTTGACTCCTGCCGTACCTCAGGAACATACCGAATTGACCTACTTCCGTGACAACGGATTCGAAATACAAAAACGTGCACAAGTATTAGGCACCATCACCCATTCCAGTAAAGGGCTTTGTGTAGCCGGTACACATGGTAAAACCACTACATCAACGATGACGGCCCATCTGCTTCATCACTCGCATATAGGCTGCACTGCCTTTTTGGGAGGTATTTCCAAAAATTATGGAACGAATCTGTTACTCTCTCCAAGCAGTCCGTATACCGTAATCGAAGCTGACGAATTCGACCGTTCATTCCACTGGCTGTCTCCATATATGTCTGTCATTACCGCAACCGATCCGGATCATCTGGATATTTATGGAACCGAACAGGCTTATCTGGAAAGCTTTGAGCACTATACCACATTAATCCAGCCGGGAGGGGCACTGATCATCCGCGAAGGCATTTCTCTTCAGCCTAAAGTGCAAGAGGGTGTCAAGATTTACACCTATTCACGCGATAAAGGAGACTTCCATGCTGAAAACATTCGCATTGGAAACGGAGAAATCTTCATCGATTTTATAGGACCGGATATTCGCATCGACAACATTCAGCTGGGAGTGCCCGTAAGTATCAATATAGAGAATGGAGTCGCTGCCATGGCACTTGCCTATCTCAATGGAGTGACCGCCGAAGAAATCAAACAAGGAATGGCAAGTTTCCGAGGTGTGGACCGTCGATTCGACTTCAAGATCAAAAACGACCAGATCGTGTTCCTGAGTGACTACGCTCATCATCCCTCCGAAATCAAACAGAGTGTGATGTCCATGCGTGAACTCTACCGGGATAAAAAGATCACCGCTGTTTTTCAGCCACACCTCTATACCCGTACACGGGACTTCTATAAAGACTTTGCCGATAGCTTGTCGCTACTCGACGAAGTAATACTGGTAGATATCTATCCGGCGCGCGAACAGCCTATTCCAGGGGTAACCAGTCAACTGATATATGATAACCTACGTCCGGGTATTGAAAAAAGCATGTGTAAGAAAGAGGAAATACTCGATGTGCTGAAAACGAAGCATATCGAGGTGTTGATCACGTTGGGAGCAGGAGACATAGATAGCTATGTCCCGGATATTTGTGAACTATTGACCCGAAGGATAACTCCATCGGACAATTAATTTGTAAATCGTCAAAACAATAAATTTCCTCATGATAAAAAGAATCCTTCTGACCATCGTCATGTTACTTCTCATAGCCTATCTCGTAGCAGCTGTGACAGTATTCAACAGCAAACCTGCCCATCAGGTCTGCCGCGACATGGAATTAGTAATAAAGGATACGCTCAATGCCGGTTTCGTCACTAAAAACGAGGTAGCTGCCATCCTGCAAAAGAAAGGCATTTATCCCGTTGGAAAGAAAATGGACCGCATTCACACCAAAACGCTGGAAAAAGAGTTGAACAAGCATCCGCTGATCAATGAAGCACAATGCTATAAAACTCCAAGCGGCAAACTTTGCGTGGAAGTGACACAACGTGTACCGATTCTCCGCATCATGAGCAACAATGGTGAAAACTACTATCTGGATAACAAAGGTAAAGTGATGCCTCCCGCTGCAAAATGCGTAGCACACCGGGCAATTGTCACCGGAAATGTAGAAAAGTCGTTTGCAATGAAGGATTTATATAAGTTTGGTGTATTTTTGCAAAACAATCCGTTCTGGGAAGCCCAGATTGTGCAAATAAACGTGCTCCCCGGGAAAGAGATCGAATTGATTCCCCGTGTAGGTAATCATATTATCTATCTGGGCAAGTTAGAACATTTTGAGGATAAACTGGGACGATTGAAGACCTTTTACGAAAAAGGGCTGAACCAGGTGGGATGGAACAAATATTCACGCATCAGCCTGGAATTCGGTAATCAGATTATCTGCACAAAAAAGAAACAATAATTCGTAAACAGCTAAACGTACCTTTGTGTTAAAGAGATGAGTCTATAATACAAAAGGGAATAAAATAGAATTTTATATGGCAACAACAGATTTTATCGCCGCTATTGAACTGGGTTCATCGAAAATAGCCGGTATAGCCGGAAAGAAGAATAGTGATGGAAGCATACAGGTATTAGCTTATGCCAGGGAGGATTCGTCTTCATTCATCCGGAAAGGAGTGATTTACAATCTGGATAAAACGGCACAGAGCCTGACCTCCATCATCAATAAGCTGGAGGGTGCTCTCAACAACTCAATTGCCAAGATCTATGTGGGTATCGGGGGGCAATCGCTCCGTACGGTACGCAACGTAGTTAGTCGCGATCTTGAGGAGGAGACCATTATCTCTCAGGAATTAGTCGACTCCATCTGTGATGAAAATCTTGAGATACCACTGATCGATATGGATATACTGGACGTTGCTCCGCAAGAATACAAAATTGGAAACAATCTCCAGGCAGATCCCGTCGGTGTGGCAGGAAGCCATATTGAAGGACGCTTTCTGAACATTGTGGCACGTGCTTCGCTCAAAAAAAACCTGGAACGCTGTTTCGAACAAGCCAAAATTGAAATAGCAGATTTATTGATCTCCCCGCTGGTTACTGCAGATGCAGTGCTGACGGAAAGTGAGAGACGCTCCGGCTGTGCACTGATTGATTTCGGAGCCGACACATCGACTATTTCCATCTATAAGAATAACATTCTCCGATTCCTTACCGTACTGCCATTAGGAGGAAACAGTATTACTCATGATCTCGTTTCCCTTCAGATAGAAGAGGAAGAAGGCGAACGCCTGAAAATCAGATATGGTAACGCCTTTTACGAAGAGGAAGAAGGCGAAGAACCTGCTACCTGCCAACTGGAAGAAGGAGGTAGAACCGTAGAACTCGGCAAACTGAACAATATCATCGAGGCGCGTACTGAAGAAATTATCGCAAACGTATGGAATCAGATTCAACTTTCAGGGTATGATGATAAACTGTTGGCCGGACTTATCATTACAGGAGGAGCCTCCAATCTGAAAAACCTGGACGAAGCTCTCCGTAAACGAAGTAAGATAGAAAAGGTGAGAAGCGCACGATTCGTACGCAACACCATTCATGCAGACGAAGATGTTGTGAAGAAAGACGGTACACAGAACACCTTATTCGGACTGCTTGCTGCCGGCAATGAAAACTGTTGCCTGCAAGAGACACCTGCTCCCCAGCCGCATGTACAACCTCAGCCTCAACCCGAACCGGTGAATATGTTTGAAGAAGATGAGAGCCTGAAAGAACAGGAAGCCGCTGCACGTGCTGCCAAAAAGAAAAAAGAGGAAGAGGAAAAAAGACGGAAAGAAGAAGAAAAGCAACGTAAACTGGAGGAGAAAAAAAGAAGAGAAGAAGAAAGAAGAAACAAACCGAATTGGTTTAAATCGACTTTCGACAAACTTTCTAATGAGATTTTCTCCGATGAAGATATGAAATAAAGTGATAATTCATAATACAATATAATATGGACGAGATAGTACAATTCGATTTCCCTACAGATTCGCCGAAAATCATTAAAGTGATTGGTGTAGGAGGTGGTGGAGGTAACGCCGTCAACCACATGTACCGGGAAGGCATACACGACGTGACATTCGTTCTCTGCAATACCGACAACCAGGCATTGGCTGAGTCTCCTGTACCGGTCAAACTGCAACTGGGACGTTCCATCACGCAAGGACTCGGTGCCGGAAACCGTCCGGAGCGTGCACGTGATGCTGCCGAAGAGAGCATCGAAGACATAAAAAACCTGCTGAATGATGGTACCAAGATGGTATTTATCACTGCCGGAATGGGCGGAGGTACCGGAACCGGAGCAGCCCCCGTCATCGCCCGTATCGCTAAAGAGATGGATATCCTGACTGTCGGAATCGTTACCATCCCTTTTATCTTTGAAGGCGAAAAGAAAATTATCCAGGCTCTGGATGGAGTAGAACGCATTGCCCAACATGTAGACGCTTTGTTGGTGATCAATAACGAACGCCTGCGTGAAATTTATTCCGACCTTACCTTTATGAACGCATTCGGCAAGGCAGATGACACACTGTCAATCGCAGCCAAAAGTATTGCCGAAATCATCACCATGCGGGGTACGGTAAACCTGGACTTCGCTGATGTGAAAACAATCCTCAAAGACGGTGGTGTAGCCATCATGAGTACCGGATTCGGTGAAGGAGAAAACCGCGTAACCAAAGCAATCGACGACGCACTCCATTCACCGTTACTCAATAACAATGACATCTTCAATGCGAAGAAAGTCATGCTGAATGTTTCGTTCTGTCCTGCTTCCGAACTGATGATGGAGGAAATGAATGAAGTGCACGAGTTTATGAGCAAATTCCGCGAAGGTGTAGAAGTGATCTGGGGTGTGGCTATGGATACCTCACTGGATACGAAAGTGAAGATCACTGTGCTTGCTACCGGTTTCGGTGTGGAAGACGTACCAGGTATGGACGACCTACACGAGAAACGCAGCCAGGAAGAAGAAGAACGTCAGTTGCAGCTGGAAGAAGAGAAGGAAAAGAACAAAGAGCGCATTCGTAAAGCATATGGTGAAAGTGCCAGTGGCATCGGAACACGCAACCTGCGGAAACGCCGTCATATCTATCTCTTCAATCCGGAAGATCTGGACAATGATGATATCATCGCCATGGTAGAAGACTCTCCTACTTACCTTCGCGACAAAACGACTTTGGGTAAGATCAAAGCAAAAGCCGCATTGGAAGAAGAGATAGCTACTGAAGAAGCTATAGATGACAGTGGAGTTATCACATTTTAATAAATAGCTAAATATATCGATCATTAACCCGGATTTACCAATTATAAACCATAAATCGTTAAATCATAATATAACATAACATCATGGATTTATTCGAAAGAGTCAGCGAAGACATTAAAAACGCAATGAAAGCGAAAGATAAAGTAGCCCTTGAAACCCTTAGAAATGTAAAGAAGTTCTTTCTGGAAGCTAAAACTGCTCCGGGAGCCAATGACATCCTTACAGACGCAGATGCACTGAAAATCGTGCAAAAACTGGTAAAACAAGGTAAAGATGCTGCAGAAATATATATAGGACAGGGTCGTCAGGACTTAGCCGATGCAGAATTGGCACAAGTACAAGTCATGGAAACCTATTTACCGAAACAAATGACTGCCGAAGAACTGGAAACTGCACTGAAAGAGATTATTGCTGAAGTAGGTGCTACCAGTGGTAAAGATATGGGAAAGGTAATGGGAGTAGCCTCCAAGAAACTTGCCGGATTGGCCGAAGGACGCGCTATTTCAACTAAAGTAAAAGAGTTGTTGGGATAATCTCAACGTATAAATCCTGCTTATAAGAGAAGCTACACGATAGCTATACTCTCTTTTAAAAGAAATCTACCCCCGAATGTACACAGAGTTACATCCGGGGGTATCTTGTTTACAGACACGGATTACCAAAGCCAAATGAAGTACACAGAAATGGGCAAGAGATACTAATCAAATAATTCCTTCAATACATCCAATGATTTCAGTACAGGAAAATCAGGAAGATGTAACCGGTAATACTCATTAATAATAGCCAGGCATCGGGCCCTTTCCGTACGGTTCATTCCGAAAAGGTGCATTGTTTCATAGTTCATACGCATCAATTGCAGTAATCTCCCAGCTTCATCAGGCTGGATATAGCAAGAATGAAGTTGAGGACGAACCGAAGTAAAGTTAGCATTCAACATATCAAAATAGTCACCCGTATGATAATCATCCAGATTGGGGTACAATCCCAGAAAGCGGGAAAGACGCATCAGAAACACCAGATGAAAGTTGGCAAAGCTAATCTTACAAGCATCCAACCACAAGATAGAATGCTGTAAATAGGCAAACAATGGGCGGTTCTCCGCCTCTTCGCGAATGGCACGATAAAGAAATTCCGCAAGGAAAAGAGCTATAGCCGATTTAAAAGGATCATAAGGAATGGAGGCGAACGGACTAAAGGATTTAGCTTCCTTAATTCTGAAAAGCGAAGTATTCGGCCGATAATCTGCCTCAAACTCAATCAGCGCCAACGGCTGGAATAGTACTGATTTGACAGCAGCCTTCTTAGAGCGTGGCACAGCAACCAGAAAAGATGCACGTCCTGAAAGCTCAGTATACATCTCAACGATATTTGAAGTATCGTTATACTTTAGTATATGAAGAACGATTCCAACTGTTTTTTGCAGCATATCTCTAACTTTTCTTTCGGGTAACAAAGCTACGAAAAAAGTGTGAATAGACAATCAAAGACTCCTATCTCAAAAAAAAGTTCATATCCCGAACAAAACGCAAAAAGAACACATATCACTGATTATCAATAAATAAACAAAGAAAAACAATATATCTATCAAAAATAATTAGATTTTTTTTCTGCAAATAGTTTGGTAGTTTCAAAAAAAGGCCTACCTTTGCACTCGCAATCGGGAAACAACGATACAGAACGAAAGCAAAGCGAAACAAAAAGAGCAGAAATGCTCAATACAGGATGGCCCGTTCGTCTATCGGTTAGGACGCAAGATTTTCATTCTTGAAAGGGGGGTTCGATTCCCCCACGGGCTACAATTAAAAAAATAAACGAATTAAAACAGATTAGTC
The DNA here is from genome assembly GCF_040798045.1 of Bacteroides sp. NGMCC 1.200775. Taxonomy (NCBI): domain Bacteria; kingdom Pseudomonadati; phylum Bacteroidota; class Bacteroidia; order Bacteroidales; family Bacteroidaceae; genus Bacteroides; species Bacteroides sp. NGMCC 1.200775. The sequence goes on along the minus strand of NZ_JASCQK010000005.1, from coordinate 333,011 downwards.
GAGATGGCAAATCATAAATCATCAATCAAGAGAATCAGACAAGAAGAAAGCAGAAGACTTCGCAACAGATATTATGGTAAAACCATGAGAAATGCTGTTAGAAAACTTCGTTCAACTACTGACAAAGCAGAAGCAACTGCTATGTACCCAAGCATCACTAAGATGGTAGACAAGTTAGCTAAAACAAATGTTATTCATAAGAATAAAGCTAACAACTTGAAATCTAAGTTGGCTATTTACATCAATAAGCTTGCTTAAGAAATAAGACTTATAACAGACTCTATACAATATTGAGAGCCGAACTTTTTAGTTCGGCTTTTCATGTTTAAAACCATCCCATCCGGTTTACTTTAAATTCTTCTTTTTTCACTCTTCATTCTTCTCTAACTCAGATATTTTCACTATATTTGCTCTGTTATTATAATTAGGAATCAAATTATGAGCGAAGAACAGAATCCCACCAATAACGGGTCTTATTCAGCAGATAGTATCCAAGTATTGGAAGGACTTGAAGCAGTTAGAAAACGCCCTGCGATGTACATTGGTGACATCAGCGTAAAGGGACTTCATCACTTGGTATATGAAATTGTCGACAACTCTATCGACGAAGCATTGGCTGGTTATTGCGACCATATCGAAGTAACTATCAACGAAGATAACTCTATCACCGTACAGGACAATGGCCGTGGTATCCCCGTAGATTTCCACGAAAAAGAGCAGAAATCTGCCCTTGAAGTTGCCATGACTGTGCTACATGCCGGAGGTAAATTCGATAAAGGCTCGTATAAAGTATCCGGAGGTTTGCACGGTGTCGGTATGTCTTGTGTAAATGCATTGTCTACCCACATGACCACCCAGGTATTCCGTAACGGTAAAATCTACCAGCAGGAATACGAAATCGGCAAGCCCCTTTATGCAGTCAAAGAAGTAGGAACAGCCGACCATACAGGAACCAAACAACAATTCTGGCCTGACGACAGTATCTTTACCGAAACAGTCTATGACTACAAGATTCTAGCCTCACGCTTACGTGAGCTGGCTTACTTGAATGCGGGATTACGCATCTCACTGACAGACCGACGTGTAATAAACGAAGACGGTAGCTTCAAACACGAAACTTTCTACTCGGAAGAAGGTTTAAGAGAGTTCGTACGCTTCATAGAATCGTCACGCGAACACTTGATTAACGATGTGATCTATTTGAACACGGAGAAGCAGAACATCCCCATCGAGGTAGCTATCATGTATAATACCGGATTCTCTGAGAATATCCACTCGTATGTCAATAATATCAATACAATAGAAGGCGGTACGCATCTGGCAGGTTTCCGCCGTGCCTTGACCCGTACACTGAAAAAGTATGCAGAAGACAGCAAAATGCTGGAAAAGGTCAAAATAGAAATCTCCGGTGATGACTTCCGTGAAGGACTTACAGCCGTGATCTCTGTAAAAGTTGCTGAACCTCAATTTGAAGGACAGACTAAAACCAAGTTGGGAAACAACGAAGTGATGGGTGCTGTCGACCAGGCTGTAGGTGAAGTACTGAACTATTATCTGGAAGAACACCCGAAAGAAGCAAAAGCCATTGTAGACAAGGTGATTCTGGCTGCCACTGCCCGCCACGCTGCACGTAAAGCACGTGAAATGGTTCAACGCAAATCCCCCATGTCAGGAGGCGGGCTACCGGGAAAACTGGCTGACTGTTCGGATAAAGACCCGCAAAAGTGCGAATTGTTCCTCGTCGAGGGAGATTCAGCAGGCGGTACAGCCAAACAAGGCCGTAACCGTGCATTCCAAGCCATCCTTCCACTACGCGGTAAGATTCTGAACGTAGAGAAAGCAATGTATCACAAAGCTCTTGAGAGTGAAGAAATACGCAATATCTACACCGCCTTAGGCGTTACCATCGGCACTGAAGAAGACAGTAAGGCTGCCAATATCGATAAGTTGCGCTATCACAAGATCATCATCATGACCGATGCCGACGTCGATGGTTCACACATCGACACACTGATCATGACCTTCTTCTTCCGGTATATGCCGCAAATCATACAGAATGGGTATCTCTATATCGCAACTCCCCCACTCTATCTCTGCAAAAAAGGTAAAGTAGAAGAGTATTGCTGGACAGATGCACAACGCCAGAAGTTTATCGACACTTACGGTGGCGGTTCGGAAAATGCAATTCATACACAACGTTACAAAGGTTTGGGTGAAATGAACGCCCAACAGTTGTGGGAAACAACCATGGACCCTGAAAACCGTATGCTGAAACAAGTTAATATTGACAACGCAGCAGAAGCCGATTATATCTTTTCCATGTTAATGGGTGAAGATGTAGGACCACGCCGCGAATTCATAGAAGAGAATGCAACGTATGCAAATATCGATGCATAATTCGTAATATAAACACCAACCTCACATCTTACAACGAAGAAGCGCCGGTACTGAAGGAAAATCCTTCGGACCGGCGCTTTTCTTTGATTATCTTTTTATCTGGGCCTTCGTCCGGTAATTACTCTCCGGAAGCGGTTAACAATCTCGTTACCCATATTCACACGGGTACTGTCCACCCGATGCACTGCAGCGGGGGTAACCGCATCTTTATACTTAGCCTTGCCAATGCGGAATTTCATTTTATCCAGATTACCCGTAATATTTACTCCGGCTTTAAACGGCAATGGCGATTTAAGAATGGAAATATGATAATTAAAATTCATATCCAGTCCTTGTTCACCGCCAATAGCCGCTTTATAACGGTCTATCTCTACGAGGAACGGATAAACGGTCACATTACCGTCATGTACCGTCACATTGACAGAAATACTGTCGAATACATTTTCCTTCTTATTCTTAAACATCAACATCTTCGAAATCTCAGCAAAGGTTTCTCCATCCATCAGAACCAGACTGTCCCCTTTGATATGAATAGCCGAACGCAAAGTCGGGATACGGATATTCATAGCCGAATCCAAGCGGGCATCGGCTGCCACATCAAACATAACACGCCCTTTAAAAGAACGGAGCATGGGCACTATCGTGTCGAGTGAAGGCACGAAATCAACCAGCTTTGCAATATTGATATTCCGGATTTTGAAATCGAAACCGGCATATCCACCACGCGGGCTACTGGCCTTATAAACCATTACCGCTTTCATATCCGCATCGAGAGCGCGCATCGAAAGGTCTTCCAGATGTATGGCCTGATTTTTAATATCCACCGCACCATGCACATTTTCAAAGAGCATTTTTTCAAAAACTACCTTTTTCAAATCTGTCTGCAGTTCAAAATCTATGTTTCGGGGAATCACGAATAACTTCATCTCCGAAGGTACACTGTCGGTAAGCACTTCCGTAGTGTCCTGAGGGAAAGACAATGAATTAATTAATTGATTGCAATCTATCAGATTGGAAGTAAGAGACAGATGCGCTGTCAGCTTCTCGCCTTTCGTCATAGCCCTGTAAACGCCCTCCATATCACCGGTAGCCGTCATGTCAGAACGTCCGATACGGACAGAAGCATTCTTCAGCCTGATTTTCGGCCCATCGACTGTTACCGCTGTCTTTGCCATACGGATGGGCAATCCGAACTCCGGTGTACGGAAACGCAAACGGTCGAAACCAACGATTCCCTTAGGCACCCACAAAGAGTCATTCAATTTCTCAGCTTTCATCTTGATGCCGGCCACATTCATAGCCATACGAGTCTCCGCCGCACTGAAGAAAAGCGAATCGGCACGAAGCGAGAAATCAACCGCCGGCTTTGTTACATCCGCTTCCTGAGGTTCCAAAGCCGCTTGGGCCTTAGCACGGGCACTGTATAACTTTATCGAATCTCCCATCGAAGCATGAAGTTTACTTACTTCCATATCGCACTGCAAAGAAACGATACGGGTAGTATCCTGCGGATTAGTAGAAGTTACGTTGGCAACCAACCGTTCAATATCAGAAGAAAGCAAACGGCTTCTCAACACCAGCTTCCGGATATCCACCTGAGCCTGCAGAGTCTCGTTATCACGGAAACGGAAAGTCGCATTACCCAGGAAGTTGAAATCTTTAGCAGTATCTTTCAATTCGAAATCATTCAGTTCGAGCTTGCCTCCCAACTTCATACGTCCGATGTCCTGCTTCTTCAAAGTAGAAAGACGACACTTCATTCCCATATCCGCATCCAGTTTACCCCGGATCGTCACACTTTCCTGTAACGGAAAGGTTTTGGCAAGTGCATCCAGGTCAACGGTCGACTTGGTATGAAAAGTGATCAACGGATCATTCAACAAGTCGTCTACTTTCGCATCGGCCAGTACTTCGGTATGCGCCCCCTTAAAGTGGAAGATTTTCAGATTCAGATAAGAAGGCTGATGACGCATCAGATCGACATACGCATCAAAATCCGCCGTCACCTCATCAATGCCATACGGCAAACCCTTGTATTGTGCCGAAGCCTCTTTAATACCGATCTTCAATGACACAGCCGGTAACTTTTTGTCACCATACACACCTCTCACCCTGCCACTGACAGTAACCTCCCCTTTGGCCGATACTTTACTGTCTTTCACATATGCTTTCGGAATCATTCGAAGTACTGTCTCCATAGATGGAGCATGCAAGCCATATTCCAGATCCATACCGATCGTTTTTGCCACAGTATCCCGACGGAATGCCCCGTTCACATCCAATTGAATCCCATTTACATTAAGCTCCGTATCTTTCAGTTTCCAGACAGCAGTCTGACGATCCACCGTAATATCCGTCCGAAGAGAAGTAGCTATCTTATTGACCAGCAATTCTCCCTGTTGCCAGAAAAGTATATTCTTATTGTCGAACTTCAGTCCCAGGGTAGAAACACCTTTTGTCAATGAAAGTCTCAACTTCAGATTAGCATCATCTATCCGCGAATAGATATCCGTATTCCGGTCATCGAAAATGAGATTGGCATGTTTAAGTTCGATATTCCGGATATCAATTTCGCTATTAAAGTCAGCAGACACAGTATCCTCCGGAATCGTATCTGCCGAAGCACGGGTCACTTCCCAGTTTGCCTGTCCGGCCTTGTCCCGGTAGGCATACACTGATACTTCGTCCAAAGAGAGATTATGAACGATAATACGATTCTCCGTCAAATATGCCACCGGGTTTACAGTCAGCACACACTCTTTGAAAGAAAGCAATGAATCGGTTTTACACCAATTACTATCATTCAAAGTTCTGGACACCAGAGAGCCGTTCTTAACTTTCAGTCCAAATTGTGGGAAAGTCGAAAAGAAAGTCAATTCTACGCTTTCCATATCCAAGTGTGCATTCAGAGTCTGATTGGCAGCATCCAGCACGACCGGAGTCAGTTTCTTCGGAGTTACGATAAAATTAATCACGAAAGCAATGGCTACAAGCAGCACCAAGAGTACAGAGCCCAATGTGATGCCACTGATCTTGAGTATCTTCTTTACTTGTCTGTTCATATCATCCCTCTATCCTGTAACTCTTTTACCACAATTTCCAGTTCATCATACCACTCCTGACCAAACTTGCGAATCAACGGTTCTTTCAGGAAACGGTAGACAGGCACATTCTCTTTCCGGCCCAACAATACAGCAGCCTTACACACATCCCACCGATGGTAGTTTACCGCCTTATAAGGTCCATAATTACCTACCCGTATGGGATACAGATGGCAAGAGACCGGTTTATAGAAATTTACTTTTCCCTCCCGGTATGCTTTCTCGATGGCACAATAACAATATCCTTTCTCGTCATAACAGGTAAACACACAGTCCTTTCCGTTCACAATGGAAGTCACCAGATCGCCATCCGGATCGGTATACACCACTCCCTGCTTGTCTATCACGGCACGCGCCTCGGGTGACAATTCGTCCCAAACGACCGAAAGCACTTCCTCCAGTTTCTCCACTTCCTCCAGTTCTACCGGGGCCCCGGCATCTCCTTCAATGCAACATTCACCTTTGCAGGCATCCAGGTTGCATATAAACTTTTCGCGAAGCACATCCAGGCTTACAACAACATCATCTATCTGAATCATAATTCTATCCTATAAAAAAGGCGGAGTAGAACTCCGCCCTCCTATCTGTTTATCAGGCTTTTACTTAATTAAAACTTGACCGTTCATTTCAGCAGGAGCTTCCAATCCCATAATCTTCAGGATAGTAGGAGCCACATCTGCCAAACGTCCGTCTGCTACCTTTGCATCTTTGTTTTCTGTCACATATACACAGGGTACAGGATTCAAAGAGTGAGCCGTATTGGGAGTACCGTCTTCATTCAGAGCGTGGTCAGCATTACCGTGGTCAGCAATGATGATAGCCTCGTAACCCTGAGCTTTGGCAGCTTCAATGGTATCTTTCACGCAAGCATCTACCGCAACTACCGCTTTCTCAATGGCTTCGTAGATACCGGTATGGCCTACCATGTCACCATTTGCATAATTCACAACGATAAAATCGTATTTATTCTCGTTGATGGCAGCCACCAATTTATCTTTTACTTCATAGGCACTCATCTCCGGTTTCAAGTCGTAAGTGGCAACTTTCGGAGACGGAACCAAGATACGGTCCTCGTTATCGTACGGAGTTTCGCGACCGCCGTTAAAGAAGAATGTTACGTGAGCATATTTCTCTGTTTCGGCAATGTGAAGCTGTTTCATTCCTTTAGCAGCCAAGTATTCTCCAAGTGTGTTAGCAACATTTTCCTTGTCGAAGAGAATGTGTACACCTTTGAACGAAGCGTCGTACGGAGTCATACAGTAATACTGCAACCCGGGAATAGTGTGCATACCCGCCTCCGGCATATCCTGTTGCGTCAAAACGACTGTCAGTTCCTTAGCACGGTCATTACGGTAATTGAAGAAAATAACGACATCGCCTTCCTTAATGGTACCGTCTACATTGGCATTCACAATCGGTTTGATGAACTCATCCGTTACACCTTCATCGTAAGACTCCTGCATAGCTTGCACCATGTCAGCAGCTTTCTTACCGATACCGTTTACCAACAGGTCGTATGCCTCTTTCACACGTTCCCAACGTTTATCACGGTCCATGGCATAGTAACGTCCGATAATAGAAGCTACTTTACCGGTAGACTTGGCACAGTGTGCTTCCAACTGTTCGATAAAGCCTTTACCGCTTTTCGGGTCTGTGTCACGTCCGTCCATAAAGCAATGAACGAAAGTATTCTCAATATTATATTCTTTAGCAATATCACAAAGTTTGAACAGGTGATCCAGAGAACTGTGCACACCGCCATCTGAAGTCAATCCCATGAAATGGATATTCTTTCCATTTTCTTTTGCATAAGAGAAAGCTGAAACGATTTCTGGATTCTTCAGGATGCTGTTATCACGGCAAGAGAGGTTGATCTTTACCAAATCCTGATAAACTACACGTCCTGCACCGATATTGAGGTGACCCACTTCTGAGTTACCCATCTGTCCGTCGGGCAAACCTACGTTTTCACCGCTGGCCTGCAACTGAGAGTGAGGATAGGTCTCCATCAGATAATCCCAGTACGGAGTAGCAGTGTTGAAGATTACGTCATCTTTCCCGTGGTCGCCTAATCCCCAACCATCAAGAATCATTAAAAGGGCTTTCTTACTCATAATATTCTAAAATTTAATTGTCGTTCTGATTTTCGGGTGCAAAGGTACAAAAAAGTTAATTACGAACACGTTTAATCTATGTTAAGCTATCTCCCTATCAGACAAAAAGGAAGAAAAAATGCGGTGGATTTGAAATGATTTCCTTACTTTTGCGCCGCTTTAAAAATAAAAAACAGAATATGGACGATTCAAACCCGCGAACGTGCAACAGTATTAACTAACACGAACAGAGTCATTCTGCGGTAATGCCTCTGCTCGGACATCAACAAACGAAAGGAGGCAATTAAGATGAGAACATATCTTTATTGTGAAGCCGGCTTTGTGGAAAAAGCACAATGGCTTCCGAACAGCTGGGTCAACGTAGTGTGCCCGGACAGCAGTGATTTTAAATTCCTGACCGAAACGCTGAAAGTCCCTGAATCTTTTTTAAACGATATAGCCGATACCGATGAACGCCCGCGAACGGAAACCGAAGGTAACTGGCTGCTGACCATTCTGCGCATACCGGTACAGAACACTCAAAGCAGCCTCCCCTACATCACCGTCCCCATCGGCATCATCACCAACAATGAAATCATTGTTTCGGTATGTTACCATCAGACGGATATGATTCCGGATTTCATCGAGCATACCCGCCGGAAAGGAATCGAAGTGCGCAACAAACTCGATCTGATTTTCCGCCTGATTTATTCCTCGGCAGTCTGGTTCCTGAAGTACCTGAAACAGATAAATATTGACATCACCGCTGCCGAGAAGGAATTGGAACGCAGCATCCGTAACGAAGATTTGCTACGCTTAATGAAGTTGCAGAAGACACTGGTCTACTTCAACACCTCCATCCGCGGCAACGAAGTGATGATCGGTAAACTGAAAACCATCTTTCAAGATACCGACTTTCTGGATGAAGAGTTGGTGGAAGACGTTATCATTGAACTGAAGCAGGCGTTCAATACGGTCAACATTTACAGCGATATTCTCACAGGGACGATGGATGCCTTTGCGTCTATCATTTCAAACAATGTGAACGCCATCATGAAACGCATGACAAGCCTTTCCATCACATTGATGATCCCCACGTTAATAGCCAGTTTTTATGGCATGAATGTGGATATACACCTGGAAGAGATGCCTCATGCCTTCATGCTGATTATTCTGATATCCGTACTCCTGTCGACTCTTTCTTTTGTTATCTTCAGGAAAATAAAGTGGTTCTGATAAAAGATTGTCTATTTAGGAAACAACTCCAGCTGTCCATCGCCTAACAGGTTGAAGGTCATACGATGATAAGGAGTAACACCGTTTTCGGCAATAGCCGCACGGTGTTTTTTCGTCGGATACCCCTTGTTATGGTCCCAGCCGTAACATGGAAATTCCTGATGCAGCCCATTCATATAGTCGTCACGATACGTTTTTGCAAGAATAGAGGCGGCAGCTATCGAAAGATACTTGCCGTCTCCCTTTACGACGGTGGTGTGGGGAATATCGGGATATTTCCTGAAACGGTTTCCATCGATCAGCAGATGCTGAGGACGGGTTTTTAGCCCATCTACTGCCCGGTGCATGGCAAGAAACGAAGCATTCAGGATGTTTATCTTATCAATCTCTTCGGGTGAAACAATGCCGACTGCCCAAGCGATGGCTTCCCGTTCAATCACTTCGCGCAAAGCATAACGTTGTTTCTCGGACAACTGCTTGGAGTCATTCAACAACTCGTTCTCAAAATCTTTGGGCAGGATCACAGCAGCGGCATAAACCGCACCCGCCAGACAACCACGTCCGGCTTCATCACAACCGGCTTCTATCAGTTCTTCGTTTAACCAGGGTAAGAGCATCGTTTCTTTTATTTAACATGGCAAATGTAATCAATTAAACGGAAATGAACAACAGAACAAACCGAATCTCATCTTACTATCCGGAATAGGAGTATCTACCTTTTCTGCAAAAAGATTAAGAAGAAAGCAAGCATCCGTCATAGCATCTATAACACATTAAGAATAAGAGAACAAGCATCTGTTACCATAACTTTATCCCGGCCCGCATACCCGGGCTCATAAGCCCGGGTATGCGGGCCCATGGGCACAGGTATGCGGGCTCACCAGCCCGGGTACAAGGGCCGGGATAAACTTCAAACCATAATCGCTAAAGGTATGAAGGAAAGCAAAATGCTATTACTGACATTTATCCATAGAAAAGCAGTTTCATCTATCTAACTCCCAGATATTTAACATTAAACCAACCTCCCTGAAAGAGGGTGGAAGATGGAAGATAGAGGTGGAAGATAAACGGCCTTAAAAACGCATCTTCCACCTTGTTAACACACAATAATACAAGCAATTGGTCATTAAAAGGTGGAAGATGGAAGATCGAAACACATTTTCTGTAGGAGAAGGATAAAACGGTCTTTTTTAGAACTCAGAACAGGCTCCAGGCAACAGTCAATCCCGCCATGACGATAGCAACCATGCTCATCAGTTTAATCAGGATATTCAGGCTCGGACCGGACGTATCTTTAAACGGATCACCGACAGTATCACCCACCACTGTAGCTTTGTGTACCTCGCTGCCTTTACCGCCAAAGTTCCCTTCTTCCACATATTTCTTCGCATTATCCCATGCTCCGCCGGCATTGGCCATGAAAATGGCAAGTACAAACCCACTGCTCAATCCGCCAATCAGCAAGCCTAATACACCGGGGACACCAAATATCAGCCCGGTAAGAATCGGCGCAACGATGGCAATCAGAGAAGGAACCACCATTTCACGTTGTGCCCCTTTCGTAGAGATAGCGACGCAACGCTCGTAATCCGGTTCGGTCTCTCCGGTCAGGATACCTTTCATCTCGCGGAACTGACGTCGTACTTCATCTACCATGTGTCCGGCCGCACGACCGACTGCATTCATAGTCAGTCCACAAAACAGGAATGCCATCATCGAACCGAGGAACATACCGGAAAGTACTTTCGGATTCATCAGGTTTACTTCATAGTAATTCATGAAGTCTACAAATGTGGCATTAGCCGTAGTAATGGTATCTCCATTCGGGAAGGTCAGTTCCAGATTACCCAAACGGGTCAGTCCGATACGGATCTCCTCGATATAAGATGCCAGCAATGCCAATCCTGTCAGAGCTGCCGAACCAATGGCAAACCCTTTTCCGGTAGCCGCCGTTGTATTTCCCAGCGAATCGAGCGCATCGGTACGTTTACGGACCTCTTTACCCAAAGCGGACATTTCTGCATTGCCACCGGCATTATCTGCTATCGGGCCATAAGCATCCGTAGCAAGCGTGATACCCAATGTAGAAAGCATACCGACAGCAGCGATACCGATGCCATAAAGCCCCATTCCTACATTGTCGAAGTCGAAACCGGAAGCCAGCAAATAGGAGGCAATGATGCCGATCACCACCGCAACCACCGGAATAGCCGTAGATAACATACCAAGTCCGATACCTGAAATAATAACTGTGGCGGGGCCGGTTTTACCGCTTTCACTCAACTTCTGAGTAGGACGATAGGATTGAGAAGTATAATATTCCGTCGAACGACCGATGACAATACCCACAACCAGCCCTACAACTACCGCACACGAAATCCACATCCAGTTGTCCAGTCGCAAGAGCCATAGGATGAAAAAAGTAGCCACTACAATCAAAGCCGAGCTCAGATTTGTTCCCCAAGCCAACGAACCAAGCAGATCCTTCATGGTGGCATTCTCCTTGGTGCGGACAGAGAAAATACCGATAATGGAAAGAATGATACCGATAGCAGCAATCAGCATCGGGGCAATCACAGCTTTAAACTGCATCACCGTATCACCCGTATGAATAAAGGCGGCAGCACCCAAAGCAGCCGTTGCCAGAATAGAACCACAATAAGATTCATACAAGTCGGCACCCATACCTGCCACATCGCCTACATTATCACCTACATTATCGGCAATGGTAGCAGGATTACGCGGATCGTCTTCCGGAATGCCGGCCTCAACTTTACCTACAAGATCGGCTCCCACATCAGCGGCCTTTGTATAAATTCCCCCGCCTACACGGGCAAAGAGCGCCTGTGTACTGGCACCCATACCGAAAGTGAGCATCGTAGTGGTAATGATACAGAGTTTATGGGTAGGTGTCAGTGCATCAGCGGGAATCGCCCAGTTAAGCAACAAATACCAGAAAGAGATGTCGAGCAACCCCAACCCTACTACCACCAGTCCCATCACAGCCCCACTTCGGAAGGCAATCCTAAGTCCGGCATTCAGTGACGTACGCGCAGCGTTAGCAGTACGTGCCGAAGCATAAGTGGCAGTTTTCATTCCCAGAAAACCCGAAAGTCCGGAGAAAAAGCCCCCGGTCAGAAAAGCTATCGGTACCCAGGCATTCTGTACCTGAAAACCATAAGCCATTACAGAGAACAGAATCACGAGTCCCAGAAAGACCCAGCCAACAATCTTATACTGTTGCTTCAGATAAGACATAGCGCCCCGACGTACAGCAGCGGCAATCTTAATCATTTGCGGAGTACCTTCGCTCTCTTTCATCATTTGCTTATGAAAATAGAGCGCAAAACAGAGAGCCAGAACAGAGGCAAGCGGAACAAGCCAGAAAAGGATGCTATCCATAGACGTACAATATTTAAAGGTTTAACGAAAGCCTAAAAGTATTGAATCTAAACGAGATAACCAAATATTTTTGCCTTTTGCTTCTTCCAGCCCCGAAAAATGGGAGCAGATACAAAACGCTTCATCTATCCTGCTTCTTTAAATAAAACGCCGGACAACGACTGTTCAGAAAAACAATTTTCCCTTCGCGGAAAGTCAATTTGCCATACTGTTTGTAAAGCCACTTCCGATGTTGCTCGTCGGAAACGCCTTGCCGCTCTATCAATGAATCAGACATTACAAATCCGCCACTGCTCAGCCGAATAGTGTACCACGTACGAGGATTCTTATCTCGTGTTACCCGTCTTTTATTTACCCGATAAGTTTCCGTACCGCTCGTGACGCGTTTCGTGGAAATATGCACAGTATCCCGGTAATGGAAACGTAATCCATCATAATATATCTGCTCCGGCTTTCTTGAGGAGCTCTTCTTCTCCCACAACTTAATATCATATACCGAATCATTGACCGGATTAATCGCTAAACGATAGTCCTGGGTCATGAAGCCGTCAGCACGGTGAATCCTATGCTCTCCTATCATCTCATCGGGAATCGGTCGCCTGTAGAGATTGCAGGCGGTAATCAGAAAAAGAAGCACAAGCATAGCTCCCGGAATTAGTTTCAGACTTGTTTTCATCCTCCTTTATTTTTAGCTCTCCAAAATTACACAATTTTATGTTATGCAAAAACAAAGTAGCGGAACGATAATTCCCGCAATAAAGGAATCTGCCCTGAAAGTTGCACTACTTGCCGGAAAACCACTTAACAAACAGAAGTATGGATTCCCGTTTGTTTCCTTTCGTTTCATTTGTGAATATAGCGAAGTTTCCTTTACTTTGCATGCACAATGCATATTTTATAACATCAATAATAATACCATGAAAAAATTACTTGCAACACTATTGGTTCTTACAGCCTGCCTCCATGTAAGTGCACAAGAATCGAAGCAGATTCGCATCTCGACAGAACGGACAGACCTTATTTTAGAGGTCGCCCCGAACGGACGCCTATATCAGGCTTATCTGGGTGACAAACTATTAAATGACCGGGACCTGAGCCACCTTTCAGGGCGATCCCGCGGATGGGAAGTATATCCGGGATCCGGTGGGGAAGACTATTTCGAACCGGCTGTAGCCATTACAAACAACGACGGTAACCCCAGTACCATCCTGCGTTATGTGTCCTCGGAACAGAAAACAGTAGAAGGCGGGACAGAGACCATCATCCGGATGAAAGACGACCAGTATCCGGTAGATGTGACGTTGCACTATGTATCTTATCCTAAACAAAATGTAATCAAGACATGGAGTGAGATCACGCATCAACAGAAGAAACCGGTCACTCTATGGCGTTATGCTTCAACGATGCTTTATTTCGCAAACCAAAAATATTATCTCACCGAATTCAGCAGTGACTGGGCCAAAGAGGTACAGATGAGTACACAACAGCTGCAACCGGGCAAAAAAATTCTCGATACAAAATTAGGAAGCCGCGCAGCCATGCACATGCAACCTTTCTTCGAACTCGGACTGGAACAGCCTGCACAAGAACATCAGGGACAAGTAATGTTGGGTACCATTGGCTGGACAGGCAACTTCCAGTTTACTTTTGAGGTAGACAACGAGGGGAACTTGCGGGTAATCCCTGCCATCAACCCGTATGCTTCGGATTATCAATTAAAAGCAAACGAGATATTCACTACCCCGGAATTTATCTTTACCCTGAGTAACAACGGTACGGGAGAAGCCAGCCGCAATTTACACAACTGGGCACGCAACTACCAACTGAAAGATGGCCAGGGAGACCGGATGACTCTCCTCAATAATTGGGAGAACACTTATTTCACTTTCGATGAAGAGTTATTGGGTAAATTGATGAAAGAAGCCAAACATCTGGGTGTAGATATGTTTCTGCTCGACGATGGCTGGTTTGGGAATAAACATCCACGCAACGACGATCATGCCGGCCTGGGCGATTGGGAAGCAATGAAAAGCAAACTTCCCGGAGGTATCCCTGCATTAGTAGAGAAAGCGAAAGAAGCCGGTGTCAAATTCGGTATCTGGATAGAACCGGAGATGGTGAATCCTCAAAGTGATCTGTTCGAAGCACATCCCGACTGGGCAATCCATTATCCGAACCGTGAAACTTATTATTACCGCAATCAATTGGTACTCGACCTGAGCAACCCCAAAGTACAGGATTTCGTATTCGGCGTAGTCGATAAGATTATGACGGAAAACCCTGATGTAGCTTTCTTTAAGTGGGATTGCAATAGCCCCATCACCAATATCTATTCTCCCTATCTGAAAGACAAACAAGGACAACTCTATATCAATCATGTACGCGGCATATATAATGTATTGAAACGGGTCAAAGAAAAATACCCCAATGTTCCGATGATGCTATGTTCCGGCGGTGGTGCACGTTGCGACTACGAAGCACTGAAATACTTCACAGAGTTTTGGTGTTCGGACAATACCGATCCGATAGAGCGTTTGTTCATCCAGTGGGGTTTTTCACAATTCTTCCCTTCCAAAGCCATGTGTGCCCATGTTACAAGTTGGAACAGCAGGACGAGTGTAAAGTTCCGTACCGATGTTGCCAGCATGTGTAAATTGGGATTCGACATCGGCCTGAAAGATATGAAAGCGGACGAACTGACTTATTGCCAGGAAGCCGTGGCAAATTATAAGCGCCTGAAGCCTGTCATACTGGATGGTGATCAATACCGCCTCATCTCTCCATATGAAAGCAATCACATGGCGATTATGTATGCCGCACCGGATGCTTCGAAAGCTGTTCTCTTCGCATATGATATCCATCCCCGCTTTGGCGAGAAACTGCTCCCGATTAAGCTCCAGGGACTTGATGCCGGAAAAATGTACCGGGTGAAAGAAATTAATCTAATGCCGGGCCGGAAATCGAATCTGCCGGGTAACGAAAAAACTTTCTCCGGTGACTATCTGATGAAAATAGGATTGAATGCATTTACTACTTCACAGACCCATAGCCGGGTAATAGAACTGATGGCAGAATAAACTTATTACTATCAACCCACAAAACACAGATGCAAAAGGCGGGGCACTTTGACAGTATCCCGCCTTTCATTTATGGTTAACACAAAGCATGCAAATAAAAGCAGGAAAAGTTAATCCAACCTTTAAATACCACATATTATTAAATTGAAGAACGAAAGAATGTAATAAATATTAAGAAAAGAAGTTTATATTTTATATTTTTGCAGCACACATATAGCAACCATTACTCTATATATGAACAACGACATCGAATATATCAGCAAGATAAAGAAAGGAGAAGAAGCTTCTTTCCGTCATTTTGTGAATAGCTACTCGAAAGACTTGTTCTACTATGCACAGTGTTTCGTACGAACCAAAGAAACTGCCGAAGAAGTAGTCAGCGATGTCTTTCTGGATGTATGGAGGCACCGGGAAGAAATAGAAGAGATCAAGAATATAAAAGCCTGGTTGCTTACTTTAACTCACAACAAAGCCATCTCGTATCTGCGAAAAGCGGAAAATTCAAATGAAATAACCTCCTGGGAAGAAATAGACAGCTTCCAGATAATCGGAAATCTGCAAACTCCCGACGAACAGATGATCAGCAAGGAAGAGATAGCCCAAATCAACAGCCTCATTCAAACACTTCCTCCCAAATGCAAGGTAGTCTTCGCTCTTGCCAAGATAGAACGCCTACCCTATAAAGAAATAGCCGATATGCTGAATATCTCTGTAAAGACCATTAATGCACACGTTGCCAAAGCATTAGAGATCATCTCGAGCGGCTTGAAAAAATAAATCAGAAAATAATTTAAAAAAAATAGAATTGGAATAGGAGATTCTTAAAGAAGTTGCGTCTTTATTTATGTAACCCTATTAAAGTAATGAGAAAGAATAAGTTTAAATTATTTGCTTCCTTCCTGAATAAGGATGGTGATCATCCGGAAAAGAAATCATTCGCATCTCCGGAGGAACAAGCCGAATATGATAAACTCGACTTTCTTTGGAACCAATGTTTTCCCCCAGAAACAGAGGAAACGGATATATGGGAAAAGGTACAAAACAAAATAAATGCCGACAGTACATCTGTCAGCCACATCAAGAAAAGCGGCAAGTCCATACAATGGTTCAGCATCATGAGGTATTCATTGGCAGCTGCATCTGTAGCTATGTTAATAGGGATTACTTGCTTTCTTTTGATGAATGATGAAGAAAGGCACGACTTAAATAAGATAGCGCAAAGCCTGCAAACAGAAATACCTCAAGATATAAAAGAGGTTACACTGGTTGTTTCGGACCAGAAGAAAATAGAATTGGATAATAATGCCCAAGTCACTTATTCTGCTACCGGACAAGTACAAGTCAACTCCAATAAACTTACAGAGGATGACAGCAAAGAGGCATACAACCAGATTATCGTCCCTAAGGGCAAACGTTCACAAATTGTTTTGGCCGATAACAGCAAGATATGGATTAACTCCGGAAGTAAAGTCATTTACCCTCGTACATTTGAAGGAAAGTACAGAGAAATTTATGTGGAAGGAGAAGTATATCTGAAAGTAACCCATGATGCTTCGAAACCTTTTATTGTGAATACCTCCGGATTTGAGGTAAGCGTATTGGGCACATCTTTCAACATATCAGCCTATAAAGGTCAAGAAAAGGCTACTGTTGTACTGGTAGAAGGTTCGGTAAATGTGAAAGATCAGCAGAACCGCCATATCAAGATGGCGCCTAATGAAAAGGTAGAACTCAGCCAGGCAGGCATAACAGGTAAAGCGAAAGTAGATGCCCGTGATTATATCAGCTGGATTGACGGAATATGGACTCTACAAGGAGAAAGTCTAAAGCAAGTTTTGCAACGGTTACAAGATTATTATGGTCAGAATATCCGATGCGATGCTGCTGTAGAAAACGAGCAAATGTTTGGTAAGCTCTATTTAAATGATGATTTAAATCAGGTAATGAAGTCGATTCTGTCTATTTTACCTGCTGAATATACAATGAAAAACAATGTAATCTATATAGAATAATACAAGTTTTAAGTAACCAATGTTTAACCTTAAAAAAACACACCATTATGTAGAAAGAAAACAGATAAAAAAAGAAAATCGGATAATACGCCCATATTATCCGACTCTAATGACTTTTTATTAAATCACAAACTTTAATGATTAACTAAAATCAATGTAAATGTATGAAAAAGAAAGCAATTCCTTGTCATAAGGCAGGGAGGATTACGTCCTTTTTTTTATTAATTAGTATTTTTTTACTTATACCGAGTATCACTACTCCGGTTCATGCAGCAAAGACTTATGCTCAACAAACTGTTTTCACACTCCACGCAGCCGATAAAACTGTAAAAGAAGTGCTGGAATACGTCGAAAAGAACAGTGAATTTGTCGTTTTGTACTCCAAGGACCTATTACCGATACTACAAAAGAAAGTATCGGTTTCGATAGATAAGCAGAACGTAGAATCTATTTTGAATATCCTGTCAAAGGAGGTCGGATTGAAGTATACCATCAACGATCGGCAGATTACAATCACAAAGGCACCGACCGAAACACCGCAACAGGAAAAAAAAACAAAAATCACTGGCCAGGTTCTTGATGAAAACGGTGAAGGAGTTCCGGGAGCCAATGTTACAATAAAAGGCAATAACTCGCTGGGAGCTGTAACCAACATTGAAGGAAACTTTACACTGATGGCTCCCGAAAACAGCACTTTGATTGCCTCTTTTATCGGATATACTCCCGTTGAAATTCAGCTAAAAGGGAAAAAAATAGTTGTTTTCAAACTAACTCCCGATGCACAGGCATTAGAAGAAGTAGTAGTGGTGGGCTTCGGTACACAGAAGAAAGCCAGTGTAGTAGGTGCCGTACAATCCATCAAACCAGCAGAGCTTCGAGTACCCTCCAGTAACCTTAGTACATCATTCGCCGGACGTATCGCAGGTGTCATTTCCATGCAGCGCACGGGTGAACCGGGTGCAGACGGAGCAAACTTCTGGATACGTGGTGCCGCAACTTTCAGTGGAACAACTGATCCGTTGATTTTTATCGACGGTGTAGAAGTTTCAGCAGGCGACATGAATGCTATTCCTTCTGAAGCTATCGAAAACTTCTCGATACTAAAAGATGCTTCGGCTACAGCCCTTTACGGTGCCCGTGGTGCCAATGGCGTAATTCTGATCACTACCCGATCCGGTAAAGACCTCGAAAGAGCACGTATCAATGTACGCATCGATAATACATTCACTGCACCGACACGTACACTCAAGTTAGCCGATGCTGTGACAGCTATGCAACTGAGAAATGAGGCCATCCTGACACGTAACCCGGATGGGACACCTGCTTTCTCCGCTGATAAGATACAAGGAACACTTGAAAACAGAAATCAATATGTATATCCCAACGTTGACTGGTTCGACTATATGTTCAAAGATTATTCTATGAACCAATCGGCCAATCTGAATGTAATGGGTGGTACAAAGAAAGTAGATTATTTCATCAGCGCTTCTATCAATAACGATAACGGTATGCTGAAAAAAGATCCTAATAACACATTCGACAATAACATACAGAATCTTCGCTACTCATTCCAAAGCAATGTAGGAGCATGGCTAACTTCAAGCACTAAAGTAAATGTGAGAATAAACTCACAGATTGTCAACTATAATGGTCCGTCAACAAGTATGGACGACCTGTATAAGTATGTAATGGAAGCACCTTCCATGTATTTTGCACCTGTATATCCTAATATTAACAATGAAGACCATACCATATTTGGAAATAAATCAGGCGGTCCTATCGGAGCCGGAGGATTCAGTATTTATCGTAACCCTTATGCAAGTATGGTTCAAGGAAGTTCTAAACAAAGCGCATACAGCATTAATACCGCTTTCGAACTGGAGCAAAAGCTTGATTTCATAACTAAAGGATTGAATTTCAAAGCACTGGTATCTTTTAAGAACTGGTCAAAGACCACTGTAAATCGCTCCTTCTCACCCTACTTCTACGAATTGCAGAATCCTCAGCAGCAAGAAGACGGAAGTTATATCTATGATTATAATTCTATCAGTAAAGGGCGTACGGCACTTGAAACATCTACATCAACCACAGGAGATCGTTTAATGAACCTACAGGCTACATTAAATTATCAACATACATTTGATGATAAACATGACGTCGGAGCAATGTTAGTGTATCTTCAACGTGAATACAACCTAAACAATCCAGACAACAACTATTACAATACATTGCCAAAACGCAATCAAGGTTTAGCGGGTCGCTTAACCTACGCTTACGACGGACGTTACCTGGCTGAGTTCAATTTCGGATACAACGGTAGTGAAAACTTCGAAAAAGGGAGCCGTTACGGATTCTTCCCCTCACTTGCTGTCGGATATCTTATTTCTAACGAACAATTCTTTGAACCATTGACTAAAGTCATTTCCAACTTAAAAATTCGTGCTTCTTATGGATTGGTAGGTAATGCAGATATTGGTTCCAACCGTTTCCCATACCTCACGAAAGTAGACTTGAGTGGAGCCGGATTCGTATTTGGTGACCAATGGCAAACGTCTTCGAATGGAGCTACTATTACTACTTACGGAGCAGAAAAAGTGACATGGGAAATCGGAAAGAAATATAATGTTGGATTCGATCTGGGGTTATTCAACAAATTAAGCCTCAACGTAGATTTTTTTAGAGAAGACCGCAAAGATATCTTCCTTAGACGTAATACAATCCCTGCGGAAAGTGGTATAACCGGAGATCTCCGTCCTTATGGTAATTTAGGAAAAGTACGTAACCAAGGTGTTGATATGTCATTGGACTACAATCACGCTGTCAACAAAGATTTCATGATCTCAGCCAAAGGTACCTTCACTTACGCAAAAAACCAATATGTAGAAATTGATGAACCAGATTATGAATTCTCATATATGTCCCAAGTAGGGCGTCCACTGAACCAGTATAAAGGTTACATTGCATTAGGGCTTTTCAAAGATCAAGAAGAAATTGACAACAGTCCCAAACAAATATTGACGGGAGTGGTACAACCCGGAGATATCAAATATGCGGATCTCAATAATGACGGAAAAATCGATGGAAATGACCAAACCTATATCGGAAACCCAGAATTACCTCAGATCAGCTATGGTCTCGGAGTCAGTATCCAATATAAGAAATGGGATGCTTCTATCTTCTTCCAAGGTGTAGGCAAAAGAAGTATCATGTTAAGCGACATCCATCCTTTTGGAGGAGAATCTTACGGAGTTATGCAGTTTGTGGCCGACAATCGTTGGACAGAAGCAAATCCGAACTCCGAAGCGATGTATCCAAGACTGACAAACGGAAAGAACAACAATAACAATCCCAACTCTACTTACTGGTTGAGAGACGGTTCGTATATTCGACTTAAAAATGTAGAATTAGGATACTCTTACAAATTCTTACGTGCTTATATCAGTGGTCAGAATCTACTGACATTCTCTAAATTTAAATTATGGGATCCGGAACTCTACACCTCAAACGGATTAAAATATCCGACTCAAATCATGGGTTCCATCGGTTTACAGTTCACTTTTTAAAAATCTAAATAATTATGAAACTAAAAAATATAATCGTAGCTTTACTAATCGGAACTAGTTTGCACTCTTGTGATTATCTGGATATTGTACCAGATGACACTCCTATCTTAGCCGATGCGTTTAAGAACGAACAGACTGCTGAAAATTTTGTTTTCGCATGCTACTCTTTCATACCCAATTATCTGAACTTCCGCCAAAATTTCAGTTGGTGTACAACTCCTGAAACTGTCGGATCAGCACACTGGACTACCACATGGTTCACCTTTATGAAGATGCAGCAAGGATTGTATAATTCGGCCGACCCAGTCATCGACGTTTGGCAAAGCTCATATAACGGTATCCGCCAATGCTATACATTCCTGGATAATATTGATGCTGTAAAGCCATCTCAAATTTCAGAAGCTGACCTTGCAGCCAAGAAAGTACTTTGGAAAGGAGAAGTGAAATTTCTAATAGCTTATTATCACTACCTGTTATTACAGAACTACGGACCTATCGTCATACTTGACGAGGCAATCCCACTTAATGCTCCCAAAGAAGAGCTATTTAAGCCACGTGTGCCCTATGATGAATGTG
Source organism: Bacteroides sp. NGMCC 1.200775 (assembly GCF_040798045.1). Taxonomy (NCBI): domain Bacteria; kingdom Pseudomonadati; phylum Bacteroidota; class Bacteroidia; order Bacteroidales; family Bacteroidaceae; genus Bacteroides; species Bacteroides sp. NGMCC 1.200775. The sequence continues at coordinate 311,554 of NZ_JASCQK010000005.1, read as the reverse complement.
TAAATCGGATTGCACAAATGTTTGACAATGCTTCTGTCGATTTGCCCATGACAGTAAAAGCCTCTAATTACGGCCGCGCTACAAAAGTGATTGCCCAAGCACTAAAAGCAAGAATGTACTTGTATGCCGCCAGTCCACAATTCAATGGAAACGCAGAAATGTATGACAATTTCAAGAACAAGGACGGACAGTTGCTTATGAACCTGGCCTATGACAAAAATAAATGGAAAATAGCTATGGACGAATGCAAAAAGGCTATCGACATGGCACATCAAGCCGGAGCGGAACTTTATAAATACACCAAAAAAGGTAATTTACCAGCATTCAACCAAGCCATCGCCAATGCACGCAATCTTGTGGTCGACGCCTGGAATAAAGAACTGATTTGGGGGTATAGTGGCTGGAAAGAGACATGGGCTGACGGAAACTCCATTCAGACACATGTGATTCCCAAAGGTATCAGCACCTCTTCGGGAGCTCCTTACGGGGCTTTAGGAGCAACAGCTTTCAGCGCTGATATGTATCTGACTAAGAACGGACTCCCGATGGATGAAGATCCTGAATTTGATTATACACACCGTTTCAATGTAGCCGAAGGCGATTCTGTTGCTCAGATTCATCGCAATCGTGAACCTCGTTTCTATGGGTCTATTGGCTTTAACCGTGGCGACTATTTAATCAACGGTGATACAATCAATCTCAAAATGCGCTTCAAAGAACAGAATGGAACACGCGATGCAGGAAGTGACCAGTTATACGGATCATATGCTATTGCAAAACTGGCTCATCCTGAAACATTCGTAAGTGGTACCAGTAACTCTTTAGTAGCTTTTCCCTTTCCTATTATCCGTTTAGGAGAATTGTATTTGGATTATGCAGAAGCTTACTTTGAATACAATGGTACACTGGAAGGAGATGCATTGACGTACTTCAATCTGATTCGCCAGAGAGCTGGTATTCCTAACATAGAAGTTTCATACAAAGGGCTTCCAATCGGTGACAAACTCCGCAAAGCAATACACCGTGAAAGAACAGTAGAACTAATGTTCGAAGGACATATGTCATATGATTATCGTCGCTGGCTAATCGCCCAGAAAGAATGGAGCGGTATGGAGAATGGCATGATCGGCTTGAACTCTTACGGTACAACTAATGAAGAATACTATAAGAATGCACGTTTGGATGCTCAACCTTTTATCTTCAGAGACGAACAATATCTGAGTCCGATCAAACAGGACTATCTAAATGTAAATTCGAATTTGGTTCAAAACCCTGGGTGGTAATTCATCCATCCGAATGACACAAATTAGCCTGTATATACCTAATTAACAGGAATATACAGGCTATTTATCTTATAATAACAACGCCTTATGAGAAAAAAAAAGTTACTTACTGTTGCCTTCTGTTATGGGCAAGTTTTTTCACGACTGTCACGGCACAAAACACAAATACTCCCATGATGGGATGGAGCTCATGGAACACATTCCGAGTTCATATCAACGAGAAACTGATTCAAGAAACAGCTGATGCTATGGTTACCCGCGGTCTGAAGGATGCCGGATACAAATATGTGAACATTGATGACGGATATTTCGGAGGACGGGACTCAAATGGTTACCTGTTTACCAATAAAAAGAAATTCCCGAATGGAATGAAAGCACTAGCTGACTATATCCATTCTAAGGGATTAAAAGCAGGTATATATTCGGACGCAGGTAGTAATACTTGCGGCTCTATCTATGATGCAGATACACTTGGCGTTGGAGTAGGACTCTGGCAACATGATGATATAGACTGTAAGACCTTTTTCCAAGATTGGGGATATGATTTTATTAAAATTGACTGGTGTGGTGGTGAAGCCACCGGACAAAGTGAGCAACAACGCTATACAGACATTTACAAAGCGATCAACCGGACAGGCCGAACTGATGTCCGATATAATATATGCCGATGGCAATTCCCTGGTACCTGGGCTACCCGATTGGCAGGTTCCTGGCGTATCCACACTGACATTAATCCTCGATTTAAGACGATTGACCAAATCATTGAAAAGAATCTCTACCTGTCACCTTACGTAAGTCTGGGACATTATAATGACATGGATATACTTGAAGTCGGACGAGGTCTCAGTGAAGACGAGGAAAAAACCCATTTCGGAATATGGGCTATCATGTCCTCTCCATTAATGATAGGATGCGATCTTCGGACAATTCCAGAGAAAACATTATCGATCATTACCAATCAAGAGGTAATCGCATTAAATCAAGACTCCTTGGGGATGCAAGCTGAAGTTATAGAACGGGGAAAAGACTATTTAATCCTATCAAAAACTATTCAAAAACGCGAAGGCAAGCTACGCGCTGTCGCTTTATATAATAGAAGTAATGTAATAAAAAAAATAAGAGTTGACTTCGACAAACTATATTTATCAGGCAAGGTACAAGTCAGAGACTTGTGGAATCATCAAGAAACAGGAACATTCACCGAATATTATGAAACCTTAGTTCCTGCACACGGAACGGCCTTAATAAAACTTGAAGGTAGTAAACGCCACGACCGAATATGTTATGAGGCTGAATATGCTTTCATGCAAGAGTATTTACCAGACAACAAACAAATGGCTCATTTTGCATATAAAGCAGGAGCATCTGGAGATTATATAATGAAAAGACTTGGGAACTCACCATCTAACTGGGCTGAATTCAGAAAGGTATATGTGAGTAAAGGAGGAGAGTATCAACTTAAGATAACTTATTTTTCAGGAGACAAACGTGATATACAAATTGCTGTCAATGAATCAGAATACAAGCAATCCGGCCTTTGCTCCGGAGCATGGGACCAAGCAGCAATAACAACTGTCAAAGTAAAACTTCATAAGGGTTATAATACAATACGCCTATATAACTCTAACGGATGGGCACCCGATATTGATAAAATGGAAATTAGTAAGAGTCGTTAACAATAGGTAGAAGACATAATCAATGCAGATGTTCTGAAAGTTCGGAACATCTGCATTTCTAAACGTACCTTTTATGATTTCTCTATCATTCCAAAAATACGGCTGTTCCACTTGCAGTCACCATCAGCATACTGCCACTTCCTCCAACGGTTTCATAATCCAAATCAACGCCAATTACAGCGTTAGCACCCATTTGGCGAGCCTGCTCAGACATTTCTTTCAGAGCAGTATCCTTTGCCTCACGAAGCACTTCCTCATACGAACCGGAACGTCCGCCTACTATATCACGAATACTGGCAAAAAAGTCACGGAAAACATTGGCACCTATAATGGTTTCTCCTGACACAATGCCATAATAAGTGGTTATTCGTTTTCCTTCGATTATCGGAGTGGTTGCTAATAACATATTCTTTTCCGTTTATAAGGTTTATATTATTATTAGACGCAAAAAGAGGCGAAAAGTTACAAGGAACCGGCTATTTATTATTTGTATATTCTCAAAAGCTACATTCGGAAATGAAACTTTATCCACTTAACATCTAATGATATACTCGAAGACTCGCCTTTTATCAATATAATTTCAACACTCGGATATTATAAAAAAAGTGTCGTGAAAACCCATTACTTTCACGACACTTTAATATTTGTCAGAATACACACACTGGCTTAGAACATCTTACTAACCCGCTCGATGCCGGCTACAAGGTCATCAATTTCTTCTTTTGTATTGTACATAGCAAAAGATGCACGAACTGTACCTTCAATACCCAAACGGTGCATTAATGGTTCTGCACAATGATGACCGGTACGAACGGCAATACCCAGCCGATCGAGCAGAGTCCCCATATCCAGATGATGTATGTCACCTACCAAGAAAGAAACTACGCTACTTTTATGTGCAGCCTCACCAAAGATACGCATACCCGGGATCTCTTTCAATCGCTGCATAGCATAGATGGTAAGCTCATGTTCGTGGTCAGCTATATGATCTAAACCAATGCCTGTGACATAATCCAAAGCCTTGGCAAGTCCGGTAGTAGCAATATAATCGGGAGTTCCAGCCTCAAACTTAAAAGGCAATTCACCAAAAACGGTTTTCTCAAAAGAAACGGACTGAATCATCTCTCCCCCACCCTGATAAGGCGGAAGACGCTCAAGCCAATCTTCCTTTCCATACAGGACACCGATTCCGGTCGGTCCATATACCTTATGACCCGAAAAAACAAAAAAATCAGCATCCAGTTCCTGTACATCCACCTTCATATGAGGAATGGACTGAGCACCGTCTATCATAACAGGTACTCCATGGGCATGTGCTGTGGCAATCATCTCTTTTACCGGATTGATTGTTCCCAATACATTGGATACTTGAGTTACACTGACGATCTTAGTACGCTCAGAAAAAAGCTTTTCATATTCATCAAGTAACAGCTCACCTTTATCATTCATCGGAATGACTTTAATCGCAATCCCTTTATGGGCTGCCAGCAACTGCCAAGGTACGATGTTACTATGGTGTTCCATCACTGAAATAATCACTTCATCCCCCTCTTGCATGAACTCTTCACCAAAACTGGAAACAATTAAATTAATGCTCTCTGTAGTGCCGCGAGTGAAAATGACTTCACGAGTACTACGTGCATTAATGAACTGACGCACAGTCTCGCGTGAGGCCTCATGCAGTTCTGTTGCCTGTTGAGACAGGAAATGAACCCCACGGTGTACATTCGCATTGACCGAGTAATATTCATCTACAATCGAGTCAATCACCAAGCGCGGCTTCTGAGTAGTCGCTCCGTTATCTAAATAAACCAAAGGCTTGCCATATACCGTACGGCCGAGTATGGGAAAGTCTTCACGTATCTTCTGAATATTCATTTTATCACTGATTATTTGCAAATAGAACACCCCTGGCACTTATTCAGTTCACCACGGAAACGTTTTTCAACCAACAAATGCAGGCGATCTTTCAATGCCTCCAAACGAATGGTATCAATCACCTCGTTGACAAAAGCAAACATCAACAGCAAACGGGCTTCCTTCTCTGCAATACCACGAGCACGCATGTAGAAGAGAGCATTTTCGTCCAATTGACCTACTGTAGCTCCATGGGAGCATTTTACATCGTCGGCATATATCTCCAATTGTGGCTGAGTATACATACGGGCATCACGAGTGGCACAGAGGTTACGGTTTGTCTGCTGAGAACTGGTATGTTGTGCATCCGGACGTACAAGTACCAATCCGGCAAAGGCACCCACTGACTGATCATCAAGTACATACTTGAATAACTCATTACTGGTACAATTCGGCACAGCATGATCTATCGAAGTATTATTGTCCACATGTTGGTTCTTATCGGCAATGGCCATGCCACAAAGATTAATCTCGGCACCTTCACCGGCAAGGGTAACCTCTGTCGTATTACGGGTTGTCCCGTTGTGAAGTGTCATCCCATTGAGCAGTACATTGCTATTCGCTCCCTGCTTCACATATAGATTGCTGAAACGCACTGTGCTGGTATGGGTCTCTTCCAGTTCGTAAAGATCGAAAACAGAATTTTCTTCCGCAAACACTTCAATGACTTGCGTTGCCAGAAAGTTCACATTATCCATGGCATGATCACAAACCAGCAAACGGGCCTGAGCTCCCTCTTCAAGGATAATCAGCACACGTCGGTTTACCATGAAATTGACATCTGCACGAAGTATATTAACCAACTGGATGGGTTTATCAACAACCACATTCTTCGGGACATACATCAGTACTCCGTCTTGAGTAAAAGCTGTATTAAAGGCCGTTACTGCATCCTTCGAAGTATCTGCCAACTTACCATAATACTTTTTTACAAGTTCCGGATGTTGCTCAGCCATTTCTCTCAGACCGCCGAAAATAACTCCCTCAGGTAATCCGGACTTAGGAAGTGCCTGATTGTAGAATGCATCGTTCACCACAAAAAACAATGAGGTACTCATATTCGGAACATCGCATTTAAACACCTCATAAGGATTCACCGGAATGGGTAGACGATTCAGGTTCAAGCCGTAATCCGGCTCAAAGAATTTACTGACATCCGTGTATTTGTACTTTTCCTGCTTCCGCATAGGAAATCCCTGACGCTCGAAATCAGCAAAAGCTGCCGCCCGGGGAGCATTCATGGGCTCGGCACTATGACGACAGATCATCGCTTCACACTGAGCAAAAAGATCTATGTATTGCTGTTCTACATTCATAATCACACTCATTCTCCTAATTCCTTCTTAATCCAATCGTATCCTTTTTCTTCCAGCTCAAGGGCGAGCTCCGGACCTGCTGTCTTCACAATACGTCCCTTATAGAGCACATGTACGATATCCGGCTTTATGTAATCCAACAAACGCTGGTAGTGAGTGATGACAATACAACTGGTATCGGGTGTCTTCAATTTGTTTACTCCTTCGGCTACAATACGAAGCGCATCGATATCGAGTCCGGAGTCCGTCTCGTCCAGAATGCTAAGACGGGGTTCGAGCATAGCCATCTGAAAAATCTCGTTACGTTTTTTCTCTCCACCCGAGAAGCCTTCATTTACCGAGCGGTTTGCCAATTTGTTATCCAACTCAACTACTGCACGCTTTTCACGCATCAGCTTCAGGAACTCACTGGCTGTCAGAGCAGGCAAACCTTTGTATTTACGCTGTTCATTGACAGCAGCACGCATAAAGTTAACCATGCTCACACCCGGAATCTCTACCGGATACTGAAAACTAAGGAAGATACCTTCGTGGCTACGGTCTTCAGGACTTAATTCCAAAAGGTTCTTACCGTAGAATGTAATACTCCCTTTCGTCACTTCAAAAGCAGGATTACCTACCAAAACAGAAGAAAGCGTACTCTTACCTGAACCATTGGGTCCCATAATGGCATGTACTTCGCCCGGATTCACCGTCAAGTTGATGCCTTTCAATATCTCTTTGCCGTTAATGCTGGCATGCAGGTCTTTTATCTCTAACATGATCTTATCAATTATTTCATTATCTATTCTTCTCCAAAAATAACTTCGTCCAACAATTGCAGTATGGAGTTGCCGTCTGTCTGCGTAATAGTAAAAGGAAAATTCACTTTCACTCCTACGCTTAATGTCTGCCGCATCCCGCTACTACGCACTATCCCGGTCCCCCGGGAATTAGTCTTCTCTACTTCTCCATTCATTCTTCCGGCAATGCCCATCCGGAAATTATACTCCAGGGTGAAAGCAAGACACGAAAGAAAATATATATCGGCCCCTATCACCGGAGAGATAGTGAATAGCGGTTCTTTTACCTGATATCGGCAATCGTAGTCTTTACGAAATTCCTGCCTTGAAGGATCGTAGTAACTGCCACTGGTTATGCCGTATTGTCGACGTGGAGACAGATTCCATGCTGTGGAGAGTCCCCCGTAAGGCTGAATCACAAAACGTTGTGGCAGGAAATAGTATCGCCCTCCCACTTCCAAATTGCTCAGTGAGGCAGAAATACCGGGATTCAGTTTTATCTCTTCACCTGTATAACCGCCCTTCAAAGAGAAACGGGTATAAGGGATATAATACTCCAGCAATAAAGTATGTATATGGCCTGTAGAAACAGCTTTTCCCGAAAGTGTGTTCTTTGTTACTATCGGCCAGTCTCCTCCCCAAGAGCCACTGATTGCCCATCTTCTCTCCTGATCATCCAGATTCTGTGCAAACGCTATACCTACATAAAGCAGGAATATTAATAACCAACCAATTCGTTTGCACCCCATTATCCTACACTACCTTCAAGAGAGATCGTAAGCAACTTCTGAGCTTCTACAGCAAATTCCATCGGAAGTTTATTAAGTACCTCCTTTGCATAGCCGTTTACAATCAGCCCAATGGCATCTTCAGTGGAAATGCCACGCTGATTACAATAGAATATCTGATCTTCACTAATCTTACTGGTAGTTGCTTCATGTTCAACAACTGCTGTTTCGTTATGGATATCCATGTAGGGGAAAGTATGTGCACCACACTTATCACCCAGCAACAATGAATCACACTGGCTATAATTACGGGCATTATCCGCCTTTTCGGCTACACGAACCAGCCCACGGTAAGAGTTCTCACTTTTTCCGGCAGATATACCTTTACTGACAATCGTACTACGGGTATTCTTACCTAAATGAATCATTTTAGTTCCTGTATCTGCCTGTTGGTAATTGTTTGTCACTGCTACCGAATAAAATTCAGCGGTAGAATTATCACCTGAGAGAATGCAAGAAGGGTATTTCCAGGTAATGGCTGATCCCGTCTCAACCTGAGTCCACGAGAGTTTGCTATCTACTCCTTTACAATTACCACGTTTCGTCACAAAATTGTATACTCCACCTTTACCTTCGGCATCACCCGGATACCAATTCTGAACGGTACTGTATTTTACTTCTGCACGATCGTGTACCACAATCTCGACAATAGCGGCATGTAATTGATTCTCGTCCCGCATTGGTGCGGTACAACCTTCCAGATAGGAAACATAGCTATCGTCATCTGCTACGATTAATGTACGTTCGAACTGCCCGGTATTGGCTGCGTTGATACGGAAGTATGTGGAAAGTTCCATCGGACAACGTACCCCTTTAGGAATATAAACGAAAGAACCGTCTGAAAATACCGCGGAATTTAATGCTGCAAAAAAGTTATCCCGATAACCTACTACAGATCCAAGATACTTCTTCACCAGGTCGGGATGTTCACGCACTGCTTCACTGAACGAGCAAAAGATAATACCTTTCTCCATCAGTGTTTCCTTAAAGGTCGTTTTCACAGATACTGAATCCATCACTGCATCCACAGCCATACCGCTCAGTGCCATTTGCTCTTCCAAAGGAATACCCAGTTTATTGAATGTCTTTATTAGTTCCGGATCAACTTCATCCATACTCTTCGGACCTTCTTTCTTCTTTGTAGGGTCGGCATAATACGAAATGGCCTGATAGTCAATCTCAGGTATACGCAAGTGTGCCCAGGTAGGCATCTCCAGTGTCAGCCAATGACGATAGGCTTTCAGACGGAATTCCAACAACCAGTCCGGCTCGTTCTTTTTAGACGAGATAAGCCGCACTACGTCTTCATTGAGTCCCTTCTCTATGATATCTGTATGTACCTCCGTAGTGAAGCCATATTTGTACTTCTCCTGCGTGAGTTCTTTTACATATTTATTGGGTTCTTCTTGTTGCATCATTTTTATTTGAGTATATATTGTTGTGTAACCTCTTTTGCTGCGGGAAAGAACATTCCCGCAAACCTTTCCATAGGATAATATAACAAGGATTCCTCCTTCTTTGTTTGACTAATCAACTGGCTATCTGTATCTATGAATTGAATGACACAGACAACCAGACTCACCAGTAAAAGATATTTCAAGGCTCCAAGTCCGGCTCCAAGCAAACGATTCAGCCAGCCAAGCGAAACTGCCTCCATCGCCTTTGTCAACACTGAAGCCACTAACGTAAAGATTAATGGTACAGCTATCCAAATAATGACAAATGCTAATATCTGTGCCACAGTCATGGAATCTGTCACTGTAGGACATAGCTTTACAGCCAGTGAAGTATACAAAGCTTTTGCTGCCAGCAACCCCACAATCAATCCAAGTATGGAGGCAAGCTGCCGGATAAAGCCTTTCATAAATCCGATAATAACACCGGCTCCAAGGGCAATCAGTATGATAATATCTATGGTAGTCATTCTATGTAAAACGAAAACGGAGACACGGAGTTGTAATCACTCTGTGCCTCCGTATATTTTCAGTTTCGTGAGAATTATAAAGTTTGCTTCACTTCTACTTCTTCGTAAGTTTCAATCATATCCCCTACCTTCAAATCGTTGTAGTTGACAAGGCTGATACCACATTCAAAGTTTGTACCTACTTCCTTCACATCATCTTTAAAGCGCTTCAAGGCATTAATAGAACCTGAGAAGATTACGATACCATCACGGATCAGACGAGCCTTATCCGAACGTTTCACCTTGCCTTCTTTCACAACGGCACCGGCCACAGTACCCACCTTAGTAATGTGGAATACCTCACGCACTTCGATAGTAGCAGTCACCACCTCTTTCACTTCCGGAGCAAGCATACCTTCCATAGCAGCCTTCACCTCTTCGATAGCAGCGTAAATTACAGAATACAAACGTATATCTACTCCTTCCTGCTCGGCAAACTTGCGCGCTGAAGCTGACGGACGCACCTGGAATCCAATGATAATAGCATCTGAAGCAGCTGCCAATGTCACATCCGATTCTGAAATCTGACCTACAGCCTTGTGGATCACATTAACCTGAATCTGTTCGGTAGACAACTTGATCAACGAATCACTCAATGCTTCGATAGAGCCGTCCACATCACCTTTCACAATTACGTTCAGTTCCTGGAAGTTACCCAAAGCAATACGACGTCCCACTTCATCGAGAGTCAACAGCTTCTGAGTACGCAATCCCTGTTCACGCTGCAATTGTTCACGCTTATTGGCAATTTCACGGGCCTCTTGATCAGTCTCAATCACATGGAATGTATCACCTGCGGCAGGAGCCCCATTTAAACCGAGAATCAATACCGGTTCCGAAGGTCCAGCTTGTGTTACGCGTTGATTACGTTCATTGAACATAGCCTTTACACGGCCATAACTTGTTCCGGCAAGCACAATATCACCTACCTTCAGCGTACCATTGGAAACCAATACAGTAGCAACATATCCACGTCCCTTGTCCAGAGTTGATTCAATAATTGAACCCGTAGCATTGCGGTTCGGATTTGCCTTCAAATCGAGCATTTCTGCCTCCAAAAGGACTTTCTCCATCAGTTCGGGTACTCCAAGACCTTTCTTGGCCGAAATATCCTGCGACTGGTATTTACCCCCCCACTCTTCTACGAGATAATTCATCTGAGCCAGTGTCTCTTTAATTTTCTCCGGATTAGCATGGGGTTTATCAATCTTATTAATAGCAAATACTATAGGAACACCCGCAGCCGCAGCATGATTGATAGCTTCCTTAGTTTGAGGCATTACATCATCATCGGCAGCTACGATAATAATCGCGATATCCGTTACCTTCGCACCACGGGCACGCATTGCAGTAAACGCTTCGTGTCCCGGAGTATCAAGGAATGTAATCTTACGCCCGTCCTCCAATGTAACGTGATATGCACCGATATGCTGTGTGATACCTCCGGCTTCACCCGCAATTACATTTGCCTTACGGATATAGTCAAGCAATGAAGTTTTACCGTGGTCTACGTGACCCATTACTGTAACAATCGGAGCACGGTGTTCCAGATCTTCCGGAGCATCTTCCTCTTCAACAATGGCCTGAGCTACCTCCGCACTGACATATTCGGTCTTAAATCCGAATTCTTCAGCAACAAGATTGATTGTTTCCGCATCCAGACGCTGGTTGATAGAAACCATCATACCTATACTCATACAAGTTCCGATAACCTGATTAACAGATACATTCATCATACTGGCCAATTCATTGGCAGTCACGAATTCTGTCAATTTCAGTACCTTGCTTTCTGCCATCTCCTGATCTTCCAGTTCCTGCATACGGTTCGATACCAAATCACGTTTCTCCTTGCGATATTTGGCTCCTTTGTTCTTACCTTTACTTGTCAGACGAGCCAAAGTTTCTTTTACCTGCTTTGCTACATCTTCTTCGCTCACTTCCTGCTTCACTACAGGCTTCTTAAAGCGATCTTTATTATTGTTGTTACGGTTTCTGTTTTGTCCGCCGCCACCTTGCTGATTTCCTCCACGGTTATTATTGGTACGCTCACTGTTTGGAGTGGGGTGCGCAAAGTTAGAAGCAACGTTGTTCACATCTACTTTTTCTTTATTGTTGTTGATGCGGTTACGTTTCTTCTTACCGTTGGGATCAAGATTTTCTTTACCGGCTACTTTAGCTTGTTTATTATCTTCTTTACGGATTTCCTTGATGATGGCTTCCTTCATCTGTTTCTTCTGATCCTGACGAAGTTTTTCCTTTTCTTCACGCTCTTTCCGTTTTTCTTCTTTCGATTTTTTCTTCGGACGAGTCGACTGATTCAATGCAGCCAGGTCAATCTGTCCGATAACATTAATCTTAGATACAAACTCAGTCGGACGAATCTTAAATACGCCCTCCTCTTCCTTCTCTACTGGAGTAGCCGGTGCTTCTGCTACCGGTTTCTCTTCTTTCTTCTCTGTTTTTTCTGGAGATACCACGACTTTGGGTTCTTCTTTCTTGACTTCCTCAACCACTTTCTTCTCTGTTTCTGCAGGCTTTTCAACCACCACCGGTTTCGGTTCTTCTTTCACCGGTTTCGATTCCGAAGCAACAGGAGCCGTAGCGACTTCTTCTTTTTTCACTTCGTTGACAACAGGCTTAACCTCTTCCGCCACCTTCTTTTCTTCAGTAGCTACTACAGGTTGTGGTTTCGGTTCTTCTTTCACCGGCTCTTTTTCAGTTCTCCGGTTCAGTTTATCTAAATCTATTTTTCCGACAGGTTTAAACTTCGGACGTACATCCTCCGGAATGACCGTCTTAATCACATCATCAGCAACAGTTTTCTCCGGCTCTTTTTTATCATAACCATCGATAGAAACAGATGCCTTGTTGCGATCTTTGTTTTGACGTTCCTGAATGAAACGTTCCGATTCAAGTCTAAGGTTCTTATCTGTGCTGAACTCTTTCACGAGCATTGCATACTGCTCCTCGGTAATTTTCGTATTCGGGTTTGCCTCAACGGTATACCCCTTCTTTTGCAAGAACTCAACTACCGTCGCGATTCCTACATTTAAATCTCTTGTAACTTTGTTTAACCTTATCGTCATACTTTAATTTAAAGAATAATGGAGAAAGAATAATTTGATAATCGTTCAATATGCCAATGTGCCAATTCCTATACGCCCTTTCTGTTTATTGGCATATCGGCACATCATCGCATTGATCTATTATTCATTATCTTCAAACTCCGATTTCAAAATGCGTAATACCTCGTCCACCGTCTCTTCTTCCAGATCCGTTTTTTCAATCAGCATTTCGCGAGGTGCAGTCAATACGGACTTAGCCGTATCAATGCCAATTGCTTTAATAGCATCAATCACCCATCCGTCGATTTCATCTCTGAATTCATCCAGATAAATGTCTTCATCCTGCGCGTTTTCATCCAACTCACGGAACACGTCGATAGTGTACTCAGTCAACATACTGGCCAGTTTGATATTCAAACCGCCTTTACCAATAGCCAACGATACCTCTTCCGGTTTCAGGAATACCTCAGCTTTACGTTCTTCTTCATTCAACCGAATAGAAGAGATTTTGGCCGGGCTTAAAGCACGCTGGATAAACAATGAAATATTTGATGTATAATTAATCACATCAATGTTTTCATTGCGAAGTTCACGTACGATGCCATGAATACGACTTCCCTTTACACCTACACAGGCTCCTACGGGATCAATTCTGTCATCATAAGATTCTACCGCAATCTTAGCACGTTCACCGGGAATACGGGCAATCTTTTTGATGGTAATCAAGCCATCGTTTATTTCAGGTACTTCCATCTCGAACAAGCGCTGCAGGAAAACCGGAGAAGTACGCGAGAGGATAATCTTCGGATTGTTGTTTTTGTTGTCCACGCGTGCCACCACTGCACGGGCAGTTTCTCCTTTACGATAAAAATCGCTTGGTATCTGCTCTGTTTTCGGCAACAATAACTCGTTTCCTTCATCGTCAAGCAGCAACATCTCTTTTTTCCAGATCTGGTATACTTCTGCGTTGATGATAGTACCTACTTTATCAATGTATTTATTATAAATACTGTCCTTTTCAAGCTCAAGAATTTTAGAAGCCAGGGTCTGACGAAGATTCAAAATAGCACGGCGACCGAACTTAGCGAAAATCACTTCATCGGTTACTTCTTCACCCACTTCGTAAGAAGCATCGATTTTTTGTGCTTCAGTCAACGAAATTTGCATATTCGGGTTAGTCAAATCCTCGTCTGCCACTACCTCACGGTTACGCCATATTTCAAAGTCACCCTTATCCGGGTTCACAATTACGTCGTAATTTTCATCAGTGCCAAACATTTTCGCGATCACACTACGGAACGACTCTTCAAGCACGCTTACCATCGTGGTTCTATCAATATTCTTCAGTTCCTTAAATTCCGAAAATGTATCAATCAAGCTGATTGTTTCTTCTTTCTTGGCCATAATTATTTAAAACTAATTAAGTATTTAGTATATTTTATATCATCATAGGTGAAGGTTTCATCCTCTTCTACCAACTGAGGACGTTTGGCTCCTTCGGGTTTTACTTTCTTTTGTACGGTCACAACAAACTTTTCTTCATCGGCATCTTTCAAGACCCCGCTCAGTTTGCGTCCGCCTTTAGTCAGTACTTCCACCTCCAGGCCGATGTGGTTATAGTACTGTTGCAATACTTTAAATGGCTGTCCGATTCCGGCAGAACCTACTTCCAGCTCATAATCTTCCTCTTCACGGTTCAGTTTCGACTCAATGAAGCGACTCAGCTCCACACAGTCTTCAATCCAAACCCCTTCTGCATGGTCAATTTCGACCACAATTTTGTCATCAGGGCTGACGGTCACTTCTACCAGAAAATAGTCTTTTCCCTCCAGCCACTCTTCAACAATCTGACAAACAGTTCTTTTTTCTATCATTGATTAACTATTAAGAACAAAAAAAGGAGCTTAATCGCCCCTCCACCTTTCATCCGTTTCGGGTGCAAAGATATAAATAATCTGTTCGACTACAAAATATTAGAGAAAAAAAAGAAATGATAAGAAAAAAACAGGAACTATCTACATTTCAATCGACCATAGAAAATATAATTGTTATCGTTTTCTTTAATACTCCCAAGCAGTTCGGTCAGCTTTCTTCGATCCGAATCCGAGATAATCTCACCTGAAGACAAACGCTCCTCAACCATTTGCTTCAATCGTGCAGGTTCAACATTCCAAACATAATATCCGTCATGAGATGAAAAGAACCAGTCAGCAGGAATGCCACCTAAGAAATCATTGTATATTTCAACAAAAGCGCCTCGTAAAGTATGTTTATCAACCATATAATATTCCGGAGGAGTGGTAGTTGACGAATGTGGACTTAGCCTTACAGGATATGATATTTCTCCCCAGAAGTGATTCGGCAACTCTCCGAAGCTGTGTGGGGTCAACTCATGTCCTCCATAATCAAGCGTAAAACGTGGAACGAGCCTAAACTCGTGGTTATTATAGTGATATAATGAATCGTTACGATATTGCCCTCCAAACCAGAAACCGATGTCCATCACCGTCCCATTATTCAGAGATTTGATTTCATTTCCATAATCATTCACGGCCAAATACCCTGCCGGAAGTTCTTTTATAATCTTGCCATCCAAACTTTGCGTCCAAATCATAGGCGAATGCCTATCACCTACAAAGTCACGATTAAAAGAAAGAGCACAAACATGCACTCGTCCTCGTTCCGTTTCTACATGAAATATCCCTTTAGGTGACCAATGCGCCAATCGAATCGGTTGAAGTATATTTCCCTGTAAATCGAATACCAAGATATGGTCGGCCTGCCAACATAACACATAAAGCCGGTTATTCTCCTCATCCATCTGTGCATCGTAAACTAAGCCATATTCACCCGCACCTTGACCAAAGGAACCGATATCCCTCAAATAGGTCCCGCTTTTAGTAAAAAGTTTGAAAGGGACATGCCCCATTTTATATACTAAAATATACTGTTTGCCAATAATTGTTTTGGAAGGAGAGACCAATGCAGCATCCCGATTATCAAGTATGACCATTTCCAGTTCCTCGACAAAATGACTAAGAGGTACAGTAACCGTATCCTTCAACATAGACAAGTGGCAGACCCAAACGCTATCAGAACCTGCCATTTCAACCGTAGCCACTTGCTTATGCCCCCAAACATCATTTATCTCCCCGGAAGCTAATGGCGAACAAGCCATTAACTTCCCAAGAAGACAAATAATCAATATCTTGCGGAACAGCTTCATCATTTATTGAAGTTCATAATTTGTAATACAGGGTTACCTTCTTCAGGTATAGAGTCCATTATTGCCCGGAAACGAGGGTCAAACTGCTCTTTTTCAGCTTGCATCGACTCTCCTTTCATAGTAGAAGGCCAATAATAACCAATGCCGATACCTGGAGTATTTGTTGTACGGGTTCTCTGTACATTGCAGACATCTTTTAAAACAGCCCATCCGGTTTCATTTTTCAAAGTATACATTTTCTGCTCCTTCTTATCGAAATAATAATAGTTCATTGGCATATCCGGAGTCAACCATTTCGTACCGAGCGTAGTATACAAAGTATAGTCTTTAGCATCGATCGCCGGATGTAGCTTAACGAACTCTGCATTTTCAAATTTATATTCTGTCACTTCATCAATAACCTGTTTTACTTCATATGTTTCAGCATCAATAAAATACACGCCTTTCAATGATAAATCTGAAAATAAAATCCCACCATAAGCAGGCTTCAATGGTTCATAGCCAATACGCCCCTCGCTATCCCACACAAAATTATCTATCGTAATAGGACACACATGCAACTTTTTGCCATCTTTTTTAGAAAGGATGCAAACTGCCTCTCCGTTATTACGCTTTGTAAAAGGACAATATACCAATACAGCCTTATCATTCAAGTTAGCAAACTTCCAAGAGCAACCGGGTGTCGGGAAGCTTCGTTTAAATTTCCCATTCAAATCATAAACTATAAACTTTTTAGCGCGGTCCAACACTATAATTTCTTTGTTAGGACTGTCCACATAGAAAGAGTTCAGAGATGCCCATTCCTGAGGGCCGCCTCCTTTATGACGCATTTGCAATAATGGATTTCCCTGACGGTCAAAAATAAATATAGCCTGCTGCTCTTCATCCTGAATATAAATCCGGTCTTCAGTGACCTGTATACAAGGATTTGTCGGTAACCTACCCAACAATGAATTTTCATTGTCTTTTAATGCCACATAATCACTAACTGCCAGATCGGACAGTTTCAACTCTTTTACCGGATACTCTTTTAATCCATCGTAAACAAAAGGAGTATTTGCCACCTCTACCTGTTTTCCGGAATTAGACGAACATGCTACTAAAACAAGTAGCCCTGCCGACATAATGAAATAGTTCAGTCGATTCAACATATCATGTACATTTTTAAAGTTTTGATATTGCAAAATTAACCATCGGGCACAGGAAAAACAAAAAGGGATATAGACAAAGCACTTCAAAAATGGATATGCTATCATACTACATATCAAGATATTACATAAACCACCTCTTAAAATAGCATGGACAAACAAGTTTCCGAGAACTAAAAACCACGCAAAAAGTCATCTAAAGAGTCCGAATCCTCTGCTCCAAGCTTCTCTCGCTTGATGCGAAATTTCTTTTTACTAACCGAGGTACGACTAATACAATAAATATCGGAAAGGTCCTTTATACTGACATTGATCTTCACCAGACAACAGAAATAAATATCTTTTAAGGTCAACAAAGGAAAGCGTGCAAGCAACCGTTGTGAAAACCCATCATAAGCATTATCCACCGTCTGACGAATTTCCTCCCACTCTCTTTCCGACAAAGCTATGCGATGTTCACCACTCTCCTGCTCTTCTTCATTGAGGGAGGGTATTTTACGCAAAACATCGACCTTACGGAACAAAGACTCTCGCAAAACCGCCTCTTTTTCTCTCAAAGCACTTAACTCTTCAGTTTGTTTCAGTATTTGGTTCTCTTGCTCCAACTTGGCTTTCTCTTCAAGAAGCAGACGCTCTTTTTCACGCTTTATCTTATTTTGCCGGTAGAAAATAAACAAAGCAATCAGTATAATCAGACAAAGGCTCAAAGTTAACATAGCAATTTCCCGATTCTGTTTGGCAATCTTCAATTGGTTTAACTCGTTTTTCAACCTCTCTTCCTGATATAGAGCTTCACTGTTATCACTCTGCACATGGCCTATCTCCACCCGGAAAAGCGCATCTGCCTTCTGCGTAGAATAGAACACTTGCTTCTCATTTCCTTCCATAAGTTCCAGTTCTGCAAGTTTCCTCCAAGCTTCGATAGCAATATGCGGATGAATGGAATGGGCTGCCATACTAAAATAACGACGGGCAGAATCATATTGATGGGTGGAATAATATACGTCCCCGCGTGCCAATATATAATAAGGACGTCCGTAATGTTCCACTTGGATACGAGCGGAATCCAGCCAAGATAAAGCTCCCTGATAATTATTCTCTGTCAGGCAACTGTCAGCCCGTTTCTGACAATACCACTCCCATTGACGAAGCCTCATAAATGCCGTATCCACCGGTATAGAAAACACTGCTTCTTCCGCTAATGGCACTTTCCCGCAAGAAACTAATGACACAAGCAGAAGAAAACAGTTACTCAGAAGAATCGTCAAACGCCGCATCCGATTCTCCATATTACTTTCGTGCTGCTTTTATCTTCTTCACACGTGCACAAGTACGATGTCCATAAATGATAATCACTACGAAACAGATAAAAGGAAGTATAAAAGACAAGTTTACAGCAGGCATACCCAACAATGTATGTTGGTCAATAATACAAGCCTGTAATGGTGGCAAGATAGAACCTCCCAGAATTGCCATAATCAAACCGGCAGCCCCAAACTTGGCATCATCACCCAAACCACGAAGAGCAATACCATAAATCGTGGGAAACATTAGTGACATACAAGCCGAAACAGCTACTAAACAATACAATCCCCATATGTTTTGCAAAAAAATCACACCTAACGTAAAAGCACCACCCGCAATCGCAAGAATCTTGAGAAGCATCCCCGGATTCAGGTAGCGAAGAATAAATGTACACACGAAACGGCTTATGCAAAAAATAATCATAGCAATTATATTATATTCCTGAGAAAGCACTTCAGCAGCCTTCTCCTCCATTCCCTGCGACATAAACAAGCGTGTTCCATATTGGATAACAAAAGTCCAACACATAATCTGTGCACCCACATAAAAGAATTGCGCTATGACTCCTTCTCTATAATGATGAACTTTAAAAATACGCTTTAGCGTTGGTATAAAATCAATATTATGATTCTTATCACCATTCTTAGGCATTTTAACGGCACGTATCAGAAAAAGCATGGCAAGAATCACTAATCCTATAATCAGGTAAGGGGCAATCAACACGGACAAATCCGACTCTTTCAATACCTCAAACTCAGACGGAGACAATTGGCTGCGTTCTACCGTATCCATGGGATTCAGACGCGCCTGAATGAAATTCATGGCTACATACATACCCAATAATGATCCCATTGGATTAAACGACTGCGCCAGATTCAATCGTCGCGTCGCTGTCTCTTCTGTACCCATCGATAATATATAAGGGTTAGCACTTGTTTCCAGAAACGAGAGTCCACACGTCAAAATAAAATAAGCGAGCAGGAAAGGGTAATAATCGCCTGTCATCTTTGCCGGGAAAAACAGCAAGGCACCCAAAGCATATAGCCCCAGTCCCAGCAGGATACCGGCTTTATAAGAGTATTTACGAATAAACATTGCAGCAGGGAAGGCCATTGCAAAATAGCCTCCGTAAAAAGCGACCTGTACCAATGCCCCGTCGGTGACACTCATACGAAATATTTTCGAGAAGGCCTTTACCATTGGATTGGTAATATCATTAGCGAACCCCCATAAGGCAAAACAAGAAGTCACTAAAATAAATGGCAGGATATAACTAACTCCATCTTTATGAAGAATGGAACGGTTGGTGTTTTTCATGGGTTGTCGGGTTATTCAGGATAATATACCTGAGGTTTTACACTGTTTATGATAATTTCTTTTAGCTCTTCCCAAGTATCTATTTCACCTTGAGCTTTCGCTTGTACTAAGATATTGCCGATAGCAGTCGCTTCCACCGGACCTGCATATACCGGAATGCCTAAAGCATTTGCAGTAAGTTGGTTTAGCAAACGATTCTGGCAGCCTCCTCCGATAATATGGAGCTGTTTAACCGGTACCGGCAGACAGCGATTCATCTGTTCAACTCCTAATTTATAACGGTGTGCCAATGATTCAATGACACAACGAACAAACTCTCCTTGAGAAACCGGCACTCTCAAATGATGCTTATGACAATACTCAGCAATCGACTCTTCCATACAGTCCGGATTGCAAAAAGAGGAATCATCTACATCGATTACCGAACGGATATCTGATAACGTTGCTTCGGCTATCACACGATCATAACTGGTTTCTTCGCCCCGTTCTTTCCACTCAGCCATCAAACGTTGTAAAATCCAAAGCCCGGTTATATTCTGCAAGAAGCGTATCTTGCCTTGTATGCCACCCTCATTCGTGAATCCTCCCAAACGTGCTTCCTCCGTCAAAATCGGTTGGTCAATCTCTGTTCCGAGCAAGGACCAGGTTCCCGAACTAAGATAAGCCCGATCCGGTTCATTGGAAGGAACAGCAAATACAGCACTGGCTGTGTCATGTGAACCGACAGCAACGACATCAATACAGCCTAAACCGGTTTCATCCGCAATTTCTTGTTTCAGTTTACCGCAAATAGTCCCAGGAAGCACAATGTCACCAAAAAGATGTCGGGGTAATCCTAATTCACTAATCAAGTTATCCGACCAGTTGCGCTGACAAGCATCAAGTAACTCAGAAGTAGAAGCAATACAATATTCATTATTCGCTGTTCCTGTAAGGAAATAGCTGAACAAATCAGGCATAAATAATAGTTTATCAGCTACCCGGAGTTGTACATCGTTGTTCTGCTTCATACTATATAGTTGAAACAGAGTATTGATAGGCATCACTTGGATACCTGTTTCTGCATAATGGGCAGCTTGATCAATCTGCTTAAACACCCGCTCAGGCATACCATTAGTACGAGAATCACGGTAACAAACCGGATTCCCCAACAGATTACCATCTTTGTCAATCAGCCCAAAATCGACTCCCCAAGTATCTATAGCGATACTTTTCACCAGATAGCCTTTTCGGGCAGCGACACGAAGTCCGTTTTTCATTTCTTCGAAGAGAGAAAGAAAATCCCAATAGACATGGTTTCCGAGTCTAATTTGCCGATTACCAAAACGATATACCTCTTCCAGTTTTAGCTTACCTTCAGTGAGGGTACCGGCCATAATACGGCCGCTACCTCCACCAAAGTCAGCTGCTAAGTAAGTACTCATAAGCTGGTCGTCATTATTTCTATTTTGTTTTCTTTCCTAACACATATATTTCCAGATCATCAATCTCTTCCGGAGTCAGGACCGAATAATCTCCTCCGGATTGAACGATAATCCGGCAAGCCATTTCAAAGAAAGTGGCCCGTTCGTACACCTGATCAAAATCTTTACCACACACCACCTGTCCATGATTGGTCAGCAATACAGAGTTATGCTCTTTCATCGCTTCCACAACAGCTTCAGCCAGTTCAGGCGAACCCGGACGATAGTAAGGAATGATAGGAATCTCTTTACCGACATGGCAAGGTACCTCAGCAGTTACATTGAAATTTGACGGTTTGTTTCTCATACAGGAAACAGCTGTAGCATATTCCGATTGAAAATGCAGAACTACATTTACATCCGGACGTTCACGAAGGATTCCCAAATGAAAAGTACTTTCCATAGAAGGTTTTACTCCATTCTGGGGTATACCCGTAGAAATATTGCAAACAGATACTTTTTCTTTCTGCAGGTTCGGTACCCAAGAACCCGTTCCGGAAACAAGTGCTTCTTCACCGATTCTCCATGAAAGGTTACCGCTGCTGCACAACATTAATTTAGCATCGCCATAGCGATGTGCCTGAGCAAGATACTGCTCGATATGTTCATTAGTTATCATAATGCTTTCTTATATAAATCAAGAATAATTTCTTTTGTTACTTCCCGTGGATTACCCGGCGTACAGACATCAGCAAACGCAGCTGTAGCAAGACGATCAAGATCCTTTTCCTGAATGCCCAAATCGGACAAGTGTTGTGGAATATTGACCTTCAAAGATAATGCTTTTACAGCATCTACGGCTGCTTTAGCTGCCTCTTCTTTAGCCATACCTGCAGAATACACGTTCATAGCCTTAGCTATCTCTACATATTTGTCAAGAGCAGCCGGAGCATTGAACTCCATAACAATAGGTAATAACAACGCATTGGCTACGCCATGAGGAATATCAAAAATAGCCCCCAACGGATGTGCCATACCATGAACGACTCCTAAACCGACATTCGAAAAAGCCATACCGGCAATATACTGGGCTACTGCCATACCATTACGTGCCTCCGCATTTGACGGTTCTTCAACGGCAGTCACCAGATAACGGTTGATCATTTCAATAGCTTTAATTTCGAACATATCGCTCATCTCCCATGCACCTTTGGTTATCAACCCTTCAATAGCGTGTGTCAGTGCATCAAGTCCCGTAGCTGCAGTCAGGCTTTTAGGAAGTGTATACATCAGCTCGGCATCTACTATCGCTATAGCCGGAATATCATTCGGATCCACACAAACCATCTTTTTTTGGTTCTGTTCGTCTGTAATCACATAGTTGATAGTTACTTCTGCTGCCGTTCCGGCAGTAGTAGGCAATGCAATAATAGGTACGGATTTCTTCTTGGTATCCGCCACGCCTTCCAATGAAACGACATCACTGAATTCCGGATTATTAGTAATAATCCCAATTGCCTTTGCCGTATCCATAGAAGAGCCACCGCCAATCGCCAGGATAAAGTCCGCACCGGATGCCGCAAATGCTTCCACACCGGCTTTTACATTCGATACTGTAGGATTCGGCTTAATTTCACTGAATATCACATAAGGAATCTTAGCAGCATCCAGCACCTTAAGCACTTTGTCCGCCACTCCGAATTTTATCAAATCTTTATCGGTTGCGACAAATGCTTTGTGTAGTCCCAAACGTGAGATTTCCTTAGGGAGCACTTCACGTGCTCCCGGACCGAAGTAAGAAACTTCGTTTAATATAAATCGATTGATCATATTGCGTTCTTCTAAAGGTTACTTATAAATAGGACCATAAGTAGTACAAGCTCTGTAGTCGGCTCCCTCTTTATCCATACCGAAGGCATTCCAGGCCGCCGGACGGAAAATCTGATCATCCTCCACATTGTGCATGCAAACCGGAATACGAAGCATGGAAGCCAGTGTAATCACATCCTGACCAATATGCCCGTAACTGATTGCACCATGGTTAGCTCCCCAGTTATTCATCACGGAGTATACATCTTTAAAGGCAGGTTTATCACATAAACGAGGAACAAACCAAGTAGTAGGCCATGTACGGTCCGTACGTTCATCAAGTAATTTATGAATTTCCGGATCAATCTCTACTGTCCAGCCTTCGGCTATCTGCAGCACTGGTCCAAGACCTTTAATCAGGTTCAGTCGCATCATAGTTACGGGCATACCTCCTTTCGAAAGGAAATTAGAAGAGAAACCTCCTCCACGGAAATAATCACGATTGGCGGGATACCAAGTAGTAGCTTCCAGACATTTCTCAACTTCTCCTTCCGTAACCTCCCAACAAGGTTTCATGGTAGGTTCTCCATTGACATCCGTTTGCTGCCCTGTTCCGTCAAGGGTTGTTGCTCCCGAATTAATCAAATGAATAATACCATTAGCAGCCATACCTGTCAGTTCCTTACCCGTAACACGTTTCACAGCCTCCGGACTCCAATAAGTACGTACATCCGAGAAAATCTGTGCACGATTCGTCAACAGATGACCGAACAGCATAGCTACACCATTACAAGCATCATTCTCAGTGGCCACTACATATGCTTCACGAATACCATTCCAGTCGAATGAAGTATTGAGCAATGCTTCCGAGAAATCACCATTCGGATAGAAATCCGTCCATTGACGCTGTCCTTGGAAACCCGCTGCAATGGCATTGTGTCCTAAAGCCTCTTCCTTAAATCCAAGTTCTTTTAGCTTCGGATTACCCTGCATCAAATCGCGCATGATGATAGTCATCTTGACAATGAACTCCCAGTCTTCATCTTTCTGTGCACGTGTCTTTGTCTTTTCAGGCACATTGAAATCATGCCCTTCATTCTTTTTGCAATATTTCTCAGTCCAAGCCATCGCTTTGGCATATTCTTCCTTATCATAAATGCCTTCGGCCATGCGGCGAATTATCTCTGTCAAATCGACCGACTCATTACGCATACCCAAATATTCCTGGAAGAAGTCCGGATTTACAATAGAACCGGCAATACCCATAGAAACACTACCCATAGAAAGGTAAGACTTCCCACGCATCGTAGCTACAGCCTGGGCAGCACGGGCAAAACGCAGAATTTTTTCTGCCACATCCGCAGGAATAGAGTTATCATTCAAGTCTTGTACATCGCGACCGTAAATACCAAATGCAGGCAATCCCTTCTGTGCATGCCCTGCCAGCACAGCAGCCAGATACACCGCTCCCGGACGCTCCGTCCCATTGAATCCCCAAACAGCTTTCGGATAATATGGATTCATATCCATTGTCTCAGCCCCATAACACCAGCATGAGGTGACAGTAATAGTAGCTCCTACCCCTTCACGTTCAAACTTTTCTGCACAAGCAGCACTTTCGGCAACACGTCCGATAGTTCCATCTGCAATCACACACTCCACAGGAGTTCCATCGCCATTTCTGAGATTAGAAGTAATCAACTCGGCAACAGCTTTTGCCAGATTCATTGTTTTTTCTTCAAGGCTTTCGCGAACACCACCCTGGCGTCCATCGATGGTGGGACGAATCCCGATTTTCGGATACTTTTTCATACTATATTATTAAATTCATTAGACAATTCTTCCATGCTGACCTGTGCTGACACACAATTCTGAAAAACTCTTTTATAAAGAAGCTCTCAGCCTGACTTCCGTAGGCAGGTAATCTTGTATGGCTTTTCCCTGCAGAACAAATTCGGCAGCCTTATCACCCATTTTCTCCCAATCTACACTTAATGCAGTTATTCCCTGATCTATCACTTCATAAGCAGGTGTGTCATTATACCCTATTAAGCCAAAATCAACTCCACATTGTAAACCCTCAATACGACTTTTCTTAATAATACTCACCACGTCTATTTGACGAATCGCTATATATACTTCTCCTTTGCGAACCTGAAGTCCTTCAATATCACTCACTACCTCACAACCAAGATGTTGATCGGCACAGAATTTCTCAAAAAAGTCACGGCTACTCCGGGGATGCATGCTATCATTCACTAACACGAAAACGAGTTTTTGATATTTCTTCAATCGATCTGCCAGTTGAAGTAGCGCATTATAGAATCCTTGATCAAAGTCCTGACAAACATAAGAGAACTCCTCTTTCTCAAATTTACCGAAATCAAGAAGAAGAAGTTTGGATGGATTTATCTTATAAAGATTAGGAGACAGCTTTTCGTTATCGAAGTTCATCACAATATATTTATTGTATCGTCCCAACGATTCACGAATGATGGTATTGAACAAACGTTCATTGTACTGATGAAACAATAGGTCGACTTTATAACGGATAGACAAACGCTTTACAAAACTATTATAAAGTGCATATTTAAAAGGTGAATATTCATCAAGTAGAAGAAGTACATTTTTCAATCTTCCAACCACATAATACCCTTTCCCGGGAGTAGAATCGATAATTCCTCTCTCTTTTAAATCAAGAAAAGCTTTAAATACAGTATCTCGGGAAACCTCATACGCATGGCTAAGTTGATTGATCGATGGCAGTGAATCTCCCGATTTATATACTCCCATCGAGATATCAAAGCTAATCTTGTCAGCCAATTGCTTTACTTTGGTCGTTTGTTGTCCAAAAGTTATTTTCATACGTATCAATAAAGGTTTTTAATTATAGATAGCTATGCTGAACTATCACGATACAAAGAAAGATAATTTATTCTGCTCGAACAATGTAAACTGATATGTTATACAACACAAAAGCATTAGAATTCAGAGATCTCATTATTTTTTTGTAACTTTTATACTTACACAAAAACAAATGAGATACAAAAAGATTTGCTATCTTTACCCCGAATATTAAAGAATATAGTATTATGGCACATCGTCTTAACACTAACAAGCAATTTATGGTAGGAAACGGCATTTTAGCATTTGCCGTCATATTTGTCGTAGTCATCTTTGTATATATGAGTCTGAGATTGCAACGGAAAAAAGAAGCTGTCCGTCACTTTAGTGAAACGTACTCCATTCAGCTGACAAAAGGCTTCGTGGGTGATTCGATCTCACTGTTTGTCAATGACAGCTTGATCATGAATAAACAGATTAAAGAAGAGCCTACTGCTATCGAAGTCGGACGCTTCGCAGAGCAAAGTGCACTGATGATTGTAAATAATCAGACTGAAACAGTAGCCGCATTTGATCTGAGTGAAAAAGGTGGTACTTACCGTTTTGAAAAGGATATTGACGGTATCAAACAGCTACCACAAAAATAGAAAGACGTTTTTTTCCTGACCGCATAGGGTATAAAAGACTGTAAAGGGAGATATCAAAAGACACTACAGAATTATTCCGATTCGCACAGATGAAAAAGCCCAAAACCGATTATCAATGCCGGCAATCAATCTGTAACAATCAGTGTAATCTTTGGTGGAAAGGATTCTTACAACATCTGTTTTGTGATTGCAATGTCAAATCTCAGTCTTATATTTTTTCAACTCTTCGCGCAGCTCTAAAGCTTTCCCATCGGTAAGCCCATTTAGCAAGTCCCAAAAGCGATCTCCATGATTCATCTCACAAGTATGGCAAAGTTCGTGCAAAAGAACATAATCTATCAAATGCTTTGGCAATAATACAAGAAAATAAGAGAGATTTATCTTTTTGTGAGAAGAGCAGCTTCCCCATCGTCCACGACTTGAATTTATCTGAACACTTTTGTAAGGCAACCCATACCGCTCCGAAAGCATATACAACCGGGGAGGCAAGATAATCTTTGCATTCCGTCGCAAAGCTTCTTCAATCACTTTTCGAAGCCAGTCCTGTAAATTAGAATCTGTAAAATCGGCCGTCGGGGGACAAATAATCCGCATTTCTCCCAATTCGGAATGAGCCAAGAATTTCTCCCTCTTACCACTAACCAATGATAACTTGAAGTATTCTGTCTCGATCCGATAGTTCAGGTCAATCAGAGGACGTATCAACTTCTGCCTGGAATCCAACAATCTGGAACGTAATTTCTCTATCGCCTCCTTTACCTCCTTCATCGTAACTCCCGGAGGTATACTAACATAGATCGCATCAGCTTTTGTACGAAAAACGAGTCTCTTGGCACGCACATTATCACGTACGATCAGACGTCCTAACTCCTTATCTTCAATAATCTTATCCAATGTTGTTCTTAATTATAAATACAAATAAACGGATTATTTTGCAGAAAAAAGAAAGATAGATGCAACTTTTCCTACTCAACCTACGTCTAAACTAATAGAAACCTCTAAAAACGAAATAAAATGAAAACAATCTTTAAAATGTTGTCAACATTACTGTTAACAGCAGGGTTATTGAGCAGTTGCGTATATATGGGTGAAGGTATTCAACCCAGTAAGAAACTCATCACGAGAGATTATAAAGTGAAGGAGTTCAACAAAATTGACGCGGGGACCGTAGGTGACATCTATTACACACAATCCGCAGATGGAAAAACAGACGTACAAATCTATGGGCCGGATAACATTGTGGCGTTAATACAGGTAGCTGTAAAAGATAGTACCTTATTGTTAAGCATCGATAAATCGAAAAAGGTACGCAACTTCAAAAAGATGAAGATAACAATTACATCTCCAACTTTAAACAGTATTTCCTTCAAAGGAGTAGGTGATGTACATATTGATAACGGTTTGACTACCGACAACCTCTATGTGGAAAGCAAAGGAGTAGGTGATATAAAAATTAAATCACTAATCTGCAGTAGCTTAAATGTGCAATCAATGGGTGTAGGAAATGTAAAACTTGAAGGAACAGTTCAGGCAGCTACTCTTCACTCTAAAGGGGTAGGCAATATAGAAGCCGGAAACCTGCAGGCCAATATAGTAGAAGCCAGTTCACAGGGTGTAGGAGATATTACCTGCAACGCAGTAGAATCTATCAATGCAGCTGTACGAGGAGTGGGAAGCATTAAGTATAAAGGTAATCCTACCATAAAATCACTCAATAAAAAAGGAGTGGGAACTATTAAGAATATCTGATACAATAATCACAAGACCATGAAAAAACAATTATTATCATGCCTTACAATTTCCATGCTGTTATTAATCATTGGGGCCTGTTCACAGACAAAGCAGGTGAGTGGAAGTTCAAACTATATCACTAAAGACATAAGAGTCGGTTCTTTCAGCAAAATTAAATCAATGAGCAGTTCGGATATTGTTTATACACAAAAGCAAGGAACTCCCACTGTACAGATTTATGGTCCCGACAACATCGTCCAGTTATTGGAAACCACTGTTGAAGGAAAAACACTGGTGGTTAAATTTAAAAAGAATAGCTCCATCCGCAATAGCGGAAAACTGGAAATCAGAGTATCTTCTCCATCATTAAACCATTTATCCATATATGGCTCAGGAAACACGACCTTTACAAATGGAATGGAGAGCAACGACGATTTAGAAATATGCATTTACGGATCGGGGAACATCAATGGAACCAATTTCTCTTGTACAAAATTGTCAACGCATATTTACGGTTCAGGAAACATCAATTTGAAAAAAATCGATGTACCATGCACAGAAGCAAATATTTCAGGTTCGGGAAATGTATTGCTGAACGGCAAATCGGGCAAAGCCGAGTATCGTATTGCAGGTTCGGGAGATATTAATGCCATAGATTTAAAGACAGAAGATGTCAATGCACATATCAGTGGTTCGGGCAGCATAAAATGTCATGCTACTGAAAACCTGACAGGAGGTGTCAGTGGAAGTGGAAGTGTGGCATACAAAGGTAATCCGCAAATAAACTTTTCAAAAAGAGGATTACGAAAACTTTAAATATAGAAACTCTCTCTTAGTTTAACTTCGCTCTATGAAGACGACGTAGCATAAACATAAAAGGGCTACTGCATCACGCGGTAGCCCATTTATTTAGTTAGTTTTTTATTGAAATTGAGAGAATTGAAACTTCACAGCCTCAAATCAAAAAGTTGTTTTAATTAAGCACACTAACTATATTATATGTTTAAAGCAAATGAAAATGTCTCTTTATCTGTGCAATAAACTCCGGACTCATATTTCCGGTAAAGTTTATTACAGCAAAATGATTCTTTTCGTGCATTAGCATCACCAGTTCAACAATTGTATCCTTCTTTTTACGAACCATAATCTGACAATTCTCAGATTTATCCTTAAAAGAAAGAAACGATTCAAACCTTCCGGTATTCTTCTCAACCACCTTCAAAGCTGCATCAAAATACTTTTTTCCTTCCACATCGGAAGTAAGCACCTGCATACTCTTGAGATTAGAGATCATATCCAGCACCTCTTTATCTTTCTCAGCATCGCTCTTCATTATCTCCTCCATCATTTTCGGACTGATCGTAACACAAGTCAGATTAGAATCCGCCTTATGTTCAGCCATAAAACGTGAAGCAAAGTCCTGGGCCGAAACAGCCACAGACAGCAATGCCATCCAGCACATTAAAAGAACGCTCTTCATTATTTTATTCCTTCATCACTCGAATCGATTCAACCTTCACACTATCTCCGGCGATTTGATCCTGTGATTTATTTATACCTTCAGACACCATCATCAAAGCAGAAGAAACTTGTTTGTAAGCCACTTCGGGATCATCGTATGTGTCCTTATAAGCATCATAATTATAATCCAAAGCCTCATCGGCAAAGAATGTATGTTGCGCTACATTGCCCAATGACAAAATCAACGCAATCACGGCGGCAGCCTTAAACAAAGGCATAAACCTTCCAACCATCGTCAGACGTTTTGCTTTTACTACAGGTGCCTCTACCTGAGCCAGAATACGTTCATCAAAGTCTTCTCCCAGCCCTGCTTCCTGTTGAACTGCCTGATAAACAAACAAGTCCTTGTAACGGAGCAAATGAGCGGGTACCTCTTCCTCCGAAAAGAAAGACCGCAATTCCGATTCCTCTTCCAAAGAAGTCTCACATTGCCAGTATCGCTCTAAAAGCTGTTCTATATACTTATAAT
The DNA here is from genome assembly GCF_040798045.1 of Bacteroides sp. NGMCC 1.200775. NCBI lineage: Bacteria > Pseudomonadati > Bacteroidota > Bacteroidia > Bacteroidales > Bacteroidaceae > Bacteroides > Bacteroides sp. NGMCC 1.200775. The sequence goes on along the minus strand of NZ_JASCQK010000005.1, from coordinate 281,344 downwards.
CCATATTCATCAATCTCTAAATACCTTTGTTTTACCTTTTGTCTTGCTCTGAAAAGATTCACTTTTACCTGTTCCTCTGTCAGATTCAAGATTTTCGCTATTTCTTTATAGCTTTCCCCTTCTATATCTCTCAACTGCATAATAAGCCGTTGCTTCTCAGGAAGTTCGTTAATCAGACGATGGATGATTGACATTCGTTCCTTATTAATCAACTGATCATAAGGACCGGATGCTTCGGATTCTTCCTCCATTTCCGGTGTGAGTTCCACATTTTGAGCTTCTTTCTTTTGGCTTCGGTCTATGGCCAGATTCTTCGCCACAGTCAGGCAATAAGCCTCAATAGATCCGAACTGTGTCCACTCTTCACGTTTATTCCACACTCTAATCATCGTATCCTGAACAACATCCTCTGCTTCGGCCCTGTCGAAGGTGATTCGGAGTGCCAAACGAAAGAGTTTATCTTTCAATGGCAATATGTCGTCTCGGAAGCTGATTTCTTGCATCTCTATTAAGTTGACGGGTGAGTTGGTGAAAAGTTACAGATGTATTCCTCTTTTTTTTGAATTATTTTTTTATCCGGGTTCCTCCACCTTTGTGAATGGCTGACGCTAAGGTTATTATCACCTCAGACACACCTGCATTTATTGCTTCAAAAGAATTCTCAAGTTTCGGTATCATGCCTCCCTGAATAACCCCCTCGGCAATGTAGCGTTGAAACTCAGCATGATTAATTTGGGGGATGACACTCTCATCATCATTTTCATCACGAAGCACGCCTTTCTTTTCGAAACAATAAACCAAAGTCACATCAAAAATAGCAGAAAGAGCCTTCGCCGTTTCTCCGGCAATGGTATCTGCATTCGTATTCAGCATATTCCCCTGTCCGTCATGCGTCAACGGTGCCATCACCGGAACCACTCCTTTATGAATCAAATCAGAAAGCAATGTGGCATCTACCTGCTCTACATCCCCGACAAATCCATAATCGACCTCTTTTACGGGGCGCTTCATCGAACGGATTACATTCATATCCGCTCCGGTCAGCCCCAGGGCATTGACCCCACGGGCTTGCAATCCGGCTACAATATTCTTGTTTACCAACCCACCATAGACCATTGTCACAACCTTCAGTGTCTCCGCATCGGTTATACGGCGTCCATTGACCATTTTACTGTCAATCCCCAGTAAAGCAGCTATCTTTGTAGCCGAACGTCCCCCTCCATGAACAAGTACCTTATGCCCTTCAATGGCAGCAAAATCATCCAGTAACTGCTTCAATGTAGCTTCTTCTTCTACGATTTTGCCACCAACTTTAATGACTGTCAGTTTTTCCTTCATATTCTTTCTATTTACAAATTACGATTTATACTCCATCAGGTTACAAGCCACGAGCTACAAGAAACGAGACTGATATCATGTGCAGTATTCGTAACTTGTAGCTCGTCATTTATAAAATGATAGTTCTTTTTATTTATTCAAGGTATGTGTATCCGTACAAGCCCGAACGATAATTGGAAAGGAACTCTTTTCCTTCTTCTACAGAAATCTTCCCTTCTTTTACAGATTTTGTTACCCATGTTTCAAGAGTACGAACCAGCTTTTTCGGGTTATATTGCACGTAATCGAGCACTTCTGCGACCGTTTCCCCGTCAATAATCTGTTCGATATTATACCCCTTCTCATTGACAGAAACATGCACCGCATTCGTGTCTCCAAACAGATTATGCATATCTCCCAGGATTTCCTGATAAGCCCCTACCAAAAAGACCGCTACATAGTAAGGCTCTTTCTGCTTCAGGCTATGTACCGGCATATAATGTGCTACATTCCGGGTAGAGATAAAATTGGCTATCTTTCCATCGGAATCACAGGTAATGTCCTGCAAGGTAGCCGAGCGGTCCGGTTTTTCATCCAAACGCTGAATGGGCATAATCGGAAATATCTGGTCGATCGCCCAAGAATCCGGAAGCGACTGAAAAAGTGAGAAGTTACAGAAATATTTATCAGCCAACAATTTAGACAATCCGCGGAATTCATCGGGAGCATGTTTCAGTCCACCGGCAATTTGATTGATTTCACGAGTAATAGACCAGTAAAGACGTTCTATCTGAGCACGTGTCTTCAGGTCTACGATACCATGGCTGAACAGATCGAGTGCCTCTTCACGTATCTGCTGGGCATCATGCCATGCTTCAAGCATCTTGTTCTGATTCAATGTATCCCAAATGCCATAAAGTTCCTGTACCAGTTCATGCGCATCCGGAGCAATCTCCTCTTCATCATCCCATTCCGGCAAAGTAGCCGTCTCAAGTACCTCAAAAATCAAGACAGAGTGGTGTGCAGTCAGAGCCCTGCCACTCTCAGTGATAATATTGGGATGGGGAATACCGTTTTTGTCACTGGCATCCACTAACGTGGAAATAGAGTCGTTGACATACTCCTGAATAGAGTAATTGACACTACTCTCACTACTTGACGAACGGGTGCCGTCATAATCAACTCCAAGACCACCGCCAATATCAACAAATTCCACTTTGAAACCCATCGCATGGAGCTGCACATAGAACTGAGAAGCTTCACGCAATGCTGTCTTGATACGGCGTATCTTTGTCACCTGACTTCCGATATGGAAGTGTATCAGTTTCAGACAATCCTTCATGCCTTTACTTTCCAGAAAGTCAAGTGCCTCAAGCAACTCACTGGAAGTCAGTCCGAACTTACTGGCATCTCCTCCTGACTCTTCCCACTTTCCGCTTCCTGAAGAAGCCAATTTGATACGGATACCAATATTAGGCTGTACATTCAGCTGCTTTGCCATGCGGGCAATCAGCTTCAACTCATTCATCTTTTCAACTACCAGAAAGATACGTTTACCCATCTTCTGTGCCAGCAAAGCAAGCTCAATATAGCTTTCGTCTTTATAGCCGTTGCAGATAATAAGAGAGTCAGAATCCGTATTGACAGCAATCACTGCATGCAGTTCGGGCTTGGAACCGGCTTCAAGGCCCAAATTAAATTTCTTGCCATGGCTGATAATTTCTTCAACAACCGGGCGCATCTGATTCACTTTAATCGGATAGATGATAAAATTCTGGGCTTTGTATCCATACTCTTCGGATGCCTGTTTAAAACAATAGGCAGTCTTTTCAATACGGTTGTCCAGAATATCCGGAAAACGCACCAGCATAGGAGCCGCCACATCACGCAACTGCAACTCGTCGACCAATTCTTTCAAATCGACGGCTACGCCATCTTTTCGCGGTGTAACAACAACATGACCTTTGTCATTAATACCAAAGTATGAAGTCCCCCAACCTGTGATGTTGTAAAGTTCTTCAGAATCTTCAATACGCCACTTTCTCATTTTTCTGTTATTCAGTTGTTTTTAATAAATAATTGGACGGCAAAAATACGTATTAATCTACAGGTTGCCAATTAAATTGATATTAAATAATCGTTCCTGATATCCGCTATTTCCGTTACGCGCATCATACAAGCCTGCCAATTCATCCGCTTGTCTATAAAAATAATTACGTAGCGCAGCCACAGAATATACTCCGTCAACCCGGTAAAGTGGAAAATCCTCCGGTAAAGCCAGACTGACCTCTTCACGCTGCTCGTAGTTTAGAGCCTCCACCATATCACACGAGAAACGGTATCTTTTCTGCATATTAGTATTCAGACTCCATGGGATACAACGTTCTACATACTCCCAGCCTCTGTCCGGATCAGTCATAAAATAATAAGCAATGAATAGCCCAAGATAAAGAAGCAGATATTCATCTTTTTCTCTTCCCGCCAAAGCTTCTTCGGCCCGTGCACGCATATCCGCCGCTATCTCCGGCTTCCCGGCTTTATAAGCATAATATGCCAATTTCAGATAAGCTCTCAGATTGGCTTCGTAACAAGAAATTTGCTTGGAAATTAAAGGTTGCGCACGATTATAGGCCTCTTCAAACTGTCCAGTTTCAAGATAATAATCCAACATGAAGTTCAGCTCACAAGCTTCACAAGTCAGGTCATCCATCTTTTCCGCCAGCATCTTATCTATGTAATCTTTGGCTTTCGTATATTCCCTCATTTTAGTGTATTCCACAGACAACCGGTGATAATATGTACGCAATGAATAACCATTGCGCAAAATACGGGTTTTATAATCTTCACCTACCGCTTCCACCTGCTCCATCGGTATACTGGGAAGATCAAAGGTACAAGACCATATCCATTTGTATTTCCATAAGATATCATCCTCATTAATCAAATCCTTATGGTTTTCATAGTTGTCCAGGATTTTAGAGAACACCGCGATCTCTTCAGCATCTGCCGAGAGGAGATTCAATTCATAGATAAGGTCCAGCCTCATCTCTACAGCCCATTGTATATCTTCATTCTCATCTGCAATGCGAACAGCCTCTTTCAGTAGATTGGCTTTCTCACGGGGATGCAGGTTATCATTTTGTGCCTGCAACAGTAGCTTTTGTATCTCAAGTGTGTATTTCATACTTTTGTTTAATTGAGGAAGTTTATAAAATCATTCATTTTAGTAGTCATCAGTTCAGAAAGAGAGTGATTGAAAAGTTCCATTTCCTCACTGTTTACAGGATATTTGCCTTGTAACAGCGATTGTACATAAAGAATGCACACTACATGCTGAAACAGTTTATTGTCTCCTTGAATTTGCAGTAATGTCTGTACCATCTCGTTATCGGCATTGAAAGTCAATGTAGGCGGTAAGCGTTTTTTAGCATTTACCGAACCCAGTACTGCTGCCAACGGATTATTGGCGACTTTGCTGTTCTCTTCTTTCTCTTCGGCCACAAATATAACCGGAGTATCCACCGGTGTAAAATGTTTCAAGCGGCAGATACAGCCAAAACGTTTCAACAGCTCACTGGCTTTTGCCTCAAAGGCCCGGTGTTCTTTGTTACCTTCCACTTCAGCAAACTGCTCCAACAGACGAGCGGGTGAGATCTCCTCCAAAGTCAGTTCCTGATTAAGACGGGCATACTTCTTTAACAGCGTTTCATCAAATGTATAGGCAGCATTGATCACCAACCGGCCTTGTGCACCGGCTATTCTCCGTACTTGCCTGAAGTCTTCCAGATTACGTGTATAGCCAATGGTATTCCCCGCCGAACGGATGCTCCCGAAACTTCGTATTCCCCTGTTCGTTTCAAAGGGCAGGTAATCCATAAACAAACGTAGCAGTTCATTATCTTCCGAAGCTATGGCTTTAATATGGAAATGATGGACATCCAGTATTTTGTCAAACACCGATCGATTGTTCTGCACCAATCCTCGAAGATACTCCTTAATAGTAACCCCGATCTCTTTGCGGGCATCTTTCAATAAATCATTGCTGACAAACGACTCGCGCGACGCAGTAGAAAGAAGCCCGTCGGCATTTACCAAACATCGAATGAAGAATGCCCATGAGGGCAAAAGGTTACAATCATCTTCACTCAACAACATCCGCTTCAAATACACCTTATGCGAGTTACGTACAGAAAATTGTGTACGATAAGGCAATACGTAGAGTACGCCTTCTACCCGCCCGCTCTCTGTACGGATACGAAAGACATCAAGAGCAGACGACTGAAAAACCTTCGTCCCATAGTCCAATAACTCTTTTCGGGTAGCTTTCGGATTGAGCCAGACCGGTGACGGGGTATTAACCAGTTCTTCTTCCTCTCCACGATGCAGATAAATCGGGTAAGGCAACACCTCTCCATAACTGATCAGTATTTTCTTGAACACTTCATACTCAAACAAATGAGTCCACTCACTTTTGGGGCACAACACGACCCTTGAACCTATCGCCCACTCTTCTTCGGGAAAAGTGGTCTGATAAGTGCCATCCACCTTTCCACACCAGCAGACGGGGCTTCCTCCCATTGCCGACCGGCTCTCTACCCTAATTTCATTGGTCACCACGAAACAAGACAGCAAGCCTATGCCGAACCGACCGATAAAATCGTCTGCATCGGGGGTATCTCTCTTCGAGCTTTCACCAATAACCGTAAGAAAACGATGGACTTCCTCTTCTTTCAAGCCGATCCCATTGTCCTGAAAGACCACCGAACCGTCCTCTTTCAGAAAAACATCAATACGCCCGGCATAACTTTCGTCGATATTATGAAGTGCGGTAATAGCATCTACACAATTCTGCAACAACTCCCTGACAAAGGTATTCGGGTTACTATAAATATGTTCTGATAACAGGGCAATCATCCCTTTTAGATTGACCTGAAACAGATTATTACCTTCTTTTTCCATTTTACTTTAGCGTTGTCTTCTTCCTGTAATCTTCAAGGCTTTCTCATTTCCATTCTCAGCAGCCTTCTCAAACCACTCCATGGCAATCTCATCATTTTCCTCTACTCCGTTTCCCATCAGATAAGCATTACCCAATTCGAACTGTGCTTTATCACTGTTATGCTCTGCAGCCTTCATCAGCCATTGAATACCTGTTTCCGCATCGGGCACACAACCTTCACCGTACATCAGCATTTTGCCTAAATAATAGTAAGAAGCCACATTCTCATTTCCGGCAGCATCATTAAACCAACGGTAGGCTTCTGCATAATTCTGTTTTACACCGACTCCATTGTAATAACACAATCCGGTGCGGTACATACTCATGACATTTCCACTGTCCGCAGCTAACGTGTAATATTTAAACGCCTCGGTTTCATTGTCCTCCACCCCGATTCCCATCTCGTAGCAGATTCCCAGCCCTTCGTTATAACATTCTGACTCAGCAGCTTTTTTAAAGTAGTTGAAAGCCTTCTCCGATTCATTCAGTTTGTCATAGTCATAGAGATAGTACTCACCCATGCGCAGCATAGCTAAGGGAATATCATTGGCGACCGCCTTCTCATACCACTCCACAGCCTGTTTATTATCTTCCGGACAAGCGCCATAACCAAAGAAATAGTAATCTCCCATCTTAAACTGAGCGTAGCCATAATCTTGTTCGGCCGCTTTGGTCATATATTCAACTGCCTGATGCGGGTTCTCTTCTACCCCACTGCCATATTCATAAGCCAGTCCTAACTCCGTAAGGCAACGCGGTTCGTTGTTCTCCGCCCCTTTAGCAAACCATTCGAGAGCCTTATCCGGATTCTCTTCCGTACCAATCCCATTCTTATAGCAACGTCCGAGAGCAAAGATTGCATCTCCGTCTCCCCTTCCGGCCGCCTTTTCATACCAAGCGAATGCCTCTACGGGTTGTGGTTCACCGATGATTCCTCTGTCCAAATAAAGACCTACACGATACATCGCATAAGGGTACTCCTCCTCAGCGGCTTTCTGAAACAATTCGAAAGCTTTCCCATAATTCTGTTCTACCACATCTCCATTTTCATATAAGAATCCTAACTCTACCAATGCAAAGCATGAACCTAACCCCGCAGCCTTTTCATAATAGGCTTTTGACTTCTCAGCATCCGTAACACCGGCGTATCCGTTAGCCAGATAAAGAGCCGCCCGGGAGTATCCGTCAGCATTATTCATAGATGCCGCCTTCTCATAATACTCCATGGCTTTCAGGTAATCCGGATCTTCGGAAAGTAATCCGCGTTCATACATCCAACCGATACGGTAGGCCGCATTACCGGACCCCAATTCAATAGCTTTCTCCAGCAACTGCCGTGCACGTTGGATATCTTCTTCCACCAATTCACCGTTAAAGTAAATATTAGCAAGAGTCTCAAAAGCCTCTACATAATTATCGTCAATGCAACGCTGCAGGCACATCAAACCACGTTCTACATTTTTATACTCATCATTATAAAGGTAAATCAAAGCTAATTCATAGGCGCAATACGATTCGCAGTAAAGCATTCCCTTCTCCAACCATTCAATGGCTTTAGGCATGTCAAGCCACTCTTCTTCCTGATAATTATACCCCAGGAAATTGGCTGCAGACCATACACCGGCATGCCAGGCTTTCTCCCATAACTCAAACGCCAGCTCTTTCTTTTTACCAAGTTCCGGATAACGGAAATAGAGCGTAGCCAGATTCTTGAGAGAATATAAATTAGGAACAAGTTCAAGAGACTTCTCATAGCATGCTGCCTCTTCGGCCACATTTCCTTCTTCTACGTCCAGTGCATCGCCCATAGCGGCATAAACATGAGCACGCAGACGGTGTCCTTCAGGGAGTTCACCAAGCAGTTCTTTCCGCATAAGCAAAGCTTTCTCTTTACTACCGGTGTGTTGTTCGGCATAGGCCCGGTAGTATTTTCCCCATAACACAGCCTCGGGTGAAGACAGAGCCTCAAAGCGGCGCTCTCCTTCCGCTTTATCCTGTTCACAATAGAAGCCCATATAACGCCAATAGGCAACGGTTGCCTCAGCTTCCGGACTTCCCATAGCTGCCGCCTTCTCATAATAAGGAAATAAGAGACTGAGATCACGTGTCCCATAACGGGCTTCTGAATATTGCGCACCTTTCTGCGACCAACCGGCACCGTTAAATACAGCTACACGATCGCATATACTTATCACCTTCTCCCACCAATAAGCATACTCTTCTTCATTAAGATCCACCTCTACATTACAATCGTATGCACTGAATATCTGTTCAAAAAAGTCAGCTGTGAGCGTTTCATCTTCCTGTGTATCCAATGCGTACTCACATACAGCAAGTGCTTCCCACCAGTTTTCGGCATTCAGCAATGTAGCAGGTGTAAACTGAGGGAACCATGCGGCGGCAGGTTTCCCGGATGCCCGGACTTGACGGGATAAGGCTTCGAATTTCTCTTTTAAAGTTTCCATAATTGTCTGATCGTTTTATTTGGGTTGTAAGATACCGGAAGGCACAAAACCTCACAGCGACTGCAAGATAGTAATATTGGTCGACTGAACAAAAAATAGAGAAGAAAAAGAATGATTGCCGAATCAGAAAATAAGTTTTCTTAGAGTTTAGCTTACTATGTGCAAATCCAGAAGTTTGCGCAATTGTTCCACGGAAGTTTCAATCTGCTTGCGATCCTCCAATTCGTCAGCACAGAAAATATATTTAGCCTGACGATAAAAAGATGAACGTTTTTCAAGCGCCTGTATTATAAAATCAAACAGTTCGTCATCTTCCTTTCCTTGCAGTATGGGGCGCTGCTGCTTGGCAACCCGTAACCGACGAAACAGCACTTTGGGGTCTACATCCAAAAAAACAGTAGTACCAACCCGGTTCATATACTCCATGTTGTCGAAAAAGCAAGGCGCTCCTCCCCCTGTAGAGATTACCACATCTTCAAATTCACCAACCTCATGTAACATGCTCTTTTCAAGTTCCCTAAAGCCGGACTCTCCCCGCTCGGTAAATAATTCTCCGACCGCCTTGTGAAAACGTTCTTCAATATACCAATCCAGATCGATAAATGGGACATGTAGTTCTCGTGCGAGAGCTTTTCCTAACGTAGTTTTCCCGGCCCCCATATAGCCGGTCAGAAATATACGAATCATAAGCAAACGGCATTTTGGTGCAAAGATAGATATTTATTAATAGAACAACCAATAACCCGGATGGTAACTTTTCGCATGCAAGCATGAAAATAAAAACAATCCTATACGTACCCCTCATACAAAAAATGCATTTCGATCTTCCATCTTCCACCTTTCGGAACATTAGCAGATGGTTATCAATAAATTAAAGAGGTGGAAGATCGCATTTTCAAGGCATTTATCTTCCACCTCTATCTTCCATCTTCCACCCTCTTTTTTTAAGTAAAACTCGAAATACACCACTGATTCCCAATAGCATACCATTAGTTCCTTATCTATATTCGCCTATTATACCATTTTATTTTCCTTAATACCTTTTCTGTTTATGCTTCTTTCTTTATCCCAGCCCGGGTACGCAGACCCATGAGCCCGTATACCTGTGCCCATGAGCCCGGGTATGCGGGCCCATGGGCACAGCTACCCGGGCCGGAATAAGGGCACTGTTCTTCTTCATAACAAACTTAATCATAACACATTGCAGACAAAGCCATGTAACGCTACTCAGTAAGTTCTTACCAAAGATAAAACGATATTAATCCTTCAGGTTAAATGAATATACCTTATTTAAAGACCTTCACTCTGGAATCCAGATCTTTAAAATCCTTATCACCCGGTCCTTGCACAGGAAGTCCAAACGGCATTTCGGCAATCAAGTGCCACTCTTCCGGTAGGTGCCAGGTATGACGCACTTCTTCGTCAATTAGTGGATTATAATGTTGCAGGGAAGCTCCAAAACCGGCATCTTCCAACATTGTCCAAACCGCCAACTGATGCATCGCAGACGTTTGCAACGACCACCCCGGAAAATTATCTTTATAACTACTGAAAGCATTCTGGAGCCCCTTCACAACCGACTGGTCTTCAAAGAATAAAACAGTTCCATAACCACTGGCAAAAGAATTATCAATTTTAGCTTCAGTCGTTTTAAAAACTTCCGGTGGAACAATCTTTCGCAATGTTTCTTTTACAATATGCCATAGTTTCTTGTGATTCTCACCCAACAACAGCATTACACGAGTGGACTGAGAGTTAAATGCAGAGGGCACATGGGTTACAGCAAGATTGACAATCCGCTCTATCTCCTCATCAGAAACCGGAGACTGATTTGTTATCGAATAATAGGTCCTTCTATGCTTGAGGGCCTCTTCGAAGGATTTTTTCATAAAAATACTCCTTTCTTTTTTACATTGGTTCTTTGAAATTAAAACAACCTATAAACGAAAGTTGTTCGGTAATAGAATATATTCGTACCTTTACTGCCCAATAAGCTGAAAACACCAAGTATGGCCAAACAAAAATATTACGTTGTATGGGATGGAGTAACTCCCGGCATTTATACATCCTGGACCGAATGTCAGCTGCAGGTGAAAGGATATGATAGTGCCAAATATAAATCTTTCGATAACCGGGAGGAAGCAGAACGTGCTTTTGCTTCATCACCTTATGCTTATATCGGCAAGAATGCTAAGAAGAAAACAGCTGATTCCCCTACCCCCCCAGACACACTCCCGGCAGCGGTCATTGAAAACAGCCTTGCAGTAGACGCAGCATGCAGTGGTAATCCTGGACCTATGGAGTACCGTGGCGTTCACGTCGCAAGCCGACAAGAGATTTTTCATTTCGGCCCGATGAAGGGGACTAACAATATTGGCGAATTTCTGGCATTGGTACATGGACTCGCTTTACTGAAACAGAAAGGATTCGACATGCCTATCTATAGCGATAGCGCAAATGCAATCAGCTGGGTAAAACAAAAAAAATGCAAGACAAAACTTCCCCGGACCGCTGAAACAGAAAAATTGTTCGGATTGATAGAACGTGCAGAAAAATGGCTTAAAGAAAATAAATATTCCACCCCAATATTGAAGTGGGAAACCAAGCAATGGGGAGAAATCCCGGCAGACTTCGGAAGGAAATAAGGATTGTATCGTATCACCCCCAATAACAAATAAATCCCGAAAGGAATACTACCGAAAAAATTTCTTTCAAACATGATAACGTTCAACCGCCTCAAAGATTCTTTCTTCTGATATCGAATTAGCTATAACCCCGGTAGGGCAAATCCACCTTGCCCTACCCGCCTTAGCAAAAAAGTTATTATTAAAAAGTGAGGGAGTTCACTATCTCTCTGCCATGCCTACAGCGACTGCATGTCATTCAGTCGTTTATAATAACCGTTCTTAGCCAATAATTCTTCGTGTTTTCCACGTTCTACTATTTCTCCTTCATATAGTACACATATTTCATCTGCGTTCTTGATGGTAGAGAGACGGTGGGCAATAGCAATGGTGGTACGTGTTTTCATTAAACGCTCCAATGCCTCCTGTACCAACCGTTCCGACTCAGTGTCTAAAGCAGAAGTAGCCTCGTCAAGAATCAAAATCGGAGGATTCTTCAAGATAGCCCGTGCTATACTGATACGCTGACGCTGGCCTCCGGAAAGTTTACTGCCTCGGTCACCTATATTCGTATGATAGCCGTCTTCTTTCTCCATGATAAAATCGTGAGCATTGGCAATCTTGGCAGCCTCAATCACTTGCTCCATCGTAGCATTTTCTACACCAAAAGCTATATTATTAAAGAAAGTATCGTTAAACAAGATGGCTTCCTGATTGACATTCCCGATCAGGCTGCGCAAGTCGGAGATGCGAACGTCTTTAATGCTGACTCCGTCAATAGTAATCGCTCCTTCCTGTACATCGTGATAACGGGGCAACAAATCTACCAACGTAGATTTCCCTGAACCGGACTGTCCAACCAAAGCAACGGTCTTACCTTTAGGTACAGTGAGGTTAATATGTTGAAGCACTTCTTTCTTTCCATCATAGCTGAAAGAAATATCCCTAAATTCTACTTTCTCTTTTAACCCATTCAGCGGCTTCGGTTCAGGAATCTCCACAATCTTATTTTCCGCTTTCAGAATCTTATCCACACGCTCCATCGAAGCCAAACCTTTAGGAATATTATACCCGGCTTTTGAAAATTCCTTCAAAGGATTGATTACGCTATAAAGGATAGTCAGATATACCATAAAAGTAGAAGCATCAATAGAAGAATGACTGCTCAAAATCAGTGAACCGCCAAACCAAAGCACAATTACAATCATGGTCGTACCTAAAAACTCACTCATCGGATGGGCTAATGCCTGACGGGTCGCCACTTTATTGGTTGCCTCCCGAAACTCGTTACTGCATTTCAGGAAACGATTCATCATCTTATTTTCAGCAATGAAAGCCTTAATGATACGAAGTCCTCCTAATGTTTCTTCCAGTTGCGACATCGTATCGCTCCACTTTGCCTGAGCTTCAAGGGATTGACGTTTAAGTTTTTTGCCTACCGTACCCATCACCCACCCCATCAATGGTACAACCAATAAAGTGAAAAGGGTTAGTTGCCAACTGATTACAAGCAGCGTAGTAAAATAAGCGATTATCAAGATCGGATTCTTTACCAACATATCCAATGAACTGGTAACCGAGTTCTCTATTTCTCCCACGTCCCCGCTCATACGGGCTATGATATCTCCTTTTCGCTCCTCCGAGAAGAATCCAAGTGGCAAACGAATCACTTTATCATAGACCATCACTCGAATATCCCGTACCACACCGGTACGCAAAGGAATCATCACGGCTGACGAAGCGAAATAGCAGAATGTTTTAAAGAAAGTCATTACCACTAAAAAGAGTCCTAACAACATCAGAGTAAAAGAAGCGCCGTTGATCTGGATCATATCTGAAACATAATAATAGAAATTATTTATCAGAAGGTCCTTTGTACTAATTGAAGCAGTATCCCATGGGATAAACTCATATACATCTTTATCAACCTTAAATAATATCTGTAGAATGGGGGCTATCAAAGAAAAAGAAAATATATTCAGAATGGCCGAGAATAAATTTAGTATCAACGCCCATATTACATACTTCTTGTAAGGCGGCACAAAACGCCGCATAAGTTGAAAAAATTCCTTCATTACTTACTATTAAATGATTAAGTTGCAAAGATAACAGAAAATATTCAGCAAGTTACTATTCAGAGAGTAGAAAGTCAGTGGCGAATTAAGCAGATGCTCTCTTTTTATACTGCAAAAACAACCACGCATCCCATAAAGCTATCAAATATATATTCAGAAAAACAAAAACAATATGTTATCTTTGCAACGTACAAAGACAATAGCATATTACTAAACCTAAATAAAAATGGAAAAATCGGGAACACTCCCCCTTATTAGCATTATTGTGCCTGTATACAATGTAGAGGCATATTTACATCAATGCCTGCAATCAATTTTGGATCAGACATATACTAACCTGGAGATTATTGTTGTAGATGATGGTTCCACAGACCATTCACCTGCTATTTGTGACCATTTTGCAGCCTTAGACGCTCGCGTGAAAGTGATACACAAAAAGAATGGTGGACAAAGTGCTGCCCGCAATATCGGTTTAGACACAGCATCCGGAGAATATATCGGTTTTGTGGATAGTGATGATTGGATTGATAACGATATGTATGAGACACTTTATAATCTAATCAGTCAATACGGAGCAGATATATCTGCCTGCACACATTATCTGGAATATGAGGATGGCAGACCAACTGTCTACAGATCGAAAGAGGAAATAATGACTTTCAACCATGCAGATGTTATGAAAACATTGTCCGAAGATAAGATTATAAAAAATTATGTCGTAGAAAAATTATATAAACGTGACCTATTTACCGGATTATATTTCCCTATTGGACAAGTTTTTGAGGACATATCCCTAAGTTATAAGATATTTGATAGATCCAACAAAACAGTATTAAAATATAAACCTAAATATCACTACAGAATTCGTTTGGGAAGCACTACTAATTCTTCGTTCAGCCCTCTCAAAGGAATACAATATGTGCAAGCCATACACGAACAATACCAATTCATGAAAAAACGTCAACTAATCAATGACAAACCTGTAATGATTATAAAAAAAAGCATCCACTTAATCAATCACACGATTATACTCCCCTCCTCAACACTCAACAATGAGGTCATTGACAAAACATTAGAGATTATGCACCAATATGATTATCTAAAACCACAAGATATCGGAGTGTCAAGAACCATCAAACGATATTTCATTTATCATCATTTCAGAATATATAAAATAGGAATGACACTTTATCGCAAACTGATTCCCAAGAAGAGAAAAGTTTAAACTTATATTCTCCTAAAAAGGTATTCATACAAAAGAGATTATAACAATGATTCGAACAAACCGAGCCATTTTTGTCCGACAATTTCAGGAGAGTACTCTTTTGATTTCAAAATCACGTTATTCCGCATCTTTTGTAACTTTTCCGAATCCATCAACAGAGACAATAACATCTCAGCATATTTATGTAAACTAAAAGAAGGTACAAGGCACCCATTAACGCCTGAAGGCGACAAAATCTGGCGTATCCCGGCTACACAATCAAAAGCTACAGGTACGACACCATTCGCCTGAGCCTCCGTCAAACATAGTGGCCATCCCTCAAAAGCTGAAGTCAAACATAATACGGAAGCATCACGATAGAAATCATCGACATGATCGCTATGTCCCGCAAAACGTATTCGTTGAAGTTTCATCTTTTGACTTTTTGCTTGAAGTAGAGGAAGTTCTTTTCCACCTCCTACTAAAATCAATTCCCAATCCGGTACTTTTTTATATATCATTCCCCAAATATCCAACAAACGGTCAACCCGCTTATCATAATAACTCATACGCCCAACAAAGAGAATCTGCTTTTTCTTATTCAAATTAACATTCGGACATTGTCTCTCAGAATTATATATAACATGTACTTTCTGCTCATCAAGTGATACTCCCATTTTATTAAGCAGTATTTGTTTATATTCCTCACACAAAACAGTAAAAGCATCAACTTGATCATAAACAAACTTATATTGATTAATAAAAAAAGAGTCATATTTCTTTAACCATACTATCTTTGGATAAGTTAATACCCCCCATTCCAACATTTTAAAGAAAGAACCACGCGCTCTACCCCTTCTCCTATGTAGACGGGCTGTTATTTCCCAGAAAGGAGTGCTGTGACAAGCAAAGATCAATTTACTATCAACTTTACTTTTAATAAAATCCAACCTGCTTAAAAGACAAATAGGCAGAATAAAGATATCAATTTTCAACGAGTTGAGAGTATGAATGATAAAGTCAGCATTCTCCTGACTGTCAACATCGCCTCCACCTTGAAACTCAATAACCTTAATATTGGAATAACTTCCACTGTTAATCTGATGTGTAATAACATATGTTTCATAGCCATATTGAGCTACAAAATCGGCAATATCCATTGTAACTCTTTCAGCTCCTCCAGCAGGAAACTCACTATGAAAAAATAAAATTCTTCTCTTTATCATATACAAAAGTATGTATAGGCAAGACAACAAACGGATTACATTTACATTTTTTAGGTTAAAAGAGCACGTATGTACTACTATTATACTATATTTGCATCCATATATGTAAAAATGATCCTAGACTTAACTAAATAAACTACTTAATGATGAAAAAAATCGATGAGTCTCCATTAATAAGTATTATTATTCCGGTATATAATGTAGCCCCCTTTTTAAGCCAATGCATTCAATCGGTCTTAGACCAGACATATACTCACTTAGAAGTAATCATCGTTGATGACGGCTCGACAGATGAGTCCCCTGCTATTTGTGATAAGTTTGCTAAATTGGATACAAGAATCAAAGTCATACACAAAAAGAACGGAGGATTAAGTGACGCTCGTAATGCGGGTCTTGACATTGCATCCGGTGATTTAATAGGTTTCGTGGATAGTGATGATTGGATTGAAAATGATATGTACGAAACGCTTTATAATCTTCTAAATAAGTATCAGGCGGACATATCTGCCTGTGCACACTATATAGAATATGGAACCAAGACAAAAGCTGTTTTTGAATCTAAAGAGATAATCACATTTAACCACAAAGATGCCATGATGGCTCTCATCAAAGATAAGATTATACGAAACTATGTTTGGGAAAAGTTATATAAACGGGAACTATTCAATAACCTCCGCTTTCCTGTAGGAAAAAGTTTTGAAGATGCTGCTCTCAGTTACAAGATATTTTATAGAGCTAACAAAACCGTATTGATACAAGCACCTAAATATCATTATAGGATCCGTTCAGGCAGTCTCACAAATACAACATTTAATCCAATAAAAGAGTTTCAGTTAGTTCAGGCCCTGCACGATCAATACCAATTTGTCAAACAGCAACAAGCTGTATCGGAAAAGCCATTAAAACTACTAAAAAAAGCATTCCACTTAATCAATCATATCATCATCATGAGGCCTTCCCCCCTTAATGACCAAATAATTGCAGCTACAATGGAGATTTGTCACCATTATGACTATCTCAGTCTGAAAGACATCGGATTATCAAAAGCGATCAGACGATACTGCATATATAATCATTTCAAGCTATATACAATTGGAATGATTATGTACCGGAAAATTGTACAAAAAAGACGCAACAGATAGCAAATGCTTTGATCAATGTATTTACAGCTTCATATACTTGGGCTTACGGAACCGCATTGCATAAGGAAGCAACTTCAACCACCAAGACAAACGAGCTTTAAAAGTAGATAAAGGTCGTTTGCCTTTCCAGGGAGTCATATCCAGATACTTAAAGTATTCCCCTTTCAAAGGATGCATGCTATCATAATTCCAGGGTTTTTTATTAGTATAATGCAGGATAACAGGATGGAGCAATTGTTGATGCAATTGCTTCTTATCTTTCACTCCTTTATCCGCCCCATAACGGTAGAAACCATCCTGCATATTCCATTTTAAGGGAACAAAAAGTTTAGATTCATGCAGAACAGCATTCAAAAGATCCTGGTCATTAAAGCGGATACGCTCGGGATATCGTAAAAAATACTGTTCACATTGTTCATCTATTTTATGCTCACGCCAATAGCGCAAATTGATAAGTAGTACTCCCGCATTAAAATAAGAGAATGATTTATCATATTTCAAGATATCATAACGTTCATCTTCATTACTGCCGATATCTTCGACACAAGCAACCGAATAATTACTCATATCTGTATTCCAATACTCTGATATATCTCCAAGAATAACAATATCACAATCCAGATAAAGCACTTTATCCACCTCTTCCGGTAAAATGGCCGAGAACATACAACGGTAATAAGTGGCCATAGAAATGCGCTTACCAAACTTCTTGATAGAAAAATTATGCAACAAGTCTTCCGGAGGAAAGTAAAAGCGTACTTCATTACCATAACGACCTGCTATTGTTTTTAGTACTTCCTTATCTTCAGAAGGCAGTGTAGAGGCCACAATATGGATACAAAACTCAGATTCACGGTTATTTTCGAACAGTGAAACCAAAGTTACTGCACAGTGTACCGTAAAATTAGAGTCAATATTACATGCTATATGTATCATAGGAGAATAGAGTTTTATCAATCTTCAATATTTTGACCTGTCATCCGAAAATATTTATCCAGAACCAACAGCGATATTAACTTTTCACGACGAGGATTTCTGAACTGAGCCACATATTCATGAGCATGCTCTATGATTTGTTGAGCCTCTTCCGGATGTTCGATGTAATACTTCAACCGTTCCTCCAAATCCGTAAAATCGGGTTTAATCTCAATATAATGATAGTTAGGAATCAATTTCCCTTCCATAAACCAAGTTTCGCAAGTGGGACGCGGCATCACTGCTATCGAGTTAGAAGACATTACCCATTTCAGATTTGATGCAACATCATTCCCCTCCAATGCCATTATGAACTTATAATCCAAATGCTGACGAATCGTTTTTTTAGGAGTCATCCATGCGTCCGGTACTCCCTCATCCTTACCAACGACTCCACAGTCACACATCGGATGGCCCATATACATCTCTAAAAATAATTTACGGGTACGGCTTCGTCGTATTTTCCCTCTGAAGATAACCATATCCTTTTTAGAAGAAAAAGGCATTGTATCATTTACAAACATAAAATGCCTGAACTTATCCAGTTTCATAACAACAGAGTTATCATTGGAATCGGTCAGTAAACGGCTTTTCACAATAGACGGGAATTCCGGAGTGAAATATACATCGCCCGGGCAATATCCCCACCGAAGAGATTGTTTAAACCAACGGGTATATTCCCTGGTATCAAAAAAATATGCGGTATGAAAAAGAGATTTTTTATTGTCCGCAAGAGTTCCTAAAAAGATCAAATACCGAAATTCATTCTTTATAAAAGACTTTTCCGGCAAAGAAGAAGGAGAAGACAGCTTATTATAATAATTCACCCTCTCTTCGATATAGTCTTTATCCGAACGATACTGTAATTGAGCCAATGTACTTTTCAACTTATACCGATAAAAAGCATTCGGAATAAGCATCTTCAAAGTATTACTTATAAAATAAATAAACTTAGGAGGCTTGCCACTGGAAAGTTTATATAAAAGACTATCATTCATATCATTAAGCAGTTAAGCTAAACGTCTTTCAGCTTCATTTTTGTTTCATTAAACGTACGTTTAATGAAACAAAAATAAGACTTATTTTCTACTTGAAAAAACTAATTACAGTTTTTTATTAAGAAAACCGGAGATAAAGATTAAACAAACCTTTAATAAGCCTTTTACACCTCATACAATATAATCCATATTTCACAACATATAAAAATAAATGGCAGGTTAAAATATGATGTTTTTTAAACGTACGTTTAAAAAAACATATCAAAATCAAAGAATGATGAAATTAGTACGAATGACAGGCGGATTAGGGAATCAAATGTTCATTTACGCCTTCTATATACAAATGAAAACAATATTTCCGGAGCTTCGGATAGATATGTCTGAAATGAAGAAATATAAATTACATAACGGATATGAACTGGAAGATGTATTTTCGATCCGTCCCCAAACAATATCTGCCCATAAATGGCTTAAAAGAGTAATTGTGTATGCATTCTTTTCGATTATACGAGAAAAATCCGAAGAAGAATTATCCATTCATAAATACACACAACACAAGAGATGGCCATTAGTATATTACAAAGGATTCTTTCAATCTGAACTCTTCTTCAAAGAATCTTCAGATACCATAAGAGATATTTTTTCTTTCAACACAGAAAATGCCAATTTCAGAACAAAAGAATGGGCAAAGATAATTAAAGAACAACGTTCGAGCGTATCAATTCATATCCGAAGAGGAGATTATACATCAGCTAAAAACAAAATAAAATATGGAAATATATGCACAGAAGAATACTATCAAAAGGCAATCTCAATCATACTACAAAAAGAACCGAAAGCATTCTTCCATATCTTTTCTGATGATGTGGAATGGACGAAAGCACATTTGAAGGTACATCATTTACCCCATCAATATATATCTTGGAATAAGGGCCCTGACAGTTGGCAGGACATGATGTTGATGAGCCTCTGTCGTCATAATATAATAGCCAACAGCAGTTTCAGTTGGTGGGGAGCATGGCTAAATGCCTATAAGGATAAAACTGTTATCGCACCTTCACGCTGGTCAAACGTCAAGAAGACACCCCACATACTTCCGGAAAGCTGGATTTCGATAGATATATAACCCCAATAATAATTAAATAAACCCCATACCACTATGAAAGTATCAATTATCATCCTGAATTATAATACCTCCCGATTAACCCTAAACTGCATTAACAGTATACACAAATACCTGCCTAATGGCACTTACGAAATAATAGTTGTCGACAATGCCAGCCAGGAAACAGACTATCAACACCTTACTGAAAATCTTTCCGGTCAGGAAATTACTATTATACGCAACAAAATAAACAGTGGTTTCGGGGCAGGGAATATGGTTGGCGCAAACATAGCCCAAGGGAAATACCTCTGCTTTCTAAACAATGACACTGAGCTATTAGAGGACTGCATTAGCCCATTATGCAGTTACTTGAAAGAAAATCCTCAAACAGGATGCATTACACCACAGCAATACAACAAACACCTGAAGGCAGTACCCTCATTCAATCATCCAATCGGTATTCTATATGAGATTTTAGGAAACGACATCCCGGAAAGATTATGTCCCGCCCGCTACCCCAAACGAAAAAAGAAAGTATACCAGTTTCCTATACATGCTTCATGGATCAACGGAGCATTTATGATGTTTCCTTCAGAAGTCTTCTTCAAAATCAAAGGCTTTGATACTAATATATTCCTCTATTATGAAGAGTATGATATCTGTACAAGATTATCTTATCACAACTATCAGTCAACGGTTCTGCCAACCTATAGATTTTTACACCTCCAAGGTGAATCTACAAAAGTTTATACGTTGGCTTACAAAGAAAGGTTTATTTCAAAATTATATGTATATAAAAAGCATTCCAATTTTTTATTCTATATCATATATAAATGGATCATTATAATCAAATTATGTTTCCACTTCAGACGTTGGTATATACTGCCCACCATAATCTTAGGCAAAGGGTTGTCTCAATCAATGCGTCATAAATGACTCTTCTCAATCAGTTCCAGACATCTATCGGCATCGAATCCCCTCACTTTGGCATATTCATCTGCCAAGATAACAAACATCTCGTGTGTTCCGGGCAAGCGCTCAAAGTTCTTACAACCGGTTTCTATGTCGACTTTACCAAAACGCATGCGGTTTAAATCAATGATTTCCACTTCAATGCCTTTATCCGTTTCCCTAAAAAGAATATTCCCTCCCGAGTAATCTTTATGTAGAAAACCGTTTTCGTGTAAAGCTGCTGTGGTACGGGCTATAGCACGTAACACCTTTTCTTTGTCACCGGTAAAAGTCTCCTCTAACAGATTACGATACGTATAAGGACATTCGGACTTTAGGCTCACAAAGTAGCTACGGCCAAACAACAACCATGTTCCCGTAGAATAAAATCCAACAGGAGCAGGAGAACCAATACCTGCTTTACGCAGCATCTGTGCGTATTGATAAGAACGGCGGGCTTTAGAGGCACGAAAAGAATTATAAACAATTCGATTAATCAGGTGAGGAAGCTGATATGACTTCACTATCAACTTTCTACCATGTATTTCAAACTCTTTCAATTTATTTCTTCCTTCATATATCAACGTTCCTCCATTCTCAAAATGCACAGGTAATACACGTACAAAAGAAGATAAGTCCTGAAAATCATCTCCAACGAAGACTCTCCGAGGGTGGATTATTCGGGAAATCCGATTGATTAACCTTGACCAGGAACGCTGATAACGTAACGGCCCTCCCAATTCCCGCTCAAAGAAATCAGGATGTCGTCTATTTAGAACGTCAATCACATGCTTTTTTAGCAAACGGTCAGTAACACGTTTAGACTGTTCGCGCACCCGATAAAACAAACCTATTTCCGGCAACTTTACAACCTTTCCTCCATCCTTTAACATTGAGATCCAAAATTCCCAATCTTCACGAGCCACGATCTCCGCACAGTATCCTCCAATTCTTTCCCATTCGGACTTACGGTAAACAGCACAAGTATCCATCATATTTTTACGAGCAAGCAATGATAGCGAGAAAGGTGGTAATACCCATTCGCCCGAACGGTCTCCGAAAAACTCGGCACGTGGACAGACCACTTTTACTTCCGGATCCGACTCCAGTATATCTACAGCAGAATGAATCAATTCTTTACTAATACGATTATCAGCATCGACCGGCAAGATATATACTCCGCCTGCTTTAGAAATAGCATGATTACGAGCCGTAGCAACGCCACTATTTGCTTGTGTGTAAACCCTTACATTTTCATACCGGGACTTATAGCTTTCGGCAATTTCAAGAGAACGGTCTTTCGAACCATCATCCATCACAATCACCTCAAAGTTCGGATAATCAGAAGACAGGACAGAATCCAGTGTCTCCTCCAGAAACTCCTCCATATTATATACAGGAATAACTACAGATACTAACGGCTTTGC
The DNA here is from genome assembly GCF_040798045.1 of Bacteroides sp. NGMCC 1.200775. Taxonomy (NCBI): domain Bacteria; kingdom Pseudomonadati; phylum Bacteroidota; class Bacteroidia; order Bacteroidales; family Bacteroidaceae; genus Bacteroides; species Bacteroides sp. NGMCC 1.200775. Next base: position 258,836 of record NZ_JASCQK010000005.1, on the reverse strand, counting down.
CATACCATCAAATTTTATCCAATCCTTTAGTGAACTTCAACCAGTAATATTTAAGCGGATTCGTATATTTCAACTGTTTCCATGGACGACTACTATGCGGGCGATGCCATACAGTCAAAGTAGTAAACAGATAATTGACAAAACCTTTTTCAAGTGCTTGATGGGAAATAGTTACATCAAACCAGTTCTTTTCCGGATTCAAAGAATGAAAATCAAAAGCACGCAGAAAGTCGGTTGTCAGCAAAGAACAGCAGAAACTAAGATGTTTCTTTTCCGGAAACACCTGATTTTCTTTGCCTTTCGCATATAAATAGGGATAATTAATTACCTCGTTCTCATCTACTGTCACAGCAGCAGCTATTCCACAGTTTTGTCTGGACTGCGCACCATCAAAAAGAGCCTGCAAAGTGTGTTTTTTCACAATCACATCAGATTCAACGATCAGCAAGCCTGCTTCAGCGGCAACAGCCTTTTCTTGTGCCATCTGAAGCACCAGCAAATAATTGGGAGAAGGATGAGAAGTGATCTCGGACAGATTAATTAACTCAAATCCCATCGCCAGGGATGCTTCTTTCAGTCGTTTCGTGTTTTCATCGGTGCTGAAATCATTATAAATAGTATAATGAAAAGGAACGGTGAAATCTGATTTTAAAATAGCCTCAGCTGTTTGCAACGTCAACTCAATAGAATCTTTTACCGGAGTAATAATGTGGATACACTTCATTATTGATATAAATTGTCTAAGTTCAAACTTATCGTAATGCGCATTACCGGGCAAATCTATGCAATATTTTCCATATAGCCAATCTTTCCTGCTTTTTATTTCCTACCTTTGCATGCAAACCCCTGATCAATCATGAAAGTTATTGTAGACAACAAAATACCTTACATCAAAGAGGCTATTGAGCAAATAGCCGATGAAGTAGTATATGCTCCGGGAAAAGATTTCACCCCGGAACTGATACATGATGCCGATGCATTAATTATCCGCACACGTACGCATTGTAACCGTTCACTGCTTACCGGAAGCAAAGTAAAATTTATCGCAACCGCTACAATAGGATTCGATCATATCGACACAGCCTATTGCCGGGAAGCAGGTATCACATGGACCAATGCCCCGGGATGTAATTCGGCATCCGTTGCACAATATATCCAATCTGCCCTGTTCATTTTACAACAAACCCATGCAATGAAGTTGCATCAAATGACCATTGGCATCGTAGGCGTAGGAAATGTAGGAAGCAAAGTAGCTGATGTAGCCCGAAAATTAGGAATGCGAGTAATGCTGAACGATCTTCCCAGAGCAGAAAAAGAAGAAAGCACAATGTTCACTACTTTAGAGAATATAGCCAAAGAGTGTGACATAATCACATTTCATGTACCTTTATATAAGGAGGGAAAATATAAAACTTATCATTTGGCAGACAAGCACTTCTTCCGTTCACTGAAAAAGGGGGCGATAGTCATGAACACCTCACGCGGTGAAGTTATCGAAACAGAGGCACTGCTCGATGCTCTTCAGTCAGGTACCTTGTCCGATGCTGTCATTGATGTATGGGAACATGAACCGGATATCAATCTTAAATTATTAGAGAAAGTAATTATAGGCACTCCTCACATCGCCGGATATTCCGCAGACGGAAAAGCAAACGCAACCCGAATGTCACTTGAAGCCTTATGCCGGTTCTTCCGGATTGAAGCCGGCTATCAGATTGTTCCTCCGGAACCGGAAAACAAAATAATTTCCGCAACAACTTATGAAGCGGCCTCCCTGCAAATTTACGATCCCCGACGGGACAGCGATACACTAAAGACCCATCCGAAGCTATTTGAACAACTCCGGGGAGATTACCCATTAAGGAGAGAAGAAGGAGCATATAAGATTAATATCGGTTGATTTACTATTTAACCCTGATAATGCCGATCCTCAATAAGAGGATATTAAACATTGCATGAGGCTGTGGTGAAAAGAGTTTCGACACAACCTCATACGATACTATAAAACATTTCCTCAGAAAACCAGCTCTACAAGAAGGTATTTACGGTTTGTTCTATGATCCTGGGAAACCATTCATATTCCAACGCATGAACTTTTTTAGCCACTTCCGCAGGGGTATCTCCGGGAAGTACTGAACATTTAGCTTGAAAAATGATACTTCCCTCATCGTAATGCTCGTCTATATAATGTATAGTAATACCACTTTCGGACTCTCCTGCCATTACCACCGCCTCATGCACCCGATCGCCATACATCCCCTTTCCCCCAAACTTAGGTAAAAGAGCCGGATGAATATTTATAATTTTATTAGGATAAGCATGCAAAAGTGCATCCGGTATACGCAACAAGAAGCCGGCTAACACTATCAGGTCAATCTGATGTTCACGCAGCAAATCCAAGATGGATTCCGCTATTTCCCAATCAGACTTCGGAAAAGCCCTACAGGGCACTCCTAAACGATGTGCACGCTCCAAAACATACGCGTCCTTCCTGTTAGAAAGAACTAATTTTACCCTGACTGAATCATTTCCCTCGAAATACCGGATAATGTTTTCAGCATTTGTACCAGAGCCGGAAGCAAAAATAGCGATGTTTTTCTCCATAATCAGACCTTTTAGTGCACAAAACAGTGAAAAATGTGCAAAAGATTGCATTTATTTAATCAAAAATTTGCGCAGGACGATAAATATTTATTCCTTTGCACCGCAAATTTAAAGAAATAAAACTAATTATTAATTAAAAACTTAAAGTTATGTCTGAAATTGCATCAAGAGTGAAAGCGATTATCGTCGATAAATTGGGCGTAGAAGAATCAGAAGTTACAGAAACAGCAAGCTTCACTAACGACCTGGGAGCTGATTCTCTTGACACTGTAGAACTTATCATGGAATTCGAAAAAGAATTCGGTATCTCTATTCCTGATGACCAAGCTGAAAAGATTGGCACAGTACAGGATGCTGTAGCTTACATCGAAGAACACGCTAAGTAATTCGATTTCATCAGTATGGAATTAAAGAGAGTTGTAGTAACAGGTCTGGGCGCCATTACTCCTGTTGGCAATACTGTCCCGGAATTTTGGGAAAACCTCGTGAACGGGGTTAGTGGAGCAGGACCTATTACTCATTTCGATGCATCGCAATTCAAGACTCAATTTGCATGTGAAGTGAAAGGCTTCGATGTAACTCAATATATCGACCGCAAAGAGGCACGTAAAATGGACTTGTACACACAGTATGCCGTTGCCGTTGCCAAAGAAGCGGTTGCAGACTCGGGTCTTGATATCGAAAATGAGGATTTAAACAGAATCGGCGTTATTTTTGGTGCCGGTATCGGTGGTATACGTACATTTGAGGAGGAAACAAGCAATTATGCCCTTCACAAAGAAAACGGTCCTAAGTATAATCCGTTCTTCATCCCTAAGATGATTTCAGATATTGCTGCCGGACAGATTTCTATTATGTATGGTTTCCACGGCCCGAACTACGCAACTTGTTCTGCATGTGCAACTTCTACTAACGCCATCGCCGATGCATTCAACCTGATCCGTCTGGGTAAGGCAAACGTGATTGTATCCGGTGGTTCGGAAGCCGCTATCGCAGCAGCCGGTGTAGGAGGTTTCAACGCTATGCATGCATTGTCAACTCGTAACGACGAACCACAATCAGCATCTCGTCCGTTCAGCGCGAGCCGTGACGGTTTTGTAATGGGTGAAGGTGGAGGATGCCTGATTCTTGAAGAACTTGAACATGCAAAAGCCCGTGGCGCAAAAATATATGCAGAAGTAGCCGGTGTAGGTATGTCTGCTGATGCTCACCACCTGACAGCATCTCATCCGGAAGGACTTGGTGCAAAACTGGTGATGATGAATGCCCTGGAAGATGCAGAAATGGATCCTAAAGAAGTGGATTACATCAACGTTCACGGTACATCCACTCCGGTGGGTGATATATCGGAAGCCAAAGCAATCAAGGAAGTATTTGGCGAACATGCTTTTGAGTTGAATATCAGTTCAACCAAATCAATGACAGGTCACTTGTTGGGTGCTGCCGGTGCGGTAGAGTCTATTGCAAGTATCCTTGCCATCAAGAACGGCATCGTTCCTCCGACTATCAATCATGCCGAAGGTGATAACGACGAGAACATCGACTATAACCTTAATTTCACGTTCAACAAAGCACAGAAACGTGAAGTTAACGTTGCCCTTTCGAATACATTCGGATTTGGTGGTCACAATGCTTGTGTAATCTTCAAGAAATACGCTGAATAAAGTCGTGTTACGTAATAAAATAGATAAGATAAGGCTCCTGTTCTGTAAGGATAGAGAGTCTTATTTTTGTTTTTATCGCATACTTGGATTCTATCCACGCAACATCCGGCTATACGAGCAGGCTCTCCTGCATAAATCGACAGCTGTACGTTCGGAGAAAGGACGTCCGTTGAACAACGAACGCTTGGAATTCCTTGGTGACGCCATTCTTGACGCCATCGTAGGGGATATTGTCTATCAACATTTCGAAGGTAAAAGAGAGGGATTCCTGACAAACACCCGTTCTAAAATAGTTCAGCGTGAAACATTAAATAAACTGGCTGTCGAAATAGGCCTGGACAAACTTATCAAATATTCTACACGTTCTTCTTCCCACAACAGCTATATGTATGGGAATGCGTTCGAAGCTTTTATTGGAGCCATTTATCTTGACCGGGGATATGAATGTTGCAAACAGTTTATGCAGAAGAAAATCATCGAGCCCTATATAGATCTGGACAAACTCTCACGCAAAGAGGTGAACTTCAAGTCTAAGCTGATTGAATGGAGCCAGAAAAACAAGATGGAAGTTTCTTTCGAATTAATAGAACAGTTCCTTGACAAAGAGAATAATCCCGTGTTTCAGACAGAAGTCCGGATTGAAGGCATACTCGGAGGATCCGGTACAGGATACTCCAAAAAGGAATCACAACAGAATGCCGCACAGATGGCCCTCAAAAAAATCAAAGGGGATCCTGAGTTCATGGCAGGTGTACAAGAAGCCAAAGTACAGAATAATATCTCCACAGAAGATACACCCGACGATCCTGAAATAAACCAGACAGAGGAATCTCCGCAAGTTGATAAAATAACATCAACTGAAAATATCAGTATATAATCTAAACACCTCCGATTATTATCCGAAGCATATTCCCATCCTGCGCCCTTGTACAACAAGGTCATGTTCTTCAGTCACTAATTTCAACTTTCCGGCCACTTCTTCTAATGCAACGGAAGATATTTCATCACCTTTCAATGCAATCATACGTCCAAACTGCCCATTAGCAATCAGCTCCGTTGCATGCCCTCCCATTCGGGTAGATAAGTTACGGTCGAAAGGTGTAGGTGAGCCACCGCGCTGAATATAGCCAAGCACCGTTTCACGCGTCTCAATACCTGTCTCATATTCAATTTCCTGGGCGATGTATTCGGCAGCACGCTTACGCCCATCAGTTTGGATACCTTCGGCAACGACCACAATCGAATAAGGTTTCCCCTTTTTTAAACGATTTAAAATTGTATCCCCTATATTTTTTATATTATAAGGTATCTCCGGAACCAGGATTACATCTCCTCCTCCTGCCATACCCGAGTATAGAGCAATCCATCCTGCTTTATGCCCCATCACTTCGATTACCATCACCCGCTTGTGAGAGCTTGCCGTAGAGTGAAGCCGGTCGATAGCATCTGTAGCAATGCTCACTGCCGAATCGAATCCGAAAGAGATATCCGTACCCCAGATATCATTATCGATCGTCTTAGGAACAGAAACGATATTAATTCCCATCGCTGCAAATTTTGCGGCAGTCTTTTGCGTACCATTTCCACCGATACACACCACGCAATCAAGTCCCAATTCAGCAATATTACGTTGTATCAGCGCCGGTTTATCCACATCCGAAATAATACCTTGCTTACGGAACGGCTTCTCGCGTGAAGTTCCCAACATAGTACCACCCAGGTTTAGCAATCCGGACAAGGATTTTTCAGTAAACGATTCTACCTCTTTCGTCAGCAATCCCTGAAAACCACTGTGAATCCCCACAACTTCCATTCCATAATGATTAATGGCCGTTTTACACACCCCGCGAATCGTAGCGTTTATGCCGGGGCAATCTCCTCCGGATGTAAGAATTCCGATCTTCATTGCTGCTCTTTTTTTATTGAATATTACGTATTTAAAAGAAAAAAGTTACTCATCTGTCTGCAAAAGCATGACATATCTTCACTTTTAACTATTATTTCCGTCGTAAAGATAGAAAAAAAAGATAATTAAGGCTATTTTTGCACGACTAAACATTATATGTTAAAGAGCAATGAATATTACAAAGATTATAAGCAAAGTATTTGATTCCCGTTTAAAAGCCATAGATCTTTATGATACACAAGCCGGAGATATACAGCACCGGGTATTGACCCGTCTCGTAAAACAGGCAGAAAATACTGAATGGGGAAAGAAGTATGATTATAAATCTATCCGCAATTACGAAGACTTTAAAAACCGACTCCCCATACAAACCTACGAAGAAGTAAAGCCCTATGTGGAACGTCTCCGTGCAGGCGAACAAAACCTATTGTGGCCTTCAGAAATACGCTGGTTTGCAAAATCCTCGGGCACCACAAACGATAAAAGCAAGTTTCTTCCGGTTAGCAAAGAGGCCTTGCAGGATATTCATTACCGGGGAGGAAAAGACGCGGCCGCAATCTACTTCCGCATGAATCCCGACAGCCGTTTTTTTTCCGGTAAAGGACTGATTCTGGGAGGCAGCCATAGTCCGAACCTGAACTCCAACCATAGTTTGGTAGGTGACCTTTCAGCCATATTGATCCAGAATGTAAGTCCGCTGATCAACCTGATACGTGTGCCAAGCAAGCAAATAGCATTAATGGACGAATGGGAAACCAAAATTGAAGCTATTGCCAACAGCACCATACCGGTAGATGTAACCAATCTTTCGGGTGTTCCTTCCTGGATGTTGGTCTTAATCAAACGTATTCTTGAAAAAACAGGCAAGCAGACCTTGGAAGAAGTATGGCCCAATCTGGAAGTATTCTTCCACGGAGGTGTCGCTTTTACCCCTTACCGTGAACAATATAAGCAAGTCATTCATTCTTCTAAAATGCATTATGTCGAAACCTACAATGCATCGGAAGGCTATTTCGGGACACAAAACGATTTCTCCGACCCATCTATGTTATTGATGATTGACTATGGTATTTTCTACGAATTTATTCCTTTGGAGGATGTGGAAAAAGAGAATCCCCGCACCTATTGCCTTGAAGAAGTAGAGCTAAATAAAAATTATGCTATGGTGATCTCCACTTCCTGCGGATTATGGCGGTACATGATCGGGGATACTGTGAAATTCACCAGAAAGAATCCGTATAAGTTCGTCATTACAGGACGTACCAAGCACTTCATCAATGCTTTTGGTGAAGAACTGATCGTAGATAATGCAGAAAAAGGGCTTGCCAAAGCATGTGCTGAAACTGGTGCTCAAGTCAGCGAATATTCCGCTGCCCCCGTATTTATGGATGAAAATGCCAAATGCCGTCATCAATGGCTTATTGAGTTTGCCAAAATGCCCGATTCCATCGAAAGATTTGCGGCGGTACTGGATACTACACTGAAAGAAGTAAACTCCGACTACGAAGCAAAACGATGGAAAGATATCGCTCTCCAACCATTGGAAGTGATTGTCGCACGCAAAGGACTTTTCCATGACTGGTTAGCTCAAAAAGGGAAATTAGGTGGTCAGCATAAAGTACCGAGACTCAGCAATACAAGAGACTACATTGAAGAAATGATTGCTTTGAATAAACAATGAACGATAATCGATAAACGATGAACGATGAATGGGCTGTGTGCTATCCGCATACTATTCATCGTTCATCATTCATCGTTATAATCCCTCCTCCCAACAGCAAACCATCCTTATAAAAAGCGGCTGCTTGTCCTTCTGCAATGGCGGACAAAGGTTCGTGTAGTTGTATATGTAATAATCCCTCCGGAGTGATTGTGACAGAACAATGGTTTTCCTGTTTCCTATAACGTATTCTCACAATAATATCATCATAGCCCAGCAGACGGGATTCGTTGATTATATTCCAGTCTTTCAACCACATCTCTGACTTTTCAAGGGACTTTAAAGGAGCCAATATCACTTCATTGGTTTCAGGATGGATCTCCTTTACAAAAACAGCACGGTTCAGTTGGATGCCTAACCCCCTGCGTTGCCCTATGGTATAAAAAGGATATCCCTCATGCCAGGCAATAAAATTGCCGCTTTCATCGAGGAATCTGCCTTTGCCCACTTCCCGGATTATTTTATTGCTCCTGTCGCCTCCCGCATCGCAAAGATGCTTTTTCAGAAAACTACGGTAATCAAGTGGACAGAAACAAACCCCGATGCTATCTTTCTTTTTTGAAACTTTCTCAAAACCTCTTCCGGCAGCATAAGCACGTGCTTCAGGTTTAGTCATCTCACCCATCGGAAGCAACATACGTTGCAAAATATCCTGTTTTAATCCCCACAGAAAAAATGACTGGTCTTTATCCGGATCTGCGGCAAGCGTAATATAATAGCTTCCGTCCATCCATTTCTTTCTCACATAATGACCGGTAGCTAAATAGAAAATACCCATTTCATCGGCAATCTTGGCCAACAAAGGCCATTTTAACCAGTTGTTGCAAAGAGTACAGGGGACCGGAGTATGTCCGGCCATATATTCATCGATAAAGTAATCAACAATTTTCTTCCGGAAAATCTCGCGCGCATCATAAGTGATATGTTCGATACCTAAGCGAGTTGCTAATGCACGGGCATCTTCCAAGTATTCCGTAGAATCATTAAACTCATAGAAACGAAAGGTAACTCCCGTTACTTCATAACCGGCTTCAAGTAATAGCATGGCAGCCACAGAGCTATCCGTACCACCGCTCATTCCCAATAAGACTCGTTTGTTTTCCTCCATCATACCGCAAAATTACATAAAATCCCGTATCTTTGACCTTCCAAACCGGACAGAATGAAAAAAGCACTTTCCACCAACCAAGTTGTCATTGTACTCGTAGAGCACCCTGTTCTGGGGATATTACTCATCCCCTACACTGTCAGCCGAACCCCTGACAACACGTTGGAAGTGATCGAACAAGCTTTCCATGCCTCTCCCGATGCGATCAAAAAAATGAATGAAGCAGAACAAAAAGCCATTGACATTGCTTCTCATTATACTGAAAAATATCTGATGGGAGTCTATTCCCGTGAAAAAACAGTCCCTAAATTCCTCCGCAAACTGGCCGAGGACAATAACAAACTTAAAGAACAAATCCGTCCTTTCATAGAGAAGAAACTGTTGGAGATGTTAGAACTGATACGCACCAGGCAACTTCCGTTTTATCAGAAACCAAGTGGAAGCAAGCAACTCTATGAACACCATGCATACCGTGTCCATCCCCACGATTTAGAAGCCCATTTCTCTTTTAAAGTAACCGAGGAATATTTCAGCTATCAACTGCAATGCTACTATGACGACCTGCCGGTTTCACTGATGGAACAAAAACCTGTCACTGTCCTCACCTCCAATCCTGCCACCTTATTGCTGGGTATGGATTTATTTACTGTCCCCCATATTGAAGCTTCACGCTTACTGCCTTTCACCAAGAAAGAACGTATCAGCGTGGACGCTTCATTGACTGAAAAATACATAGACAATATCATGATTCCCCTTGCGTATTACCATGAAATCAATATTCAAGGAGTCAAAGTGATCAGAGAAAGACGTCCGTGTGATGCTTATCTCTACCTTGAAGATACAATCTATAATGATACTTTGTTACGGCTTGATTTTCGTTATGGAGACCGGACTTTTTCACCTCATGGTTCCGATGGAATCAAGAAAATCATCTTCCGGGGGCAAGAGAATGGACAAACTGTCATCCACTATTTCCAACGTAACTCAGCTGCCGAGAAACAGGCAATCCGTCTGCTTCAAAAAGCCGGATTACAATGTGTCAGTGATTCCCATTTCAAACTATCGCCTATCGCTCCCGAAAAAAACATTACCGAGTGGGTCAGCCGTCACCGGGAAATGCTACTGGAAAAGTTTATCTTATCAAGTGATACGCACAAGAAGCCATACTATCTTCCGGATATCCGGATAGAACAGGATTACGAAGATGGCCCCGACTGGTTCGAATTACATATCAATGTCGTCATAGACAATCAGAAAATTCCCTTCAGCCGATTCCGCAAAAATATACTGGACAACAACAGGGAATATCCCCTCTCTGACGGACGCATTATCCTCCTCCCCGAAGAATGGTTCACCAAATACGCCAATCTGCTTGAGATAGGTAAAGAATCAGGTAAGAACATCCGACTGAAGCGTCCTTTTGTGGGTGTAATAAAATCGATCCTGGAAAAAGGTCCAGGTATAGCAACCGGCGTCCGATTGGAGAAACCAATCCCTGTACCTGCAGGGCTCAAGGCCAATCTTCGCCCCTATCAGCAGAAAGGTTTCTCATGGATGGCAAACCTATACCTCGAAAAATTCGGAGGATGTCTGGCCGATGATATGGGCCTTGGAAAGACCTTGCAAACCCTTACACTTTTACAATACATCTACAAACCGGGAACAGCCGCCTCAACAAATCAGGAAACAAACAGCCTGGAAGAGAAAGAAAACACTCAAGGCTCTCCTGTGCAAAAGGAAGCTTTCTTCGATGAAAAGGGGCAGTTATCACTTTTTCCGGTAAAAACCGAAGCCCCCAACGCCTCCCGAAGCGGACAAAACGACTTGCAATGTGCTGTACTAAATCAAAAGAAAAGCCAGACACCACGCCTGCATGCCACCCTTATTGTTGTGCCTACCTCGCTTTTGCATAACTGGAAACGGGAAGCATCCCGTTTTACCAGCCTGTCAATGACGGAATATAACGGAAACTCCACCAATGAAATCAATCGCTTGTCAAAGCACTTCGACCAATATCATCTGGTCTTTACCACTTATGGCACGATGCGCAATAATATTGCGACTTTATCCCAATATAAGTTTGAGTACATAGTTCTCGATGAAAGTCAAAACATAAAAAACAGCGAATCACTTACATTCCGTTCAGCGATACAATTACAAAGTAAACACAGGCTAATTCTGACAGGAACTCCTATTGAGAATTCCCTGAAGGATCTTTGGGCACAGTTTCATTTTCTACAGCCTGAACTTTTAGGAAACGAGACAGCGTTCAGCAAACAGTTCATCAACGCCATCCGTCAAGGTGACGAACGGATGAAGTTTCGTCTACGACAACTCATTTCCCCATTTATACTACGCAGAAGCAAGCAGGAAGTAGCTCCGGAACTACCGTCATTAACCGAAGAAGTGATTTATTGCGACATGGCAAAGAAACAGAACGAGCTCTACCAACATGAAAAGAACAGTCTCCGGAACATTCTGCTGGAACAGACCGTAGAGAAGGGTCAGCAACCGCTCATAATACTCAACGGGATTCTCCGTTTAAGGCAACTCGCCTGCCATCCGCAGATGATTTTACCCGGTTTCATCGGTGAATCCGGTAAACTAAACCTAATTATAGAGACCTTCGAAACACTCCGGAGCGAAGGCCATAAGGTACTGATCTTTTCTTCTTTCGTCAAACATCTGGAGTTGGTGGCCGATGAGTTTCGTAAACGTCAATGGGATTATGCTCTTCTAACAGGCTCTTCTACCAATCGCCCGGAAGAGATTGCACGCTTTAGCCGTGACCCCAGGATACAAGCTTTCCTTATCTCACTAAAAGCCGGAGGAGTGGGCCTCAACCTGACACAAGCAGACTATGTGTTCATCATCGATCCCTGGTGGAACCCGGCAGCCGAAGCACAGGCCATTGCCCGCGCGCACCGTATCGGACAAGACAAACAAGTAATTGCTTACCGTTTCATCACGCAAGGAAGCATAGAAGAGAAAATCATACAGCTACAAGAGGAAAAACGAAAACTGGCGGAAACTTTCATCACAGAAACAGATCAGCTCCCCACACTAACCAACCAGGAGTGGGCGGGACTTTTGTAAACTTTCCCCTCTATTTTTCCCGGTTTATCAGATGTAACTCCGTACGTTCAAAATCAGACAATTGCACCTCGTAAACACCTGCATCTCCCAGCTTGCCATCCATATCCTCAGTGCATCCTCCTACAATAATCAACTTGTTCTCCGTACAATACAGCCCGCTTGCCCTTAAATTCAAATCAATCTGATAAGCTTTTACCTCATTGGTACGAAGATTATAAACCTGCATCACACCGTTCTCCAGAATATAAACCTTATCCCCACCACGAGCTATCCCTGCCTTACATATCGGAAACCATAAATTCCCTTTACTTTTCCAGGCACCCGTGGCTAAATCATAAGTCTGTATTGTCGATAATGCCTTTCCCCGGTATCCACCAAACAAAAGTATAGTATGCCCCACCAATATACCATCTGTTTCCATTCCTAAAGGCATCTTCCCCACTTCATACCAGGCACCATTCCTGAGATCAAGCATGTGTATTTTATCAGAGTACCTCTGCCATCCGCTCTCAGCCCGATATATAGACCCTCCCATGACTATCAACTTCCCATCATAGGCAAATGCGGCAGCAGAAGCCGCCTGATGCGGATTCACCGGATCTGTCAACAAAGTGTCGCTGGCCAGATCATAAATCTCCACTGTCTCGTCGAGGAATTCCATTTTTCGGTTGGTCGAGAAACGTTTTCCGCCCATCACATAAATTCTTCCATTATCATAAAGCGCCGAATGATAAGCACGCTCTCTCAGCCTTTGATTGGTAACAGTCCAGGTATTTGAAGGAATATCATAAACATAGATTTTACCACTATATTTTTCGTACACAAATCCAGTTGGCAATCCACCGGAACCCGTCAGATCATAGTCGGTAGGAGGCTTCACCTGCGACCGGTCTCCACCCGTAACGTATAATTTATTTCTGCATGAGACCATTGCAAACGAATATAAAGGTACCGGCATTGAAGATATTTGCGTATACGGCACACGCAAATAGAACTTCCTGACTCCATAAGCAGTTACTTCCCCCAATTCAATCGGCGCCTCTTCCAATGAGATAGAGTTTTTCTTTTTCAATAAATCCCTTACAGGAAAGCGTTTGGTCAGATAGCCCACAAAAGAAATACAGATTGTATCAATCCCCTGCAGAGGTTCTCCGTCTTTAATGATGAACTCACCTTTTTCATCAGACATGGTAATGCCCACCCCCTTATCCGAATAAATATTCGCTCCGGACAGAGGTTGCCCGGTCTTTGCATCCAGTATCTTCCCGTTTATCTGTGCCGACAGGCAGGCCGTATAACTGAGAAGAAATAAAACAACGGTAAACTTACATACATGACTTTTCATCCGATTTCAAATTAAGTCCTATGGTATTCCTACCCTAATTTATCCGGATAGACATACGCAGTTCCTCCTTGATCCTTTGTATATATAAATCGATAACCACCCCCTACTTTTACAGGAATGGAAGCCAAAGCTTTTTCTTTCAATTCCTTTTGTGCAGCCACCGTCATCCCGTCGCCTTTTACATAGGCATCCTGCTTAACAATCTTCATTTTATCAGACCAATAGTCTATTTTCACTTTTAGACCTGCAGATTCTCCTTTCGCATCGGTAATTGTCACTTCCGCATCGCCAACGCCCAGAATTTCGTAGTTGAAAGCATTCAGGAATTTATCCATATTCACTTTGAGAATATCAGAATTACTACTTACCGTATAAGGTCTTTCCCCACCATAAATAGTAATGCACGTCTGATTTGTATTCGGATAATAAGCAGTCCAGACACCATTTTCAATATTATTAAATGAATCATCCCCGACTCTCAACGGATCGGATTCCTCCTTATCACAGCCCGCCATACCTAACAGAAAGGCTGTAGCCAGTAAAATAAAGTATAGATTGCTTCGTAATGCCTGAGTTTTCATATTTTTGTGTTTTTATAGTTACTTACCCGACAAATATATGTATTTTTTGTTTAAGGAGAACTTATTTTCTTCTTTTTTAGAGGGTTATCATCTAAGAAATCATTTGAAACAGCCTTATACCAATCATTTTATCCTCTCTAAATCATTGAGCATCTCCAGTTATTTTCAGTTGTAGAGGAGAATCAGGAACATTACAATATACTGTAATGGTTTTATTAAAGTGTTCCGGATGATCCGCTTTATAGGTTACAGCCAAATCCAACGACTTTCCTGGTTGAACAGGCTCTCTGGAGTATACTACTGAAGTGCAACCACATGACGTAATTACATCATCAATCACAAGCAAATCGTCCCCAACATTCTTTAAAGTGAAAGTACAATGTTGGGGAATGGTTAAAAAAAATTCCCCAAGATCAATCAGATTTTCAGAAATGATTACCTCTGTCTTCCGCTGTTTTTTTGTAGATTCCGGCTGCTTTCCTGAGATTATATTAATATATAAATCTTTCACCATAGGATTATGAACAGGATTTCCTATTGCTAAGACTTTATTATCTTTATCAATCAAAAATGTCTGATACATCATATCAGAAGGAAAACCATTCAGAATATTTAAAGAATCATTTTCATCAATGCAAATAGGGTAAGTAAAACGCGTTCTCTTCAATAAAGAAATAAGTTCACTTTTCTTTTTAGGATGAAAAAAATACAGACAAGGTACTTGTCTTTTTGATATAGAATCAACAATAGACATAAAATCTCCCCATTCTGACAACTTCAATTTACAACTCATACACCCGATAGAATCAACATAAGTAACTATAGCATAGGTAGAATATTTCTTTTTACATTCTACAACAGAGTCACCCCTAAAAGCTGTAAAAGTCATCTGTTGTGGAAAAACAATTGTTTTATCATTCCATTTTTTTACTAAACGCATCATTTTATCTTGTTTACTTTCCCTACATGAGGTTAGAAGAATTCCCCCAATAAAACATGTAATAATGAGATATAGTATCTTTATAAGATATATTTTGGTACAACAATTCATTGTCATCATTGAAATATTCTATTTTTTTAATTTATATCTTAGAATAACAGGATTCCGTTCTCCACCTAATTTATCCAATACAATGTTATTTTCTTTTTTAATTTTTTCATTCAAGTATTTGTTAATAACTGAAGTGTCACGAGCTATTGTATACATAAAATCCTCGGTTAGAACAGGGTAATATGGAAAGGCAATCCCTTCTTCCAGTTCTCTGATTTTTTTATACTGACCACTACCCTTTTCATATATAACTGTAAATATGTCATGTCTTTTTCCAAAACTAAATTGTACAAGATAAAACAGTTCATTCTCCGCATTTGACAAGAAAGAGTATACGTTATTTGCTAAAAAGGAATCGCTCCCCAAAATATCATCATATTCATTTTGAGATAAATTGGGCTTTAACTTATTAATATTAAAATTATACTTCCCAAAATCCCATTTATAGCGCGGAGTAAAAGATGACCGAGATACTGAATAAACCGTATTGCTAAATGGCTGAGTAAAAAGAGCTTCTCCCTTTTTTATGCATTCCAATAAAAAAGGTCCCCCCAAAGGTGTATTACGACGTATATTTGCAGGAACTTCAAAATATTTACCCTGAATTTTCTTATCACAAATATCATATACCTCTATATTATGCATTCTAACAACATTAAACAAAACTCTTGTACAAGAGTCCACGACTGCAAAGCGATGAACAAGACTTCCCTTATCAAGAACAGGTATTCTTTCAATAAAGTCAAAATTCAAATCATAACAATAAATACCTTTATACGCAGAAAGCAGTTCCAAATTATTCGTATATGGGTTTATGGTAAAGTCAGATAAATCAAAATATTCATCCGGTCCTCCTCCCTGCTTAAATAACTTACTCAGATATTTTCCATTTGAATCAAACAGAAATATAGTTCCCTGCCTTTTATCCATTATAAAAATAGAATCATTATAAAAAATAATTTTATCAATACGATGCAAAAATGACTCTTCTTTTGTTTCGAGGGGAATTAGAGATACATTATCAAATAAATCATAAAATGAAACTTGGCTATTCTCTAAATCCAAATCAACGGATAACATTGTTTTACACATATTTTTTGTCAATGATTTATCACGACTGTTATTACAACTGTAACAAATACCTACAACTAACAATATGAAGAATTTTATTGTATTTTTCATTTTATCTATACTTTAAAGTTAGAGTGGTTGTGTCACAAAAATGTGATACAACCACATCGTTTGGCTAATTAACCGGGGAAAGAACCTCCTCCATGGCTGTCACAACCACTTGCACACCAATCCTCCTGATCACCAGTTTTTATGCATTCATAGGCATATCCCCAACCATAATAAGGATCATATATATCATATCGCCGACAATATTGACACATTCCATAAGAGCCACCATTACAAACGATCTCAACTTCAGGTAACTCATATCTTGCCAATGCTTCTACATTAGCCATCGTCAAATCCGATATTGTCACCTCCGCTCTCTGTGACTGATATATATTGTAGCCTGCAAAAGTTGTGACTACAGCGACTATCAAGGACAAATAAGACAACTGGCAGCACTCGCCCTATAGAAATTTATTTCATTATATGTTCCAGTTATTTGGCATCTCCAGTTATCTTTAACTCCAAAGGAGAAGCGGAAGCATTGCAATATAGTATAATAGTTTTATTAAAGTGTTCCGGATGGTCTGCTTTATAAGTTACTTTAACTGCTAAAGACTTTCCGGGCTGAACAGGTTCTTTGGAGTATTCAACAGAAGTACATCCGCAAGATGTCTTATTATCATAAACGACCAAATTATTATCACCAATATTGTGTATCTCAAAAGTTATATGCTGCTCTCGCCTCCAATCAAAACTCCCCAAATCAACCATATCTTTCTCTATTTTTATCACAGTTCGCATATTTGAAAGAGAATCTCCATCTATTCCTCCTGAAATAAGATGGATATAGAGTTCTCTTACATCGTAATTATGAACCGGATTTCCTATCGCAATTACATGATTGTTTTTATCTAATAAAAAAGTTTGAAAATTTAGCTGTGAAGGAAACTTATTCACTTTATTAAAAGTATCTTCCGTATCCATACAAACAGGATAATCAAAACGATTTTGTTTTAACACAGACCTCATCTCGCGAACATTAGCAGGATGAAGAAAAAAAAGAACCGGTATTTGATAGCCTACTATAGAATCCGCATATTTCATAAAATCCTTCCATTTAGGCAATTGCAATTTACAACTGGAACAACCCAACGAATCGACATAGGTCACGATTTTATAATCCGAAGCAGGGATTTTAAAATCGACAGGAGTTTTTCCATATAACGTAAAACTAAGATTTGTCGGAAATTGTACTTCCTTCCCATTCCAATTTTTAACAAGTTCTTCAAGTTTTTCCTTCTCGGTCTGCTGACATGAGATTAGAAAGAGAAAGCAACCCAGTATAAATATAAGATTTTTCATTTAAAATAAAATTTGATTAAACAGGGGTTATCATCTTCTAAACGCTCTTCCAGCTTCTTATATTCCTCTGGAGGAAGCACTTTTTCATAGTTTGGAAAGTCTTCATTGAAAACAATACAAGTCAGGAAATCTTCATTAAAGGCTAAAGGATGGAGCAAAACACCTTCCGCTGTTTTCTCAAAAAAGAAACTCTTGCCGTCATCCTTTCGATAAAAAAGATTTATCCGATGCCGAAAGCCAAACGTCAACATGGTATAATAATATTTTTTATTCTGAAATTGATGCCTTAATAAATAAGGCACAGTAGAATCACGTAAATACTGCAACATTAATTTATATTCTTCAACCTTTTTATCCTCTAATAAAGTGAATCCATACTCCTTCAAATCAAGATTATCTTTTCCAAAATCCCAACGGTATGCAACCCGTAAGCTATCTGTCCTTACTTCATATACTTCATTTTGATAAGGATTGGAAAAATATACTTTATGTTCATAATTATAAAAAGGTTTAGAATTCAGAGTAGTGAGAACGGGAGGAACATGCCAAAATTCTTTCACATTCTTGGAAGACTCTTTAGAAATAACGCTGATACAATTATCATTCTCAGAGGCAGGTAGTGTCCATGTAACGAAATACTTACTCTCCAGCTCCTCTATCAATTGATAATTTGCCCTCGTTGGCAGTTCTATTTCTTTTATGAATTTTCCATCCAGAGAATACACATAAAGAGAGCCAAATGGAGATAGCATATACACTGCATTTTCTTTTTCTTTAATAACGGCATCGTATATTTCACGATACTCTCCGGGACCTTGTCCCTTTTTACCTATTTTATGCAAAAGATGCCCTTCTTCATCAAAAGAAAACACAGCCGGAACCCCTTCATCGACAATATAATATCTGTTATCTTTAATAATAACTTTCACAGGCCTTACAAGAAAGGAACTATCATTGGTTTCCAATGGAATGACAGATATTTTAGAAAATAATTCTTCCATTGGAACAGGGCGTTCAACCAAATCGACATGTAATACTTCACAGTCGGTTTTATCTCCAGTACTTTTACATGAAAAAAGTACAAACAAGAGAAGTGGTAACAAGATATTCTTCATAACTTTATTAGATTAGATTAACAATGCAGGAAGTTATACCAAGAAATTTGTAGTAATCATCTCCTCTCCTGTATTTTAAAAAAGGAAATGAAGAAACTCTAAACATTTGGTATAACTTCTGCTTAATAGTTAACAGGTACAAGAATATATTTGACTACCGTCAAAATGACAGTTTCCCCAATCATCATAAACCTTGTAGCAACGTCCTACTCCATCAGAACACGTACGGGAGCAAGTGATAGTAGCACCACCCTCAGTATCGCCTGCCAATGCTTCGACATTAGCCATCACCAAGTCTGAAACTATTTTCTCTGTTTTCTGTGACTGATATATATTGTAGCCTGCAAAAGTTGCGACTACAGCGACTATCAGGGCCGCGAAGATTTTCTTACTCATAATTTTCACACCTTTTTATGAGGTTAATAATTTTGTTGTTTCTTGTGTCTCTTTTTCGGGGAATCACCCACCCGCAGAAAAAGTAAATGATGCACCTACTGATTCTTACTTAAATTCATTACCTTTGTAACCTATAAACCTCCTTTCTTTTGAAGGTTTTTCCGGGAGTGGACGATTCTAAACTTTTCCAGAGCATGCATCGTTCCACTCCCTTCCCAACCCAATTAAATATTTAATATCCTTTAAATATATATTTCACACCACTATGATTAACAGGACAATCCAAAGAGCCTACACCTATACAAGAAATATGTGTATATTCCTCACCTTCAGCCAATGCTTCAACATTCTGCAATGACAAAGAATCCAACTTATAAGATTGCTCTCTGAAATACGAGAATACAGCCAATACGAAAATGGCAAAACAGCCAATTGATTTTAAATACTTTTTCATATACTCGGTTGTTTTAGTAACACATAACAAATATAGACGATTTCTTCTGTCTATTAAGAAAACGTTCCTTACTAAAACTTACAAGTTGAAAATCAATAAAATGCCCCCTTACCAGAACTTATATCAAAAGAGTTCTCTCTGCGAGAAGTCATCACTCTTCTTAGGCAGCACCAACTGATACCCACCTTCATTTTCCATTTTTATGATAACACGAGTAGGCGCTAAAGCTTTACGCAAACGAGAAACAGCCGTCCATAAACGATTCTTATCCTTTCGACGATCAGCCCACATCATTTCAAGCAGTTCTTCATATGATAGTTTATTTTCAGAGGCCTCTAAAAAAAGGAGTAAAAGCCGGCTACCCTGAGCATCCAGTTTTATCCGGTTTCCGGCACAATCCAAAACATGATTTCGAGGATCAAAAGTCAACCCTGAACAGAGTTTATAAATGACTAATTCTTCACCAAACATTTCTTTTATTTTTCTCAGTTCTGCTATTTGCAGTTCGCATGCAGCCAACTTTTGTTGAAGCTCTCCCCGGTCTATCTTTTCCTTTTCCAATTTATCGGAAAGCATCGTTATTTGGAGCATACCCTCTTGACATTCCTTTGCAAGAATACTTTGCTGTTCTTTGCTACGTTTCTTCTCTACTGACAATATTTCAATCTGAGCTTCTTTTTGTTTATGCTTCTCCCGTAGATCACTCAGTTCTCTTATCCGCATTTTTTCTTCTTGTTGAAGCAAATTCAATTGTTGTTCATATTGCCTGCGTTTCTCTTCTAAATCTTGATACCGCTCTCTCTCCTTCTCCAGCCTTTCCTTTAGAAGCTCTTCTTCAACCTCCGAATCAGACAAACGTTTTTTCACCTTATACACATAGTAGAAAAAAGCAATAAGTATAAAAGTCACTCCAACAATAAGGACAAATGAAGAAGAAGAGTATCGAATCACCGACCAACAAGTAGAAGATAAAAAACCGGCAACCTCTACCTCACACTCGTTCCCGACATAGGCAATCCAAATGGGCGATACAAAACAATCATTGCCACAACTCCCTTCAGAACGAATACATTTACTTGAATCGGCAGTAACTACCTGTACAGAGGTTTTAGCGACAATATGCCGCATTCTCAAACTATCTGCCCAAATCCGATTCAAAGTATCAGCAGAAAGCTGCTTCTCCATACAAACAACAGAATGCAAAGAACGCTCATTAAAATCAGAAGATATATTTTTCAAATCCTTTTTTACATCTACAACATAATCTTTTGTACCAAACTCAGTTTTCACAGAAAGTCTGGTCCAAGGAGCCGTTGCACCCGATACATTCATAGACACACATGGTAGATCCAGTTCCCTTTCCATTCGCAGCATTTCGCCTTTTAATGCCTGTATGAATAGATTTTTTGATTCCACACGCATCATCTCATTACTTCTCTGATAGAAATAACAACCTATTAATAAAGCTACCAATAGTATCCCTCCAATACCCCAAATTAGTTTTATCGGCCTCATATCTAATTCTCTATTTATACAAATATCGTGTATTTATTTCTGGTTTTAAAGAAAATAAAGAAAAATTTCAAGACAATAAATTCCCCAATAGCATAAACGTATCAAAGCGCATCAAACAGACTACGTATCATTCATTCTTTATTTACTCGCATCCTGTTTGGTGATATACCCAAAACCACTACCTTTGCACCCTCAAAACCCAAACAAAAGCGACTGATGAAATACAAACTCCTCGTACTCGACTTGGACGGAACACTGACCAACGCTAAAAAAGAGATAACTCCACGCAACCGAGAAGCACTGATACGTGTACAACAACAGGGTGTGAAACTGATACTTGCATCGGGACGTCCTACCTTTGGTATTGCACCCTTGGCCAACGAACTGCGCATGAAGGAGTTCGGCGGATTTATCCTCTCCTATAACGGCGGAGAAATTATCGACTGGAGTACCGGAGAGATCGTTTATGCCAATGTATTGCCGGACGAAGTGATACCTCGGCTATACGAATGCGCCACACGCAACCAACTCCCTATCCTGACTTACGACCGGCAATATATCATCACTGAATATCCCGATGACGTGTATGTCCGGAAAGAGGCTTTCCTCAATAAAATGCAGATATATCCTTCCAAGGATTTTCTGAAAGATATCCGTCTGCCGCTTCCTAAGTGCTTGATTGTGGGTGAGCCACATCGTCTGATTCCCATTGAAGCCGAACTTTCGGTAGAACTGCAAGGTCAACTGAGTGTTTACCGCTCGGAGCCCTTCTTCCTCGAACTGGTGCCACAGGGAATAGACAAGGCACAATCTTTATCTGCCTTACTTAACAAGCTGAACATGAACCGGGAAGAGATGGTGGCTGTAGGCGACGGCTACAACGATCTTTCAATGATTCAATTTGCCGGATTGGGTGTAGCCATGGGCAATGCACAGGAACCGGTAAAGAAAGCCGCCGACTACATTACCCTTAGCAACGAGGAGGACGGTGTAGCTGCGGTCGTAAACAAGTTCTTTACAAAAGCACCCGAGAAGGGGGAGACAACAGTTTAAACACAGAAATTAATAAGAAAGCAGGTTGATTTCTCCATGATATTAACGCGTTATATATAAGTATATTATCATTCATCATACTAAACTTATCTCAGCCCGTATACCCGGGCCGGTGGGCCCGGGTATACGGGCTCATGGGCACAGGTATGCGGGCTTATGGGCCCGGGCATGCGGGACGAGATAAAGTCCGGACCATTTTCACTAAAGATACTAAGGAAAAGGAAATGCTTTAAACGGCATAAACAGATAGATAATACGCTATATACAATTACATATCAATACCTTATCCATCAAAAACAGTGGGTGGAAGATGGAAGATAAAGGTGGAAGATAAACGGCTTGAAAACGCTATCTTCCACCCATTCATTTCGCTGATAATTAGATAAGTAAACAGAAAAAGGTGGAAGATGGAAGATCGGAATGCATTTTTCGTATGAGTGGCCCGATCTTACATCAGACACATATACTTACAGAGAATAATCCGGCAGAACACGTCCCAATTCAAATTATTTATTCTAACTTTGTGGTTTAAAACAGAATAAATCTCAAACGTTATGGAACATCAACTGACGATTTACAACACTTTAGATAGAAAAAAAGAGCTGTTTGTGCCTTTGCACGCTCCACATGTGGGCATGTATGTCTGCGGACCGACGGTATATGGCGATGCACATCTGGGACATGCCCGTCCGGCCATCACGTTCGACGTACTCTTCCGTTATCTCACCCGGTTGGGTTATAAAGTGCGATACGTGCGTAATATCACCGACGTAGGCCACCTGGAACATGACGCAGACGAAGGGGAAGATAAAATTGCCAAGAAAGCCCGTCTGGAACAACTGGAACCCATGGAAGTAGTGCAATACTACCTGAACCGGTACCATAAAGCCATGGAGGCACTGAACGTACTTCCCCCCAGCATTGAACCACATGCCTCGGGACATATCATCGAGCAGATCGAATTGGTAAAAAAGATTCTGGATGCCGGCTATGCATACGAAAGCCAGGGTTCGGTATACTTCGATGTAGCCAAATACAATAAAGACTACCATTATGGTAAACTCTCGGGACGCAATCTGGACGATGTACTGAATACAACCCGCGAACTGGACGGACAGGAAGAAAAACATAATCCTGCCGACTTTGCCCTTTGGAAACGGGCACAACCGGAACACATCATGCGCTGGCCTTCGCCATGGGGTGACGGTTTCCCCGGCTGGCATGCCGAGTGTACAGCCATGGGACGTAAGTATCTGGGCGAACACTTCGACATTCACGGAGGAGGCATGGACCTTATCTTCCCGCACCACGAATGCGAAATCGCACAGTCGGTAGCTTCACAGGGTGACGATATGGTTCACTACTGGATGCACAACAACATGATCACCATCAACGGCACCAAGATGGGCAAGAGTCTCGGAAACTTCATCACGCTGGATGAATTCTTCAGCGGCTCACACAAATTGCTGACTCAGGCTTACAGCCCGATGACCATACGATTCTTTATCTTGCAGGCACACTACCGCAGTCCGGTGGATTTCAGCAACGAAGCATTACAGGCAGCAGAAAAAGGACTGAGCCGACTGATGGAAGCAGTGGATGGTCTGGAGAAAATCACTCCTGCAGCTACTTCGAACGTCGACGTAAAAAGCTTGCGCACGAAATGCTTTGAAGCGATGAATGATGACTTGAACACTCCGATTGTGATTTCACATCTCTTTGACGGAGCCAAGATGATCAATAATATCATTGCCGGAAACAATACCATCTCTGCCGATGACCTGAAAGAACTGAAAGAAGTATTCCATACATTCTGCTTCGATATCCTGGGCCTGAAAGAAGAAATCGGCTCGTCGGACGGACGTGAAGCCGCTTATGGGAAAGTGGTCGATATGCTGCTGGAACAGCGGGTGAAAGCAAAAGCTAACAAAGACTGGGCTACGAGTGACCTGATCCGCAACGAACTGACTGCACTGGGATTCGAAATTAAAGATACTAAGGACGGATTTGAGTGGAAACTGAATAAATAAAATCTCAGAAAATTATTTAAAAGCACCACAAAGGACGCGGAGGGAACAGGACTGATAACTTTTTCTGTATACTCCGCGTCCTTTTGTAATAAATCGGAACAGATATTAAAATGACAGCACAAGAATTCTTTAAAAATGACCTTTTTGCCACCAACGCAGGTGTAGAGTTGATTGAAATAAGGGAAGGATACAGTAAAGCAAAACTGGAAATCAAGCCCGAACATCTGAATGCAGGACAACGGACACAGGGAGGTGCCATCTTTACTTTGGCTGACCTGGCACTGGCAGCGGCAGCCAATTCACACGGCACACTGGCCTTCTCCCTTTCTTCCAACATCACCTTCTTACGGGCCAGCGGACCGGGCGACACGCTTTATGCCGAAGCACGAGAACGCTATACAGGACGCAGTACGGGTTACTATCAGATAGATGTAACCGATCAGGAAGGCAGGCTGATAGCCACCTTTGAGTCAAGCGTATTCCGAAAAAAAGACGAAGTTCCGTTTACTTTGTAATGATAGAGGTCTGGGGATGACGGTAACCGCTGACACTCCGCAGGAATGCTTTGGCCGAACCAAAGTTAAGGTGCATATCCAACCGTACCGGAAGATGATTCCGGTCGTCTGTTACATAAAACGTTATAACCTCTTTCTCCTTTCCCTTTTTATTGTACTCTACCAGTGAGAATATCAGACAGCGATAGGTCGTATCGTTTTCGGCAGTAATCTTCTTGATACCCCTGTAAATGAGGGTCTGCTCTTCTACCTTACGCCCTGTCGCCATCGGAAACTGAATACGTTGGCCGACGGTGTAATCTTTCGGATCGAACGAACGGGCCTGCGCCAGAATACTCAACATATCATAAATACACCGGGTATCGCTTTGCTCTGTCTCTGTGACACTCCCATCTTTACGCACCCGTTTCTGGTTGACGTAGCACATCCCGTTCCGGAAAGAAAAACGGGCTTCATCAACGGTATAACGTTTTCCTTCTTCGGCACCTTTCCTGAAATAACGTGGCTCGAGTTTCTCCGTCATGACACTCGTTAAGGTGTCCCGCATCTTAAAAAAGAAATCGGCTTCCTTACTGCTGATGGCCAGCAGATTGACCCGATAGGCAGGTTCGGAATGATACGTTGTGGAATTGGTGGTCAGACTGGCCAAGCCTACTTTCTTCCAGATGAATTTCCAGTTGAAATAGAGTTCGTACATGACGTGCTCACCGGATTTAAACGCATCGTTTTTCGCTTCACATTGTGCGTTACCCGACAATGGGAAAGCAAAAAGCAGAGCAATAATAAGACATACCAACTCTTTCCGCCTAATTGTTACGGCGGTTACGGTTAGCATTTTGACTATCTCGGGTCTTTTTCTTCTTGTCTTCATCTGGTTTCTGTTTTTTAAGTTCGTCCGGCTTTTGCTTATCCAGAGACACAGCCGTCACATTCCAGTCCTGAGTGGCATCCCAGTTCGCTTTAAATTCAATGATATGCGGATAGTAGTATACCATCTCCGGCTGTATACCCTTTTCGTAGTCACCGGGATCCCATACTCCGTTACCGTTGGTGTCATTAATCAACCGGGCTCCATATT
The DNA here is from genome assembly GCF_040798045.1 of Bacteroides sp. NGMCC 1.200775. NCBI lineage: Bacteria > Pseudomonadati > Bacteroidota > Bacteroidia > Bacteroidales > Bacteroidaceae > Bacteroides > Bacteroides sp. NGMCC 1.200775. The sequence goes on along the minus strand of NZ_JASCQK010000005.1, from coordinate 233,121 downwards.
TGCCGGGATTCAGATAATAGAACTCCGCCCTCCCGTCAACCACCGGACGCCGTCGAAGCACTTTATCCTGATTATCCAACAGTTCGACAAAAGCAATAGAATCTGCTCCGGTTATATTGAGGAACACGTTACCATATTCTTCGATCTGGCGAACCTTGAAAGCTTGTTTTATTTTATTGGTAAACAAACCATAAATACCATGAAAAGCTGTAGAGTCAACGGCAAACTCATACTCTCCCCCGGGTTCCCAGTCATAATAGAGATTATAGCGGCGCACATCCAGTGAATCATGTTCGAACTCAAAAGAAACATCCGTCCATATCGTATCTACCTTCTGTCGAAGATGGATAGCGGCACTGTCAAAGCGCGCGACCGGTTCTTCGAAAGTCAGGGTAATATAATCGAATACGTCCATAGATGAAGGCGCGTGAGTATTTACCGACAAAAACTTGGTAGGTTCGGGCTCATCGTCTTTCTTCTTTTTCTTTTTAGGTTCTTCTTTCTTCACTTTCTTCGCAGCCAACCTCAGCGTATCTGTACGTGGGACCAACTGATTTAACGTATCTGTGTACAAATAGTTCAGACTCAACGTAAGTGTATCCTGCTTATAGAGCAACGAGTCGCGTATCCAATAATGGATAGTATCGTTACGGAATGTTTTTTCTACAATAAAAGCGTCCTTTTCATCGAAGTTCAGTCCTTTCAGTACAGGTAAAGAGTCCGCCGGAGCCGAAAAATACAAAGAAAACTTTTGGGGAGTAAGGCGTTCACTCTTAACCAGATATTGTGAAACAGAAGGTGTTTTGAACGAACGGAGCACAATATTATCGGGCAGGTAATAAGTATACTTCTGTTCAACAATAGTATCGATAGTCAGTGAGTCGACCCATGTGGTATCCTGACGTATCCTCTCTTCAAAGCGGGGAATAATCAATGAATCATTGAAAGCTACAGCTTCGGCTTTCTGATTATAGAAAAAGTTCTGATCGGCATCCATCAAACCGAAAATACGATATTTACCCGGTGCAACTCCACGAATCGTAAAATGCCCACGACTATCGGTGCGAGCCACACGATCAAAAGGTAATTTGGTAAAAGCCGAGTCATTCAGGTTGGAATGAAGCCCCACTAACATACCTTTTATAGGCTCCAGATCGGAAGCCTCAAGTAATGTGCCCGACACCTCCATCGTATCAATGGAAGCTCCCGTAGAGAACGTAAACGCAAAGTTACCAAGCGGGTTACCTTCATTGTTATCAACAATGGCATCGGAGAAATCGATAGTATAAGTTGTATTGGGTTTTAAAGAGTCGAGAAGATTTACGGTGATCCGCTTTCCTCCGGGTTTTATTTCGGGTTGTTGCAACTGGGGGGGCGAAACCACTACCTTTTCATTAGCCTTCTCGAGCTTAATGAACTCATCGAAATCAAGAACAATCTTTGACTTTTTATTATTTACAGCTCCTGCTGCCGGTGCACTGCCGATGAAGCGGGGTGGCGTTTCATCAAAAGGTCCTCCATCCGGACGCCCCATACTGGCACAAGAATAAAGAGTAGCCATCAAAATAGCGACGCCCAACAGACTACGGATGAATCGTTTTTTTCTATGTATACTGTCTTTTAACATGCTGCAAAAATAAACCTTATCCATTAATTAATGCTATACTTTACACTAATTTATTCAAAAAGAGTCTGCTTGACAAGACAAAAAACGTATCTTTGACCAACAATTTACAAACCTAATAAGATTAACCCCATGAAAAGACAACTGCTGACTTGCTGCCTGGCGATATGTAGCCTCGCAACCATGGCTCAACATGACGAATGGAAAAACCCCGAAATTAATGCGGTAAACCGTGCACCGATGCACACCAATTACTTTGCTTACTCTTCAAGTGAAGAAGCAGCGAAAGCTGACAAAGAAAACTCAAGTAACTTTTTAACCCTGAACGGAATCTGGAACTTCAACTGGGTGAAAGATGCCGATGCGCGTCCGACCGACTTCTACCGGACTGACTATAACGACAAAGGATGGGGACAAATGAAAGTTCCCGGTGTATGGGAAATGAACGGTTACGGTGATCCTATTTATGTGAATGTAGGTTATGCCTGGAGAAACCAATACAAAAACAATCCGCCTTTTGTACCCATAGAAAACAATCATGTAGGTTCATACCGGAAAGAAATCATCATCCCTGCCGAATGGTCAGGAAAAGAGATATTCGCTCACTTCGGCTCGGTAACCTCAAATATGTATTTATGGGTCAACGGCAAATATGTAGGCTATAGCGAGGACAGTAAGCTGGAAGCCGAATTTAACCTGACCAATTACCTGAAACCCGGTAAAAACCTGATCGCTTTCCAAGTATTCCGCTGGTGTGATGGAACATATCTGGAGGATCAGGACTTTTTCCGCTACTCCGGAGTAGGACGTGACTGCTACCTATACAGCCGCAATAAGAAATATATTCAGGACATCCGTGTAACGCCTGATTTGGACGCCAATTATACAAACGGTACACTGGATATAGCACTCAACCTGAACGGAAACGGAACGGTAGAACTGAATCTGGCAGATCCGACAGGGAAAAACGTAGCCACAGCCCAAGTCAGCGGAAACGGTAAAAAGTCTGTTGGCATGAACGTAGACAATCCCGCAAAATGGACCGCAGAAACACCCAATTTATACACATTGACTGCAACATTGAAAAGTGGTAACAATACCACCTTGGAAGTGATCCCGGTCAAAATAGGTTTCCGCAAAATAGAACTGAAAGGCGGACAAATCCTGGTAAACGGTCAGCCGGTGCTTTTCAAAGGCGCCGACCGTCATGAAATAGATCCGGACGGCGGATATGTTGTTTCACGTGAGCGCATGCTGCAAGACATCTTACGAATGAAACAGTTGAACATCAATGCCGTGCGTACCTGTCACTATCCGGACGACAATCTGTGGTACGACCTTTGTGACCAATACGGCATTTACGTAGTGGCGGAAGCCAATGTAGAATCACACGGAATGGGATATGGCAAAGAGACACTTGCCAAAAATCCATCTTATAAAAAAGCACATCTGGAACGTAACCAACGCAACGTACAAAGAGGGTATAACCATCCTTCCATCATCTTCTGGTCTTTAGGGAACGAAGCCGGATACGGTCCGAACTTCGAACAATGCTACACATGGATCAAGAATGAAGACAAAACGCGTGCCGTACAATACGAACAGGCAGGCACCAATCAGTTCACAGACATTTTCTGCCCGATGTATTACGATTATGATGCCTGCAAGAAATATTGTGAAGGCAACATAGACAAACCCCTGATTCAGTGCGAATATGCCCACGCCATGGGTAACTCACAGGGTGGTTTCAAAGAATATTGGGATCTGATACGTAAATATCCGAAATACCAGGGCGGATTCATCTGGGACTTTGTTGACCAAGCCAACCACTGGAAGAATAAAGACGGTGTAGATATTTACGGATACGGCGGCGATTTCAATAAATATGACGCTTCGGACAATAACTTTAATAATAACGGTTTGATCAGTCCCGACCGCCGTCCGAATCCGCATGCCCATGAAGTAGGATATTTCTATCAGTCCATCTGGACCACTCCCGCAGACCTTGCCAAAGGAGAAATAAAAGTATATAATGAAAACTTCTTCCGCGACTTGTCTGCATACTATATGGAGTGGCAATTACTGGCAGACGGCGAAGTAATGCAAGCCGGAGTGATTCAGGACCTGAACGTGGCTCCACAACAAACAGCTACCCTTAAACTGAATCTGAATACGGAAAATATCTGCCCATGCAAAGAACTGCTACTCAACGTTGCTTACAAACTGAAATCCGCCGAAACATTGATGCCGGCAGGAAGTACAGTGGCATATGACCAGTTGACCATCCGTCCGTACAAAGCCCAAACTCCGGAATTAAAGAACCGGAAGGCATCTAACATTGCCGTTCATGTACCGGTTATCAAAGATAACGATCATAACTACCTGATTGTAGAAGGTGAAAACTTCATTATTGAATTCAATAAACACAATGGCTATCTTTCTCGCTACGAAGCAGACGGCATACAGTTATTGAATCAGGGAGCCCAACTGACTCCCAACTTCTGGCGTGCTCCTACCGACAACGACTATGGGGCAGGATTGCAGCACCGGTATGCCGTATGGAAAAATCCGGGACTGAAGTTAACTTCTCTGAAACAGAATATTGAAAACAAGCAGGCAGTTATTCAGGCAGAATATGACATGAAAGCCGTAAAGGGTAAATTGTTCCTGACTTACGTCATCAACAATGAAGGCGCCATCAAAGTAACTCAAAAGATGGAAGCCGGCAAAGAAGAGAAAGTTTCTGATATGTTCCGCTTTGGCATGCAAATGCAAATGCCCGAGAACTTTAATGAAGTAGAATATTATGGCCGCGGTCCGATAGAAAATTACGCCGACCGTAATCACTCTACCATGCTTGGCAAATATCGCCAGACAGTTGCCGAACAATTCTATCCATATATCCGACCGCAGGAAACCGGAACCAAGACCGATTTACGTTGGTGGAGAGTATTGAACGTCAGCGGAAACGGCTTGCAGTTCGTAGGCGATACTCCTTTCTCTGCTTCTGCCCTGAACTACAGCATCGAATCTTTGGATGACGGAGCACAGAAAGACCAACGTCACTCTCCTGAAGTGCCGAAAGCTCCTTTCACCAATCTGTGCATTGACAAGGTGCAGATGGGATTAGGATGTGTCAACAGTTGGGGAACACTTCCGCTTGAAAAGTACCGCGTACCTTATCAGGATTATGAATTCAGTTTCATCCTGACACCTGTACGTCATAAAGTCAACATGTAAGGAATTAAAAAGAAACTCCTCAAAGCAACAATCAAACAGTGATCCGGAGTGTTCCGGGTCACTGTTTTTATATATACCTTTCCCGCTCCGCTTATGCAGTCTTTCCAACGAGAATGACAGATACCTTTTGACAGCTTTTTACGCAACACCTATATTAATTAGAGAAAAACATAGTTAAAAAACAGCTATTCAAAGAACATCAAGATGGAAAAAAGAGTACTTTTGCGCAGAAAACTGATTAAGTACATTCGGTTTTCTCTCCCTTATCATTGAAGGGTTAGCACGATAAATCACATTACCACAAAATGGACATCATTATAAATTGAATATAAAGAAGGTATGAAAAGTAAAATTGTTTTATTTGCATTTTGTTTAGCCCTCCTGTCGAGTTGCGGCAAAAAGGGATTTGACCTGAGCGGGGGAACCCCGGAATGCGCAGTGCAGGTGCTGCAACCCACTACAGTAAATCTGAAGAGTTCCTATCCGGCCACTATCAAAGGTAAACAAGACGTAGAAATCCGTCCGCAAGTATCGGGATTCATCACAAAAGTTTGCGTAGACGAAGGTTCTATGGTACGCAAAGGACAGATATTGTTCATCATCGACCCGGTACAATATGAAGCCGCTGTCCGTTCGGCCAAAGCAGCTGTAGCTACTGCAAAAGCCGGAGTGAACACACAAGAAATCACAGTGAACAACAAACGTGAATTGAATAAAAAGAATATCATCAGTGATTACGACCTGGCGATGGCAGAAAACTCTCTGGCATCTGCCAAAGCACAACTGGCTTCCGCACAGGCACAACTGATAAGTGCAGAACAAAATTTAACCTTCACCAATGTAAAAAGCCCTTCAGATGGTATTGTCAACACAATTCCTTATCGTCTGGGAAGCCTTGTCAGCCCTTCTATCCAAACTCCGCTGACCATCGTTTCGGACATTAACGAAATGTATGTCTACTCTTCACTGACTGAAAAAGATCTATTGGCACTGGTACGTAAAGACGGTTCTCAGATTTCAGCTGTAGAGTCTTATCCGGAGGTAGGGCTTGAACTATCGGACGGAACCACCTACGCCGATAAAGGTAAAATGTCCACCATTAGTGGTGTCATCAACCAAAATACCGGAGCAGTAAGTATTCGGGCCACTTTCCCTAACAAAGAACATTTGCTGAGAAGCGGTGGTATGGCCAACCTGATCGTACCCTATCATCTGGAAAATGCAATTGTTATTCCGCAAAAAGCTACAACGGAAATACAAGACAAGAAATTTGCTTTCGTATTGCAGCCGGACAATACTGTAAAGATGACTGAAATAAATGTTTTCAATGTGGATAACGGACACGATTACGTAGTGACTTCCGGCTTGAAAGCTGGTGAAAAAGTGGTCTTGGATAATGCCAGCACCCTGAAAGACGGACAGGCAATCAAACCAGTTACTCCGGAACAGGCTAAAGCCAACTTCCAACAAGCACTTGAAGAGAAAAAACAAGGAAAATAAAATCAGCATAGCAAGTTAAATATGAAACTAGATAGATTTATTAATCGTCCGGTACTATCTACGGTGATCTCCATCGTTATAGTAATCTTGGGTATTCTGGGCTTGATTTCGCTGCCTATTTCCCAATATCCGGATATTGCCCCACCTACGGTAAGCGTTTCGACCACTTATCAGGGTGCTAATGCACAAACGGTATTAAACAGTGTAGTCGCCCCGCTGGAGGAGCAAATCAACGGTGTGGAAAACATGATGTACATGAGTTCCACAGCAACCAATACCGGTGAAGCCCGTATTGACGTATACTTTAAACAAGGCACCGATCCGGATATGGCCGCGGTAAACGTTCAAAACCGCGTAGCCAAAGCACAAGGTCTGCTACCCGCCGAAGTAACCAAAGTAGGCGTCATCACTTCAAAACGACAGACCAGTATGTTGCTGGTATTCTCTTTATATAGTTCCGACGACAAATACGATAACGAATTTCTGGAAAATTATGCCAAGATCAATCTGGTGCCGGAAGTGCAACGCGTACCGGGTGTAGGTGACGCCATGGTGCTTGGTGCAGACTATTCAATGCGTATCTGGCTGAAACCGGATATCATGGCCCAATATCACCTGATGCCTACCGATGTTTCCGCAGCATTGGCCGAACAGAACATTGAGGCTGCTCCGGGAGCATTCGGTGAAGAGGGTAACCAGACTTTTCAATATACTCTGAGATACAAGGGGCGCCTGCAAAGTCAAGAAGAATTTGAGAATATTGTAATCCGTGCTACTGAAGACGGACAGGTACTTCGACTGAAAGACATCGCCAGTGTAGAATTGGGACGTCTGACTTACGGATTTACCAATAAAGTGAACGGGCATCCGGCAGTAACCATCATCGTATTCCAGACAGCCGGTTCGAATGCGACAGCTATTATCAACGACATCCTCGCCTTACTGGATAAGTCAGCTTCTACCTTCCCACCGGGCGTCAAAGTAAATGTATCACAGAATGCCAATGACTTCTTGTTCGCCTCTATTCATGAGGTAGTCAAGACATTGATCGAGGCATTTATTCTTGTATTCATTGTGGTATACATTTTCCTGCAGGATCTACGCTCCACATTGATTCCTGCTATCGCCATCCCGGTTGCATTGATCGGTACGTTCTTTGTCTTATATCTGATTGGGTTCAGTATCAACCTTCTGACACTATGTGCCATGGTACTTGCCATAGCGATTGTGGTCGATGATGCGATCGTCGTCGTGGAAGGCGTCCATGCAAAACTTGACCAAGGCTATAAATCAGCCCGTCTGGCTTCCATCGACGCCATGAATGAATTGGGAGGTGCCATCGTTTCTATCACATTGGTAATGATGTCTGTATTTATTCCGGTAAGTTTCATGTCCGGTACTTCCGGTACATTCTATCGCCAGTTCGGTCTGACAATGGCTATCGCTATTGCACTTTCGGCCTTGAATGCTTTGACATTGAGTCCTGCACTGTGTGCCATCCTACTGAAACCACACGATCCGAACAAAAAAGAAAAAGTGACGCTTGCCAAACGTTTCCATGCTTCATTCAATGCGGCATACGATACGATTTTGAAAAAATATAAGAAAAGGGTACTATTCTTCATCCAGAAACCTTGGCTTACAATCAGTGCGGTAGTAGCCGGCTTTGCCCTGATGATTTTCCTGATGAATATCACCCCGACCGGTTTGGTTCCGAATGAAGATACAGGTACCATCATGGCTGTTGTCGACATGCCCCCGGGTAGTTCTAAAGAACGTACCGAAGCGGTGATGCAACAGGTAGACAGCCTGATAGCTTCAGAGTCGGCAATCGACAGCCGTACGATGATTGTAGGCTATAGCTTCATAGCAGGACAGGGACCCAGCTACGGTTCATTTATTTGTAAACTGAAAAACTGGGATGAGCGATCCATCAAAGAACGTTCAGACTTTGTTTCGGGCATGTTATACCTCAAAGCTCGTGAAGTGATTAAAGACGCCCGTGTACTGTTGTTCGCTCCACCGATGATTCCGGGTTATAGTGTGTCCAACGGTTTTGAGATGAACCTACAGGATAAAACGGGAGGTAGCCTTGACAAATTCTATGAGGTGGCTCAGGATTTCATCTCTAAATTGCAGGCCCGTCCCGAAATTCAATCAGCGCAAACATCGTTCAATCCGAACTTCCCGCAATACATGATAGACATCGACGCAGCTGCCTGTAAGAAAGCCGGACTATCACCTAACGATATTCTGACCACTTTGCAAGGCTACTACGGTGGTTTGTATTCTTCAAACTTCAACCGCTTCGGTAAAATGTATCGCGTAATGATTCAAGCGGAACCGAACAGTCGCACCAACCTCGAGTCGCTGAAGTCAATCAAGATACGCAATGGTAACGAAATGGCGCCTATCACTCAGTTTATGAATATTAAGCGCATCTACGGACCGGATAATATCAAGCGATTCAACATGTTTACCGCTATGACCATCAACGGTTCTCCCGCTGACGGCTATAGTTCCGGTCAAGCCATCCAGGCAATGCAGGAAGTAGCCGAACAGACTTTACCTACAGGATATGGCTATGAATTCTCGGGTATGACCCGCGAAGAACAAAGCTCCAGTGGCAGCTCCACAGCTATGATCTTCGTTCTTTGCTTCGTATTCGTTTATTTGTTGCTGAGTGCCCAGTACGAAAGTTATATTTTACCATTGGCTGTATTGCTTTCTATTCCTTTCGGTCTGGCAGGCAGCTTCATCTTTGCCCACCTGATGGGATTGGCCAATAATATCATCCCTATTTTAGGAGCAGCTACCAACAACATTTATATGCAGATTGCATTGATTATGTTGATAGGTTTGTTAGCAAAGAATGCGATCCTGATTGTCGAATTTGCCCTCGACCGTCGTAAGATGGGTATGAGCATCACCTGGGCTGCCGTATTGGGAGCAGGTGCACGTCTCCGTCCTATTCTGATGACCTCTTTAGCAATGGTAGTAGGTTTGATTCCGTTGATGCTTGCCATGGGAGTAGGTGCCAATGGTAACCGTGCTTTGGGTACAGCTGCGGTAGGCGGTATGTTTATCGGTATGATATGCCAGATATTTGTGGTTCCTGCTTTGTTCGTTCTCTTCCAGTATTTACAGGAGAAGGTGAAACCTATCGAATGGGAAGACATCGATAATACAGATGCAGAAACAGAAATTGAACAATACGCTAAATAGGAATAAAGAAAAGAATATGAAGAAACAAATTATAGGTATGTTGTGTGCAACTGCTCTCCTGAGCAGCTGCCACATCTATAAATCATATGACAGACCTAAGGATATAGAAGCTTCCGGGCTTTACCGGGATACAGTATCTGTTGCCGATACTTTGGTATCCGATACTGCCAACTTCGGAAATCTGCCTTGGAGAGAGGTCTTCACAGATCCTCAGTTACAAGCGTTAATCGAACAGGGACTGACTCACAATACTGACCTGCTGACTGCCGCACTGAAAGTGAAAGAGGCACAGGCATCGCTGATGTCAGCCCGCTTGGCTTATGCTCCTTCACTCGGATTGTCACCACAAGGAACCATCAGCAGTTTCGACAAACATGCGGCAACGAAAACTTATTCACTGCCTGCAACTGCCAGTTGGGAGATCGATTTGTTCGGCAAACTGCTGAATGCCAAACGGGGTGCACAAGTAGCATTGTTACAAACGAAAGCATATCGCCAAGCTGTACAGACCCAGATCATCTCGGGAATTGCCAATACATACTACACGCTATTAATGCTCGACCGTCAGCTCGACATCACCGAACAGACCGCCGACATCATGAAACGTAATGTTGAAACGATGCAAGCTATGAAGGATGCCGCCATGTTCAACACGACCTCTGCCGGAGTGGAACAAAGCAAAGCTGCCTATGCACAAGTATTGGCCTCTATCCCAGCCATTCAGCAGAGTATCCGCGAAACCGAAAATGCCATGTCTATGCTGCTGGCACAGGCGCCGCAGACTATTCAACGGGGAGTCCTTGAAGAACAGCAATTGCCGGAAGAGTTTTCAGTAGGTGTTCCTTTGCAGCTACTTTCTAACCGTCCGGATGTAAAAGCAGCCGAAATGGCTCTGGCCAGCACTTATTACAATGCAAACTCAGCCCGTGCCGCCTTCTATCCGCAGATCACAATCAGTGGGTCAGCCGGATGGACCAACAGTGCCGGTAGCGCCATTGTCAACCCGGGTAAACTGCTGGCCTCCGTACTTGGTTCACTTACTCAGCCGCTGTTCTACCGGGGTGCAAACATCGCCCGTCTGAAGATAGCCAAGGCACAACAGGAAGAAGCTAAACTGGCCTTCCAACAGAGTATACTGAATGCAGGAAGTGAAGTAAGCAATGCACTGTACCAGTATCAGAGTGCTTCCGAAAAAACGGCTTCCCGCAAAATGCAAGTGGAATCATCAGAGAAAGCATCTGAATATACAAAAGAATTGTTTAAATTAGGGACGTCTACTTATCTGGAGGTATTGTCGGCCGAACAATCTTTGCTCAGTGCCCGTTTATCTCAGGTAAACGATACTTTCGACCGGATGCAGGCTGTAGTAAGCCTTTATCAGGCATTAGGCGGCGGAAGAGAAGATTAACTTTAAATACAATACAATTATGATTAGTCCATTAGCATCGATAGCCCCCGGGGCAAAAATCGGTAAGAATGTCACCATTCAACCGTTCGCTTACATTGAAGATAATGTCGAAATAGGGGACGACTGCATCATTATGTCTTATGCCAGCATACTGAATGGTACGCAGCTGGGAAAAGGTAACAAAGTGCATCAACACGCCGTACTCGGAGCGGAGCCACAGGATTTCCATTACAAAGGAGAAGAAAGTTCACTGATCATCGGTGATAACAATCATATCCGCGAGAATGTAGTCATCAGCCGGGCCACTTTCGGCGGAAACGCCACAAAGATCGGCAACGGCAACTTCCTGATGGACAAGGTTCATGTCTGTCATGACGTACAAATCGGTGACAATTGCGTAGCCGGTATCGGTACTACAATTGCCGGAGAATGTGCCTTGGACGATTGCGTGATCCTGAGTGGAAACGTCACACTCCATCAATATTGCCATGTAGGACAATGGACGTTGATTCAGAGCGGTTGCCGCATATCAAAAGACGTACCTCCTTATGTTATTATGGCCGGAAATCCGGTAGAATATCACGGAGTAAACGCTGTAGTATTACAACAACATAAAAATACGAGCGAAAGGGTCTTGCGACATATTGCCAATGCTTACCGTTTGATCTATCAGGGCAATTTCAGCCTGCAGGATGCAGTACAAAAAATTGTAGACCAGGTTCCCATGAGCGAAGAGATAGAAAATATCGTTGCATTCGTCAAGGAGTCAAAACGTGGAATCGTAAAATAGGCACAATCATCTGCCGATAAAGAAAAGGTGTAGTCATCCTGGGATGGCTACACCTTTCTTTTATTATTTTCCATGCTTTTACACAGGCAGGTTCATTCTATTCAAACTCCAAGGTACCGAAGAAATCGGGACGATGGAAATCCGGTTTCTCTATTTTAATCGGATTCCATGAAAGGAAATGCGGGGTCTGCAATTCGTCTCCACATTTGTAGAAGTTCGCAGTAATCGTTTTTCCGTCCAGAGAAGTAATATTGTGTTTAAAGAATGCTGTATATGGAATGATCAGCGCCACTTCCCAGTTACACTCTTCAATGCGTTCATTGAACGGCTGGCGTCCCAGGCTGGCCCAACGCTTTACCTGATCCATCACTTCCTGAGAGGCACGCTCCCGGTCGTTACGTTCTGCTCCGGCACCTATAAGAATCGTCCCGATACAGTTGCATTCGATGTTATAATAAATACCGTCACCGGCAGGCACAGAAAAGAACTCCACGCAAGAGTCCGTCCACACAGACCCGTTGTCCTCTCCGTACTTAGCCCTCACACTGGCCTCTTTCACATTAAAGTGCAACAAAACAGCATCATCGCTATGGGCTATACGGAACTCCACTTTCGGACGATAAGGATAAGCTTCCCAATTCACATTATCAATAGTCTGGAAACCGATCTTTTCTTTATCCAGTAATTCGGGAAGTGCATCGACCTCCACATTAGCAATACTGATCTTTTTTACTTTCATGGTCTATTCTATTTTTATCTTGCAAAAATATATACTTTATTCCAGTATTTCATTCTCCATCCGGTGCTATTTTACAACCTTTTCCGAAAACGTTTACTTTCGGGTATCCTTTTTCATGGTCAGTCAGATGATTTCCTTACCTTTGCAGCGTGAAACAACCATCTTACATTGATTTAAGATAATAACTTCAACGGGTAAATCCCCATTGTATCTAACAAATAACACAAAAAATGAAGAAGCATCTAATTTTATCTGCCTGCCTGATGATGGCAGTAAGCAGTTTTGCTCAAAAGAAAGACTTTAGTTATAAGTTTTACGGACAGATTCGCACAGACCTTTATTACAACAGCCGTGCTAACGAAGAGACAGTAGACGGATTGTTTTACATGTATCCCAAAGACGAAGTACTCGATGAAAACGGCAAGGACCTGAACGCAACTGCCAACGGTAGCTTTTATACCTTATATACCCGCCTGGGAATAGACGTAGCCGGCCCTAAATTGGGACGTGCCATGACTTCTGCCAAAGTAGAAGTGGACTTCCGCGGCTCAGGAACTTCCTACTCCACCATCCGCTTACGCCATGCCTACCTGAACCTGGATTGGGGACGTTCAGCTCTCTTACTCGGCCAAACCTGGCATCCGCTGTTCGGTGACGTATCACCACAAATACTGAATCTTTCGGTGGGTGCACCTTTCCAGCCATTCAGCCGTGCCCCTCAAATTCGCTATCGCTATACACATAAGGGATTCCAACTGACAGGAGCCGCAATCTGGCAATCGCAGTATTTATCGCAAGGCATTGCGGGCAAGAGCCAGGCTTATATAAAGAACAGCTGTGTCCCCGAATTCTATCTGGGACTCGATTATAAAGCCAACGGATGGATAGCCGGAGCAGGCATAGAACTTCTCTCTCTGAAACCCCGTACAGAGTCTAAAATAGATGATAAAGTTTATAAAGTGAACGAACGCATCACCACTTTATCTTATGAAGGACATGTAAAATACAGCAATAAAGACTGGTTTGTAGGGGCCAAAACCGTATTGGGCTCTAATCTGACACAAACTTCGATGCTCGGTGGATTCGGAATCAAATCGATCGATAAGCAGACCGGAGAACAGAAATATACACCGATCCGGGTATCCAGTTCATGGCTGAACGTTGTATACGGACAGAAATGGAAACCGGGCATCTTCCTGGGATATGTCAAGAATCTGGGGACAAGTGATGCTTTAGCATCCGGTCAACTGTACGGAACAGGAACCAATGTAGACCAGGTAGTAACTGCCGGAGCCGAACTGACATACAACGTCAATCACTGGAAGTTTGGAGTGGAATATACCTATACTTCCGCTGCTTACGGTTCACTGAATCTTAAAAACGGCAAAATCATCGATACACATTCCATCGGTAACAACCGTATCGTAGGTGTAGCCATGTTTATGTTTTAAAAACAGATGAATAATACATTACCTATCCACTTCGCTCCGCTTCAGGGATATACCGAGGCAGCCTATCGTAATGCCCATGCCGCCGTTTTCGGCGGCATAGATGTCTATCATACTCCTTTTGTACGAGTAGACCGGGGAGAGTTCCGCCACAAAGACGTTCGAGACATTCTACCCGAAAACAACCGGGTGGCCCGCCTTATCCCGCAACTCATAGCCTCCGAAGCGGATAAAACAGAGCGTATGATCGCCCTCTTCATCGAACAGGGCTATCGGGAGATAGACATCAATCTCGGCTGTCCTTTCCCGATGTTGGCAAAACGGCAATGCGGGTCCGGCATGCTGCCTTATCCCGACAAGGTGGAGGCATTGCTAAAACAAACGGAACAATTTCCCGACATACGCTTTTCGGTAAAGATGCGTCTGGGATGGGAAAAACCGGATGAATGCCTGTCACTGATACCGTTGCTTAACGCTGCTCCCCTGACCGAAATCACCCTCCATCCCCGGTTGGGCATCCAGCAATACAAAGGTGAGGTAGACATGGAGGGATTTACCTCTTTCTACGAAGCATGCAGACATCCCGTAGTCTATAATGGAGATATCCTGACCGTAACAGACATCCACCGCATTACCGACAAGTTCCCAAGCCTTGCCGGAGTGATGATCGGACGCGGATTACTGACAAACCCTGCATTAGGCTGGGAGTACAAAGAAGGCAGAAAGCTTTCTCCCGAAGAGTGGCATGAAAAGCTTAAGGCACTGCACACAGCCGTTTTCCTTCATTATGAAGAGCAGATACAAGGTGGCGAAGCGCAACTGGTAACCAAGATGAAAACATTCTGGGAGTATCTGGCTCCACAGATCGACCGGAAAAGTTGGAAAGCTATCCATAAAAGCACTACGCTCACCAAATACAACATTGCCGTCCGTTCGGCATTCTGACAGAAAGTTCATCCGGACAATGCGTAGTTTGGCATCCGTTTCATTACCACTGATAGTCAGCAAATTATATTTACCTGTATTTTCCTTTCGATGTAAAAGCATTTACCCCGACATGTAAAGGCTTTTACGTCGGCATGTAAAGCCATTTACTCCGGTACGTAAAATCTTGACCAGTACACGGCGATGTTAGTCGACTTGCATATCTTGGAGCAGTAACCTATCTTTTCTTTAAAAGAGAGGGAGTCCCTGAGTGATCCTCCCCCTGATACCAGATTCTCTATGGATGCAATTCTTTAAAAGTCTGATTCTCTTCTTTCACCTGCTTCACAGTTTCATTCAGATCGTCAATCGGCAGATCGTATCCATACCACCCGGTATAGCAATCGGTTACATACCATTTACCGTCAATCAAGTCGAATATCACACGTAAGTCAACTTCCGACTCCTCATACCCAGCTTCAAACTCTTTATGGGTAGGTTCGTTCACCGTAAATTTAGAAACATAGATTCCTCCTTCCTCCTGGGTAATGCGTTCCTCTTTTAGAGTCTCGCCATCCAGCAACGGCCATTTCTCTTGTGTAAAGGGGAAGGTTTTCTCGCTATTTCCATCGTCCGTCATCAGAGTGATGGGAGTTTTTAACGGAAACTTCACACGGGTATACTGGAAAGAAGCACTTGAGGTGAACTTCTTCAGAAACGTCTGGAAAGGTTCATCAGCCGTTTCCGCAGTAGCGGCACTCTCTGCCTTCGCTTTCGAAGTATTTCCACAGGAAATAAAGCAAATGCCTCCCATCAGGGTAAGCATAAACAGACAAAGCACAAATCTTTTCACTTTCATAATGAATGGGTTATTAAGACGGGGAATCCCACCCCGCATTTTCAGCGGGCAAAGATAATATATCTTCCTAATATCCAATCGGGAAGGACAGAATTATTTATGTTTCAGGTATTCATATCCGAAGCGGCAATAAAGACATTTCTTCTTGTCGCAATATTCCTTCTGTAACTGTAACAACGCCTGACTGTCCGCTGCTGTCCGGACAGGAATTCCGGCTTCGCTCCACATGCGGGTGACGTAGTTGTTTTCAGCTTTCAACTCTTCAAGCAATGAAGCTGCGCGTTCACACAACCTTTCGTCTGCCTTATGCAAACCGTAAGCATACAGAAAAGGTATGACCGTATTGATAATGATCAGTTCCCTTGCACCGGAACCGATGCTTTTCTCCTTCCGGGGAGAGGTCCTGCCAAACATGAAGTGCTCCTCCCAATAAGCAGAAGTATGACCGGAGAAGATCGACTTTAACTCTTTCAGGGTTTGCGCTTCCATGACACGTGAAAACAGGGAACGCTCTTTGTAATATAGGGAAGCCAGTTGTGCCAGCCTCACATGTGGAAAATTGCCGGGACGAAGACGGAGAAAACGCCACAAAGAAGCATTCATCACCGGCGGAAGTTCAAACTTATGTTGCAGATAACGGAATTCCTTCTGCATCCAACTGAAATAATCGTCAACAGGTTCTCCCTCCAGCAAACCGGCCTGTCCAAAGAAGAAAGCCTCCACTTGTGTCAGGTCGTCACGATGCTTATCGATGGAGCGGAACGGAAGCAGATTCGCCCAGGCTTCAAAAGCATCTCCATTCAGTCCGAAACCAAAATTACGTGCCAGCGTGATGAAAAAGGCGTCCTCCCAATGTTGGTTGCAGCGCTGAAGCCGCCGGGATATGGTCTGGTTCTTCTGATCGAAACGCTCGGTCTGTAAAGCTGTCAGCCAGGAATGAACCGTTAGTTTGGAAAGAGTTTCCAAGATCGAATAGCAAGGTGGATGTACGTCTGCCCGGCAAAGCTCGTCATAATGTTCCTTCACCCGGCGGGGACAAGCCAACCGGAGTTGCGGGACAGGTTCACCATTGGTGCGGTATATCTCACAATCTATTTCCGTGGCAATGTGTAAAATCACTGAGTCATAGGCTATATCATGATCATGCCCGTGACGGAACCAATCGGAAGAGACTGCATGTATTTCGACATTACCTACCCAAAGCGTACCGTCAATCTTTAGTTTGGCATTAAAAAAATCGGGGCCTGCATTAGGATTCGGCAGTCCCGTATCAATCACTTCAACAGGCAGCCCGGTGGTTGTTTGCAGTTCATGAAGAGGAAAGATTTTGTGTTTCCACACATAGTGTAGGAGGTGTTCCATTGTTAACAAGACGTTAATGTGCTCGACAAATGTAATAAAAATCCTATCTTTGCGACTAATATTTTGGATATAAAGTCTATAAAGTCAGTAAAACAATGAAAATAGCATTAATAGGTTACGGAAAAATGGGCAGGGAAATCGAAAAAGTAGCCCTCAGTCGCGGACACGAAATTGTCAGCATTATCGACATCAATAATCAGGATGATTTCGAATCCGAAGCGTTTAAATCGGCAGATGTGGCTATTGAGTTCACTAATCCCATGGTAGCCTACAGCAATTATATGAGAGCTTTCAAAGCAGGTGTAAAGTTAGTTTCGGGCAGTACCGGATGGATGGCAGAGCACGGCGATGAAGTAAAGGAACTATGCAGCAAAGGTGGAAAAACCCTGTTCTGGTCATCCAATTTCAGCCTGGGCGTAGCCATCTTCTCGGCAGTCAATAAGTATCTGGCTAAAATAATGAACCAGTTCCCAGCATATGACGTGACCATGAGTGAAACCCACCACGTGCACAAGCTCGATGCACCAAGCGGAACGGCCATCACGCTGGCAGAAGGTATTCTTGAAAACATGGAACGTAAAAACGTTTGGGTAAAAGAGGAAGCACACTCAGCGAACGAGTTGCCGATTCACTCCATCCGTGAAGGCGAAGTATTCGGTATCCACACCATCCGTTACGATTCGGAGGCGGACAGTATCTCCATCACCCACGATGCCAAAAACCGGGGAGGTTTTGCTTTGGGTGCGGTACTTGCCGCAGAATACACAGCAACCCATGAAGGCTATCTGGGTATGAGCGATTTATTCCCATTCTTAAAAGACTAACATCATGAGAAAAGCAACACGTACTCAATGGATAAAGTGTTCCATTGCCATTCTTCTTTATCTGATCTTTCTGATCTGGGTGAAAAGCTGGTGGGGACTGATTGTGGTTCCTTTTATTTTCGATGTTTACATTACCAAGAAAATCCCCTGGTCATTCTGGAAGAAGTCAAAGAACCCGACTGTCCGAAGCGTAATGAGTTGGGTAGATGCCATCGTTTTCGCTTTGGTGGCAGTATATTTCGTGAACATCTATATCTTTCAGAATTATCAGATCCCATCCTCCTCACTGGAAAAATCATTGCTGGTGGGAGACTTCCTGTATGTAAGCAAGATGAGCTATGGTCCCCGTGTACCGAATACTCCGCTATCGATGCCATTGGCACAGCATACACTGCCGATACTGAACACCAAGTCGTACATTGAGTGGCCTCAGTGGAAATACAAACGTGTGCCCGGGTTCGGTAAAGTAAAACTGAACGATATTGTAGTGTTTAACTTCCCTGCAGGAGACACTGTTGCGCTGAACTTTCCGGATGCCGACTTTTATACACTGGCATACAACATCGGGAAGCAGATTTATCCGAATCCGATCAATATGGACAGTCTGACCCGGGAACAACAGAAAACAGTATACGATTTATATTACAATGCCGGACGAAAAGAAATAATGTCCAATCCCCAACGGTATGGCAAAGTTGTCACCCGTCCGGTGGACCGCCGGGAGAATTACGTAAAACGTTGTGTAGGGCTGCCGGGCGATACACTCCAAATTATCAACGGTCAGGTGATGATTGACGGGAAGGCAATAGAAAACCCTGAGAACCTGCAATTCAACTACTTTGTGCAAACTACGGGTCCGTATATCACAGAAGAGATGTTCCGCGAACTGGGGATCAGTAAAGCCGACCAGGGATTAACTCCCGAAGGAGCAGGTTATGAAGAAGGGTTGGTTGAGTTAGGAATGGATGGACGAAACGCCCAAGGCAGGCTGAATCCTGTATATCACCTTCCGCTCACAAAAAAAATGTATGATACTCTGTCCGCCAACAAAAAGTTGATCAGCAAAATCGTGATAGAGCCGGAAGATTATGCCGGAGACATGTATCCTCTGAATTTATATACTCACTGGAACCGCAGCAATTACGGCCCTATCTGGATTCCGGCAAAGGGAGCCACTATCACGCTGACTCCGGATAATCTGCCTATCTACGAACGTTGCATCACTGCCTACGAAGGCAATAAACTGGAACAGAAAGAAGACGGAATCTACATTAACGGTGTGAAGACAGACCAGTATACTTTCCAGTTGGATTATTACTGGATGATGGGTGATAACCGGCATAATTCGGCTGATTCCCGTTATTGGGGATTCGTACCCGAAGACCACGTAGTAGGTAAACCGATCGTCGTATGGCTGTCATTGGATAAAGACCGTGGCTGGTTTGACGGTAAAATCCGCTGGAACCGCATCTTTAAGTGGGTAGACTAAGTAGTAATGAGAAAGGGATTTAAATGGATTATAGCATTTGCCGGAGCAATAGTTATCGTATTATTGCTCCGCGGCTTTGCTTTTACCTCATGCCTGATACCTTCATCGGGCATGGAGAACTCCCTTTTCCAAGGCGAACGTATTCTGGTCAATAAGTGGAGCTACGGACTTCGGGCACCTTATATGTCACTGTTCTCCTACCACCGCTGGAATCCAAGGCGCATTGATAAAGACGACATCGTCGTATTCAATAATCCCGCGGCTATCAAAGAACCGGTCATCGACCGGAGAGAAATCTATATCAGCCGGTGTATCGGTGTACCGGGAGATACTTTGCTTATCGATTCACTATTCAATGTAGTAGACCGCAACACACAACTCGGACCGGACCGGAAACAACTCTACACTTATCCACAGACCAAGGAACAGCAGTTAGACTCACTACTTTCCATTCTTTCCATCGGCTCCAATGAACTGATGGGGCAGCATGAAGGCAAGAATGTACGAAGCTTCAGCCGTTACGAATATTATCTGCTTGAACAGGCGATGAACGGAAAAAGCTGGATACAACCTCTGAGCCAAAGCCGGCAGGAAGAAACTAAACCGCTCATCATCCCTGGCAAGGGAAAGGCCGTCAGAGTTTATCCGTGGAACAGGACCCTGTTGCGGAATACGCTGGTGTTGCATGAAGGCAAACAAGCGGAAATCCGGAACGATACGCTCTACATTGAAGGTCACCCTTCACAGCATTGCTATTTTACCAAAGATTATTACTGGATGGCTTCCAATAACTCGGTAAATCTCTCCGATTCCCGCTTGTTCGGCTTTGTGCCGCAAGATCATGTCATTGGGAAAGCTTCGCGAATCTGGTTCTCAAAGAAAGACCATACGGGAATCTTCAACGGATACCGCTGGAACCGATTCTTCCAACCGGTGAAGTAGTCAGTCCCACAAACCACAAATTATATATCAGCAACCAAGTAATCACAAAGTATCAACTACCCATGAAAGTCGCTTATCTCTCTTCTGCCTATCTGGCACCCGTAGAATATTATAGTAAACTGTTGAATTACGATAAAATATTCATCGAGCAGCACGATCATTACATGAAACAGACCTACCGGAACCGCTGTACTATTGCAGGTCCGGAGGGAGAACTGGCACTTTCTGTTCCTACCGTAAAACCGGAAAACCCGAAATGTCCGATGAAGGATATCCGGATTTCCGACCATGGCAACTGGAGGCATCTGCACTGGAATGCAATGGAATCGGCCTATAACAGCACCCCTTTTTTTGAATATTATAAAGACGATTTTCGCCCTTTCTATGAAAAGAAATATGAATTCCTCACAGATTTCAATGAAGAATTGTGCCGGCTTGTATGCAAGCTGATAGATATACAACCTGATACGGAACGAACCACCGAATATAAAGCGGACTTCGCCCCGAACGAAATAGACTTCCGGGAAGCCATCCATCCCAAAAAGAATTTCCGCCAAGCCGATCCGGAATTTATTCCCCAACCTTACTATCAGGTTTTCGAAACCCGCCACGGATTCCTGCCCAACCTGAGTATCATCGACCTCTTATTCAATATGGGACCGGAAAGTTTGTTAATACTGCAACAAACAATAGCCAATCCCCGATAAAAGGAGTTGACCAAAAATTAATTTCCTTCCTTTTTTGAACCGTTCCATCAACTTTATAACTATATTTGCATGCTGCGTGTACGATAACGGAGCTATAGAAGAAGAAGTTTAAACTTAAAATATAATAGTATGGCAAACTTATTTAGTGTAAAGGATAAGGTAGTGGTCATTACCGGTGGAACAGGAGTATTGGGAAAAACAATTGCAGTCCATCTGGCAGAAGAAGGTGCCAAGGTCGTTATCCTCGGACGTAAAGCCGAAGTGGGCAACGAGATAGTAAAAACAATATGCGCCAAAGGGGGCGAAGCTCTGTTCCTGGCAACCAATGTACTCGACCGGAACATCCTTGAACAGAACCTGGCAGATATATTGAAAGCTTATGGGCGGGTAGACGCATTGCTCAATGCGGCAGGCGGCAATATGCCGGGAGCTACGATTGCACCGGCAAGTGACATCTTCGATCTGAAAATAGATGAATTTCAGAAGGTAGTGGATCTTAATCTGACCGGTACCGTATTGCCGACACAAGTATTTCTAAAACCGATGACAGAGCAGAAAAGCGGAGCTATTGTCAATTTCTCCTCAATGGCAGCTTTCCGGCCTTTGACACGTGTGGCCGGTTATTCGGCTTCCAAAGCAGGCATTTCCAACTTTACCGCATTTATGGCCACAGAAATAGCCAAAAAGTTTGGTGAAGGAATCCGTATAAATGCCATTGCCCCCGGTTTCTTCCTGACAGAGCAGAACCGCACTTTACTAACCAATCCGGACGGAACATATACTCAACGAGGACAGGATGTCATCCGCCAAACCCCATTCGGACGTATGGGACGCGCTGAAGAGTTATGCGGCACAATACAATACCTGATCAGCGACGCAGCAAGCTTCGTAACGGGCACTGTGGCCATAGTGGACGGCGGATTCAATGCTTTTGCAATGTAAAGAGACCTCTCCCATGCATCTTCCCTCCCCAGAGATAAAACGAACAGAATGATTAAACCTACTTTCAAAAGTAAAAAATGACTTATGAATCAACCTTATATCACTTCATCAAAGAATAAACTCTTTCTTTCCGAACAAACCTGGCGCTGGTATGGACCGGATGATCCTGTCAGCCTTTGGGACATTAAACAAGCCGGAGCTACGGGAATTGTCAACGCTCTCCACCACATCCCTAATGGCGAAGTATGGACTGTAGAAGAAATTATGAAACGAAAGGAACTGATCGAATCCGTCGGTCTGCGATGGTCGGTAGTAGAAAGTGTCCCGGTACACGAACACATCAAAACCCAGACAGGCGATTACAGAAAATACATCGAAAACTACAAAGAGAGCTTACGTAACCTCGGTAAATGTGGAATTCATATCGTTACCTACAATTTTATGCCCGTACTCGACTGGACTCGCACCGATCTTGCCTATACCCTACCCGATGGCTCCAAAGCACTTCGTTTTGAACGTGCCGCTTTTATCGCTTTCGATCTTTTCTTACTGAAACGACCGGGTGCAGAGAACGACTATACCGATGAAGAAAAAGCCAAAGCAAAAATTCGTTTCGAACAGATGGACGCAACGGAGAAACAACTCCTTGTCCGTAATATGATTGCCGGACTTCCCGGTTCGGAAGAGAGTTTCACGCTGGAGCAGTTTCAACAGGAACTGAATCGTTACAAAGGTATCGACGCGGATAAGCTACGTGCCCACTTAATCTACTTCCTGAAAGAAGTGACTGCGGTAGCAGACGAGGCCGGTGTAAAGCTGGTGATTCATCCGGATGACCCACCCTGCCCCATTCTGGGTTTACCGCGTATCATGAGTTGTGCGGCCGATTTTCAGGCACTGATCGATGCTGTGCCTAATGAATCGAACGGGCTTTGTCTCTGTACCGGATCACTTGGAGTAAGCAGTGCCAACGACCTGGAAGGTATGATGAAACAATTCGGCGATCGTATCAATTTTGTCCACTTCCGAAGCACTCAGCGAGATTCCGAAGGAAATTTCTACGAAGCCAACCACCTGGAAGGAGACGTAGATATGTACCGGGTCATGAAAGCTTTCCTTGAATTACAACAGAGAAGAAAAGTATCTATCCCCATGCGTCCGGATCATGGACACCAAATGGTGGACGATTTAAAGAAGAAAACCAATCCGGGATACTCCTGCATTGGACGCCTGCGCGGACTTGCCGAGCTAAGAGGACTGGAAATGGGAATTGCAAAATCAATCTTTTAAAAACACGAAAAGGCAGTAAAAGACCTTTTCACCCACCGCTGCCTCCACAGATTAACACAGAAAGTAAGACCGAAGCCTACTCGATCTCTGTTTTTCTGTGGAGCCAGCGATAGTTTTGACACATTTATAAGGCCTCATCCTATCTGCTGCCTATACACTTCCTCTTTAATTCTTTCCACCTGTTCAGACAGTCGGGGAGAATCTTCATTTCCCATAATCCAAAGTGGACAGGCGTTCTCCATAGCATGATAAGAAGGCTGTACATAGGTTTTATCGAGCACCTTGTATCCGTTACGCCGATAATAGTTCACGCGCCGGGTAGTCATTTCATCTTCCGTAGGCTCTACTTCCAGCAGGCGCAGTCCTTTCAGGTGTCCGGCCACATAATCAAGCACCTGCTGCCCTATCTTTTTATTCCGCATTTCCGGGAATACAGCCAGGTGTTCCAAATAGTAGAAGTCACCCATATCCCAGTATACAAACATTCCACTCAACTCTCCATCACATTCAATAGCATTGAAATACATGGGGGTATGGTTCTCAATCATTCGTTTCAACTGCCCGATTTTTCTTCTCTCACTTTCGGGAAAAGACTCCTCGTACAAAGGAATCAAACGGTTCAGACGTGAATCGTCAGCACTCGTAATACGGCTTAATGTCATCATAATTTTTTAGGTTTTCAGGCAAAGATAAGCGGAATAAGCCGGAAGACAGCAGACTTTAAACATTTTTACGCTATCTTTGTGAGCATAACTCCTGATTAATTTAACACATTATGAAAACCTCATCCCCTCAACGAGTCGCTGCGGTCGATGTATTCCGTGCACTCACCATGTTCCTTATGCTTTTTGTGAATGATATTCCCGGACTCAGAAACATCCCCCATTGGCTTGGACACGCAGCAATGACAGAAGACATGTTAGGCTTCTCCGATACTATTTTCCCGGCTTTCCTGTTCTGCATGGGCATGTCTATTTCGTTTGCGGTACAAAACCGATACCAAAAGGGCGATTCACCGCTCCAAGTGATTATGCATATTTTCTGGCGAACCGTGGCACTGGTTGTTATGGGACTTTTCTCTGTAAACAGCGGAGGAGTGGCAGGACTCTCCCATCCCTGGTTCTCTATCATTATGGTGATTGGCTTCTTCCTGATCTGGGGAGTATACCCTCAACCGATAACCACCCGAAAGAAATATCTCTATACGGGAATGAAGACAGCAGGTATTTTACTGCTGACTTTCCTGATCCTCTACAAAGGATTTCATGGAGCACCTTTCCAGCAGAAATGGTGGGGAATTCTGGGCCTTATTGGCTGGACCTATGTAATCTGTGCCTCTGTATATTTATTTACCCGGGAAAACCTGGTACGCAACCTTTTCGTCTGGGTACTGTTTATCATTCTGGCATTGCTGAATCATGCAGACATCCTGCCGCTTCCATTCATACCAAGTGATATGACATTACACGCATTCGGAATATCGGGCATGCTAACTTCACTATTGATGCAGAAATATGCCAGCCCCGAATGCCCCGGAAAGTTTATAGGGATATTATGCGGTCTGGGCCTCCTTATGCTGGCAGCCGGCTTTGCCTCACATCCTTTCTGGATTATCTCAAAGATACAAGCCACTCCAAGCTGGTTCTTCTTCTGTACGGCAGCTTTCTTCCCGTCATTCGGCTTCTTCTATTGGCTGACTGACATAAAAGGCAAAACCGGCTGGTTCGATATTATCAAACCGGCAGGAACCGCAACCCTTACCTGCTATATCATTCCATATATCTGGTATGCAATGCAACAACTACTTGGATTACACTACCCCACCGCATTGGGCAGCGGCATACCGGGATTAATGAAATCGGCCATATTCTCACTGATTATTGTCGGTATCACAGGATTACTGGTCAAAGCTAAGATTAAACTAAAAGTATAAATCAAACTCCGCAGACTGAACCATCCAAGGTGACTAATGGCCCCACTGCCGGTCAGCTCCTTTGGACGGTTCAATTTCCTATTATTAAAAATAATTAATAACCCGAGAAAAAGCAAAGCCACCCGAAGTAAAGATCCGTATTAATCCATACATTTGCGCCAATTATGACAGCATACATCAAACTATTAATGCTATGCCTGTTATTTTTGGTATTCGGTACCCAGAAAAGCAGTGCTCTACAACCCGCCAATAACGGGGTGACAGTCACTACTGCCGTAAAAAGCTATACTCACAACATACCTTCTTTTGATAACTCAAGACACGACCTATTCGACTTTAATCAAGGGATACTGGTCAAAAAGGCTGTTTCGGATTCGGCCAACCCGTATAAACAAAGCAATAACCTCCATCCGGCTGCCAAGACGGACTCTCAGAAATTAATAACATTCAAAGAATACACTTCTTTTTATACTCTTCATAACAGAGTTAAGCCTGCACCCAAATACTATGTATTTGCGCTCAGGCATATTCTTATTTAGCACTTTCTGTACTACGGGTGTCTATGCGATTCGGCATAGCCTTGATTATGATGTTTTTTTAGTTTATATATTCCAAGGTCAGAGAGTGCATCGTAAAGATTTATATAAGTATTAATTGTGTGTCTAATAGTAATGTCAATCCTCAGATGCACCCTCTTCCTTTTCTTCTTATCTGTAGATCAGTGTAGAAAGATATTCCTCTGCGAACATCTCATTGGCTACCTCCAGCAACCCTTCTGCAGTTAATGCTTCGATTCGCCGGAAAACAGATTCAGATGATTCATACTTGTGGTAATGCAAGAAGGTCTTTGCCATCCCCAACGCATTATTTTCATTATTATCCGAAGCAACTCCAATCTGCCCGATCAGTTGTTTTTTAGCAGCCATCAGCTGCGAAGAGGTCATTTTCACATCCCGCATCCTTTTCAGTTCTTTGTAAGTCAACCGCAGACAAGTATCCACATCCGCAGGATCGGTTCCAAAATAGATGCAGAAAGCTCCCGTATCCGTATACGATGTCAGATTGGACTCCACAGTGTAGACCAATCCTCTTCGCTCGCGGAGAGAAACATTCAGGCGACTGTTCATCCCCGGACCACCCAGAATATTATTCAGCAGATACAAGCCGGTACGTTTATCATCATAAGCATTGTATCCCCTACTGCCAATCATCACATGCGCCTGATGGGTCTCCTTATGGACAACCAGATGCTCCGGTACGTAAAGGGGAGGCGGAGTACGGTGATTATCGACTCCAATCAACGGAAGGTCTGCCAACAGTTTCTCCACCTGGCGGACTATTTTCTGAAAGTTGAAGTTGCCCAAAACAAAGAATACCATATTGGAAGGTTGATAGAACCGGGAAGTAAAAGCAACCGCATCCCCGCTTCGGAATTGCTTCAGCAATTCCGGCCTGCCCAGAATGTTGCGTCCCAACGGATGATTCCGGAAAATCATATCTTCAAAGTCATCGAAAATAAGCTCCGAAGGAGTATCTTCGTATGACTGTATCTCGTCGATAATCACTTCCGTCTCCTTTTCTATCTCGTTCTGCGGAAAAGTGGAGTGAAAAACAATATCTGCCAGCAATTCCAGTGCCCGCCCAAAATGTTCGGTCAGGAATGCCGAATAGATCACCGTCTCTTCCTTATTGGTATATGCATTCAGGTCGCCTCCTACATTCTCCATACGATTCAGGATATGCCATGCCTTCCGTTTCCGGGTACCTTTAAAAATCAGGTGCTCCACAAAGTGGGCCATTCCTTGTTCGTTTTCAGCCTCATCACGGGTGCCGGCATCTACGGCAAATCCACAATAAGCCACCTTTGAAAGCGAAGGCTCATGGATGATGCGAAGACCGTTGGACAGGGTATGTATATTATATTGCATTTCTGCACGGGTACTTAACTGCTTCATTCTTACTATTAAGTTAGGTTGAGGATACAAAAATACAATAAAACTTATTGTCGTTTATAGAAAATTGCAGATATTTGTAAGCTATAACATCAATAACCCTTATGGAAAAGATAGGAATTTTCTGTTCCGCGTCCGACAGCATCGACCCGACATTCTTCGATGCAGCCCATCAGATTGGCGAATGGATGGGAAGAAACGGCAAGACACTTATCTACGGTGGTGCCAACCTCGGACTCATGGAATGTGTGGCAAAGGCAGTCAAAGAAAGCGGGGGACGTGTCATCGGTGTAGTACCCTCCAAACTTGAAGAGAACGGCAAAGTGAGTACATATCTCGATGAAATGATCCGCACACACAATCTGAGTGACCGCAAGGATATCATCCTGCAACAGTCGGATGTATTGGTGGCTCTCCCCGGCGGTATCGGCACGCTGGATGAAGTATTTCATGTCATGGCAGCCGCTTCCATCGGTTATCACCAGAAGAAAGTGATCTTCTACAACGCAAATGGTTTTTATAGCCCGTTGCTTGCCGTACTCAGCGAATTACAGGCAAGAGGATTTGCCCGCCATCCGCTGTCCTCCTATTATGAAGTAGCAAACACATTTAATGAATTAACAACTAAGATATAATGATTGAATCGATTCAAGAACTCCTGCAAAAGGAAGCACAAGCCGTGCTGAATATTCCCGTGACCAATGCCTACGAAAAGGCGGTTGAGTTGATTGTGGAACAAATACACAGAAAAAAAGGCAAACTTGTAACTTCCGGCATGGGTAAAGCCGGACAAATAGCGATGAACATCGCCACTACGTTTTGTTCGACCGGTATTCCCTCTGTCTTCCTGCATCCCAGCGAAGCGCAACATGGCGATCTGGGCATCCTGCAAGAGAACGACCTGTTGCTGTTGATTTCAAACTCGGGCAAAACCCGTGAAATCGTAGAGTTAACGCAGTTGGCCCACAACCTGAATCCGGGCCTTAAATTCATCGTTATCACCGGAAACCCCGACAGTCCGCTTGCCAGCGAATCAGATGTATGCCTGAGTACAGGGCACCCTGCCGAGGTTTGTACACTGGGCATGACCCCTACTACCTCGACTACGGTAATGACCGTCATCGGCGATATCCTCGTGGTACAAACAATGAAAAGGACTGAATTCACTATCGAAGAATACTCCAAACGCCATCACGGTGGTTATCTGGGTGAAAAATCAAGAAAACTATGCGTAAAGTAATCGGCATCGGAGAGACTATACTCGATATCATCTTCCGGAACGACCAGCCTTCGGCAGCCGTTCCCGGAGGCTCTGTTTTCAACGGCATCGTTTCTTTAGGACGCATGGGAGTCAATGTATGTTTCATCAGCGAAACGGGCAACGACCATGTTGGAAACATCATCTTGCAATTCATGCGTGACAATCATATCCCGACGGATCACGTCAATGTGTTCCCGGATGGCAAATCGCCCGTATCCCTGGCTTTCCTGAACGAACACAGCGACGCGGAATACATCTTCTATAAAGACTATCCCAAACAGCGGCTGGACGTTTTGTTCCCTCCCATCAACGAAGATGATATCATTGTCATCGGTTCATACTATGCCCTGAATCCGGTTTTACGCGACAAGATTCTGGAACTGCTGGACATAGCGAGAGAGAAAAAAGCGATTGTATATTATGATCCCAATTTCCGTTCTTCACATAAGAACGAGGCTATGAAGTTAGCTCCAACCATTATCGAGAATCTGGAATATGCCGACATCGTAAGGGGATCTCTGGAAGACTTCTATTACATGTACGGAATCAAAGACGCAGAGAAGATCTACAAGGATAAAATCAAGTTTTATTGTCCGCTATTCCTTTGTACAGCCGGAGCAGAGAAAATCTCGCTGCGTACCAACACAATATCGAAAGAGTATCCTGTCACCCCGTTGCAAGCAGTCAGTACCATCGGTGCAGGAGACAACTTCAATGCCGGCCTGATCTACGGCATGTTAAAATATGACGTCCGTTACCGCGACTTGCAAAACCTGAGTGAGGAGACCTGGGATAAGGTGATACAATGCGGTCAGGATTTCTCCGCAGAAGTCTGCAAGAGTTTCAGCAACTCCGTATCGGAGGAGTTTGCGGCAAACTACCGTTAATGCTTGTCAGTTACGAGCTACAAGCAACAAGTAAATGTGCATCATCCGGCATAATTACCCGTAGCGTGTAGCCCGTAGCTAATTACTATTAACGTTGTCTAATTATAGCAAAGTAATTATACCATGTAACAAGAATCCATATCTTTGCAAATAGTGCTCTCAGACAAATACGAACTATGTACAAAAACCTGTTCAATTTACTAACTATTTTACTTATTCTGCCTTCGTGCACAGATATGTCTCCTAACATTTCGGTGGTTTGCGAAGAGAATAATATAGGAAACTGTATTCTTAAATGGGAAACAACCCCTCTCATCAAGGGGCAGGTGAAAGTATATGCATCCGACAATCCGGAGTTCATACCCGAAGACAATCCCGTCGCCATGGCTAACATCTCCGACGCACGGATAACGATTGTGACCAACGATCCTTCCAAACGCTCCTATTATACAATGGTATTCAATGACAAATACCGTGTAAAAGTGGCTCCCCGCAATGTAAATATGCCCGGCATACAGAACTTCCGCGACTTGGGAGGATATAAATCCGCTACAGGAAAGCACATACGCTGGGGCAAGCTCTACCGTTCGGCACAGATAGACAGCCTGAATTGCTTTGCCTTCAGAAAACTACAGAATCTGGGCATCAAAACCATTCTGGACCTGCGCTCCGAAAGCGAACTCCATAATACACCTCCTTTGCAAAAAGGATTCAATGTGGTGCATATCCCTATCAGTACGGGTGATATGGAACATATCCTGCACGGCATACAACAAGAGAAGATCAAGACGGATACCATTTACCACATGGTGGAAGGGATGAACCGCGAACTGGTGGTAAAATACCAGAAGGAATACAAGGAAATATTCGACATCCTGCTCGACAAAAACAGCTATCCGGTAGTGATTCACTGCTCGTCGGGAAAAGGACGGACCGGCATCGTATCTGCCCTGATACTGGCTGCTTTAGATATTAATGCGGATATCATTATGGAAGATTACCGTCTGAGCAACGATTACTTTAATATCCCCAAAGCGTCCAAGTACGCTTATAACCTGCCCGCCAACTCGCAGGAGGCCATTACCACTCTTTTCTCGGCAAAAGAAGATTTCCTTAATGCAGCCAAAGACGAGATAGAGCGCAAATACGGTGATGTATCCACTTATCTGCAGAAAGCAATCGGTCTGCAGCCCGAGGACACACACAGACTACGCAACATCTTGCTGGAATAACGCATTTTTTGTCCATCATTATTTATTGTTATCATTCGTAATTCACAATTAATCCGTATCTTTGCACCCGAATATAAAGATATACAGAGATTTAATGAAGACATTTGAAGAGCTTGGCGTTTCTCCGGAGATACGTAAAGCTATTGAAGAGATGGGATACGAGAATCCCATGCCGGTACAGGAGGAAGTGATTCCATACCTTTTAGGAGAGAACAATGATGTAGTAGCTCTTGCACAGACAGGAACGGGTAAGACCGCAGCGTTTGGCTTGCCCCTCATCCAAAAAATTAACGTAAAAAACAGAATCCCCCAATCACTCGTTCTATGCCCTACACGTGAGCTTTGCCTCCAGATAGCGGGCGATCTGAACGATTACTCCAAATACATTGACGGGCTGAAAGTATTGCCCGTATACGGTGGTTCGTCCATCGACAGCCAAATACGCAGCCTGAAACGGGGTGTACACATCATTGTTGCCACACCGGGACGTCTGCTCGACCTGATGGAACGCAAAACAGTATCGCTTGCCACTGTCACCAACGTGGTAATGGACGAAGCGGACGAAATGCTTAACATGGGCTTTACGGAGAGTATAAACGCTATTCTGGCCGATGTTCCGCAGGAACGCAACACACTGCTTTTCTCGGCTACGATGAGCCCCGAAATAGCCCGTATTTCGAAGAACTACCTTCACGATGCAAAAGAGATTACCATCGGACGCAAAAACGAAAGTACGAGCAATGTGAAGCATGTGGTATATACCGTACACGCAAAAGATAAATATGCTGCACTGAAACGCATCGTAGACTATTATCCGCAGATTTACGGTATCGTCTTCTGCCGTACCCGTAAAGAGACCCAGGAGATTGCCGATAAACTGATGCAGGAAGGCTATAACGCCGATTCACTGCACGGAGAACTTTCGCAGGCACAGCGTGACACGGTGATGCAGAAGTTCCGTATTCGCAACCTCCAGATACTGGTAGCCACAGACGTTGCCGCACGCGGACTGGACGTAGACGACCTGACACACGTCATCAACTACGGGTTGCCGGATGATACGGAAAGCTACACACACCGCAGCGGACGTACCGGACGTGCCGGTAAGACAGGTACATCGATTGCGATTATCAACCTGCGTGAAAAGGGAAAAATGCGCGAAATAGAGCGTATCATCGGCAAGAAGTTCATTGCCGGCGAAATGCCTACCGGCAAACAGATTTGCGAGAAACAGCTTCTTAAAGTGATCGATGACCTTGAAAAAGTAAAGGTAAACGAGGAAGACATTAACGACTTCATGCCCGAAATTTATCGTAAACTGGAATGGCTGAGCAAGGAGGACCTTATCAAGCGCATGGTATCGCACGAGTTCAACCGGTTCGTGGATTATTATCGCAATCGTGAAGAAATAGAGGTGCCGACAGACAGCCGCAGCGAACGTGCCGTAAAAAGCCGTGACGGCAAGAGTGGCCGCCAGGCTGAACCGGGCTTCACCCGACTTTTCATCAACCTGGGTAAGATGGATAACTTCTTCCCCCATGAACTGATTACCCTGCTCAACAATAACACCCGTGGAAGAGTGGAACTGGGACGTATCGACCTGATGAAGAACTTCTCGTTCTTCGAAGTAGAAGAGAAACAAGCGCAGAACGTAGTAAAAGCATTGAACCGGACAAACTGGAACGGACGCAAGGTTACGGTAGAGGTTGCCGGAGAAGAAGCACCTACGGAACGCAGAGGACGCGGAAAACGGAATGAAGGCAGTGACAAGGGCGGCAAAGGAAGAAATACAGCCGCATCGGCCGACCGCAAGGATAAAGGCAGAGCCGGTAAAGACGGAAAACAGGCGGACACCCGGAAAGCCCAAAAGCCCAGCCGCGAGGAACGCGGATATTCCGCAGCACGTGGTCCCAAAGGTAAAGATGAATGGAAGCAGTTCTTTAAAGATGCCGAACCCGACTTCAGCGAAGAGGGATGGGCAAGAAGAAAACCCAAGAAGAGCTAAGGACAAAAAGATAGGAAGAACGGCCTGTCAACTTTCAAAAAGACTTGATTAGCCGTTCCCTGCTTACTTCCCTTTCTTATAAAATTTCTCTTTCGGAGAGAAGCCGGATGAAAGCCCGGCTCTTCACTTCACTTAGCAACGGTCTGAGCGGGGTGAAGAGCCGGGCTTTCTCACTCCGAAGAGCAGGCTTCCGGACGAAATGCAACCTGCATTTCCCCCGAAAGGTTACTCCATCCGGAGCAAATGCTTACTCCACCGGAGGAAGAGACCTTCTTTATTCCCACTTTTTCCGAAAAAGCTTCTGTTCACAAGCTGGTTCATTTCAATAGAGCAGCAACCGGAAACTACCCAAAAGAGCTCAAACAAAGAGATTAAGCAACTATTTGTTTGCAATCACCCGATATACTCTAAAAATAGAAAGCAGATCAAGCGAATCAAAGACAGCACATTGCGAACCTAATGCAAATTCCGGACGTTTTTTTCACACCAACCGGAGAGAGGCCCGAAATAAACGATTCTGGAAGGGTCAGAAAAGCAAAAAGTCAAAATGATAAGAAAAGATTAAGTCAGGGTTCTCTTATTTATATTGTCCCCAAAAACACTACCTTTGCGTGAATTAAAAAAAAACAGGTAATAGTTTTCGGGTATGAACAAATTTAATGGTTTCCTTTACGGTCTGCTTTCATCGGCCTCCTTCGGGCTGATTCCTCTTTTCACCATCCCTGCCATGCGTGAGGGAATGCACTTCGAATCCATCCTGTTTTATCGGTTCCTGTTCGCCTGCTTAGCTTTGGGATGTATCCTGTTGCTCGACAAACAGTCTTTCCGTATCAGCCGCAAAGAAATCCCTTCGCTGTCGCTACTTGCCTTCCTCTATCTGATGTCCGCAGTCTTCTTGTTCTGGGGGTATAAATTCATGGCAAGCGGGGTAGCCACTACCATCCATTTCATGTATCCGGTACTGACCACGCTGATTATGATGATCTTTTTCCGCGAAAAGAAGTCAGCCTGGCGCTTCTTCGCCATCGCTCTTGCCGTAGTCGGTGTCTCCTGCCTTTCTTACGGCGACAGTTCCGGTGGAATTACTGCCATCGGATTGTTCATCGTTCTCCTGTCGGCTTTGGGATATGCGCTTTACCTGGTTACGGTGAGTCAACTCAAGATCGGACAGATGAAAGGGCTAAGGCTTACTTTCTATGTTTTTCTGTTCGGTACGCTTTTCCTGCTGGTGGGGATAGGCGCGACCACGGGTATTCAAGCCATTCCCGACTGGCATACGGGAGGAAATCTGCTGCTGCTGGCATTGATTCCAACCGTAATCTCTAACCTGGCATTAGTACAGGCCGTAAAAAGCATCGGCTCCACGCTCACTTCCGTACTTGGAGCCATGGAGCCGGTAACAGCTGTTTGTGTAGGTATCTTTATGTTCGGCGAACCCTTTACCCGGAGCATCGGAATCGGCATTCTGCTCATAATCTCAGCAGTAATCGTAATCATACTGAGACGTTAGGGTAAGGGCTTACTTCTTTCGGTCTTCTATTTTCAGTTCTTGTATCAGCTGGCTTGCTTTTCCGAACTTTTCGATAATGAAGAGCATATATCGTACATCGACCCCGATACAGCGTTGTACTTCGGGTTCGAAAACGATATCGCTACTCATCGCTTCCCAATTCCCGTCGAATGCCAACCCCAGCAATTCACCGTTGCCGTTGAACATGGCACTGCCGGAATTGCCACCCGTAATGTCATTGTTTGAGATGAAACATACATTCATATCTCCCTTTTCGTCGGCATAACGTCCGAAATCACCTGATGCCAGCAGGGACAGGACCTCCGGCTGTACAGCAAAGTCGGGGTCACCACTGTGCTCCTTTACCTTCTCGAAAATTCCCTTTACCGTGGTATAATAGTCATAGTCGGCACCGTCGTAAGGTGAATAGCTGCCTATGGTACCGAAACTCAGCCGCATTGTCGAGTTGGCATCCGGATAGAAATTGCGGTCGGCATACATCCTTCTCATGGCGGCATTAAACTCGCGTTCGTCCTTTTCTATATTATCAGAAGCCTCAGCCATCTGACTACGCATATCGAAAAATTTCACAATCAGATCAATGCCGAGCGAAACTGCAGGGTCATCGACCATATGGAAAGTAGTATCGCGTTCCAGGAAACGCTTCAAGCCGCGTGGAGAAGTGATCTCAGAATGAGCATACAATGAATCAACATACATCTGCTCATTGCCTCCGTAAAGCGTATCTATGGTTTGGTAAAGATCGGGCAGATATGCCCGGTCCACTTTGCTCCGATACTCCTTCAACATGGCTACAAACACTTCTTTATCAATGGTCACATCATAGTTTGCATATTTATCGAGCAACTTCTGGAGCTGAGCCACCACCTGCTTCTGTTCCGCTTCGAAGTCGAAGTTCAGGATGGTCAGCGCAAATTGCACCAATTCGGGACCGTTAATAAACGACTCTCCGAAATAGGCCATCGCCCGGTTCACCTCTTTACGATCCTTGTAGTTCAGTTCGAGCGACGACATCAGGTGCAGCAACTTCTCCCGTTCTGACGGAGTCTTCTGAATCCACTTTCGGAGCGCGTCTTCCGCCTGGCGCTTCTTATCCAGCACCTTTAGTTTGCGTATGGCTTTATTGGTCCCGATACTGTTTTTCCAGTAATTGGAGCTTTCGTCATATTTCGACGCATATTTGATACGGATAGAATCTCTCCGGTCCATCTCACGTTTCCAAATGGCCTGTTTCACTCCGCGGACGTCGATCATAGCCTGATTCATCCCGTTCATCATTTCCTCGATACCAAACGAAGAAAGATAACGTTCTGTACTGCCGGGATAGCCCAACGTCATGCAAAACGAACCTTCTTTATATCCATCCAACGTAATCGGAGCTACATATTCGGGGTGATAGGGCACGTTATCGGGCGAATAGTCCGCAGGGCGGTTCTCCTTATCGGCATAAATGCGAAAGACACAGAAATCGCCTGTATGACGGGGCCACATCCAGTTGTCCGTGTCCCATCCAAACTTACCGATAGAGGACGGTGGCGCAAACACCAGACGCACATCGTTGAAATCGCGGTAAACGGAAAGCCAAAACTCATTGCCTCCGTAATAAGCATCTACAATGCCAACCAATGTGGAGTCCTTTTTCGAGACTTCATCCCCTATTAATATCATCATCGAATCGATGGCTAAACCTCGTTCAGCTTCGGTCATACCGGGTGTTGTAGCTTTCAGGACCCGGCGGGTAACGTCTTCTGTACGTAGCAGGAAGCGGACATACAACTCGGGATTGGGCAACTCTTCTTCCCGGCTATGCGCCACGAACCCGTCTTTCAGATAATCGTGGTCAACCGAACTATGTTGTTGTATGCTGCTGAACCCGCAGTGATGATTGGTAAATACCAGGCCATCCTCGGAAACGACTACTCCCGAGCAGAATCCTCCGAAACTGACCACAGCGTCTTTCAGCGACGGACGCTTCGTACTGTAAAGCCGGTCGGCAGGC
Organism: Bacteroides sp. NGMCC 1.200775; assembly: GCF_040798045.1. Lineage (NCBI taxonomy): Bacteria > Pseudomonadati > Bacteroidota > Bacteroidia > Bacteroidales > Bacteroidaceae > Bacteroides > Bacteroides sp. NGMCC 1.200775. The sequence goes on along the minus strand of NZ_JASCQK010000005.1, from coordinate 197,008 downwards.
ATCTGCAATCCCAGTTCTTTCATCGCTTTACGGGTTTCTTTATTCAGATTGCCCAGCATCCACATACCTTCATCGGCATGCAATGAAGCCGGGTAGAGAAAAAGCAAAACCAGACACAGAACTTCCCCCCATCTCTTTCTGCTACAGAAAGAGTTAATTACTTTGTTTCTATTCATTTATATTAATCATGTTTATTCATCTTCTTTTCTCCGGCCATATGCTTCCCGTCATTCTTCAACAATCAACCGGAGTTTCTTGGCTCCTACCCGCGCCTGAAGCCACGCACTGATTTTCTCCTTTTCATCGTTCTTCGGATGGCGGGTAAACTTCAGCACGGCAAGTGCAATTGTATCTGTTTTCATCGAATCGACCGTCGTCTCAATCGTATGCGAAATAGATAAAGCCGTCACCGAAGGATAAAGTACTTTCAGTTCCGGAATGATTTTCCGGCTCATTTCATCGTAAGACTTATATCGTTCAAGGCTCTTCTGGAGTGTGGTTATCTTGACTTGTTGTTCCTGCAAACGTTGCTCGCTATTCTTATAGAAATCTTCCATTACCATGGCACGAATTGACGAGAGGTCCATCGCATCGTTATTGTTCATTCCCTGCAAAACAATCAGCTTCGTATTTTCCAGTTTATAGTCTTTCATCTTGCTGCGGGCAATGGCGATGGAAGCTTCCGGCACTTCCGGACCGATCAGCACGACACGGATCTCGCATGAATCTCCTTCGTAATGGATCTTCTTATTCAGAACCTGGGTATTATCAAAGTTGAGTTGTTCGGAGACAAAACGATTGGCCGCCGTCTCGAAAAAGGTACTCCGGATAATTCCCATCGTAAGATAAATAGCCGGACACATAGTCAGAATCACGATGAATACGATATATTGACGTACCTTCTTTTCACGGTTCTTGTCTACAAACTCTTTCCGCTGGAAGTGCATCAGCCGTACACCGATAAACGTGGCAAGACTGATAAATACGGAATTGATGAAATAGAGGTAGAATGCTCCCAGAAAATAGATCAGATTGCCGGAAGCCAACCCATAACCTGCCGTACAGAGAGGCGGCATCAATGCAGTAGCAATGGCAACACCCGGAATTACATTTCCTTTCTCTTTGGTAGAAAGGGCAACCACTCCGGCAAGTCCACCGAAAAGTGCGATGAAAACGTCATAAATTGTCGGTGACGTGCGTGCCAGCAACTCCGACTGCGCTTCGGCAATGGGAGTAAACAGGAAAAAAATAGTAGCCGTCGTCACGCTGAACGCCGTAGTAATCAGGAAGCTTTTCAGAGAGCGTTTCATCAACTCAAAGTCATTCAGCCCTACCGATAGCCCCACTCCCATGATTGGTCCCATCAACGGTGAAATCAACATGGCACCAATAATGACGGCCGTCGAATTGACATTCAGTCCGAGTGAGGCCATGAAGATAGCAAAAATCAGAATCCAGAGGTTAGCCCCTTTGAACTCCACACCTTTCCGGATGGAATCAACCGTTGCCAGTTCGTTGTCTTTGTCCTTTCTCAGGTCCAGATATTCTCTGAGAAATGCCTTAACGGCAAAAATGTTTCGATTGTCTGCCTTCATAACTATTTCTTCTTAATAAATCGGTTAATCACAGGAATCTGGCTCAATGGCAAATCCGTCCGGATAACATAAGCCACAAATATCAGTAACAAAACGGTACGGAAAGCCAGGCGAAGTACCACATTTTGAATAGGTACCAGCTCTCCTGCCGCATAGAGCACTGCTGTAAGCAACACATACATACCGAGGTGCTTCAAGTCATAATGGATGGGGTATTTTTTCTGTCCGATCCAATAAGACAGAACCGTAATTACCCCATATCCGGCTACCGAAGCCCATGCCGAGGCCACGAATCCGTAAGTGGGAACCAGCAGTACATTCATTCCCACGATAATAGCACATCCGACCATGGAGAAATAAGCTCCCCAACGAGTTTCATCGATCAGCTTATACCAGAACGAGAGGTTAAAATAGATGCCTTTGAATATTTCCGCGCCAATCACGATGGCTACCACACTAAGTCCAGCCCAATAATCGGGTGCCACCATATAACGCAAAATATCGAGATAGAACATAACTGTCAGAAAGGCAAGCAAGGCAAAAATAAGGAAATACTTCATCGCCTGGGCATACATCCGGCGATTGTCTCCTTCACGTTCCCTGCCAAATACAAACGGCTCATAGGCATAACGAAAAGCTTGAGTGAACATAGCCATCACCATGGCAATCTTGGTGGCAGCACCGTAAATGCCGAGTTGCACCAGCCCTTCCTGACGATCGGTAAAGAGGAAAGGATAGATAATCTTATCCACCGTCTGGTTCAAAATGCCTACCAGGCCAAAAATCAATATCGGAAAAGAATAGACAAGCATCCGCTTCAACAGTGCCTTGTCCACCCGATAGGCAAAGCCACGAAGCTCGGGAATCAGGCAAAAAAGTTGCAAACAGGTTGTTATCAGATTGGTGACAAAGATGTACCCTACCAGATAGGTCGGATTATAGAACCAATCCACCGATGCGGGAAAATGCACATGCAACCACGGGCAAAGCAACAGGAAGAACAGGTTCAGAACGATATTGGCAATGATGGAAACGAACTTAATGGCAACAAATTTAATGGGACGCTTTTTATAACGCAGATAAGCGAACGGGATGCACAGGAAAGAATCGAGAGCCATGACCACTATCATCATCCCGATGAAGTCAGGATGATCGCCATAGTCCAGAAAATTAGAGACAGGCTGAAGGAATGTCAGACAAAGGACGGCAAAGATAAGTGAAATACCTCCTACCGAGATCAGTGAATTGGCATATACTTTTGCCGGATCTTCTTCCGACTTATTGGCAAAACGGAAAAAACCGGTCTCCATCCCGAACGTCAACAGTACCATAATCAACCCCGCCCAGGCATATACGTTGGTGACAACCCCATATCCGCCGGATGCGGCAGGTAAGACCGCTGTATATAACGGCACCAACAGATAGTTCAGAAACCTACCAACCATACTACTCAGCCCATACAGGGCTGTATCTTTTACCAATGACTTTAATCCGGCCATGTTGTTTTTGTGTATCTAATCATTAAACAGTGTCTTCTGACTATCGTAAAGGCTGCGCCCAAGATGTTTGTAAGCCAGCTCCGTCACCTCACGTCCCCGGGGAGTACGCTTCAGGAACCCCTCCTTGATAAGGAATGGCTCGTATACTTCCTCAATCGTTCCGGCATCCTCACCCAGGGCAGTGGCAATCGTTGTCAATCCCACCGGACCACCCTTAAACTTGTCAATAATGGTGCAGAGAATCTTATTATCAATTTCATCCAGTCCGTATTTATCGATGTTCAGTGCTTCAAGCGCATAGTTGGCAATCTCCGTGTCGATAGATCCCGAACCTTTCACCTGTGCAAAGTCGCGCACCCTGCGCAGCAGCGCATTGGCTATACGAGGGGTTCCACGACTCCTTGAAGCTATTTCACCGGCTGCCTGAGACGAACAAGGCACGTCAAGTATACCTGCCGAACGGCGGATAATGCCACTTAATATATCGTCGTCATAATACTCCAAATGCAGGTTGATACCGAAACGGGCACGCAAAGGAGCCGTCAGCAAACCGCTGCGGGTTGTCGCCCCCACCAGTGTAAACGGGCTCAGATCAATCTGGATACTACGGGCCGAGGGCCCCTTATCGATCATGATATCGATACGATAGTCCTCCATGGCCGAATAGAGATATTCTTCCACTACCGGTGAAAGACGGTGAATCTCGTCGATAAACAACACGTCATTCGGTTCAAGACTGGTCAGCACCCCGGCCAGATCACCCGGTTTGTCGAGTACTGGTCCGGAAGTTATCTTAAATCCCACACCCAACTCGTTAGCGATAATATTCGATAAAGTAGTCTTTCCCAATCCGGGAGGTCCATGCAGCAATACATGATCCAGTGCTTCACCCCTCAGGCGAGCCGCCTTGACAAAAATGCGGAGATTATCGACCACCTTGTCCTGCCCGTTGAAGTCTTCAAAGCTCAATGGACGGAGGGCGTTCTCGAAATCCCGTTCTCTGCTGGTCAGTTGATGATCCCGTATATTAAAATCTTCTTCCATTTCTTTTTTATAAATAGGTAGCAAAGATATAGATTTCATCACAGAGTAGCACAGCGTTTCACAGAGTTTTTCCTTTGAAACGAGAAGTTCACCACAGAGGACACAGAGTTCACAGAGGATGACATCCCTATAAGCAAGAGATTAAATCTCTCGGTTCCCCGGATCCCTGTAGCCAATCCTGCAATGCCCCAATTAACGCTTCATGTAATATTTTCGTTCGGCTTCCGTCAGTTTTTCTATCGAATAACGCAACATAGTTCGTGGCATCACCATCCTGTATTTATCCAAGAATTGCAACAGCAAGTCCCGGTCCTTCTTTCCCATCTCACGGAGCATCCAGCCTATAGCCTTCTGCATCAGGTCGTGCTTATGCTGCAACAACAACTCTGCCAGACGAAGAATATCGGTGAAATCGTTATTTCTGATCAAAGTAACAGTAGCCACTACCGCGATGCGCTGCTCCCACAGCAGATTACTCTCAGCCAGCCGATAAAGATCGTCACGTGATTTATCTCTCAGATATTCGCCTACAATATAAGGAGCCGACAGGTCTACCAAATCCCAGTTGTTAATACGTTCCGTTTGAGACAGATAGAAACGATAGATAGCCTCCCGCTCTTTCTCGTCGGACTTTTTAAACCGTTCCACCATCATCAGCAATGCACACAACCGGCATTCGTGCCACTCCGACTGAAGCAATTCGGCCATTACCTCAAAAGGGATGTCCTTATGCCTTTTAGCCACAATACGAGTATTGGGCACTACTACCCCAAGAAACTTGTCACCTTCGCCATACTGCCCTTTTCCGGTTTTAAAGAATCCGGGAAGATATTCCCGCTTCACCGGATCAACATAAGTCTCCAGTTCTTTTTGAATTTCTATCGATTTCATCGAGACAATTGAGTTTATAAAGTTACATCCTGACAAAAATAGGCAAAAAAGCCACAATGAATAGAAACATATTCTTAATTTTGTAGGAAAATTAACGGGCATATTTATGGTTCTAAATTATATCTGGATTGCGTTCTTTGTGATTGCTTTCGTAGTTGCCGTCTGCAAACTCCTGTTCTTCGGCGATACCCAAATATTCACGGAGATTATCAATTCTACTTTCGACTCTTCTAAAACAGCATTCGAGATTTCCCTCGGACTCACCGGTGTCTTGTCCCTTTGGCTCGGAATAATGAAAATCGGTGAAAACAGCGGACTGATCAATGCCCTTTCACGCTGGCTGAGTCCGGTCTTCTGCCGCTTGTTTCCGGACATTCCGAAAGGACATCCGGTCATGGGTTCTATTTTTATGAATATGTCTGCCAATATGCTGGGACTCGACAATGCCGCTACCCCCATGGGACTGAAAGCCATGAAAGAGTTACAGGAACTGAACCCTAAGAAAGACACCGCCAGTAACCCCATGATTATGTTCCTGGTGATTAATACTTCCGGATTGATCATCATCCCTATCAGCATTATGGTCTACCGGGCACAGATGGGAGCTGCACAGCCAACGGATATTTTCATCCCCATCTTGCTAAGTACCTTTATCTCCACACTGGTAGGAGTCATCGCTGTCAGTATTTCCCAGCGCATCAATCTGATAAACAAAGCGATATTGACACTTATGGGTTGCCTGAGCCTTTTTTTTGGCGGAATCATTTACCTGACGGCTACGCTTTCACGCGAAGATATGGGAATTTATTCCACCTTGACAGCCAATGTGATCCTGTTTTCTGTCATCATATTATTTATCGGCACAGGCATTCGAAAAAAAATCAACGTATACGATTCTTTTGTAGAAGGTGCCAAAGAAGGCTTCACCACAGCAGTCCGCATCATTCCTTACCTGGTGGCCTTCCTCGTTGGAATCGCGGTTTTCCGTACTTCGGGGGCTATGGATATACTCGTTGGAGGTATCGGCTCCATTGTGGCATTCTGTGGACTTGACACCGGTTTTGTAGGTGCACTGCCGACTGCCTTAATGAAATCACTCAGTGGAAGCGGTGCCAATGGCTTGATGATCGATACCATGAAGCAATTCGGACCCGATTCATTTGTCGGACGTGTGAGCTGTGTGGTTCGCGGAGCTTCCGATACCACTTTCTATATTCTGGCTGTTTACTTCGGCAGCGTAGGCATCACGAAAACACGTAATGCGGTGACGTGCGGACTGATTGCCGATTTTGCCGGAATCATTGCAGCAATTCTAATCAGTTATTTATTCTTCTTTTAAAATAAAAACAATTATGGCCGTAACTTATCAAACAGAGGGTGTCAAAATGCCCGATATCAAGAAACGCGAGACTACCGAATGGATCAAAGCCGTAGCTGCCACTTATGGGAAAAGAATCGGTGAAATCGCCTATATATTCTGTTCGGATGAAAAAATACTGGAAGTAAACCGCCAGTACTTGCAACATGATTACTATACAGACATCATCACCTTCGACTATTGTCAGGGTGACCGTCTTTCTGGAGATTTATTTATTAGCCTGGAAACGGTAAAGACTAACTCAGAGCAATTCAATACGACTTATGACGAGGAATTACACCGTACCATCATTCATGGAATCCTCCACCTTTGCGGCATTAATGACAAGGGACCCGGAGAGCGGGAAATCATGGAAGCGGCAGAAAACAGGGCATTGGCTATAAGGAAACAATAAAAGATAAAAGGAGATAGAATAAGTTTTTACACGCTGACTCTATCTCCTAAATTAAAATCCAGCTTTAGGTTAATCTTTTATTTTTCAATATATAACTGTAATCCCAAATATCTAAAATATCCGATTGTAACATACATTCAGCTATGATATATAAACCGAATCATTCTGATTGGGTCAGAGAAAACCAATCAAACGAATTACCTGATCCCTGGAAAAGTAAAGAAACTACTCTCTTATTCCCTGTCTCATTCTTATCACAATCTATAGTCATCCGTTTTTCATCGACTTTTACGTGATACCATCTTCCCTGATAATCAGTGCCATTTATTTCATCTACCGTATAAATCGTATCTTGATTTACTATTTCCTTTGCCTGCACCAGCTTAAACTTCTCCCATCCTTCTACCGTAATGGTCCCCCTCTCCGAACCAAGAGTCGCCTCTTTACTCTTCAAAAAATTAGAAAAATATTTATCAGAATCATCATTGCATCCGTAAATGCACACCAAAGATATACAACATAAAAAAAATAATTTTTTCATAATTATGAATTTATATTTTACCATAAGATTTCAGTCCCCATAGCTTCATGAAAATAAATATAATCATTATCTGTGTAATAATTACCATTCGGTGAATTTTTATCATTAGTCGGATTATTACCATCTTGAGAAGCATTATCAGCTGGTCTATTATAAGCTCCGTCTTTAATAGCATACCAACCATTATTAGACGTGTTCCATCCAAAATTACAATGAATCGCTTGTACCTGTATATTAGTACAACCAATCATGGCATTTCCTGAATATTCAAAAACTCCACCATCAACCAACCAAGCATGTCCCGTACCCTTTTTTTTCTTTCCTACAAAGACAACAACGTTTTTAGTTATAAGACATTGATACAATAAATTCTTATCAACATCATTCGTCTTATGTCTTTCGACATTATATCCCCATCCTTTCAAAAAATCATTAGTCGAGCCTAAGTTTTTGGTTCCTGTCCCATCACATCTATAGCTTACCTTAATTCCATCCGCTACCTTTCTCACAAATTGAGATACAGGAGCTATCAGATTAGTATCGTATACCCCAGTATTTACAGTAAATGCATCCCAATCATAAGCTATCGGACATTTTCTATAATAAGTAATTGCCTGAGCGACTGCAATAGGAATACAACCTGCATAATAATAGCTCATAGAGCACTTCCCATTCGTAGGCATCTGAGCATTATAAGGATAATGCTGGTTCCATTCGGTCTTTACCAATGGTATAGAGACATGTGTTGTTCTCTGTTCACCGCTTCTTGTCAGACTAGAATTCAGTTGATCCTGTTTTATAATATCCGGAATCTGACCAACAAGATAAGCCATACCTTCATTTTCTATAGTATCTGACAGCATTCCATTTTCCACATAAGCATAGACTCTTCCTACTTCAGCTTTTCCGGTGGCTATTGCAAACCCCAATTTCCCATCCTTTTCTGTATCAAATACGAACATATTCACACTATCTGTACTAACCTCCCCAGCTCTTGTAATCATTTTCGGAATGACAATAGCTTTCTTACCTGCTAAAGATAATGTAATTTGCAAGGTATTACTTCTCGTACCACCTTTCTCTTTATCTATCCTCTCACTGAATTGGCATATCAAGTCTTTAGCTCTTTTATACTCAGACATATCTTCTGTATTTGTGTTATCCACAATGGTTTCTTCATCATTCTTATTACATCCACAAAATATAGATAACAACAATATTAATTTGAATATTCTTTTCATTTCGTGTTATTTTAAGTTTTTAATTAAAATCAATTTTCACTTCCAATATAAACGTCAAAACTATTAGAATCTCTGTCCAAAAGAATTGAGACAGCAGTACCAGTCACCGTATCATCAAAAACTTGCTGTCCGGTTTCAGAGTCAACAACCCGTATCTTTCTATTCTCCAAAGAAAAACTAAAACTTAAGACAAATTGGTTCTCTTCGATATAGCCACAAGCTACAGGTAAAGTACTTCTTTGCAGATTTTCCTTCTTATGTGTTATCACATGCACGCTATGTCTACTTTTCATAATAGTTACAATCATAGAATTCTCTCCATAAACATTGTTAGACAGAAATACTATTTGCGCAGATAGTAATCCTCCCAATACAATCATCTTTGTTTTCATTGTTATATAAGTTTATTGTTCTGACGACAAAGTTACTCTATTCCCCTTTAGTAAAATGAGAAAAGAGATAACACTTATATTATTATAAACAGCTAATTTACAGAGATAAAGCGATCACATCTGATAACATTTTTCTCTTTTGATGTTCTATAAATCTCAAAAAAAGGATTTATTCATTTGATTCTTTCATTTTTTTCTTTAAACGTAAACGCCGCTGCACCACAATTTGCTTACTTGTATTGCCAAAACAATAGGCAATAGTCTGATCATCCATTTCACAAAGTTTCAGGCAGCAGTAGATACAATCGTCATCAGTTATTTTAGGATAAGTAGCACGAAGGTATTGAATATGATCGTCGTAAAGTTCAAACAACACTTCTTTCAATTGCACTTGTTCTTTCGCAAGAAGTACTTTGGGATTCTTTATCGTTTCATCACACTCTCGCTTCACTTGTTTGCTTAGTTCTTGAATACGCTTAAAAATAGATGTCTCCTTAAATAGACTATTACGTAAATGCGCTTTCTCGTCAACAATACGACGCAACTCTGATTGCTTCAATACAATTTCTTGCTCGCGTTCCACACCTATTTGTTTTAAAGAACTGATTTCAGCTTCCAAACGTTCTATGTGGAACTGTGACGAAGCAACGCGCTCTTTTAAATAAGCAACGCGCTGCTCATACAACACTTGAGCTATTTTTCGACATCGATGGATTCGTTGAAAAACGATAGCAATGATCAGCACGAACAAAATTACTCCATAACAGATTCGGTGAATTAAAACCTTCCGGCTTTCCTTCTCTTTTGTAATCTTCGCTTCCGAATCATATTTATAGGCCAACCGCTCGATATCAGATGCATGATTTAAAGAGAAAATAGAGTCTATATTATCGCCATAATAAGACTGATATTCAAAAGCACGTTGATAATTTCCTCTGATCTGTTCAACCTCTGCCAAAGAATATGAAGCTAATATCTTCCGTTCGAAATCAGAAGTATTTAGAATACGTTTTAAATAATATTCTGCGGAATCCAGCTTCTGTTTATCCAAATATAACTCACCAAATGTTAGCCACAAACTAATGGAGTCGTTCTTCTTAGTCAAATAGTTTTCTGCCAAACAGGCATATATAAAAGCAGAGTCCACATTCTCACAATTTAAACTCATGCGTTCATATAGATCACTTATAAAAATGGAATCATTCAAAGCCGAAGCCAACCGTAAAGCTTGATCCAAATAAAAAGAGGCTTCTTCTTCTTTTTTTTCAACTACACGCACCCAGCCCATATTCGACAGAGAATACATTAAGATCCTTTCATCATTCAGCAAAGAATCGCACTGATAAGAATGATAGAACTCTTCAAACGCTTTCTGATAAAGGAGCTGATCCAAATAGATCCCTCCCATATCTTCATAAATCATTCCTTTCAACTTCAATTCCTCTTTCGTATTCCCTTCTACCCCTTGCAAAGCGGTAAAACAACTCTTCAGGGCCTCTTCCGTCATTTTCATTTGTCGTTGAATCCTCCCCTTATAAAACCAAGCACGAGCCCAATGAATACCATCCTTTTTCACATAATAATCCAGTGCCGCATCAATCAGTGAATCACAGGGAAGAAGTGGCAAAAAGTTTTTATCAGTAGCCTGTGTCAAAAGTAAACCAAAATAGATCCGATCATCTTTTGAATATGCAGATACATTAAGCTCACCGAGATAATTCAAAATATGATCAGGAGAAATTTCCATTAGAGAATCGGCATACCTTAAAGAAGAGGGATACGCAGAAGAAGAATGTTGACAAGAGATCAATACCCCTACTAAAGACAATAGAAGAATGAGAGTAGGAAATGCCTTATTCATAATTATAATACTTTCTATCCAACAAACTTACGACTCTTTTCTGTAACTTCCTAATTTTTCAAAAGAAGACAATTGATAATCTATCATTCTGTATTTTCAGACTCCCCTACATCCCCATATTTCCGTCCAACCGGAAACAATACTCAAAAAAACGCTGGCATTTTGAATTAGATAAATTCAATAAGATAAGAATTTATACCCTTCCCAAGCAAAAAGACCAAACAGGAAACCAGAACATGGATATTAGAAAGCAAAAAATAGATGGATTCAACAAAAAGACATTTAATAGCATAAACACTTCTGATGAATTTCAGAAAAAGAAAAGGTGTTTTTTACACTATTAAATAGCTTATTGAGTGTAAAGTTCATCCTCTTTTAACAAAAACCTAACTTCATGTTAATACGATGTTAACTTCGTACTTGGAAAGAATTAGTATCTTATCAACAAAAAGTTAACTTCCCGAAGGTATGAAGTTAACTTCATTTGACCGCCTGCGCTCCAAAAGAACCCCAATTGCTCATATTTTTAGCTATCAAGAGTATTTCGTCCCAAATAGCGTTTTTTAAAACGTTCAAATCACAAACGTTTTGACAGTAAAAAGGCAAAATTAAGATCTTATCGATAAATTAAATCATTGGTTTGTGATACCTATAAACACTTAAAACTTATTGCATAAAACCCGCAACTGGCAACTTTTTCGTAACTTTGCGCGGTTAAGAAATAAACATTGATTCAATGGATTTTAAGTACGACGTTATTGTAATTGGTGCTGGACATGCAGGCTGTGAGGCTGCTGCAGCGGCAGCAAATTTAGGCTCAAAAACCTGTCTTATCACTATGGATATGAACAAGGTGGCGCAAATGAGCTGTAACCCTGCTGTAGGGGGGATTGCTAAAGGACAGATTGTACGTGAGATAGATGCTTTGGGTGGCTACATGGGATTGGTAACAGATCAGACAGCTATCCAGTTCCGTATACTAAATCGTTCGAAAGGACCGGCTATGTGGAGCCCGCGTGCACAGTGCGACCGGAATAAATTTATCTGGGCCTGGCGTGAAATATTAGAAAATATACCTAATTTACATATCTGGCAGGATACCGTAAAGGAAATTATCGTTGAAAACGGAGAGGTTGTGGGACTGAAGACTTTCTGGGATGTGACGTTTCACGCCAAATGTATCGTATTGACCGCAGGAACTTTCCTGAACGGACTGATGCATGTCGGAAAAACAAAACTTCCGGGTGGACGTATGGCAGAACCGGCCTCTTACGAATTAACCGAATCCATCGCGAAACATGGCGTTGAATACGGACGAATGAAGACCGGCACTCCTGTACGTATTGACGGAAGAAGCGTACATTACGAACTGATGGACACTCAGGATGGCGAATGCGACTTCCACAAATTCTCATTCATGAATACCAGTGTGCGACATCTTAAGCAATTGCAATGCTGGACATGCTTTACAAATGAAGAAGTACATGACATTCTGCGCAACGGCCTATCCGATTCTCCCCTTTTCAACGGGCAAATACAAAGTATCGGACCACGCTATTGCCCGAGTATCGAAACAAAGATCGTAACCTTTCCCGATAAAGAACAGCACCAGTTATTCCTTGAACCGGAAGGAGAAACTACGCAGGAATTATATCTGAATGGATTCTCTTCATCTTTGCCGATGGATATACAGATAAAAGCACTGAAGAAGGTTCCCGCTTTCAAAGACCTCGTTATTTATCGACCGGGGTACGCAATCGAATACGACTACTTCGATCCGACACAACTAAAACACACGTTGGAATCGAAGAAAATCAGAAATCTCTTCTTCGCCGGACAAGTAAATGGTACTACCGGATATGAAGAAGCCGGCGGACAAGGTATCATTGCAGGTATTAATGCACACATCAATTGCCATGGCGGGGAGCCTTTCACCTTAGCAAGAGATGAAGCATATATTGGCGTATTAATCGATGACCTCGTGACTAAAGGAGTTGACGAACCTTATCGCATGTTTACTTCACGAGCCGAATATCGCATTCTTCTTCGCATGGACGATGCAGATATGCGACTCACAGAAAGAGCATACAAATTGGGGTTAGTAAAAGAGGACCGCTATGCTTTATTAAAGAGCAAGCGTGAAGCAATAGAAAGCATCGTAAACTTTGCCCGTAACTATTCAATTAAAGCTGCATTAATAAACGATGCACTTGAAAAATTAGGGACTACTCCCCTACGCCACGGATGCAAGTTGATTGATTTGATTAATCGTCCGCAGATTACAATAGAGAACATCTCCGAACACATACCGGCATTTAAACGCGAATTAGAAAAAATCACAGATGAAAGGAAAGACGAAATTCTGGAAGCTGCAGAAATTCTAATCAAATATGAAGGCTACATTGGACGGGAACGCATCATCGCTGACAAGTTGGCGAGACTTGAAAGTATTAAGATAAAAGGCAAGTTCGATTATGACAATCTTCAATCACTTTCGACTGAAGCCCGGCAGAAGCTTAAGAAAATCGATCCCGAAACAATAGCGCAAGCAAGCCGGATTCCCGGTGTTTCGCCAAGCGACATCAACGTATTACTGGTCCTTTCCGGACGATAGGGCACTTGCGTTTCACGTGAAACAAAACATTTAAAGAAACGATATAAAACAATGATTATGAGCAAAGAGAAGCTTAAAAAAAGCATCCGGGAAATACCGGATTTCCCAATACCCGGAATTTTATTCTATGATGTCACTACACTGTTCAAAGACCCGGAGCGCCTCCAGGAACTCTCGGATATTATGTACGAAATGTACAAAGATAAAGGGATCACCAAGGTAGTAGGTATCGAATCACGGGGCTTTATTATGGGCCCGATTCTCGCAACCCGCCTTGGAGCAGGATTCATACCCATCCGTAAACCCGGGAAACTCCCTGCCGAGACAATGGAAGAAAGCTATGACAAAGAATACGGCAAAGATACAGTGCAGATACATAAAGACGCCTTGAACGAAAATGATGTAGTATTATTGCACGATGACCTGCTGGCAACCGGAGGTACAATGAAAGCTGCCTGTAATCTCGTGAAGAAACTCCATCCGAAGAAAGTATATATCAACTTCATTATTGAATTAAAAGAGTTGAATGGGGAAAAAGTATTCGAAAACGACAAAGACGTAGAGGTACAATCCGTATTGTCGTTATAAATAAAATGAATATATTTGCAGGGCATAGTGATAATCACTATGCCCTTTTTTATGGATACAGATCAAGAACTTAAAACCAGCGAATACTTAAAAGGGATTGTTTCAAACCTTCCTGAAAAGCCCGGCATTTATCAATATCTGAATGCCGAAGGCACCATTATCTATGTAGGAAAAGCAAAAAACCTGAAACGAAGAGTTAATTCCTATTTCAGCAAAGAACATCAACCCGGAAAAACCCGTGTATTAGTAAGCAAGATCGCAGACATACGCTACATCGTGGTAAATTCAGAGGAAGACGCGTTACTGCTTGAAAATAACCTGATCAAGAAGTATAAGCCGCGTTACAATGTCCTGCTGAAAGACGATAAAACATATCCGTCCATCTGTGTACAGAACGAATACTTTCCAAGAGTATTCAAAACCAGGCGTATCATCCGAAACGGTTCATCCTATTACGGCCCATATAGTCACGCTCCGTCCATGCATGCCGTACTCGATTTGATAAAGCATTTATACCCTTTACGCACATGTAACCTAAACCTTTCACCTGAGAATATTCGCGCAGGGAAGTTCAATGTATGCCTTGAATATCACATCAAGAACTGTGCCGGACCATGCATCGGACTGCAATCACAAGAAGAATACCTGAAAAACATCTCTGAAATAAAAGAGATCCTTAAAGGGAATACTCAGGAAATAAGCAAAATGCTGTACCAACAGATGCAGGAATTAGCCGCTGAAATGAAATTCGAGGAAGCACAAAAGGTGAAAGAAAAATACGCATTAATAGAAAATTACCGTTCGAAATCCGAGGTTGTCAGTTCGGTACTGCATAACATAGATGTATTCTCGATCGAAGAAGACGGTGAGAAATCAGCTTTCATCAACTATCTCCATATCACCAACGGAGCTATCAATCAGGCTTTCACTTTTGAGTACAAGAAGAAACTGAATGAAACAAAAGAAGAACTGCTCACATTGGGCATTATCGAAATGAGAGAACGTTACAAAAGCGCTTCGCGTGAGATTATCGTTCCTTTCGATATAGAAATGGAGTTGAACAACGTCACATTCACCATACCTCAGCGAGGCGATAAAAAGAAGCTGCTGGAACTATCTCTACTCAACGTAAAACAATATAAGGCTGACAGGATGAAGCAAGCTGAAAAACTGAATCCCGAACAACGCAGTATGCGTCTGATGAAGGAGATTCAGCAGGAGCTACATCTGGACAGATTGCCGATGCAAATAGAATGTTTTGATAACTCAAATATCCAGGGGACAGATGCAGTGGCAGCCTGCGTAGTCTTTAAAAAAGCAAAGCCATCAAAGAACGATTACAGAAAATACAATATCAAAACAGTTGTAGGTGCCGATGATTATGCCTCAATGAAAGAGGTTGTCAGAAGACGATACCAACGCGTCTTAGAGGAAGAATCTCCCCTGCCCGACCTGATTATCACTGACGGTGGAAAGGGGCAAATGGAGGTAGTCAGACAAGTAATGGAAGAGTTGCAACTGGACATCCCTATTGCCGGGCTTGCCAAAGACCGCAAACACCGAACTTCTGAAGTGCTTTTCGGTTTCCCACCTCAAACAATCGGCATCAAACAGCATAGCCCTTTATTCCGGCTATTGGAACAGATCCAGGATGAAGTACACCGCTTCGCCATTACTTTCCATAGAGACAAACGTAGCAAACGACAGGTATCATCCGCTCTGGACAGCATCAAGGGAATCGGGGAGAAAACGAAAACCCTCCTGCTGAAAGAGTTCAAAAGCGTAAAACGTATCAAAGAAGCTTCTATGGAAGAAGTGGCCACGGTAATAGGTGAATCGAAGGCAAAAATCGTAAAAGAGGGTCTCAATAATCGCTAAAAATAGCTATCTTTGCAATAGTAAAGATTAAGCAATATAATTTGAATGAGAGTAGTTATACAACGCGTCAGCCACGCTTCAGTCACAATTGACGGACACTGTAAATCCGCAATTCGGGAAGGAATGATGATTCTGACAGGTATTGAAGATACGGACGGACAGGAGGATATTGACTGGCTGTGCAAGAAAATCGTAAATCTCCGCATCTTTGATGACGAAAACGGAGTTATGAATAAATCAATCTTAGATGCAGGAGGTGATATATTGGTAATCAGTCAGTTTACACTACACGCATCTACAAAAAAAGGAAATCGTCCATCCTATATTAAGGCCGCCAAACCGGAAATATCAATCCCGCTTTATGAACAATTCTGCAAAGATTTGAGTTGTGCATTAGGGAAGGAAGTGGGAACAGGAGAATTCGGAGCCGATATGAAAGTAGAATTATTGAACGATGGGCCTGTAACTATTTGTATTGATACCAAAAACAAGGAATAATGACATTAGAAGAAGCACAGAAAGCCGTCGATTCGTGGATACACGAATACGGTGTACGTTATTTCAGCGAACTGACCAATATGGCTGTTCTCACGGAAGAAGTAGGCGAATTGGCCCGCATTATGGCTCGCAAATATGGCGATCAATCTTTTAAGGAAGGCGAAAAAGACAACATCAGTGATGAAATAACAGACGTACTCTGGGTGCTCCTGTGTATCGCGAACCAAACCGGCGTAAACCTCACAGAGGCATTTGCACGAAATCTGGAAAAGAAAACTCAAAGAGATAATAAAAGACATATCAACAATCCAAAACTGAGAGAACATGGAAATGAATGATACTCCTCAAGACAAGTACCTGACCGCTTTGGCTAAGTACAACACGCAACTGAACGATGCTGACGTACAGGCTCAAGTTGCAGCATTAATTGATAAAAAAGTACCGGAGAACAATACGGAGGAGGTAAAAAAATTCCTTTTCAACTGTATTGATCTGACCACACTCAATACGACAGACAGCGATGAAAGTGTCATGAGATTCACTGAAAAAGTGAATCAGTTCGATAATGAATTTCCTGATCTGAAGAACGTTGCGGCAATCTGTGTATATCCTAATTTTGCACAGGTGGTAAAAGATACACTCGAGGTGGAAGGTGTAAATATCGCTTGCGTATCAGGAGGATTCCCCTCTTCGCAAACATTTACTGAAATAAAGATAGCAGAAACCGCAATGGCAGTAGCTGACGGAGCCGACGAAATAGATATCGTGATTCCTGTAGGGGCATTTCTAAACGGTGACTACGAAACGATGTGTGAAGAAATTATGGAGCTAAAGGAAACTTGCAAAGAACATCATCTGAAAGTAATCCTTGAAACAGGTGCTCTAAAGACTGCCTCTAACATTAAAAAAGCTTCTATCCTATCGATGTATTCCGGAGCCGATTTCATCAAAACATCCACCGGAAAACAGCAACCGGCAGCAACTCCGGAAGCAGCTTATGTAATGTGCCAGGCCATCAAAGAATACCACGAACAAACCGGAAATAAAATAGGTTTTAAGCCGGCCGGCGGCATTAACAGCGTAAATGATGCCTTGATTTATTATACCATTGTAAAAGAGATATTAGGTGAAGAATGGCTTAGTAACAAACTGTTCCGTTTGGGAACCAGTCGTTTGGCAAATCTGCTCCTGTCTGAAATCAAAGGCGAAGAACTAAAATTCTTCTAAAGGCTACATTAGCAATCAAATATGTCATGCCGTGTCGTCCCCTTTATTAATGTGGGGTGACACGGTATTTTTATTTAAGAAAAACTAAAGTTACCTATAGAGAAGTCAGAAGATTTTTCTATCTTTGCGTTGATATTAGCCCACAGAGAATAGGCTAAATCATTGTATTAGAGAACGTTTCAATTATTATCTTTTTCCTGGAATTCGGCAAAATTCATGTTATGAAAGGTAATAAGCAAACGGGTCTCACGCACCTTCACGTATATACTCTTGTTATATATCGAACGGAGCGTGAGACTGTTGCTTGTATCATCATAACGGCTTGCCGAAGCCCCAGGAAAGATACAGAGCAACAGTTCTCACGCTTTTCGGTTAACAAAGAATTAAAATAAACAAGAGTATGACAGAACAGGCATTATTTCAACAATTCAACCGGAACCAACAAAGGGAGAGTTTAGACAAGGCAAAGGAAACCGGATTATTTATCAGTCTGATTCCAAGTCTGCAAGAGCATTTCTATGTAGATAGTCTGACAACAGGAGCAAACCAAGAAACCCTCTCTAAACTTCTTCAGAGAAGTCCAAGAATCAAAAACGAAACGGCTGTTATTGAAATGATTCACTTCCTGCATGATGAAGGCGACCGTACTTCATTCAGTATTCTCCTACCCTTTCTACTGTCAGAATATGCTCCCAAAGAACTGGAGGAAAAACTACGGGAGCGTTTTTTCGGCATTGAACTTTTCATACGAAAATGCAACAACCTACACAATTTTATCACTTGTACAAAAGCTGGTCAGGCTGTTGAAATCAAAGAAGAAGACTTAAAAAAAGGGGTATTAGCATGGGATATGGGAAGAATGGTATGCCTGGTACGGATAGCCTACGATACCGGATATTTTAATGAAGACCTTGCGTGGAATTATATTTGTTCGGCGGGCCAACAATGTATGCAAGCTTTTAGCAATTGGACTGAAGTAGGAAAAAGTTTCCTTTTGGGACAAGCAATGGAGGCTTCTGAAAAAGAAAAACAGGAAAGAAATATTAGCCTCTACCGAAAAGCGACAGAAGATGAAGAAAGCCCATGGAAAAAAAGAACACTGAAATAAAAAAGTTATTTATCTCGATCAACGACATAATCCACATATGTAATCAGGGCAGTCTTTACTGCCGAATCCGGGAGTATACGCAATAAATCAAGAGCGCGTTCTTTATATTCGTACATTACTTTTATGGCATACTCTATCCCTCCGTTTTGTTTGATAAACTCAATCAAACGGGCTATTTCGTCTACTGTAGCCGTACCATCCTTCACTTTGAGAGCCATTTCCTGCGCCCATGCATCATTAGTAGTATTAAGTACATACAATGCTGGTAAAGTCAACTTACCCTCCAGCATATCGTTTCCGGTAGGTTTACCAATCTCTTTACTCTCAAAATAATCGAAAATATCATCTTTTATCTGGAAGCAGATTCCAATATTTTCGCCAAAAAGACGCGCAAATTCAGCCTTTTCATCGGTTATTTCTACCGAAAGCGCTGCAGCCTTGGTACATGCTGCAAAAAGAGCAGCTGTCTTCTTGCGGATAACATCAAAATAAATCGTTTCGGAATATTCCCGGTTACTGACATTGGAAAGTTGCAGTATTTCTCCTTCTGCCAGATCTTGTCCTAAACATGCTACCACACCGATAATATCATGGTTGCGAGTGCGCTCGGCATGTACCAGACTCGTTGCCAAAAGAAAATCCCCCACCAATACCGCTACTTTATTATTAAAAATGGCATTTACTGACAGTTGACCACGACGTTCCGTGCTTTCGTCCACTACATCATCATGCACCAGACTTGCCGTATGAAGAAGTTCAAGGGATACAGCTGCATGTAAAGTAGCAGGCTTTATTTCTCCATAAAGCTTTGCTACAAGCAACACAAGAATAGGGCGCATCATCTTACCATTCCTCTGCCGGATGTGAGCAATCACATTATTAAGCAAAAGATTTGAACTGGACAGAGAACTATCAAACAGATTTTTGAAATCTTCCAGCTCCGTAGTAATCGGGGACTTTATTAAAGATAAGCTATCCATGCACACACTATTTGAGCACAAAAGTAATAATAAAACGGTTAATACGGTATTTTTTTGTACTTTTACCATGAAAAAACTGAAAAATATGAATCAAAACAGCAAACTGTTCCTCTTAGATGCTTATGCTCTTATATATCGGGCGTACTATGCGTTCATAAAAAATCCCCGCATTAATTCCAAGGGATTTAATACATCGGCCATACTGGGATTCGTTAACACTCTGGAAGAAGTATTGAAGAAAGAGAACCCCACTCACATCGGAGTTGCATTCGACCCATCAGGCCCCACGTTCCGCCACGAAGCTTTTGAGCAATACAAAGCCCAACGCGAAGAAACTCCGGAAGCAATCCGCCTTTCCGTACCTATTATAAAAGATATCATCAGAGCTTACCGAATTCCCATCCTCGAAGTGTCGGGATACGAAGCAGATGACGTAATCGGGACTTTGGCAACAGAAGCCGGGAAACAGGGTATCACCACTTACATGATGACTCCCGACAAAGATTATGGTCAACTGGTAACAGATCATGTATTCATGTATCGCCCCAAATATGGAGATAAGGAATTTGAGGTAATGGGGATAGAACAAGTAAAAGCTAAATTCGATATCCAATCTCCGGCACAGGTTATCGATATGCTCGGACTGATGGGTGACTCCTCCGATAATATTCCGGGATGCCCGGGAGTAGGAGAAAAAACAGCTCAGAAATTAATTGCTGAGTTTGGCAGCATTGAAAATCTCCTTGAACATACCGATCAGTTGAAGGGAGCATTGAAGACAAAAGTTGAAACGAACCGGGAAATGATCATTTTCTCAAAGTTCCTGGCAACAATTAAAATAGATGTACCGATCCAACTCGACATGAATTCACTTGTCCGCGAACAAGCAGACGAAGAAGCACTCCGCAAAATCTTTGAGGAGCTGGAATTTCGTACATTGATGGAACGGATATTCAAAAAAGAATCATCACCGTCCCCCTCTCCTGCCGGACCACTGTTTAGTCAAGAAAATAGTCCCATTCAAGGTAATCTCTTCGAAGAATTTACGCCCGACACTCCAACTGAAGAGAAAAAATCAAATCTGGAAAGCTTAAATTCATTAACCTACGACTATCAACTCATTGATACTGAATCAAAAAGACAGGAAATAATTAAAAAATTGCTGACATCAGAAATTCTTGCGTTAGATACGGAAACAACCGGAACAGATCCGATGGATGCAGAGTTGGTCGGAATGAGCTTTAGTATCGCCGAAAATCAGGCATTTTATATTCCGGTACCGGCGGGACGAGAAGAAGCGACTAAAATCGTTCGGGAATTTGAATCTGTTTTCAAAAACGAAAAGTCACTCAAGGTTGGACAAAACATAAAGTATGACATGCTCGTTCTTCAGAACTATGGCATTGAAATCCGAGGCAGACTCTTTGATACCATGGTGGCACATTATGTACTCCAACCGGAGCTTCGGCATAACATGGACTATCTGGCAGAAATCTACCTGCATTATCAGACGATCCATATTGAAGAGTTAATTGGACCGAGAGGAAAAGGACAAAAAAACATGCGCGACCTCTCTCCCAAAGATGTTTATCTGTATGCCTGTGAAGATGCAGATGTCACGCTTAAACTAAAAAATATCCTGGAACAGGAATTAAAGAAGAATGATGCTGAGAAATTATTTTATGAAATAGAAATGCCTCTTGTTCCCGTTCTTGTCAATATCGAAAGCAACGGAGTCCGTTTAGATACGGAAGCATTGAAACAATCGTCAGAGCACTTCACCACAAGATTACAGAGTATCGAAAAAGAGATCTATAACCTCGCCGGAGAAGAATTCAACATTGCATCCCCCAAACAGGTAGGAGAAATACTGTTCGATAAATTGAAAATAGTAGAAAAAGCTAAAAAAACAAAGACCGGACAGTACGTCACCTCAGAAGAGGTCTTAGAAAGCTTACGCAACAAACATGATGTTATCGGTAAAATATTGGAATACAGAGGGCTAAAGAAACTATTAAGCACTTACATCGATGCTCTTCCACAACTGATCAATCCAAGAACAGGCCGCATACATACCTCATTCAATCAAACTGTTACTGCAACAGGAAGACTCAGTTCCAGTAACCCTAATCTGCAAAACATTCCGATCCGGGACGAAGATGGCAAAGAAATCCGTAAAGCCTTTATTCCCGATGACGGTTGCAGCTTCTTTTCCGCCGACTATTCACAGATTGAATTACGTATAATGGCGCACTTGAGCGAAGATAAAAACATGATTGATGCTTTTCTCAGCGGCTATGATATTCATGCTGCTACAGCGGCTAAGATCTATAAAGTAGATATAAAGGAGGTAACTGCAGACATGCGGCGTAAAGCCAAGACTGCCAACTTCGGCATCATTTATGGTATTTCCGTTTTCGGTTTGGCCGAACGTATGAATGTAGACCGCAAAGAAGCCAAAGAACTGATAGACGGTTATTTTGAAACTTATCCGCAAGTAAAAGCCTACATGGACAAAAGTATTCAAGTGGCGCGTGAACACGGCTATGTTGAAACCATTTTCCATCGCAAACGCTTCCTGCCGGATATCAACTCACGCAATGCGGTAGTGCGGGGATATGCAGAACGCAATGCAATCAATGCTCCGATACAGGGAAGTGCAGCGGACATAATCAAAGTTGCTATGGCCCGTATTTATGAACGTTTTAAAGCTGAAGGCTTGAAAGCTAAAATGATTTTGCAAGTACACGATGAACTGAACTTCAGTGTACCGGTAAAAGAAAAAGAGATAGTAGAGCAAGTGGTTATTGAAGAAATGGAGAAAGCCTATCGTATGCATGTCCCTTTAAAAGCAGATTGCGGATGGGGTACAAACTGGCTGCAAGCACATTGATAACAATCATTAACCATTCATTCAAAAAGCTGCTTAAAAAGCATCTAAAAATACTTACTGTTTATATAAATATCCGGCAAGCTACCTGCCGGATATCTTTTTTCTATTAAATGGATCAAAAAGTAATCTCAACCGGAAGCCAACAATTGACAATATGATAAAAAAACTTCGGGCTTTATGCATTTATATCCATTTTATATGTAACTTTGTCGCCGTTAAAACCAACTAACATTGGAAATTTGACAATTCAAAGACTTAAAAACAGATATCATGAAAACAACAGGATTTTTAAAAACAGCAGTATTATCAGCAGTTCTTTTAGTAAGCAGCATTACAGTTTGTGCACGGAACTATGATAACAATCTTATTTATAACTCTGAAGAAGAAAACGGCATGCTTGTAGGACAAACCGTTTACAAAATGGAAGGTTCTTCTTTGGCCAATTACATGAAATACAACTATAAATACGATACCAATAAACGTATGATCGAAAGTCAGACCATGAAATGGAACAGCTATAAAAATAACTGGGAAAATGATCTGCTCGTTCGCTATACATACGAAGGCAAAACTGTTACTACAAACTATTATAAATGGAATAACCGGAAACAAGAATTTATACTGGCTCCGGAAATGACTGTTACAATGGATAACCCTAATCTATAGTTCTCCAATACTTTACTCTCTTAAAGATCTAACACAATACATACTCTGAAAAGACCGTTGCAGTAGCTTCGGTCTTTTTTTGTGTCACGTGAAACATAAAAGAGTAAATCAAAGAAATGACCTTTAAAAGTACCCCTATAAAATAGCCGGAGTTTTTTCACAAAAAGCTCCGGCTTTACCCAACCAGTTAACTATCAAGAGAATTGTTTAATACTGTTCATCTCAGTATTTTTTAAGAGTAATCGTACCTCACAAAGATACAAGCAAAGAGAGAGTACAACAACTCCTCTTTATCTAAAAATAGGATATATGGTTGCAGACAAGGTATAAATGGCAAAATAAAAGCTTATCTGACAGAAAAACCTTAAATTATACAGAAGCGTTCTTGCAGCTCCTTCAAAAATCCCCGTGAAATAACTAAGTCCTCTTTATCACTAAAAGGAGGATAAAGCAGGCACTGCTTACTTTTAATCATTGCCAAATAATTGATGTTGATTATAGCCGACTGGCTGATCTGTACGAATGCATCGGAGTAACCGGTTATATCTCCAGCCGTTGTATTTTTCTTCAAACAAAGCTTTGTTTGATTAAAAAGCTCCACTTGCCACAAGCGCTTATCTTTCAAATATTCAAAATATCCTATTTCTTCAAGACGGAGAAATCTGAAACCTGTCACTGTACTGATCATAAATAGATCCCTACCGGGAATTAAAGTGCCGACAGCAGAAGAGAAAGAGGGAATGGGTTGGGCAGCAGCCATTGTTTTACGGTAACGCTCAATAATCAAGTTCAGTTCTTCAGTATCATAAGGTTTCAGCAAATAATCGAAGGCTGACTCACGCAGAGCCTGCAGCAAATATTTATCATAAGCAGTATAGAAAACGACTTTCATGTCCCACAAGACCTGCTCACGAATCTCACTAAGCAAACGGATTCCTTGAATATCAGGCAATTCTATATCCAGGAACAAAAGGTCAGGATGTATATCCATGATAAGCTTCTTCCCTTTTGCCCCATTGCCGGCTGTCCCTTTTATCTCCAGATCAGCCTGCATTTCCAGATCCCGACGCAAAGCCTCAATAGCAGCCTTCTCATCATCTATAATAATCACCTTATACATATTTCCTATCTTTATAAATTGTAAGAATAGCCAAATGGTATATAGACTAAAACCTGTGTTCCGGCCTGCCCATTATTCGCCAGATTTTTTATCTCGAAACATATCTTCTCTCGATTTTTATCATTCAATAGCTGAATGGTCTGATAAAGTACCTTCAACCCTGTTCCTGTCCCACGCGCAGATGACATAGTTTGTGGTGAATATCCACGCCCATTATCACAAATATCAACCAATATACCATTGCCTCTCCGGCAGACTGATATGCGGAGCGACTTTAAACCTTCGATTCCGGCCAGCCCATGTTTTAACGCATTCTCTACCGGTATCTGTACAATCATTGAGGGGATGATCACTTGTTGAATATCCAAGCCCCCTTCGATCTTTATATCCATTGAAAAATCATCTCCGAGACGTCCCTGCTCCAGACGAATATAGGTTTTCACAAATTCCAGTTCATCATAAAGAGAAACGCTAAGTTTCTCCGTAAACTCCAAACTCTTACGAAGCAGCCTGACCAGCTCCGTAAGATCATCACACAAAGCCCCGTCACCCTTAAACTGACTAATCTCACGATTCAGCACATTAAATGTAAAATGGGGTGAAATCCGGTTCCGAATATTCTCCATGCGAAGACGCCCGATCTGATTGATATGCCGTTCCTGAAGAAACATACGCTTCTTCTTCATATACCAATAAATACATCCTGCCACGACAACAGATACAATACAAACCAAAGCCCATATATATGCTGTCAGTTTCAGTTCCTTCATCTCCCCTCTTTGTTTCTCAATCACCAACTCTCTACGCATCACAATCGTATCCTGCCGATAACGCATATCCAATTCTGCAACGCGAGTACGAACCCGTTCATTGCGAATAGAATCATTAAGTTGAAGATCGTATTTCTGATATTCATAAGCCTTTTTATAATCCCCTACCCGTTCGTAATAATGCTGAAGGTAGTGATTACGTATGTTTATCATATTGGCATCTATATGTCCATAATTGGCCGAGCGTTTGATAATTTGTCCGGCAAGAGCCACATTCCCCTTTTTAAGTGCAAGCTCAATCATTTGTGTCTCTATGTAATAGAGTGCCGATTGATTCCCGATTTCGGAGAAGAACCTATAACTTTCGTCCAGATATAGTTGCGCTGAGTCCAGTTTATTGGTTATCACATAAAGCTCACCGAGATTTGCCTTACAAAGATTCTGCTCAAAAACCATTTGCGGATAAGACTCTACCACATCCAATGCACGACTGATGTAACAGACAGCCTGGGGGTAATCTTTCTTATAATAAAAATGATTTCCCCGGTTATTCAGATAAGTCCATTTCTCAGAAACGCTCATACGGTCAAAAAAAGCCCCGGCCAACTCATAATAATGATTGGAAAGTTCAAAGTCGCGCAATTCCATGTATGTCTGTCCGAGACCATAGTAAACCGGAAACTTATTACGATCCGGTAATCCGAGGGAATCGCAAAGAAACAAGGCCCGGCGATAGTAATACGCAGCATACGTATAATCTCCTTTATGAACATTGGCATCAGCCAGATTTATGCATAAGTCCGGCAGATAGTCCGGCTCCTTTCCCTGTAACCTTTCTTTGTATGCTTTTTCATAGGAGATGATTGCAGAGTCGGGCTGAGTACGCTGCATCAGAACGTTACCCTCTATATTATAAACGGTAGAAAGCAAATCATGTACCTCCGGTGAAGGTGTAACCCTGTCGCAAAAACGCTTAATAAACTGATTATAATACAGGATTGAATCAAAATCCGCCGTAACAAAATAAGATTTGGAATAGAATGATAAAAGCCGGTAATAGGATAGGCTGTCAGAGGTGCCCGACAAGGCTTGTCGCAACAGATGACGTGAATATTGAGTATTGGTAAACAATGAATCCTGGGCGCACCGTTCCACAGAGTCCGGACTCATGCCCGGAAAAGCTAAATCAGAATGGCTTGTGTTTTGTTTACAGCCCGTTAACAGTAATAACAAACAAAAAAATACAATTGCCCGGTTTGTTTTATGCCTCATTGTTTTGATTTCACGTGTAATACCCAACAAAAATACATCCTTTTTTTAAATTCGATAACAAACGAACTACTTTTTATGCGCAATTATTCATATCTTTGTAGCCAATATAATTAGAATAGCCTCATAATGAGTCCACTGAACTTCACTCACATCCTGACACAAACAGTCGATGAGCTATCGGAAAGCGAATCATACAAAGGACTGTTTCACCAACATAAAGACGGTGAGCCATTGCCCTCGCCACGGGTATTGTGCGATGTTATCGAATTAGCGCGCTCCATTCTCTTCCCGGGATATTACGGAAACTCAACAGTCAACAGCCGCACTATCAACTACCATATCGGTGTCAATGTAGAAAAACTGTTCAATCTGCTCACAGAGCAAATTCTTGCCGGATTGTGTTTTGGCAATGGTGACCAATGCAATGAATGCACCGAGTCGAAACGTGAAGAAGCGGCTCGTCTGGCGGCTAAGTTCATCAGTAAACTCCCCCATCTGCGTCGTGTTTTGGCCACAGATGTGGAAGCAGCCTACAATGGTGACCCTGCCGCACAAAGTTTCGGTGAAGTGATCTTCTGCTATCCCGCCATTAAAGCGATCAGCAACTATCGCATCGCACACGAACTCCTGGAATTAGGAGTACCGCTAATTCCGCGTATCATTACCGAAATGGCACACAGTGAAACCGGAATCGATATACATCCGGGTGCAAGAATCGGCACACATTTCACCATTGACCACGGTACCGGTGTGGTGATCGGAGCCACAAGTATCATTGGCAATAACGTGAAACTCTATCAGGGAGTGACACTGGGTGCAAGAAGCTTCCCCCTGGATGCTGACGGCAAACCGATTAAAGGTATTCCACGCCACCCCATTCTGGAAGACAATGTGATCGTCTACTCCAACGCTACCATTCTGGGACGGATTACCATCGGACGTGACGCCACCGTAGGCGGTAATATTTGGGTAACCGAAAACATACCGGCAGGAGCCAGAATCGTACAGACAAAAGCAAAAAAATAATATAATTAACAACATTAAAACGCCGGTCGCACGGTCCATAACCGGAGCATTAACACACTGGCATGTTATCCATTTTATGAGCGAACAATTTGAAATGATTGCCAAAACCTTTCAGGGACTGGAAGAGATACTGGCAGGGGAATTGACAACACTTGGAGCAAACGACGTACAAATAGGACGCCGTATGGTTTCTTTTACCGGTGACAAAGAGATGATGTACAAAGCAAATTTCTGCCTGCGTACTGCAATCCGTATTCTAAAACCCATCAAGCACTTCACCGCAAAAGATGCTGACGCTGTTTACGAACAGATCAAAGCCATTCGCTGGGAAGAGATCTTGGATGTAGACAAGACTTTTGCCGTTGACGCAGTAGTATTCAGCGATGAATTCCGTCATTCCAAGTTCGTCTCTTACAAAGTAAAAGATGCCATTGTCGACTATTTCCGCGAATTGAACGGAAAGCGTCCTTCTGTACGCATCAGCAAGCCGGATGTACTACTGAACATCCACATTGCACAGACCACCTGTACCCTCTCACTCGACTCTTCGGGTGAATCACTTCACCGGAGAGGTTATCGCCAGGAAGCTGTAGAAGCTCCATTGAATGAGGTTCTGGCAGCCGGGATGGTTTTAATGACGGGATGGAAAGGCGAGTGCGACCTGATTGACCCAATGTGTGGTTCGGGTACTATTCCCATCGAAGCGGCTTTAATTGCGCGTAATATTGCCCCGGGAGTGTTCCGAAAAGAATTTGCTTTTGAAAAATGGGGAGACTTCAATCAGGACCTGTTCGACCGGATATACAACGATGACAGCCAGGAACGTGAGTTCACCCATAAGATATATGGTTACGACAATAACCCGAAAGCCAATGAGATAGCAACCCATAATGTAAAGGCAGCGGGAGTATCGAAAGACATTATCCTGAAATTGCAACCATTCCAGCAATTTGAACAACCGGCTGAAAAGTCGATTATCATAACCAATCCCCCTTACGGAGAACGTATCTCGACCAACGACCTTCTGGGACTGTATAATATGATCGGCGAACGCCTCAAACATGCTTTTGTCGGAAACGATGCATGGATACTGTCTTACCGTGAAGAATGCTTCGACCAGATCGGACTGAAACCGAGTATAAAAACCCCGTTATTCAATGGTCCCCTGGAGTGTGAGTTCCGCAAATACCAGATCTTCGACGGTAAATATAAGGAATTCAAGGGTCAGGAAGGCAGTGATGAAAACAGCGAACGTGCTCCAAGAGAAAGAAGAGAATTCAAGCCACGCCGGGAAGAAGGCGGATTCAGAGGGGAAAGAAGACCGCGTGAAGAACGTAGTTCGGGATACGGAGACAGAAAACCGAGAGAATTCAAAGGGAATCGTGAGCCAAGAATCGAGAAACCTCAGGAAGACTAAGCTATTTCCCGACAGAAGCTTGTAAATGGATGAATCGGCTGCCATCCGGCTCTTCGTGCCTGAGTACATCGTCCTTGCCCGGATAAGCGCTGTCATCCAGTCAAGAACGACGAACTTGGGCAGAGTACAAATCAAAGGATCTAAAATAATGATAAAGCAAATCATGAAAACCAACAGTAAACAAAAGAATGCTTTATTAGTAATGCTCTTATCTTTACTAATACCAAACGTTATGGCACAAGAACCCAAAACGCCGACCTTGGAAGACCTGATCCCGGGCGGAGCCACCTACCGTTCTGCTGAGAATCTGTTCGGCCTGCAATGGTGGGGCGATGAGTGTATCAAACCGGAAATAGAGGTAGTGTTCATGATAAATCCCAAAAACGGGAAGGAAACACCACTGACCACCCGTAATATAGTAAACAAGGCGTTAGAAGCCGGCAACCACGGTAAATTGCAACACTTCCACAATGTCAGCTTCCCATGGCCGAAGAAAAGCCTGATGCTGATCAGCCTGCCGGACAAATACATCGTTTACGATTTCGACTACCGCGAGATTATCAGTACGCGCCCAGTTCCCAAAGAAGGCGTCAACAGAGATTATCAGCCCGAAACGGGGCATGTGGCCTATACCATCGGCAATAATCTTTATGTAGACGACAAAGCCGTAACCAACGAACCGCAAGGCATCGTATGCGGCCAGGCTGTCCACCGCAGAGAATTCGGAATCAAAAAAGGGACCTTCTGGAGTCCTTCGGGCAACCTGCTCGCTTTCTACCGCATGGACGAAAGCATGGTGGCCCAATATCCTTTGGTTGACATCACCGCTCCCATTGCCGAAGTCAACAACATCCGTTACCCGATGGCGGGAATGACCAGCCACCAGGTGAAAGTGGGCATCTATAACCCTGCTACCGGAAAAAGCATCTATCTCAATGCCGGAGACCCGACCGACCGCTATTTTACCAATATCAGCTGGGCGCCGGATGAAAAGAGCCTCTACCTGATAGAACTGAACCGCGACCAGAATCATGCCAAGCTCTGCCAGTATAACGCCGAGACAGGCGACCTGATGGCTACTCTTTTTGAAGAGGAAAACGACAAGTATGTAGAACCTCAGGAACCGATTATTTTCCTGCCTTGGGACAGCAGCAAGTTTATCTACCAGAGCCAGAAAGACGGCTTCAGCCACCTCTACCTATACGACACAAGCGGCAAGCAACTCCGCCAGTTGACCGAAGGCGAATGGCTGGTTAAAGAGGTGCTGGGCTTCGATGCCAAGAAGAAGGAGATTATCATAGCAAGTACGGAGTTCTCGCCCTTGCAGAGCAACCTGTTCCGCGTGGATATCAAAACCGGGACACGTACTCCTCTGGGCAGTGGCGAAGGCGTGCACAGCGGCAAACTAAGCCCTTCGGGACGCTACCTGATTGACCAGTACAGTTCTCCAAGCGTTCCGCGCAGCATTAATATCCTTGACGTACAGAGCGGTAAAAGTGTCAACCTGCTCACGGCAGCCGATCCCTTTGCAGGCTATAAGATGCCAAGCATCGAAACCGGTACCATCAAAGCGGCAGACGGCAAAACAGACCTGTATTACCGCCTGGTCAAGCCGGCAGACTTCGATCTGAACAAGAAATATCCCGCCATCATCTATGTATACGGCGGCCCCCATGCACAAATGGTCACCAACGGTTGGCAGAATGGGGCACGCGGCTGGGACATTTACATGGCGAACAAAGGTTACATCCTGTTTACCGTGGACGGACGCGGAAGCGACAACCGCGGACTCGATTTTGAGAACGTCACTTTCCGCCAGCTGGGCATTGAAGAGGGAAGAGACCAGGTGAAAGGAGCCGAATTCCTGAAAAGCCTCCCTTACGTCGACGGAAACCGCATCGGAGTACACGGCTGGAGTTTTGGCGGACACATGACCACTGCCCTCCTCCTCCGCTATCCCGAGATCTTTAAAGTAGGTGTAGCCGGCGGTCCGGTCATCGACTGGGGATATTACGAAGTGATGTACGGCGAACGCTACATGGACACTCCGCAAAGCAACCCGAAAGGGTACAAGGAGTGCAACCTGAAAAACCTGGCGGGTAACCTGAAGGGACATCTGATGATTATCCATGACGACCACGACGATACTTGCGTGCCGCAACACACCCTTTCGTTCATGAAAGCCTGCATCGACGCCCGCACGTATCCGGACCTCTTCATCTATCCGTGCCACAAGCACAATGTGTCGGGACGCGACCGTGTGCATCTGCATGAAAAGATAACCCGTTATTTCGAAGACTATTTATAAAGATATAAATCCTCAAAAAGACATGAAGATATTACTGTTAGGTTCGGGCGGCCGTGAACACGCCCTGGCATGGAAGATCGCCCAAAGCCCGAAAGTAGAAAAGCTGTTCATCGCGCCCGGCAATGCCGGAACCGCTGAAGTAGGCGAGAACGTAAACATCAAAGCAACCGATTTCGACTCTTTAGGAGCATTCGCTCTTGAAGAGAACATCGACATGATTGTAGTAGGGCCGGAAGACCCATTGGTAGAAGGTATCTACGACCGTTTCCAGAACAATCCCTGCCTGAAAGAGATTGCCGTCATCGGCCCGTCGAAGGAAGGAGCCAAGCTGGAAGGCAGCAAAGAGTTCGCCAAGGAATTCATGCAGCGCCACCACATACCGACAGCCCGCTACCGGAGCGTAACGGCCGATACACTGGACGAGGGACTGGCATTCCTCGAAACGCTCGAAGCCCCCTACGTGCTGAAAGCAGACGGACTTTGCGCCGGTAAAGGTGTACTGATCCTGCCTACCTTGGAAGAGGCTCAAAAAGAGCTGAAAGAGATGCTCG
Source organism: Bacteroides sp. NGMCC 1.200775 (assembly GCF_040798045.1). Taxonomy (NCBI): domain Bacteria; kingdom Pseudomonadati; phylum Bacteroidota; class Bacteroidia; order Bacteroidales; family Bacteroidaceae; genus Bacteroides; species Bacteroides sp. NGMCC 1.200775. Next base: position 165,256 of record NZ_JASCQK010000005.1, on the reverse strand, counting down.
GCGGTATGTTCGGCAATGCCTCGGCAACGGTGGTCATCGAAGAGTTCCTGAGCGGCATCGAGTGCTCCGTATTTGTGCTGACGGACGGCGACCATTATAAGGTGTTGCCTGTGGCCAAAGACTACAAACGCATCGGTGAAGGAGACAAAGGGCTTAATACCGGCGGCATGGGCAGCGTGACTCCCGTCCCGTTTGCCGACGAGGTGTTTATGGAGAAGGTGCGCACCCGCATCATCGAACCGACCGTCAACGGACTGAAAGCCGAAGGCATCGTCTACAAAGGCTTCATCTTCCTGGGACTGATCAACGTAAAAGGCGAACCGATGGTGATCGAATACAACGTCCGCATGGGTGATCCCGAAACGGAAAGCGTGATGCTGCGCATACAAAGCGACCTGGTAGAATTGCTGGAAGGCGTGGCCGAAGGCAACCTCGACACCCGGTCACTCGTCATCGACCCGCGCACGGCCACTTGCGTGATGATGGTCAGCGGAGGATACCCCGAATCCTACCGGAAAGGGTACGCCATCAGCGGACTGGAAGCAGCCCGGGCAACGGACAGCATCCTGTTCCACGCCGGAACAGCCATGAAGGACGGCCAGGTGGTGACCAGTGGCGGACGCGTGCTCGCCATCTGCTCTTACGGCAACGACAAGGCCGGGGCACTGGCACAATGTTACAAGGTGGCCGACATGATTAACTTTAAGGACAAGAACTATCGCCGCGACATCGGCTTCGATTTATAATGAGAAACCAAAGACTACAAGGCCGGATAACGGCGGGCAGATTCACACTGCCTGTCGTTATCTTTACGTGTATCGCCTGTTGGGTGCTGACCTCCTTTCTACTGCCCGGACTGGAGACGAAAGAGTCGGCCTACTCTCTATGGGATATCGTAAACATACCCGCATGGGCCAACCGCATTGTCAGCTTCCTGCTCTTTGCCGCCATCGGTTATTTCCTGATAGAGCTGAATAATACGTTTGCCATCATCCGCATGAGGGCATCCGTGCAGACATCGCTTTACTTTCTGCTCATCACGGCCTGTCCCGGCATGCACCTGCTCTATGCGGGCGACATTGCCGCCGTAGCCTTTCTCATCTCGCTTTATTTCCTGTTCAAGAGCTATCAGGACCCCCGGCCCGCCGGATACCTGTTCCACTCGTTCGCCTTTCTGAGCGCGGGCAGCATCGTGTTTCCGCAACTGACGTACTTCATCCCCATCTGGCTGTTGGGGGCATCCAACTTCCAGGCGCTCACGTTCCGCAGCTTCTGTGGGGCAATGACAGGCTGGAGCGTCCCTTACTGGTTCTTACTGGGACATGCGTTCTTCCACAACGAAATGGCGCTTTTCTATCAGCCGTTCGTCAACCTGATCAGTTTCCGGCACATCGACTTCGGGCACGATTTCCGTTTGTGGGAAGTCGTCACGTTAGGCTATCTGTTCATCCTGTATGTGGTCAGCTCGGTGCATTGCATCGTGGCAGGATACGAGGATAAGATACGGACGCGCGCTTATCTGCATTTCCTTATTTTCCTCAACTTCTGCATCTTCCTGTTCATCGTGCTGCAACCCACCCTGAGCATGAATCTGCTTTCGCTGCTGCTGATCGGCGTCAGTATCCTGGTGGGACACCTGTTCGTACTGACCAACAGCCGGACGTCCAACCTCTTTTTCATCGGTTCGATGGTTGCCCTCATCGCCTTATTCTGCTTTAACATATGGACGCTTTTATAGAAACCGTTTCACAGATACTCATTGACTGGGGTTATCCCGGCCTGTTCATTTCGGCGCTGCTGGCCGGAAGCATCGTCCCATTCAGTTCGGAGATCGTACTGTTAGGGCTGGTGAAATTAGGGCTCGACCCTGCTCTCTGCCTCATTTCCGCTTCGTTAGGGAACACAGCCGGAGGGATGACGTGCTATTACATGGGGCGCCTGGGCAGAGTAGACTGGATTGAGAAATACTTCAAGGTCAAGAAGGAGAAGATAGACAAGATGCAGCGTTTCCTCCGGGGGAAAGGCGCCCTGATGGCTTTCTTTGCCTTCCTGCCGGCCATCGGCGAGGTGATATCGATGGCCTTAGGATTCATGCGGAGCAACGTGTGGCTGACCACCGCTTCGATGTTTGCCGGGAAACTGATACGTTACATCATCCTGCTGAAAGCGATGCAGGAAGCCCTGAACCTGGTTATGTAAAGAACTGAAAGATGGAAAGAATCATTGAATATACTGCCGACGGAAGTGCCACTCTCTTCGTTCCCGAACTGGACGAGCACTATCATTCCGTCAAAGGGGCCCTGACGGAGTCCTCGCATATCTTCATCGACATGGGGCTGAAGACTTCCGCCGCCCCCTCGCCCCGCATCCTCGAGATAGGGTTCGGAACGGGGCTGAACGCACTGCTCACACTGATCGAAGCGGAAAAGTCGGGCAGGCAGGTACACTATACAGGTATCGAGCTCTATCCCCTGCCGTGGGAAACGGTGGAGAAGCTCGGGTATACTAACGAGGAACGGCGGGCGACCGGCGACGAACAGGCTGCGCAATGGATGAAGGCTCTCCATACATCGCCCTGGGGAGAAGATGTGCGGATCACTCCACATTTCACCCTGAGGAAGATACAGGGAGACTTCACAAGCATGGAGTGTCCGTCGCCGATCGCTGATCATTCACCGTCCATCGCTGATCATTCACCGCTATTCTCCCTTATCTACTTCGACGCTTTCGCGCCGGAGAAGCAGCCGGAGATGTGGACGCAAGAACTATTCGACCGCCTGTACGTTATGATGGAAAAGGACGGAATACTGACTACGTATTGCGCCAAAGGAGTGGTACGAAGGATGCTGCAGGCGGCCGGATTCACCGTGGAACGGCTTCCGGGCCCTCCGGGTGGCAAAAGGGAAATATTGAGGGCGAAGAAGATACCTCTCACCACGGAGGACACAGAGAGCATTTTCTCTTTCATATCTTAAAAGCAAGAGATTAAAACTCTGTGCCCTCTGCGTCCTCTGTGGTGAACTAAAACGATAACAAGGATAACCATTATGAAAACCAACCGAATACAACAGCCGACAGTCGCCCCCGCCTTCCCCTTCCCAGGGAGAGGAACCGGAGGTGCGGCCGTCTTCGCTTTTCTTTTTCTGCTCCTCCTTTCCGCCTGTTCCGGGCGTGGAAAGGACAGTACCGGCAAACGGATCATCACCGTCACCATGGAGCCGCAACGGTATTTCACCGAAGCCATCGCCGGAGACAAGTTTACCGTACGCAGCATGGTGCCCAAAGGCAGCAGCCCCGAAACATACGACCCCACCCCGCAGCAACTGGTGTCGCTGGGCGAGAGCGAGGCGTACCTGCGCATCGGATACATCGGCTTCGAACGTTCGTGGATGGACCGGCTGATGAACAATACGCCCCACATCCAGGTGTTCGACACTTCGAAAGGGGTAGACCTGATCTTTGAATCCGCCTTCGATCACGGCGACCACCGCCACGAGGGAGGCGTGGAGCCGCACATCTGGAACTCGGCAGCGAACGCACTGATCATAGCCGGAAACACGTTCAAGGCGCTCACCGTGCTCGACAAGGAGAACGAGGCATACTACAAAGCCCGCTACGACTCGCTCTGCCAACGCATCGAGCAGACGGACAGCCTGATCCGCCGGACGTTGTCGGCACCCGGAGCCGACCGTGCCTTCATCATCTACCACCCGGCCCTCTCTTACTTTGCACGCGACTACGGGTTACACCAGATCAGCATCGAGGAAGGGGGTAAGGAACCCTCACCCGCCCACTTGAAAGGGCTGATGGATCTCTGCCGCAAAGAAGGGGTACGGATCATCTTCGTGCAGCCGGAATTCGACCGCCGCAACGCTGAAATCATTGCCCGGCAGACCGGAACACGGGTGGTACCCATCAATCCGCTTTCGTACGACTGGGAGGAGGAGATGCTGAACGTAGCGAAAAGCCTCAGCGCAGAATAGGATTCACCACAGAGGACACAGAGGGCACAGAGTTTTAATCTCTTGCTTCTAAGATATGAAAGAGAAAATATTCTCTGTGTCCTCTGCGTCCTCTGTGGTGAACCCAGACAATAATAACTAACCCCAACCAACCTATGGATAAAGAAAGAAACAGCCACAAGCATACGGAAGGAACAGCCTCTGCCTCCCTCCTCTCCATCCGGGGCCTTTCGGCCGCCTACGACGGACGCACTGTGCTCCACGATGTCAACCTGGAAGTCTACGAGCGTGACTTTCTCGGCATCATCGGTCCCAACGGAGGGGGGAAGACCACCCTCATCAAGTGCATCCTGGGACTGCTCCGCCCCACGGGAGGAGAGATCGTCAAGCATCACGAACCGCTCACGACGGGCTATCTGCCGCAGTATAACTCGATCGACCGCTCCTTCCCCATCTCGGTTCTGGAAGTGATCCTGTCGGGACTGAGCTCAAAGAAATCGCTGATCAGCCGCTTCAACGACCCTCAACGTGAGAAAGCCCGCCAAGTCATCCTCCGCATGGGACTCGAGGGACTGGAACACCGTGCTATCGGGCAGCTGAGCGGCGGACAACTGCAACGCGCCCTGCTGGGACGCGCCATCATCAGCGACCCGCAACTGCTCATTCTCGACGAACCGAGCACCTATATCGACAAGCGCTTCGAAGCCCGCCTCTACCAGTTGCTGGCCGAAATCAACCGCGACTGCGCCATCATCCTTGTCAGCCACGACATCGGGACGGTGCTGCAACAGGTGAAGAACATCGCCTGTGTGAACGAAACACTGGACTATCATCCGGCCGCAAGCGTCAACACCGAATGGCTGGAACGGAATTTCAACTGCCCCATCGAGCTGTTAGGACACGGCACACTGCCTCACCGGGTGCTGGGCCCGCATTGCCATTGCCACGAGAGCGGCGAGGAGTGATGAACGCCGCCGCACCCTATACAAAAACTCCGCTCTGCACTACCTCACATAAAATCTGAAGTAATGCAGAACGGAGCCCTTACACAATCCTCCTTCCCCAGCCGAAGAACGGCGCCCTCCCTACATTTGGAAGAAAGCCTTCCTTGAACTGGGAAATCCTCTTTCCCCGAAATCAGGCTGTAGGATCATCTACGATACCACCATCTCCTCCTGAAGGAAGACCGATAACCAGATTACGGATCACCGTACGAGGCACTTTCAGTAGCTTATTACCGGTTGAAAACTGTGTAGTCAATCTCAGTTCATAGGTTCCGTCTTTCAAGTCGGCAGGAAGTAGCACCAATACTTCCGAGGGGTTGTTTATGGCGATCATATCCATCGGTAACTTCGTTTCTGTGCCTTTTTCGTCAATCAATACGATACCTACGGCAGAGTCTGTGCCTGCTACTTTGATATTCTTGCCCTGCAGGCGATAGTTACGTCCGGCAGTTGCACTGCCATCTGTGGCACGGGTGGCAGCGTCTTCACCACCGATGAAGTAGGCCGGGTCACCTTTGGCTCCCAGAATTTTCACATTGGTCCGTGCGATAGCTTCACGTAAATCCTTATCCTGATTGAAGGAAACATAGATAGAATTTCTCTCGGGATTCCATATCCCACTGTCTATCACGCCGCGAAACTGTGGGACGGCACGAAAAAGCCCCGTATTGACAGAGTATCCGTTCAGTACCAATTCTGATACTGTGCGCTGAAAAAGATCGACGGCATGCTTTAAAGTCTCTGCCCGCAAGCCGGTATCTTCTTTCTTCATTTCATCCAGTACATCGGTTAGTGTCAGGTTTCCGGCGCTTTCCAATATAAGGATTTTGTCTTCTTTGTTGTCGGTGGTCACGGTATTGTCCGCAAGCCAGCCTTTGAGTTCGGTTTTCATGATCATTACGATTTTAATAATTTATAAATCTATTATTTTACACAGCGGACACTAAATCCGTCTCCTTTAGTACTTGAATTAACTTCCGCTTTATTATTCTCAAAATTAAGTGAATATGCAATACTACTACTATTGTTAGTACTGGTCCAATAACGTGCGTATCCACTTTCTGTAGCGGTAGTGCCACTTCCCCCACTCCAAGTTCGCGCACCTGCCAAGGGTAAAAATAAACCTTTGGAATTATTCATAAACCACATTCCCTTATTACCTCCGCTAGTTACAGCAGCTTTATCCGTACATCTGGATAGCGATAAGCATTCATTCCTTGATGGAGTACGCCAGCCCGTTCCGTAATCACTTTTAAGTCTTGTACATGGGTCTATATTATTTCCACTATAATCTTTATACCATGGATAATAATATCCGTATTCTGAATAAGTTCCCCACACATAATTAGCAGATCCTGTGCTTTTCAGATTCCCATCTGCCCAGGTCAGTTTGGCTAAATTTGTTTTATCAGTTGCAGAACAACCATTTGCAGTTAAATTGATACTTCCGGAAGGTACATTAATTCCGATGGCTTTCTTAAATTGTATTTTCATCGTATAGCTTTTTCCCTCTTTCAGTTGCACGCTTTGGGTGGAGGTGATTTCCGTATTGTTGGGCACGGTCCGTCCGCTTATTGTCAGCGTATTGAAATGCACTGTAATGGTCCTGGCCCCTGCAAACGGAACCATGCGTATGGTTGTACTCAGGGTCGTGTTCGGACTGAATGCCGCCGTATTATTCGTGTTGGCGGCTACCACATTGGTCGAAGGACCGATCTTCCACGATGTGGAATTTCCCCCTTGCTTTACGTATACACCCGTGCAATTGCTGATCGTATTGCTTGGAAACCCGGTAGGACTGATGGTAATCGTCAATTTACATAGCTTCTGGCCGAAGCTCACCGGAAGAAGATTGTGGCTGAGGCTGTTTACACTCGTTATATCTCCGGAATCGAAGGTCATGAAGTCCTTGCTCATGTTAGGGATAGACACTGTACTGCTGTTGTAGGCATACGTGGAAGGCATAGTTCCCAAGTCGGCAGCGGCAGTGGTATTAAAGGAGTAGCCCACCACGCGTATCGTTCCCGAGCGTGTCAGCAATTTCCCTTGTTTGAGTACAGGAGTGCCCGTACCATTTGAGGTGTAATCGGCCGCCGACTGGAAGACATAGTTATTTCCGGACTTCCGGAAAACAATCAGCCGGAAATAAACTCCCGCAGGCACTGTTGCACGGGTATTTGCACAGGGTAGAGTATCTTCCGTCAGTTCCATCGAGGCTATCCGGGGACCTTCATAGTCCGGTTGCTCTCCCGTGCGTGTAGGGGAGAAAGCTTTTACCCCCACCCATTCGGCGATCAGGGGAGAGTGGTTACGGGGCGAAGCGTCATTAAAAGAAGATGAATGATAGTTGTTGTCACCCGTCAGGCTGATATGGATGGGGATTAATTCATCGGCAGTATCCCCGCTGTCAGCAGACAGGGGAGTCATTCTGTCATCTTCCGCACATCCTGCTATCGAAAGGCAAAAACACAGCCATAAGGCTTTACCGAGACACTCTCGCATAATAAAAGTTCTATTCATATACTAAGATATTAAAGTGAATAATCGTATCAAAGACACATTGCGGACTTATACATTCTCGTATAGGTCCGGAAAGGCTGTTTGATACCACTTTTATTATGCGTAAGTTTGTGTATTACAATCAGATATAACGGTCTTGGACACACAATGGTGTTTCAAAAAACGTACGTTTTTTGAAACACCATTGTTACTCTCCGCACTAAATGCAAGGAGGATAGATAAATGACTGATAATTAAAACGATGTAGAAAGATTTGCACAGATGAAAAAAGCAACCTATCTTTGTTGCATCAGACGTACGTCTTTTGAAACACCATTTGAAAAACTAAATCTGTATTTTATAAGTCTAATTTCCAGTTTATCTCCACTACATTACAGAACTTATCTATAGCACGAAACAAACTGGCACTAGTCAAATATTCATTCAATGTCAGATTCTTTGCTATAGACAAAACGCTTTCTGTCCATAGCAAAGAATCTTGTTTCTCATTTCGTTCAACATGTATGGAGGTGCCAAGTTATCAGCACTTTTATAATCTCGTTATCATGCCTTTTATAATTGCATGTGACACAACATTGTCCTCATGCTAACCTTTGAATCAAGTTTGTTTAATAGGTTAGTTCAAAAGTGAATATTATTGTTTGGTGCCTTTTACACAACGGACAAAATAACCATTAGTTAGGAGAGACCACCAAGCACCAGTATTACTGACCACTACAGTTATTGTTGTAAATTCCATAACATAACAATTACTTCCACTGCTCCCTAGTGTTGAAGTCACGTAACACCCATGATCTGTATATCCCGCTCCACCTGTACCCGCTCCACTTTCCTGTCGCATTCCTCCAGCTTTTAAAAATAACCCCAGACTTTGATGTGTAAACCACATACCTCCATTAGTATAAACTTTATCTGTACATCGTGCCAGTTTTTCCAGTTCATTTTTAGTTGGTGTTCGCCAGCTTGTGCCATAATATGCAGTATTCAATTTAGAACACGGATCTCCGGTACTGCCATCATAAAGTTTATTGAAGGCATAGTAATATCCGGTTTCTGTCTGCGAAGGTGCCCACACGTAATTGGCGTTTCCCATACTTTTTAAATTTCCCGTGCCCCATCTCAGCTTTGCCAAATCATTCTTATCATTTGTGGTACATCCGTTTTGTGTCAGGTTAATGTTACTTGCCGCCAATTGTACTCCCAATTCAAACTTTAGCGTAATGGTATAACTCTTTCCTGGTAGCAACTGTACATTCTGGCTCGAGGTGATATTCCGGTTATCCGCGTTAAAGTAATTACTAAGTTTCAACGTACCGATATGTACCGTGATTGCCCGGGAACCCGAAAAAGGGACTAACCGTACAGTGGCAGTAGAATTATTGCCAATATTGAATGTAGGTGTATTTCCGGTATTGGCACTTACATTATTTGTAGAGGGACCTATCGTCCAGGCGGACGCATTACCGCCCTGAGAAACATATACGCCCGTACAGTTGGTAAACGTGTTGCTTCCAAACTGCGACAAGGAGAGCTTAACCGTCAGCTTGCAGAGTTTTTGCGTGAAACTAACCGACAGGTTGTGGTTGATTGTACTCACATTTGCCATATCCCCCGAATCATAAACCATAAAGTCATTACTCATATTCGGGATAGTGACGGAAGTACCGTTATAAGCATAGGCTGAAGGAATCGTTCCCATCGCTGTCGTACTATTGAACGAGTATCCGATCACACGGACAGTTCCCGCTCTGGTGAGTAACTTTCCTTGCCTGAGTGTGGGAGCGGAAGCCCCGTTCGTCGTAAAATCCGCTGCCGACTGGAACACGTAATTGCTGCCCACCTTACGGAAAGCGATCAACCGGAAATAAATGCCGTTGCCCAATGTAGCGGCACGGGTAGTGACTTGCGGCTCTTCGCGGAGTGTCATCCGGACCACTGAAGGACCCTCGTAAGGTACGGCAGCAGGTATGGCCCTGCTGGCGGGTGATTCCTTAACCGGTACCCATTCGTCTACAAGCGTTCTTCCCCCGGTTGTGGCGGGAGTATCAACATGACTTTCCATATAGCTGCCATCCTCAACCCGGCTGACCGTAATAGGGATCACATCCCCTCCGTCCGGTTCGGGGCTGTCAGGGTTTACAACATTGTCTCCACACGATGTTATCATTAAAAAAGCCGCGCACACACAGCATGTGCTTAACGCACGAAAGCCTACATACAGAAGTTTTGCCTTTGTATTCATAATTCAAATGTTTAAAAGTGAATAAAATAGATCATGCTCAGCATGGCCTTCCCATTAAGAATGGACAGGCCGGCTATAGCAGGTTGTGAATACAGCTTTTATTTTGCGGTAAGTTTGTGTAAGTTAGATAGATAGAACGGCTCTTGTGTTTCAAAAGACGTTCGTTTTTTGAAACACGGTCTTTGCTCTGTGCGCTGAATACAAAAAGAAGAGATAAATGGCTGATAATTAAAATGATGTAAAAAGATTTGCACAGATGAAAAAAGCGGCTTATCTTTGTTGCATCAGACGAACGTCTTTTGAAACTCCTGTTTTGATTCTCCCATATGATAATTCTTCATCTTCAATTATTCTTATTCTTAAATTTAAGAACAACCGTTACCGTTTCTTAATTCTCCCCTCCAAACTCCTAAAACTCTACACTTTCTACGGCTATCTTCACGTAAATCATTATCTTTGCGCCCGTCTATCATGTTAACAAATAACTAACTATAGTCTGAATGAAACAGTACAAAACCGTAAACAACCTCGTGGGTTGGATCACCTTCCTGATCGCCGCTACCGTCTATTGCATGACGATAGAGCCCACAGCCAGTTTCTGGGACTGCCCGGAATTTATCACTACCGCCTATAAACTGGAAGTAGGACACCCCCCCGGAGCACCCTTCTTCATGCTCACGGCCAACCTTTTCACGCAATTCGTCAACGACCCGGCACTGGTAGCCAAAATGGTCAACTACATGAGCGCGCTGATGAGCGGCGCCTGCATCCTGTTCCTCTTCTGGAGCATCACGCACCTGGTCCGCAAACTCGTCATCACGGACGAGAACGCCATCACACGCGGACAACTGATCACCGTCATGGGTTCCGGACTGGTAGGCGCACTGGCCTATACATTCAGCGACACATTCTGGTTCTCGGCCGTCGAAGGAGAAGTATACGCCTACTCCTCGATGTTCACCGCCATCGTATTCTGGCTGATACTGAAGTGGGAAGACGTTGCCGACCAACCGCACAGCGACCGCTGGATCATCCTCATCGCCTATCTCACAGGCCTCAGCATCGGCGTGCACCTGCTCAACCTGCTCTGCCTGCCGGCCATCGTACTGGTATACTACTACAAGAAAGTGCCGGGCGCCAACGCTAAAGGCTCCCTGCTGGCACTCGCCGGATCGATGGTACTGGTGGCAGCGGTGCTCTACGGCATCGTACCCGGCGTCGTAAAAGTGGGCGGCTGGTTCGAACTGCTGTTCGTCAACTCCCTCGGAATGCCGTTCAACACCGGCGTGATCGTCTACATCGCCCTGCTGGCAGCCGCCATCATCTGGGGCATCTACGAAAGCTACAACGAGAAGAGCCGCACCCGCATGAACCTCTCCTTCCTGCTGACCATCGCCATGCTCGGCATCCCGTTCTACGGACACGGAGCAGGCGCCGTCATCATCGGCATCCTCGTACTGGGCGCACTGGCCCTCTACCTCTTCTACGCATCGAAGCTCAACGCCAAGATACGCATGTCCGCCCGCACCATGAACACGGCGCTGCTCTGCACCATGATGATCATGGTGGGATACTCCTCGTATGCCCTCATCGTGATCCGCTCGGTAGCCAACACGCCGATGGACCAGAACTCACCGGAAGACATCTTCACGCTGGGCGAATACTTAGGACGCGAGCAATACGGCACACGCCCGTTGTTCTACGGCCCGGCCTACTCCTCGAAAGTAGCACTCGACGTGGAAGACGGCTATTGTGTTCCCCGCCAGAAAAGTGCGGACACCAAATACGTCCGCAAAGAGAAAACCTCACCGGACGAGAAAGACTCGTACGTCGAACTTCCGGGACGCGTGGAATATGAATACGCGCAGAACATGCTCTTCCCCCGCATGTACAGTTCGGCACACGCCGCTTATTATAAATCCTGGCAAAACATCACCGGATATGACGTCCCCTACGACCAATGCGGAGAGATGCTGATGGTAAACATGCCCACACAGTGGGACAACATCAGGTTCTTCTTCTCCTACCAGCTCAACTTCATGTACTGGCGCTACTTCATGTGGAACTTTGCCGGAAGACAAAACGACATCCAGAGCAGCGGCGAAATAGAGCACGGCAACTGGATCACCGGCATCCCGTTCATCGACAACCTCATGTACGGCGACCAAAGCCTTCTGCCACAGGAACTGAAGGACAACAAGGGACACAACGTCTTCTACTGCCTCCCGCTTCTGCTGGGAGTCATCGGACTCTTCTGGCAGGCATGGCGCGGACAGAAAGGCATCCAGCAATTCTGGGTGGTATTCTTCCTGTTCTTCATGACCGGTATAGCCATCGTGCTCTACCTCAACCAGACACCGGGACAACCCCGCGAACGTGACTACGCTTACGCAGGCTCCTTCTACGCCTTCGCCATCTGGATCGGCATGGGTGTAGCGGGCATCGTCCACCTCCTGCGCAGATACATGAAAGAAGTTCCCGCAGCAGCCCTTACGTCGGCAGTCTGCCTGCTCGTACCCATACAGATGGCCAGCCAGACATGGGACGACCACGACCGCAGCGGACGCTACGTGGCACGCGACTTCGGACAGAACTACCTGATGTCACTTCAGGAAAGCGGCAACCCCATCATCTATACCAACGGCGACAACGACACCTTCCCGCTGTGGTACAACCAAGAGACAGAAGGTTTCCGCACCGACGCACGCACCTGTAACCTGAGCTACCTGCAGACCGACTGGTACATCGACCAGATGAAACGCCCGGCTTATGACTCCCCCGCACTGCCCATCACCTGGGACAGAACCGAATACGTGGAGGGACAGAACGAATACGTACCCATCCGCCCGGACTTCAAGAAGCAGATAGACAAAGCCTACAAAGCCGCCGAAGAAGAAGTCCTGAACGGCAAGAACCCGGAAGCCCTGAACAACATCCGGGCACAATTCGGAGACAATCCTTACGAACTGAAGAATATCCTGAAATACTGGGTACGCACCAAAGACGGACAAGCGGTGATACCGACCGACAGCATCGTTGTCAAGATCGACAAAGAAGCCGTACGCCGTTCGGGTATGATGATCCCGGCAGCGTTGGGCGACTCCATCCCCGACTATATGCACATCTCGCTCAAAGACGAAAAGGGCAACCCCAAACGCGCCCTCTACAAGAGCGAGCTGATGATGCTCGAGATGCTGGCCAACGCCAACTGGGAACGCCCCATCTACATGGCCATCACCGTAGGCACGGACAACCAACTGAATATGCGCGGGCATTTCATCCAGGAAGGTCTCACGTACCGCTTCACCCCGTTCGATACGGAAGCACTCGAAGCAACCATCGACAGCGAGAAGATGTACGACAACCTGATGAACAAATTCAAGTTCGGAGGCATCGACAAGCCGGGCATCTACATCGACGAGAACACAATGCGCATGTGCTACACCCATCGCCGCATCTTCGCCCAACTCATCACACAGCTGATGAAAGAAGGCAAGAAAGACAAGGCGCTGGCCGCATTGGAATATGCCGAAAAGATGATTCCCGCCTTCAACGTACCCTACGACTTCCAGAACGGGGCACTCGAGATGGCAGAAGCCTACTACCAGTTGGGAGATACCGCGAAAGCCGATCAGATCATCGACGAACTGGCGAACAAGTCTGTGGAATACCTCACCTGGTATCTCAGCCTGGACGACAATCATCTGTTGATGTCGCAGCGTGAATTCATCATGCACCTCAGCGCACTGGATATGGAAGCCAAAATGATGGAGAAATACAAGTCGAAACTGGCCGGCAACTATACTCCGAAAGTGAACGAACTATATAACATTTACGTAGGACGCATGAAAGTCCATCAGTAATCTGTAACCGAAGAAGATGTTTATAGAGCAACCGCCTTGGTTTTTCCGTGCAATCTATCCCGACGCTATCTTCCGGATGGACCCTGACGAGAAGGCAGTTTACCTGACCTTCGACGACGGCCCCATTCCGGAAGTGACGCCCTGGGTACTGGAGTTGCTGGACAAACACAACATCAAGGCTACTTTTTTCATGGTAGGCGACAACATCCGCAAGCATCCGGATGTGTTCCGTATGGTAGTGGAACGCGGACACCGCATCGGCAACCATACGTTCAACCACATCCGCGGCTTCGAATATCTGTCGGTAAATTATCTGGCCAATACAGACAAGGCCAACGAGCTGATGAAAACGGACCTGTTCCGTCCGCCTCACGGGCACATGCGCTGGATGCAGTACATGACGCTGAAGCGCCACTATAAGATCGTCATGTGGGACCTCGTCACACGAGACTACAGTAAGAAGCTCCGCCCGCCGCAAGTGCTGGCCAATGTGATGAGATATGCCCGCAACGGGTCCATCATTACCTTCCACGATTCGCTGAAGTCCTGGAACAACGGAAACCTGCAATACGCACTTCCCCGTGCCATCGACTTCCTGAAAGAGGAAGGATACGAATTTAAGATCCTATAATGGAAACGAAGATAAACAGTAAAGCCCTGAAAGCCGAAGCCTTGCGCCTCGGCTTTTCTGCTTGCGGCATAGCACCGGCCGGGCCGGTCGATCCCGTACACCGGGACTTTCTGAAGGAATGGCTGGGCTCGGGCAGGCACGCCGAAATGGCTTATATGGCCAACCATTTCGACAAGCGCTGCGATCCGGCTCTGCTGGTCGAAGGCACCCGTTGCGTAGTCTCCGTAGCCCTGAACTACTACCCCGCTACCCGGTTACCCGAGGACGAGTACCAATTCGCATGGTATGCCTATGGGATGGATTATCACGACCTCATGCGTGAGAAGCTGACCACCCTGTTCCGCTTCATACAGGAATCAGACGTACCGGAACTGGACGGACGTGTGTTCTGTGACACCGCCCCCGTACCCGAACGCTATTGGGCCTGGCGTGCCGGCCTCGGATGGATCGGGAAGAATACCCAGCTGATCATCCCCCATGCCGGATCTGCCTTCTTCTTGGGAGAACTCTTCCTGAACACGGAAGCCGACACATACGACCGCCCCCGGCCGAATCGCTGCGGGACGTGTAACCGCTGCCTGCAAGCCTGCCCCACGCAGGCTTTAGAAGCCCCGTACGGCCTGGATGCACGCCGTTGCCTTTCATACCTCACTATAGAGAATAAAGGCGAAATTCCGGCCTCTATTTCCCCTCTGATGGGAAACCGTGTTTATGGATGTGACGAATGCCAGAAAGCTTGTCCCTGGAACCGGTTTGCCACTCCTTGCCGGACACCGGAGCTGCAACCCTCGCCGGAGTTTATGAATATGAAGAAAGAAGACTGGCAACAACTAAGCGAGGAGAAATACAGAACCCTCTTCAAAGGCAGTGCCGTGAAGAGGGCTAAGTATAGCGGACTAATAAGGAATATAAAGCAGATGGAAGACTAAAAGTCGGGCTATGACCGGTTCTTCAAAGCCTTTCGCTCTTCACTGGTCAGTCTTCTTTACGCCTCCTTCACGTAGCCCAATTATTATCCGCATGTTCTCGCTATATCATCTACCTGCAACCCCTTCCCGACATAGCGATCATTTTGCTGACGCCAGCAAAATGATCGATTATTTGTCAGGTAACTCTTTTATTTCACCGTTACCGTCAGCGGATTACGTATCTTCCGGGCAAAATCGGCCATATAGGCATTCCAGGCAGCAGCGTCTTTTATATCGGCTTTATCCCAGGCAGCTCCCCAGTAATAAGTAAAGTCAGCTCCCGGTTCATACTCGCTGATAGCCAGCACATGCCCGTCGGCACCTCCGCGCAGCTCTTTCTTCTCTTTCTCCGGGAACAGAACAGGTTTCGCCTCCTTCACCAAAGTAGGGAACGCAGCACCCACAAAGATTTTACCGTTGTCATTACCCGCATTATCCGTCGGGTCCACATAAGTGATGTATCCCTCTGCCGCATTCGCCAGCACAGCTCCATCGGGTTCATGCAATACAATGCCGACGGCCAGAGGCATTGTCTCTTTCAGATTGGTATAAGAAACAATCGTTTTGTTCAGATGCGAACCCGCATCCAACGTAATCACACGTGTTTCGATCACGCCGGAGTCTCCCCTTACCACCAACGGATGATACACCAGTCTCACAGTGAAACGCAGCGGACCATTATCCAGTATCTCCTGGGTAGCGTAACAATACGGATAAATAATTGTATCACCTGCCATTAACGCAGCCGTGCCCCCTCCCAAAGTAGGACCGACCTTATAACAGTCCAGTCCGTTGCCATGGTCCACATGATAAGAAACCGACCGGTAAAGCTCCTGCGCGGCTTTAGGATCCGTCTTCCCGAGTTCTGCTATTTTAGCTTTTGTATCCGGGTTCAATTCGCCTTCATAACGAGCTTCCACCACCGGCTCAGTGGTGTTGTACTTCGTCCAGATATCATATCCGAAAGCACGCTCTCCGGTTTCCTGTAAAGCAGGTCCGTAAGTACGGAAAGCCACCAAATCGTTCTCCCAGGCCACGTCATCCACCCGTTCGGGATAATATCTTCCGCAAGCCTTCACCGGACACTCCTGGGGAATGCCCGCCTTTATCGTGTAAACAGTCGAACCATTCGCCTGTACACTGACCGGAAATATCACTTTCTCGTCAGAAGTTATCTGATAGGGTACTTGCTGCCCTTCGGCATCCACCACGACTATCTGCGCGGTATCGGATAACTGCAATTTAGAGGAAACCTCGCTCATGGATACTTCTACCATCTCACCGTCACGTTCCAGCGAAGTGGCATTGGATACCGTAACAGAAACCGACTTACCCGCTTCATTACAAGCCAGACACAACAAAGCGAGTGCGGCAAAAAGAAAAACCTTCTTCATTGATTCAATTGTATTGATCAGATTCATTTAGGTTGTTTACCGATATAAGCCAAAATACCGCCATCTACATAAAGCACATGACCGTTCACGAAATTCGAAGCATCCGAAGCCAGGAATACGGCCGGTCCCATCAGGTCTTCCGGTGTTCCCCAACGGGCAGCAGGAGTCTTGGCTATAATGAATGAGTCGAACGGATGGCGCGAACCGTCCGGCTGCACTTCACGCAAAGGCGCCGTCTGAGGTGTGGCGATATACCCCGGGCCAATGCCATTGCACTGGATATTGAACTCACCATACTCGGACGCAATGTTGCGGGTGAGCATCTTCAGCCCGCCCTTGGCAGCGGCATAAGCAGATACTGTCTCACGCCCCAGCTCACTCATCATCGAACAGATATTGATGATTTTTCCATGCCCCTTCTTAATCATTGAAGGAATCACGGCTTTCGACACAATAAACGGGGCATTCAGGTCCACGTCAATCACCTGCCGGAACTGCTCCGCTGTCATCTCACACATCGGGATGCGCTTAATGATACCGGCATTATTTACCAGAATATCAACCACTCCGACCTCTTTCTCGATCCGTGCAACCAAAGCATTTACCTGCTCCTCACTCGTGACGTCGCACACATATCCACTGGCCTCAATCCCCAGTTCCTTATATGCAGCCAGCCCCTTGTCGACCAGCTCCTGACTGATGTCATTAAAAACGATCTTCGCGCCTGCCTCTGAGAAAGCAGTAGCCAACGCAAAACCGATACCGTAAGATGCACCCGTGACCCATGCCACTTTGCCCTTTAATGAAAAGTTTACCATACTTATAATGTTTTAAAAAAACTCATCTCACTTCCATTCTCTAAAAAGAAATATTCATATCAAACACCTTATTTCAAGTCCGTGATTAACGAAAAATCCTGGTCACCATAATCAAGGTTCTCACCCCCCATGCCCCAGATAAAAGTGTAACTGTGAGTTGCCGCTGCCGAATGAATGGACCATTCCGGTGACAATACTGCCTGATCGCCCTTCATCCATACATGACGGGTTTCGTCAACCTCACCCATGAAATGGCATACGGCATGCTCCTCCGGTACCTCAAAATAGAAATAAGCCTCCATACGGCGGCTGTGAACATGTGCGGGCATCGTATTCCACACACTCCCCGGAGCCAGTTCGGTCATTCCCATCTGCAACTGGCAGGTAGGTAGCACCTGGTTTACAAGCATCTTATTAATATTGCGATGATTCGAGCCTTCCAACGTACCCATTTCAGCAACCACCGCATCGGCTTTCGTTACTTTCTTATCAGGATAATTGCGGTGAGCGGTCAGCGAATTAAAATAAAATTTAGCAGGATGTGCGGCATCTACACTCTCAAAAGTTACTTCCCGATCGCCCGAACCCAAATAAAGCGCTTCTTTATAAGCTAACTGAAATATCGCATTCCCCGCTCTCACAACGCCGGGACCTCCGACATTGAAAATACCCATTTCACGACGGGTCAGGAAATAAGGAGCTTTCAAAGGATCGATAGCTTCCAACTTCAACACTTCATTTACCGGCATGGCTCCACCCACTACCATACGATCATACATGGAGTATACCATATTTACTTCGTCGGCCGAAAAAACCTTCTCTATCAGGAAATCTCTCCGGATTCTCTTGGTGTCATAGCTTCTTGCGTCTTCCGGATGGGCAGCATAGCGAATCTCATAGTTTGTTTTCATATTTCTTATTTATAAGTTTACATTAGGTGCCGCTCAGACAAACATCGTTTGCGTACACGACACAAAAATAAGAAAAGAAAACGGGATTTGAGAATAAATTGCGCCCAATTATCCTGCACAGATAAATAACATCAATCTTTTGGATAATTAGGGCTATAAAGTAAGGTCTGATCTCTTACTACCAGCTTTCCATCTTTTACAAAATCTGTTCCCCTCTCTTGCAAGTGACAAACCATTGCTTTACGCATCTCAGCCAACCGGTCTGCATAACGACTGTCTCCAAAAAGATTTCTCCGTTCTCCGGGATCTGCACTTAAATCGAACAATTGCTCTTCGCCCGTATGAATAAACCAGATATACTTCATTTTACCGTCAGTAAGCGCACACCAATAATTATCGGCACTATAGCAGGTGGCATGTTCCAGATCAATATATTTCCGCCAGCCATCATTATTTCCTGAAACCAGTGCAACCAAAGACTTGCCGTCCATATCATCCGGTACCGTTCCCCCTGCAAGTTCGATGAAGGTAGGCAAAAAATCACGTAACTCTACCGGCTGTTCTATTCGTTTTCCTTTAATAGCCTGTGTAGTCATGGCAGAAGGCCATTTTATAATATAAGGAATCTTCGCCGAACCTTCATAGGCATAGGTTTTCCGCCAATGATAATGGTCACCCAACATATCACCGTGGTCGGCCGTATAACAAATGATTGCGTTCTCGTACATTCCTTTCTCTTTCAGGGCCTGAATAATCTGCCCAATCTGATCATCAATAAACGTCACATTCGCATAATAATGGCGTCGGGAATTGACAGCGTATTCTTCTCCTAAATTCGCGAAAGGGGCGTCTTTCGCAACCTTTTCCGGATCTTTACGTTCAGCATACTTTCCACACCAATCCCCAACAAACGGTACAGGGATATCTGCCTTTTCATACATATCCAAATATCGCTTCGGAGGATCATACGGACTATGAGGGCGGGCAAAAGAGACTTTCAGGAACAGAGGCTGATCACTTTCATAATTCCGTATTAATTCACAGGCTGTTTGCCCCGTCCAGGCCGTAGGATGTAATCTTTCCTCAAGTTTATAAGTTCCGGCATTATGATTGTTCCACCCGATTCCCGTTAAATCCGGGTTCTTCCCGGGCGCCTGCAACTGAAACCATTCCCGATAGTCACTAATAAAATCACGGGTTTCACTACGCCCGCTCTCGTCTACCAATGTAGCATGAAAGCCATGCAAGGCTTTCTGTGGAAACCAGTGCATCTTCCCTATTCCAAAAGTATAGTAGCCCAAATCGCGCAACATCCGGGGCATTTCATATTTATATTTGGAAGCGACCTTTCCATACCCCAACATCCCATGGTGCCATGGAGACATCCCCGTAAGCAAGCCGGCACGCGCGGGCGTACTACTGGGGGCAGAACTATAACCACATACAAACAAGCTGCCTTCCTGAGCCAACTTATCTATGTTAGGAGAAATGACGGCTTTATTCCCCATGCAATGTAAAGCATCTCCACGATGCTGGTCACTCATAATAAAAATGATATGTGGTTTCCCTCCTTTTGTGGCAGGAGCCTTAGAGGAGCCGGACGAATCATTGTTTGACTCTTGGTTTTCACCATTAAATGCATAAGTCAACGGAGAGGTTGCCAAGCCTGCTCCTACAGCAAGTGAACACTTCAGAAAATCGCGACGTTTCATTGATTATTAGATTTTAGTATTAACGAATAGGCAAAAATAGGCAAAAAGAAAGAGAAAGAAGAAAATTTTTTCCCCAATTTACCCACTCATACGTAAAAAGTATTTCCATCTTCCATCTTCCACCTTTTTGTAGTTTACCATCTGATATTCCGCAATTTATCATGGTGGAAGATCGTCTTTTTAGGCTATCAATCTTCCACCCTTATCTTCCATCTTCCACCCTCCATTTTTGGCAGAAAGTATATAGTAAACTACTGTTATATAGACATATAAAGTTAATTCCTTATCTATTTATACCTTGAAAAGTATTTCATTTTCCTTACTATCTTTTATATAAATGGTCAAGGCTCTATCTCGTCCCGCATACCCGTGCCAATGGGCACGCATACCAAGGCTAATGGGCACAGGTACACGGGCTAATAAGCCTGCGTACACAGGACGAGATAAAGAACGTACCATCTCAATTAATTATTAAGGTAAATAGCATAACATGAATAGGAGATGATGGATAATACAAGCTGACCTAAAAGAAATTCGGTCATACAAAAAGAAAAATGCCTTGGAAGTAATTTACTTTCAAGGCATTTGGGGGTTGTCCTACCAAGATTCGAACTTAGACAAACAGAACCAAAAACTGTTGTGCTACCATTACACCATAGGACAAGCTCATGCGCTTTCTGTTAAAAAGCGATGCAAAGATAATGCCATGCAAGTTATTTTCCAAATCTTTTTAGACTTTTTTGTATAATAAGTCTCGTTAGCCGCGGCTAATTGCTACCTTTGTACTTACAGAAATCAATAAAGTAAACGAATAAATTCAGTAAGTATGAGAAAACTTTTTGTATGCATTGCATTGGGTCTCACCACGCTTACCGGCAATGCCGCATCACCGCTATGGATGCGCGACGTACAGATTTCGCCGGACGGAACAGAAATAGCATTCTGTTACAAAGGAGATATTTACAAGGTACCTGCCGGAGGAGGGGTAGCCACCCAGCTTACAACACAACCATCGTATGAATGCACACCGATTTGGTCGCCGGACAGTAAGCAAATCGCTTTTGCCAGCGACCGTAATGGCAATTTTGACATTTTTATAATGCCGGCGACAGGAGGTACGGCACAAAGACTGACTACCAATTCTGCATCCGAACTCCCTTCAACTTTTACACCGGACGGAAAATATATTCTATTTTCAGCATCCATCCAAGATCCCGCACAAAGCGCCATGTTCCCGACAACAGCCATGACAGAGCTCTACAAGGTCCCTGCAAACGGAGGACGTACGGAACAGGTGCTGGGCACCCCGGCCGAAGCAGTTTGTTATGCAACATCGGGGGAATTCTTCCTTTATCAGGACCGTAAAGGTTTTGAAGATGAATGGCGGAAACATCACACTTCGTCCATCACCCGTGACATCTGGATGTACAACACTCAAACAGGAAAACATACCAACCTGACCAATCACGCCGGAGAAGACCGCAACCCCATCCTTTCACCGGACGGAAAAAGTGTATATATATTAAGTGAACGCGAAGGCTCGTTCAATGTCTACAACTTCCCATTGGACAACACACAGTCTCTTAAAACGGTGACATCTTTCAAAACACATCCTGTGCGTTTCTTGTCAATGAGTCATGACGGAACATTATGCTATGCGTATGACGGGGAAATATATACTCAAAAAGGTAATGCCACTCCACAAAAAACGGACATAGACATTGTCCGCGATGATCAGGATAAAATAGCAGACCTGACTTTTACAAACGGAGCGACATCGGGAACCGTATCGCCGGATGGAAAACAGATTGCGTTTATCGTACGGGGAGAAGTATTTGTGACCTCGACAGATTATGCCACCACAAAGCAAATCACCCAAACACCTGCACGTGAAGCCGGACTCACTTTCGCCCCGGACAACCGTACCTTGGCCTACGCAAGCGAACGTAACGGCAACTGGCAACTTTTCCTGGCTAAAATAGCCCGTAAAGAGGAGGCCAACTTCCCGAATGCCACTATCATCGAAGAAAAAGTGTTACTGCCCTCCACAACCGTGGAACGGGCTTATCCGCAATTCTCACCGGACGGTAAAGAACTGGCGTTTATAGAGGACCGCAACCGCTTGATGGTAGTTAATTTAGACACGAAAAAGGTTCGCCAGATCACCGATGGCTCCACTTGGTTCAGCACCGACGGAAATTTCGACTACCAATGGTCACCTGACGGAAAATGGTTCACACTCGAGTTTATCGGTAACCGGCATGATCCATATTCAGACATAGGATTAGTGAGTGCACAGGGTGGCAGCCCGATCATCAACCTGACTAACAGTGGTTACATGAGCGGATCTCCCCGTTGGGCACTGGACGGCAATGCCATCTTGTTCACGACCGAACGATATGGGATGCGTGCACATGCTTCCTGGGGTTCACAAAACGATGCCATGCTGGTATTCCTCAATCAGGATGCTTTCGATAAGTTCCGTCTGAGTAAAGAGGATTATGAATTGCAGAAAGAACTGGAAAAGGAGCAACAGAAGGATAAAGAAAAAGCTTCTGCTAACCTGAAAAAAGGCAAAAAGAAAGATCCCAAAGCAGAGACTGAAAAGAAAGACGAGGTAAAAAACATCGTAGTGGAGCTGAATGGGCTCGAAGACCGTATCATCCGCCTCACTCCCAATTCTTCGAATCTGGGCAGTACCATCATCTCAAAAGACGGTGAAACCCTCTACTATCTGTCAGCATTCGAAGGTGGATTTGACCTATGGAAAATGGATCTCCGCAAAAAAGAAACCAAGCTGCTTCATAAAATGAATGCCGGATGGGCTTCTATGAATATGGACAAAGAAGGAAAAACCCTGTTTGTCCTGGGAGGCAACACCATGCAGAAAATGGACCTCAGCGGAGAGACTCTGAAGCCGATCAGCTATAAAGCAGAGATGAAAATGGATTTAGCCGCAGAACGAGAATATATGTTCGACCATGTATATAAGCAGCAGCAGAAACGTTTCTACAACACCAACATGCACGGAGTAGACTGGGATGCCATGTCTGCTGCTTACCGCAAATTCCTGCCGCACATCAATAACAACTACGACTTTGCCGAATTGCTGAGCGAATGGCTGGGTGAACTGAATGTATCGCATACCGGCGGCCGCTTCTCTCCATCCATTCCGGGAGATGCCACAGCCAGTTTGGGAGTGCTTACAGACTGGAATCACAAAGGAAAAGGTGCATTGATCATGGAAGTGATTGAAAAAGGGCCGTTCGATCACGCCCGCTCGAAGGTGAAAGCCGGAACTGTCATTGAAAAGATCAACGGGCAGGCAATAACTCCCGAAACAGATTATCTGACGTTACTGAATGACAAAGCCAATAAGAAGACGCTTGTTTCGCTATACAATCCGCAAAACGGTGAACGGTGGGAAGAAGTAGTAATCCCGGTCGGCAACGGAACCCTCAACAATCTGCTTTACAAACGCTGGGTGAAACAACGGGCGGCCGATGTAGACAAATGGTCCAACGGACGTCTGGGATATGTACACATACAATCGATGGGTGATGGCAGTTTCCGTTCCGTCTACTCGGATATTTTAGGAAAATACAATAACCGCGAAGGTATCGTTATAGACACCCGTTTCAATGGTGGTGGCCGCCTTCACGAAGATATCGAAGTATTGTTCAGCGGCAAGAAGTATTTCACTCAGGTTGTTCGCGGACGCGAAACATGCGATATGCCCAGCCGCCGATGGAACAAACCATCTATCATGCTGACATGTGAAGCCAATTACTCGAATGCGCACGGTACACCATGGGTATACAGCCACCAGAAATTGGGTAAATTGGTAGGTATGCCCGTACCGGGAACTATGACCAGTGTTTCATGGGAACGCCTGCAAGACCCATCTCTGGTATTCGGTATTCCTGTCATAGGCTATCGACTCCCGGATGGAAGCTATCTGGAAAACACACAGCTGGAACCGGACATTAAAGTTGCCAACTCACCGGAAACAATCGTCAAAGGTGAAGATACGCAATTGAAGACGGCAGTAGAGGAATTACTGAAAGAACTCCCGGCAGATAAAGCAGGAAAGCATTAATCTGCCACTCCACAAAGAAAAAGGATGTCTCACAGGGTCAATTTGCCTATTACATGGCACCCCCTTTTGAGACATCCTCTTTTTTATATTAAAGTTTCACTCAACCCGCCCCCTGAATGAAAGGCGGAAAAGAAAACTCCTTATTTAGCGATAATCAAATAATAGTTTTTCTTACCACGCTGAACCAACAGATACTTTTCATCAAGCAGATCAGCAGTAGTAATCACCTGATCAAAAGCAGCCAACTTCTCTTTATTCAAAGAAACACCGCCACCCTGAACCAGTTTACGCATTTCACCTTTTGAAGCAAATACAGCAGCATTGTCAACGAACAGGTCAACTGCTTTCACTCCCTCTGTCAATGCATCACGTGAAATCTCAAATTGAGGAACACCTTCGAACACAGCCAGAAGTGTGTCTTCGTCCAGCTTTCTCAACGCATCGGATGTAGCATTGCCAAACAAGATATTAGATGCATCTACCGCAGCATTGTAATCCTCTTCAGAATGAACCATTACAGTTACTTCCTTTGCCAAACGTTTCTGAAGTGCTCTCAAATGCGGAGCTTCATTATGTTCAGCAACCAACCCGTCGATTTCTGCCTTATCAAGCGAAGTAAATATCTTGATATAACGTTCTGCGTCAGAGTCACTCACATTGAGCCAGAACTGATAGAATTTATAAGGAGATGTATAACGAGGATCCAACCAGATATTACCGGATTCTGTCTTACCAAACTTTCCACCGTCAGCTTTGGTAATCAACGGACATGTCAGTGCATAAGCCTCACCACCATTGGTACGGCGAATCAACTCAGTACCGGTAGTGATATTTCCCCACTGATCGGAACCACCCATCTGCAATTTACATCCTTTGGTTTCATAGAGGTGAAGGAAGTCATAACCCTGCAACAACTGATAAGTAAACTCTGTAAACGACAATCCGTCACGGGCTTCACCGTTCAGGCGCTTCTTTACTGATTCCTTAGCCATCATGTAGTTTACAGTGATGTGTTTACCCACTTCACGAACAAAATCCAAGAAACTGAACTCCTTCATCCAATCATAGTTGTTCACTAATTCGGCTCTATTAGGAACATCAGATTCGAAGTCCAAAAACTTAGCCAGCTGCTTCTTGATACAAGCCTGATTGTGGCGTAAAGTCTCTTCATCGAGCAGATTACGTTCTGCCGACTTACCCGAAGGATCGCCAATCATACCTGTTGCACCACCAATCAAAGCCAATGGTTTATGGCCGCAACGCTGGAAGTGTCGCAAGATCATCACACCGCATAAGTGTCCGATATGCAACGAATCGGCTGTCGGATCAATACCCAAATAAGCAGTAACCTGTTCTTTCGCCAATAACTCTTCTGTGCCGGGCATCATGTCATGCACCATTCCACGCCATCTTAGTTCTTCTACAAAATTCATCGAATGATAATAAGTTTTAAAGTTTAATTAGGGCAAAAGTACGACTCTTTATCGGAACAAGCAACTCTTATTGCCTAAAAAAGACGTTATTAATGTTTTGCTGTACTTGTTGCATGAGTTTGCAAACAGGCATCTCCAGAAGTAAAGCAGCTCGCTCATAAAGGCTATGGATATCTATCAGACTTTCATCTGTCTCCAGAAACAAGTATTCCGAAGGTATCTGTCGAAGCGCTTCCTCCTGATACTTCTCTCCCAGTGAAAGATAAATTCCCTCCCGGATATATTGCAGAGCCAATTCTTTTTTCCCGCGGAAACCATGTATAATCCAGGGGTTAGAAGGCTGCATTTTCCTTTTAAAGCGGATAATTTCATCTGCTGACCGCACTGCATGAATTACTAACGGATATCCCATTTCGTGTGCAAGTATAGCCTGCTTCTCAAATGCTTCTTGCTGCAACACATAGTCCGTCTGTGCCAACTTGTCGAGACCTGCTTCGCCAATTGCAAGAACCTGAGGAGAATGGATAGCTGACAACAACAGTTCCCACTGGCGGACGAAACTCTCACGGGTCAGGTACCAGGGATGAATCCCCACAGAATAGTAAGCACCGGCCAGCGGAATAAATTCTGCCGGCTGACAATTTTGTATTGCCTGCCCCGGTTCTGCAGGCAGCCGATGTGTATGTATATCCAGAATATTCATAAATCACTAAGGAACGGGATCATACCCAGATCCACCCCACGGATGACAACGAAGTATCCGCCTGACGGCAAGATAAAGCCCCTTAAAAGGACCATGTTTCTTAATCGCTTCAATAGCGTACTGCGAACAAGTAGGCGTAAAACGACATGAAGGAGGGGTCATGGGCGAAATACAAGCCCTGTAAAAGTATATGGGAAGCAATAATATATATGAAAGCAGACGTTTCATACCAATCTCTCGCTGATACGGGCCAGCAGAGTCTTCATTTTCTCCTCTATTTCGGCCGAGGACGTTAATTCGTCCGAAAGATAGATGAAAGCAATAGCCAACTGTTGCTGTTTATCGGTTAAAGTCTGCAATAGTAGATGCTTATGCAACCGGTACGCCTCACGCAATTGGCGTTTCACCCTGTTCCGCTTTACCGCGCGTTTAAATCGTTTCTTCGAAACGCTCAATAAAACAGATGCCTGAGCATCCTGATTTTCCACAGGCATATACACCACACGCAACGGAAAGATGGAAAACGACTTAGAGCCGCCTGCAAACATCTTCTCAATCAGAATCTTACTATTCAGCCTTTCGGCCTTGCACAGGGTATTTGCCATAATAATTATAAACGGCAAACAACAAACAGTAAACAATGCTACAGATAAATATGCCTGTTCATTGTTTACCGTTTGCTGTTCACCGTTTCATTTATTTTCCTTTATTGTTTTCCTTAATAAACAAATCGAGAGCAGCCGTCATTGAAGGAGACTTCACATTAGGTGCTTCCAAATCCAGACGAAGTCCTGCATCACGAACAGCCTGTGCTGTTGTCGATCCAAATGTTCCGATCTTGATATCCTTCTGATCGAAATCAGGGAAGTTCTTTTTTAATGAAGAAACTCCCGCAGGGCTAAAGAATACCAGCATGTCATAATCAAACTCCTCTCCTTCCATAAAGTCGTTACTAACAGTACGATACATTACGCATTCGGTATGCTGAATATTATTCTTATCCAACAGATTCTTCACGTCATCGTTATGTACATCCGACATCGGAACGAGATATTTCTCTGTTTTATGCTTCACAATCGAAGGAATCAAATCTTCAATCTTACCCGTAGCTCCGAAGAAAATCTTACGCTTACGATACTGCACATATTTCTGAATGTAAAGAGCAACAGCTTCTGTTACACAAAAATACTTCATCGTCTCAGGGATCGTCACACGTAACTCCGTACATAAATGGAAGAAATGATCAATCGCATGGCGTGAGGTAAATATAACAGCCGTATGATCAAGAATCGATACTTTCTGTTGTCTGAATTCTTTCGCAGAGACGCTCTCAACCTTGATGAAGGGGCGGAAATCTATTTTTACACCATACTTTTCAGCAATGTCGTAATAAGGAGATTTCTCTGAAGCAGGCTTAGGCTGCGACACTAATACTTTCTTAATTTTCAACGTCCTAAAAATTTATTATCAAAACATTATTTAGCTGAATCAGACCCTGATAGACTATTAAACAAGGTATGATTTCAAGGGCACAAAAGTATAAAATTAAAAGGAAAACCCCATAAATATTACAGGAAAAAAGCTTTAGCCACTTGTAAAACATCAATATTTTAGTAAAAATTACCAAAATGCAACCAATTGAAACTAAAAAGGTAACATTCAGATCAAAATAAACCAGAAACAAAACAAACGGAAATAAAGCAAATCCAAGGTAGTAAATCAGCGTAGAATAAGACTCCAGCCATATATCTGTTTTACTTTTGTCAAAAAACACCCATCCCAAAAACGAATATATAATCCACTTGAATAAAAAATAGAATATGCACACAGCAACATAAACTCCCAAGAGCACATGAGGCGAAACGCGCTCCATCAGTGAGGGCCGGACATCATTAAAATAGTTAAAGATACATACACCTCCAAGAACACAAGTCTGCACAGTCAACAATAACAGATAACGCATATCAGCTGCTGTAGAGGAAGCAAAAATACTTGTTCTTTCACGATGCAACATAAAATCTTTAACTTGTTGCAACAGGAATTTCTTACTGCGCGCCAATACATACGAAGAAATAAAGAAACATCCCAGCAGTATCATTGCCAACCCGTCATCCGTCCTTGGAGAGTAAGGGATCGATATGCCATCCACTCCCGTAACCGTCTCGCTCACCGCCTGTAAATCAACCGCCGCCAATGTATCTTTCGGAACACAAGCTTCATGGAAGGTCTGCGGCAAAGTATCTGCCACCTGCACACCGACAGAGTCCTGAGGAGAAATCATATAGCAGCAAACTTACGGATGGAACTGTCCCATACGGGTATTGAATAAACCAGATCCACAGCCTCTTCCGGAGTATGGGCTACATGCCAGATATCTCCATGCTGTTTCCTCATGAAATTACCGTCTATGGCTTTGTCGAGCATTGTCAACAAAGGATCGAAAAAGCCATTGGTATTCAATATCACGATCGGTTGAAGATAAAGCCCCAACTGTTTCCAGGTGATAATTTCAAGTAACTCTTCCAGGGTCCCGCATCCTCCGGGCAATGCAATCACAGCATCACTCTTTTCAGCCATCAGTCGTTTACGTTCGTGCATACTGTCCACCTCGATAAGCTCCGTCAAGCCGGTATGATGCCATCCTTGCTCTACCATAAAGTGAGGGATCACTCCGGTCACTTCGCCTCCGTTCTGTAATACGGCATCAGCCACCGACCGCATCAACCCTATATTTCCCGCTCCATTTATCAAACGGATATGCCGGGTTGCCAACAACTGTCCTAATCGCACAGCTGCATCAAAATAAATCTGATCTATTTTCGTACTTGAAGCACAATATACACATACGGAAGCTATTTGGTTCATTTCTTGCATGGGTTTGGTTAAACACGATGCAAAAGTACCAAATTTCAAGGAGAAAAGAAGAAGGCCGCCTTGTTTTCTCCCCATATGGGATAAAAACAAGTACGGCCCCCTATAATAAATAGCTGTAAAGCTACGCTGATTACAAACCGAAAGCTTCTTTTACTTTGTCCACATAGTCAAGTTTTTCCCATGTAAACAACTCTACCTCCATAGTCCGGTCACCTTCATAACGAGAGTGGAAATGCTTAGTCACTACCTGAGGTTCACGCCCCATGTGTCCGTAAGCGGCCGTTTCACTGTAAATCGGATAACGGAGTTTCAAGCGATCTTCAATAGCCTTTGGCCGGAGGTCAAACAACTCATCAATCTTTTCGGCGATTTCACCATCACTCATTTTCACATTACTGCGGCCGTATGTATTTACATAAATATTAATCGGACGCGCCACCCCGATAGCGTAAGAAACCTGTACCAACATTTCGTCGGCAACACCGGCAGCTACAAGGTTTTTAGCAATATGACGAGCAGCATAAGCAGCACTGCGGTCTACTTTACTGGGATCTTTACCAGAAAAAGCACCACCACCGTGAGCCCCTTTACCACCATAGGTATCAACAATAATCTTACGTCCGGTTAACCCTGTATCTCCGTGCGGACCGCCAATAACGAATTTACCGGTCGGATTTACGTGATAAACAATATTATCATTGAACAAGGCAAGAACCTTCGGGTGATTGATAGACGCAATGACACGAGGCATCAATACCTCAATCACATCTTTCCGGATTACCGCCAGCATCTCTTCATCCGCCTTCAGTTGGGCAGCAGCAGAACCATCAGCCGGCAATATAAATTCATCATGCTGTGTTGAAACAACAATTGTATCAATACGCACGGGAGTACCGTTATCGTCATATTCAATAGTTACCTGGCTCTTTGCATCCGGACGGAGATAAGTCATTTCTTTACCTTCCCGGCGGATATCGGCCAATACAAGAAGTATTCTATGTGCCAGGTCAAGCGACAACGGCATATAGTTCTCAGTTTCGTTGGTTGCATAACCAAACATCATTCCCTGGTCGCCTGCCCCCTGATTCATAGGGTCCTCACGTTCTACACCACGGTTGATGTCGGCACTCTGTTCATGAATGGCAGAAAATACACCGCACGAATTACTTTCGAACATGTATTCGCCTTTCGTGTAACCAATCTTTTGGATCACTTCACGTGCTATCAGTTGTAAATCAACATAAGCACCTGTTTTCACTTCTCCCGCAAGTACCACCTGTCCGGTAGTCACTAAGGTTTCGCAAGCTACTTTCGAACTGGGATCGTAAGCCAACAGTTTGTCAAGCACAGCGTCCGATATTTGATCGGCCACTTTATCGGGGTGTCCTTCAGACACCGATTCGGATGTGAATAAATATCCCATAATAAAATTATGAATTATGAATTATAAATTATGAATGCGGACAGAAAT
The DNA here is from genome assembly GCF_040798045.1 of Bacteroides sp. NGMCC 1.200775. Taxonomy (NCBI): domain Bacteria; kingdom Pseudomonadati; phylum Bacteroidota; class Bacteroidia; order Bacteroidales; family Bacteroidaceae; genus Bacteroides; species Bacteroides sp. NGMCC 1.200775. The sequence continues at coordinate 134,651 of NZ_JASCQK010000005.1, read as the reverse complement.
CAAAAAGAGTAGAAAACGCATACAGAAGGGAATGTTGTTTTAGCATTTTTTTCTGTGGTTGCAAGCTACTCAAATCTTTCCACACTTCATTTCATTGGCAAAGGTAGATAATATTTTGGATTTATTGCTACTTTTGCTTCGTATTAACAGACTATCTTATGAAAAATAAACTAAAAACCGCTATTATACTATTGGTGTATATTGCTGTCACAGTGGGTATTTATGCCTTTATTTGTTATCTGAACCATCAACCGTTTGACGACCTGCGCATATTGTATGCCGTATTGATCGGCTGTGTGGCTTACCTTCCACGGCATTTGATGATCCGTAAATTACGAAAGAACCAGAAATAGCTCTCTAATTGTTTTATGAAGTACCGGATGGACAACGTCCGGTGCGATTTCGGCAAGCGGCTCTAAAACAAATTTTCGTTCGTCCATCAATGGATGAGGCAATGAAAGCCTTTCGTCCTGTAATATCTTATCACCATAAAGCAAGAGGTCAATATCAATCAGACGGTCGCTATATACCCCATCATGTGATTTATGTAAACGCCCTATTTCCTGCTCTATCTGTTGGGTCCTTTCAAGTATATCGAAAGGAGACAGAGACGTCTCCACTCCCGCCGCAGCATTCAGAAAGTTATTATCAGATTGAAATCCCCAGGGGGCAGTAGCATAAAAAGCGGACAGGGAAATCACTTTCCCTATCCGCTCTTCTATTTTCTGTACAGCGACACGAAGATTCAACTCCTTATCACCCAAATTAGTACCTAATCCCAGATATATTCTCATCACTTATCCAAAATCAGCATCGCATCTCCATAAGTACCAAAACGGTAGCCTTCTTTCAATGCTATGTGATATGCATCCATTACCTGCTCGTAACCACCAAAGGCAGCCACAATCATCAACAGAGTAGAAAGTGGCATGTGGAAGTTGGATACCATAGCATTAGCCACTGTAAAATCATACGGCGGGAAAATAAACTTATTCGTCCATCCTTCATATTCTTTCAAATGCCCGTCTGTGCTCACCGTGCTTTCAATGGCGCGCATCACAGTTGTTCCCACAGCACATACATTCCTACCAAGATCCTTGGCACGGTTCACAATCTTAACAGCTTCTCCGGTTACGAACATCTGCTCAGAGTCCATCTTATGCTTTGTCAGATCCTCTACGTCGATGTCACGGAAGTTACCGAGCCCTGCATGCAATGTGATATACGCAAAGTCTATGCCTTTTATTTCCATACGCTTCATCAATTCGCGGCTGAAGTGCAGACTCGCAGTAGGTGCTGTCACGGCTCCTTCGTTTTTAGCGAAAATAGACTGGAAACGTTCTGCATCTTCTTCTTCCACCGGACGGTTAAGAATCGTATGCGGCAGCGGAGTTTCACCTAACGCATACAATGCTTTTTTAAATTCGTCATGAGGACCGTCATATAGAAAACGGAGCGTACGTCCGCGTGAAGTAGTATTATCAATTACCTCAGCCACCATTGAATCGTCATCACCGAAATAAAGCTTATTGCCTATACGGATTTTACGTGCCGGATCCACCAATACGTCCCACAAACGCAGCTCTTCATTCAGCTCACGCAGTAAGAACACTTCGATACGTGCACCGGTTTTTTCCTTATTTCCGTACAAACGGGCAGGGAATACCTTGGTATCGTTGAATACAAACACGTCTTTATCATCAAAATAGTTCAGGATGTCCTTAAACATCTTGTGCTCAATCTCTCCCGTACGCTTGTGGAGTACCATCAAGCGCGATTCATCCCTATACTTTGTAGGGTGCAAAGCAATCTTTTCTTCGGGTAACTTAAATTTAAATTGCGACAGTTTCATGATAATAATGTGCGTTTATTAATTATTTTATTTCTTACTTTTCTATTTCAATCAGATATCTCAACTTCCTGCTGATCTATCCATTCTGCAAATTTTGCAGGATCCAGGCATTGCTCCAACTTTATCTCCCCCACACGGGTACGTATCAATCCGGTCAGATGTGCACCGCTTTGCAAGGCTTCCCCGATGTCGCGTGCCAATGCACGGATATAAGTTCCCTTGCTGCATACCACCCTGATCTTAATTTCCGGTAAGTTACATTCCAGCAGTTCTATCTCGTCAATCACCAGCAATTTGGGCTTCAACTCCACTTCCTGACCTTTACGGGCCAAATCATAAGCACGCGCACCATCTACTTTGCAAGCCGAGAATGCCGGAGGCACTTGCTGTATTTCACCAACAAATGTTTTCAACGTCTCTTCCACCAACTCCCGGGTGATATGCTCCGTAGGATAGGTAGCATCAATCTCATGTTCCAGATCGTACGATGGAGTAGTGGCACCCAACTGAATGGTAGCAATATATTCCTTTGTATGATACTGAAATTCCTCTATTCTCTTGGTAGCTTTACCTGTACAAACAATCATTACCCCTGTTGCCAGCGGATCGAGTGTACCTGCATGCCCCACCTTCAATTTCTTCACTTTCATCCGTCGGCAAATATGGTACCGGGCATGCCCTACGACCTTAAAAGACGTCCACCCCAACGGTTTATCAAAATAAAGTACTTCTCCTTCTTTAAAATTCATCCGTTACTTATTGCAATTGTGAAACAACGATGGTGACCACTCCTGCTATTGCACAATAAATAGCGAAATAAATCAGTTTTCCTTTTTTGACGATATTAATCATCCACTTGCAAGCCAGGCACCCTGAGACAAAAGCGGCAATAAAACCCACTATCAGTGACAAAGCCGGAATATCTCCCGCAATAGCCTCACCTTTTATCATCTTCATAGCATCCAGCAAAGCTTCTCCCAATATAGGCGGTATCACCATCAGGAAGGAGAATTGCGCCAGTTTTGCTTTATTATCACCTAATAATAAACCTGTAGCAATTGTACTGCCCGAACGAGACAGTCCCGGCAATACGGCACAAGCCTGCGCCAGCCCAATGATAAACGCGTCTTTCATCGAGATGTTCTCTTTCTGACGTGGTTTTGCATAATAAGAGAACGACAGCAAAGCAGCCGTAAGCAACAGCATGCAGCCAACAATCAGCAATCCCGAACCGAAAACAGCCTCAACTTCATCCTTGAAAAACACACCGACGATACCAATAGGAATCATCGAAATTAAAATATTGATCACATAACGTGTTTCGCTGTTCATCTTAAACTTAAACAGGCCACGGAATATCCAATCTATTTCTTTCCAGAGAATGACCAATGTACTGAACACGGTTGCAACATGTACTACAATGGTAAATGCCAGATTCTCTTCTCCCTCTATACGAAACAAAGCCGAGCCAATAGCCAAATGCCCGCTACTGCTCACCGGTAAATATTCAGTCAGTCCCTGAATCAATCCAAGGATCAGTGCTTCAAACCATTCCATCCTGTTTTATTCTTTTGTTTTAGGTTTGCGCATTACGCCATATATCATAAAGATAAAACCCAGGAAGCAAACCACCGGAGCCACTTTAATTCTTCTCACACTGAAAATATCCGCCTGAAACACCGCTTCCGACGATGAAGGTCCTGTCATCAGGATAAAACCCAAGATAACCACTGCCATGCCGATGGCAAGCAAAATGAAGTTCGTTTTATCGAAGGCAAATTTCTGTTTATCACCCATTGTTATTTACAATTAATTTATTTACATCTATAAATCCGGAACTACACGTAGTACAGCGTGCTTGCTTTCATTCTCAGATATTTATTAATAGAAAGATAAGCACATAAGAAAGTGATGACCACTCCGAATACCAGTACTGCACCCGATACCAACAACATGACTTCAGGTGTAATCACCCGAATTAATTCCGGCTCGTACGACACAAGCCAATAAGCGGCTCCCATCAGGATTGTATCTGCAATAAAAGCAGCTAAAACCCCACTCCATATATTTCTTTTCAAAAATGGCCGACGGATAAATCCCCAGCTTGCTCCCACCAGTTTCATAGTATGAATCAGGAAGCGTTTTGAATAAATAGCCAGCCGGATCGTATTATTAATCAGCGCGAAAGAGATAAATGTCAGCATAATGGCCAATCCCAGCAGCACCAAGCTGATGTTACGTATGTTTTCATTGACCGCGTCAATCAGATCTTTCTGATATAACACATCTTGTATGTTGGTATTCCTTTTAATCAATTTCTCAATCTTCGCGATACTGTCAGAGTTCGCATAATCAGAATGCAATTTAATCTCTATTGAGGCCGTAAACGGATTATACCCTAAAAACTCTTGCGGATCGGTGCCCATAGCCTCGGTCTGCTCTTTCAATGCTTGTTTCTTTGAAATATATTCCGTCTCTTTCACGAAAGGTTCATTATTCAGCCGTTTCTGAAGCTTCAGAATATCCGTTTCTTTCATATCATCGCTGATCAATACAGAGAAATTTATATTTTCGCGTACATAAACAGACAAGTTATTGGCTGCCAACACAAAGAACACCACAAGCCCCAGTAACAGCAATACCAACGTGGTACTGATGCTGGAAGTTATGAACTGCATATCAAAATATGACACAGCGTTATTTCTGCTTTTACTCTTCATCAGCGTTTCTTTCTGAATACATAAATCATTGAACTGCTTCGTTCCTTTTTGGCCTGAGCACTCAACCAAGCCGCCGATCCGGTCCACATACCTTTTGCAAAAGAGTAAGCACTCCCTTTATGTTTCTCAGTCAGCATCGACACATAAAAAGCATCGAATGGCATCGGATGACGGGCTGCCAGGATAAATCCATGTTTCGACCCAAACTGCTGAATCGTGGCAGGCGTAAAATGCCATAAATGACGGGGTACATCATAAGCAGCCCAATATTTCCCATATTTCATTGCATCGTATGACGAACAATTGGGCACAGCCACTATCAAGACACCTTTCTCGGTCAATAATTCGCGCAACAACTCCCACGTTTCATCCAGATGCTCCAAATGTTCCATAACATGCCACAGCGTAATCACATCAAAAGAACCGGAAACGAACCCTTTCAATGCAGACTCCGGCTTTACATCCAATCCGAAATGTTCGCGGGCAAACCCACGGGCCTGCACACTCTTTTCCACGGACTCCACTTCCCATCCCCTATTCTGCATCGTATGGGCAAAATAACCTGTTCCCGTACCAATATCCAATATTCTACCGGTTTTACGATGCGACTCTTTCATGACCAAACGTGCCTTACGACCAAGCATATACTGACGTACATGATGGTAAATGGCATTCATGGCACCTTTCTTCGTGTCCGAATGGGAAATATAATCAGGTGTTTCGTAATATCTGCCTATCTCCGCCTCTACCGGGACTCCTTGTGTAAAAGTAAATCCGCAATCTTCGCAGGTGTACAAGTCAAACTGTTCACCGGAGGCATAAAAATCAGTACAGGTCATAGCACATTTCAAATGTGTGCTCCCACATAGCGGACAGGCATTTATAGTGAGTTTATTCATTGGTTTTATCTGCATATTTAAGCGTACCCCGAAACGTCAGGACACACTCCACCCGAATTTGGTGCAAAATAACAAATAAAAAGTGACGGATAGGCATTTCCTTAAGGAGGTTTAACAATAATGGCAAGGCAACTGTTCGTTCATAGCAATCATTCCCACTTCACATCTCCTTTTTCATAAGTAAATATACGCTCCGCCGTCTTTCCTTTCCAGCGGCAGTTCTTCAACATCAACAATGCTCCCCGGGGTACTTTCTCAAATACAAGATACCCTTTATGATCGGCTTGCTTACGCTCCACAGTCTTCCAACCATTGTTCCAATATCTTAACTCAAATTCATCCGGACAGAACAATTGTGTTTTCAGGTAAGAAGTCATTCCAATATGACTAACCATATACTCTTTTCCCAGATCTATATCTACCAGCCTTTCTGCCACCCTGCCTCGATAGCCCGTCGCCCCCAAACCATCGGTTATCATCCCGGGCACTTCATTCCTTCCGGTAGCCCTCATCGGAGTAATTATCCTCACATTCCCGATCCGTCCTTCTTCCGTATAAAAAGAAAGCTCCCCCAAAGCAATGCTATCCGACGGTAATAATAACCTCACAAAGCGGTAAGGTAATCGTGCGGACACCTTCCGTACAACCGGCTGCAGAGCCAGCGAGTCCGTCCATCTGCATAGTTCCTCTTCTGATTTTCCATCAAGTAATCCTACTATCCGGCTTCCTTTCATACACCCCAGATATTCCCTATTCTGATCATAAGCCGGCGCTCCCGTCACCATCCTCACGGCAACCTCCTCTGTTTCTTCATTTCCGCTCAGCTTCTCCATCGTTCCGTCATTCCGCAATCTGAAAGGTTCTGCTGCGGGCAATAATCCCCCCCGCTTGTAATAAACGGGTAAATAAACCATGTCCTTACCCATTTCCCGAAAGACAGCCCTCCCGTTTTCTATCTTTGCCCACTGCACAGGGTGCCAGTCCTGATATCCGAACACAGCCAAATAAGCATATTTCACCCCTTGAGGCGCCTCACCTGTCAACTCCACCGTTACGTCGGCCGTTTCAAAATACTCCGAAGAAACATCCACCTTTTTCACACTACGAAATAGCTCCGGAATATCAGCTTTATCCACCTCTACATCTGCCAACGGTCCTTCAATATGATTTGAGTAGGTATATCTGTATACCTTCGGAAGGCGGAATCTTCCCCAAAGCTCATCATCATCCCGGTTATTATAAATCCGCTTATATTTCCAGCGATCATTATCCCAAAACGCCTCAAAAGCATGCGATTCCCCGTCTATTAGCACCACATTCCAGGTATGCGAATTATTTCGGTTTCCCCATGCCGGGACAAAGTCAATGGCAACCGGAATCCCCAACGATGATAATAACAAAGAGTTATACCAACAGCGCTGTGCACATAACCCATGACGCATCTTCTCAAAAGTCGCCGCATTCCATATCGGAATCTTCGTCCCCCAAAAACCGGAATGAGTCAGATACTTATATTCGTATAACAACGAATCGATCTCTTGTTGCCAATCCTTTCCCTCTTTCACAAAATACTTTCCCTGATGCCGTTTGTTGAACTCCCGGCGTGCATTGTCAATCGATAAGCCATTCTGTCGCCTATAAGGCAGTATATACTCACAAAAGTCTTCAAACGAACAGTTTCTTGAATGCACATTCTCCACCCATGCCCGAAATGCCAGATCAATTTCCCGGATTAAATCTTCCGCCTTCATGCGGGTAATATCATAGTTAAGTTCCTGCCTCACCCGATGTCGATTACTAAAATCTTTCCAAAGACTATCTACCTGTTTCCCCCATTCCGTTCCTACCCGATAGCCATACTTTTGTCCCAATGAATCATAAGCCTCATAAAAAGCAGAACAATCCTGCTCTACTATCGGATTAGCTCCATAACTTCCGGGCATATTGCCAATCAAGAAGCGTGCTGCTTCCAGCTTCCGGTCATCTCCTTCATAATGCTTCAGCACCGCTTCAAGTTCATTACGATTATTGCCCGAAAGGGATAAGGCTTCCTCCACTTGTCTGCCCTGCCCCCCGCACGACGAAACAAACCAGAATAAGCCTAACCCAATGCATATATATAGTATACGGAATCGTAAAAACATCTAATAATACTAATGTTAGTCAAACAAAAAGCTATATTACCTTTGGCCTATCTTAAATTACTTGGCATTTCCTATTATTTTCAACTGCAAAGGAGAAGTAGAAGCATTACAATATACCGTAATAGTTTTATTAAAATGCTCCGGATGATCTGCTTTATAAGTCACAACCATATCCAATGAGCCCCCTGGCTCAACGGGCTCTTTTGAAAACTCTACTGAAGTACAACCACAAGAAGTATTTACGTCATCAATGACTAGCAAGCCTTTACCAGTATTCTGCAAAGTAAAAGTGCAATACTGAACTTTCTCTGATGAGAATTCTCCAATATCAATGAGAGTCTCAGAAACAATGACTTCTGTCTGTAACTGTTTTCGAGATGCTATACTCTTCTTTCCAGAAAGAATGTTCAAATATATATATTTAATTTTTTCACTATTAACAGGGTTACCAATAGCCACTACCTGATTATTCCCATCAAGCAAAAAAGTTTGAAACCTTGTATCATCTGGAAAATGGTTTAATTTATTTAAAGTATCCAATTGATCAATGCATACAGGGTATTTAAAATGATCTACTTTCAAAGCATACCGCAGATCTCTTTCATTTTTCGGAGAGAAAAAGAATAAAAACTGAACAGAGTCCGTACTTACTGAATCAACCTCTCTCATAAAATGAGCCCAATTGGTCAACCGCATCTTACAAAGTGTACACCCCGTTGAATCTACATAATTGATTATTTTAAATCCATTTAAATTTGAAAATTCAATAGTATCTCTTCCTTGAATAGTAAAAATAATGTTATTGGGGAATATAATCTCCTTATGCATCCATTCTTCTACCAACACCTCCATATCCTTTCTTGAAGTACCCACACAGGAAGAAAGGAAAAGAATATACACAACCAACGTATATTTCATTTTTAAAATATATTAAAGTATTTATTCTACTATAAGAGCCCATCCAAATCCAAATAAGCGAATTGGAACTCATCAACCAAGGCCATGACAATCCTATTATTCTGACTATCAACACAATAATCCTGTATCTTATGTCCGGTTTCTATCGTTTTGATATAATTACCGTCTAAGTCAAAAACAATAAAGCATGTAGGTTCATATGCAGTCATAGTATCACCACCAGAATAAGCCACGACAATCTTATCCCTATAAATGACTACTTTGCCATAATAATGAATACTATTACTCATCCGATTATCCCAATATGGACCATAAATGTTATATTTCAGATCACCATTCATATTACAAATCGTCATTAAGTCATGATGATTATAAGTCTCCACTATCAAATCTTTTTCCGTAGATACGGCAAACATAGCACGCTTTCGCTCAACCTCAGGGTGGGCATATTTCATCGGAATCATTTCGCCAGTAATCATATTCCAACGAGCTAAAGACTGTTGAAACGACGCTCCTTTTATTTTCGTTATAATACGGGCAATACATAAAGTATCATCTAAATACGCATATCTATCTGGAAATTGCGCTCCCCCAATATTCGTCTTAATTTCAGGAAGATAAGATCGATTAGTAAGTAAACTATCCAAATCGTAACAAAGTATCTTCATTTTACCAAGATCTGGAACATGAATTTTATGGTGAACTTCATCCACTACTATATTTCCCATATTTGTAATCTCGTTCGGACCTTCTCCTAAATACCCGGTACCAACAACATAACTAAAATCATTTTTATTAAAAAGATAAATCAAAGTATCATACGATGTGTGATCACTTACAATTAAATAATCATCAATAAGGTTTAGCCTAACAACTCTCCCTATCAACGGATTATCAATTACAATCTCTTTTATATCATTACTCACATTAAATACATTACCACGACTACGCTGATACCTCTCTACACCGCTATTTGAGGTACAACTAAAGACAAGCAACAACAACATAAAATATAATAGTTTATTCATAAGATCGTTTAATTAATCTAACAATATAGAGAATCTGAATACCACTAAAATGGTATTCAGATTCTCTATATATGACACAAGTGACTTCAAATGACTTTTAGCAAATTACAAAAAGTTATTTCCATTTTTTCTCTCTATAATCAGAATAATTATGATAACAATGACAACCATCACCATCACTCAGACACCCATTAGGACAATCTGGATTATAATCAGGATCATTCTCTGAGCTACTTGCCAACGCTTCCACATTAGCCATTGCCAAATCCGACATTGTTATTTCCGCTCTCTGTGACTGATATATATTGTAACCTGCAAAAATTGCGACTACAGCGACTATCAGGACCGCAAAAATCTTCTTACTCATAACTTACATATTTTTTACGAGGTTAATAATTTTCTTATTTGTCGTGTCTCTCTTTCGGGAAGCCACCTCCTCCGTAGAAAAAGTAAATGCTACATTTACTCATTCCAATGAATTTTTCGCTATTTTTGTGCCGGGCAATCTCCTTTTTTAAAGGTTATCCGGGAGTGGACGATTCTAAGACTTTTCCCAGGACGTAGATCGTTCCACTCCCGGATAACCAAGTTAATATTTCTAATAATCCAAACTAAATCCTTGGCTCACATACTTCACTTTATCATGTTGAATTGGGCAATCCACAGAACCCGCACCAATACAAAAAGTATAATTAGGAGTTTCTCCGTTAGCCAAAGCTTCTACATTTTGAAGTGATAAAGAATTTAAATCACAAACTTGTTTTACAGGCATCCAATGCCCCATAGAAATAATAGCAATAAGAAGAATAGCTATTTTTAAAGTGTTTTTCATGTCTATATGCGTTTAAAATGTATGCAAACATAAACTATGTTTTTCATATCATCATCATTTGCCGCGTTACAAAGCGTTACAAGGCCTCAATTTCCGGCAGTTGCAGCTGAAAAAGATCTCTGTTGTGCTGAACAATAGAAATAGAAGGATCGATTTGAAGTACCTTAGATAAACGATGCTTAGCCGTCCGGAGGCACTCCCGGCTCCTTCCGGATAAACACTTCTCGATTTCTTCACGTGTCAATTGACAATCAGTAGCGTTTAAGAAAGCCAGCAAGAGAGTAGAGGACTGAAGATTAAGTGGAATTATTTCCCCATTACACACCAATATCTTTTTATATGCATCAAAGGTCAGTATAGGACTCAATTTATAGATCAAGGATTTTGTTCCCAACAGTTCTTTTGCCTTGTTTAATTCCGCTATTTGCCCTTCGTACACCTTTGACTTTTGCTCCAGATCCTTCAACAGCATGTCCTTTTCCCGAGCATCAGATCGCTGCATTTCAATCTGGTGCGCATATTGATCCCGTATACTCGCTAACTCTACTAATTTTTCTTTTGACTTATTTAAATCGGCTATCTGATCTTCGCACTCTTTCAACTTTTGCTCCAGATCCTTCAACAATATGTCCTTCTCCCGAGCGTCAGATCGCTGCACTTCAATCTGGTGCGCATATTGATCCCGTATACTCGCTAACTCTACTAATTTTTCTTCCCTTCTTTTTAGCTTCTCCGCTAACAGCCAACGCTCAGACTGTGTTTTAAACAAGTGCTTTCTCACCCTAAACAAATAGATCAAAAAAACAATCAAACACAAAGTCATACCAACGATCACCCCAAATGGAAAGAAATGATATCTACAAACCGACCACCAAGTATAAAATAAAAAACCAGAAACCTCTATTTCACATCTTTCCCCCAAATAAACAACAAACTTCAACTCTGGAGACAGATTGACAGTTTGGCTTTTTCTATATAAGGTCCTATTTTCCAAGTCTGTAGTTACTATTTCTATCGCAACTCTTGCCAGAATATGTTGTGTTTGCAGGCTATCCGCCCAGGTCTGGCTCAAAGTCATGGGAGATAGCTGCTTCTCGGAACAAATAACAGAGTGTAATGAACGTTCTCTCGATATCTGAGAAAGATTTTTCCGGCTCTTCGCAACATCCACTTTATACTGTCTGGATCCGGTTTCGGTCATAATCAAAACAGTTAAAGAAACCGTGTCACTTGATATCCCTGAAAAAGAATAAAATAAATCCAATTCTTCCCCTTTCTTTTTCATTTCATCTTTCAACACTTGTGTAAATAGGTTTTCTGCCTTTATACGCATCAACTTCTTATTCCTTTGAAAGAAATAATAACTAATCAGGAATGCCAATAACACTATGACTCCAATAGATAACAACAATCTAATATATTTCATTTCAATACCTTTAAGTAGAAAGTAATGCTTTAAGACAAAATTCTAAATTAAAAACAAGTTGATATTTCTTTTAAATAAAGACATATCACTATTCAACCCATTTTACTTACAAAGGTAGTCTTTCTTCTCAAAAAATTCCACAAGATGCAGATTAAGGTATCTTATGATTCTTAGAAAAATATTTTCTTCATACAGTCTAAGTTCATCTTGACAGCCAAGATACGCATCTTAAGGCGCAAGATATGTATCTTGGCGCGTAAGATGTACATCTTGCGTGCTAAGATGAACTTTAATTACTGACCTAAGCAAGTTTACCTCTCGCGTTTTAGAGCTTTTAGTAAAGTGATTTGCCGTTTTAAGATTGGTTTCTTAACTTCTTTCTGTTTTTTAGTAGCATCACCCCGTAGTGAATCTATTTAAGCGGAAAACCGTTTATAGACAGCTTGCTTTATTCTTGAAAATTGTAGAATACATATCAATTTAAAGATAAGCAAGACAGTTCATAAGCATTCTGTTCACTTTCCGCAATTACATAGATTAGATTGTTTTTCTCATCCACAGCTATATTTACAAGACCATGGTTAGCCTTAATTTTACTTGTTGGAAGTCCTTGCCAACTAAATACAGTAATCTCTGAAGGTAAAGCTTCGTTTCCTCTATTATGCAATAATGCATAAATACTATTATTTGTTGCATATACATCTTCGAAACCAATCTGAGTCGTTTCATTGGAAACTACATACGCCGGAATTGCTCCTTCAGCAATACCATATTTAGGTTCGTAAATATAAAGCGTTTTATTCAATGACAAACGACAATTTTCGTCCAAGTCAAATAGCTCCAAGATCCCTCCCAGATAGGTCGCATTCAACATCTTCGTCCTGTCCGGTTTTAACTTGGTTTTGGTATTACTACAGAAAACCGACCATACTTCTTCTTCATTATTTGTATTTAAACAATCAGAGAAAGAATTGTATAATTGAGTAATCTTTCCATCTTTTAATAATCCAAACCGAAGATCCTTATGGTTCGCTTTTACAAGAAAATCCGAATCTTTAAGAGAAAGCATATCATAGATTATTGTGGGTACCTCAGAGTGTGGCAAGCTACCATAATTCACTTGCATAACTTCAGATTTCAATGAATCTTTTAAAAAAGAAGAGACATCATATTTCACTATTTTACGCATTGAAGAATCGTATGCATACATGTTTTTTCCATCTTCAGATAAATTGAATGCCCCCACATTTATAAAATCAGCAGGTCCCTGACCTTTTTCTCCAAATGATTTTACAGGTACTCCCTTTAGAGTAAACAGATGAAAGAAGTTATTATTAACATTATCCAACACCAGTAGCATTGAGTCTATAAGTTCTATTTGCAAAGGATACGAAAATAAAAACGTATCATTTAAAACAACCAGTTCCCGTGATATGCTATCGCTACAAATAACTTCATTTGAAAACTCAACCTTCTCTTTTGCCGGATGACATCCCCAAAGAATAATCCCTATTAAGATTAATACACTGACATTTTTATTCATAAGCATCCGATTTTAGGCGGACTAAAAGCTTTACTTAGCTTTCAGACCTAAAGGTTTCTACTTTAAAGTCCTTTAGGAAGTGACTGATTTGCCTGTTTTAAAGGGAATAGAAATACTTCCACTCCCTTTGATAAATTCATCTTCAAAGATTAAATACTGAATACTGCTTTAATCTCCTATACTGTATGCGTCATATACAATATCGACCTTGTCATGACTAACAGGACAATCTACTGATCCGCGTCCATAACAATGAGTTTGCGAAGATTCTTCTCCACTTGCCAAAGCTTCTACATTCTGCAATAAAAGAAGATCTACATCCTGAAATTTCTGCACCGGTTTTAAATACCAAATCGAGACGATAGCAACCAAAAGAAAAGTTGCTTTCAAATAGTTCTTCATTTTCATAAGATATATGTTTTAATTATTCACTGCAAAGTTAAAAGCCATTACTTAATAAAATATCATATATTGCATTACAATTTATTACATAGTATAAAAGATTCCCTAAATTATTCCTTTTCCGGCAGTACTAATTGATATTTATCAATATCCCTCTGAAAAACAGTAATCTCAGGATCTACACTCAACACAATACGCAAACGAGAAATAGCTACACGCAAACGAACCATGCCTCCACTACCATCTTTCCACAAACATTCCAATAACTCTTCGTAGGTTAAAATATATTCAGGAGCATTCAGAAAAGCATCCAAAAGTCTACAGGCCTGTGAAGTAAGCGGAATTGTTTGATCACCACAAATTAATAACTTTGCATAAGAATCAAAAGTGACCTTCGGACTCAATATATAAAGTAATGGTTCTTTCCCGGACTCTCTTAATTCTTTAAGCTTTTGAATTTGTATCTCATACTCTTTCAGTATTTTCTCCATATTTTTTCGTTCTTCTTCACGCTCTTCGCCTCTTGCTGAAAGGTCTTTAATCCGTTTTTCATATTCTCTTTGTTTTGCCTCCAACCTTTTCTGATCCTTTTCCAATTGTATTCGAACTTTTCTTTCACGATCCCGATCATTAGCTAAACGTCTTTTATCATTTCGGATTTTAGTTATATACTTCTTCACCAGATACCAACCACAGAAAATAATGATAAGAGCGGCTGCCACAATCCCTATTACTTCAAATGGAATACTATCATATTGATATACAGCCCACCATGAATAGGACCAGAAACCAATAATCTCAAGTTCACATCTATTACCTACATAAAAAGTAATTTTGTGTGTCCCAGAACAAAGGTCATTGCAATTCTTACATTTAAAATGGGAGATAGTATTATCCAAATGAGTTATTGATATGTGTACATCGGTTTTAGCCAAGATTTTATGTCTTTTGAGTACTTTATTCCAAAGTTGTTGTAAAGTGTCTGTAGATAGGCAACTTTTTGTGCAGACAACTGAATGCCAAGACCGCTCTGCCATATTTTGTGAAATATTCATTTTGCTTTTCTTTGCGTCCACGGTATAAGACTTAACTCCTTCACTTGTCGTAACACGAATTATCAAAGGAACCGTATCGACTACTACTCTAGAAACATAAAACAGATTCAACTCTTGCTGCTTTCTGTGCAACTCTTTCTCGAGCACTTCTACTAAAAGGTCTTCCGATTCGGTGCGCATTGCCTCCACATTTTTCTGATAGAAATGAATGCTGACCAAAAATGCTTGCATTATTATACCCAAAATCCATAAAAATAATCTAGAGCGTTTCATCGTAGTTTGTTTTTGCAAACAAATGTAATACTTTACAATATTATCTCAAAATCTCACTACCAATTTCACTGATTAACAGAGGATAAACATACAATCGCCCGATTATTGATATAAAAAATAGAACCCTAAATGTTTACCTCAAACAACAATAATCAAAAGATTATTGATTTCACGGCATTTCCCATATTAAATTCTAAAATAATTTAACGATTAGGCTAAAAAAGAAATTTTGACATAATACGTCCATTTCAACGCATTACAATTTATTACATACCATCACATTATTAAAAACCAACCTATTAACAGGTAATAAAAAGTAATACATTCTTTTTAATTAAAAGAAGCACATACAATTAACAGATAAGAAATCGAGGCTGGGTGTTAGGGTAATATTGTTTTAACAGCCTCACTCTCCCCCAACTCAATGTATAAAACAAAAAAATTGTCTAAGGAAAAGATCTCGACATTCAACAACCGTCTAAATATCAAATATTTAAAAACAACAAAACATTCATAAAAGCATCTGCAAACATAAAGGGAGCTATTCTGGCATTACGATTATTCCACTATCAGAAGGTACCATAAAGTATGTAGCCAGGAGTTATTTTTATCCCCGGGAGTTATTTCTACCATTTTTTATGTAACCAATCAGTATCTAAATATAAATAATAAGCGGGCAAAATCTGATAAGTGAAGCATAGATCATGAAAATAAACCTGATTACCTCACAACTATAAAATCCCCTCCATACGACAAAGTCTAAAACAATCGTAAATATATACATTAAAATCCGTTACCAGATATTACCCATATCTTTTAAAAGATTATACCCAATCAAGCTGTACAAAAAGCCCTATAATTGCAGCACCAACGACTAATTGGGAATTCCCCCCAAAAAAGAAGTTTGAAAAAATGATGGTTTAACTATGAAAACAAAATTAATAATTATCTAAATACAGTTATGGAACCAGTTATTCTATTTTTACAGTTGATCTTATTGGACACACAATTTAATGATGTATGTCCTTGTATGCAAACCGATGTACAACTCGACCTTACAAGTCAGTACCAAACAGCTACTTTTATACCTGCTTTCTTATGGCAGATGTCATGGGTATACCCGATTGAGGGTTTGGTAATAGGGTTGTTTATTGTTCTCATGATACGTTATAGAATCATGTATAACACGAAACTCTTTTCCCACGAAAAACTGGGCATTGTTCAAAACATAGCTCATAAAACTCAAACCCCACTGACTCTGATGCATCACTTACTGGAAGAAATCGCCTCTGACAACCTTCCTGAACCTACATCTCAAAAGTTAAAGCGAGTGCTTGGCTACACCAGCCACATCATGAACAGCTACCAGAATATTGGAATATTCAGCAATATAGAGAATGAAATATATCCTGGTTCTCCCATTGAGTTTGAACTTTACACTTTCATTACCTCAATCACCAATCAATGCCAGAGTTATGCCAATACTCGCCAGATACAATTAAACGTCAGCAAAGATTTCGGCTATATCAGTTGCCGGGTAGACGAAATTACCATGACTGCAGCCTTACAATGCCTGTTGAGTAAAATAATCGATGCCACACCTTGCAAAGGTTGCATTAATATGAACGTGTCGCACCTGAACAACCCATTGGAGCCTCCGGATTACCAATGGACCAGAATGCAAACAGGACAATAAAAAGTTACTTTCTCTACTCTCTGCCCTTATGTTGATATACCACTGTGGGAATCTTCAAATCATAAAGAAGATAATCCGCTTACATGGTGGAAAATTAATCGGGGATTGCCATAGGCGAATTATTACTTTTCAAGTTATCGTTCCCATAAACGGTTGCTGCAATACAATCCAATGTCCGGAAGTGGAAATTCCTACCATAAAAGATGGCAAGATGGGCCGTTCTGATAAAAATAGGTCACACGTACTGTTAGTCATGTCAGACAATGAGTTGAGCAGCTACTTAAATGAAGCCCTCTCAACCCTCTTCCGGATAACTATTCTTAATAATCCGGAACGTTTATCCAATTTCTCCGGTCAGCGAACACCAGATATTATCATTATTGATGAAATAGTGAACGGTATAGGCGGAAAAGAAATTTATTCCCGGATAAAATCAAATGCCAGCATGGTTCAAACTCCCGCCATTCTCCTGATGAACTTCAATGATAATAGGAGTTATCTCACCCATATCCATTGTGGAGTAGATAAATTGGCACCACGTGCAATCAGTATTTGCAGGCTTAAAGCGGATATACAAGTACTTATAAATAAGCATAAACGTATCAAACAGCTTCTGGAAACCAATTTGCCTGCCGACCTCCCTGAGACAACTGCGAAGAGTGAAGAGAACACCCTATTTATGGATAAAGTAAATAAGCTTCTGGAAAAGAATCTCTCATCAGACAATTATACGGTCGACATGTTAAGCGCCGATATGGGAATGTGCCGTACTACATTCTATACTAAATTAAAAGAGATTACAGATAAAGCACCTGCAGAGTACATGTATTATTTTAAAATGAATAAAGCCAAAATTTTACTGGTTACACAAAAATACACCGTTACAGAAATAGCAACCTATTTAGGCTTTTGCGATGCTAAATATTTCGGAGCAAGATTCAAGAAGTTCTATAAAGTGCCGCCTACGCGCTATATCAAAGAGATTTTATAATGCCCGTAAGGGTTTATAACCTTCTCATGATCTCGTCACGCATACCTGGGCTCATAAGCCCGGGTACGTGGGACAAATCTATTATCAAAAACCTGAATGTTCATTCTTATTCTCATAAGAATCTACTTCCCGGTTTTTCTCACCGGAATAGTTCCATACGATTTCATCGGTATACTCCTTTCCTTTGATTGCGGCTACAGCTTTCAGAACATTTTTCCCATCAGCAAGTACCACATTATCGAAGATGTAATGCACATCGGTATATCCTTTGCGAATACCGCTCAGTTCTTTTCCATTCAGATATACTTTAGGAGTCCCGATATTAGAATAGACAGTAACGGTAGTCATTCGTTTTTCACGATCGACATTACGACGTTGCGTGAGATAAAGAACCGGATTCTCACTCCAGTTGGCCTTGTACCAGAAATAAGAGTCTTTCTTTATTTTACGGTCAAAGGTAACCAGTCCTTTCATATTACGTGCGGGAACACCGCCACGTGTCCACATCGGTACGGCAAAATCAAACATATTCCAAAGATAAGAAGCGATGATATATGGATGGTCTTTGATGACACTCCACTGATATTCGTGTGTCTTAGTCTGGAATGTTTCCGGATAGAACGGCTTGCCCCAATTGAGGGCGTCACCCAAATATTCGGTTTGATGGGCCAAGTTGGCATCGGCACCATATTCAGTCAACATCAGCTTCTGATAAGGATATTCTTTTTCAAGTTGTTCTACCCAAGGCTTGATATCCTGTATCTTCTTCTCGTACCAACCGAAATAACGGTTCATACCCTGTATATCCGCATTCAAATTGACCGGATGTTCCATATGTCCGTATCCATTGACCGAAACGGTATAACGATCCGGATCTTCCGTCTTAGCAAGATCATGAAGAGATTGGGTCAAGGCAGCTGTATATTCATGAGGCTGATATACTTCGTTATGAAGCCCCCATACGTAAATAGAAGGGTGATTGAAGCTTTGACGGATCAGTTCACGAAGCTGGCTTTGGGCATTTTCCGCTTCGTATCCGGTCACCCGGTTTACACAAGGTATTTCGGCCCAGATAATCAGTCCCAGTGTATCACAACGGGAGTAGAGATAATCTGACTGTTGGTAGTGGGCAAAACGGACAGTAGTAGCCCCCACATCCATTATTGTAGCCAGATCGAAGTCATGATGTTCATTCTTAAGCGCACTGCCCAGTCCCCACCAGTCCTGATGGCGGGTTACGCCATACATCGGATACTTTTCTCCATTCAGAAAAAAACCTTTCCCGGCCACAATCTCATATTTACGCACACCAAGAGGTTGCACCACCTCGTCAATTACTTTTCCATCTGCCATCAGCTTGCAGACAACCTTATAGAGATAGGGATCTTTGCGTCCGTGCCAGAGGTGCGGATCTTTTATCTTAAAAGTAGATGTATAGGTCTGTGTTCCTTGCGGAGTCAGGTCGAACGACTGGCTGTGTACACTCACTTTACGCCCATCCTGCGTATAAATAGCATTTTCAAGAGTCAAAGCAGCAGGTTGGAGCCCGGCATTATCCAATTTTACCTTCACAGTTATATCGGCTGACTTTTTTGAAACATTCTTTTGGGTAATATAAACACCCGGAGAGGCACAATCGGTAACCGTAATGTTATTCTGCTCAGTTACAATCAGCCATACGGGACGGTAAATACCACCATATACTCCGAAAAGATTCTGATTGACCGGAATTACGTCGGGACGGGCCTTATTGTCGGCTTTAACAACGATCTCGTTCTCTGTTCCGAACTGAAGGACCGTACCTATTTCACAGGCAAAAGCAGAGTAGCCACCCTTGTGAGTGCCGACCAATTTTCCATTGACGTATACTTCCGAACAAGCCCCTACTCCTTCGAAACGCAGAAATATACGTTTATCTTTCAAATCTTGAGGAAAAAACTGTGTTTTCCGATAGTAACCCACCCCTTCATAGAAAGAGCCCGATTGAACTTGCATATCCTCGGCATTCCAGGTATGTGGAATCTCAACAGTCTCCCACTTTCCGTCCCATTGTGAAGCAGCCCGCATCGGATCGGCTGCAAAAGGACCTTTCTTAAATTGCCAGTCGGTATTGAATGCGGTAACCTGTCGTGCCATCAAGGGAAAAATACTACTGCACAGGCATAAGCATGCAATAATTAAATAAGATAGTTTTCTCATAATATTTTATTTTAATGATTGGTCACCTTTTTGCGGGTGAACGCACAGATAAGGAAATTCTACTATGTCAATGCATCCCGGTACTTGTCTGTCGTAGCGGAAGTTTCTTTAATTTGCAATTTGATTATAAAGGGTTCTCCCGGATTTAGCGAAGGCATAGCTACATTATATTCATTCCGGGTGGTCTCGACAACCTTCAGTTCCTGTCCGTCCGGTAAAGCGGCTTTCTCTATTTTTGTGCCTTTCGGAACCTTTACATCAAGGAAACCCGAATAGGGACAATTGAATACAACCATATAAATCTCTTGACCTTTACGGGTATAGTATCCCCAGTCTCGTTTATCCCATCCGGCATAGCCACAGCCATAAATACACTCACCATACTTCTTCATCCATTTACCCAAAGCTACAGCCAACTCCTTCTCTTCCGAACGGAAATCACCATCGGCCTGAGGACCGAAATTGACTACCATATTCCCTCCCATCGATACAGCATGCACAATACGGTCGATTACTTCTACCGGAGTCTTGACATAACTCAGCGACCAATCCTTATGATATCCCCACTGATTTTCGGGAAGGGTCATACAAGCTTCCCAATCCCATTTAGTCACCTGCAAGTCCTCCATCGGATCAGGAAGACGACGTTCGTACCCCGATTCATAATCTCCCATAAGACAGCCATTGCTATCGAAGTGTCTCTTGCCATAATCATCGGCACGAAGTCGGCTATTGACAGTGACCCCCGGCACAAGATTCTTCAACATCTGCTCTACATGAGCCGTCCACCAACCATTCTTCTTAATACTTGCATCCCAAGTGCCGTCGAACCAAAAGTCCTTAACCGTCGGATAGCGGGTAGCCAATTCCTTCAACTGATTATCGGTGAAAGTGAGAAAACGGCTGAAAGCAACGCTATCTTCTTTCGATGAAATCTCATAACGATAATCCGGATGGCTCCAATCCATTACCGAAAAGTAGAAATGCACGTCGATACCTTCATCATTGTAGGCTTTTACCAACTCGCCTAAGATATCTTTCTTAGATGGAGTCTGCGCTACGGTATATTCACTATACCGACTCGGCCAGAGACAGAATCCTTCGTGATGTTTCGTTGTTATCTTGACGTATTTTACTCCCATCTCTTTGGCCATTCTCGCCCATTGGCGTGCATCAAATTTTACCGGATTCCATTGTTTCATCAGCCCCAGCCATTCAGAAGCAGGAACTTGAGCCCACGACTTGAGCCATTCGGCAGCTCCATTATATACTTTACCTTTCCATTCGCCACCGGGAATGGCATACAGTCCCCAGTGAATAAATTCTCCCAAACGATTGTCGCGAAACCGCTTCATAGCTTCGTCCTGACGCTTGCCGATGTTAGTGGCACCATATTTTAAAGGAATTTCCTTTTTAGGTTCTTGAGCTAAAACATGGATTGAAATGCAGAGTGCAATTAAAATAAATAGTTTGTTCTTCATGGTGTTCTATTTTCTAAGGTACGCACAAAGATAAAACATTGTAGCCATATAACAAACAAGGTGTAGCCATACGTTCTCAATGACTACACCTTTTATTTTATATGCAAAACTACGGATTATCCGAAAACTTCTTCACCTTTCAGCGTGGCAGAGCTGGCTTCCGTAATTCTTACGTTCACAAAATCGCCTATCCGGTGAGTACCACGATCGAATACAACCACCCTGTTCTGCTCGGTACGGCCGAACAACTGATCGCGCGAACGTTTCGAAACACCTTCTACCAATACTTCATAGGTCTTTCCGATACAGCGGGTATTGGATTCAGCAGACAAACGATTCTGCAAAGCAATTATTTCATTCAGACGACGGACTTTTACCTCCTCGGGAACATTGTCTTCCAGATGTTTAGATGCATAAGTACCGGGACGCTCGGAATATTTAAACATAAATGCCGCATCATAGCCACAAGCCTCCATCAGCGAAAGTGACTCCTGATGATCTTCCTCTGTCTCGGAGTGGAAACCGGAGAATATATCCGTAGTAAGCCCGCAATCGGGGACAATACGCTTAATAGCCGATACACGATCCAGATACCATTCACGCGTATATTTACGATTCATCAACTTAAGAATGCGCGAGCTACCGCTTTGCACGGGAAGGTGAATGTGTTTACATACATTAGGCACTTGTGCAATCACCTCCAAAGTTTCATCACTCATATCTTTGGGATGCGAAGTTGTGAAACGGACACGTACATCCGGCGCCGCCTCAGCTACCGCACGAAGCAACATTGGGAAGGTAACCACTTCTCCTCCCTCCTTCTCAAAACGATAAGAGTTTACATTCTGCCCCAACAAAGTAATCTCTTTGTAACCTTTTGATACCAGATCGGCCACTTCGTTCAGAATACTTTCCACATCCCGGCTGCGTTCACGACCACGGGTGTAAGGCACTATACAATAGGTGCAGAAGTTATTGCAACCACGCATGATGGATACAAATCCGGAGATATGGTTACCGCAGATACGTGAAGGAATCACATCCCGATAGGTTTCCGTAGTCGAAAGCTCTACATTCATTGCCTTCTCACCCGCTTCCACAGAAGCGATCAGTTCCGGAAGAGTCAAATAAGCATCCGGCCCCACTACAAGATCTACATGATGATGTTCAATCAAATCATCTTTCACTCGCTCGGCCATACATCCCAACACGCCTACAATCAGATGCTTCTTCTTTTTCTTCATCGAATGAAAAAACTCCAGACGATTCAGAATCTTCTGCTCGGCATTGTCACGGATAGAGCAAGTATTCATAAATACCGCATCAGCATCTTCCAGCGTTTCGGCAACCGAATAACCAGCCATTTGCATCACAGAGGCAATTACTTCACTATCGGCCACATTCATCTGGCAGCCATAAGTCTCGATAAACAACTTCTTGTTGTCATCAGCAGTTGCGGATTTAAAGTCCGCTCCCGTCAATTCGTTCATAAATTCAGAATTTAAATTTGTACCTGCAAAGATACAGCTTCATCCTCAAAAAGTTGTGAAATGAAACCAAAATAACACTTTTGCTTATCGATTCAGAGGCAAAAGGATAATTTATGTTAATAGAACAAACATTTATGGCGTAAGGATTTGGCACTATTAATTTTATTTCACACATTTGTGCAATGAAAGAAACATTAGATTTTTTCATAGTTAAGGTTTAGGTTAAAAAAATTAAGGGGAGCTGTGAAGCTGCCCTTTTTTCATGCCAAAATATTGGTATCAATCAGATTAAATGTATAACTTTGGCGGACTGTAGAAAATAAAAGTACTATGGATGATATTTTAAAAGTCCTCGTCATTATGGCTGTTTTCGCATTACCTCTTATCAGACAGATCAAAAAGAGCAAAACGGAAAGATCTGCCCAAAAAACTTTCGTACCCATTCCGGATACGGAAGAGGCCGAAGTCCTTCAAACACCGCGAAAACATCAAACATTCCGTTCCCAACCGCTCCCTCCGAAAGCGGAAGTGAAGAAAAATAAAACAATTCCTCCGAAAATGGAAACATCCCCGACAGATGATCCGGAATTTACCATTCGCTCGGCTGAAGAAGCCCGAAAAGCCATTATCTGGTCCGAAATTCTGAATAGAAAATATTGAAAGATTATTCCTAACACGAAAATAATACTATAATTATGGCATTCAAATCCATTTCTGCAGCAGAAGCTGCCAGCCTTGTAAAACATGGCTATAACATCGGCCTCAGCGGTTTTACCCCCGCAGGAACGGCCAAAGCTGTCACTTCCGAAATAGCGAAAATAGCGGAAGCGGAACATGCAAAAGGAAACCCTTTCCAGATCGGCATCTTTACCGGAGCTTCTACCGGCGACTCATGTGATGGCATATTATCACGTGTAAAGGCTATCCGTTATCGTGCCCCTTACACAACCAATCCCGATTTCCGTAAAGCAGTGAATAACGGTGAGATTGCCTATAATGACATTCACCTTTCACAAATGGCACAAGAAGTGCGCTACGGATTCATGGGAAAAGTGAATGTAGCTATCATCGAAGCTTGTGAAGTGACTCCGGATGGAAAAATCTATCTGACAGCTGCCGGTGGAATTGCACCAACCGTCTGCCGACTGGCCGATCAGATCATCATTGAGTTGAACAGTGCACATAGCAAAAATATGATGGGAATGCATGACGTGTACGAACCGCTCGACCCGCCTTACCGTCGTGAAATTCCAATCTACAAACCGAGTGACCGCGTCGGACTACCTTATATACAAGTCGACCCGAAAAAGATTGTAGGTATCGTAGAAACAAACTGGCCGGATGAAGCCCGTTCATTTGCGGCTGCCGATCCTATTACTGATAAGATTGGTCAGAATGTGGCCGACTTCCTGGCTGCCGACATGAAACGTGGCATTATTCCTTCCACATTCCTTCCGTTACAATCGGGAGTAGGTAACATCGCCAACGCAGTTTTAGGAGCATTGGGACGCGATAAAACAATCCCTGCTTTCGAAATGTATACCGAAGTTATCCAAAACTCTGTGATCGGATTAATCCGTGAAGGTCGTGTAAAATTCGGAAGTGCCTGCTCACTGACCGTAACCAATGACTGTCTGCAAGGCATTTATGACGACATGGACTTCTTCCGTGATAAACTGATTCTCCGTCCGTCTGAAATCTCTAACAGTCCGGAAGTAGTCCGCCGTTTAGGAATCATCTCTATCAATACCGCCATTGAAGCAGATATTTATGGTAACGTAAACTCTACCCATATCGGTGGAACCAAGATGATGAACGGTATCGGCGGCTCGGGCGATTTTACACGCAATGCTTATATTTCCATCTTTACTTGTCCGTCAGTGGCTAAAGAAGGCAAAATCAGTTCCATCGTTCCGATGGTTTCTCATCTGGATCACAGTGAGCACTCCGTTAATATCGTTATAACCGAACAGGGAGTAGCCGATTTGCGTGGCAAAAGTCCGAAGGAAAGAGCACAGGCAATCATCGAAAACTGTGCACACCCAGATTACAAACAAATCTTATGGGATTATCTGAAACTGGCCGGTAATAAGTCACAGACTCCTCACGCCATTCAAGCCGCTTTGGGAATGCATGCCGAACTGGCTAAAAGCGGAGATATGAAAAACGTGAACTGGGCAGAATACGAAAAATAAACGATAAACGATGAACGATGAACCGACTGTGACTTCTGCAAAGTGTTCATCGTTCATCATTTACAATTTACCAGTATTTCGCATACTTTATTTTGAAAATTCCTTGCTTTGGCTGCCGACAATACATTTTGGTTCATAATGGCAAAGGCCACCTGATGACCGTTAGCCATCTTTAGGTAACCGGCTAATGTGTTAATGGCAGTATAAGATCCCGTTTTGGCATGTACATTCTTAAATGCCGACCCTTTTTTCATACGATTCTTAAGTGTTCCATCAATACCTGCAACCGGAAGAGCTTTATAGAGCTTCCGAAAAATATCCGTTCTCGAATAAGCAAACTTCAAAAAATCAACCAACAGGGCAGGAGAGAGGT
Organism: Bacteroides sp. NGMCC 1.200775; assembly: GCF_040798045.1. Taxonomy (NCBI): domain Bacteria; kingdom Pseudomonadati; phylum Bacteroidota; class Bacteroidia; order Bacteroidales; family Bacteroidaceae; genus Bacteroides; species Bacteroides sp. NGMCC 1.200775. The sequence continues at coordinate 109,134 of NZ_JASCQK010000005.1, read as the reverse complement.
AATCGTAATTTGACAATCCACAACCATCAGCTATTTTATAATTGTCCGGATCATGCCCCAAATCTTTAATCAGCCGATGGATCTCATCGATCCCGTCTTTAGCCGAAACTTGCTTTTTGCCTGTAGCTTGTGCTCCTAAACGGCAAAGTAATGCTTCCGCACTCAAGTTATCACTTTCTTTCATAATCTGGTCTACTACTTTCTGAACGGGACATTCCCAACGTGCCATGCGGGTAGAAAGACTGTCGGGCTGAAAGCTGTCGAAAGCATACTGCTCCGAAATCTCTATCCCTCTATTACGTAAACGTTCGGCAAAGGTATGCAGAAAGAAGTCCTGCGAAGAATACACATTCACATCACCAATTCTTCTATTCTCTACATTTCCACTGACAATAAGATTATTTTTATTCTCTAACCATCCTCTCGAAACAGAAAACTTACCGGCAGAAGGAGTGCGTGTCTCAGTTTCATTGATCACAGTATAATAAGAGGACGATGGTTCAAAACTCAGGCGCGCCGAGTCACCACGTATCGTTCCCGGTACAGCCGTTACTTTCACTACACCTTTATGATACATCAATGGCGACAAATAAGGCTGAAAAGAATAGGGAGTATCATCCCATGCCCAACCGCTTCCCCAATAAAGAGAATCTTTCATCGATATATCTCCATAGATTCTCCCTTTCAATACTGAAAAAGGAAAAGTTATCACTTCCTCCACCAATGCATTCATACCTTCATCGTCAAACTCCGGGTCGAATCCGCCAATCACATAAATGTCTCCGCGGAGCGTATCATGTTCTATAATACCTTTATACCACACTTCGGTCCGGAAAGGTTCATCTGCATCCGGCCGGGCAAGCGCAGTTATAGTAGTTAATAGTTTCATGGTAGATGCCGGACGCGAAAGCTTGGCATCACGGTATGTATAGAGTGATTTCTTTGCAGTCAGATCATACACGGAAATACCAACTTCGGAACCTTGGGGCAATTCCTTCTTAATAAGTGAATCAATTGCGGCGAAATCTACCTGCCCCCGGATAATAATTGAAAAACAAAAAGAGAATAAAATAAATAAATTCAGTTTCTTCATAATGCTTATAAACAACGAATGACAAGTCATAAATTACGGGTTACGAGTAATTGCGCCATTATACGCATGATACTTATAACCCGTAGTTTACAACTTGTAACTCTTACAATGCTTCACGGAATATTTCGGCAACAGTAGGATGGGGAAAAACAATCTTCTTCCATTCGGCCGCTTTTAGTTTCATTTCTATGGCCATACCTGCTAATGTGATAATTTCAGAAGCCGGATTGCCTAAAACATGTGCTCCCAAAATCGTATCATCATCTCCAAGCAATACTTTACATACACCGTTTACCCCTTCATTTTCGGCAACAAAACGTCCAGAATATGCCATAGGAAGCTTTACAGCACGATAAGCAATACCTTTCGCAATAAGCGACTCTTCTGTTTGCCCGACTCCGGCTATTTCAGGATTGGTATACACTACACCGGGAATAGCACGATAACTCATTGTATCTGTTTTACCGAGAATTGCATGTACGGCTACTTCCGCTTCACGAACTGCCGTATGTGCCAATAAAGAAAATCCGGTTAAATCCCCACATACATATACTCCGGGCAATGAACTTTCCATCTGCCCGTTTACTAAAATACTTCCGCGCTCTGTCCGTTGAAGGTTCAGGTTCTCAAGTCCGAAACCTTTTGTTACCGGACGGCGACCTACACTCATTAACAATTTCTCCGCAGTCACATTTCCGGCACCATCTGCATTCTCATAAGAAACTAAGACTCCCTCCTCTGATTGTGCCAACGAAACAACTTTAGTACTCAACAGAAATGTAATGCCCCGTTTGGCATAGTCAGCACGCAACAGAGCAGAAAGCTCTTTATCCATGCCTCCCAAGATCTCGTCCATCATTTCAATGACGGTCACTTTCACACCCAGACTGTTGAAGAATGATGCAAACTCCATACCAATCACTCCACCACCTACGATAGCAAGCGAAGCGGGCAATTCCTTATTGTCTAATGCTTCCCGATGTGTCCAATAATTTACCGTATCGATTCCGGAAATAGGAGGAATGAAAGTCTCGGATCCTGTGCAAAGAATTAAGTTATCACATTCATAGATTTCTTCGCCACAGCAGATTTTGTTTTTGTCCAAGATTGTTGCTTCTCCATTTATGATAGTAACATTATTAGACGTTAATTTTGATTTAACCCCCAAAACCAACTTGCGTACTACCTTCGACTTACGAGCAATGATCTTCGAAAGATCAAACGAAGCCTCAGAAACTGTTACAGCATACTTTGAAGCATGTTTAGCCCCATCATATGTCTTTGCCGAATAGAGCAATGTTTTTGTAGGTATACACCCTTCGTTTAAACAAACTCCTCCTAAATTCTGTTTCTCAAAAAGCAACACGCTTAAACCTGCTTTGCCAGCAGCTTCGGCAGCAGTGTAACCGGCAGGTCCCCCGCCGATAATAATAACCTGGTATTTCATAGCTTACTAAATTAAGTTTCTTGTTTTTTCAATCAATTCTATAAATTCCTTTTCTTTCACCGGAAGTACAGAAGCATATTTTCCATTTCCATATTCTATCAATAAATAGTTTGTCACTGCAAAACTTCCGAATTTCATAGAATGCACTTTGCGGACTGAAGTAATTTCTGCTATGGGAATAGTTTTCTTACGGATAAACCGCCCATAGTTAAGTATCAGCAAACCGTCAGTGGTAACGGTATAAACTGTATGTATGATCTGTTCGATGATAACAATCAGAAACAACATCATCAAAGTAGCCAATATAATATTCTTACACCATAAGAAACCAAAAGCATTAATGCCCAATACAACCAGCAGAAAATACTGGTACCAGACAATGCGAGCATGAAAAATACGGTTCATTTTGTCAGATTTTTGGCGGAAAGTTAGTAAAATTATGAATTAATGGCAACGAAAAGCACAACGAAAAAACTTATTTTGTAGCTTTGCGGTGATAAACACTAAAACTTATGGTTAAAAAGTTCGATTTCCTCGTAATCGGTTCCGGTATCGCCGGAATGAGTTTTGCCCTAAAAGTGGCACATAAAGGAAAAGTTGCCCTTGTTTGCAAAAGTGGGCTGGAAGAAGCAAACACTTATTTTGCCCAAGGAGGAGTGGCCTCAGTGACCAATCTGCTGGTAGACAATTTCGAGAAACATATTGAAGACACAATGATTGCCGGTGACTGGATCAGCGACCGTACTGCTGTAGAGAAAGTCGTGCGTGAGGCTCCTGCACAAATACAAGAACTGATCAGCTGGGGTGTAAACTTCGACAAAAATGAAAAAGGGGAGTTCGATCTACACCGGGAAGGCGGCCATTCGGAATTTCGTATTTTACACCATAAAGATAATACCGGCGCTGAAATTCAGGACAGTCTGATTCAAGCTGTACAACAACATCCCAATATTACGGTAATTGAAAATCATTTTGCCATAGAAATCCTGACACAGCACCATTTAGGAGTAACTGTCACCCGCCAGACACCGGACATAAAATGCTACGGAGCTTATATACTCGATCCCCGAACAGGTAAAGTGGATACATATCTGGCCAAAGTGACACTAATGGCAACAGGTGGAGTGGGGGCTGTTTACCAGACCACTACTAATCCGCTTGTAGCGACCGGAGACGGTATCGCCATGGTATACCGGGCTAAAGGAACCGTAAAAGACATGGAGTTCGTACAATTCCATCCGACAGCTCTTTACCATCCGGGCGACCGTCCTTCTTTCCTTATTACGGAAGCAATGCGTGGATATGGCGGTGTGCTCCGCACAATGGACGGAAAAGAATTCATGCAAAAATATGATCCACGTTTATCTTTGGCACCCCGTGATATCGTGGCACGTGCCATTGACAATGAAATGAAAAATCGTGGGGACGACCATGTTTATCTGGACGTAACACACAAAGATCCTGAAGAAACCAAAAAACATTTTCCTAACATATACGAGAAATGCCTCAGCTTAGGAATCGACATTACCAAAGAATATATTCCCGTGGCACCATCTGCACACTACCTGTGTGGAGGTATTAAGGTAGACTTGAACGCCCAATCCTCTATTGAACGTTTGTACGCTGCCGGCGAATGTTCGTGTACAGGTTTACATGGAGGCAACCGGTTAGCCTCAAACTCGTTGATAGAAGCAGTGGTTTACGCAGATGCCGCCGCCAAACATTGTTTATCGGTGATTGACCAATATTCTTATAACGAAAAGATTCCGGAATGGAATGATGAAGGTACCCGCTCACCGGAAGAAATGGTACTTATTACTCAAAGTATGAAAGAAGTAAATCAGATTATGAGCACTTATGTTGGTATTGTCCGTAGCGATCTCCGGTTGAAACGCGCTTGGGATCGCCTGGATATCCTATACGAAGAGACCGAAAGCCTGTTCAAACGCAGCGTGGCATCTAAAGAAATATGTGAACTGCGCAATATGATTAATGTGGGTTATCTGATTATGCGCATGGCTATGGAACGTAAAGAAAGCCGTGGTCTGCACTACACGGTTGACTATCCACACGCCGGTAAATAAAGAAACAGTATTATTAATGCATAGAAAAAAGGTGGGGCCATAATTAAACAGCTCCACCTTTCTCCAAAATACAGTCTGATTCTATTAATAATTTTCTTTCTTAATTTCGAAATATGCTTGTGGGTGCAGACATGCAGGACATACCTCAGGAGCTTCCTTACCTGCTTCGATATAACCACAGTTACGGCACTGCCATATAACTTCTCCTTCTTTGGCAAATACAGATGCAACTTCAATGTTCTTCACGAAAGCAAGGTATCTTTCTTCATGACCTTTTTCCGCAATAGAGATATTACGATACATAGCGGCGATCATCGGGAAACCTTCCTGCTCTGCAACATCTGCAAAATGAGGATAATCCATAGACCATTCTTCGTGTTCACCGGCTGCGGCAGCCTGCAGATTCTGAAGAGTGTTGCCGATAACACCAGCAGGATAACTTGCAGTGATTTCAACCATACCCCCTTCAAGGAACTTAAACATACGTTTTGCATGTTCTTTTTCCTGATCGGCAGTCTCTGTAAAGATAGCTGCAATCTGTTCGTAACCTTCTTTTTTAGCCACGCTTGCAAAATAAGTGTAACGCATTCTTGCCTGTGATTCACCTGCAAATGATGTCAGCAAATTCTTTTCTGTCTGAGTGCCTTTAATACTTTTAGTCATAATCTGATATATTTTAGATTGGTAATTACGTTTGTCGGTTACTTGCCTTTATTAACAACGCAAATATAAGGATTTAGTTCACAAAACCCGGAATTTTATTCATTAATAATATCTATTGCAATATAGACAAAACTGATCAAAAATAAATAAGATGTTCAAAAACATCTTATTACCATTTATTTTATGTAATTTTGCAACCTCGACTTTGCAAAACAAGGATTATAACGACATTTATCACATTATATATAAGTAAAGAAAGAAATGAAAGTGTTTGATTTCAAACCAAGGTTATTCTCAGCCTTGAAGAACTACTCTAAAGAAACGTTTATGGCCGATTTGATGGCAGGTATCATTGTAGGTATCGTAGCCTTGCCTCTGGCCATCGCATTTGGTATCGCATCAGGCGTATCACCCGAAAAGGGAATTATCACGGCTATCATTGCGGGGTTCATCATCTCGTTGCTCGGAGGAAGCAAAGTACAGATCGGAGGACCTACCGGAGCATTCATTGTCATCATTTATGGCATCATCCAGCAATACGGAGAAGCAGGATTGATTGTAGCTACCCTGATGGCCGGCATACTCCTTATCTTATTGGGAGTTTTTAAATTGGGCGCAATTATTAAATTTATTCCTTACCCGATTATTGTAGGTTTTACCAGCGGTATAGCCGTCACCATTTTCACAACACAGATTGCTGATATTTTCGGATTAAACTTTGGTGGAGAGAAAGTACCGGGAGACTTTATCGGAAAATGGATGATTTATTTCCGCCATTTCGATACAATCAATTGGTGGAACACTATTGTGAGTATTGCCAGTATCATCATTATTGCCATTACCCCCCGGTTCTCAAAGAAAATTCCGGGTTCCCTTATTGCCATCATTGTAGTAACGGCAGTAGTATATTTATTGAAAACATACGCCGGTATTGACACCATCGATACCATTGGCGACCGTTTTACAATCAAATCCGAATTACCTGACGCGACCATGCCTGCACTCAATTGGGAGGCCATCAAGGACTTGTTCCCGGTAGCTATTACCATTGCCGTTTTGGGAGCAATCGAATCGTTATTGTCAGCAACCGTAGCCGATGGTGTAACGGGCGATAAGCACGATTCAAACACCGAACTGATTGCCCAGGGAACAGCCAACCTTATCACACCGTTATTTGGCGGTATTCCTGCTACCGGAGCCATCGCCCGTACAATGACAAACATCAATAATGGCGGTAAAACACCGGTGGCCGGTATAATCCATGCTGTAGTTTTATTGCTGATCCTCCTTTTCCTGATGCCTTTGGCACAGTACATCCCAATGGCATGTCTGGCAGGAGTATTGGTTATCGTATCTTATAACATGAGCGAATGGCGCACTTTCAAGGCATTACTGAAAAATCCCAAATCGGATGTAACAGTACTGCTTATCACTTTTTTCCTCACCATCATCTTCGACCTGACTATCGCCATCGAAGTAGGCCTGGTGATTGCATGTATCTTGTTCATGCGCCGTGTAATGGAAACTACCGAAATATCTGTCATCAAAGACGAAATAGATCCGAATGACGAACTGGACATCGCGGTGCGCGAAGAACATCTGATAATACCTGCGGGAGTGGAGGTATATGAGATTAATGGTCCGTACTTTTTCGGCATCGCAACCAAATTTGAAGAGACAATGGCACAACTGGGCGACCGTCCCAAAGTACGCGTCATACGTATGCGTAAAGTTCCATTTATCGATTCAACCGGTATTCATAACCTGACCAGCCTCTGCAAAATGTCTCAAAAAGAAAAGATCACCATTGTGCTCTCGGGAGTAAATGAAAAAGTGCACAACACGCTCGAGAAATCCGGCTTCTATGAATTACTGGGAAAACAAAACATCTGTCCGAACATTAATGTAGCACTGGACAGAGCCAAAGAAATTATGAATTTATAATCTGATACTATCTGCACACAACAGGCGGGTGGAAGTGGACGGAGGTCACTTTCATCCGCTTTCCTTATTTTTAATAATCACCAATTCTATGGATTTTGTGTTGCATTATACCTTTTTATAGGTATTGTAGACTCTTTCATGTACACATACCTTTGCGGCTCGCTAATTTTTAATATTAATTTAATGCCGTTAAATGTATGAAGCAAATGTATAGTGCCCTGCTTGTATTAGTTTTACTAATATTCCCATCGTTACTTTTTGCCACAGAATCAGAGTCCGCCGATAGAGTACCCACCATCCGTGGAGTAGTCTACGATGAAACAGATACACCATTGGCTTCGGCCACTGTCCAGATAGAAGGAACCACCATCGGAACAACAACCAATAGTGAAGGCCGTTTTATTTTGCGCAATCTGGCTCATAAGGTTTACAAGATAAATATCAGTTTTGTGGGATATGTCACTCAGACGCGTACTGTTGATCTCACTTCAAGGAATGTGGCACAACTCTCTTTCACCCTCTTACCTGACGAAAACTTATTATCGACAGTAGAAGTATTCGGAGAACGATATAAACAACCGAAAAAACTGGATGCCATCACCCGCATGCCATTACGCCCCAGTGAACAGATACAGAGTATTTCTGTAATCTCAGAAAAATCGATTGCCGAACAGGGAGCACTCACCGTAATCGATGTTACAAAAAATGTACCCGGAGTTACTCTTTTCGGATCGTATGGCGGAGTAAGAGAAAGTATGTCCATCCGCGGATACCGGGGAGTACCCATTTTAAAGAATGGAGTCCGGATAGATTCCGATTTCCGTACCGGATCTGCTTTATCCGAAATGCAGGGAGTAGAAAGTGTACAGGTTATCAAGGGTTCTGCAGCCGTCACACAAGGTATCGGAAACGATCTCGGAAGTGCAGGCGGAGTAATCAACGTAGTAACCAAAACACCCAAGTTCACCAATGAAGGAGAAATATCTTTGCGTGCAGGCAGCTGGGGATTGTTCCGTCCCACATTCGACGTACAGTCCGTTCTGGATAAAAATCAGACGATCGCTTTCCGTATGAACGGTGCCTTCGAACGTTCGGATAATTATCGCCCGGTCATCCATTCCAATCGCGTATATATCAACCCTTCATTAGAATGGCGTCCGGACGACAAAACAAGCATTACCATAGAAATGGATTATCTGAATGATAACCGTACTCCTTATACCAGTTCAGTCAATCTATCGAAAGATACGGAAGAGAATCTCTACGACATGCCACACAACAAATTCCTGGGATTCAAAAACGATAATGTAAACAACAAGACGCTGACTTATGCCGCACGCATCACCCGCCAGCTGACAGATAATATCAGTGTGCGGGCAGCATACTTCGGCTCTTCATATAAAGTGGATAATACAAGTACTTCCGTAAAAACCGTAGTCAATAAAGAATATAACATGCGTAGAAGAACGATTTCACGTTCATTACGCGATGACCGCAACTCAACTTTCCAGCTTGACTTCATCGGCAGAGATATTTTCACCGGCCCTGTTAAACATACATTCCAATTGGGATTCGACTACAAAAACACCGATCTGTCGATCACCAATTATACCCCTGTCAATATAGACACTATCAACGTACTGGCCCCGAGTATCTCGAATGTGCTACCTGTCGCGGTTAAATTTGTTCCCGAGACCCCGGTAAAATCCAATTCTTCAAGTTATGGAATAATGGCACAGGAGGTAATGACTTTTAATAAGTATATAAAAGCTATTCTGGGACTGAGGTACAGTTATATCAGCAGCCAGGACGATACAAGTGCAGGTCCCACTACCGGAGATGCCTGGAATCCGATGTTGGGCATCATGTTGACTCCTATAAAGAACATCAATTTGTTCGGTTCATATACAACCACTACCAGCCTCCTTCATGCGGCCAGACGAATGGAGAACGGAGACGAAATAGGTCCGTCGAATACCCGCCAATTTGAGGTAGGCATCAAGTCTGACTGGCTGAATAACCGCCTGCGCTTTAATCTGACATATTTCGATATCCTTACTAAAAACCTCTCTTATAGTACTTATCATCCGGGAACTACGCAACCTACCGGTTATTTTGATAAAGCGGGAAGCCTGAAAAGAAAAGGTATCGAAACCGAATTAAGCGGAAGTATACTTGAAAACCTCCAAGTAATGATGGGTTACGCTTATCTGGATGCAAAATACGAAAACAGCCCGGCCTTTAAAAATGGTTCAGCCCCGATGAATACCCCTAAACATACTGCTAACGGATGGATTCAATACCGATTTGACAAAGGAGTATTAAAAAGACTATCAGCCGGTATAGGAGTCTATTTCGTAGGTAAACGTCCTGTGAATGATTTTGCAATCAAACCGGACGGACACGGTTCCATGACCAACGAAAAGCCTTTTGACATGCCCGGTTATACTACAATAAACGCCCAGTTGGCCTATAGTATCCACAAGTTTACTGCCCGTGTATACCTGAACAATTTGTTCGACGCATTAGGATATAATTCTTACTATCGTGGAGGATACATCAACCAGATCGATCCACGTAATTTCTCAGCAATAATCTCTTACCGTTTTTAAATGAAGATAAAAAGATATTGCCGTTATATTCATCTTTGGCTCTCCCTTCCGGCAGGGATTCTGATCAGTATTATTTGCTTTACAGGTGCCATCCTCGTATTCAAAGAGGAACTCCTGGCAATGATGGGATATGAATCTATCCGCGAAAGTCCGTTAATGATAGTGATGAAGCTGCATCGGTGGCTTATGGATGATACCCGGACGACAGGCAAAATGATAGTAGGCATCTCCACTCTTTTTTTCATCTTTATATTGATCAGCGGGCTTACAGTTTACTGGCCACGCAAATGGAAAAAAAGCCGGCTGACAATAGAACACCAAAGAGGAAAACGGAGATTCATGTTCGATCTACACTCCGTACTGGGATTCTATGGAGCACTTATCTTGCTGGTATGTGCACTGACCGGATTAATGTGGTCCTTTCAATGGTACAGAGATGTAGTAAGTTTTATCTTTGATGTGGAAGTAAAACGGGGGGCTCCCGTCTGGAAAGTAGTACGTGCCTTACATTTCGGAACCTATGCAGGAATGTTTTCAAAAATCATCACCTTTATTGCTGCTTTGATAGGAACTTCATTACCTATCACAGGATATTGGATGTATTTGAAAAGAAAAAATCTGGTTTAACTTCCTTCCTTCAATAAAGGAAAGGTACTTTTCCGGATAAGAAAATATAAGAGGATGTATCGAAACTCACCACAGAGGACACAGAGTAACTTTAGAGTAAATCTAAAGTAATATTCTTAGTCTATGATAATCTGTGTAATCTATGGTGAAAGAGTTTTGATACAACTCCTCTTACTTACTTTACTCAAGTATTTAATCTTTCCCGGACTGATCGGGATACAGCGATTTATAATAATTGATACGTTCTGTCCATGGCCTGTATTCAAATGGAAATACGTGTTGCTTCTCTGCCCATTCATCCCATTTTTTCTCCAGTGTTTTTACTTTTTCCGGATAATTGGCAGACAAATCGTTTTGTTCAAACGGATCCTGCAATAAATGGAACAACTCCCAGGGTTGCTTACCATTGGCCCTGACTAACTTCCAGTCCCCGGATATGATTCCACAAGATGTCTGATGTTCGAAAAACAAATCTCTTTTCGGTAGCTTCTTTCCTTTTAATGCCGGAAAAATGGTTCTACCTTCCGGAGCATTAATCGAATGATTCCTAAACTCCCGGGGATATTTCACAGAAGCTATATCCAGACAAGTGGGAAAAAGATCGATAATGTGAGTGAATTCATGACAAACCACTCCTTTCTTCCCATCAGGTTGCCCGCCTCCATACATTACAATCAAAGGTGAACTGGTACCTCCCTGAAAACACCATTGTTTGTAACTGCGGAAAGGAGTATTACTCAAATCAGCCCGCAGCTGTGTGATCAGATCACCTTCATTGGTGGCTCCATTATCACTTAAGAATAAAAATACGGTATTATCAAATATACCTTTCTCTTTAGTGGTCTTTATTACTTCTCCAATACCATCATCCATAATTTCAATCATAGCGGCATAAGTAGCCATCTCCGTAATCCAACGTTCCTGTTGCTGCGGAGTAAGACTATCCCAGGCCGGCCGTTTTCCTCTGAATTCCCTCTCAAATATCGGCAGCTGTTTTTCGGAATCCGTTAAACCATTTTTCCGGATGCGCTCGAAACGCTGTTTACGCAACACATCATATCCCACTTTATATCTTTCACGGCAAGCGTCCACTCTTTCTTTAGGAGCCTGCAAAGGTAAATGAGGGGCATAGTGGGCCAAATACATAAACATAGGCTCATCAACCGGATGCTGACGGATAAAACTAACGGCAGAGTCGGTAATGGCTGTGGTATAATAATAGTCTTCTGGAAACTCTGCAATATGCTGTAACCCGGAATATACGGGTTTCGGAGTATAATAACTTCCACCTCCAGAAAGACAACCATAGTATTTTTCGAATCCCCGCTCAACCGGATAGCTTCCATTCGGCTTGGAGAATGCACCGTCAACGGTAACATGCCATTTACCACTCATATAAGTATGATATCCGTTTTCCCGAAACACTTCTGCGATAGTAGGATATTGCTCTGATATTTGACCTCTATATCCGGGACGATGTTCATCTACAGCAGTCATCCAACCCATACCTACTTCATGTTGGTATCTGCCTGTCAACAAAGCAGCTCTGCTGGGACAACTGCGCCCTGTGTTCTTAAACTGGCTGAAACGTATTCCGTTTTCCGCCAAGAAATCAATATTGGGCGTATGCACTTCTCCCCCGTAACACGATAAATCAGAAAATCCCATATCATCACACAAAATCAGAATAATATTGGGTTTCGTCTTATCCGGATTTGTTTTATGGTTTGTCGCTTGGGCTCCCCAAGCATTCTGCATACCCGTGGTAAACAGCAGGGAACATATCAGATAATTGTTTTTCATAGGTTCAAATGATTTAAAATTTACTCTTTTATCCACACTCCTGTAATCTCTGCCACATAGACATGATGCAGACCTCCATGGGTAGTATACCACTGTTCATAGACAGACGGATCCAGAAAATTATCTTTCTTCAGCACATCTGTGTACATTTTCCGACATTCCATATTAAGCCTTCCCTGTTCAAACAGAATATTACCTTTATCCGTAATAATTGGCTTTAATCCGGTTTCTTTTATCTTATCTACTTCACGTCCCGACTTAGAACCGCATATTTTATGTATGGCCTTATTCTCCTGTCCTAAAAAAGAAAGAGTAAAATAATCGTTATTTTGTATAAAATCAAACGTATATCTTTCCGGACGAATAAAAACATAAACCACCGGTTTATTCCACAAAAAACCAATACCTCCCCAATTGGCGGTCATGGTATTAAACGCATCTTTATTACCGGCAGTTACCAGCATCCATTCTTTACTGATGGACTCAAAGAAATTATCAGTAAGTTCGTTGATAGCAATTGATTTCATCCTATTAAAATCTGTTTATAAATGACATATTAAAAATAATTCTCAATAAGAAGCAGAGGCCGAAAGTCCCTCTTTCGTAAGAAGAGCCACAATCCGATCTAACTCCTCGGGAGTGGCTTTCTGCAAGTCCTGATCGGGAGTTTCCCGATCGATCGTATAAATCATTACCTGTCTCGGGGCGATATCTTTCACAACTTCCAGCCAGGGAAGTACATACTTGTCAGAAGTATTATCCACATCTTTCCCCTTATATTTTCCTTTCATAAACATAGTCTGCACGATACAATTGCCTTTAAAAGCTTTTAAAAGTCCGACTGTTCCATTCAGATCGTATCGTCCGTTCGGACGATCTACAGTCCGGATATACTCTTCATCCACCGTGTCCAACTTCAAAATATTATTATCCACCCGGTTCAATGCATTAAATACAGCCGGACGATTGATAAAAGTAGCATTGCTGAGTACACTTACTTTTGCTTCCGGAAAATATGCATCACGCAAAGCAAGCGTGTCTTCAATTATTTCCGGAAAGTGAGGATGTGCAGTCGGTTCACCGTTTCCGGCAAAGGTCAATACATCAGGAGCCGGACCATTGCTCTTCATTTCTTTAAGTTTATCTTCCAGAGCCATACGGACTTCTTCGCGGGTCGGTAATGAAGATTTAGGACGATGTTCGCCATTGTAACCACATTCACAATAAATGCAATCGAAAGAACATACTTTTCCGTCGGAAGGAAGTAAATTTATTCCAAGTGAGACCCCTAAGCGACGTGAATGAACCGGTCCGAATATGGGAGAAGGAAAAATAATAGTCATACTTAATTCTGTTTAATCTTAGAAACTGTTTTGAATTTCTACAAAATTACTAAAACTTTAGACGCAGCTGCATTTGTATATCCGTTTTTTTATTTCCCCTGATCAGGTCGTTGCCGGAACCTATTTCATCACGATCAAAATACGTAGTTTGTCCGAGCTTGGCAATTGCTGTCCAATGCTTGTTCATATCATAGCGAAAATGAATAGCCAAGCGAATACCTTCTCCCTGAAAAGATGGAGTATAAAAAGAATACAGCAACCCTTTCTCGTAGATATAAATACGTGAATCATAATCGTCTGTATGGAAATAACTACCTTGCAATTCTGTTGTCAGAGGCAACCGGGAAAGTTTCCATCCGGCCTTTTGCGTCAGTTGATAACCTTTCCCCGCCGTTTTCCCGGATGAATGAAAATGGTTATAATCTACCGTTGTCCGGAAAGATAACGAAGAACAGGGTAAATAGTTCAAACGATAACGCAGCCGGTGATGATAGGTAGGCAGAATCACCTTTCCCTTCGTAGCGGTCACATCACGCTCTTTCCGTTTATAACGGTAATTCACATACATATCAACCGTTTTCGACGGAACGTAATCTGCCTGAAAGAACAGATCCACTCCTTTCGAAGCCTTACTTATCCGGTACCTCCACCAAGGAAAAGAAAACAGATCGGCAGAAATGAAAAACGTCCAGCGACTAAAAGGACTTACAGAAGCAGCTAAATACCATCCGTTTTCATTCTGAACACTACTTCCTTCACTAAATGAATGAGCAAACATAGCCCAATAATCATGTGAATAATAACGGTGAACCAACATCAACCGTATATCTTGTAAAGGAGAATAAAGTACCTGATTCATAAAAGCCATACCACTGATCCCCAAAGCAGCTTCTCCTTGTATAGAAAAACGATGAAAACGATATTTATAATCCATACCCAGATTATAAAAAGAACGACCATGCAGATTGTATTTTGAATAGTCTTTAAGTTCCGGTTCATAAGACCTGTTAAAACAGTAGTAAACACCGGTTATACCCAGTTGATAACTATTCCCGGTATAGCTGATATTTCCTCCGCCCATCTGCATAACCAATTGATTCATTTTATCAGCTTCCTTTTTGCTTCGATGTAAACCTGTTTTATAAATCGAGGTAATTTCACCGTCTTTTATCACTCCATCCAACGAACGATGTGAATAAAATACAGAAAGTGTCCATTGTTTCCATTTTAAAGCTATGGCACTCCCACGGAAATAATTATATTCATCGGTAGAAGCATGTCTGCGTATCCCTGTATTTCTGAAAGTGAAAGACGAAGAATAAGCTGTTTTTCCAAACATAGAACCTTGTCCGAGTACCAGTCCCTGACCGAAATTCAACCGATAGTTTCCTACAATTCCCGTTTTCAGTATTCCTATATCATGAAGGAGTAGATAGAAAGAGTAGTAATCGTATCCCTGCTTATTATGTAAAGCTCCGAAAGGTTCGCCGCTATCTTTCTCGGCAACTATGCCTGCATAAACTTTTTCCCGATAGTGAAATCCGTATTTCACCGAGTTATAAACAGCAGGACCCAGGTAATTTTTCTCATATCCCTTACGCCTATACAAAGGCACATCCATACGAGTCACCACTTCATGTTTTCCATATTTTAAAATCTGCTTTAACGTAACAGACTCTTTCTTATCAACAGGCTCTACACAGACAAAAGGAAGCAGATATTGAATAGTCTGCCGATCCAACTCCTCCACTAACTGAAGTTCATAGACAGTCTGCATCGATCCGTGAATATAAATGTACGCAAGTAAATTCTCAATCTGAACATCATTAAGAAAAGGAAACCGCTGTAGCTGCTCTTTGGTGGCAGAGTTTATATTAACAGGGTTGTTAACAAGATCGGTTAATTCCTCCAATTCATTCTCCCAATTGCGCGTATTCCCTTCTTCATCGGCTATTGACAGGTTTTCCATTATGTCCTCCCAAGGATAATCCGAATTATTCTGAGCATGGCAAGTAGAAGTTATCAACGCTATATTAACAAGTAGAAATACACAGAATATAGATATATATCTATTCATTTCATGTGTGATTATTGTGTTCTAAATAGTAAACGAATTGTCGAAGATAATTTAAATAGGTTAATGCTGCAAGGAAAATCATAAATATAAATTTATTCCCTTATTTTTGCAAAATGAATATGAGGCTTATCATAGGACTACTGATGTTATCCATCGCCTTATTGTTTTCTTCTGCATCACAGGCACAGGAAAAAACAAATCTCGGTGGATATCTGGTACCTATGTGTGTTTATAACGGTGATACAATACCTGCCTTTCAGATTCCGACCATCCACATATTCAAGCCTTTAAAATTCAGGAATAAGAAAGAGCAGATGGAATATTACAAATTAGTGAGAAACGTAAAAAAGGTATATCCCATTGCCAGAGAAATTAACCAGACTATCATTGAAACTTACGAATACTTACAAACTTTACCCAATGAAAAAGCCCGGCAACGCCATATTAAACGAGTAGAAAAAGGGTTGAAGGAACAATATACTCCACGAATGAAAAAACTCTCTTTTGCACAAGGCAAGCTGTTGATAAAGTTGGTAGACCGCCAAAGTCATCAGAGTTCTTATGAACTGGTAAAAGCATTCATGGGGCCTTTTAAAGCAGGCTTCTATCAGACATTTGCTGCTCTTTTCGGAGCCAGTTTAAAAAAACAATATGACCCCGAAGGAGAAGATAAGCTGACTGAACGCGTGATAGTATTAGTGGAAAGCGGACAATTGTAAATCCGCTGCTTAATAACCAAGCAATTAATAGCTTCGAAACCAACTATAAATTGTTTATCAACAGCCTACCAATATCCTATTTCAACTTCTTAAATAAGTCCCAGATAACAATTCCCGCTGTTACCGACACGTTCAATGAATGCTTTGTACCATATTGAGGAATTTCAATGCAACCATCCGAATGGTCAATAACCTCCTGCTGCACTCCTTTTACTTCATTTCCCATAACTACAGCATATTTCTTCGAACGGTCCAGTGTTAACTCATCCAACATGATACTCCCTTCCGCCTGTTCGACAGAGTATACCACATATCCTTCACTCCGGAGGTTATCAACCGTTTCAACTGCGTTATTAACATACTTCCAATCCACTGTAAACTCGGCTCCCAAAGCTGTCTTATGCATCTCGGGATGGGGAGGAGTAGCCGTAATTCCACACAGATAAATACATTCAATCCGGAAAGCATCTGCCGTACGAAACACAGAACCGATATTATGCAAACTCCGTATATCGTCCAACACTACAACTAAAGGCAATTTATCAGCTTCTTTAAACTCTTCTATACTTATCCGGTTCAGCTCGGTTATTTTCAATTTTCGCATGATGATGTTGTTTCTGTTAGTATGTTGCAAAAGTAATTCTTTTCTTGTTAACATAGGTGTTGATAACGGTTTAAAACCTGTCAAAAGAATCAGCATATATTTTGAAAACTAATTCTTGCATTATTCAAATGAAGGTATAAGAGCAACGGGATATGAACAATACAAAAAAGTTAGCTTCAACTTTCCAAGCATACTTCAACAGATTTTTCAGTACTAATTAGCCTGTTTATATCCATAAAGTTTTTAACTTTGCACTTTATCAACAAGGTGTTAATGAAGTTAGCAATATAGCTTATTATCAATAAATAGACACGTTCATAAACTGATTATAAACTTAGATAAGTAACTAATAACTTATCCGGCAAGAAAAAGCCGATTTATTTGCTAACACTATTAACAGGCTATAATCACTAACAAAGGATTTCTTTTTAAAAGAAGAGAAAAAATAAGAATATAATGAATCGAGAAGAATGGGTGAATAAGGGATTCGTTGACGAACCCGTAGACAAAAGCATTGATCTGAAAGCAGCCATCAATGAACTGAAAAAAGAAAAGAATGCGGTAATCTTGGGACACTATTACCAGAAAGGCGAAATACAAGATATTGCCGACTACATTGGAGACAGTTTGGCTTTGGCTCAAATTGCAGCCAAAACCGATGCGGATATTCTTGTGATGTGTGGCGTTCATTTCATGGGAGAAACCGCAAAGGTGCTTTGTCCGGACAAGAAGGTACTGGTGCCCGACTTGAATGCAGGATGTTCGTTGGCAGACAGCTGTCCGGCGGACAAGTTTGCTGAGTTTGTGAAGGAACATCCGGGATATACGGTGATTTCGTACGTAAATACAACGGCAGCAGTCAAAGCAGTGACGGATGTGGTGGTTACTTCGACTAACGCAAAACAGATTGTGGAAAGTTTCCCGAAAGATGAAAAAATTATTTTCGGACCGGACCGTAATCTGGGGAATTATATAAACTCGATCACAGGACGTGAAATGCTGTTATGGGACGGAGCTTGTCATGTGCATGAACAATTCTCGGTGGAGAAAATAGTGGAGTTAAAAGCTCAATATCCCGATGCCGTAGTACTGGCACATCCTGAGTGTAAAAGTGTAGTATTGAAACTGGCCGATGTAGTGGGGTCTACGGCTGCCTTATTAAAATATGCAGTGAACAGTGACAAGCAACGGTTTATTGTAGCTACCGAAGCAGGCATCATACATGAAATGCAAAAGAAGTGCCCGCAAAAAACATTCATTCCTGCCCCTCCTAACGATAGTACCTGCGGATGCAATGAATGTAACTTCATGCGGCTGAACACGCTGGAAAAGCTCTATAATTGCCTTAAATATGAATTCCCTGAAGTAACTGTTGACCCGGAAGTTGCTAAAGAAGCAGTGAAACCGATTAAACGAATGTTGGAAATTTCAGAGAAACTGGGTTTATAAACAGGCTGTGAATAAATAGTTAACTTTACGGTTAATAATTGATAGATCTATGATATGAAAGAGTTGTATTATACTTATATATAAAGGTATAATACGGCTCTTTGTTATTAACAGGGATAGTTGAAATCTCTGTTAATAATAGAATATAGGTAATTTGATAGAGCAGGTTCATTCAATCGGAAGCTATTCTTTAAAGAAGGGATGAAAAAGTTGGTAAAGAATGATAGAGAAGTAATGGTATTAAAAGAACTAAAGTTAGAATTATAACGCAAAAACATGGGGATGTTTTATATGAAAAGATCCCCATGTTATATATCAAAACATCCGGATGTTATAACTAATAACATCCGGATGTTTTGATAATGGAGATTTAAAGTTTTGGACTGGATAAAGTGCAAAAAGAGTTCGTTATATACACGCTGTTGTGTTATACTATAATCTCTTTTAGCAGGAGATAGATAAATGAATCCTCCGGAGGAAAATTACATTCCTCCGGAGGATTCATTTATCTATCCGTTTTTATCAATCAGATGGAGCGGAGAAATTCGCATAATTTGTTTACGGCTAAAGCACGATGACTGATTTGATTTTTTATTTCATTTCCCAGTTCTGCAAAAGTCCGGTCATATCCTTCGGGGATGAATACAGGATCATATCCAAAGCCTGAATTACCTCTTTTTTCCTTGATTATTTCGCCTTTTATCACTCCTTCAAAAAGATACTCTTTTCCGTCCAGAATAAGCGAAATGGCAGTACGAAACTGTGCTCTGCGGTTTTCTTTTCCTTCCAGCTCCTGCATGAGTTTCAATATGTTGGCTTCTGCATTATGTCCTTCTCCTCCGGCAAAGCGAGCCGAATATACACCGGGAGCCCCTCCCAATGCTTCAACTTCCAATCCGGTGTCATCACCAAAACAGTCCAATCCATAGTTTTGGTAAATAAAGGATGATTTCAGATACGCATTACCTTCCAGAGTGTCCGCTGTTTCGGGAATATCTGTATGGCAGTTTATATCGTCAAGGCTGAGCAGTTCAACTTTATCTGCTAATATGGATGATACTTCTTCCAGTTTATGTGCATTATTAGTGGCAAAAACAAGTTTACGTTTCATTGTCTGTTATTTATTTTAGATTTTAATCGACTTGACTTAACCGATTGAGAATAATTAGTGAGGTTCTTGAGAAACAGAGATAACAAGTTAGCAATGGTTCGATTTTCAGCGATTTGCGGTGCTATACTGTTAAATAACTCTTTCTGGATACAAAAGTATAACAATTCTCTGAATGTACAAATATTGACTTCTTAATTTAGGTTATTCAATTCTTCATAGATATCTGCTGATGTGTACACCAGCCTGACAATAAATGTGGAAGATAAGGATACAGTGATGAATTTAATCGGACTGAATACTTCTGATTTTTTTCAGCAGTGGAAGAATATTTGAAAGATTCGATATGCCCACTATGAAAATTAAAACGATATTTAAATAAATATAATTGAGTTTGAATTTATTTTTTCTTCAAATATTTTCGTAAAATGGGAATTCGCTTGAATATGTGTCCAATAGAAAGTACGTTCATTAAAATTCCAATTTTATAGTGGCATAACCCTATTGAAGAGTTTGCCCCATCTACGTTGAACAATATAATACCTGTAAGAACAACAAGTGTAAATGTTGCGGATAACCATAATGTAACTCTACTTTTCTGTCCTATTCCTTTGTTTACAATTCCTTTATACCAATTCCAATGAGTTATTATATGGAATATGACGGTTATCAGGAACAATAAACTTGCTATCACATGAAATACCGCCCAATTGTGCCATATTTCATGGTCGTTTTCATGTGCGGCAATATGCAGTCCTATCCCTGTGTATGAGGTAAGGATAAATAAAGGTATTAATATCCAGTCTATTATATATATCCGTTTCATCTTTTTTAATTAGCTGATTTTACGGATACAAAGGTCATGAATTTGATACCTACAGTACGATAACAATTGTAAAGAAATGAATTAACGTCTTTTTCTTATTCGAGATAATGATACAGGGGTAATACCGAGATAGGAAGCTATGTAATGTTGCGGAACTCGTTGTATAATATCGGGATATTCTTTTAGCAGTTCCTCATATCGTTGTTGTGGGGTGTTCTTTATACGGGAAAGAAACAACTGCTGGTAAACATGAAATCGGTCTATGAGCTTTTCTTCATATATTTGTTTTAATGAGGGTGTTTGTTCAATAAGATGATAAAAATCATCTCTTTTTATCGTTGATACTTCCGTGGGCTCAATACTTTCCAATGAAAAAAGACTCGGTTTACGTCTATATAAACTATCGAATGATGCAACAAAATCTCCCTCAAAGAAGAATTGGAAAGTAATGTCTTTGCCTTCATTATAGAAAAAAAGACGTAAACACCCTTTACGAATTAAGTACAGTCTATCGGCAATCTTACCTTCTTCCAGCAATATCGTCTTGGATGGAATAGACAGGTTATTAGTTCCTATCAGGGATTCAAATAGATTATTTAAGTAATTAGCTTTTGTCATAATGCAAAGTTGTGAAAAAATAAGGTTTCGCGTTTATTCATTTTGCGACTCCTTTTTAGAAATATTTGGGAGGAAATTCTGTGCTGTTTGGCTTTAATGTGGCTTTTCTTTGGCCCTCAATCAAATAAAAATAGAGCGTAACGAATATAGTTTCAAACTTCTTCGCTACGCTCTATTTTCATCTGTTTTTTCGCTCTGGATTTATTTTATTTTCAGGCGGTCGAATCCTTCGCCGTATACACCGATTACTGAGCTTTGTGAAATGAAAGCATTCGGATCGATATCCTTCACCAGGCGGAAGATGTCGAGAGACTGGCGTTTATAGGCAAGCACGACTAATACTTTTACATTGTTTTGGCTATACCAGCCTAATCCGTCAAGAACGGTTACCCCCCGATGGGTTTCTTTCGTTATGCGGTCGGCAATCTTTGCATAATCTTTCGAAAAGATAAAGAATTGTACAGACTGGCGGGCGCTGTTAACCACGTAGTCCAGAACGAAGCCGATGATAAACAAGGTAACGAAACCGAATATCACTCTGCGCCAGTCGTTAAAAATGAAATAGCATGAACTGATGATGATGATATCACAAAACATGATCATTCGTCCGAGAGTAACATCCTTGTATTTATTAACAATGGCTGCAATGATATCGGTACCACCCGTGCTGCCGTTATTATTAAATACCACCCCTAATCCGAGACCACACATGATGGCTCCGATGATGCAAGCCATAAAGTCCTGCCCTTCTCCTACCAACTGAAGCGGAGCTCCTTTATCGTCCACAATGATCAGTTGGAAGAACCATAGGAAGAAAGTAAGCATAAAGATGGCATATGTCGTCTTTATACTGAATTTCGGACCAAGTATCTTAATGGCAAATGTCATCAGCACAGCATTGATAATGAAATAAGACCATTGGATAGGAAAGCCTGTTGCATAATAGATGATGGCACCGATACCGGTTGTTCCACCTGTAGTAATCTGATAAGGAATAAGAAAGGCTGTCCAGCCTAACGCATAACTTATCAGTCCGAGAGTGATAAAGATATAATCTCTCAACTCTCGCATTACATCGGATTTTGTGGGTTTGCTTATCATTTTGTGTGTAGGTATTAAATAACAACGTTAACAATCTTCTTCGGAACTACAATAACTTTTTTCGGTGTTTTACCTTCTGTCCATTTCAACGAGCGTTCGTCAGCAAGTACGGTGGCTTGAATTACATCGCTGGCGGCATCTGCAGGAAACTCCATATTGAAACGGGCTTTGCCATTGAAAGAAATCGTGTAATTAACCGTATCTTCTACCAGGTATTGTTCATTAAATGCCGGCCATTGTGCATCACATACGGAAGTGGTGTTTCCTAATGTATCCCATAATTCTTCGCAAACATGGGGAGCGAAGGGAGCGAGGACCACAACGAGCTGCTCCAATATCTCTTTTTTGCTGCATTTCAAACTTGAGAGTTCGTTGACACAGATCATGAAAGCACTTACCGAAGTATTGTAGGAGAACTGTTCAATATCACCGGTTACTTTCTTAATGAGCTTATGAAGTGCCTTTAGTTCGTCTTTGGTAGCCGGTTCGTCTTTTACCAGATACTCGCCGTTTCTGTCATAGAATAGCGACCAGAATTTTTTAATGAAACGATGTACGCCATCTATTCCGTTCGTGTCCCAGGGTTTGGATTGTTCAACCGGTCCGAGGAACATTTCGTACATACGAAGTGTATCGGCACCATATTTTTCGACAATCATATCCGGATTAACTACATTGAACATAGATTTACTCATCTTTTCAACAGCCCATCCACAGATATATTTACCGTCTTCCAGGATGAATTCGGCAGTTTCGTATTCGGGTCTCCATGCTTTGAAAGCTTCCAGATCGAGAATATCGTTAGATACAATATTTACGTCGACATGAATAGGAGTTACCTCATATTGATCTTTCAGGTTCAGAGATACGAAAGTATTGGTATCTTTGATACGATAAACAAAGTTGCTTCGTCCCTGTATCATTCCTTGATTGACCAGTTTCTGGAAAGGTTCTTCAGCTACAGATATGCCTAAATCATGCAGGAATTTATTCCAGAAACGTGAGTAAATCAAGTGTCCGGTAGCATGTTCCGTACCGCCCACATACAGGTCTACATTTCTCCAGTATTGATCTACGGCAGGAGCAACGAGTGCTTCGTGATTACGTGGATCCATATAACGCAAATAATAGGCAGAAGAACCTGCAAAGCCTGGCATTGTATTCAGTTCCAATGGGAAAATGGTTACATTGTCGATTTTGTCATTGTCTGTCACACACTTGTTGACAGTATCCCATGCCCATTTGGTAGCATGTCCCAATGGAGGCTCACCTGTTTCTGTAGGAAGGAATTTAGCTACTTCCGGCAACTCTAACGGGAGACAACTTTCATCGATCATGTAAGGCATTCCGTCTTTATAGTAAACCGGGAATGGTTCGCCCCAATAACGTTGACGCGAGAAAATGGCGTCACGTAAACGGAAATTTACTTTTACACGTCCCAATCCGGTTTCTTTGATGTATTCTTTGGTTTTAGCAATGGCTTCTTTTACAGTTAAGCCATTCAGTACGAGGCCCCCTTCAGGAGTTCCCGGACGGGGAGAATTCATCATGATGCCTTCTTTGGCGTCGAAGCTTTCTTCACTGACATCGCAACCTTCAATCAACGGGCGAATTTCCAGATTGAAATGTTTGGCAAAAGCATAGTCACGGCTGTCGTGTGCAGGTACAGCCATGATGGCACCAGTACCGTAACCTGCCAGTACATAATCACTGATCCATACCGGTATAGGTTCATTGGTTAATGGATTAATGGCATAACTTCCGGAGAATACGCCACTAACACTACGATCGGCGATGCGTTCGCGTTCGGTACGTTTTTTGGTACGTTCCAGATAAGCGTCTACTTCTGCCTTTTGTGCAGGGGTCGTTAATTGGGATACCAATTCACTTTCCGGGGCAAGCACCATGAAAGTAACTCCGAATACAGTGTCGGCACGAGTCGTAAAGATGGTAAATTCAAGATCGGAATCTTTCACTTTGAAATTCATTTCAGCACCTTCACTACGTCCAATCCAGTTACGTTGGGTTTCTTTCAGCGAGTCGGTCCATTCTACGGTTTCAAGTCCGTCGAGCAAACGTTGTGCATAAGCGGATACGCGCAGGCACCACTGACGCATCACTTTTTGAATAACGGGATAGCCGCCTCTTTCGGAAACACCGTCAACTACTTCATCATTGGCAAGTACGGTACCCAAAGGCGGACACCAGTTTACCATTGTATTGCCCAAATAGGCTATACGATAGTTCATGAGGA
Source organism: Bacteroides sp. NGMCC 1.200775 (assembly GCF_040798045.1). Classification (NCBI taxonomy): domain Bacteria; kingdom Pseudomonadati; phylum Bacteroidota; class Bacteroidia; order Bacteroidales; family Bacteroidaceae; genus Bacteroides; species Bacteroides sp. NGMCC 1.200775. Next base: position 84,762 of record NZ_JASCQK010000005.1, on the reverse strand, counting down.
TTTCCTGTTGTTCTTTTTCGCTTTTAGCATTCCATTCGTCAGCAGTAAAGTCCATTTCTTCGCCACAGGCTACGTTCATACCTTGTGTTCCGTTGGTACTAAAAGCTTCTATTAACTCTTCGATGGGACGTGCCTGTTTTTCATCATTGCAATAATAGCTGTTGAACATTTTGATAAATGCCCATTGAGTCCAATGATAATATTCCGGATCGCAAGTGCGGATTTCACGATTCCAGTCGAATGAAAATCCTATCTTATCCAACTGTTCACGATAACGGTTGATGTTATTGATGGTAGTAATTGCAGGGTGTTGTCCGGTCTGGATAGCATATTGTTCGGCTGGCAGTCCGTAAGCATCATAACCCATCGGATTCAGGACATTAAATCCTTGCAGACGTTTATAACGTGCATAGATGTCCGAAGCAATATATCCGAGCGGATGGCCTACGTGCAGTCCGGCTCCCGAAGGGTAAGGGAACATATTGAGTACATAGAATTTTTGTTTGGATGCATCTTCATTTACTTGGTAGGTATGGTGGTCTACCCATATTTTCTGCCATTTCTTTTCGATCTCCCTGAAATTATATTCCATAGCGATAACCTTTTGTTTATAGTGATTTATAATATATACTTTAATATGAGGGAGCAAATTTACATGATTATTTTCAGATAACCACGAAGATAGCTAAAAAACAAAATAGGTATGAAAGGGAAGGATCAGAAAATAAAAATCTTATATTTGTTGATAATTTAAATTTTAGTGTTTATATTTGTAATCATCGATTAGACATATGATTACTCAAAAGATAAAAATGATGACATTCATTCAATAGGTTTGAGCACGAAGATGTGCTGAAAGGATAACGATCGGGATATAATCTTTATGGAATATATCCCGATTTTTTTATTTTTCGGCCAATATGATCACCGGATTCTCATCATTTTCCTGTATTTCACACGAGATCAGATATTTTCCGTCATCAGACATGGATTCAGGTATGAATGAGTGTTTTTCGGTATGGCGAATGAATATTGCGGATAGGGGAGTCGGATATTACCGGTTTTAGATCATAGTAAAGCAGATAATTTTGTTTATTGGCTGTTGCCGAAAAGAAGAGTTTATTATCCCATTTTCCGATAAGAGTCAATATCGCCGCATTATCAAAAACACTTTTTCTGGGATCTGTCAGTGTGTATCGTGCATCTTCCGCTACTTTATATTTTCCTAATTCAATATGCCATTGCGAGACGGGTTGATATTGTTTATCAATGGAAAAAATAATCTCTCTTTGAAGAAAGTGTGACCATCTGTGTGGAATGAATTACATTCATTTGGAAGGGAAATTATTGGAATCTGTGGAGTAAGGACATAAAAAAAGGAGCAACGCCTTGCTCCAACCTTTGTTAACCTTAAATCTAATACTATGAAAAACACATTGCAAATGTACGGCTTTTCATGGGAATAGCAAATAATCCAAGAATAAAAGCATGTTTTATAACACGTTTTAAGAAAAAAGTGCGGTTTATTAAATGTTTTAGGATCTTTAATTACTATTTTTTGTGGTGAATCGGATTGAAACGATGTTTATCTTGATTCCCGATGAGACATGGAGTAGGGACATAAAAAAGGAGCAACGCCTTGCTCCAACCTTTGTTAACCTTAAATCTAATACTATGAAAAACACATTGCAAATATACGGCTTTCCACGAAAACTGCAAATAATTCTGGTAAAAAACGGTATATTATAATATATTTTAATGGAATTAATAAAGTTATTAATAAATATACCTCCTTTTGAAAGGTTTATTTAGAAATTGGTGTAACCGATTTTATTGGCGGGATAATTGGTAAGGTTAGTAAATATACATCTTTTTAGGTATGGTAAAACTATCTGTTAAGGTAGGTAGATTAGTAGGAAACCCTTATCTTTGCCTTGTTATTTATGAACTTAAAAAAGAAGACTATCCGTGAGCAATGATATTGAATTAACCCCGATGATGAAACAATTCCTTGACCTGAAGGCTAAGCATCCGGATGCAGTGATGCTGTTCCGGTGTGGGGACTTCTATGAAACTTATTCTACCGATGCGATTATTGCGGCTGAAATATTAGGAATTACTCTCACGAAACGCGCCAATGGGAAAGGAAAAACCATTGAAATGGCAGGTTTTCCTCATCATGCATTAGATACTTATTTGCCGAAGCTGATCCGTGCCGGTAAGCGGGTGGCTATATGTGATCAGCTTGAAGATCCCAAAACAACGAAAAAGTTGGTGAAGCGTGGCATTACGGAGTTGGTCACTCCCGGTGTTTCTATCAATGATAACGTTTTAAATTATAAAGAAAACAACTTTCTGGCTGCTGTTCATTTCGGAAAATCCGCTTGTGGAATAGCATTTCTGGATATTTCTACCGGAGAGTTTTTGACTGCAGAAGGACCTTTTGACTATGTAGATAAGCTGCTGAATAATTTTGCCCCAAAAGAGGTTCTTTTTGAACGTGGAAAACGTGGAATGTTCGAAGGAAACTTTGGAAGTAAATTTTTTACTTTTGAACTGGATGACTGGGTATTTACCGAATCCAGTTCCCGGGAGAAGTTACTGAAACATTTTGAGACGAAAAATCTGAAAGGATTTGGAGTTGAGCATCTTAAAAACGGTATTGTTGCTTCCGGAGCTATTCTGCAATATCTGGACATGACGGAGCATACTCAGGTGGGGCATATCACTTCATTAGCCCGTATTGAAGAGGACAAGTATGTACGTCTTGATAAATTTACAGTGCGCAGCCTGGAGTTGATCGGTAGCATGAATGATGGTGGAAGTAGCCTTCTCAATGTAATCGATAAAACTATCAGCCCTATGGGAGCGCGTCTGCTGAAGCGTTGGATGGTATTTCCGTTAAAAGACGAGAAGCCTATTAACGATCGATTAAATGTAGTAGAATACTTTTTTCGTAAACCGGATTTCAGGGAGTTGATCGAAGACGAGTTGCATCGGATTGGAGATTTGGAACGTATCATTTCGAAAGTGGCCGTCGGGCGGGTTTCTCCACGTGAGGTAGTACAGTTAAAAGTTGCTTTACAAGCAATTGAACCTATTAAAGAGGCTTGCCGGCAAGCTGATAACCCCAGTTTGAATCGTATTGGAGAGCAGTTAAATCTTTGTATTTCTATTCGCGACCGCATTGAGAAGGAAATTAATAATGATCCTCCTTTGTTGATAAATAAGGGAGGAGTCATTAAAGACGGAGTGAATCCGGAACTGGATGAATTACGTCAGATAGCTTACTCGGGTAAAGATTATTTGCTTCAGATACAGCAGCGTGAAAGCGAACTGACAGGAATACCAAGTTTGAAGATTGCCTATAACAGTGTTTTCGGATACTATATTGAAGTGCGGAATGTACATAAAGATAAAGTGCCGCAAGAGTGGATACGCAAGCAGACATTGGTAAATGCAGAGCGCTACATTACTCAGGAATTGAAAGAATATGAAGAAAAGATCCTGGGTGCAGAAGATAAGATATTGGTATTGGAGACCCGCTTGTATACAGAATTGGTGCAAGCGCTGAGTGAGTTTATTCCTGCCATTCAGATCAATGCTAACCAAATAGCACGCATTGACTGTTTGCTGTCATTTGCCAATGTAGCTAAAGAGAATAATTATATCCGTCCGGTTATTGAAGACAGTGATGTGCTGGATATTCGTCAAGGGCGTCATCCGGTAATTGAAAAGCAATTGCCGATTGGAGAGAAATACATAGCTAATGATGTGATGCTGGATAATGCAACGCAGCAGATTATCATTATTACGGGTCCGAATATGGCCGGTAAGTCGGCTCTATTAAGGCAAACTGCATTGATCACCCTGCTTGCACAGATTGGTTCATTCGTTCCGGCCGAGAGTGCTCATATCGGATTGGTGGATAAGATATTCACACGTGTCGGTGCCAGTGACAATATCTCTGTAGGAGAATCTACTTTTATGGTCGAGATGAATGAAGCATCTGATATTTTGAATAATGTATCTTCCCGGAGTCTCGTTTTGTTTGATGAATTGGGACGTGGTACTTCTACTTATGACGGAATATCTATAGCTTGGGCCATTGTGGAGTATATTCATGAGCACCCGAAGGCAAAAGCACGTACACTTTTCGCTACCCATTACCATGAACTGAACGAGATGGAGAAATCCTTTAAACGTATAAAGAATTATAATGTATCGGTTAAGGAAGTGGATAACAAAGTTATTTTTCTCCGGAAACTTGAAAGGGGTGGAAGTGAGCACTCTTTCGGTATCCATGTGGCCAAGATGGCCGGTATGCCTAAAAGTATAGTGAAACGTGCCAATGAAATTCTGAAGCAGCTCGAATCTGACAACCGCCAGCAGGGAATTTCAGGTAAGCCGCTGGCAGAAGTCAGTGAGAATCGTGGAGGTATGCAGTTGAGTTTCTTTCAGCTTGATGACCCGGTCTTATGTCAGATCCGGGATGAGATACTTAATCTGGATGTGAATAATCTGACTCCGATTGAAGCATTAAACAAACTGAACGATATCAAAAAGATAGTCAGGGGCAAATAATTATTTAAGAAATTCTTCCACCTTTTTATAAAATAGAGATAAGTGGTGTCCGTCAATAAACCCATGATGAATGGTCATAGCGATGGGCATCACTAATACACCACCTCTTATGACGGCTTTACCTGCATTCATCAACGGGTAATTACTACCGTGACGATGTTCCTGCGTACAGGTCAGTGAGGTAAAATATAAATCGGGAGTGGCGCTGAGCAGCACTACATCCAGTAGATCATTACCTCCTGTCTTTTCTGCTTCATAAGGGTCTTTATCCGGATCTATTCTGTTAATGATGGCTTTGGCTTCTGTATGGAAAGTTTTAAAATCAGGATGCCAGGGAAGTCGTACAGTAAAAAAACGTCCGTTATCTGCCACTTTAATGGGAGTCAGCATATCCACTGTATCGAAATAGACTACCTGTCCTTCAGAATCGATGCGGAACCGGAATTCTTTAATTTCATTGACAGCACGCAACACGGCATAAAGATAGTGCAGGAAGAAGGATTCTCCGGCAGCTTTGGCACGGGTTTTGGCACCCGAACATTCTACTTCTGAAGTAATAGAAATAGTAGGATTCTGGAAACCAAGGAAAAACTCGTAATTTTCTTTTCTCTCCCAGGTTTTAATATCAATAATATGTTTCATTTTGCACTCTTTTTCTTTCCATAGAAAAACATAAAGTAAACACCGATGATTACGAACGGAATACTTAACCATTGTCCCATATTCAGTGCCATACCATTTTCAAAGTCCACCTGATTTTCTTTCAGGAATTCAATGAAGAAACGGAAGGTAAAGATGGCTGTCAGGCAAAGTCCGAAGAAGAATCCCCGGTGTAGTTTCTTGCTGTAGTTCTTATAAAGGAACATCATAATCAGGAATAAGATAAAATAGGCTATTGCTTCGTAAAGCTGTGCCGGATGGCGGGGTTGCATGTCTACCCGTTCGAAAACGAATGCCCAGGATACATCTGTTACCTTACCGATAATTTCAGAGTTCATTAAGTTGGCAAGGCGAATGAAACAAGCTGTGATAGGAGTGGCTACTGCAATCATGTCTACCACATCCATATAATTCATCTTTGTTTTACGGCAGTAAAGCCAAAGGGCAATAATCAGTCCGAGCGTACCTCCGTGGCTGGCCAGTCCTTCATATCCCGTGAACTTCCATCCGCCTCCGGGAAGAAATTTGACCGGAAGTATCATTTCCCAGAAATGATTCAGGTAATATGCCGGATCGTAGAACAGGCAATGTCCTAATCGTGCTCCGATGAGGATGCCGAAGAAACAATAAAAGAAAAGCGGTTCGAACTTCTTTTCGTCTATCTTCTTATCACGGTACTGATAGTGGACTACCACATAAGCAAAGAATATTCCGATAGCCCACAGTAATCCGTAATAACGGATTGAGATGCCGAAAAGATTGAATAATTCCGGATTCGGATTCCAATTGATAGATAAAAGAAGGTTGTTCATAATTATTTCTTTATAGTTTGATGAATTTTTTAGCAACTTCCCGATAGGTAGGTACATCAATGTCCTGTTCTTCAGCTGCTGTTATCATATCGAAAAGCAGACCCTGTACCTCTGATTCGTGTCCGCGTGCTATGTCTTTTTGCATGGATGCCGTGCTCTCAGGAGCCAGCTTATCGATAACTTTCAGATTGTATGTGACTATATCTTCTTTAAATTCGATTCCAAGTTTCTTTCCCAGGGCTGCACTTTCGGTAGAGAGTCCAATGAAAGTGTCGCGTACCTTACCCGGTTTCTGCACTTCTCCCATCGGAACATTATAATAGGCTCCGGTGACTGCCATAGCCGAGATGAAAGACCATTTAATGAAGGTATCACGATTAATATCGGGAGAGATTTCAACTTTAATGCCGCTCTCCTGTAAGTCTTTCTGTACGGCTTCCATCATTCCCACAGGAACGACAGTTCCGCGGTGTGCCCCATATACCAAACGGAAAATAGTTCCCATCTGAGTGATTTCGCCCGGTCCGGAAACAAACCCTACGATGTAGATACATCCGTCCAATACAGTGATTCCCGGTACCAGACGTTGTATGCGCGGCCCGGTACCGTATACGTTTAATATAGGAATTACAATTGTATTTTCATGGGAAGCCCGTTTGATAAGTTCTGTGATGGAGTCTACGGAATATCCTTTAACACATACAAATATCACGTCAGCTTTTCCGTTATATTCTTCTGCCGTGCAAGCGTCCATCCGTAATGTATGTTCACCTTTTAAGTCCGATTTCAGTTTAAGTCCGTCCTGTTGTATCGCTTGCAGATGTGCTCCGCGGGCAATGCAGGTAACGTTTTTACCGGCAAGTGACAGAAAGCCGGCGATACTTCCGCCTACGCCTCCGGTTCCTGCGATAAGATAACGAAGTCTGTTAGTACTTTCCATGTTCATGATATTTTCTTGTGTTGCTTGTTAGGCATAATATACGGGCGCAAAGATAATGATTTGCTTGAAGATAGTGTTAGAAAGCGGGGAGTTTTCGTTTTGAGGGGAGGAGAAAAAAAGAGCTGACCATTTGATCAGCTCCTCAGTCTATAATTGAAAATAGATGTCTTATACATTGAAACGGAAGTGCATGATGTCTCCATCCTGTACTACGTATTCTTTTCCTTCTACGCCCAACTTTCCGGCTTCTTTAACAGCAGCCTCCGAGCCATATTGCAAGAAGTCTTCATATTTGATTACTTCTGCGCGGATAAATCCTTTCTCAAAATCGGTATGGATTACTCCGGCGCACTGTGGGGCTTTCCAACCTTTTTCGTAAGTCCAGGCACGTACTTCCTGTACGCCGGCAGTGAAATAAGTTTCAAGGTTCAGCAGCTTGTAGGCCGATTTAATAAGGCGTGCTACGCCCGATTCTTCCAAACCGATCTCGGCGAGGAACATTTGGCGGTCTTCGTAAGTTTCCAGTTCGGCGATGTCAGCCTCTGTTTTTCCGGCTACCACGAGGATTTCGGCATCTTCGTCCTTAACGGCTTCACGTACCATGTCCACATATTTATTTCCGTTGACTGCACTTGCTTCGTCTACATTGCAAACATACATTACAGGTTTGCTGGTAAGCAGAAACAATTCTTTTGCTATTTTTTGTTCGTCTTTCGTTTCAAAAGTTACTGTACGTGCCGATTTGCCCTGTTCCAGCGCATCCTTGAATTGCACAAGTACGTCATAAGCTTGCTTGGCAGCTTTATCACCTCCCGTTTGGGCTTGTTTCTGCACTTTCTGTATGCGGCTCTCGATGGTTTCCAGGTCTTTTAGCTGCAACTCGTAATCGATGATTTCTTTATCCCGTACCGGATTCACACTTCCGTCCACATGAGTTACATTATCATCGTCAAAGCAACGGAGTACATGGATGATGGCATCGGTTTCACGAATGTTAGCCAGAAATTTGTTTCCCAGTCCTTCGCCCTTACTGGCACCTTTCACAAGTCCGGCGATATCTACGATTTCTACCGTTGTAGGAACAATACGGTTGGGATGTACCAATTCGGCCAGTTTATTTAAACGTTCGTCGGGTACAGTAATTACACCCACGTTCGGTTCGATCGTACAAAAAGGGAAGTTTGCCGCCTGTGCTTTCGCGTTGGACAAACAATTGAAAAGTGTTGACTTACCTACGTTGGGTAGTCCGACAATACCACATTGCAATGCCATAATATTATAATCTTTTTTATATTATCAATCAGTTGTGTATTTCTATCAAATGGAAGAGTAACCCTATAAAGTTGAAAAAGAGCAATTACTCTGATAATATTCCGTTTTGGGGTGCAAAGATAATCAATTTTAGGCTAATGCAGTCATCTGCTTTCCCTTTTTGTCCAAAATGGGATTGCCTTTTACTACCTGGATCACAGACAATGAGAGAGAATTTGTGTCACTGTGCCGTTCTGAAAGAAATTTCATAGGGTTTTATGCCATCTCCTTCCGGAGTGCGGAAAGAAAGCCCTAAAAGAGTGATTCCATACTCTTTTCCGGGTAACAATTCTACTCCGATAATCACAGTACGGTTGTCATTGGCGTAGTTGACGTTTAAAATCTTGGGCATTGCATCCATTCCGAGGTGACCATAATTGATAGAGTATCCGCGGCCCACCAAAGGACGGTCAAAGTGGATAGTAATAGTTTTGATGTCGCTCCGAACGGTTGTATCGCCGTTGGTAAATTCGTCGATCGAAACTACTTTGGGACGGATAGAATCATAGTTTGCGGTATATTGGGCAAAGCCTGTATAAGCTTCTGCCAGCCGTGGCATATAGCTGTTGAGAGTCGGGTATGTCGTGCGGTCAGAGGCATACTTCTCAAGTTCATCGACCAGCTTGCTTATCCAGACAAAGCCACGTGTTTTTTGTATGACGGTTTCTTTGGTGATTTCGACAGCCGGGAAGTTATGGTCTTTCATGTATTTTATGACTGCCGCACGTACCATTGCTTCGGTGAGGACAATAGACCATTGTCCATAGGCTTGGCGCGCCATTTGTTCGCCAACCGCAGCATAAATCTGTTCGCCGCTTGTGCGGAACATTTCCGGATCGAAGCTTACGAACGAATGGTTGAATTCGTGGATTAAAATTGGTAAGATTAATTCAGATGGATAAACAACCATTCCTACGGAATCGGTAACCCATGCTCCCATGATTGAAAAGACATTATGTACGTTTTCCTTGTCAGTGACACTCGGTCCGTAATTTCCCGAACCGTTGCCCATTGAAAGTATAATGTGAAACCGGTCGTTGGACTTCTGCCCATAGAAGTCATTATACCATTGGATATCTATGTTTTTGTAAATAGGCATAAAACGATTTACAGCCTCTTTATATAAGTTTTCGTTTGAGTGATAAAAGGCATCAAAACGACTGTCTTTGACAAACTTCTTTAACAGTTTGATGAATGACCCTACTTGATTCCTATTCCAACGAGAGTCCAGTGAACCATAATCTTCGGGCAGATTGAACTGGTCGTCGAGATTGACAGCCATACTCATCACTGCATCGTATGAAACACCGTCAGTCTTGACCAACGAGCGTACGAATAGTATAAGTTCGTGGTTTTTATATGGAGAAAAATGCGATTCGATGCGGTCTGTGTAGAGTTTGAAATCGTTTTTGCTATACTCCGGATTACCCGTTAAACGGAAAACAATGCTAAGTAGTTCGACTCTCTTATCTACTGTCGGCTGGATGAGCATACTGTCAGTTTGTGCCTTTACCTGTTGTGCTGCACAGATTAGCAGCGTAAACATAATGAGGGTGATCTTTCTCATATTGAAATAAGTGTTTGGAGGTTATGATATTGACAAAGGTAATTAAATAGGAATTAATACAGCCACTTCTCTATACTTTTTTGATATTGAGTGTATAAAGGAAGCTATTATTTTTTCAAACAGTGTCGTTATTGTATTATATTTGCCCAAGTAATTCACAAACACTTAATAACATGAAAAAGTATTTATCATTTATTCTCCTGTTCGTTGCCTTCACCTTACAGGCACAGGAGACGTACAAAACAGTAAAAGACATTTCGTATATTCCTGCGGGGGAAACGGATGGTTACCGTAAGGAACGCTGTAAACTTGATGTCTATTATCCGGTTGGGAAAAAAGACTTTCCAACGATTGTCTGGTTTCATGGCGGAGGATTGGAAGGGGGAGGAAAACACATTCCTGAGATGTTTATGAATCAAGGATTTGCAGTAGTCGCTGTCAATTACAGGCTTAGTCCTAAAGCTAAAAACCCTGCTTATACCGATGATGCAGCCGCTGCCGTTGCCTGGACCTGTAAACATATAGAAGAATATGGAGGTAGTCCCAAACGTGTTTTTGTTACCGGACATTCGGCCGGAGGTTATTTGACTTTAATGGTCGGATTAGATAAATCATATCTTCGGAAATATGGAGTAGATGCTGACAGCATAGCTGCGTATCTTCCTATCAGCGGGCAGACTGTTACACATTTCACCATACGTAAAGAACGCGCGCTGCCCGAAGGCATTCCGGTGATAGACCGGTATGCGCCTTGCAACAAAGCCCGTAAGAATACACCTCCTTTTATATTGATTACCGGTGACCGGAATTTGGAAATGGCCGACCGTTACGAAGAAAATGCTTTGCTGGCTTCAGTACTGAAGAATATTGGTAATCAGAAAGTATCACTTTACGAATTGCAAGGCTTTGATCACGGACAGGTATATACTCCGGGTTGTTGTCTGGTGGCGAATTATATTCGTCGTTTTACTGTGTCCGGAATGTAACCGGCGGTTCGGTTGGATTCTTTAGAAAGATATTTCTCCCTCATTCGTAGTACGAATTTACCATACTTATGGTATTGAGAATGAACCAAATCTGCACTACCTTTGTCCTATTACTAATAAACAGATATTTAATAATAGATAGATATGGGAAAGATAGCAAAGAAGCTGACAGATTTAGTCGGTAACACTCCGTTACTGGAGTTGAGTAATTATAACGCAAGTAAAGGGCTCAAAGCACGTGTAGTGGCAAAGCTGGAATATTTCAATCCGGCCGGAAGTGTGAAAGACCGTATTTCTCTGGCCATGATTGAAGATGCCGAAGTGAAGGGGACGTTGAGGCCAGGATCTGTTATTATAGAGCCAACCAGTGGAAATACCGGAGTCGGTTTGGCATTTGTGGCTGCTTCCAAAGGCTATAAGCTGATCTTGACCATGCCCGACACGATGAGTATGGAACGCAGGAACCTGCTGAAGGCGTTAGGAGCGGAGCTTGTACTTACTCCGGGAGCAAACGGGATGAAAGGAGCCATTGCCAAGGCTGAGGAACTGCAAGCGGCTACTCCCGGATCTGTCATTCTGCAACAGTTCGAAAATCCGGCTAACCCTGCGGTTCATGTACGTACTACCGGACAGGAGATCTGGAGAGATACCGATGGAAAGGTGGACATCTTTGTGGCCGGAGTAGGAACGGGAGGTACCGTAAGTGGAGTAGGGGCTGCTTTGAAGGAGCATAATCCTACTGTACGAATTGTGGCTGTAGAGCCTACCGATTCACCGGTATTATCGGGTGGTGCTCCCGGTCCGCACAAGATACAGGGTATTGGAGCAGGATTTATACCCAAAACCTATAATGCTGCTGTGGTAGACGAGATTAAACAGGTAGGAAACGATGATGCTATCCGTACCAGTCGTGAATTGGCTGCTAAAGAGGGGCTTTTGGTCGGAATCTCTTCCGGGGCGGCAGTATATGCAGCTACCGAGTTAGCCAGACTTCCGGAGAATGAGGGAAAATTGATTGTTGTATTATTGCCGGATACAGGTGAACGCTATCTGTCGACAATCTTATATGCGTTCGAGGAGTATCCGCTCTGATGCATTGTTCACTACAGATTACACAGGATTTGCACAGATTAATGATTCGTCTTACTAACTATCGGATCAAAATTCTGAGTGAATCCGTGTAATCTGTGGTGAATTTATTTCGTATGCGGCACCGCATACTCTTTTGCCGTAACGTTTTCAATCGGTATCTCCCAGATTTTTACATTTCTCACTGCCGGATCTGAGTATACAAATTCCCGGCTGCTATAATGCCGCATCAATATATTGAGCGCTTCACGTTTTTCTTCCAGGTCTTCGATAAAGTTTACGCGTCCTCTGCAAATCACACTTTTGGCCCGCATCCGATAACTGCATGCCACCTTGGGGTGCTGGAATACCAATTCGTGGTCTACACTGAAAGTGATGCAGACACGGTTATTTTTTGCCAGCATATCGATGCTGCTGCCTGTGGGGCCGGAATGCAGATAGATCACTCCATCCTGATAGCCGAAGTTCATGGGGATCACATAAGGGTTGCCTTCCAGGTCGGTGATACCGACAAAGCAAATATCGCAACGGGAGATAATTTCTTCTACCTGCTCTTTGTTTTCAATGATTACTGTCTTCATAACTATATTCTCTTGATAGGAATACAAAGATGGAAATTTATTTTAATAACTTTGCCTTCCGGGAATATAGAAATACAGTTTTTGAAATGAATTAACCCTGATAGTTATGAAGAAACACATTTTTACCACTCTTTTTTGTTTACTGGAAGCTTGCCTGTTGTTCGGCGGAAATAATCTTTCGCTTTGGTACCGGCAGCCTGCTGCCAACTGGAATGAAGCTCTTCCTTTGGGAAATGGATATTTGGGTGCGATGGTATTCGGAGATGCCGGGAGAGAACATTTGCAACTGAATGAAAGCACACTATATAGCGGTGAACCTTTTTCCGGTGTTGGCGTACCTTCTATCGGAAGTGTATACAATGAAGTGCTTGCCTTGTTGAACCATGGCGATTATGCGGGTGCCCACCGATTGATAACCCGGAACTGGCAAGGCAGGCTTTCGCAGAGCTATCAACCTCTGGCCGACCTTTTTCTAAGCTTTGATGTTCAGGGAAAGGTGGAAAACTATGTGCGTGAACTGAATCTGCAAGATGCCGTACATACTATTCGCTATCAGGCAGGAGGCATCCGCTATACCCGTGAATACTTTATATCCAATCCGGACCGGGTAATGGTGATTCGTATCTCTGCTTCACGTCGGTCGCCTGTAAATGTAGCGGTGAGCTATACATCGGAGCATCCGACAGCGAAAGTTGATGGTACGGGTGAAGAGTTGATTCTTTCGGGACAGGCTCCGGGTTGTGTAGAGCGGCGGACGCTGGACTTCCTCGAAAAGAACGGATTGACAGATCGCCATCCGGAACTTTTCGATAGTCACGGACGCCGAAAGACCGACAAACAAGTGCTGTATGCCGATGAGGTTGGCGGCAAAGGGATGTTTTTCCAAAGCCGGGTGAAGGTACTGAAAGGAAATGCCACCTTGCAAGACAATCAGTTGAAAGTGAGCGGAGAGGGTGAAATAATTCTTTTGGTTGCTGCTGCCACCAGCTATAATGGCTTTGATAGAAGTCCTTCACAGGACGGCAGTGATTATCAGGCCAAGTTGGATACGATTCTTTCCGTTGCCGGGCAACTGCCTTATGAAGATCTGAAGAAACGTCACTTGGCGGACTATCAACGGCTGTTCGGTCGTGTGGCGTTGACTTTGAAATCGGAGAAAGACTATTCTGGTCTGCCTACCGACCGCCGTATTATCGGATTCAGGGACAATCCGGACAATGCTCTGGCAGCACTTTTGTTTCAGTATGGGCGTTACCTGCTGATAGCATCTTCACGTGAAGGCGGACAACCCGCCAATCTGCAAGGTATATGGAATAAGGATGTGGTTCCGGCATGGAGCAGCAGTTATACCATTAATATCAATACTGAGATGAATTACTGGCCGGCCGAAACCACCGGACTGCCTGAGTGCAGTGAACCGCTTTTCCGACTGATTCGGGAACTTGCGGTCAATGGTTCCGCTACAGCTACAAAGATGTATAACCTTCCCGGCTGGACTTCCCATCATATCACCTCTATCTGGCGTGAGTCGGGACCGGCAGACGGTGAACCTACCTGGTTTATGTGGAATATGAGTGCCGGCTGGCTTTGCCGGCATTTGTGGGATCATTACCTGTTTTCGGGGGATAAGAAGTTTCTCCGTGAGACCGCCTATCCGCTGATGCGCGATGCCGCACGGTTTTATAACGCCTGGCTGGTGGAAAAAGACGGGATGTGGCAAACTCCGTTGGGAGTTTCACCCGAGAATCAGTTTCTGACTCCGGAAAAGAAAACTTCGGCCGTAGCTCCGGCTCCGGCGATGGATATGGCCATTATTCGTGAACTCTTCAGCAATACGGCTGAAGCAGCTGCGATTTTAGCTGCCGATTCTATTCTTCCTCCTGCCGATACTCTCTTGCTGCACGTAATGGGAGCAAAGCAACTGGTGCCTTACCGTATCGGAAAGCGGGGGCAGATTATGGAGTGGAGTGAAGACTTTGATGAAGTAGAACCGCACCACCGCCATTTGTCACACTTGTATGGATTCCATCCGGGATGTGAAATAACACCGGGCAAGACACCCGAACTTGTCAGTGCAGTCCGCCGTACGCTCGAATTGCGTGGAGATGAAGCTACGGGCTGGAGTATGGGATGGAAGATCAACATGTGGGCCCGTATGCACGATGGAAATCACGCTTACCGTATTATACGGAATTTATTCACCCCCACCGACTTCGGGCCGGAAGTAAATCGGCATGGGGGATTATATAAGAATTTGTTCGATGCACATCCCCCTTTCCAGATCGACGGTAACTTTGGGTATACTGCCGGTGTGGCGGAAATGTTGTTGCAGAGCCATGACGGTGTGATAGACGTTCTGCCGGCATTACCCGATGTATGGGCAGAAGGAAAGGTTACGGGGCTGCGTGCCCGCGGTGGTTTTATTATAGATATTGCCTGGAGTAAATCAGGTAAAACTGTGGTAAAGGTATTTTCCGAACAGGGAAATGCCTGCCGTTTGAAGATCGGGCGGAAGGTGAAGGAAGTTGTAATTCCGGCAGGTCAGAGTCAGGTCTTTACGGTTAAGCGGTAGTCCGGCATGGGGCAATGACCGGCTGTCTCTGAAGCGGCGTCATTTCTCTTTTTCACCTTTCAGCAAGAACGTTGATGGATGCTTGGGATAATAATGTTTCCTCTTTTCCGGGATCGGCCGGAAGATAAAAGTCCGTCTTTCCGACTTTCATCTTCCGACCGACCGGGTCTACTTGTTTTTTTGCTTTCTGATTTCCGGTCGGATGGGGATGTACCGGTGCTTACAGTAAGTGCCTGTGCCTGCTCGATGATGATTCGTTTCCTTGATATAGTTGTTTTCAATCCTCCACTTCAAACTGTTTATATAAATCTTTCAGTTTACGGAGGGTTTTCCGGTAATTCCGTCCTAAAGAACGGTCTATGATCAGCAGGTAAATGGCTATGCCGAGTGGGACAACTACGACGTTCAATATACCGGGAGTTATATTCATTGCCATCAGATAGAACACATAGAAGCCCATTGCCGAGAGAAAGGAACACGTATATACGATCCAACCATATTTGGTATTGAACTTTACGCTTTTCTCAACTTCTTTTATCCGGTATTCCAACCATTCCTTTACAGCCATGCCGTTGGTGTATTTCCGCATTCTGTAAGCGGAACGTTCCCAAAGGAAATAGGAAACGGACAATACGGCCAAAGCGGCTATATCCACGTACGCTCTTTCCATGCTTTGCTCTCTTATAAACAGCATTACAATAAGGTAAACAACCACGGCGACCACAACGAGTCGGAAGACGGTTCCGGGATACACTGTCTTGATTGATTTTCTCGCGGATTTGATTACCATCTCGTTCAGTTTCTCTTCGGGATACGGTTTGATATTCTTTTCCACTCCCGCTTTCCAGGTTTCTTTAATGTCATGTGCTTCCATGATGCTTTACTTTTTAAATTGTTTTTGTAATCGGCTTTTCAGCCTGTGAATCTTTACGCCGACGGCGGAGCTGCTCATTCCCACTATTTCTGCTATTTCTTCATAACTATAGTCTTCCATATAAAGCAGCATGATAGACTTGTCTATTTCATTCAGTTTTTGAAGGGCATTGACAAGTCTTTGCCAGTTTTCGTCCTGTTCCTGCTGTTCCCAAGGGTCAACGGTCTCTCCCTCCGGCGGCGAGTCATGGAACTCGATGCGACTATCCTTTCTTATTTTCGAAATAGAGGTATTGATTGCTACCCTATAGATCCACGATGCGGGTTTCTCCTTGTTCTGCAATGCCGGGAAAGATCGCCAGAGCTGATAGACGGTTTCCTGAAAGTTGTCCTCTCTGTCCGCTTCCGATCTGAAATATACCCGGTTTACCTTGTGGATAATCCCCTGATAGGCAGTCAACATCTTCAGAAATTCATTTTTGTTCGACTTCATTTGTTTTAATCTTTACTTTATAGTCGGGCGAACGATGTTATTATTACAAGATTGCTTTATTATAAAAGAATAAGAGGGAAAAGAGTATAAAAAGATTAGGTAAGAAAAGCAATAGACAATAAAACAAGAGGCTGAACTCAAAAATAAAATTTTGAGATAGCCTCTTTATCGGTCATTTACCAAAAATGAATCATTGTACCTGATCCAAAGGTATCTTATAGTAATAAGTTTGATCTGCGCCATTTTCCTCCCGGAGGGCTTTCACATAAAGAGTGATGTTATCCTTCCAGCAAACGGTTTGCGGGAATATCTTGTCCGACCATAAGCCGAACATGAATTTGAATTCGCCGCCTGAGACCTGAAATACCTTTATAATTCCGGCTCTTTCGCCTTCAAGCTCGGTGCATGCATCCACACAATAACAATTCTGATTCAAAGAGAACAAAGCTTGGGTGCGGAGACCGTATTCTTCCCCGTTCGCTTTAGAGACGTATGAAATTCCTTCCCACTCAAGGCCTTCGTATTCGAATACATAACAATTCATTTCTGCAAGATATCCTTTGTATAGGTATTTACGATACGCATCGGATTGTTCATAGCAATCGGATAACACTTTTGTGTGCCCATTTTCCAGTGAAACAGAATAGCTCCCTTGATCAGTGGGTAACTGAACCGTGCTGTCCGGCTGTATGTTCTTATAGTTAGCCGATGCAGCTAAAAATTCAGCTCCGTCAATGGGAATGACCCAACGGTCTAAATGATCTTCTTCAGTGCCATATTCAAAGTCCTCGTGC
Organism: Bacteroides sp. NGMCC 1.200775; assembly: GCF_040798045.1. Lineage (NCBI taxonomy): Bacteria > Pseudomonadati > Bacteroidota > Bacteroidia > Bacteroidales > Bacteroidaceae > Bacteroides > Bacteroides sp. NGMCC 1.200775. Next base: position 67,500 of record NZ_JASCQK010000005.1, on the reverse strand, counting down.
CAATAGGTTATTTCCGGGATCGAGCCATGATCCGATTCCTCTGATGTATTAACCGGCTCCTTCTCCAGCAATATCTTTTGATTGTAAACCCATCCGGCAACCGGAATGACCGGGCTTTGCACATAATATTTTCCCTGTTCGCAGGTAATCAGGGCAACCGTATCGCCCTCGTTTCTAAAAGGTACGGTAGTAGTCTCTTCAATCTTTCTTTTGTAGAGTAACAACAACTGATCTTTGCTTTCCCGGATCGAGCATTCACACACGAAAAACGTCTGAAAGCCCTCTGCTGTAAAAGAAACCATCGAATCCTGAATTTCAAAATCATAACCGACTCCGATGTTGCTGGCATCTTCTTGAATGGTTTCTCCTGAGAGGATATATAAAGAATAGCTCCCAATCCAATGCTGACTGATGGCGTGTTCTGATTGTTCGGTTTCGTTGCCGGGTGATTGAGTCTTCGGAGTGGACGAACGTTTCCCAAAATTTATACAACCGGATAGTAGTATAATGCACAATGTTATTAAGATCCACTTTCTATTCATAAAAACAAATGTGTTTATTCATATTCCTATCTATAAATGTAAAACCGCCTTCCATACTGGTTCCGGCAGAATTACTCTTTCCGCATATCGTTTTCGTAACGGCCTGCTTCGCGGACGGTTCCGTCCTCGTTCAGATATTTAAAAGGGCCATGCTGTTTGTTGGCTTTGTAGGTGAATTCCGACTTTAGCTGGCCGTTGCTATAATAATATTCGCGGCTAATGCCTTCCAACTTGCCATTCAGGTAATTTTTGGAGCTTTCGGGCTTTCCATCAGTGAAATAGCGAATCTCTTCTCCTGTCTTTTCCCCTGCCCGGTAGGTAGTCGAACGTTCGGGGATGCCCGTATCACGGCGATATTCGATCCAGATTCCGTCTTTTTTGCCTTCCTTGTAAGTACCTTTTTTACGGAGATTTCCATTCTTTAGCGTTTCAGAATATTCGCCCGTCAGCAATCCGTTTTTATAGCTGCTGCGACGGGTGAAATCAATACTACCGGACAGATGCTCCACCCAATTTCCATCGGGCTTGCCATCTTTATAATAAGTATCGCGCACGAGGCTTCCTTCCTCATTGTATTTGCGGTCGCGTCCGTCCTGGTCTCCCATTTTATAGCAGACCTCCGTTTCGACTTTTCCATTTTGATAGTATGACTTACAGACACCGTGCAACTTTCCTTCCACGAACGTTCCTTCGCCCTGCAGGGTTTTGCCGTCGCCATAATATGTTTTACGATAGCCTTCTCTCCATCCATCCTTGTATGTGCTTTCCTCCGCAAGAACATTCCTCTTGAAATGGCGATACAGCCCGTCGTACATGCCATTCTTGAAAGAAGCCAGGATATATTCCGAATGATAGCCGTCGATGATGCGGTATTCGCCCTGTAACGGTGTTTTTTCCTCGTTCAGTTCCCGGAACAGCAACCGTCCGTCACCATAGTTAATGACGGACACTTCGTTTACTTGAAATACCTTTTCCTGAGCAACACTTGTGAATACCCATGCTCCGAGTAAGAGTAAAAGAATAACTTTTTTCATTGATTTCTTGGTTTATTTTGTGATAATAAATAATTGGAATATCTGCATTCTGCCTTTATCTGCCGTAGCGGATGAAAGTACGTTCGATACAGGGTTGCCCGATCGGTCTTTGTACTGTCAATCTTTACAAAGATTTTTTATTGGGAATAAATGCGCTTAGTATCTCTATATCTTTGGGACGGACCAGTACGTCTAATTTTATTATTTCTGCGGATTCCTTGTTCCTGAACTCAAGTTCCATAAATCTTTTCTCTAATCTTTTCATTGAAGTATCCATTCTTCTTGAAAGATAAACATGTCCATTACCGCTATCGGCAATATAGCTCTTATTGATAAAAGCTGTGTAGTCAGATGTAAATGCTATCCATAGTAAGAAACCCTTGCCGTTGGAGAAGTCAGTTGAGTCGCTGGCGTTTAAAGTCATTGTATGTATAATTTCTTGCCCGGTGGACTTTTGAACTTTCTTTATAAGTTCAGGTTCTATTATTTTCCAGTTCTTATTATTCTTGATTGCTCTGATAATTACAAAGAAGATGCTGAGTAATGCGATGATTACAAATAGTATTGCTATGATCAGTTTTATTCCAAGCATGTTTGTGATGTTCTTTTATTGAGTTGCTTTACTCCGTATTACGACTTTGTTTAGTTAGCGGCAAATATACTGTTTTTAATTCCGATGACCGAATGAAAATTGGTTTTATTGTTGAAATGCTAAATGATGAAGCGGAGATGAGCTGAGTTAATAAGCGAGTACGAATATATATGGCAAAAAGAGGAACTGTCGCATTTACACTTCATCAAAGAATTGCACGGCACCTTGGATACATTACCGGAATGAGTTTTATATATTAAGACTCTTCGGATAATCCGGTTGCTACGTTTTGTCTGTGTTTCATTTCAAAAAGTGAGTAAATGGCTGTTTCCGCTTACATGTACTTTCTCTTTTATCGGGCTGATAGGGAGCACAGGAACACAAAAACAGATTTTTGGACTCCAACAGCCGGGCTTAGGGGATCGGAAACCCAGGCTTTTCGGGTTGAAGCCCCTTGCTTTTCTCGAAAAGAAGTAAGCACTTTCCGAAAATGCTTACTTCTTTCGGGTGAAATGCTTACTTCTTTTGAAGAAAAATAAAGGTCTTTTGTTTCACATCTTCTTTTACCGGTGTTTCGGAGCGGCGTGAATCCATATATTTCTCTGGTTGCTTCCGAATGGCGAGCGCTTAGGAAAAGATAAAATGATTCCTTATATCCTTTATTTCTTTTTCTTTGTCCGGCTTCTATGTACTTATGCTTTCGCTTTTGTGCCAACTTCCCTTATCCGGATAATAAAAAGAAAATCGCCGATCCGTGTGGAAGGCGATTTTTCTTTGCGGACGTACTCTTGCCAGAAATAAGGCAATCTGAGCGGGTCCCGATTATCATTTTGACAAAATGTTACTCTATCAGTGCGAAGTCCAGTTGTTTCTTCTCCAGATTGGCCCGTGCCACTTTGATAGTGATCGCGTCTCCCAGGCTGTAGATACGGTTCTTGCGACGACCGCGCAGGCAGTAGTTCTTTTCGTCGAACTCGTAATAATCATCGTCCAGATCGCGGATAGGTATCATGCCCTCACATTTGTTTTCGTTCAGTTCTACGTAAAGTCCCCATTCCGTTACGCCGGAGATCACTCCGTCATAAGTCTGTCCCAGATGTTCGCTCATGAACTCCACCTGTTTGTATTTGATGGAAGCACGTTCGGCGTTGGCTGCAATCTGTTCCATGTTCGAACTGTGGTCGCACAGATCCTCGTACTTCGTTTCCGATACGCTGCGTCCGCCATCCATATATTTGGTTACCAACCGGTGCACCATCATGTCCGGAAAACGTCGGATAGGAGAGGTGAAGTGGGTGTAATAGTCGAAAGCCAGTCCATAATGACCGATGTTGTGCGTAGAGTAACGCGCTTTCTGCATGGCACGGATAGATACGGTTTCAATCAGGTTCTCTTCCTTCTTTCCTTGTATGTCGTCCAACAGGTGATTGATCGATTTAGAGACATCCGTCTTGGTTCCGCTTGTGCGAAGTCTGTAACCGAAACGGGCGATGAACTGTGCGAGGTTGTCCAGCTTTTCCGGATCAGGAAGGTCGTGGATACGGTAAGGCAGTACTTTGGCCTTCTTTCCTTTGGGTGCCTTGCCTATTTTCTCTGCTACGGTGCGGTTGGCAAGCAGCATAAACTCTTCTACCAGCTTATTGGCATCTTTGGATTCCTTAAAGTAAACGCTGATGGGTTTTCCTTTTTCATCGATTTCGAATTTCACTTCGTAACGGTCGAAGTTGATGGCTCCTGCCGCAAAACGCTTTTCACGCAAGGCCTTGGCTATGGTGTCGAGCATCAGTACCTCGTCCTTGAAGTCACCCTCTTTGGTTTCGATGATCTGTTGCGCCTCTTCGTAAGTGAAGCGGCGGTCCGATTCGATGACCGTGTGTACAATGCGCGAGTCTCTCACTTCTCCTTTTTCCGTGATATCGAATATGGCAGAGAAAGCAAGTTTCTCTTCGTTGGGGCGAAGCGAGCAGATGAAGTTGCAGAGACGTTCGGGCAACATCGGTATGGTGCGGTCTACCAGATAAACGGAAGTTGCACGCTTTTCGGCTTCTTTGTCGATGATGCTTCCCTCTTTGACATAATGCGTCACGTCGGCAATGTGTACGCCGACTTCCCAAAGTCCGTCCTTCAACGGGCGGATGGAAAGAGCGTCGTCAAAGTCTTTGGCGTCTTTCGGGTCGATGGTGAAGGTGGTTACTTTCCGGAAGTCTTCGCGGCGGGCTATTTCTTCGGCGGAAATCTCTGCGGGAATCTTATCTGCGGCTTTTTCTACCGACTGCGGATAGACGTATGGCAATCCGAATTCGGCCAGGATAGCGTGCATCTCAGTCGTATTGTCACCGGCTTTGCCAAGAATGTCGAGCACTTGTCCGATCGGGTTTTTAGCTTTGTCCGGCCACTCTGTGACCTTTACCACTGCCTTGTCGCCGGTCTTTCCGCCCTTCAGTTTATCTTTAGGGATAAAGATGTCGTTGGCAAGCGTACGGTTTTCCGTGACGAGGAAGGCATATGATTTCTCCACTTCCAGTGTGCCGACAAATGTATCGTTGGCGCGTTCCAGTATCTCGATCACTTCTCCCTCGGCCTCGCGTCCGCGACGTTTGGCATAAAAGGCGATGCGCACCTTATCGTTATTCATCGCATGAGCGGAGTTACGCTCGGCGACAAAAATCGGGTCTCCGCCTCCTTCGGGGATAAACGAGTTCTTCCCGTTGCTTTTACGTTGGAAAGTTCCGGTCATCTCAACACCGTGATTGTTTAGTTTATATTTGTTTTTATCTACTTCGGTAATGTAGTCATCGGCCAGGAGATCGGACAGGATATCCATGCAGAGCATTTTTAGCGGATGAGTGGTTAACTTCAGTTCCGAGAAAATATATTTCAGGCTGATAACCTCGTCTTGTTTGGCATGGAAGAAATCGAGAACCACCTTTGACAGTTCTTTCTTCTTCATTCTTTTGCCGGCTTTTTTTTCTTTCTTTTTAGCCATAATCGGTTCGTTTTATATCAATCAGTACAAAGTAAGCGATTAAATATTAATAATTCAAGATTTTCATGTACATTTGCCCCTCACATTATGAATAATCTAACAAATGGAAAGTGAAAAGTCTTCCAGGGAGAAGGGAATTTATAAAGTAACGATCGTGGGAAGTATCGTGAACTTCCTTTTGCTCGTTTTTAAATTCTTTGCCGGAATTGCCGGGCATAGTGCGGCTATGCTGGCCGATGCTGTCCATTCACTATCCGACTTCATCACCGATATTGTTGTCATTGTCTTTGTCCGTATCGCCGGGAAGCCCGAAGATAAGGGGCACGATTATGGGCACGGCAAATATGAAACATTGGCTACGGCCATCATCGGGTTGTTACTTTTGTGTGTCGGCTTCGGTATCTTCTGGAATGGTGCCTCTTCCATTTATACTTTTTTGCAGGGCGGACAGTTGGAGTCTCCCGGTGTAGTGGCATTGGTGGCGGCATTGGTGTCGATTGTGTCAAAAGAGATACTGTATCAGTATACCGTGATTCAGGGCAAGAAGTTAAATTCTCAGGCCGTGGTAGCCAATGCCTGGCATCACCGGAGTGATGCGTTATCATCCATCGGAACGGCTATCGGTATTGGAGGGGCCATTTTGCTGGGAGATCATTGGCGGGTACTCGATCCGATTGCCGCAGTGGTAGTCAGTTTCTTTATTATGAAGGTATCTGTGCAGTTGCTGATTCCTTGTGTGGACGAACTGCTTGAAAAGTCCTTGCCGGACGATGTCGAGAAAGAGATTGAACAGACCGTACTCTCTTTTCCGGGAGTGAGTCAGCCCCACCATTTGCGTACCCGCAGGATCGGCAGTTATTATGCCATCGAAATTCATGTCCGCATGGATGGGAAGATAACGCTGGAAGAGGCGCATGGCACGGCTACTGCTATCGAAAATAAACTAAAAGAGATGTTTGGGAAAGGAACCCATGTAGGCATTCATGTGGAACCAACGAAATAATTATCATTTGATCTGAATTTTATGGAGAGTATTCTAATTACCGGAGCAAGCGGATTTATCGGCAGTTTCATTGTTCAGGAAGCTTTGAAACGCAGGTTTGGTGTCTGGGCGGGGATCCGTGCATCCAGCAGTAAGAAATACCTGAAAGAACGCAAGATTCACTTCCTTGAGTTGGACTTTGCACACCCCAATGAGTTGCGGGCACAACTGTCCGGCCATAAAGGTACGTACAATAAATTCGATTATATCGTCCATTGTGCCGGCGTGACCAAGTGTGCGGACAAGAACGACTTCGACCGTGTCAACTATCTGCAGACCAAATATTTTGTCGATACGTTGCGCGAGCTTAATATGATTCCCAAGCAGTTTATCTATATCAGTACCCTGAGTGTATTCGGTCCGATACGTGAAAAGGATTATACTCCTATCCGTGAAGAAGATACTCCGGCTCCGAATACGGTTTACGGATTAAGTAAGCTGAAAGCGGAACTTTATATCCAGAGCCTGCCCGGTTTTCCGTATGTCATTTACCGTCCGACGGGAGTGTACGGACCTCGTGAGGCAGACTATTTCCTGATGGCGAAGTCCATCCGGCAGCATACGGATTTCTCCGTGGGATATAAACGGCAGGATCTGACATTTGTGTATGTGAAAGATATTGTACAGGCCATTTTCCTGGGAATCGAGAAGGAGGTTTCCCGGCGCGCTTACTTCCTGTCTGACGGGAAGGTGTATAAAAGCCGGGCTTTCTCCGATCTGATTCAAAAAGAATTGGGTGATCCGTTGGTTATTCACATCAAATGTCCGTTAATTGTGCTAAAAGTCGTATCTTTGCTCGCCGAATTTATAGCGACCCGTTCGGGAAAGAGCAGCACACTGAATTCGGACAAATATAAAATAATGAAACAAAGAAATTGGCAATGCGACATAACTCCGGCTGTGAAAGAACTGGGATATGCTCCTGAATACGATTTGGAAAAGGGAGTGAAGGAAACGATTGCCTGGTATAAGAACGAAGGATGGCTTTAGATTTATTTAAACGTGTAGAAAGCCGTAAGGGCTTGTTTGCTGTTGAGAAGATAACATTGATATATAATCTGTTAACTTCTATCTTGATTTTATTCATGTTTCAACGGATGGACCATCCGCTCCACATGTTGTGGGACAGGGCAGTGATTGCGGCAATGACTTTTTTGCTGATGTATCTCTACCGGTTGGCTCCATGTAAGTTTTCCGCTTTTGTGCGTATCGCTATCCAGATGAGTCTTTTGTCATACTGGTATCCGGATACTTTTGAGTTCAACCGTGTCTTCCCCAACCTGGATCATCTTTTTGCTACGGCCGAACAGTGGATGTTCGGAGGGCAACCTGCCGTATGGTTTTGCCACGCGTTTCCGCAAATGTGGGTGAGTGAACCCTTCAATATGGGGTACTTCGCATATTATCCGATGATTCTGGTGGTGACGTTGTTCTATTTCATCTATCGGTTCGATCTGTTTGAGAAGATGTCGTTTGTACTGGTCACCTGCTTTTTCATCTACTACCTTATTTATATATTCGTTCCGGTTGCCGGTCCTCAGTTCTATTTCCCTGCCATTGGTATGGATTCTGTCTCACAAGGTGTCTTTCCTGCCATTGGCGATTATTTCAATCACAATCAGGAGTTGCTTCCGGGCCCCGGCTATCAGCATGGATTCTTTTATAGCCTGGTAGAGGGTTCGCAACAAGTGGGAGAGCGTCCTACGGCGGCTTTTCCCAGTTCGCATGTCGGTGTTTCGACTATTCTGATGATTATGGCTTGGCGTGGCAGCAAGAAACTTTTTGCCTGCCTGTTGCCGCTCTATCTGTTGCTTTGCGGAGCTACTGTCTATATTCAGGCACATTATCTGATTGATGCGATTGCGGGCTTTATCTCTGCTTTCGTGCTGTATGTGCTGGTGACAAAGATGTTCAAGAAATGGTTTGCAGTGCCGATGTTTAAGTGATGGGGTGAAGTCCATCGAATATCCGGAAAAGCTCTTCTACCGACTCTGTTCGCAGCATGGCGATGCGTGTTTCCCGGAAGTTGGGTATTCCTTTGAATAAAGGAGTTGCTGCCAGATGGCGGCGGATATGGATAATCCCTCTGCGCTCGTCCAGGCGGGCTACACTGTTCAGCACCTCTTCACGCAATACATTCAGATACCACTCAAAGGATTCCTGCGGCAATTCTTCTCCGGTTTCAAGATAATGCTTCACTTCGCGGAATATCCATGGGCGGCCGATGCTGCCACGTCCTATCATGATAGCGTCTACTCCATACCGCTCAAAACACTCCTTGGCACCGGTAGCCGAAGTTACGTCGCCATTTCCTATGATCGGTATATGCATACGCGGGTTGTTCTTTACTTCCCCTATCAGGGTCCAGTCCGCTTCGCCCGTATACATCTGTGCCCGGGTACGTCCGTGAATGGCCAATGCCGCAATACCGCAATCCTGTAATTGTTCGGCCAGGTCGACAATGATTTTATGGTCCGCATCCCATCCCAGACGGGTCTTTACAGTAACGGGTATTTTGACTGCATCTACTACGGCACGGGTTATTTCAAGCATCTTCGGGATATTCTGCAACATACCGGCGCCTGCTCCTTTTCCGGCAACTTTCTTTACCGGACAGCCGAAGTTGATGTCTAATATATCCGGTTGTGCTTCTTCTACAATCCGGGCTGCGCCAACCATGGCTTCCGTATCTTTACCGTATATCTGAATGGCGACGGGACGTTCTTCGTCGCAGATGGTCAGTTTTTGAGTTGTTTTGTTGACGGAACGTATCAAAGCATCACTCGAGACGAACTCTGTGTATACCATATCGGCTCCGAACTTTTTGCACATCAGGCGGAAAGCGGGATCGGTGACATCCTCCATCGGAGCCAAAAATACAGGGCGTTCACCCAGGTCTATGTGGCCTATTTTCATCTTTTTACGATTTTCTATTCATTATTTGGCTGCAAAAGTACGGAAAAAACCCCTACCTTTGCACTCCATTCATTTATTTAACTGGATAGAAATTATGAAGAAAAGACTATTTTCCATTGCTCTGTGCCTGACTTTTATCTTGTCTGCCACTTCCGTTTCGGCTCAGGATGCTGCTTATAAAGAGGCGTTAAGCAAGATGCTCGAGGCCTCGGGCGCTATGACTACTGTGAAATCGATGGTTCCGCAGATGATCGGGATGATGAAACATACTTATTCGAACGTTCCGGATGAATTCTGGAAAACTTTTGAAGAGCAGTTGTCCGAAAAGGCAAACACACAGTTTATGGATATATATGTATCTATTTATTACAGGTATCTGACGATAAACGACCTGAAAAAGATTACCCAGTTCTATGAATCTCCTGTGGGAAAGAAGCTGGCCGAGTCCACTCCGGTGATGACTGCCGAGGCCATGGAAGCGGGTCAGCAGATCGGAATGGGGATTGCCCAGGAGATAGTGGCAAACCTGAAAGAAAAAGGATATATTCAGTAGTTGCGGACTCGTAACTTATAATTGGTAACTATGTATAAGATAAGTGACTTTGAAATAATGGCTCCGGTTGGCTCACGCGAATCGCTCGCGGCAGCCATCCAGGCGGGAGCCGATTCTATTTATTTTGGTATTGAGAATCTGAACATGCGTGCACGTTCGGCCAATACATTCACCATTGAGGACTTGCGCGAGATAGCCCGGACCTGTGACGAACATGGAATGAAGAGTTATCTGACGGTGAATACCATCATATATGACAAGGATGTTGAACTGATGCGTACCATTGTCGACGCGGCCAAGGAAGCGGGTATTTCGGCTGTGATTGCCGCCGATGTGGCGGTGATGAGTTATGCCAACAAGATTGGCCAGGAAGTGCATCTGTCTACGCAATTGAATATCTCGAATGCAGAAGCCTTGAAGTTTTACGCGCAATTTGCCGATGTAGTGGTGTTGGCGCGCGAACTGAATCTGGAACAGGTAGCGGAGATCTATCGTCAGATTCAGGAAGAACATATCTGTGGACCGGGCGGAGAGCTGATCCGTATCGAAATGTTTTGCCACGGAGCGCTTTGTATGGCTGTTTCGGGCAAGTGCTATCTGTCTTTGCATGAAATGAATCATTCTGCCAACCGGGGAGCCTGCATGCAGATCTGCCGTCGTTCTTACACTGTCCGTGATAAGGATACCGATGTGGAACTTGAGGTTGACAACCAGTACATCATGTCGCCCAAAGATTTAAAGACCATTCATTTCATGAATAAAATGATGGATGCCGGGGTGCGTGTATTCAAAATTGAAGGCCGTGCCCGTGGGCCCGAATATGTACGTACTGTTGTCGAGTGTTATAAGCAGGCTATTCAGGCCTGTCTGGATGGTACGTTTACCGACGAGAAGATTGCGGCGTGGGATGAACGCTTGAAAACGGTATTCAACCGGGGCTTTTGGGACGGTTACTATCTGGGACAGCGTCTGGGAGAATGGACTAAGAATTACGGATCGGCGGCAACCGAACGTAAGATCTATGTGGGGAAAGGTATTAAATACTTCTCCAACATTGGTGTAGCCGAATTCCTGGTGGAAGCGGCTGAAGTGAGTGTAGGCGATAAGCTGTTGATTACCGGCCCTACTACCGGAGCTGTGTTTGCTACGCTCGATGAGGCCCGTGTGGACCTGAAACCGGTAGAAACCGTGAAGAAGGGAGAGCACTTCTCTATGAAGCTGGATAAGATACGTCCGAGTGACAAACTGTATAAATTGGTTTCGACCGAAGAACTGAAAAAATTTAAAGGACTGGAATAAAGATGGAAAAGTATATCTATGAACTTACTTTAAAGGTACGTGACTACGAGTGCGACCTGCAAGGCATTGTGAATAACGCTAATTATCAACATTATCTGGAACATACCCGTCATGAGTTTCTTTCATCGGTAGGCGTAAGTTTTGCAAAACTGCACGAAGAGGGAGTGGACCCGGTGGTAGCCCGTATTAATATGGCCTTCAAAACCCCATTAAAGAGTGGTGATGAATTCGTTTCCAAATTGTATATGAAGAAAGAAGGTATCAAATATGTGTTCTATCAGGACATCTTCCGGAAAAGCGATAATAAGGTTGTCGTTAAATCGACGGTGGAAACGGTATGTGTGGTAAATGGACGTTTGAGCGATAGTGAATTATTCGACCGGATTTTCGCGCCTTACCTGCAATGAGCACCGATGAAGAACGGATATGCAGTATTGCACTGACGCAAATACCGGGCGTTGGGCATATAGGTGCCAAACGTCTGGTAGACGGTATAGGGAGTGCTGCCGATGTATTCCGTTACCGGACTGAATTGCCCGATCGTTTACCCGGAGTGAATCAGGCAGTTGTCGCAGCATTGGATTCTCCACAGGCATTGAAGCGTGCCGAACAGGAATATGAGTTTGTACGGGATAACCGTATCTCTTGCCTTACGATGGCAGATGAGGGCTATCCCTCCAGACTGCGTGAATGCGATGATGCTCCCGTCGTATTATTCTTTAAAGGAAAAGCCGATCTCAATGCTTTCCACATTATTAATATGGTCGGGACCCGTAATGCAACGGATTACGGGAAACAAATTTGCGTTAGCTTCCTGCAGGATTTGCAGGCTTTATGTCCGGATGTACTTGTTGTCAGCGGATTGGCTTATGGGATCGATATCAATGCCCACCGGGCAGCACTGGCTGTCGAGCTTCCTACTGTGGGGGTATTGGCTCATGGGCTGGACCGTATTTACCCTTCGTTACATCGTAAAACAGCCATTGATATGCTCCGGCAGGGTGGACTGTTAACTGAATTTCTTTCCGGAACAAATCCGGATAAACATAACTTCATCAGTCGGAACCGTATTGTTGCCGGTATCAGCGATGCCACTATTGTGGTGGAGTCTGCCGCTAAAGGCGGTTCTCTGATTACGGCGGATATTGCCGGGAGTTATCATCGCGACTGTTTTGCTTTCCCGGGGCGGGTCACTGATGAATATTCGAAAGGATGCAATCAGCTGATACGGGACAATAAGGCTGTTTTGTTGGAGTCTGCGGCGGATTTTGTGAAGGCAATGGGGTGGGATACCGGTTCACATACTATTAAACCGACAACCGTACAGCGGAATCTTTTCCCTGATTTATCTGCCGAAGAACTGAAGATTGTAGATATTCTCGGACGGCTGGGAGATTTGCAGATCAATGCGTTGATGGTGCAGGCTGATATTCCTATCAATAAGATCAGTGTCATTCTGTTTGAGCTGGAAATGAAAGGAGTAATCCGGGTCTTGGCGGGAGGAGTCTATCAGTTGCTTAAATAAAGGGGCAAAAAAAAGGAGTCACGCCTGACTCCAACCTTTTGTTAACCTTAAATCTAATACTATGAAAAAAATCACAATACAAATGTAATTCTCTTCGGATGATTCTCCAAATATTTCCCTGAATATTGTCTCTCTTTTGAATTCCTTCACGGTTTTTCACGGATATGCCTTTATAATGTCTCTTCTTCCTGTTTATTTAGCAGTCTTTAGGGAAGGATAAACCCCGTCAAACTTGCAAAATCGTTCCAATCGTTTCACACAACAAACCAGGCCCTTTATTTAGTTAGATTAAGTGTATTTCGTTTAATTTCAAAGCTCTATATTTGCTTTATACAAATAGAGCAACTATGGAGAATCGCATCTATATATTCATCTTTTGGGGGATCCTTTTCTTTTTGCCGGGTGAAGGTTCTGCGATGATGACGATGACGGATGCCATAAGGAAAGAAGGGTTCGATTTTCAAAAAATAGACTGGTCTGTTTTGTACGAGAAGATTGCTGCAGATTCACAGGTGCCCGATCAGAGAGATGTACTGATGTTATTGGATTACCATCGTGATGATCCTGTAAGATGTGAGTCTTTATTGCGTCGGCTTAACGGAGGAAAAGCTTACCATTACATTGCGAACCGGATATTACCGGAACTGTCGGTACCGCAAAGAAAACGGCTTCCGGCAATGACGGTAAAAGAAGTAAAGCCGGTATATGGAGTGGAAACTGCTAAACCGCTTCCCGGTAAACTTGCCGGAGGAGAGCCTGTCATGGTAAATAGGGAAAAATCAGTAATGGAATCGGAGAAGGTGCGGCGGCAAACGGTATTGGCCGTGAAGAACAATCTGCTTTATGACTTGGCATTGGCACCCAATATAGAAGTGGAAATACCATTAGGTAAGCGTTGGTCTTTGAATACTGAATACAAATGTCCCTGGTGGCTGAACAGCAGAGAAGAGTTCTGCTATCAGCTGCTTTCGGGAGGGGTGGAAGGACGTTGCTGGTTAGGAAATCGCCGGAAACACGGCAGGCTGACAGGACATTTTCTGGGATGTTATGCAGAAGGAGGTATTTACGACTTCCAGTTTAAGGGAGATGGTTATCAGGGAAAGTATTATGCAGCCTCGGGGTTTACGTATGGATATGCGAAACAGGTAGCCCGCCATCTTTCGTTTGAGTTTAGTGTGGGAGTGGGATACTTGACAACAGAATACCGTAAGTATACTCCTTACGAAGGCTCGTTAGTCTGGACAAATAGCGGACGTTACAATTTTATTGGGCCTACCAAAGCCAAGGTATCATTGGTCTGGCTTATAACGGCAAGGAGATAGAGATGGATGAAAGATATAGGACAGTTGCTTTTTGTGCTTTTCTGCCCGTTGTTGCTGATGACGGGATGCAGCCGGCGGGAACTGCTGGATGATTATCCGGTTAGTGGAGTACGGATCGCGCTAAACTGGGAAGGAGTGACAGAGAAACTACCGGAGGGAATGCAGGTTATCTTTTATCCGAAAGATGGAAGAGGTAAAAAGAAGAGTGCATATTTGTCGGCAACCGGTGGAGAGGTACCGGTACCTCCCGGACATTACTCGGTTGTGGTTTACAATTACGATACAGAAACGGTCTTGATTCGTGGAGAAGAATCTTATGAAACCATTCAGGCTTACACCAATCTCTGTAAGTTTGGGGTTGCCGGAACAGAAAAGATGGTTTGGGGGCCGGATCCGCTTTATGTGATAAACATAGATGATCTGGATGTACGAAATAGTGAGGAGACATTGACGCTGGAACTGAAACCAAGGCTGGTAGTCAGAACTTACTCTTTTAGCATCAAAGCACAGGGGTTGAGTAATGTTTCTACTGTGATAGGGAGTGTCGGTGGGATGGCAGACCATTATTTTTTAGGAAAAGGTTATGCCATGTGTGATGCCTGTCCGATTAATATTGATCTGAACGTGAAAGGCGGAAAGATAGAAGGGGTATTTACCACTTTTGGGCTACCCGAAGTTGTTCTTAGCCGTGCCGAGACCGAACTTCCGGTGATGATGAACCTGATGATTATTAAGGTGGACAAGTCGGTGCAGGAAGTGAAGATTAATATAACGGAAGCCGTACAAGAACCTACCGGTGGTGGTGAAGGAGGAGAAGGAGATGAAACGAAACCGCCGACATTGGTTGAAGTTGAAATAGAAGACGAAATAAAAGTAGACGATGTGGAGGTACCTCCGGGTGGAGGTGGCGGCATTGGCGGTGATGTAGGAGACTGGGACGACGAAACAAATGTGGAGTTGCCCGTTGGATAAGAAAAAAGGAATACATACAGATAAAACATTAATAACTTAAAAAAACATACTATTATGAAGAAGATTTTATTCGCAGCAGTTGCTGCAATGGCAATTACGGGTTGCTCACAGAATGAAGAGATTGAAAAGGCTGCACAGAATGCGGAGATTGGGTTCAACAGTGTAGTTAGTAAAACGACAAGAGCTGTATCGGCAGATTTAGCTCTTTTGAAGACCAATGGGTTTACGGTATATGCGTATAATACTGGTGATGCAGCAATGGGTGTCGGTACATTGGCAAAAAACATTATCGAGAAAGAATCTATTACATGGAGTGTTGATGGCTCAAACTGGAATGGAACTAAGACCTATTATTGGCCTAATGAGGGCAAAATACAATTTTTTGCATATTCCTCAACAAAAGTTACGGAGTTAGCAGCCGAATCTACTGGCACTTATCCTGCAATAACTGATTATGAAGTACCTTCTAATGTTAAAGATCAAGAGGACTTGTTGGTTTCAAAAGTTAATGATTTAACTAAAACTGACGCCACAGTAAATTTCACATTCTCACATGCTCTCACTCAAGTCAATTTCTCAATAAAATCTAAAGTTAATGATGGGTTGACTTATGAGGTAACAGAGATTTCTATTTCTGGGGTTGGCAGTAAAGCAACTTATGATTATGGTACTGGCTGGACTAATCCAACAACTGCTACTGCTTCCTATACTTACCCATTAAGTACGACTAGTACTGCTAATCAAGTGGCTGGCGATGGAACTACTGTGAAGGCTTTAGATACCACTGACTTAATGATGTTGTTACCGCAAACTTTATCTAATACAGCGAAGATACTTGTGAAGTATAAAGTAATGGATAAAAATGATGATGTTGTTTACGATGCTTTTACTACTGGCAAGGAAATTATGATTAGTAGTGATGGACAGAGTAAATGGGAAATGGGTAAAAAGGTACGTTATACATTGGCGCTGACTAATGACGCTACTTCTATAGCTTGGGCAGTAACAGCTGTTGATGACTGGACAAAAGATACCGAGAATAATAATGAGGTTGAGACTCCTGCTAATTGAGTTTTATAAACTGTAGGACATTAAAATGATATTCCCTGAAAATTTAAATATTGTTCCCCATGGCACTGTCCATCCTTTTGTATAAATAGAAAACTGCAGGATTTATGTCTTATACTTGAATCCTGCAGTTTTTAAATATAGATTAAGCAATACCTAATTCCAAATAAGTTGATGCATCCCATGGGAGGGTATCCGTTGCATTGCATGCCGGCTTCATTTACGCACCGAGGTAAATGCCTTTACATGCCGAGGTAAATGCTTTTACATGCCGGGGTAAATACCTTTACATTGAAAAGAAAACTATGGTAAATATAATCTTCTGATTACCAATCCTATTGAGAAAGATATCCAGTTACGTATTTGTCGGATGAACCTATTTTTATGCCATTTTCTTCTTTCTTAATTGTTTTTTCAAAAAAATCTCCTACATTTGTCGGCAACATAAACAAAACACAACGCGCTATGTCCGACTCCTTCTGTGGAGATAAGATGAACTGTCAGATATGTCCCAAGGCTGTTGATAATGCCATTATGCATGCTTCTCATCCGAGAGGTTTTCATCGTCCTGCCCAGAAGTGTGAAGAGAACCTGATGATTTTCCTCTTAAAAGGGGAGATATTAGTCAATAGTCAGGAATATGCCGGAACGATGTTACGTGCCGGAGAGTTTATTCTTCAAGCCATCGGATCGAAGTTGGAAGTATTGGCTATGACAGATGTAGAGTGTGTGTGTTACAGTTTTAACCAGCCGGAGCTTTTTTGTGAACAACGCTATAACTACATTATGAATGAAATTCCGGCACCGTTGATTTACTCACCTCTCAAAATTATCCCGGAGTTGCAATATTTCCTTGAAGGATCGAAAAACTATTTGAGTGAAAATAAAATTTGTCGGGAGCTGTTATCACTCAAACGGAAAGAACTTGCTTTTATTTTGGGGTATTATTATTCAGACTATGACCTGTCTTCATTGGTTCATCCGCTCTCACAATATACCAATAGCTTTCAGTATTTTGTTCTGCAAAACTATATGAGGGTGAAAACCGTAGAGGAACTGGCCCATATGGGAGGATATAGCGTAACTACATTCCGTCGTATTTTTAATACCATCTTCCACGAACCGGTCTACGAATGGATGCTGAAACGCCGTAAGGAGGGGATTATGTATGATCTCAAGCATACCAATGCCACCATTTCGGAGATTTGTTACAAATATGGTTTTGAGTCTTTGCCCCATTTCTCCAATTTTTGTAAGAAGTCGTTCGGTGCTTCGCCCCGGGCAATTCGGAATCCCAAGGATAAATAGCTGTTCTGCTCGCAGAAAGTAGGTATCCATCCTTTTCGGAATACCTATATATAGTGATTGCCCCTCTATGGATAGGGTTGTACCTTTGCGCCCTAATTAAACATAGTGATTGATGAACCACAAATTGTTGTACAGAATATTTCTGTTATGCTTCTTTTCTGCTTTGTCTATAAGCGTTTTACATGCCGGTGTTCAACAACAAAGTAAGGGTACGGTTACAGGTCGAATCGTCGATCGGGAGAAACAGCCCTATTATCCGGTTGCCGTTGCTATTGAAGGTGTTTATATCGGCGGATATACCAATGAAAAAGGAATTTATCATATTAATGATGTGCCGGCGGGTAATCAGACTATTGTCGTATCGGGCATAGGAGTAAAGACTAAGAAAGTGCCGGTGCGTGTGATTGCCGGGACGGTAAATCGGATTCCGGACATAGAGATTGATACTCAGGCGGAAGAACTGGATGAAGTGCAAGTGATTGGGAAATCCGAGGCTCGTCGTCAGCAGGAACAGGCGTATGCCATATCGGTACTTGATATCAAAAAGGCCTATAATAGTGCTGCTCCCCTTAATAAATTGCTGAATAATGTATCGAGCGTCCGCATCCGTGAAGAAGGTGGGGTAGGATCCAACTATAATTTCAGCCTGAACGGGTTTTCGGGCAATCAGGTGAAATTCTTTCTGGATGGTATACCGATGGACAACTTCGGATCATCATTTAATCTGGCCAATATCTCCGCCAACATGGCAGAGCGTGTAGAGGTATATAAAGGTGTATTACCCGTGAACCTGGGTGCTGATGCCCTGGGAGGGGCAGTGAATATTGTCAGCCGCAAAGATGCTAATTACCTGGATGCCACTTATTCGTTTGGATCTTTCAATACTCATAAAGTCTCGGTAAATGGGGCTTATACCCATTTGAAGACCGGATTTACTGTCCGCGCCAATGCATTCTATAACTATTCGGATAATGATTATAAGGTATTTGCACCCATCATAGACCTTGCTACCAATAAAAAGGTGGACGAACGATGGGTGAAACGCTTTCATGATGGCTATCAATCGGGCGGTATCCGCCTGGAAACGGGAATAACCGGTAAACCTTTTGCAGATTATCTGCTTGCGGGCATTATTGTGTCAAAGAACGATAAGGATGTGCAGACGGGTGCTACCATGGATGCTGTCTACGGCGGAGTGAAAATGAAAAGTGAGTCTGTTATCCCTTCTATCCGTTATAAGAAAGACGACTTGTTTCTTGACGGGCTTTCGCTGTCACTTTATGGAACGTATAGTTCGGTAAATTCTTTTAATGTGGATACGATCACCCGCCGCTACAACTGGTTGGGAGAGTCGGTTCCATCTACTTCGGCCGATGAAGGGTATTATACAGATTCTAAAATCAAGAACCGCGAATGGCTGGGGAACGGAAACATCAGTTATGTGATCGATACTCACCAATCATTGATATTGAATCATGTTGTTTCTGCAATGCGAAGAACAATGAATGATAAAGTACGTCCGGATGACGAAAACAACAATGTACCTCAACAGCTGACCAAGAACATTACCGGGCTGGGATGGCAGATTCGTTATGACCGCTGGAATGCCAATGTGTTTGGGAAGATGTATAAGTTATATAGCTCTACCTATAAGCGGCTGGATGAATATACCGAAAATGCCCGTTGGGAGAAGGTACGGGACCACAAGACCAACTTTGGTTATGGCGCAGCCGCTACTTATTATATCTTGCCTTCTTTGCAGGCGAAATTCTCTTATGAGCATGCTTATCGTTTGCCGGAAAGTATTGAGATGTTTGGAGACGGATTAATTCAGCAACGGAATCCGGATTTGAAGCCGGAAAGCAGCCGGAACCTGAATCTGGGATTGAGCTTCATTCGAACTTTCGGGGCACACCAGCTTTCGGCCGACGGAAATTTTATTTATCGTTATACGACGGATTTCATCCTGAAAGGAGTCAGCCTGACCAGTAACCCGACTACGGGTTACGAGAATCTGGGCAAGGTCTTGACCAAAGGCGTGGAGGCAGCCGTCAGATACAACTATAAAGATCTGTTCCATATGGGGGCCAATTTCACTTATCAGGATATTACAGACCAACAGCGGTATGAAAAGACTAAAGATAGCTTTGTGGGTGAAGGTATCACAGAGAACATTACCTACAAAGAGCGTTTGCCAAACATTCCGTATTTATTTGCCAATGCCGATGCAGGCTTCCGTTTCCATGATTTGTTTTGGCGAAACTCCGTACTGACGTTTGATTATAATCTGAATTACATTCATTCATATTATCTTTCGTTCCCGGGGCTGGGAGCGAAAAGCTCCAAGAAGGTGATCCCCGAACAGTTTTCGCACGACCTGGCACTGGGATATTCAATGGATAACGGGAAGTACAGTGTTGTCGTTGAATGTACCAATCTGACCAATCAGAAATTATATGATAACTACCGGTTACAGAAACCCGGCCGTGCTTTCAATGTGAAACTAAGATATTTCTTTAGCAAATAAAAAAAGTCTGATGAATACAATTTATCGAATTTATATGTATTTCTTTGCTGCCTGCACTTTATTGACTGTTACGGCGTGCGAAGAAGAGGGGTTGGGGAACGAGGAACCCCCTTTTGCTCCCTATGTGCTTAGCTTGGGTATCAATTCAAATGGAACTACCACTTACTACGTGGTTACTGCATCTGAGCTGATGTCCGGTACGATCAATGCGGTGGGTAAAGGGATTGAGCAGAACGGATACCGTGATTATGAGCAAGGAGAGCAAACCATATTTAGTATAGGTGGACTGGGATTGACCAGTGCAACAGGAATTGTGCGTGATGCAGCCGGCTACCTGGCAGAGCGTGGAGATTTTGTCTTTAATAGTTCGCTGAATGCCTTTACTCAAATGGACGGACAGGCTATGATCGGTCTGGAGCTTCCGGCCAATAAGGAGAGTGGAGACAAGATGACTTTATATACGGTGAATATCAGTGATGTTTCCATCACCTCCCAGGTCCGGACTCCGGTATTTCCACTGAACCAGCTCGAATGGCCGAGTATCACCGGTATGTGTTATAGCGAAGGCAATGTATATGTTACCTATTTCCCGATGAACCCTACAAATTTTGAAACCTTATATACGGATACTACTTTTGTTGCGGTATATTCTTATCCGGATATGAAGTTTAAAACGCTGATGAAAGATACGCGTACCGGCCCTGCCGGTTCGTGGAATGCGTTTAACGGCATTTTTAAGGTAGAGTCCGGTGACATGTATATCATGTCTAATTCTGCCATAGCTAACGGATTCTCGCAGGGCACCAAGAATGCTGCTTTCCTTCGCATCCCTAAAGGTGAAACGCGTTTCGATGACTATTATTTTGACTTTGAAACGGTTTCCGGAGGTCTGAAGCCTGCCCATATCAAATATATCGGCAATGGTTTGGTATTTGCTGAGGTCAGTACCATCAGTCCGCAAACGTCGGCTGACCGTTGGGGAGATAAAAGCCTGAAGTGTTGCATCATCGATCTTAATAACAAAACGGTACGTGATATTAAAGAGATTCCGGTGCATAACGGAGATGGTGGGCGACGTTTTGCCGCTTTGGTGGATGGAGGCTATGTCTATCGTCCGGTAACTACCTCAGAAGGTACTTATATATATCAGGTAGATCCTCAGACAGCTACTGCAGTCAGAGGTGCCAAAGTATCAACTACGTTTGTTGGCGGGTTCTTCCGCTTGGATTGATAAGAGATGGGCAAAACTTTTCGGAAGGCTTGTGCAAAACTGCATCTGTGGCTTGGATTGCTTTCGGGAATAGTCGTTTTCATTGTTTGTATCACCGGTTGTCTGTATGCATTCAAAGACGAAATAACCGATGCCATGCAGCCCTGGCGTTTTGTAGACCCGCAAGAGAAAGAGTTTTTGTTACCTTCCCGTATACTTGCCATTGCAGATTCTGTCATGGAAGGAGCGTCTGCCACAGCCATCACTTACGGAGAAGAATCAGATGCGGTATGGGTGGATTATTATCGTCCGGAGATGGGTATGAGCACGGTTTTTATCGATCCATATGATGGACGGGTATTGAAATCGGTAATAAAGAAGAGCGGTGATTTTGATTTCTTCCGGTTTGTGCTTGGCGGGCATCGCACTTTGTGGCTTCCACGGGAGATCGGGAGTCCTATTGTTGGTTACAGTGTATTGATTTTCCTGATTACCCTGATAACGGGTATTGTGCTTTGGTGCCCCAGGCGCTGGACACGTAAGGCGCTTGTACAACGACTGACAATGAGACGTCCTTGTACATTTTCAAAGTTGAATTTTGATCTGCATAATATCGTAGGTTTCTATGCGTCCTTTCTGTTGTTCATTTTGTGTTTTACCGGATTGATCTTTAGTTTGAACTGGTTTAGTAAGGCCGTATATGGCATTACATCCGGTGGTGAAGAGTTGAAGCCTTATGTGCTTCCTTTATCTGATACGTTACAGGTGGGCAGTCGTGTAGAGGCGCCTTTGGACCTACTTTATACGCGGTTACGCAGTGAAGAACCTGCTGCCAAAACCTTTTATTTTGCTTTGCCCGGGCAGGCTGACGGAGTTTTCCGTGTCAGTGTTGTGCATAAGAGAGGTTCTTACTACCGTACGGATAATTTGTTTTTTGATCAATATACACTGGTTCCTTTGAAAGGATCGGGTCCTTATGCCGGTAAATATACCGAGGCTTCTGCTGCTGATAAATTCCGTCGTATGAATCTGGAAATTCATGACGGACGTATCTGGGGGCTTCCCGGTAAAATTCTAATGTTCTTTGCAAGCCTGATAGGTGCTTCACTTCCCCTGACCGGCTTCATTATCTGGTATCGTAGACATCGTAAGAAATAATACTTTTCATATAAAAAAAATTCCCCGCCGATGCCGGCGGGGAATTTTCCTACTTATTAATCAAATGCTAAGTTTTGCTTAGTCTTTCAGTTTTGCGATGATGAAATCGCGGTTCAAGCGGGCAATGTTGCTGATGGAGATGTTCTTCGGGCATTCTGCTTCACAAGCACGTGTGTTTGTACAGTTACCGAATCCCAGTTCATCCATTTTAGAAAGCATTGCTTTTGCACGGCGGGCAGCTTCTACTTTACCTTGTGGAAGCAGGTTCAGCTGGCTAACCTTGGCTGATACGAATAACATGGCAGAACCATTTTTACAAGCAGCTACACAAGCACCACAACCGATACATGCGGCAGCGTCCATGGCTTCATCAGCGATGTCCTTAGAGATAAGAATGGCATTGGCATCCTGAGGAGCACCTGTGTTTACGCTTACGTAACCACCGGCCTGCATGATCTTGTCATAGGCCGTACGGTCAACCATCAAGTCGCGGATTACCGGGAAACCGGCAGAACGCCACGGCTCAACAGTGATAGTATCTCCGTCTTTGAAACGACGCATATACATCTGGCAGGTAGTAGCACCAGTTGCAGGTCCGTGTGGGTGTCCGTTGATGTAAAGAGAACACATACCGCAGATGCCTTCGCGGCAGTCGTGGTCAAATACGATAGGTTCGCCACCATCATTGATGATCTGTTCGTTCAGAATATCCAGCATCTCGAGGAATGAAGTATCGCCCGGGATATCTTTCATTTGGTATGTTTCAAAAGCACCTTTCGCTTTAGGGCTTTTCTGACGCCATACTTTCAGCGTGAATGATATATTTTTATCCATTTTTGTTTTCCTTTAATTGATTAACCGAATTATGACTTGTAGTTACGAGTCTGAACTTTCACGAATTGATAGTTCAAGTCTTCTTTGATCAATTCCGGTTCTGAATCTTCACCGGTGTATTTCCAGCATGCTACGTAAGAGAAGTTCTTATCGTCGCGCAATGCTTCGCCTTCCGGAGTCTGATATTCTGTACGGAAGTGTCCACCGCAAGATTCTTCACGGTTCAGACCGTCACGAGCCATCAACATACCTACTTCAATGAAGTCGATCAGGCGGAGGGCTTTTTCAAGTTCTACGTTCAGTTCGTTTACTTCACCCGGGATGCGAACGTTGGTCCAGAAGTCTTTTTTCACTTCCTGAATACCTGTCAGAGCTTTCTGCAGAGATTCTTTAGTACGAGCCATACCTACGAAGTCCCACATAATGTGACCCAGTTTCTTGTGGATTGAGTCAACAGAATGTTTTCCGTTTACAGCTTTAATCTTCTGGATTTTATCTTTCACTTCTTTCTCTGCTGCCGCAAATTCGGGCAGGTCTGTAGAGAAACGTGGTACCTGAATCTGGTCGGCCAGATAGTTCTGGATAGTATAAGGCAATACGAAATATCCGTCAGCCAGACCTTGCATCAATGCAGATGCACCCAGGCGGTTGGCACCGTGGTCAGAGAAGTTAGCTTCGCCAATAGCGAACAGACCCGGGATAGAGGTCATCAATTCATAGTCAACCCAGATACCACCCATTGTATAGTGGATAGCAGGGAATATCATCATCGGAGTCTTGTACGGGTTCTCGTCAGTGATCTCTTCGTACATGTCGAAGAGGTTACCATAACGGGCGCGAACTACATCTTCACCCAGACGATCGATGGCATATTTGAAATCAAGGAATACGGCCAAACCGGTGTTGTTGACACCAAAACCTGCGTCACAACGTTCTTTGGCAGCACGTGAAGCTACGTCACGGGGAACAAGGTTACCAAATGCGGGGTAACGGCGTTCCAGATAGAAGTCACGGTCTTCATCAGGAATTTCAGTCGGCTTTTTAGTTCCTGCCTGCAATGCTTTGGCATCTTCAATCTTCTTCGGAACCCAGATACGACCGTCGTTACGAAGTGACTCTGACATCAATGTCAGTTTAGACTGCTTGTCACCGTGTACCGGGATACAGGTCGGGTGAATCTGAGCAAAACAAGGATTGGCAAAGTAAGCACCTTTTTTGTAGCATTGGATGGCAACAGAACCGTTGGACCCCATCGCGTTTGTAGAAAGGAAGAAAGCGTTTCCGTAACCACCTGTGCCGATTACTACAGCATGAGCGGCGAAACGTTCGATTTCACCGGTTACGAGGTTGCGGGCAATGATACCGCGTGCACGTCCTTCGATAACAACGAGGTCGAGCATTTCATAACGAGTGTAAAGTTTAACAGTACCTTTTTGTACCTGACGGCTCAATGCTGAATAAGCGCCCAGCAATAGCTGCTGTCCGGTCTGGCCACGGGCGTAGAACGTACGGGATACCTGTGCACCACCGAATGAACGGTTATCGAGTGTGCCACCGTAATCGCGTGCAAAAGGTACACCTTGAGCTACACATTGGTCAATGATAGCGTTTGATACCTCGGCCAGACGGTAAACGTTGGCTTCACGTGCGCGGTAGTCACCGCCTTTGATTGTATCATAGAAAAGACGGTAAACCGAGTCACCATCATTCTGGTAATTTTTAGCTGCGTTAATACCACCCTGTGCTGCGATGGAGTGAGCACGACGGGGTGAATCCTGAATACAGAAATTGAATACTCTGAAACCCATTTCGCCCAGAGAAGCGGCGGCAGATGCCCCGGCAAGTCCGGTACCTACAACGATAATGTCAAGGCGACGTTTGTTGGCAGGGTTAACAAGTTTTTGATGAGCTTTATAGTTACTCCATTTTTCGGCGAGCTGGCCTTCAGGAATTTTTGAATCTATCTTAGTCATAATGCTATTTACAATTTAATCATTTACAATTTACAATTTAGCAAGCACCGCATGCCAACGATTTAACGAAGAATACGACTACTACCAGAGCAAAGCATACAACAACGATGGTTGAATAGATGTTGGAGATGCATTTCCAGCGGTTGATCCAAATCTTGTTGTTCCAGCCCAGAGATTGCATAGAGCTCCAGAAACCATGAGTCAGATGGAACCAAAGGGCGCCCAGCCAAACGAGGTACAGCACTACGTATACGGGGTTAGAGAAAGTGTTCATGATGTGATAAACACCATCGGCAGCATAAGTTGTGTCTGCTACTCCTCCCATGTTGTGTATCAATTCCGGTAACTGCATTTTAGCCCAGAAATTAAAGAGGTGAAGGCCCAAACCTAAGATAACGATAATACCCAGCACCAGCATGTTCTGTGATGCCCATTCTACGGTTTTGGGTTTGTCAACTACGGCGTAACGTTCGCTACCACGTGCTGCGCGATTCTGGATTGTCAGCCAGAAAGCGTAGATAATGTGAATCACGAAGAGGGCAGCCAGGCCCAGCGTAGCTACCAACGCATACCAGTTTGCTCCCAGGAACTCACAAACCAGGTTGTAACCCTCAGCCGAGATGATCGCAACAAGGTTCATCGCCATGTGAAACGTTAGAAACAGGACAAGGGCGATACCGGTAACGCTCATCACCACTTTCCTTCCTACAGATGAATTACTTAACCACATAAATGATTGATTTTAAATTATTTAATTGTTAGAACTATAATTTCTGTTTTACGAGCCTTCTTTCTCATTGTGCAAAAGTACACGAAATACATTGATTAACCAAAGAATTAAAGAAATAATTCTTTAATCCGAAGTGGCCGGAGGGAACAGGATAAATAGGGCCGGTAAAATAGTAACTGATTGACTGAAAGCACTCCATGAGGAAACCTGGCAAAGGATTGCCGGTTGTGTTTATAAGTGATTTATTGTGAATCTGTTAGAAGAGTAAATTATTTGTTTTTAAGAAGTTAACCTTAATCTGTATAAAAAGAAGTTGTTTAGTGCATATTTGAACTGTTCTTTTCTTAATTTTGCATCCCAGAGAAGGAATGATCAAAAGAAACAGGCAATACCAGATTTATGATAAACACACTCACCTCTTTGCGACTTATATTTGCTTTAATGGTTTTTGGAGCACATTGTTATGTAATAGACGACTTTTTCAATCTTCATTTTTTTAAAGAAGGTTTTGTCGGTGTTAGTTTCTTTTTCGTACTAAGCGGTTTTATTATAGCATACAATTATCAAAAGAAACTAAGTGAAAGCAAAATGACCAAACGGTCTTTCTGGGTAGCGCGCATAGCCCGTATTTATCCTTTGCATGTCCTGACTTTATTGATTGCTGCCGCTTTAGGAGGCTATGTAATTGCATCGGGATTTGCGGATTGGAGCAAGCACTTTTTGGCTTCACTCACATTAACAAATGCCTATATACCTAAAGCTGATTACTTTTTTTCATTTAACAGTCCTTCGTGGAGCTTATGTTGCGAGCAGCTTTTTTACTTCTGTTTTCCATTTCTGGTGCCGATAGCAAGAAACTATAAGGGTTTGTTCTGTGTATTTTTAATTTCCGCTATATTGGTTATTGTCGGTATGTATTTTACTCCGGAAAGTGATATAAAAGGATATTGGTATGTTAATCCGATTGCTCGATTTCCGGATTTTATAGTCGGCATGTTGTTGTTTCAACTGTACGACCGTTTGAAAAATAAAAACATCACATCTTTCCAAGGAAGTATTATTGAAATAATATCGATCGTCTTATTTTTGGTATTCTATCTATATGCTGCTGAAGTTCCTAAAGTATATCGGTATTCTTGTTACTATTGGCTGCCGATCGCGTTCATCCTGATCAGTTTCTCTCTGCAAAAGGGATGGGTTTCACGTCTTTTGTCCAATCGTATTTTAGTGATTGGGGGAGAGATTAGCTTTAGCTTTTACCTGATTCATCTTTTTGTTTTGTTATCTTATGCGGAGTGGCAGAAAGAAAATAACTTTCATATAGTCTGGTATGTTTCCATTCCGATTCTATTTTGTGTCATCGTCTCGTTAAGCCTGCTCTCTTACTATTATTTTGAGAAGCCGATGAATAGGCGAATTAGAGCACTGTTAAATAAATAATTCGTGGAATAACTCACCAATAAAAGCTTCATCAAGGAAGTGGATGTTTATAAAGTTTTGTGGTAATGGTTATCGTCCTGGTATATAATGGAGGGTATTGGAACAGAAGGTCTGCTTACTACTAGGTGACAAATAGCGGACCGTTTCTCTTTTGTCAGGCAAAGGGCGGTTTCTATTCTGTTTTTAGAGTAGTAATTTTTTCACCTTTGGCTGCACGTGTACGAAGGGCACGCGGGGAGTCTCCAAAAGAAGCCTTGCAGAAATGTGCAAAATGTGATAAGGAATCGAAACCATAACGATTGCTGATTTCAGTGATGCGTTGTTTGGTGTGCTGGAGATCTTCCAGGATGCCTTCTCTTTTCTTGCTCAGAATCCATTCGTATACCGGCACTCCATACATATTCTTAAATAAGCGGCGGAAGGTAGTAGTTGTATAGCCTCCCAAGTGTGCGAACTCTTCCACGTTTTTCACTTTTTCGTAATTTTGCATGACGAAATATTGGAAGCTTTCTGTATAACTGCTGATGGGATAAAAGAATCTACTTAATTGGGGTGACGGGTAATAGCAGGTAATCAGATACATAAGTTCCTGACATTTGAGATCGATAAACGCACCGCAAGGAATCTGTTCACTCAGGTAATCACAAATATCTTTCATGAAATTGGTAATACGTTGGGTCATTACCAAAGGCGTATAAGTTAAGGGTGATTCTGATTGTTGCAGGATTTCCTGATAATGTTGCTCACAGATCAAAGGTGGTTCGTTGAACCAATACACTACATAACTTACGTCTGTCAGCGCCAATAATTCTAATTTTGAACCGATGGACTGGAGGATAAACTGTCCTTCGCGTAACATTGTGCCGGGATACTCTTCGCTGTTGATCAATAACTCTCCTTGTAGCATAAACAGAATACAGTTTTGTGTGCATTTGTCAGCCGGGAAATGTTGTCCTTTGGGAAACGTCCGATGAACAAGTATGCCTTCTGTAGCTTTGGGACATTGCGCACAATCTGTCTGTCTATTACAAAGAGTTTCTCTGGCCATGAATTAAAGTTAGGTGTCAGGGTAAATAATACTTGGGGAACAAAGATAGGTTTTTTTTGCGAAAACTCTGTCTTTTTAATCTATCTTTGCTGCAAAATAGTAAATTAGTAGAAAAATGAAGAAATTTGTGCTTATTTGTTTTTGTGTGCTTTCTTCGATGGGAGGGTATGCTCAGAACTGGGATATCAATACGTTACATAAAATAAACAGTCTTGATGGTAAGTTTGCGAGGAATTATAGCAAGGCTTTTTCTAAATCGGCACCTTATATCGCAGTAGGTGTTCCGGTGGCGATGGCTGTATATGCAGGGATTGATAAAGATAAAGAGTTATTGAAGGATGCTATTTATATTGGGACGAGTGTAGCCGAGGCAGTTGTAATTACATATGGCATGAAATATGCTTTTGACCGTGAGCGGCCATATGACCGTTATCCGGATCGGGTGAATGCGCGCAGCCATGAATCGAGTCCTTCGTTTCCTTCCGGACATACAGCAGCCGCCTTTTCGTTGGCTACTTCTTTGAGTATCCGTTATCCTAAGTGGTATGTGATAGCTCCGTCAGCCTTTTGGGCATGTTCTGTGGGCTTTTCAAGAATGAACGAAGGTGTGCATTACCCGTCGGATGTAGCGGCAGGAGCTGTGATAGGTGCCGGTTGCGCGGTAGCCAATATTTATGTGAATCGCTGGCTCAATAAATGGTTGTTCGGTGAGAAAAAGCAGGTTACCATAAATTATTAACAATAAACGGTGAATGATGCACACTCTGCCAAAAGCGTAGACTGATTATCATTCACCGTTCATAACTCTCCGTTAGAGAATCATTATTTCAATATTTTCTCGTATTCTTTATCATTTAAGATTTCCAGTGCCCGCTCCACACTCTTATTGGTAGCATTCATTACTTGAAAGTATTCATTCATATCCCATAAGTCACGGGCTATCAGAGCTTTTAATTGGGCCTTAATCAGTGGTAAAGCCTTGTTGTACTGCTCTTCGTTGAACTCTATCTTTTCTTTGTCGGCAGCCTCTCTCAGGAAATTCAATATCTGGTCGTCTATTTCAAACTTCTCATTGAATTTCTCAAAGGTCTTATATTTATCCAATAAAGCCTTGCGGTTATTTTCAATAAAGTTCATAGTCGTTTTGATTACTACCCCTTTGGCTACCAGGTTACGATGGTAATCAGTATACAGAGTCGTGTCAACCGGAACAAAATAATCAGGCATGATACCTCCGCCGCCATAGACGGTGCGTCCCAGCTTTTTAGTCTGGCATTTTAGTGAGTCCGGGAAGTGGATACTGTCTGCACTTACCATTTCGCCGTGATTGTAACGGTCGATAAGGTCCTGATTGTATTTATCGATACTGCTTTCGCTACTCTTTCCTTTTCCCGGCTTCTCGTTGATGTTGCTATCATAAGGTTTCTGTATGCAACGCCCTGCAGGAGTATAATAGCGGGCTATGGTCAGGCGGATCATGGAGCCGTCGGGCAGGTCGATCGGGCGTTGAACCAATCCTTTTCCGAAAGAACGGCGTCCTACTACGACACCCCGGTCCCAATCCTGAATGGCTCCTGTTACAATTTCGCTTGCCGAGGCCGAATATTCATCTACCAATACCACCAAGCGTCCGTTACGGAAGCTTCCGTTACCTTTGGCAAAGAACTCACTGCGTTGCGCAGAACGTCCTTCCGTGTAAACAATCAGTTCTTTTTGTCCCAGAAACTCATTTGCCAGGTCGATGGCAGCGTTCAGGTAACCTCCTCCATTGCCTTGCAGGTCTAAAATCAAGTCTTTCATTCCTTTCTTCTGTAACTCTTTCAGGGCTTTCAGAAACTCTTCTGCAGTGGTTGCTCCGAAACGGTTGATACGGATGTATCCCGTTTTGGGTTGGATCATATAAGCAGCGTCCAGACTGAGGATGGGGATTTTATCCCTTTTTACGTTGAATAAAAGTGGTTCTTTCACACCTCTCCGGATAATGGTCAGATTTACTTTCGAGTCTTTGGGACCCCGCAGACGTCCCATGATTTCCTCTGTGCTCATTTTGACTCCTGCGATGGCAGTATCGTTAACTGCGATGATGCGGTCTCCTGCCAGAATACCCACTTTTTCGGAAGGGCCATTGCTCACCGGTTGTACAATGAGTAGCGTATCTTCAATCATCTGGAATTGTACCCCTATTCCTTCAAAGTTACCTTGGAGAGGTTCGTTCATTTTCTTAACCTCTTCGGCATCCGAATAGGTGGAATGAGGATCGAGTTGTGCCAGCATTTCGATAATGGCCGATTCAACGAGTTTGTTTTCATTGACCGTATCTACATATAAATTAGAGATGGCGAACTCTGCCAGTTGCAATTTTCGCATGGCAGGTGAGCCGAAGTTTTGTGCCTGTAATCCTAAAACGGAACACAAGCCGATAAGCAGGTATATTATTTTTTTCATGATCACATGGATTTATTACATTTCCATCCCTTCGGGAATAAACATACTGATATCTTTATTATAGCCCAGCAGTTCGCGTACAATGGTAGAACTGACACAAGTGAGTTCCGGTTCGGTAAACAGCAGAATGGTTTCGATTCCTGCCAGTTTCCGGTTGATATCGGCAATGGTTTCTTCGTATTCGAAATCTTTCACGGTACGGATGCCACGGACGATAAATCGGGCATCTACCTGACGGGCAAAATCAATAGTCAGGCAATCGTAAGATTCAACCTTGATCCGGGGTTCGTCTTTATAAAACTTACGAATCATTTCCACACGTTTCTCTATCGGGAAGTACGTATTTTTATTTTCGTTGATACCGATACCGATGACAACTTCATCCATAAATGTCAGGGTTCGTTGTACAACAGAATAGTGTCCGATAGTAAACGGGTCGAACGTTCCCGGAAAGATGGCTCTTCTCATGTCTATGCGATGTCTTCTTCTATAACCAGATTGTCAATAATAAAGTTTTGCCGTTCCATTGTATTCTTACCCATATAGAATTCAAGGAGTTCTTTGACCGTGTCTGTTTTGCGCAACGACACTTGTTCAAGACGCATGTCTTTACCGATAAAGTGTTTGAATTCGTCGGGTGAGATTTCTCCCAGACCTTTAAACCGGGTGATTTCCGGATTCGGGCTAAGTTCTTTGATGGCATTCACCCGCTCTTCTTCGGTATAGCAATAGAGTGTTTTCTTTTTGTTGCGTACGCGGAAAAGAGGAGTCTGAAGGATGTATACATGTCCTTTCTTGATCAGATCGGGGAAGAACTGGAGGAAGAAAGTGATCAGCAGCAAGCGGATGTGCATACCGTCCACATCGGCATCGGTCGCTACAATCACTTTATTATAACGCAATCCCTCTATGCCGTCTTCTATGTTCAATGCGGCCTGCAGCAGATTGAATTCTTCGTTTTCGTAAACCACTTTCTTGGTCAGGCCGAAAGAATTGAGTGGTTTACCACGGAGGCTGAATACAGCTTGTGTGTTTACATCCCGGCTTTTGGTGATGGAACCGCTTGCCGAGTCACCTTCGGTGATGAAGATGCACGATTCCTCTTCCAGCCCTTTGCCTTTCACATCGTTCAGGTGGATACGGCAATCACGCAGTTTCCGGTTGTGCAGATTGGCTTTCTTAGCACGTTCACGTGCCAGTTTCGTAACTCCGGCAATAGCCTTGCGTTCTTTTTCCGAATCCTGTATCTTCTGTAACATGATTTCGGCTACATCCGCATGCTTGTGGAGGAAATTGTCTACCTCTTGTTTTACAAAGTCGCCAACGAACTTGTTTACAGTAACGCCACCCGGCGACATGTTGGTAGAGCCGAGTTTAATTTTAGTCTGGCTCTCGAACATGGGTTCTTCCACATTGACAGCAATGGCGGCTACCAATCCGTTACGGATGTCGGTATAGTCCTGGTTCTTATTATAGAATTCCTTGATAGTGCGGGCAATGTGTTCTTTGAACGCACTTTGATGGGTACCTCCCTGAGTGGTATGCTGTCCATTGACGAATGAATAGTACTCTTCGCCATATTGTCCTGTATGGGTAAAAGCAATTTCGATATCCTCTCCCTTGAGGTGGACGATGGGGTAGAGTCCGGTAGCTGTCATATTATCATTCAGCAAATCGACCAGACCGTTACGCGAAAGAATCCGCTGCCCGTTATAGATAATTGCCAACCCGGTGTTCAGGTAGGTATAATTGCGCAGCATCGTCTCGATAAATTCGGGACGGAAAGTATAATTCAGAAATAAAGTATTATCGGGTTCGAAGAAGATGTAAGTACCGTTTTCTTCCTCGGTATCCTCGGTGTGATCTGTTATCAACTCACCTTTGGTAAAGGTGGCGCAACGCACTTTACCATCCCGGTAACTACGTACTTCGAAGTTTGAGCTCAAGGCATTGACAGCTTTCACGCCGACACCGTTCAGTCCGACACTCTTCTTGAATGCTTTGCTGTCATACTTACCACCGGTGTTCAGCACACTGACTGCTTCTACCAGTTTTCCCTGTGGGATACCACGGCCGTAGTCGCGTACGCTGACACGAAGATTCTCTTCAATTCTGATTTCAATCTTCTTGCCGGATTGCATTTTGAACTCGTCGATACTGTTGTCAATAACTTCTTTCAGAAGGACATAAATTCCGTCTTCGGGATGCGAACCGTCGCCCAGCTTACCGATGTACATACCCGGACGGGTGCGCACATGTTCCATGTCGCTCAGGTGGCGGATGTTGTCGTCTGTATATTCTACAGGGTTGTTGTCTACAGGTATCAGTTCGTTCTCTTCCATTGTTTTTAGTCTATCTTCTTAGTAAACGCACGACGTCGTTTATGTTGTTCGGTTTTAAAGTATTCCCATTGTGCCTGAACTTTTCCGTTCATTTCCAGTTCGGGGTTGCTTTCTGCAAAGATAAAACCTAATTTTTGATAAACCGGAATTAAATCGGAAAATAACAAAGCATTAACACCTTTGTTCTGGTACTCCGGTTTTACGGCTACAAGCAGCAAGTCAAGCATTTTGGCTCGTCGTTTCATAAATAATGCCTTCAGCAGATAATACCATCCGAGGGGGAGTAATCGTCCGTGTGATTTCTGCAATGCTTCTGAAAGTGAAGGCATTGAAATTCCTACGGCGATCAGTTTGTCTTCCGCATCGGTAATCAGGGTCACCATCCGCAGGTCGACAATCGGGAGATACATTTTTACGTATTGGTCAATCTGGCGTTGGGAGAGGGGAGAGTAGCCATACAGCGGGCTGTAAGCTTCGTTCATCAATTCGAAGATGGCTTGTCCGTAATCGGCTGCGATCTTTCTGGATGAAGTGTATTTCTTTACCTTGAGGTTATATTTACGTTGGATAAGATCGGATATGCGCTGATGTTTTTCGGGAATGGCATCGGGAATGAAGATTTTATATTCCACCCAATCGGCGTCTTTGTCGAATCCCAGTTTCTCCATATGTTGCGGATAGTAGGGATAGTTATAGATAGTGGCCATGGTGCTGAGTTGGTCGAATCCTTCGATCAGCATGCCTTCTGCATCAAAGTCGGTAAATCCGAGGGGACCCTGAATATTTTCCATTCCTTTGGACTTGCCCCATTCTTCTACGGTTTGCAAGAGTTTCGAAGATACTTCGAGGTCGTCGATGAAATCGATCCAACCGAAACGGACATCTTTCTTGTTCCAGGTGGCATTGGCACGGTGGTTGATGATACCTGCGATGCGCCCTACGATTTTCCCGTCTTTATAAGCCAGAAAGTATTCGGCTTCACAAAATTCGAAAGCCGCGTTTTTCTTCTTATTGAATGTGTTCAGCATGTCGTCGTAGAGGTCAGGTACGGAATAGGGATTCTCTTTGTATAATTCGTAATTAAAACGAATGAATTTCTTAAGTTCTCTTTTCGTCGATACCTTTTTAATTGTAATGGCCATAACTTGTATTTATGATGAGGCAGCAAAGATACGTGATAATCTTTAAATTACCACGTACAGAAACTAAAAACTGTGTGCCTCAATGTTTTCAGATCTGATAGATAAGATAGGTTGTATAGGCTATATAGCACAAGACCAGAATGCTTCCTTCGATCCGTGTGATGGTGCGTTTGGCGAAGAATAATCCGAAAAACCAGAGCAGGATGCCTGATCCGACCAACGTGAAAAGATCGAAATTATTGATGCCTGCCAACTGTAAGGGGGTGATGGAGGCACTGCACCCCAACACAAAGAAGATATTGAACAGATTGCTGCCTATGACGTTGCCGATGGCTATTTCGGGATTCTTTTTCAAGGCAGCCACAATGGAGGTAGCCAGTTCGGGCAGGGAGGTGCCTCCGGCTACGAGTGTGAGTCCGATAACGGATTCGCTGATGCCCAGATTACGGGCAATGTTACTTGCTCCTTCTACAAACCACTGTCCTCCGAAGATAAGTCCGCCTAATCCGCCCAGAATAAAAAGTACGGATTTCCACATCGGAAGGCTTTTGATTTCTTCTTCCGGTGGCTGGGCGTCGTTCGTATTACGAGAAGCTATGGCAAATGTGTAGCCCAAAAAGATAGTGAAGAAGCAGAGCAGAATCAATCCGTCTGAAATACTTAATGTATTACGGGAAGCTTTGTCCAGAAAGACATCGTTGGCACATATCAGCAGAACAATGGAAGAAAGAATACACAAGGGAATTTCTTTTCTCAAGATGTTCCGGGTGATTACAATGGGAGCGAAGAGGGCTGTGCAACCCACGATCATCAAGGTATTGAAAATGTTGCTTCCCACAACGTTGCCGACAGCGATGTCCGCACTGCCTTTCAGGGCGGATGATACACTTACCGTCAGTTCCGGTGCCGATGTCCCGAAAGCTACAATGGTCAGTCCGATCACAATGGAAGGAATATGGAAACGTTTGGCTACGGACGCAGCTCCATCCGTCAGGCAGTTGGCGCCCACTAAAATAAGGAGTAATCCTCCGATAAGTAGTAATATATCCATGTTGATACCTTAAATTACTGATTCGGGTGCAAATATAGTGATTTCACTCTATGCTATGTCAAAAACAATCTGTATGTTTGGCACGTTTATCCATTTTAGTGACAATGACTATATGAGTTTTTGATATGAAGAAGAACAGATTATTCAGCCTTTTGTTGTTTCTGTTAGTGGCCAACAGTATGTTTGCCCAGTTAGGGAAAGCTGTCCGGGAGATACTGACCGGAGACAGTGCCGTTACCCATACCACGGTCCGGAATGATTCGGATTCCATACGGATGGCAAATATGAAAAGGGAGTTGGAAGAGGCACGTCTGAATGAAGCCAATATGCGTATGGAAATGGAGCAGTTGAGGTTGAAGGCCTTTGCTGCCGATTCTGTGAAGCTGGCACAGCAGAAAGCACGCATCGACTCGCTCCGTCAGTTCACTCCGGGCGTACCGGTGGTGGTTGAGGGTGATACGCTGTTTTATCTCTACACCAAGCGTGGAGGATATACTCCGTTGCAGAGGGCTGAAATGATTGACGCGGCCATTACCCAATTGGGTAGACGGTTTACGCTGCATCCCGATTCGGTATATATAGAGAGCAGTGATATAGTGTCCGATTTGATGTATGGCAATAAGGTCATTGCTTCGTTTACCGACCAGGACGGGTTGTGGGAAGGACGTTCCCGTGAGCAACTGGCGGCAGATAAGCGTATTGTGGTGGTGAAGAAGCTGAAGGAACTGAAAGAGGAACACAGCTTCTGGCAATTGGGTAAACGGATTCTCTATTTCGTTTTAGTATTGGTGGGGCAATATCTCTTGTTCCGGCTTACTACCTGGCTTTTCCGTAAGCTGAAAGTACGTATCCAGAAGCTGAAGGACACAAAGTTGAAACCCATTTCCATTCAGGACTATGAACTGCTGGACACACAACGGCAGGTTAATTTGCTGATCTTCCTTTCCAACCTGTTGCGTTACGTGCTGGTGTTTCTCCAGTTGTTGATTACTGTTCCGCTTCTATTTGTTATTTTTCCGCAGACCAAGGGGTTGGCCGACACGATCTTTTCGTATATCTGGAATCCGGTGAAGGATATTTTGGTAGGCATCGTCGATTATATTCCCAATCTGTTCACCATCTTTATTATCTGGTATGCTATTAAATATCTGGTGCGTTTTGTTCACTATCTGTCCCGTGAGATTGAAGCTGGGCGGCTTAAGTTCGGCGGTTTTTATCCCGACTGGGCAATGCCTACTTTCCATATTATCCGCTTTTTGCTTTATGCATTTATGATTGCGATGATTTATCCTTATTTGCCGGGATCCAGAAGTGGGGTGTTTCAGGGAATATCGGTCTTCGTCGGATTGATCGTTTCGTTGGGGTCCAGTACGGTGATCGGTAATATCATTGCGGGACTCGTCATTACCTATATGCGTCCTTTCAAGTTAGGGGACCGCATCCAGCTGAATGATACTACCGGGAACGTGATAGAGAAAACACCTTTGGTGACCAGGATCAGGACACCGAAGAATGAAGTGGTGACAATCCCCAACTCGTTTATCATGTCGTCCCATACGGTGAACTATAGCTCTTCGGCGCGCGAATACGGATTGATTATTCACTCAGAGGTGACCATCGGTTACGATGCTCCCTGGCGTCAGGTGCACCAGTTGCTGATAGAAGCCGCCTTGAATACTCCCGGAGTGATTGATGATCCTCGTCCGTTTGTACTTGAAACGTCATTAAGCGACTGGTATCCGGTTTATCAGATCAATGCTTATATTCGCGAGGCGGATAAGTTGGCGCAAATTTATTCGGATCTGCATCAGAACATTCAGGATCGTTTTAATGAAGCGGGCGTCGAAATCATGTCACCTCACTATATGGCTATGCGTGACGGTAACGAGTCTACCATTCCGAAAGATGATCTGAGACCTAAAACCGATAAGCAGTAGTAAGCGGATGAGTCAAAAACTCACACCACGGAGGATCCCAAGTGGTTAAGTTTCCGGTTAATTAAGAATAAATACTTTATGGCACACTCTATGTCTTTTATCGTAAGAAATAAGTTTTCGCCCTGTTTTTTTGCTTTCTCAAACGATTGTTCCTATCTTTACGGAGATTAAAAAGAAGAATCCCGCCCGCTTGGTCAGTATCTGGATAGATCCTCTAAAAAAAGGCAGAAATCAAGATAAGTAAAAATCAAGACATAATACCATTAGAAACCGCTACCCGTAGCGGTTTTCTTTTTATACAAAATCAGGAAAATTGAAAATCGTCGTCCAGAGGGCGATATACCGTCGTCACGATCTCAACAAAACATCGTCTCGATGACAAAAAATCGTCGTCGTGATCTCAATTTTTCGGAGGGTAAACGCCCTTAAATCGATTTTGGTAATTATAGAATACATTTTATAGGTTGTTGATTTGTTTTTGAATATTGATAAATAGAACCTCTCTGAGAGTCGGTTCTCCGATTCATTGCAGAGTGAAGAAGCAGGAGTACCACAGAGCTTTCAGGTTCTGATTTATTATAGAGGATATAGAGACTGATTCTATCTTATATATTCCTAAAGATTAAAACCCAGTGTCAGTTTGCGTAATCGGTTCCTGTGTCCCATAAAACAGAGCCGGCTCTTTCGTCGCGAAGAAGCCGGCTCTTTGAAAGTTGTGTATTTTTCAAGAGAGAGTGATTTATTTCTTTCGGGTCACTGTATAGAGTATATTCCCTTTTTTATCGATCATACGTAAGTTCAATTCCTTTTTATCGGCAGAACATACAGAAAAGCCCGGTTCGGGACTACAGAATTGAGTACCTTCAACCGGTTTCACCTTACGCGCCAGCGATCCGGCAGAGTTTACGATATAGTCGGTATCACTGCCCGGTACACGGATATGCTGGAAGTTGTGAATGTGTCCGCAGATGTACATATCTACCTTATGCTTCCTCAGGATAGGGTCGAGCCGTTTTTGCAAATCACCGCGCTCACTCTGGTCTTTCGGTGTTTCGGCATAGATAGGATGATGGCCGGCAACGATTACCCAGTCCTCTTTGGCAGCAGTCAGCACAGAATCCAGCCAAGCCAGTTGTCCGTTCATATCCTGCCGGCAGGCATCGGGATAAGTTTCGGTTTCGTTGCGGTATTTGTCGATCAGGGGAGCGGTATCTATCCAGACAATGCGGATGGTGGCACCTTTTTCTTCAAACGTCTTGGTGTAATAACGTGCAGGCATGGTCCAGCGGCGGCTCACCCGGCTGTAGTCCAGTACAGCCTGTGTATTACCCCGGTATTCGTGGTTTCCCAACACAGGATACCAGTCGATCATCAGCTCCGGATGACTGTAGATCAGCTCAAAGTTGGTCATCCAAAGCGGGTCGTCCACGCTGCGTACTCCTTCGAAGTGATGGACGTCTCCGGGAGCCAGTACAAATTCAGGGCCTATTTCCTCGCCCATGGTTCCCATTAATTCGGCGATTGGTTTCTGGTCGTAGTAGCCGTTACGTCCCAGATCGTTGGCAATATAGAAGTTAAACTTCTTGTCGAATATAGAGTAGTCCCTGATCTGGGCTGAGGCTACCGCCCCGATGAAGATAAACAGAAGTGTCAGTAAGTTCTTTAATTTCATAAATATGGTTTTTTATATTGATTATTAATGAATTGAATACGTTTTTTCATCAGTGATGCGAGAAGACGGTTTTAATCTCAGGCCCACGGTGCACCGTTTCTAAAGGAGCGGTGCACCGTTTTTTAATCAGCGGTGCACCGTTGATTCAACCTCCTCTGATAGCCGGTTAGAAGTTGATCTTAAACCCGGCATTAATCTTTACGCCATAATATTCCGCCTGCATCGTACGGTCTTTTGTCCCCTGATAATAGCGGAGCGGCTGATTCAGCAGGTTGTTTGCTTCGGCATAGAGGGTGTAGTGTTTTGCAAAAGTGTAACTGGCGTTTACGTCCAGATAGCTCACACGGTCATAATAGCGGTCGTGAAAGGCGTCTTCACCCATCTCGTCAATAAAGGCGGAGGCAAAGTTATAACTCAGGCGGAGATTCAGCCCGCTTTTCTCAAAATAAAGTGACGCGTTGGCGGTATGCTTCGGAGAGCCCGGCAGGCTCAGGTCCTTTTCGTTCTCGCGTCCTTCGAAGTTGAAGTCTTCTACACGGGAGTGGGTGAAAGTATACGTGCCATAGAAGCCGACACATTTCAGGGCAGGAGCGATAAATCCGAAATCACGCTGGTAAGAGAGTTCCATACCTATCAGATTGGCATTGCCTGCATTCTTGGGTTGGATAAAGCGGTTGTATAGGTTGCCGTTGTATTCGTAGTTCGTAGCCACCTGGTTGACAATGAAATCGTCTATTTTCTTGTAGAATACTCCTGCGCTGACCAGGCCGATACTCTTGAAGTAATAATCCGCGCTCAGGTCGAAGTTATAAGAAAGAGTCGGTTTCAGGCCGGGATTACCCACTGTCACTTCGTTATCCGAACGTTTAATGTTGACGCTGGGCACCAGGGCGGAATACTTCGGGCGCGACAGCGTCTGGGTAAACGAACCGCGTACCTTGAAATCTTCATTTATGTTCCACTTCATAAGGAGTGACGGAAGGAAGTTGATGTAACTGTTTGTTTCTCGGGCAGTCTTTGAGGTTTGGTCTGTTTCATCGTCATACGTCCGTCCGGTATAGCTGAGGCTGGTATTCTCAATGCGTAGTCCTGTCATCAGCTCCACGTTGTCGGTGAGTTTCTGGTCGAAGCGGATGTATCCCGAGCTTACAGTCTCGCGTGCTTCGAAGTTGCCCGCCAGTTCTTCCTGTACCTGTTCTTTGTCAAAGAGGGAAGGATTGTTCAGATCCAGTGAGCCTGCATATTCTTTGCTGGCATAAACACCTGCCTTGTATTTGTTACTCGGCATGAAGTTTTTGTTAGTCTGATCTACCGTATTTTGCAGGCTGTGGGTCATAAATGCATCTTCATCTTTCGGGGTATATTCATAGAAATCCACCTCCTTGTCTTTGGTTTTGCGCACTACTTTGGCTCCAAACTTCAGTTTGTTTCCGTTTTGGAACGGAAGCTTGAAGTTCATGGAGAATTTCAGATCTTCTTCTTTGATGTCTTGTTGTTGTTCGGTAAGTTCTTTCAGGCCGAAATCCTTGTTCAGCGTCATCGTAGAGCCGGGCTTCGGAGTAGCCAATGGTTCGCGTTCGTTACTCAGATCCATATCGAATTGTTGCTTCTTGAGCTGAAAGTCGATGTAACGCTCGTTCGGACGCTCCTCGGTTGCTTGGGCATAACTGGCGTTCCAGTCCATAGATAGCGGTCCGAACAGATGCTCCCCGCCCAATGTGAAGTCCATTGTGCGCTGGCGTTCCAGACGGGCATTCCGATTGTCGGGTGTGCCGGCTTTAGTCTGTACGCGTACGGTTGCTTTGCCTTCTTCGTCCAGATCTTTAAGAGTAGTGCGGTACCGGTTTTCCCAGTCGTTCCGGTTATTGAAAATACCTTTGAACATCAGTTTATGGTTTTCGTTGATGTCCCAATCCAGGGCTGCCGAATAGCTCTGGCGTTCGCGGGTCACATAATACTGGCGTATCTGATAGTCATTGATGTATACATTGCCTTTATCGTCTTTCTCCCAGAGGAATTCCGTATCGTACGAACCCGAAGGGGCATTTTGATACGAAGCCGATAGCATGACTCCCAGTTTATCATTAAAGAAGCGGTCGCCATAAGTCAATCCCAGGTTCAGCTGTGCCTTTTCGCTGATCCAGTTGTAGCCGGAACCGGCTGTGGCTGTCAGCGTACGTTTATAAGGAGAGTTCTTGGTGACCAGATTGATCGATCCTCCGATGGCGTCGCCGTCCATGTCCGAGGTTACCACTTTGCTCACTTCGATGGTCTGAATCATATCCGCCGGAATCAGGTCAAGCTGCACGTTACGTGTATCACCTTCTGCCGATGGGATGCGGTTACCGTTGATCGTGACAGAACTGAGGTCTGCCGATGTACCGCGTACCTGTCCGAAACGGGCTTCACCCTGGTCATATTGAACGTTGATACCCGAGATGCGTTTCAGCGCATCTCCGATGTTCGAGTCCGGAAACTTACCTACCTGATCGGCAGAAACCACATTCTTGATGCCCAGACTGTTCTTTTGTGAGTTGATGGCGCGGCGCTGGCCTTGAAAAGCACCGCCTATTACAATTTCCTGCAATTCGACCCCTTCATTCAGTATGACATCTCTTTCGAGCGTCTTGCCTTCGGGAATCGTTATTTTCATTTCTACGGGAGCATATCCCACATAGCTTACTTTTACGGTGTAAGTTCCCGGATTGAGATTGGCGAAGGTATAAAAACCGTTTACGTCGCTGGTTACTCCTGTTTTCAGGTTCTCGATGTAGATCGAGGCCCCCGGTAATGTCTGTTTGGATGTGTCGATGATACGTCCCCGGATCGTACCTTGTTTTACTACGTTTGCTTTTTCATCGGCGTAGAGATGACTGCCCATGTTCGATAATAAAAGAACGAATGATACCAGTTTCAGAATTCGTTTCATATTTGTTAGTATGCGTTAATAATTTGTTGCAAAAGTAGAGGGAGGAAGTTTCGTCACTTTTACAGTTGTTTGAACGCTGGGTGACAAAGATGTTACGATTCTGTTATCGCCTGTCCGTCGTTATCTTCTTACCCAATAACACTAAAACAGTCAATAATACCCCGTTTTTTGAAAAGTTACCTTTCGGGATGTCCGGTATCTTTGTGCTGTGTAGAGAATAATCCTGTGATGTACCATCAAGTTTATTATTAGTTA
Source organism: Bacteroides sp. NGMCC 1.200775 (assembly GCF_040798045.1). Classification (NCBI taxonomy): domain Bacteria; kingdom Pseudomonadati; phylum Bacteroidota; class Bacteroidia; order Bacteroidales; family Bacteroidaceae; genus Bacteroides; species Bacteroides sp. NGMCC 1.200775. The sequence continues at coordinate 25,648 of NZ_JASCQK010000005.1, read as the reverse complement.
TGAAGAGATTCTTTTTAAGCAGCTTTCTTTTAATGATGCTGGGCATAAGTGCTCATGCACAAAAACTGATTCTTCCTGTTCCCTCTGACCTTCCCAGCAAGGCGCAACAGAAGCAGATCGCACGTAAGTATGGCATGTTCATTCACTTTGGCATCAATACTTTCCATAATGAAGAGTGGACGGACGGTTCCAAGCCGGCTTCCTCGTATGCGCCTGTTGCCATTGATGCCGAACAGTGGATAAGAACCGCCAGGGATGCGGGTATGAAATATGTGATTCTGATCACTAAACATCACGATGGGTTCTGTCTTTGGGACAGTAAGTATACCGATTACGATGTGGCTGCTTCCGGAAACAAAACCGATGTGGTAGAAGCTGTGGCCAAGGCTTGCAAAAAGTATAAAATTGGGCTTGGGTTATATTACTCACTTTGGGACCGCAAAATGAACCGGGACGTTGACGACCGGAGTAAAGATGCCGGATACAATGAGTATATGCTTCGGCAACTCGCCGAACTGGTCGACATTGCACGAAAGCATACTCCTATTGTTGAGTTCTGGTTTGACGGAGGATGGGTGAAACAGAATTACCGTTGGCCGGTGATGGATATCTATCAAACCATCAAGTCGAAAGAACCCGAATGCCAGATAGGCATCAACTGGAGCATCGGTTCACCTGAAAATGCGGATGCGCATCCTGTGTTGCCGGGTGATCAACGGGCGGGATATCCGATTCGTTATTTTCCGAGTGACTTCAGACTGGGCGATCCGTACCTGCCGGCAGACGATGACCCGAAGCTGTTTACCCATGACGGCAAAGATTATTATATGCCTTGGGAGTCGACCGTTTGTATTAGTGACCGTTGGTTTTATCATACTACGGATACAAACTTCAAGTCTGTTGACGAGTTGGCGAAACTATACCGTCAATGTACCAGGAATGACAATATTTTGATTTTAAACTGCCCTCCCGGTCGTGACGGCAAACTGAGGCAAGAAGATATCACGATTCTGAACCGCTTGCGTGAGAAGCTGAATCTTTCTTCCGTAAGTAAGTGATATCATTCAATTGTTTCGCCCGGTATTCTCTGGGCGAACATTGGGTCAGCTTGCTGAACAGGCGGGTGAATTGCGCAGGATTATAAATGCCGACACATTCCGCTATCTGCATGATATTGAGTTTCGAAGAGATCAGCATGGCTTGTGCCCGTTCGATACGTTTCATCTGGATGTATTCGCAGGGAGGCACACCGATTATCTTTTTGAATACTTTCGAGAAATGGTCAGGGGTGAGACACATCCGCTCGGATAGCTCGATTACCGTAATACGTTTGTCGAGGTTCTTGTGGATGTATTGTATCACCTCGTCCAGTTTGATGTATGAGTTACTGCCGTGTAGTTGACTCATACTGGCTTCTGTAATGAAGCGGGAGAAAAGTTGCAGCAGGATTCCATGACTCTCTATGGTGTGGGACAACTGCGATAGATTTTTCTCGGTCCTGTTTTCATAAAGTGACTTGGTATTGTCATAACTCTGTGGGTCTACAACCTGTAATGACTTGTACGGATTAAGTTCCAGATAACGTTTTATCAGTGAGAAGTCCATCGGAGCGGCTTCCGGTTGCAAGTTTAGCTGAAGTGGATTGAGCACTCCCGGCACTCCGTTCAAATCATCAAAGAAACAGATATAATAGTGATCCATAAAGTCATCGCATTCATAACTGTGGAAGGCAAACTTGGGGATTAGGAACAATTGGCCCGGTAAAAGGTCATAAACCACATTATTTATATATACTCTTCCTCGTCCGTTCTCAATATAGTACAGGCGGTAAAACGGACTGATGACATTCCTGAAATTCCACCAGTTCTCTACACGCTTGAAGCCGGCGTAGAGCATAGATAATGAAAAGGTGTATGTCGTGTTTGAGATTGGCATATGTATCGTTTGAGGCAAACACATTGTTTTTATGCGGGTTTAAAGGTAAATGTTTGGGGCTAAAAAAACAAATGGATAACGTGTTTTTATACGTTATCCATTTATATTGGGACAGTCGGACTATTTTAAACGGATGGAATAGATGCTGGGATGTCCGTCGGACTGTTGAATTTGTATACGGAACTGTCGGGTTGTCAATACTTCGGGAAGTGTGAATTCGATGATTCCGTATCCCATGAAACTATTGGAATTGGTGAGTGGCAATACTTCGCTTTGGTAAACCTGTATCTCTTTTCCTTCCTTTATTGCCTCGACGGAGAACTTCCGGATGCTGTTCTCTGATTCTATTATAAAGAACTTGCTGAAACTGGCTTCCCTGTCCAGAGTGACAGTGATGGAGCCGACGGAGTCTGCACTGATCCAGGAGGTTGTAACGTCACTGTCCACTGCATAATTGGCTCCGTAATGGAGGGTGTCGTTTTTGAGTGTGCTGCTTGCTTCGGCCCGTGCATCGGTCGTGATAGACTGGGGACGCTTCAACGTTTTCGGGAACGGTTTACCGGAATCGATACCCAGCAGCTTGGCCAGTTCTTTGATGCGCTCCACTGCTTTGGGGCTTTGTTCGCCGTTGGTGTCCGGTGGGATATTCAGTAGCAAACAGTTGTCATTGGATGTTGCCACATAGAATATTTCCTCCAACTCGTCGAGTTCACGTACGGTACTGTCTTCCGGATGATTGAACCAACTGCCAAGGACAGAAATGGTCTGTGTGCTTTCAAAAGGCAGATAGTATTGCTTCCCGCTATGTGTATATATTTTAGGATCATCCTTTACCGGGAGAAACGGGTCCCATAAACGGAAGTCAGACGGGAAGTAGATGATTGAATCGCCCTCCTGCATGTCTACCGGACGTTTGCCGATAGTCCAGTTGGTAGATATCTGACATTCTGGTTGCATCTTTTTGACGTAATCGTATACCTCTTGCAGATGCCAGTCTTCCACTTTACGGTCCCATCCACCGTCGAACCAGAGTTCGTGTACGGTTCCATATTGGGTCATCAGCTCCTCAAGTTGATTTTTCATAAACCCGATGTATTTATATTTGTCGGAATCCTTATAGCTGGGTTCATGGCGGTCCCAAAGAGAATAATATATGGAAAATGCGATTCCCTGTTCGTGGCAGGCATCCGATACGGCGCGTACGATGTCTACTTTGTGCTTGATGCCCGGATTGGCGATGTCATGGTCGGTATATTTACTGTCCCAAAGGCAGAAGCCATCGTGGTGTTTCGTAATAAGTACGATGGAGCGCATTCCGGCTTCTTTGGCTGTCTTCACCCATTGTGCGGCTTTCTGCGCGATGTCGGCAGGAGGGGCATACGTTGAGGCGGGGGCAGTGCCGTCACTCCATTCCACGTTGAGGTAAGTGTTCATGCCGAAGTGGAGAAACATGCCGTATTTACGGTCAATCATGGCTTGTTGCCCTTTGGTAGGCAGGGGCCCCGTCTGTACGGCAGTAGATGTACAGGCATATAAGGCTGCACCCAGGCAGACTCCACAGGCTGCTTTGCAAATGTTTGTAAGATGTTTCATGATGATCAGATATAATATAAAATGTAATATGCTGCAAAGATGGTCATTTTATGGTTACCGGTTCTGGCTGAATCCGTGATAAACTTTGCTAAATCCGTCATTCTCTGCCGGTCGCTTCCATTGGGAATATCTTTCGGGTAACTTGAGTGATACGTTTTGTACGCTGAGTGATAGCTTATCCCTGAAAAAATGCGTAAAATTGCACTCAGGTTTTCCATTATTAACTAACAAAATAAAACTATGCATTTGACTACAAAATTATTTCTTGCCGCAACGCTGCTTGCCGGTAACCTGTTTGCTTCATTTGCCGGCGATGTTACGCTGAAGATTACGAAGAAGTATATCAACCTTCCCGTGTCCCACCAAATGGACCGGAAGAAAATGACATTCGAGGTGAAAGGGGCTCCGGAACGTAATTTCGTGATTCGCCTGGCCGACGGGAAACCCGATTATTGGGTATTTTGCGATGTTTCTTCCTGGAAAGGCAAGACACTCCGAATCAGCTATGAAGGAGAGTCTGCCGGATTGGAGAAGATCTATCAGGACGATGTGATTGCGGGGCAAGACAGCCTGTATAAAGAGAAGAACCGTCCGCAATTTCACTTCACTACCCGTCGCGGATGGATTAACGATCCTAACGGATTGGTTTACTATGAAGGTGAATACCATCTTTTCTATCAGCATAATCCTTACGAACGGGAATGGGAGAACATGACCTGGGGACATGCCGTGAGCCGTGACCTGGTACATTGGGAGGAACTGCCGGATGCTTTGCACCCCGATGAACTGGGAACCATCTTCTCCGGTTCGGCCGTGATCGATTATGATAATACCGCCGGATTTAATAAAAAAGGAGAGCCCGCACTGGTAGCCGCCTATACAGTGGATAATCCGGAGAAACAGCGGCAGTGCATTGCCTACAGCCTCGACCGGGGACGTACGTTTACCAAATACGAAGGCAATCCGGTGATAGACTCAAAGGCAAAATGGAATAGTAAAGACACACGTGATCCGAAAGTTTTCTGGTACGCACCCGGCAAACATTGGGTGATGGTGCTCAACGAGCGGGACGGACATTCCATCTATAACTCTTCCGACCTGAAGAACTGGGAGTACAAGAGCCATGTTACCGGTTTCTGGGAATGTCCCGAACTGTTTGAGCTGCCGGTTGACGGAGATAAGAATCACACGAAATGGGTGATGTACGGAGCCTCGGGTACTTATATGCTGGGATCGTTCGATGGTCAGACATTTACTCCGGAGGCGGGTAAGTACTACTATTATACAGGAAGTATGTATGCTGCCCAAACCTATAGCAACCTGCCTGCCAGTGACGGACGTCGCATCCAGATAGGCTGGGGACGAATTTCACACGATGGTATGCCGTTCAACGGAATGATGCTGCTGCCCAATGAACTGACTCTTCGTACTACTTCAAAGGGAGTCCGTTTGTTTAGTGTTCCTGTCAGGGAGGCAGAGCAACTGTTCCGGCCGGTAGGAAACTGGACATCACTTACTTCTGATGCAGCCAACGGGCGGTTGCAATCATTTTCCGATAAAGACTGTTTGCGGATACGGACTACCATCAAGTTATCACATGCCACCAGTGCCGGACTGAATCTTTACGGACAGCCTCTGGTGGATTATGACATGAACTCCAATCTGATAAACGGTGTGTTCTATTCACCCGACGACCGCACCAGTATGGAACTGACAGCCGACATATACATCGACCGTACCTCCATCGAAGTCTTCATCGACGGAGGAGCTTATTCGTATTCGATGAAACGGAGCCCGCGTGAAGGAAATCGCGAAGGACTTCACTTCTGGGGTAACAACATAGAAGTCAAGAACTTGGAAGTGTTCTCGGTAAAATCCATCTGGTAACGAACATTTTCTTTTGATAAGGCGTCCTGTTTCTTTGCTTCAGGACGTCTTATATACGTATTACTAAGGAGAACACAGCATGAAAAACACAAATCTATTTCGGTTCGGCATTTTGCTTTTTGCAGGCCTGTTCGTATTCCTGTCTTCTTGCCAACGGAAGGAAGAGGCGGACAGAAAATATGTTATCGGTTTTTCTCAGTGCACTTCCGATTCCTGGCGCGAAGCCGTATTGCTCGAAATGCAGATTGAGGCCTCCAATTACCGCAACGTGGAGTTGGTAGTATATAATGCAATGGATAACAGCAGTCGGCAGGTAGCCCAGATCCGTAAACTGATCTCGCAGAATGTGGATGTACTTATCATTTCACCCAACGAAGCTGTTCCCATTACCGACGTGGCAGTGGAAGCCTACCGGAAAGGCATTCCTACCATTATCCACGACCGTAAGATACAGTCGGATGAATATACGGTTTCTATCGGCGCCAATAATTACAACATCGGTTCTGCCATCGGCGAATATATCAACGGACAACTTTCTCCCAATTCCCAAATACTTGAAATATGGGGACTGGAAGGCTCTTCGCCCGCCATGGAACGCCATGACGGGTTTATTGACCATCTCCGCAGCGACAAAAACTTCCGGGTGACCCAGGTTTTTGGTAAGTGGCACTATAACAGTGCTTACGATGCTGTCAGCAAGCTGCCTGCTTTTACAGATATCGACTTGGTGTATGCCCATAATGATGTGATGGCTCTTGCTGCACGTGATGTCATTATGAAGCGTGACTCTGTGTCCGGCAGACGTATCCGGTTTATAGGTATCGACGGAGTATATGGTGATGGAGCCGGGTTGCAGGCTGTAGCCGACGAGAAATTGGAAGCCTCTTTTCAGTATCCTACCGGAGGAGCTATCTCCATTCAGGTGGCCATGGCCATTATCAATGGGGAGAAGGTGAAGAAAAACTACGTATTGAATACCGCTATCATTAACCGGGGAAACGCAAAAACCATTCTGGCACAGTCCGAACAACTGAACCATTACCAGAAGCGGATCAACCGCCAGAAGCAGGAAGAAGACAATCTGCTGTCTCGTTTCAAGTTCCTGCGCAACTCCACCATATTGATCCTGGCGTTGATGTTACTCATTATCCCTCTGTTGGGATATGTCATGTACATGAATCTTCGTATCAAGAACAAAAACAAAGAACTGTATGATAAAAACCAGCTTGTAGAGGCGCAGAAGGAGGAACTGGCGGTCAAGAATAACCAGATAGAAAACATCTCGAACCAGAAACTGCAGTTCTTTACCAATATCTCCCACGAAATCCGTACTCCCCTTACGTTAATACTGGGGCCGGTAAACAAACTGATTAAAAACTCCAGGCTCGATCCTTCTATTCAGGAAGATGTGGCTTTGATGAAGCGGAACGTAGACCGGCTCTACCGGATTGTCAATCAGATACTCGATTTTCGCAGGATTGACAACGACAAGATGAAACTGATTCTGCGTCAGGTAGATCTGATAGGAATGGTCAGAGAGGTCTTCGATTACTTTACCGGTATTGCTCAGGAGAAGCAGATCCATTATCAGTTCTGCACCAACATCGACGAGCTGAATATCCATATCGATGTCAATAAGATAGAGCAGGTATTGGTGAATATCATTTCGAATGCTTTTAAATATTCGGATGGCGGCGGAGATATTTCCGTCAGGGTTATCGGTGAGGCAGAAACTGTTCTGGTGGAAGTGGAGGATCATGGGCGGGGGATTTCAAAAGAGAGCATGGAGCATCTCTTCGAGCGGTTTTATACCGGTAATAAGACATTCGGTACGGCAGGTTTCGGCATCGGACTTAATCTTTCGAAAGAATACGTCGATTTGCATGACGGTGAAATTCGTGTAGAGAGCCAGCCCGGAGAATATACCTTGTTCAGCGTCCGGCTTTACAAAGATATGGCTCACTATACCCACGAATATATACTGGAAGAGACCGACCGTTTCAATCTGAGTTATCATGACATGGAAGTGGATACGACGATAGTGAATGAAATGCTGTCCACGACCTACGATTATCATATTCTGGTGGTGGAAGACGACCCCGATGTGCGATACAGCCTGCGGAAGGAGCTGTCCGACAATTTCCGGGTCGAAGTGGCGGGTAATGGCAATGAAGCGTTGGACCTGTTGGGGAAGGATGTCGCTTTCCACCTGATTCTGAGTGACGTGCTGATGCCTGGTATGAATGGTTTCCAGTTGGTCAACCGGGTGAAGAACGATCTTGCTTTCAGCCATATCCCTATCATACTTCTGACTGCTTTGTCCGAAGACAGCCAGCGCATTTACGGCATTGCCGAAGGGGCGGACGAGTATATTCCCAAACCTTTCAACATCGACTTCCTGAAAATACGTATCATCAACATGATTTCGGAACGGCAAAAGATGAAGGAAGCTTATATGAAGAATCTCCGGGCCGGTACGATGGACAATGTGGAGGTATGCAAACTGATGAAGGTAGACGAGTTGTTCAGGGACAAGCTGCTGAGCATTGTCGACACGCAATATGAAAACTCCGATTTCAGCATCGAAGACCTGAGTGAACATTTGGGATTGTCGAGGGTGCACCTTTACCGGAAGATGAAAACACTGTTCGGGGTTTCACCCACTGATTACCTGAGGAATTACCGGCTCAATAAAGCAATGCTTTTGCTTAAAGCCCGGCAGTATAATATCAGTGAGATAGCTTATATGACCGGTTTTACTTCGCCCGCCTATTTCACTAAATGTTTCCGTACACTTTATGGGGTCACTCCGACAGAGGCAATGGTGGCTAACTGAATATGGGAAACAGATCGTTCTGTCTACGCACCGTATGCAACTCTGTATACAGTACGTATATAGAGTAGTATACGAGCCGTAGATAATGCTGTATACGCATTATACAAAATTGGAGGGTGTGTCGAAACTCACCACAGAGGACACAGAGTAACATAGAGCAATTTTTAAGTTATTGATTATCAACATTCTTATTCTGTGATAATCTGTGTAATCTGTGGTAAAAAGAGTTTTGACACAGCCCCACGATATGAAATGTGCCGGTATGTTTACTGTTAGGCCGTTGGATCATCTACAATATCACCATCGCCATCTCCTTGAGATGCGCCGATGTTGATAAATCGACTGACAGTTCTCGGCGTTTTTAGCATTGTCTGCGAACTGTGGCAGTATTGTGTGGTCAGTCGCAGCTCATAGGTTCCGTCTTTCAAGTCGGCAGGAAGTAGCACCAATACTTCCGAGGGGTTGTTTATGGCAATCATATCCATCGGTAACTTCGTTTCTGTGCCTTTTTCGTCAATCAATACGATACCTACGGCAGAGTCTGTGCCTGTTACTTTAATATTCTTTCCTTGCAGGCGATAGTTACGTCCCGCAGTTGCACTACCGTCCGTAGCACGGGTGGCGGCGTCTTCACCGCCGATGAAGTAGGCCGAGTCACCTTTGGCTCCCAGAATTTTCACGCCGGTCCGTGCGATAGCTTCACGTAAATCCTTATCCTGATTGAAGGAAACATAGATAGAATTTTTCTCGGGATTCCATACTCCACCGTCTATTACCCCGCGAAACTGTGGTACGGCACGAAAAAGCCCCGTATTGACAGAGTATCCGTTCAGTACCAATTCCGATACTGTGCGCTGAAAAAGATCGACGGCATGCTTTAAAGTCTCTGCCCGCAAACCGGTATCTTCTTTCTTCATTTCATCCAGTACATCGGATAGCGTCAGGTTTCCGGCGCTCTCCAATATCAGGATTTTGTCTTCTTTGTTGTCGGTGGTCACGGTATTGTCCGCAAGCCAGCCTTTGAGTTCGGTTTTCATGATTTGTTAAGTTTAAAAGTGAATATTATTGTTTGGTACCTTTTACGCAACGGACAGAATGCCCGTCACCTTTCGGACCATCAGCTTGTATTTCTATGCTAAGTGTAGATCGAGCATCAAGAACAAGCCTACGCGCCCAATTATTATTACTATTATTATTATCACTACTCCAATAAAAGCCAACTTCTCCGACAAAATGTGTCCCTACTGTACCACATCCTCCTTCTCCTCTTGCTCCTGCTACAGTGAGAAAGATTCCTTTGCTGTTATTCATAAACCATACGCCCTTATTAGTCACTATTTTATTTGTACATCGAGAAAGTTTAGTCAATTCGTTTATCGATGGTGTTCGCCATCCTGAACCATATGTCGTAGGGTTAAGTCTTGCGCATGGATCTATATTGTTTCTATTATAATCTTGATTCCAAGTATAATAATATCCATAATCAGTTGAAGTAGTCCACACATAATTATTACTCGCTCCTGTACTTTTCAGATTCCCATCCGCCCATATTAATTTGGCCAGGTCTTTCTTATCCTGAGCCGTACATCCGTTTTGCGTAAGATTAATATCACTCTCCAACACATTGATGCCGGGACCTTTTTTAAACTGTATTTTTAGTGTATAGCTCATTCCCTCTTTCAACTGTACGCTTTGGGTGGACGTGATTTCGGTGTTGTTGTTCACAATCCGTCCTCCTACCGTCAGCGTATTGAAATGCACTGTAATCGTTCTGGCCCCTGCAAACGGAACCATGCGTATGGTTGTACTCAGGGTCGTGTTCGGATTGAATGCTGCCGTATTATTCGTGTTGGCAGCTACCACATTGCTCGAAGGACCGATTGTCCATGATGTGGAGTTTCCCCCTTGCTTTACGTATACACCCGTGCAATTACTGATCGCATTGCTCGGGTATCCGGTGGGACTAATGGAAATTGTCAGTTTACACAACTTCTGACTGAAACTCACCGGAAGGTTGTGGCTGAGGCTGTTTACATTCGTTATATCTCCGGAATCGAAGGTCATGAAGTCCTTGCTCATGTTAGGGATAGAAACTGTGCTGCTGTTGTAGGCATACGTGGAAGGCATAGTTCCCAAGTCGGCAGCTGTAGCGGTATTAAAGGAGTAACCAACTACACGTATCGTTCCCGAGCGTGTCAGCAATTTCCCTTGTTTGAGTACAGGAGTGCCCGTACCATTTGAGGTGTAATCGGCCGCCGACTGGAAGACATAGTTATTTCCGGACTTCCAGAAAACAATTAGCCGGAAATAGACTCCTGAAGATACTGTTGCACGGGTATTTGCACGGGGTAGGGTATCTTCCGTCAGTTCCATCGAGGCTATCCGGGGACCTTCATAGTCCGGTTGCTCTCCCGTGCGTGTAGGGGAGAAAGCTTTTACCCCCACCCATTCGGCGATCAGGGGAGAGTGGTTACGGGTCGAAGCGTCATTAAAAGAGGAAGAATGATAGTCGTTGTCACCCGTCAGACTGATTTGGATGGGGATTAACTCGTCGGCAGTATCCCCGCTGTCAGCAGACAGGGGAGTCATTCTGTCATCTTCCGCACATCCTGCTATCGAAAGGCACAAACACAGCCATAAGGCTTTACCGAGACACTCTCGCGTAATAAAAGTTCTATTCATATACTATGATATTAAAGTGAATAATCGTATCAAAGACACATTGCAGACCTATA